>NZ_DBMV01000009.1 GCF_002298975.1 Ralstonia sp. UBA689
CCGCCAATCCCACGCCGGCGCAGCCGGCACGCCCGCTGCGCGCTGCCGCGCACGGCCTCGCCACCTGCGAGCGCTGCGGGCTGTTGGCACGCATGCCCAGTACGCAAGTCGCCAGCGAGCCCACGCTCGCGCACGACGACGCGCCAGAGCCGACCGCCGCGCCGGTCTGCCCGCGCTGCCTGTCGCCCATGCACGCGCGCAAACCCGACAGCCTGATGCGTTGCTGGGCCCTGCTGATCGCCGCCGCCGCCATGTACCTGCCGGCCAACGTCTTGCCCGTGATGATTACCGAGACGCTGCTCGGCGCGCAGCAGGACACCATCATGAGCGGCATCGTCTATCTATGGACGACGGGCTCGTGGCACCTGGCCATCATCGTGTTCATCGCCAGCTTCTTCGTGCCGCTGGCCAAGCTGGGCATCCTGGCGGTGCTGTGCCTGTCGGTGCAGCAGCGCTGGCGCTGGAACCCGCGCCTGCGTACGCGCCTGTACGTGATCGTCGAGGCGATCGGCCGCTGGTCGATGCTCGACGTGTTTGTCGTGACGCTGCTGGCGGGGCTGGTGCACCTGTCCACGCTCGCCATCATCAAGCCCGGCCCCGGAGTCGGGCCGTTTGCCGCCGTGGTGGTGCTGACCATGTTCGCCGCCCGCTGTTTTGACCCCCGCCTGATCTGGGACGCCGTCGACGAGCCAGATCCCGAAGAGACCGACGCATGACCGATCCCGTACAACCCGACAACGTCCCGCCGCCGCGCCGCATGAAACGCAAGCGCTGGCTGCCTTCGCTGATCTGGCTGGTGCCGATCGTCGCGCTCGCGGTGGGCGCCACGCTCATGGCACGCGTGATCCTGGCGCGCGGCGCGCAGGTGGCGGTCACGTTCAGCTCCGCCGAGGGCATCGAGGCTGGCAAGACACGCGTGAAATACAAGAGCGTCGACATCGGCGTCGTCAAGGCCGTCGGCCTGACGGAAGACCGCTCCGGTGCCGTAGTCCTGATCGAACTCACGCACGACGGCAAAGCCTTCGCCTCGGCGGACACGCGCTTCTGGGTGGTCCGCCCACGCGTGGCGGCCGGCAGCATCTCGGGCCTGGGTACGCTGCTCTCGGGCGCCTACATCGGCGTGGACGGCGGGCGTTCGCACGAGAAGAAATCCAGCTTCAAGGGCCTGGACACGCCACCGGCCATCTATGCCGACACCCAGGGCAAGCAATTCAAGCTGCGCGCGTCCGATCTGGGTTCGCTCGACATCGGGTCGCCGGTGTACTTCCGACGCGTGCGCGTCGGGCAAGTGACCGCCTATGACATCGACCCTGACGGCAAGGGCGTGAGCCTGCACGTCTTCGTGAACGCGCCATTCGATAAATTCGTCACGCGCGGCACGCGCTTCTGGAACGCCAGCGGCATCGACCTGAAGGTTGACGCCAATGGCCTGAAGCTCGATACGCAATCGCTGCTGACGGTAGTGCTGGGCGGCATCGCCTTCCAGACGCCGGAAGGGGCCGAGCATGACCCGGCCGTGGCGGATGCCGAGTTCGATCTCGTGCACAACGAAACCCAGGCACTCAAGGATCCCGAGCACATCTCGCAGACCGTGGTGATGTACTTCCACCGCTCGCTGCGCGGCCTGACGGTGGGGGCGCCGGTGGAGTTCAAGGGCATCAACGTGGGCGAGGTCAAGTCGATCGGCATCCACTACAACCGCAAGCGCAAGGAATTCGTGTTGCCGGTCACGGCCACGCTGTACCCGACCCGCTTCGGCATGGACATCCGCGACGACAACGCGCAGCACGAGGCTGATGACGTGCGCATGCAGTTCGACGCGCTGATCAAGAACGGCATGCGTGCGCAGTTGAAGAGCGCTAGCCTGCTGACCGGCCAGCAGTTCGTGCAGCTCGATTTCATCGACGCGGCCGACCGCGAGAAGACGCCTCCGCGCTTCGGCATGCGCGAGCGCGACGGCGCCTACATCTTCCCGACCGCCGACAATCCGACCGACGATATCGAAGCGCAAATCGCCAGCATCGTGAAGAAGCTCAACAAGGTGCCGTTCGAGCAGATCGGCCAGGACGTGCATCGCACGCTGACCACGCTCGACGCCACACTCAAGCAGACCGAGCAACTGGCCAAGACCGTCAACAGCGACCTGGCCCCGCAGATGAGGGACACGCTGGCCGAGGCCCGCCGCACGCTGGACGCCGCGCGCCAGGTCTTCTCCGAAGACTCGCCGCTGCAGCACAACGCGCGTGACACGCTGGAGCAGGTTGCCAAGGCGGCCGCGTCGGTGCGCGTGCTGACCGATTACCTGGACCGCCACCCGGAAGCGCTGATCCGAGGCAAGGCAAAGGACGCGCAATGATGCCGACGACGATGCTGTCTTCTTCCCTTCGAACGGCCTGCGCGGTTGCGGCGGCCATGTTGATGACCGCGTGCGCCTCGCCCGAGCCGACCCTGCATACGCTGTCGGCTCGCCCGGCGACGGTGGACACCGTGCGCTTTGAGCGCGCCTTCCGCCTGTCTGGCGTGCGCGTGCCCGATCGTCTGGACAAGCCGCAGATCGTGCTGCGCACGTCCGACAGCGAGGTGCAGGCGCTTGAGCTACAGCGTTGGGCCGCCCCCTTCGGCGCTGAGCTGCGCGATGCGCTGTCAGCCAATCTGGCCAATGCGTTGTCGGCGGTGGACGTGGGCGGCGGCGCTGCACCGGCGGGCGTGCCGCTCTACCGCATCACGACGGACATGCGCAGCTACGATGCGCGCCCCGGCCAGCGCGTGACCGCGCTACTGACCTGGCGTGTGACACGTGATGCAGCAACGCGCGGCCCAGCGACCTCGGCCCTCACTTGCCAGACCGCACTCACGGAACCGGTGAGCGGAGGCGAGAATGCGGGCATTGATGCAGTGGTCGCATCGACGCAGCGCTTGGTGCAGCAGTGGTCTGAACAGATCGCGCAGAGTGTGCTTGGCCTGGAGTCACGCTCGGCTGTGCCGGCGTGGTGCCGGTAACAGGCTGAGAGGCTGAGTCAGGCCTCCGCCAGTTGCTGCGTAAGCTGGCCAAGCGTGGCCAGCGCCGCTTCCAGGTTGGCCGAAGGCGACAGCCCGAAGCAGATGCGGAAGTAATGATCGAAGCGATTCAGGTTCGAGAACATCGTCCCCGGCGCAATGCGGATGCCCTGGGCCAGCGCCACATCGAACAAGGCCGTCGACGACACGTTGGCAGGCAATTCCACCCACATCGCCAATCCGCCCGCCGGCACCGACAGCCTCGTGCCAGCCGGGAAGCACCCCGCAATCGATTCGGCCATGCGCTCGCGCTGCTCGCGCAGTGTCTGGCGCAGCGCGCGGATATGCCGGTCGTAGGCACCGGACGCGATGAAGCGCCCAGCCAGCACCTGCGACAACGAATCGTTCGGCCGCGATTGCGCAAACTTCAGCATCTGTACGCGCTCGTGCCAGCGGCCCGCGGTCATCCAGCCCAGGCGCAGCCCCGGCGCTACCGTCTTGCTCAATGACGCGCAGTAGATCACGTTGCCCGTGCGGTCCCACGCCTTGAGGGCCTTGAGCGGCGTCGGGCTGTCGGCCAGCGGGCTGTAGGTGTCATCTTCGATCAGCGCAATGTGGTTCGCTTCGCAGAAGGCCGCCATGCGCCGCTTGGCGGCATCCGGCATGATGCTGCCCAGCGGATTCTGCAGGTTGGGCACCACCACCACGGCGCGGATGTTGCCGTAGGCCTGCACCGCCATCTCCAGTGCTTCGAGCGACATGCCCGTGCGCGGGCTGGTGGGAATCTCGACCGCGCGCATGCCCAGGCTTTCCAGCACCTGCAGCAACCCGTAGTACGTGGGCGATTCCACCGCCACCGTGTCGCCGGGCTGCGCGACGGCGCGCAGCGCCAGGTTCACCGCCTCGATGCAACCGTGCGTGACGACCACGTCGTCCGGCGCGATCTGCATGCCCATGTCGAGCGCGCGGCGTGCCACGGCGGTCTGTAGTTCCGGATGCCCGTTCGGCGTGACCGCCTGCGTGAGCAGTAGTGGATACCGGCGTAGCACCTGCGTGGCAATCCGGTTGAGCGCCGTCGACGGATACAGCGTGGCCGCCCCGCTTGCCCCCGACAGGTCAACCCGCACGTTGGCCTGCTGCCCGCGCGCCACGATGGCCGACACGCGCGCATGCACGCCCACGTAGGCGGCAGGGTCGGGCGTGGCCACCTCCGGCTCCTTTACCGGCGCAAGCAGCGCGCGGCGCGGCTGTCGGACAAAGTACCCCGAACGCTCGCGCGCTTCCAGCCAACCTTCGGCCTCAAGATGCCGGCACACCTGCAGCGCCGTCGACAGGCTCACCCCGTGCGTGCGCATCAGCGCGCGCACCGAAGGCATGCGCTCGCCCGGGGCCAGCACGCTGCTGCGAATCGCGCCGAGATAATGGTCGGCCAAGGTCCGGTACAGCGGCTGCGCGGGCGGTGGAGTCAACTCGACGATCGACATGGCGGGCAGGTGACGATGAGGTGTCGAGCACATCTTGCCGACACGGCCGTCACCAGAACAGATACAGACAACGCAAAACTGTACCGTAACAGATAGACACAAAGCCGGTGCTGTTGCGTGGTGAGCAGTCATTTCTGTGTCTGTTGCGGCTGTTGGCATCTCCCTACGCTGCAGTCATGCACAGGAGATCGACATGACTGTCTCGACACAACATCCCGCCCCCCACGTCGACTGGCCCACCCTGCACACCGGCCAATCCCGCCTCGCATGGCTGCCAGCCGGCACCACGGTGATTGTCCTGGCCGGCAACGTCACACTGGAATACCCGCCCCGCTGGCTAGCTGGCGACACGCTCGGGATTCGCCACACCGTCACCGAAGGACACGCTCACGTGCTGGACACCTCCGGCTGGTGGGGCCTGTATGCAGACCAGCCAGGCGGCGCGCAACTACGTGTATTCGTGGCGTCGGTGGAGACGCCCCGGTGGCGGTGGCTGACACCGCTGCGCGACTGGCTGGCTGCGCTGCGGGCGCGACGCCTGACATCGCGAGGCCGGGCATAGGGCCTGCACGGCACGTGAGCACGCCCTACACTGGCGGGCGGCACGGTGCTTGCTGCAGCAAGGGACCGGCCCCCCTTCCACGCTTGAGCGAATGTCCCAATCTGCCATGACCCATCTGCGTTTTTCCGCTAGCGCCCGCGGTGCACTGGTGCTCGCCTGCCTTGCCGCCGTACCGTTGGCGGCCTCCGCGCAAGGCGCACCCGCCCGAGTGCGCGCCACAATCACCGCTGTACACGGCAATACCGTCGACGTGACCGATACGTCGGGCAACAAGGCCAGCGTGGCCCTGCCCGCCGACCTCAACGTCACCGAAGTCACGCCCAGCGAGCCCTCTGCCATCCAGGCCGGCAGCTACATCGGCACGGCCGCGGTCAAGCAGCCCGACGGCACCTTGCGCGCGCTGGAGGTGCACGTGTTTCCCGAAGCCATGCGCGGCATCGGCGACGGCCACCGCCCGTACGACCTGGGCCCGGACAGCAGCATGACCAACGGCTCGGTCGAGCAGGCAGGCGCCTTGACGGGCGCGCAAGGGCGCACGCTGTCGGTCAAATACAAGGATGGTGAGCAGCGCATCGTGGTGCCGCCGGAGGTGCCGATCGTCACCTTCGCGCCCGGGCGGCGTGATGAGCTGAAGGCCGGCGCGCACGTGGTGATGTTCGTGCGCGCCGATGCGCAAGGTGCACTGACGGCGCAGCGCGTGCTGGTCGGCAAAGACGGGCTCGTCCCACCGATGTAACGGGAGGTTGGGCCAGCCTCGGTGTGCCGGCCCGTGCTGCTTAGAAGGGCTTGCTGACCGACAGCAGGAACGTGCGGCGCGGCGCGAACTGCGGCGCGCCCACGCCGATGCCCGTGCCATCGCGCAACTGGTAGCTGCGGTCAAACACGTTGAGCACGCTCAGGCGCGTCTTGAGCTTGCCTAGCATCGGCAGATTGAAGTCGCGCGCGGCACCAAAGTTCATCTGCCAGTAAGCCGGCATGTGATCGGTGTTGGCGAAGCCACGGCGCAGCCCCGTGCCGAACAGCGCGTCGGCCATCCACGTTGTGCCCCAATATTTGTAAGACACACCGGCCGAGGCGGTCAGGCGCTGGTCGTGGTCGAGATTGACCCAGTGGCTGTTGATGTACGCAAGTTCTGCGTCGTCAAAGTTGAACTGGCCGGTTTCGATGCCCTTGCCCTGTGCCCGCGACACGCCCACGTTCAGGTAGGCGCCGAAGTTGCCCTCGCGGTAGTTGGCGCTGCCTTCCAGGCCGTAGATGCGGCCACGCTCGAAGTTGAACGCCGAGAACAGCAGCGCGTTACCGAACTGCCCTTCATCCTGCAGGTGGCGCACGTCGCGGTAGTACGCATCCAGGCCCAGCGTCAGGTGCGGCGTGAGCTGGTGCGAGACACCCAGGTCAAAGTAGTTCGAGCGCTCCGACTTGACGGCCGTGTTGGCATCCGAGGGCAGCGCATTGGTCGTGCCCTGAAAGGCCTGCACCGAGGTGGCGTCGAACTTCTCGGTCGGCGGCGGCGTGAAGTAGCGCGCGTAGCCGGCATGCACGCGGGTGCGGCTGTCGACGTCGTAGGTCAAGCCCAGGCGCGGGCTCAACTGCTGCTCGCTGACGCTGGTGTTGACGTGGTCGTAGCGTGCGCCGTAGTTGATGGTGAGCTTGTCGGTGGGCTTCCACTCGTCCTGCAGGTAGACGCCGAGCGTGGTGCCGCTGCCGCTGTGGTTGTCGACGACGGTAAACGGGGTGTTGCTGGTCTGCGCGCCGGTGCTGTCAGCGGGGAACACGCTGGAAGTGTTGTCGGCCACAAAGCGCTCGCGTTGCACGAACACGCCGGCACGCAGCGTGTGGCGGTCGTTGAGCTTGTAGCTGGCATCGCCCTGCACGCCGTAGGCCTCGTTGCGACGCGTGATGTCGGCGGCCACGCCGTTGTAGACGAGGTCGCCCACCGGGTCGGGCATGTAGTCGATGCGGCTCGAACGGCGGAACAGCGACACCTGATAGTCCAGCTTGGGCGACACCTTCTGCTGGTACGTCAGGATCTGGAAGTCGGTCTTCTCGCGCTGGTTGGCGTTGAGCGCCTCCGACGCCGGCGGCACGGCGCCGTCCAGCGTGAACTGCGATTCCAACCCGGGGCGCGTCGGAATCTGGAAGCGGCCGTTGGACGTGCCGAACATGAAGCTCACGCGGCTGTCGTTGTCCAGCAGGTACGAGAGCATGCCGAACGACTTGTTCTGCGTGGTGTGGTCGTGCGTGGCGTTGCGATTGCCCGTCGGGTTTTCGATGCCGAGGTTGTTCTCGGCGAATACGCCACTGAGGTAATAGCTAAAGCGATCCTTCGTACCCTGGATCTGCGCGTTGACCTCATGCGTGGCGTTGCTGCCGAGCACGGTGCCGATCTCGCCGCTGATGGCCTTCGGTTGGCCGTCTTCGTCGCTGGCGGCGCCCTTGGTCTGGATGTCGACGACACCCGCGGTGCGGTAGCCGTACTGCGCCGGCAGCGCACCGGTCAGCACGTTGATCTGATTGGCGAAGCGCGTGTCGAGCATCTGCCCGAAGCCGCTGATCGGCTCGGGAATGATCACGCCGTTGATGCGGTACTGCAGGTTGGCGTGATCGCCACGCACGTGCAGTTGGCCGAACGAATCCTGCACCACGCCCGGCGCCTGCAGCAGCACCTGGTTCAGCGGCGTGGCGTCACCCAGCGGCAAGCGGGCGATATCGTCGGTATCGAACTTGTAGACGGAGCTGCCGGTGTCGGGGGATAGCGCGTTGCGCGCGGCGTCCAGGCGCTTGGCGGTGACGCGGGTTTCGCCGAGGTCGCGCACGTTGGTGGCAGGCGCGACATTGGACGAGGCGGCAGCAGGCGTGGCGGCTTCCTGCGCGAACGCGGAAACGGCTGCAACGGATGGCAAGACGGCGACAAGCGCCATCACCAGCTTGGTAGGCTGGAACGGAATCATGAAAAACCTTTGAATCGAGCGGATGCGTCAAACGGCAGCCCGCGCGTCAACACGCGGGCCGGCAGGCTGGGCAGGAATCAAAGGCGGAACGGCGGGTCGCGCGAGCAGACGGCGACCGGAAAGACCGGCGCCCCGGCATGAAAGCCGATATGCGGAAAATGCCAGCGCCGCGTGCTGCGCAGGCGCAGCGCCACCAGCATCGGCAAGGCTGCCGCAAGCGCAGCAAAGGCAGCGCATTGCAGACACGCCGCGTGCTCTTGTACGGGCTGGCTGCGCTCGGCGCCGGCGGGCTTGGTCGTAGCGCTGAGTTCAGCGGGCGCCCCTTCGCTCCAATCCTGAATGTGCGAAAGCGCATGCCGCAGCGCGCCCTGCTGACCGAACAGCAGAAGCGCAGCCAGCAGGCAAGCGAGCCAGCGCAGATGCAGGAAGGGGGAACGGAAGGAGCGCACGGTCAGGGGTAGACGCAGGTGCATGAGGTCACACACAACGCACCCCAATGCAACTAAGTTGCGAATTCTGACACCGGCCGCCCGATTCGGCAATCCGTCGGGCGGGGGGCGGAGGCAGAGAGAAGGTCAGCCCACAACCATAGCGTCCGTGTATTACAAACGCGTGTGCGCAAAACTTGGCGCGAAGCCGGTCGGCATCCCCAGGCTCGGCACGGACACGCGCTTCCAGTTCGGGCGAGCCTTGCGGGCCGTTTCGGCGCGGTGTGCCGGCGCACCCACTTCGGTGGCGTCATGCAGGCCGGCCAGCCATGTGCCGTAGTCAAACCAACCGTCGCGCACGAGCTGTTCGCCCACGCAATTGGCGAAGCGGTCCGACTTGGGCAGGAAGCACAGTTCGAAGCCTTCGGTCTCGCGGCGGCCGTGCATCCAGCGATGCGGCACCTGGTGGTTGGCCAGTGCCTCTGACAAACGCGTGCCGTAGCGCTGCTGCCCCTGGCGTCGCGCCCCGATCACGTAAAAGCTGTCGAGCAGCCGGCGCAGCCCTCGTGCGGAGCGCGCATGACGGACCTCCGCGTCGATCAGCAGTTCGCGGTTCTGCGTTCGCGCCTGCAACGCCAGCGCAGCGAAATGGTGCGCGCCCCACTCGTTCATGTAGAAGAGTTCGCCGCCAGCAAAATCGTAGGCGCGGAATACGTTGGTCTGGTCTGCGTAACGGAACACATGGCGCCGGTTGGCGGCAAAGTCGGCATCCGTGCTGTGCGGAATGCGGCGGCAGTGCTGATGCGCAAACACCAGCATGCTGGGGAACGAGTGCACCGAGCACGGCGACTGCGCCAGCCCCGTCACCGCGCGAATGTCGATCCTGCAATGCTCGCGGCGCACGCCCACGAGCTGGCTGAGATGGTGCTGAAGTTCGTCCACCCACTCGGCGCCCGGCAGATGCTTGGGAAACAGATGGTGTGCGGGCTCGGCTAGGCCGCCCTCGAACAGGAACGGCACGCTCTTGTGCCAGATATCGAGTTTCCAGTGCGACAGCGCATCGCTTTCCGTGCGATGGTGTGCAACCGATTGCGTGACATTGAAAGCCCGTGACTGGATCACCCAGTTCGAGGCCGCATGCAGCAGGTTGGAAACGTTCATGTCACCCCCCGGAAGACTGAATCGTTCGTTTGTCAGGTTACCGACATCACTCTGTGTGTGGCGATTGTTCGGCAATGTAAAAACCAACGACTCAACGGTACCCCACTTTAGAGGGGTATGCCATGAAGTTTGTTGAAGTCCGTGTTAAGAAACATACACAAAGGTCGTGGGGACTTGCCAGATCAATCTCAGACCAGGCACATGTCGGAGACTTCCTCGTCCGACAAGCCCCAGGTGGTGGCATCTTCCACGGTGACGATGACATCGTCGGACTTGCCCAGGCTGATGCGCTCGGGGCGCACGCGCGTCTTGGTATTGCCGGAATAGAACACCACCACGTCGGGCTTGAGCGCCGAGGCCTCGTTCTGGTTGACGACCACGCCCAGCCGATTGGTACGCAGCTTGACCAGCGTGCCGACCGGATAGATGCCCACGCTGCGTGTGAAAGCCTGGAACACGGTGCGATCGAACTGCGTGTCGGTACGCGCCATCATGTACTTGAGCGCCTGCGCCGGCGACCACGCATGGTGGTACGGGCTGCTCGAGGTGAGCGTGTCATACACATCGCAGATGGCGCCCATCTTGGCCCACAGCCTGATCCCGTCTGCCTTCTGCGCGTCGGGGTAGCCGCTGCCGTCGATGCGCTCGTGGTGGTGCAGGCAGATTTCGCGTGCGATGTCGCTGAACTGGCCGGTGCCCTGCAGCAGATGGTGGCCGCCCACGGCATGGGTCTGCAGCAGCGCCAGTTCTTCCTTGGTGAGCGCCGTGCTCTTGTCGAGCAACGTGCGCGGCATGGCCGATTTTCCGATGTCATGTACCAGCCCGCCCAGCCCGCATTCGCGGATCTCGTCTTCGGGCAGGCCCAGCGTGCGGGCCAGCGCAACCATCAGCGCGCACACCGCAAAGGAATGCAGATAGGTGTAGTCGTCTTTGTTCTTCAGGCGCGCCAGGGCGATCAGCGCATAGGAGTTGCGCGCCAGCGAGTTGGAGACATCATCCACCAGCAGCAGCGCCTTGTCGGTCTCCAGCGCGCGGCCCATGCGGGCTTCGGCAAACATGTGCCCGAGCGTCGCCTTGCCGTTCTGCATCAACTGCTGGGCGTATTTCCACTCTTCCTTGAGCGACGTGGGGGTCAACGGCGGGCGGGCCGCCACGCTCTCGCGCGTGAGCGGCTCGGGTTCGGGCGCGGCCACAGGGGCTGGGGTTGGCATCAAGGCCTTGGGCAGGACGTCCTCGCCGCGCTCCGGGTCGATCCAGATCTCGGAAATGCCGGCCTTCAGGATGTCGTCGACCTGACCCTGGTGCGATAGTTGGAATTGCGAACGCCAGAATGGATGCTTCAGCCAGGACCCGCCCAGCTTCGTGACAAACATACCGACACGCAATTGGTTCGCATCGATTCGCTTCATACCCTGCCTGCCTCGGCTCGAAGTCCGGTTTTTTGATTGAAATTGAGATGCGGCACGCCAGCCGACACTGGCACTCTGTTCGCCGATCAAGACCCTGCCTCACAAAGCGTGCAGGCACATCTCTGGTGGGGCCGGTCTCAGTGTGGATGCTCTGGGCCACTAGCGAAGCAGACCGCGCTTGGCTAATCGGCACGCTTGCGCAAAACTTGAGGAAAAGAAGTGGATCAGGCGGCGCCGGCCGAATCAAACGCCTGGCGCGTCAAGACCCTCGCCCGTCGGGCTGGCGGCCGGGCACAGGCAGCGTACACTAGCCATCATGGATGCGCATCCGACATGACTCACGATCCAACATCCCAACGCAAGCGGTCCAGCGCCGATGATTTCGCACTCAACCGCGAGGCCATCCGCTGGCTGGCGTCCCTGCCCGACGAAGTGCGGCCCATCGAACTCGGCCGCAATTTCCCGCGCATCATCAACACCATCGCCGCCAAGTGGGCCGATTTCATCGGCTGCCGGCGCTACCTGAACAGCCTGCAGATGGACGACCGCGGTGGCCGCCAGGGCTTTCCGTTCGTGATCGTGCAGGAGATCTGCACGCTGCGCGAGTACTTCGATTCGCTCTACCCGCCCGACAAGGATCTCTGGCAGAAGGCAATCGACGCGGATAAACGCTAAGCCAACGTCAAGAAGCAACGGCCCGGGGCAGTCCAAAACCCCGGGCCGTTTTTCATGTGTGATTTGTCATTCATGCCGCTTCCGGCCCCGCCGCGAGTTTGTTGAGCAGCACCAGCAAGGTCCGCCGCTCCTCGCCGGACAGGTGCGCCGTCACGCGGGCATCGTGGGCGGTGACGGCACGCGTGATCTCGTCCAGCGTGGTTGCCCCCTTGGCGGTCAGCACCAGCCGGAAGGCCCGGCGGTCTGTCGGTGACGGAAGCCGTTCGACCATGCCCATGCCTTCCAGCGTATCGACCAGCATCACCGCGCCCGAGCGCGCCACACCCAGAATGTCGGCCAGTTCGGTCAGCTTGAGGTTGGGATTATGCGCGATCACGGTCATGGCCGAGAAGCGCGGTGGCGTGATGTTCCACGCCTGCAGCGAGCGCACGAAGTCTTCGTAGATGTGGAGCTGCGCGCGCCGCACCGCATAGCCGACCAGCCCGTCGAGCGCGCCGTACTCCACGTCCATCACGTGCGGGTTGAAATGGCCGGCTTCAGCCACGGCAGGGTATAGGTCGTCGGCTTTGGGGTGGCGAGGCATTGGGGGCGAGGTTCATACGGGATACGTCGATTATCGTTGGCGACGCACCCGTCATCCATGAACCGAGGAGAGCTTCAGTTCTTCGTGACGTCCCGATCCGCCGGCAGCAACTTCCATTTGCCGTGATCGATGGTCAGCAGCACACGGCCGCGCGCGTCGAAGCCGAAGTGGTCGGTGGCGGTGTAGTTCAGCACGCCGTGCGAGACGACGATGTCGCGCTCGGTCTCCAGCGCATCCTTCAACGCGCGGCGGAACTCGGGCGTGCCGGGCTTGGCCTTCTTGAGCGCCACCGGCACGATCCGCTGCAGCACCTGCAGCGCGTCCCACGTGTGGGCGCCGAACTGCGTGCGGGTGTCGGGGCCGTAGGCCTTCTCATAGCGCGTGACGTACTCCAGCGCGGTCTTCTTGCTCGGGTGGCTATCAGGCAACTGCTCAGCCACGATCACCGGGCCGGCCGGCAGGATGGCTCCGTCGACGGCCTTGCCGCCGATGCGGATCAGATCCTTGGTGGCCGCGCCGTGCGTCTGGTAGATCGGCCCGGCATAGCCGCGGTCACGCAGCGACGTGTGCGGCAGTGCCGCGCCCGTGCCGGCGCCCGCCACCAGGATCGCATCGGGCTTGAGGCTCACCAGCTTGGCGACCTGCCCCGTCACGTTGGTATCGGCGCGCGCGTAGCGTTCTACATCCACCACCTTCAGCCCGTGCGGCGTGGCGGCGGCGGTGAAGTCTTTCAGCCAGCTCTCGCCGTACGCATCTGCAAAGCCGATAAAACCGACGGTCTTGACGCCGGACGCCGCCATGCGCGCCGCAATCGCCTCGGCCATCAGCGAGATCGGCTGGGCCAGCCGATATGTCCAATCGCCCTTGCCGGGCTTCAACTCCACCGGTGCCAGCGACAACTGCGGCGTCTGCGATTCGGTGGCCACCTCGGCCATCGCAATCGACGGCGCCACCGCCGACGAGCCGACAATCAGATCCACGTGGTCTTCGGTCACCAGCTTGCGCGCCAGGCGCGTGCCGGTGGCTGGGTCGGAGGCGTCGTCCACCACCACCAGGCGCAGCTTCTCACCGCCGATCGAATCCGGATAGAACGCCAGCGAGTTCTTCTGCGTGATGCCGAGGGACGCCGACGGCCCCGTGGTCGACAAGCTCACGCCCACCACGATCTCGGCATGGGCGGCGGTGGCAAGCAGCAGTGCGGCTGCGGCGCAGATGGTGCGGCGGATGGTCATAGGTCCCCTCCTCTCTTTCGGTCTTGGTTGTGGCCGCTCAAGCAGACACGTGAGCGCGGCCAGGCATCGGTGGCTGATCGCGCAGCGATTGCGGATCGAAACCGGCCAGTCTTTTATAGCGCATCGCGATGCCTTCCAGCTCGGCACGCGGGATCACGTCGTCGATGCGTGCGAAGCCTTGCGGTGCGCGCTCGTGCGCGAGCTGCATGACCTGCTCCGGCCCGTTGAGCCGGTTGCGCAGCACGATGCCGGCGGTGCGCGGCAGACGATCCGCCTCGTACTCGCGCAGGGCGATGCCAATGTCGCGCGTGGCGAGCAGGCAATCGACCAGCGCACGCGCATCGAGAATCGCCTGCGCACTGCCGTTCGAGCCGATCGGATACATCGGATGCGCCGCATCACCCAGCAGCGTGACGCGGCCAAAGGTCCAACGCGGCAGCGGGTCCTTGTCGACCAGCGGGAATTCGTACACGGCCTGGGCGCCATCGATCAACGCGGGAATGTCGATCCAATCCCATTTCCAATCCGCAAAGGCGCTGCGGAAGATGGCGCGGTCGACCTCGCGGTTCCAGTCGCTGCGCGGCGGGGCTTCATCGGGCACGCGCAATTCGGCGATCCAGTTGATGCGCGAGCGGCCCTGCTGACGCAGTGGCTCGGAGATGGGGTAAGCGACGAACTTTTGGTCCTGGTGGCCGGCCATGAACATGGTGCGGCCGTCGAGATATGGCGCGGCTTCGGTGACTGCGCGCCACAACATGCGGCCAGCAAAACGCGGGGCATCGCCGCTCGGATAGAACTGGCGGCGCACGGCGGAGTGGATGCCATCCGCGCCGATCAGCACGTCGGCCGACGATTCGACGACAGTGTCGTCGGCCCGATCCCGCAGCGTGAAGCGCACCGGGCCGCCGCTCTCTCCCGTCGATTGCACCGCCTCAAAGCTGTGGCCAAGGCGGATGCAACCGGGCCCGAGCCGCTCGGCCACGGCGTCGGCCAGCGCCATCTGGAATTCACCGCGATGAATGGAGAACTGCGGCCAGTCGTAGCCCGCCGCCAGCCCGCGCGGCTCATGCCAGATCGGTTGGCCGAAGCGGTTGTAGTAAGCCAGCGCCGAGGTACGGATCGCCAGTGCGCCGAGCGTGTCTTCCAGACCGAGTTCGCACAACTGGCGCGCAGCGTGCGGCAGCAGATTGATGCCCACACCCAGCGGCCGCAGCGTCTGCACAGCCTCCCATACCTCGACCTCGAAGCCCTGGCGCTCGGCCATCAGCGCGAGCGTGAGCCCGCCGATGCCAGCGCCGATGATGGCGATCTTCATGGCTGTCTCCGTGAAATTTGTTGCAGTCTATAACAAATAGACTGAATGACCAGACCACGCGGGATCAGGGCATTCCCTAAATGCCCGTGGGCACCATCATGTTCTGTGCCACGCAGCCGATCATCGGCGAACTCGGCTTTGGCGAAGCGTTCAACATGGCGCTGATCGACCCGGTATCCGGCGGCGAGCTGCGCCATCGGTATGCTGTCGACACGCTGCCCGTTGAGGGCTGAAGCGCCCCACCCACCGGAGATTTCCGCATGATGACGCCCCGCCCGAACATGATCCGCACCTTGGCTGCAGAACTGGCCAGTGGCCGCACCACCAGCGTCGCCCTGACCGAGGCGGCGCTTGAGCACGCCAAAGCACACCGCGCAGCCGGTGGTGCCGCCTACGTCAGCATCGACGCACAGGCCGCGCTGGCCATGGCGCGCGCCGCCGATGCCGCGCGCGCAGCAGGCAACGTGCCCTCGCTGCTGGCAGGGCTGCCGGTGTCGATCAAGGATCTGTTTGACGTAGCGGGCCAGGTGACGGCCGCAGGCTCGCGCGCGCTAGCGCACCAGCCGCCCGCCACTGCCGATGCCACGGCGGTCTCGCGCTTGCGCGCTGCGGGTGCTGTACTGCTGGGGCGCACCAACATGAGCGAGTTTGCGTTCTCGGGCCTGGGGCTGAACCCGCACTACGGTACGCCGCGCACACCGGCGGACGGCACACGCGCTGCGGGTGGTTCGACTTCGGGCGGTGCGGTGACGGTTGCTGGCGGCATGGCTGTCGCCGCGCTGGGCACCGACACGGGCGGCTCGATCCGCATCCCCTCCGCCTTCTGCAATCTGACCGGCTTCAAACCCACCGCGCGGCGCGTACCGATGACAGGCGGCGTGCCGCTGTCCACCTCGCTCGATTCGGGCGGACCGCTGACCAACTCGGTGGATTGCTGCGCCATCGTCGACGCCATCCTCAGCGGAGATACCCTCGACACCGACGCCGTTCCGCTGGCCGGCCTGCGCTTTGGCGTCACGCAGGACTACGTGGGCGCGGACCTCGACGACACGGTCGCCAGCGCATTCAACCGCGCGATCGTCCATCTCGGACGTGCGGGCGCACACATCGTCCGCTTCGATTTCCCCGAGCTGCTGCAACTGCCCGAGATCAACGGCGGCGGCGGTCTCACGGCCGCCGAGGCGTGGGCGTGGCACCGCCCGCTACTGGCGCGCGCCGAGGTGCAGTACGACCAGCGCGTTGCCGCGCGTATCCGCCGTGGCGAACAGATGGGTGCCGCTGCCTACATCGACGTGATGGATGCACGCGCACGCATGATCGCCGCCGCGCGCAAACGCCTGGGCAACGTCGATGCCTGGCTGATGCCGACGGTGGCCATCGTGCCGCCGGAAGTGGCGCCGCTCGAAGCCGACGATGCACAGTTCTTCCGCACCAATGCACTGACGCTGCGCAACCCGAGCGTCATCAACTTCCTGGACGGCTGCGCGTTGACGCTGCCCATCCACGCCGCCGGCGAGCTGCCGGTCGGCCTGTCGCTGTGCGGTCTCGCCGACGATGACGCACGCATCCTGCGCGTCGGCCGAGCGGTGGAGGCTGCCCTGCGGTGATCGACTAGCCAGCACGCTCCCTGCTTGCGTCCGGGCCACGCGAGCGAATTCTCGTCGTCAGCCACCAACGCGCGCATCAACGGCCTGTTCATGACATCGCTCGCGATTGCCGGCGTGGTGGGCGGCCCAGTGCCGGGCTTCACCATGAGCGGCACGGAAGGCGTGAGGCACCTCGCCAACTGGCAATGGCTGTTCCTGCTCGAAGGTATTCTGTCGGTGGTGGCCGGCTTCGTCGCGCCGTACATGATCGGCTGGCTGAAGACGAGCACCGGCCACCTCTCGGCCGGCCTGTACTTTGTAGCGGTGCTGGAGCTAGGCGCAGCGGTGTTGGTCACCCTAGGCACGCGCAAGCAATAAGCACACAAGCAGCCCACGAAAACCAACCTTGGCGCAAACCCGTGCGCCCAGACGGTTTGGCCGTACCCTGCCCTATGCGGCGCCTTGAATTTTTGTGAGCGGGCGGAAAAGGAAGGAGGCTTGTCTGAGCGAAGCGAGTTTGCCTCCTTCCCCGCCCGGTCACGGAAATTCAAGGGGAAGTCGCCGCATCGGGCGCGCCTTTCTTTGCTTACTTTCTTTGGCAAGACAAAGAAAGTGAGTCAGCCCCGGCAGGGGATGAAACCAGGGATGGACCAAAAGAAAAAAAACTACCCCGCCACCCGATACCCAATCCGCACCCCACCCCAGTGCCGCCCCTTGACATAGATAGGCGCCGACACATCCTTCATCATCGCAAACGTGCCATTGCCCATATCACGGCGATAGGTCTGCAACAGGAAAGACTCCGTGTTGCGCGCGGCACCCAGGCCAGTGCGGTCAGTGAACAGCCGTCGGTTGCGGCTGTTGGCAGCATTCCAGGCCGGATCACCGCCCTGCGGCTGCGAGAATTTCAGGTTGTGCGTCGGCAGATAGCCATTGGTATCCACCGCCGCGCAAAACACCACGCGCGGGTCAAGCTTGAGCAGCGGCTCCTGCACCGTCGGCAGCACGCGGTCGGTGAAGGTGGTGAAACGCGCCAGGTGCTGCGGCGGGTCGGTATCGGGAACCGGTTGGTACGCGTGATCGAACAGATCTCCCTCGCTGATATCGCCACGCGCCAGCGCCGACTCGAACAGCGCGCCAATCTTGCACGCGGCGGCCTGCACGGCGTCGATGAACGGCGTGTCGGTGCTCTGCACGCCGGTGGACGCCGTCAGCCGGATCAGCGTTTCCGATGAA
The DNA here is from genome assembly GCF_002298975.1 of Ralstonia sp. UBA689. Lineage (GTDB taxonomy): Bacteria > Pseudomonadota > Gammaproteobacteria > Burkholderiales > Burkholderiaceae > Ralstonia. The sequence continues at coordinate 17,620 of NZ_DBMV01000009.1, forward strand.
CCCAGCAAGCCAGAAAGCTGCTGCCGCGCATTGTCGATGTTCTGGCTCGATTGCCGCACCCCCTCGGCCATGGCCTCCACCTCGTGCGCGAGCGACGCGCATTCGCCTTCAATGGCAGCAGTGGATTCGGCAATGTTGGTGGCCTCGGCATCGAAGCGCGCGATGGCCTCGCCCGCCACACCGATCACCGCGCCGATGGCCTGCGTGCCCGTATCCACGCGCTGGGCACGCGCGACGTTGGTGCTGCTGTCGCCGATGAGCTTGTCCGTCTGGCCGGACAAGTCGGCCAGCGTGGTCTCGATGCGGTGCGTGGCCTCAGCGGTCTGACCGGCAAGCTGCTTGACGGCACCCGCCACCACGGCAAAGCTGCGGCCGGATTCTCCGGCGCGCGCCGCTTCAATGGCCGCGTTGATAGCCAGCAGATTGGTCTGCTTGGCAATCTGCGAAATCTGCTCGGCCGCCTGGGCCACGTGCACCAGCGCCTCGCGCAAGGCGGCAATCTGCTGCTCCATGCTCGCCACGCCCACGGCCAACTCGCGGATGTCGCGCAGCGATGCATCCACCGTGGCGCGTGAGCCGCTCACCTCCTCGCTGGCGTGCGACGCGACTTCGCGCGCGTGGCGCGCCGCCACGGCGATGTCGTGGTTGCCGCGCATGGTGGCATCTGCGGCGCTGCGCAACTGATCGAACACATCGGCCTGGCGGCGCAGGCGCGCTGCCACGTCCTCCACGTTACCGGACACCTCGCAGATGCCCATGCCCACGCGGCCTGCCTCTTCGGCAATGCGGGCCACGAGTTCGGGAGAGGCTTTCGGGCCACGGCCCCAGGCAAATCGCTTCACGGCCATCGGTCTCCAATCGTTGTTGTGTGCGCCCTTGCTAACGGCGGAGGGCGGTCCTCTATGAGGTTATCGGCGCGAGCGAATGCGCGCTTGAGCGACGCTACCTGCGCTTACTTACGCGCGCATTACGCCCGCGCGGGGTAGCTGCGGCGCAGACGCGCTTCGTAGGCGGCCGCCGTCATGGGCGGACCGAACAGAAAGCCTTGTAGCTTGTCGCAGCCGGCGGCCTGCAGGAATTCCGCCTGTTCGAGGGTCTCGACGCCCTCGGCAGTGACGGTCATGTCGAGCGACGCGGCCATCGCCACCACCGCACGCGAGATCACCACCGAATCACGATGGCGAGGAATGCCGGAGACGAACGAACGATCGACCTTCAGGTTATCGATCGGAAAGCGCTGGAGATACGACAGCGACGAATATCCCGTGCCAAAATCGTCGATCGAGATGCGGATGCCCAGCGCCGTGATCGCGTCGAGCATCGGCATCACGGCGGCGGTGTCGCGCATGAGCAGGCCTTCGGTAATCTCCATTTCCAGCGCGCCGGCGGGCAGGCCGGCCTCGGCCAGGCAGCGTGAGATAGTCGGTACCAGCCCCTCGCCAAACTGGCGCGGTGACAGGTTCACGGCGACGAAGAAATCCGGCAGGCAGGTGGCACGCCAGTGCGCGGCTTGATGACAGGCCCGTGCGAGCACCCATTCGCCAATCTCGTGAATGAGGCCCGCGTCTTCGGCCACGGGGATGAACTCGGCGGGCGACACTTCGCCCAGCTCCGTGCTGTGCCAACGCAGCAGCACCTCGGCGCCGACAATCTCCATCGAGGTGGCATCGACGATGGGCTGGAAACGCAGCGAAAGCTCCTCGGCAGCGAGCGCGCGGCGCAGGTGGTATTCGAGCTGAAAGCGCCGCTGCGCGCGCTGCGACAGCCGCGCCGTGTACACGCGGTGCTGGTTGCGCCCATTCTGCTTGGCGTTGTACATGGCGGCGTCGGCGCAGCGCAGCAACGTGGCGGCATCGCTGCCGTGCTCGGGGTACACCGCAATGCCGATCGATGCGCCCAAGTAATACTCGGTGCCACTGGTGGAGAACGGCTGCGCGATCGACTCGACGATGCGCGTGGCCAGCCGTTCGGCCTCGGCGAGCGAGCGCACGTTGTCGAGCAGCACGACGAATTCGTCGCCACCCAGGCGCGCCAGCGTATCGCTCTGACGCACGCATGCCGACAGGCGCTGCGCCACGATGCGCAGCAGGTGGTCGCCCGCTTCATGGCCGGCGGTGTCGTTGACCTTCTTGAAGCCGTCCAGATCCAGGAACAGCACGGCCACCTGGCGGCCATCGGTAACGGCCTGGTCCATCACGGCCTGCATGCGCTGCGCGAAATACGCGCGGTTGTACAGACCGGTCAGCGCGTCGCGCTGGGCAAGGAAGGTGAGTTGCTGCTGGGCCGCGCGCGCGGGGCCGATGTCGTTGAACGAGATCAGCACGGCGGTGGGCGCGTCGTCTCCGGGGCGCACGATGGGCAGCACGTTCTCGTGCACCCACACCACGTCGCCGTCCACCAGCTCCAGACCGATGGTCAGGCCCAACAGCGGGCGACCGGTGGAGAGCACCACGCGCGTGGGCCGTTCAGCAGAGGGGATCTCGCTGCCGTCGTCACGCAAGGAGCGGCGCATCAACTTCAGGTGGCTGGCGCCCACCGGCGATGCGCTGCCCGCGCGCAGGATGCGCCGGGCGCTCGGGTTGCACGCGAGGATGGTGCCGTCCGCCGCCTGCACGACGATGCCCTCGGTCAGGTTGTCGACCGCCAGACGGTAGCGCTCCTCGCTCTCCTGCAACTCGCGCGCGATATGCGCCTTCTGGATCGCCACACCGACAATGTCGGTGATGCCATCGAGCAGCCCCATGGCATCAGGCGTGGGCGCGCGCGGTGTGTCGTAGTAGATGCCCATCGCGCCAATCATCTGCGCGTTGTCGCCACGAATTGGGGTGGACCAGCAGGCCCGCAGGCCCAGCGGAGCAACGATGTCGCGGTAGTCGTCCCACAGCGGGTCGGTGTCAATGTCTTCCACCACCACGCACTTGTTCAGGAACATGGCCGTGCCGCACGAACCGACCGAGGGCCCGATCGAGATGCCAATCAGCACCTGCGAGAGCATGACCGGCAGCGACGGCGCTACCGCCTGCGTGATGTGCTCGCCGTCGCTAGACAGCAGCACCGAGCACATCGCCCCATCATCGAGCAGCGTCTCGACCAGCCGGCACACTTCGGCCAGCAGGTCGGGCAGCGGCACGTTGCGCGAGCTGAGTTCGAGCACGGTCTTCTCGCAGCGCAGCAACTCCTTGGCGCGAGCGGTCTCGGCGGCCAATACCCGGTAGTTGGCTTCGGATTCGCGCAGAGCCTGCTCGGCATGCTTGCGCTGGGTGATGTCGCGCGCGACCACCTGGATGGCGGTACGCCAGCCAAGTTGCACCGGCGCGGAAAGCACCTCGACGTCGACCGGCGTGCCATCGCAGCGCAGCAGGGTCTGCTCCACGGGCGGCAGGCCCGCGCCGTGCGCCACCATCCACTCGCGGCGCTGGCGGGCGAGGTGCATCGAGTCGCCATGCACGAACTCGTCCAGCTCACGGCCGACGATGTCGCGCGCGCTCCGTGCCCCGAACAGCCGTACCCCCGCTTCGTTGATGAAGACGATGATGTCGTCCGCCACGATGTAAAGCGCATCCGGCATCTGCCGGACGAGCGCCTCGTAGCGGTCGTCAGCCAGCGGTAGCGGCCGCGCTCCGGTTGCATCCGGTTCGGGGCGATCGGGTCGCTCGGCGGAAGTGGCGTCCATATGGGCTGGTGGGGCCTTTGGGCCTGTTTTTATCGATATCGACCATCGTGTCAGGAAAGTTAAGGTGTTTGGATGCCCCTCCCCACTTCAGAGTGGGGGAAATGACTGATGTCGCATCGGGCGGCATGGCAGTTGCGGCACAATGCGAGCACAACATCCGTGCATAAGAACACCGGAACAGCGCCCAGGTTTTCGCAAAGTCATCACATGCAATCGTTTTCGTCCTCCGTCGGCCACGTGGCCGGCCTTGTCTCGCGCCGTACCCTGCTGGCCGAAGGGCTGGCCGAAGCTGCCGTGCAGTTCCGCGACGGGCGCATCGCCGCGTGTGATGCCAACCCGACGCGCGGCATGCTCGACTGCGGCGACTTGCTGGTTCTGCCCGGCATCGTCGACCTGCATGGCGACGCCTTCGAGCGTGCCGTCATGCCGCGCCCGGGCGTGGCCTTTCCGTACGAAACCGCCCTGGCCGACGTAGACAGCCAGTTGCTTGCCAGCGGCATCACCACCGAATTCCATGGTGTGACGTATTCGTGGGAAGGCGGCCTGCGTGGCCATGCCTATGCGCTGCGGATGCTCGACACGCTCGAAGCCATGCGAGAGCACCTGGGTGCCCAGCACCTGATGCATCTGCGCTTCGAGCTGCACCACGCCGACGGCGTGGCCGATGCGCTGGCCTGGATGGCCGCCGGCCGCGTGCATTTCCTGTCGTTCAACGACCATCTGCCGATGATGCGCGACAAGCTCGGCGATGCGCGCAAGCTCGCGCAGTACGCCGACCGCGCCGAGTGCGATGTCGACACCTTCCGTGCGCGCCTGAACACAGCCGCCGTCAACAGCGGCAAGCTCGACGCGGTACTCGGCACGCTCGCGCGGGCGGCCCGGCAACGCGGCATCCGCATGGCCTCGCACGACGAGCCCGACATCGCCACGCGCAACACCTTCCACGCCCATGGCTGCACCGTCACCGAATTCCCGCTGACCGAAGCGGTGGCCCGCGCGGCGCGCTCGCACGGCGGGCACATCGTCTTCGGCGCGCCCAACGTGGTGCGCGGCGGCAGTCACAACGGCGCGCCCGATGCGGCGGCCATGGTGGCGGCCGGGCTGGGCACGGTGTTGGCTTCCGACTATTACTACCCCGCTTTGCTGGCTGCGCCGTTCAAGCTGGCCGAGCACGGTGTGGCGCCGTTGGCGCAGGCGTGGGCGCTGGTGGCGGCCAACCCGGCAGAGGCTGCCGGCCTGAGCGACCGCGGCACGCTCGCCACCGGCCTGCGCGCCGATGCCATCGTGGTGGATGATCGCCGCCCCGGCCTGCCGCGCGTGGTGGCCGCCGTGGTGGGCGGCCGGCTGCGCCACGCGACCGGGCATCTACCGCTGATCGACTGAACTGCCAACATGGAAGCGCCGCAGCCAGCGTTACAAGCGTTACCCAGAGCCCACCGATACGCGCTCTACCTGCTGCCGCCCGAACCGTGGTACACGCTCGGCACGCGCTGGCTCGGCCGCTGCGCGCGGCGCAACGAACCCATCGACGCCGATCTGCGCCAGCCGCTGGCCCACGACGCCCGCATCGACCTCACCACGCTCGACCGCTGGACCGAGGCACCCCGCCACTACGGCCTGCACGCCACCTTCAAACCGCCCTTCCGCCTGGCCGACACGCACACAGTCGAAGACCTCGACGCCGCGCTGCGCCGGTTTGCGCCGCAGCGCGACGCGTTCATGATCGAGCCGGCGTTGCAGACGCTGCGCGGCTTCCTGGCTTGGCGCCTGCGCCATGGCGACCCGGCGCGCGACGCCCTCCACCGGTTCGCAGATGCCTGCGTGCGCGAGTTCGACACCTTCCGCGCTCCGCCCCCCGCCACAGAACTGGCGCGTCGGCGCCAGGCTGGCCTGTCCGACGCGCAGGAGCATCACCTGCAGCGCTGGGGCTACCCGTACGTGTTCGACACCTTCACGTTCCACATCACGCTTACCGGCCGGCTGGGCCATGCCGAGCAGCTCGCCTGCTACCGCGCCCTGGAGGCCGCCCACGTGGTCCTGCCGCCCACCATGCAGATCGACCACATCGCGCTGTTCACGCAATCCGAGCCGGAGGCGCCCTTCACGGTCGCGCGCATCTACCGCTTCGACGGCAGCGTCGAATGATGTCGCGGCAGGTCATGTCGCGACACACAAACGCGCTCAGCGTGTGAGATCCACTACGTCGATGACCTGCGTCTGACCGTGCTGCTCGACCTCCTGGCGCATCACCACGCCCGCCTCCGGGCAGAACCAATCGGTGATGTGGGCAACGGTCGGGGCAGGCTCGATCGATTCATCGCCCAGACGCAGCACACCCAGCATGGCCGTGCGCGTATAGCGGATCGGCCTGCACTGCAGGATGCCAACCACCGTGTTCACCGGTTGCGGCGGGCCCACTTGGCGCTCGGACACCACTACCTTGGCCTTCTCGGCCCGCATGTGCCCGACCGAAATCCCCAGGCGGGGCGAAACCACGTCAAAATCGAAACTCGATTCGTACGTATCGCCGGGCAACATCTCGGCCTCGGGTGCCAGGCCCGCGCCGTACAGGAACATGCCCGAGATGGCGGTGCTCACGGTACCGACCAGATCGGCATGCTCGCTTTGCGCAAATACCCGCCCGTTGATACTTACGATGCGCGTGACCACGCCGGCTTCGTCCACCAGCAGTTGATGCTCCTGCACGGTCTCGATCGGCCGACCGCCCAGCGCCACCAGGCCCGACTTGGCGTAGATATGCAGGCCGATCTCGCAGCCGTCCGGGATATCGCGATTGACGTCGTGCAGGGTGAACTCGACGATCATCGGCGTCTTGCCGTTGCCGTCCAGCCGCAAGCGGCTGCCGTCATGCACCCACGATGCCGTGCACAGGCCTGCGGCATGCGCTGTTGGCGCAAGGCCCGCCACCACCAGCACTACGAGCATCCAAAAAGAAAAACGCCGATGCACCGGGTGATGCATCAGCGTCTTCATGAACCCGGATGGCACGGGGTTACTGCTTCGCGTTCGGGTCCTTGCTCTTGGCACCCTGGCTGTACGGGTCAAACTTGTCGCCGGCCTTGGCGCCTTGGGTGTACGGGTCGAACTTGTCGCCAGCCTTGGCACCTTGGGTGTACGGATCGTACTTGCCTTTCTCGACATTGGCCGGCTGGGCGCCCGGGTTGAGCGCGCTGGAGGTGCTGTCGGCGCCTTGCGTGTACGGATCGAACTTCTTGTCGGCGTTGGCGCCCTGCGAATACGGGTCAAACTTGTCGCCGGCCTTCGCACCCTGGGTGTAGGGATCGTACTTGCCGCCGGCGTTGGCGCCCTGGCTATAGGGGTCGAACTTCTTGTCGGTCTGTGCGTGGGCCATGCTGCCGATGGCTGCCACGACAGCAGCCGCTGCCACGAGAGTGAGACGTTTGTACGGCATTTGAAGCTCCTTTCCTATGGGTCGTTTGGGCTGCGTATGCAGCCTCGTTTTGAACGTATCCCGATGCCGTCTCACAATCAGATCATGGCGACGACGCCGGAAAACCCCCTCTCCTCGCCGTAAGCTATGGCAAGCGCACGCGAAAGTCAACGCACAGAAACTGCTTATTTTTTTAGCAATTTGAGCGAAATCAGCGATGCGCTTTGGGGCCTTTCGGTCGAATGGCCCCCGGCCCTGCCACGGCAATCAGCGCCATGGTAAGCGCCACAACCGACAGCCCCCAGCGCAAGTCGGAGCGATGCGCAATCAGCCCGATGATGACCGGGCCGATCAGCAGGCCCACGTAGGCGAAGCGCGCCACCGCCGCGATGCCTTCTGCCGCCGGCACGCCCGGCAGGCGCGATGCCGTGATGAAGAAGATCGGCACCATGTTGGCCGCGCCCACGCCCATCAACGTGAAGCCCGCCAGCACGGCAGCCGGGGCCGGCCACAGGAGCGCAAGCAGGATGCCGCCCGTGGCCAGCACGCCGCTGGCGCCAAGCACGCGCGTATTGCCCCAGCGTCCGCGCGCGAAATCGCCGCCGAAGCGCGCGAGTGCCATACCGCCCGAGAACGCCGCATAGCCCGCGCTGGCTATGGCCTCGGGCGATTGGGCGATCTCGCGCATATAGACGGTGGTCCAGTCGTACATCGCGCCTTCGCCCAACAGCCCAAAGAAGGCCAACAGACCGAGCACGAAAAGCGTGCGGCCAGTGGTTGGATGCGCGGGTTCGCCTTCCGCATGCACATGGTCGGGCAGCATGAACGGCCCTGCGCACAGCGCCGTCGCCATCAAGACCAGCGCCATGCCACCGCAATGCACGGCCGGGGGCACACCCAGATCCAGCAGCACGCCACCCACGGCCGCGCCCACCATGCCGCCCAGGCTGAACATGCCGTGCAGCGACGAGATGATCGGCTTGTGGTGGTTGGCCTCTACCGTGGTGGCCTGTGCATTGATGGCCACGTCGAAACCCACGGTGCTGATACCGAACAGAAAGAGCGCCACCAACAGCGCCGGGTAGCTTGGCATCAGCATGAGTAACGCCAGCATCGCGCTGAACGCCAAGCCGCCCCGCATGCTGGCGTGCTGCGTGCCAACGCGTGCCACCCAGCGGCCCACAAATTTGATGGAGAGGATGGCACCCGCGGCGACCATGAACATCGCCAGCGACAGCGACGCCTCGGATAACCCGAAGCGCGCCTTCACGGTGGGAATGTGGATGCCCCAGGTCGCAAACGTTGCACCGTTGACGAAAAAGAGCGCCATCGTCGCCGCGCGGGCTGACAACGGTAGCCGGCGTGGCTGCAGGACGCCGGCGGGTTGCACGAGTTCAGACACAAATTCGGAAGACATGGAGGACTGCAAGAAAACCATCCGTGGCGCCGCTATGCCGCGCGCCACCAAGGCGCCAATGCTACCGCGTCATCCTGATCAATGCTTTGCAGCGTGGCATTGCCTGCGTCGGCATGCCGATGACGGAGCCGTCACACGTATGCGATTCCGCACGAATTGGACGACAAACGCCTTGTTGCTTGTCGGCCGAAGCGCAGGGCTGCTGCGTTAACATGCCTGCGTCCGCACATAACGCACGCGCATGTGCCTCACCCTGCCCTTCCCGATGGCCCGAATTCGTCCGACCCGTTTGCTGAACCTGTCGCGCTGCGCGCTCACCTGCGCAGCCCTTTTGGCCCTCATCGCGGCGCCGCAAGCCGAAGCCAGGAAACCCAAGGCCCATACCGCAACCGTTGCCAGTGCCGCGCAAAAGCGCCAAGCCGCGCACAACCCGGCCGGGTTGCCCGCCAATGTGGCGATGGCGTTTTCCCGCGCGCACATCCCGCTCGATGCGGTCAGCGTGTTTGTGGTCCGCACCGGCAGTGCCACGCCCATCCTGCAGTGGAATGCCGACATCGGGATGAGCCCGGCGTCGACCATGAAGCTGCTGACCACCTTTGCCGGGCTGGACCTGCTGGGCCCGGACTTCCGCTGGAAGACCTCCGCCTATGCGGACAATCAGCCCGACCGGGGCGTGCTCAGCGGCAACCTCTACCTGCGCGGCCAGGGCGATCCGAAGCTGATTCCCGAAGAACTCGTCAAGCTGGTGAACGACGTGCGCCGCGCCGGGGTGGACGAGCTTGCCGGCAACATCGTGCTCGACCACACGTACTTCGAAAATGGTCTGTCCGAAGCCCCGCCGCTGGATGGTGACAGCGCGCGCGCCTACAACGTCGCGCCCGATGCGCTGCTGTATTCGTTCAAGACGCTCACCTTCACGCTCACCCCTGATGCGGGCAATGGCTCGGTCAACATCGACGTGTCGCCGCCGCTGGCGCAATTGCAGATCGACAATCAGTTGCAGGTCACGCGCGGCGGTTGTGGTGACTGGAAGACGCTCTCCGGCGCCAACATCGCCACGCAAACCGACGGCCGTGTGCTGGCCAGCTTCGACGGCCGCTACGCTGCAGCCTGCGGCGAGCGCGTCTTCAACATCGCTGCGCTCACGCATGCCGATTTCATCTGGGGTGGATTCCTGGCGTTGTGGCAGCAGGCCGGCGGCAAGACGCGCTTCACGCCCGGCATCCGCGAAGGCAAGGTGCCGCGCCAGGCCGTGCTGCTGGCCACGCATTACGGCCCGACGCTGGCCGATGTCGTGCACGACATCGACAAATATTCGAACAACGTGATGGCCCGCCAGCTCTTCCTGACTATCGGCGCGGAGATCGGCCGCAAACCCGCTTCGGTGCAGCAGTCGACCGAGGTCATCAACCGCTGGCTCGCCCGGCAGAACCTGACGATGCCTGAACTGGTGATCGAGAACGGCTCGGGCCTGTCGCGCATCGAACGCATCAGCGCGCGCAACATGGGGCGCCTGCTGCAGCAGGCCGATGCCAACCCGAACGGCGGCATCCTGCGCGATGCGCTGCCGGTGGTGGGTGTGGATGGCACCATGCGCAACCGCCTCACACGTGCCGGCGTGGCCGGCAACGCCGAGATCAAGACCGGCACGCTCAACGACGTGCGCGCCATCGCCGGTTACGTGGAAGGCGAGAACGGCCAGCGCTTCGTGGTGGTCAGCATGATCAACCACCCGAATGCCAGCGCCGGGCAGGCTGCGCACGATGCGCTGCTGCAGTGGATCTACCAGGGCGCGCCGCGATGAGTACGCCTGCGCTTCTCGGCATCACCGGCACCTCGGGCAGCGGCAAGACCACGCTCATCGAGCAACTGATCGCCCGCTTCGTGCGCGATGGACGCCGCGTGGCCGCCATCAAGCACACGCACCACGGGTTCGATCTCGATACGCCGGGCAAGGACTCGCACCGCATGCGCGAAGCCGGCAGCGCCGAGGTGGTGCTGGTGGGCGGCGAGCGCCTCGTGCTGATGCGCGAATTCATGCCCGCCCACGAGCCGGAACTGGCCGACGTGCTGGCGCTGCTCTCGCCTGAAACCGACTTGGTGATCGTCGAAGGCTACAAGCGCAGCGCCTTCCCGAAAATCGAAGTGTTCCGGCCCGCGCTGGGCCGGGCGCCGTTGTGGCCGGAAATTGGCGGCGTGGTGGCCGTGGCCACCGATGCGCCTGATGCGGTGCAGGTGCCCGAAGGGGTGACGGTGTTGGATCTGAATGACGTGGAGGCGGTGTATCGGTTTGCCTTGCAACTGGTGGGCGCCTCTTAGCGCGGTCGCTCGGGAGGCTAGCTTGCGCACGTGGCAATTCGTTGATGCTGGTGGTGCGTCCTGTGTTTCGTCCCCTGCCGGGGCCGACTCACTTTCTTTGTCTTGCCAAAGAAAGTAAGCAAAGAAANNAAGGCGCGCCCGATGCGGCGACTTCCCCTTGAATTTCCGTGACCGGGCGGGGAAGGAGGCAAACTCGCTTCGCTCAGACAAGCCTCCTTCCTCTTTCCGCCCGCTCACAAAAATTCAAGGCGCCGCATAGGGCATCAACGGCCAAACCGGCTGGGGGGCGTAGGTTGGCGCCCAAGCGAGTTCGGTCGATCGTGAGGCGGTTCTCAGGACCGCTTGGCGACCAGCGTCAGGATGTCGTAGCTTGCCACCAGTTCGTCGTCTTGGTTGGTCACTTCCACGTCCCACGCCACCACGCCTTGCCCGACGCCGTTGGCGTCGCGCTTGTTGCGGTCCACCTTGCGTTTGCACGTCAGGCGCGCGCGGATGGTGTCGCCAATGCCCACCGGCTTGATGAAGCGCAGCGTATCGAGACCGTAGTTCGCCAGCACGGGACCCGGCGCCGGCGACACAAACAACCCGGCTGCGGCGGACAGCACGAAATAGCCATGCGCGATGCGCTTGCCGAACTGCGATTGCTTGGCGGCGATGTCGTCAAAGTGCATGTAGAAGTAATCGCCCGACAGGCCGCCAAAGGCGACGATGTCAGCCTCCGTGACGGTGCGCCGATGCGTGAGCAGCGAATCACCGATCTGCAGATCCTCGAACCAGCGGCGAAACGGATGCTCGGCCGATTCGTGGACACGTGCGCCGCGCACGTGCTCGCCGGTGACGGCGCTCAGCATGGTCGGTGAGCCCTGCACAGCGGTGCGCTGCAGGTAGTGCTTCACCGCACGGATGCCGCCGAGCTCTTCGCCGCCACCCGCGCGCCCCGGCCCGCCGTGCTTGAGCGCCGGCAGCGGCGAACCATGGCCGGTCGATTCCACCGCCGCTTCGCGGTCGAGCACCAGAAGCCGGCCGTGCCATGCCGCAGCCACGGGAATGGCCCTGGCGGCAATCTTCGGATCGCGCGTCACCAGCGTGCCCACCAGGCTGCCGCGCCCGCGTGCGGCAAGCGCCAGCGCCTCGTCCAGATCGTCATACGGCATCAGGGTGCTGACTGGGCCGAAAGCCTCGATGTCATGCACCTCGGCATTGCCTAGCGGGTCTTGGCACAGCAGCAGCGTCGGTGCAAAGAACGCGCCTTCTGCAACGCCTTCGCCCACTGGCGTGAAGCTACCCTGATCCCCGAGGACCAACTCTGCATGTCGGCGCAGCATCGCCACGCGTTCTGCCACGTCGGCCTTCTGCGCGTGCGAAGCCAGAGCGCCCATGCGGACGTCTTCACGCGCCGGGTCGCCCACCACCGTCTTGGCCAACCGAGTCTTGAGCGCGTTCGCCACCGCATCCAGATGCTGGCGCGGCACGATGGCGCGACGGATGGCCGTGCACTTCTGCCCTGCCTTGACTGTCATCTCGCGGGCAACTTCCTTGATGAAGAGATCGAACTCCTCGTCATCGGACGTGACATCGGGTGCCAGGATCGCGCAATTGAGCGAGTCCGCCTCGGCGTTGAACGGGATGGAGCGGCGGATCAGATTCGCATGCACGCGCAACTTTGCTGCCGTATCCGCCGACCCCGTGAACGTCACCACGTCCGGCTCCTGCAGGCGATCGAGCAAATCGCCCGTGCCGCCGATGACCAGTTGCAGGCTACCCGGCGGCAGAATGCCCGACCGCTCGATCAGCCGGACCGCTGCCTCCGTGACGTAGCAGGTGGCCGTGGCCGGCTTGCCGATGCAAGGCATGCCCGCCAGAAAGCTCGGCGCGAATTTCTCCAGCAACCCCCAGATGGGGAAGTTGAACGCGTTGATATGCACGGCCACCCCCGCACGCGGAACCAGAATGTGCGTGCCCGCAAACGTGCCCTGTTTGCCCAGGGGAATCGCCGGGCCTTCGTGCAGCAGGTTGCCGGAGGGCAGCTCGTTGCTCCCCATGCTGGCGTAGGCGAACAGCGTGCCGATACCGCCGTCGATATCGATCCAGCTATCGGTGCGCGTGGCCCCGGTGTGCGCGGAAATTGCGTACAGCGATTCCTTGTGTTCCGTCAGAAACTTGGCCAGCGCCTTGAGCCGCTCTGCGCGCTGCTGAAAATCGAGCGCAAGCAGCGACTTGCCTGCGGTACGCGCAAAGGCAACGGCCTCGCCAAAATCGATGGCTTCCGCGTGCGTTGCCGCCACAGGGCTGCCATTGACGGCGCTGCGCAGCACCTGCGCGCTTTCCTGGCCGATCCAGCGGCCGCCGATGAAGCTTTGAAGTGTGGTCGTCATGGGGTTCTCAGACTCGTTCAACCTGGAAATTGGGGCACGGTCGGCCAGGCGACCATGCGTCGCATACCGGCCTTGCGGGGGGATGTCGGATCAGCGCTCGTCGAACGACAGGACGACGCGTTCGGTCAACGGATGCGCCTGGCAGGTGAGCACGAAGCCGGCTTCGACTTCGCTCTTGTCCAGCGCGAAGTTGCGCTCCATGCGGACCTTGCCTTCCAGCAGCTTGGCGCGGCAGGTTCCGCACACGCCGGAGGTGCACGAGTAAGGCACCTCCAGGCCCGCAGCGGACGCGCAATCGAGAATGCTCGGCTGGTCCTTGCGGAACTCGATCTCGCGCGAGAGCCCATCGCGCACGATGACGACGCGCGCCTGCTCGGCATCGCCCGGCTTGGCCTCGTGCACGACGGCATCCACCTGGCCCTCGGCCTGCTTGGCCAGACCGAAGCGCTCGATGTGAATGCGGTCTTCGGGCACGCCTGCGGCGAGCAGGGCGGCCTCGGCATCGTCGTTCATCTGGAACGGGCCGCAGATGAACGCGTGGTCGATGCCCGAAGCCGGCACCAGATGTTTGAGGAATGCGCCGATCTTCTCCTCGTTCAACCGGCCCTGGGTCAGCGGTGTGTCGGTGTGTTCACCCGAGAACACGTAGTGCAGGACGAGGCGCGACATGTACCGGTTCTTCAGATCCTCGATCTCTTCCTTGAACATCGTCGAGCGCAGATAGCGATTGCCGTAGATCAGGGTGAAGGTGCTGTGCGGCTCGCGCGCCAGCACGGTCTTGAGGATCGACAGGATGGGCGTGATGCCGCTGCCGGCGGCAATGCCGACGTAGTGCCGCTGCTCTGCCGGATTGAGTGGCACGAAGAAGCGGCCTTGCGGCGCCATCACCTGGACAACATCGCCCGCATGCAGGTGCGCGTGAATCCAGTTGGAAAATGCGCCACCCGATACCTTGCGCACGCCGATGCGCAGCGCGCCGTCGTCCATGCCAGCGCAGATGGAGTACGAACGCCGTAAGTCCTTGCCGTCAATCTCGGTGCGCAGCGTCAGATGCTGGCCTTGCGTGAAGGCGAAGACGTCGCGCAGATCCTCCGGTACGTCGAAGGAGACGACCACGGCATCTTGTGTATCGGGCTCGACCGAGCGTACACGCAAGGGGTGGAATGTGAAGTTCATGACGGTCTCGGTAGTCTTGGATGCAGGGCACTCAAATGGGCTTGAAGTGCTCGAACGGTTCCCGGCACGATAGGCAGCGATACAACGCCTTGCACGCCGTCGATCCGAATGCGGACAGCCGTTCGGTGTGGACGCTGCCGCATCGCGGACATGACACGGGTGTCTCGCGCTCGCGGCGGCGGACGAACTGCATCGGCACGGCATCGCCGGCGGTGACGGCGCCCGGCGGCGCAATGCCGTATTCGCGCAGCTTGCGGCGGCCGTCTTCGCTGATCCAGTCTGTGGTCCATGCCGGCGCGCGCTGAAGGCGGACATGCGACGGCCCCAGCCCTGCGGCGTCGATGGCGTCGAGCACGCTGCGCTCGATCGCTTCGGTGGCGGGGCAGCCCGAATAGGTCGGGGTCAGGACAATCTCAAGCTCCTGCCCGTCGAGGCACACATCCCGCACGATGCCCAGATCGCGGATCGACAGCGCGGGCACCTCGGGGTCGAGCACGGTGCCCAGCAGATTCCAGGCGCGTTGCACGCGCTCGGCTGCGCTGACGGACACGATGGACGACGGCGTGCTCACCATGCACCTCCGGGGTAAGTACGCTGCAGGTACTGCAGCTCGGTCAGGATGTAGCCCATGTGCTCGGAGTGGACGCCCCGCTTGCCGCTGCTGCGGAACGCCTGCTCTTGCGGCATCGCCAGACCGGCCTCTTCCAGCAGCGCCGCCATTTCGGCGTGCCATGCGTCCTGCAACTCAGACCAGCGAGGCCCAAGCCCGGTGCTTGCCGCAAAGGTGTCGACGGCATCGTCCTCGAAGAACTCCGGCGTATAGAGCCAAAGCTGGCTCAACGCTGACTCGATGCGCTTGCGCGATTCGGCCGTGCCACCGGCCAGCCGGACCACCCAGTCGATGGAGTGCTGCACGTGGTAGCGCGCCTCCTTCACCGCCTTACCGGCGATGGCAGCCAGTTCCGCATCGGAGGACTGCGCCAGGCGCTCCCACATCAGCCTTAGGAAGATGGCCGTCATGGCGTTGCGCAACACCGTTACAGCAAAGTCGCCGCGCGGCAGCTCCGCCATGGTCAGGTTCAGGTAGTCGCGCTCCTCGCGCAGGAAGGCGAGCTGGTCTTCATCGAAGCCCTGCCCTTCCCTGGCGCCGGCATGCGTGAGCAGCGCACGCGACTGGCCGATCAGGTCCAGCGCGATGTTGGCCAGGGCGATGTCTTCTTCGAGAATGGGCGCGTGGCCGCACCATTCGCCCAGGCGCTGCCCCAGCAGCAGGCAGGTGTCGCCCAGGCGCAATACGTATTGGACGCCAGGAGACCGACTCGGTTGGATGGATGCTTGCATGGCCGGCCTCACATGTGATTGACGGATTCAGGCAGCGTGTAGAAGGTCGGGTGGCGATACACCTTGTCTTCGGCCGGATCGAAATACGCGCCCTTCTCGCCCGGATCACTGGCGACGATGTCGCTGGAGCGCACCACCCAGAGGCTGGTGCCTTCCTGGCGCCGCGTGTACACGTCGCGCGCCATCTGGATCGCCATCTTGGCGTCTGCCGCATGCAGGCTGCCACAGTGCTTATGGTCAAGACCTGCCTTGGGCCGCACGAACACTTCCCACAGCGGCCATTCGTTTTGCGTCGTCATGTCGGTTCCTCTCTGTGCTGAACTCAAGCCTCAAGCGGCTTGCTTGGGCGCAGTCTGTTTGCTTGCATAAGCCAGCGCGGCCTCGCGCACCCACGCTCCGTTTTCCCAGGCCTTGACACGTGCGCCCAGGCGCTCGCGATTGCATTGACCGTTGCCGCCAATGACACGCCAGAACTCATCCCAGTCGATGGGGCCATGGTCATAGTGCTGGCGAGCTTCGTTCCATTTCAGGTCAGGATCGGGCAGCGTTATGCCCAGCACCTTGGCCTGCTCGACCGTGGCATCGATGAACTTCTGGCGCAGCTCGTCGTTGCTCACGCGCTTGATACCCCAGCGCATCGACTGCGCGGAATTGGGCGACTGGTCATCCGGTGGGCCGAACATCATCAGGCACGGCCACCACCACCGGTTGACGGCGTCCTGCACCATGGCGCGCTGCGCGTCGGTGCCCTTCTGCATCATCACCAGCAGCGAATCGAAACCCTGGCGCTGGTGGAAGCTTTCTTCACGGCAGATGCGGATCATGGCGCGCGCATACGGCGCGTAGGAGCAGCGGCAGATGGGCACCTGGTTCATGATTGCCGCGCCGTCGACCAGCCAGCCGATCGTGCCGATGTCGGCCCAGGTCAGCGTCGGGTAGTTGAAGATCGAGCTGTACTTGGCCTTGCCAGTATGCAGAGCGTGCAGCATCTCGTCGCGCGAGGTACCGAGCGTCTCGGCGGCGGCGTACAGATAGAGGCCGTGGCCGCCCTCGTCCTGCACCTTGGCCAGCAGGATCGCCTTGCGCTTGAGCGTGGGCGCACGCGTGATCCAGTTGCCCTCGGGCAGCATGCCGACGATCTCGGAGTGCGCGTGCTGGCTGATCTGGCGCACCAGCGTCTTGCGGTAGTGCTCCGGCATCCAATCCTTGGCTTCGATGTAGCCGCCTTCATCGATGCGGGCATCGAAGCGCGCCAGCAGCGCGAGCTCATCGGTAGAGCGCACGGCCTTGGCTGCGTCGTCCGGCTCCTTGCCCATGGTGTCCATGGCTTGCGTGTACATAGCGTTTCCTCTTGTGTTGATGCAGCGGCCGTCGCGCTAGCGCGGGCGCGAATCGATCACGCGCCGCGCCTTGCCCGTCTGCGTACGCTCGACTGAATTCGGTGCGAGCACCGAGACCTTGGTGGAGATACCCACCATCGTCTTGATCCGGTGCTGCAGCCATCCGGCAATCGCGTGCCGCTCGTCGCTGCTCATATCACCGGCCTGGGGTTGCAGTTCGCAGCGAACCTCGACCTGGTCGAGCAACCCCTCGCGGCTGATGACGAGCTGGTACTGGCCGGAGAGCTTCGCGTGCTGCAGCACGATCTCTTCCACCTGGGTCGGGAAGACGTTGACGCCCCGGATGATCAGCATGTCGTCGCTGCGGCCGACGATCTTGCCCATGCGCCGGAACGCGCGCGCCGTCGGCGGCAGCAGGCGCGTCAGGTCGCGCGTGCGGTAGCGGATGATGGGCAACGCCTCCTTGGAAAGCGAGGTGAACACCAGTTCGCCCTCTTCGCCGTCGGGCAACACCTCGCCAGTCTGCGGATCGACGATTTCCGGATAGAAGTGGTCTTCCCAGATGACCGGGCCGTCCTTGGATTCGATGCATTCGCTCGCTACGCCCGGGCCCATGACTTCGGACAGGCCGTAGATGTCCACCGCATCGATGCCGGCTTTCGCCTCGATGTCGCGGCGCATGGCTTCCGTCCAAGGCTCGGCGCCAAAGATGCCGACCTTGAGCGAGCAAGCAGCCGGGTCCAGCCCCTGGCGGACGAACTCTTCGATGATCACCTGCATATAGCTCGGCGTGACCATGATGATGTCGGGCTTGAAATCCTGGATTAGCTGGACCTGCTTCTCGGTCTGGCCGCCCGACATGGGCACCACTGTGCAGCCGGCGCGTTCGGCGCCGTAGTGCGCACCCAGCCCACCTGTGAAGAGGCCATACCCATACGCCACATGCACCATATCGCCGGCTCGCCCGCCCGCCGCGCGAATGGAGCGGGCGACCAGATCGGCCCAGGTGTCGATGTCGCGCTGCGTGTAGCCGACCACGGTCGGCTTGCCGGTGGTGCCCGACGATGCGTGCACGCGCGCCACTTGGCTGCGTGGCACGGCAAACATGCCGAACGGGTAGTTGTCGCGCAGATCCTGCTTGGCGGTGAACGGAAACTTCGACAGGTCGGCAAGTGACTTCAGATCGCCCGGATGCACGCCCTTCTCGTCGAACACCTTGCGATAGTGCGGCACATTCTCGTACGCGTGCGCGAACGTGCGCTTGAGGCGCTGCAACTGCAGCGCGGCGATCTCATCTCGGCTGGCCCGCTCGATCGGGTCCAGGTCTTCGGCGTGGGGGCGAATCATGACCATGGGGCGTCCTGGGTGGTGATGCGGCATCTCGCTCGTGAACCAATTGAGCGACCGTGGGCACCATTTCTGGTGCAATCTATTTATTAACCGACCGGTCGGTACATAATAATATTGTTGGCAGGTTTGATGGAGGTCAATCGCGTAGGTGAAAACCCTCCCCGCTTTCAAGCGGCTCACACGAGAGTCCGGTTGCAGCCGCTTTCCGAAGATCTAGCTCCTCAGCCTCTCAAGCGCAAACAAAAACGCCCGCTTACGCGGGCGTCTTGCTGAATGCGGAGTGCGTCCCGATCAGTGCATCAGGCTGTCAGCCAAGAGACGTTGCAGCACGTTGCTGGCGATCAGGCGATGGCCGCCGGTGGTCGGGTGCACGCCGTCGGCAAACAGGTACGACAGATCCGCACCCGCCGCCACCAGCGTATTGGCCGAGCAGAACAGCGAGCTGCCGCCCGCGCCCGGCACCAGCGCGTTGATCTTCGTCGCATCACATGCGGGCGTGCTGGTGTTCGAGAAACCAAACGAAACACCGTTCTGGATCACGGCCGTCAGTTGCGAGTTGAAGTCGATCACGCGGGCGGTGGTGCCAGTCAGGCCAGCCTGCAGCGTGGTGTTGAACGTGCCCACCAGCGCGTGCAGCAGCGCCTGACCCGCCACGCCGCCAGCCACGCCCTGCGGCGTCAGGCTACTGTCAGGCAGGTTGAACACATAGAGCTGCGTCGCGTTCTTGCTGATCATGTCCTTGATATAGCCGACCAGATCGGTCGCGGCCTGCTGCACCTGCGCGGTGGCAATGGCCGGCGTCACACCCGAGTTCGGCGTGGCCACGGCGGCAGCCCAGTAGAAGATGTCGTTGTTGCCGCCGAACACGAACACCACGTCGTTGCTGCCGTTGAAGGTGTTGTTGCTGGCCGCGTAAAAGTTGGCGAGCTGCTGCTTGACCGGATACGTGAGCGCGCCAGCGCCATTGTTATGACCGATGCCGTTCGGGTCGGTCACGCGCGAGCCACCTTGTGCAAAGTCGAAGCAACCGGGCTTCGGGCAAGTCTGCACCTGATTCGCGTAGCCCATCACGGCCGGCGTCAGCGCCACGCCCAGTTGCGATGCCACGGTTTCCGCCCAGATCGGGCCGGGATTAGTGGTGAACTTGCCGCCGCCCACGGCTGCCGCCGCTGGCGTGTAGGTGCCGGCGTCGCTCAGGCTATCGCCGAACACCACCATGCGCTGTACCTGGGCAACATTGGGATTGCCGCTTTGATCGGATTCGCCGCCGCAAGCGGTCAGGCCCAAGGCGAGGGCCGCCGATGCAACCCCCATCCATTGACGCAACTTCATGGTCTGTCTCCCGTGTGGAATTTTTTTGATGTGTGGTGCCGCGGTGCGTAACCTCGCCGCGCGCGTTTGAAGCACGCAGGACGACACAACGCCCAAGTGTAGCGAGGTTGCCGGGCGCACGGCGAACGCGTGCCCCGTAAGAATTAGAGGCTCGATTCGAACGCGGCGGCGGCGCGACGCAAGCGGTCGTTGACGGCAGCCCAGGCGGGGGTATCGGCTAGGGTTTCTACCCAGATGGCGTCGTAGCCGCCGCGATCGAGTTCGCGCAGCAATGCATACAGCGCGTTTGCGTAGCCAGCGGGCGTGGTGGGGGCGAGGCGCTGGTCGCTGCCGGCTGGCAGTGTCACGGGTGACCCCAGCCAGACGATGCGCTTGCCGGCAGGCAGTGAGGCCAGACGCGCGGGCACGTCATCGGCGGACAACATGTATAGCGGCGTGCGCGGCGCGTAATGCGCCTTCAACGTGCCGGAAGCACGCGGTGCAGCCGCATCGGGCAGCGAAGGCATCTCGCCGGTCACGCGCTCGATGTCTTCGGGTGTGATGGCCCCCGGGCGCAGCAGCACCGGGCCAATGCCCTGATCCAGGCGCGAGAGGTCGACGATGGTCGATTCGATGCCGACATCCACGCCATCGCCTTCGAGCACGAACACCGCGTCGCCGAATTCATCGCGCACATGCTGCGCGGTGGTCGGGCTGACCTGGCCGAACTTGTTGGCCGACGGTGCCGCAATGCCGCCACGCCCGCGCTTGAAACGCGACAGCAGCGCCTGCGCCACCGGATGCGATGGGCAGCGCAGCCCGATGCTGTCCTGTCCTCCCGCCACCGCCGCGGGGATGTGCGGCGCACGCTTGAGGATGAGCGTCAGCGGGCCGGGCCAGAAGGCTTCGATCAGTTGCAGCGCAATGCCGGGCACATCGTCGGCCCAGTAGGAAATGTCGGCGCCGTCCACCACATGCACGATCACCGGATGGTTGGACGGCCGGCCCTTGGCCGCATAGATCTTGGCGATGGCCTGCGGGTTCTCGGCATCGGCGCCGAGGCCATAGACGGTCTCGGTCGGGAAAGCAACCAGCTCGCCCGCCTCCAGCCTGCGCGCGGCCTCATCGAGGCGTTCGCGCGGAGGCATGACGTACGGCGTGGTCGACTTGTGCATGATGACGATGCGTTCTTAATCAGGCTGCAGGCCGAGCACGTGCGCGGCATGGCGGAAAGCCTCGTCCACCACTTCGGGCGAGGTACCGACACAATTCACGTGGCCCATCTTGCGGCCCGGCCGCGCATCGGCCTTACCGTACAGGTGCACCTTGGCGCCGCTGTGCGCCATCACCTGGTGCCACGCGGGCGTACGCTCCAGGCCGTACTCGAACCACACGTCGCCCAGCACGTTCAGCATACGCCCCGGCGAGTGCTGGCGCGTGCTGCCCAGCGGCAGGCGGGCCATGGCGCGCACCTGCTGCTCGAACTGGCTGGTCTCGCACACGTCCATGGTGATGTGCCCCGAGTTGTGCGGACGCGGCGCCATCTCGTTGGCCACCAGCGAGCCATCCTGCAGCACGAAGAACTCGATGCACAGCACACCGACATAGCCCATCTCCTCGGCGATCATCGCCGCAGCCGCGCGGGTGCGCGTGGCAACGTCGTCCGACACGCTACGCGAAGGCATGATGGTCGAGAACAGGATGCCGTCCCGATGCTCGTTCTCGGCCAGCGGCCAGGTGGCGGTGCTGCCGTCGACGCCTCGGGCAGCCAGCACGGACACTTCGTACGCCAGCGGCAGCATCTTCTCCAGCACGCACGGCACATGCTGCATGGCAGCCCAGGCGACACGCAATTCGTCGACGGTCGACACGCGCGCCTGGCCCTTACCGTCATAACCCATGCGGGCGATCTTCAAGATGCCGGGCAGCAGGTCAGCAGGCAGTTGCTCGATGTCGGCTTCGTGCTCGATCACCCAGCTCGGTGCCGGGTGGATTCCGGTACGTGCGGCGCACAGCGCGAAGAACTTCTTCTCGGCGATGCGGTTCTGCGCGATCGATACGCAATTGGCACGCGGCGCAACGAACGCGCCGAGTTGCTCCAGGCGATCGAGCGCCATGGCCGGCACGTTCTCGAATTCGGTGGTGACAGCCGGGCACAGCGCAGCCATCTCGGCCAATGCGGCTTCATCGGTATAGCCTGCGCACAGATGGCGCTCCGCGATGGTGCCGGCGGGGCTGTTCGGGTCCGGGTCGAGCACGCAGACCTTGTAGCCCATCGCCTGCGCGGCGTGCGTGAACATGCGGCCGAGCTGGCCACCGCCCAGCATGCCAAGCCAGGCATCGGGCAGGATCGCGTTGGGGACGTTCAGCGCGCGGGATTCAGCGGAGTGCGCCTGTGACAGGCGAGGGTTCAGATCATCAGCCATAGCGGGATCAGATGGGCAGCGTCATGCCACGCGCCACTTCGGTCTGCTGTGCGCGGAAGGCTTCGAGCTTCTCTGCCAGAGCCGCATCGATGGTGGCAATGGTGGCGATGGCCGCGAGCGCCGCGTTGGCCGCGCCTGCCTCGCCAATGGCAAACGTCGCCACCGGAATGCCCTTGGGCATCTGCACGATGGACAGCAGCGAGTCTTCGCCGCGCAGATACTTTGACGGCACCGGCACACCGAACACCGGCACGATGGTCTTCGCGGCGATCATGCCCGGCAGGTGCGCTGCCCCGCCGGCCCCGGCGATGATGGCGCGCAAGCCCCGGCCGCGTGCGGCTTCGGCGTAGCGGAACATGTCGTCAGGCATGCGGTGCGCCGAGACGACCTGCGCCTCGAACGGAATGCCGAACTGCGTGAGCATGTCGGCGGCATGGCGCATGACCTCCCAGTCGGAGTTCGAGCCCATCACCACGCCAACCAGCGGAGCGGATTGCTGTGCGGTCATCGCGTCGCTCCTTTATTTAGCGCAGGGTTTCGCCGGTCAGGCGGGTCAGCGCTTCACGGTACTTGTTCGCGGTCTTTTCGATCACGTCGGCGGGCAGCTCGGGCGCCGGGGCTGTCTTCGGCCAAGGCTTGCCGTCGATGCGCACGGCTTCGAGCCAGTCGCGCACGAACTGCTTGTCGAACGACGGCGGGTTGGTGCCAACCTGGTACGAATCGGCCGGCCAGAAGCGCGACGAATCGGCGGTGAGCGCCTCGTCCATCAGCGTGAGGGTGCCGTTCTCGTCCAGGCCGAACTCGAACTTGGTGTCGGCGATGATGATGCCGCGCGTGGCGGCAAAGTCGGCGGCTTCCTTGTACAGGCGGATGCTCACGTCGCGGATCTGCGCGGCGAGCTCTTTGCCGATACGGCGCTCGACTTCATCGAAGGAGATGTTCTCGTCATGCTCGCCCACGTCGGCCTTGGCGGCCGGCGTGAAAATCGGCTCGGGCAGCTTCTGCGCGTTCTGCAGGCCAGCGGGCAACTGCACGCCGCACACGGCGCCGGTGGCCTGGTAATCCTTCCAGCCGCTGCCGGCCAGATAGCCGCGCACCACGGCTTCCACCAGGATCGGCTTCAGGCGCTTGACCACGATGGCGCGGCCGCGCACCTGGTCCGCTTCATTCGGGGCCACCACGGTTTCCGGTGCAATGCCCGTCTCGTGCGTCGGCACGATATGGCGCAGCTTGTTGAACCAGAAGTCCGACATCTGCGCGAGCACGCGGCCCTTGTCCGGAATCGGCTGGCCGAGGATCACGTCAAAGGCCGACAGGCGGTCGGTGGTAACCATCAGCAGCTTGTCGTCGCCGACGGCGTAGTTCTCGCGCACCTTGCCCCGGCCGAGCAACGGCAGGCTGGTGATCGACGATTGATAAAGGGCGGAGGCGGCAGGGGTGGCGGACACGGCGGAACCCAAGTGGATGTGAAAAACGTGGAAGGCCGACATTATACGGGCCGGCCCCATGCAAAACGGCTGGCGCAGTGCCAGCCGTTGCTCTACTTACGACGCAAAATGCTTATTGCACCACTTGCGCCAGGGCGCCGCTCTGGTACTGCTGCGCCATCACCGACATGCCGACCGGCTTGATC
Source organism: Ralstonia sp. UBA689 (assembly GCF_002298975.1). GTDB lineage: Bacteria > Pseudomonadota > Gammaproteobacteria > Burkholderiales > Burkholderiaceae > Ralstonia. Next base: position 41,393 of record NZ_DBMV01000009.1, read on the forward strand.
TTGCCGGCCTGACCTTCACAGCCGAACTGGATGTAGCGCGCCTTGCAGACCTGCTTGGCGGCCTCGCGCGCAGGCTTGAGCCATTCGCGGGCGTCGAACTTGTCCGGATTCTCAGCCAGGAACTTGCGCACCGCACCCGTCATTGCCAGGCGGATGTCGGTGTCGATGTTGATCTTGCGCACGCCGTACTTGATGGCTTCCTGGATTTCCTCGACCGGCACGCCGTAGGTTTCCTTCATCTTGCCGCCGTACTGGTTGATGATGGCCAGCAGTTCCTGAGGCACGCTCGACGAGCCGTGCATCACCAGGTGGGTGTTCGGGATACGCGCGTGGATTTCCTTGACGCGGCTGATCGCCAGGATGTCGCCGGTGGGCTTGCGCGAGAACTTGTAGGCGCCGTGGCTGGTGCCAATGGCGATGGCCAGCGCGTCAAGCTGGGTGGCCTTGACAAACTGGGCGGCCTCTTCCGGATCGGTCAGCAGGGCCGAATGGTCAAGCTTGCCGACGGCGCCGTGGCCGTCTTCCTCGCCCGCTTCGCCGGTCTCCAGCGAACCCAGGCAGCCGAGTTCACCCTCGACAGTGACGCCAACCTTGTGCGCCATCTCGACTACGCGGCGCGTCACGTCGACGTTGTAGTCGAAGTCGGCCGGGGTCTTGCCGTCTTCGCGCAGCGAGCCGTCCATCATGACCGAGCCGAAGCCCAGGTCGATCGCGCCCTGGCAGATCGCCGGGCTTTGGCCGTGGTCCTGGTGCATGACCAGCGGGATCTCAGGATAGGCTTCTACGGCAGCCTGGATCAGGTGCTTGATGAAGGACTCGCCGGCATATTTGCGGGCGCCCGCGCTGGCCTGCAGGATGACCGGCGCGCCGGTTTCCTTGGCGGCTTCCATCACAGCCTGGACCTGCTCCAGGTTGTTGACGTTGAACGCCGGCAGGCCGTAGCCGTTTTCCGCGGCGTGGTCCAACAGTTGGCGCATCGAGACGAGTGGCATGGTTTTCTCCTATGGGTCGATCTGTATTCGGTCTCAGGGACGCCAGCAGCAACCGGCATACCCGACAGCGCGTCAGTGCATGCCGACGCGCACAATCTTGAGCGTATTGGTGCCGCCCGCCTGCCCCATCGGCTCACCGACGGTCAGGACGATGAAGTCGCCGCGCTGCACGACACCGCGCGCGACCAGCAGTTCTTCCGCCTGGTGCAGCGCCTCGTCGCGGTCCAGGCTGGTCGCCAGCGGCAGCGACTGCACGTTGCGGTACAGCGCCATCGCGCGCTGCGAGCGCACATTCGGCGTCATCGCATAAATCGGCACGTTGATGCCATGACGGCTCATCCACAGCGCGGTGGCGCCGGAATCCGTGAGCGCGGCAATCGCCTTCACTTGTAAATGGTAGGCCGTGAACAGCGCCCCCATGGCGATCGATTGGTCGATGCGGGCGAACGTTTGGTCGAGGAAGTCCGTATCCAAATGGACCGGCTGCGACTTTTCGGCCTCCACGCAGATGGCTGCCATGGCTTCGATGGTCTCGACCGGATAGCGGCCGGCGGCGGTTTCGGCGGAGAGCATCACCGCATCGGTGCCGTCGAGCACGGCGTTGGCGACGTCCGACACCTCGGCGCGTGTCGGCACCGGGTTGACGATCATCGACTCCATCATCTGCGTGGCCGTGATGGCCAGCTTGTTGGCTTCGCGCGCGAGCCTGATCATGCGCTTTTGCAACGCCGGCACGGAGGCGTTGCCCACCTCCACCGCCAGATCGCCGCGCGCCACCATGATGCCGTCGGAGGCTGCCAGGATCTCTTCGAGCACGCCCGGGCGGATGGCCTCGGCACGCTCGATCTTGGCGATCATCCTGGCCTTGTGGCCGTGCGGCGCACCGGCCACGGCGGCCAGTTGGCGCGCCATTTCCATGTCGGTGGCGTTCTTGGGGAAGCTGACCGCGACGTAATCGGCACCCAGCGCCATCGCGGTCTTGATGTCTTCCATGTCCTTGGCGGTGAGCGCCGGGGCCGACAGCCCGCCGCCCTGGCGGTTGATGCCCTTGTTGTTGGACAACTCGCCGCCGATCTTGACGATGGTTTCGATCTCTTCACCGACCACGCGCTCGACCTGCAGCACGATCAGGCCGTCGTTGAGCAATAGCAAATCGCCAGGGCCAACGTCGCGCGGCAGCTCCTTGTAGTCGAGGCCCGCGCGCTCCTGGTTGCCCAGCTCGCAGCGGGCATCGAGCGTGAAGCGATCACCCGGGCTGAGTGTGATCTTGCCGTTTTCGAACTTGCCCACGCGGATCTTCGGGCCCTGCAGGTCAGCCATGATGCCGACCTCGCGGCCGACCGAGCGCGCCACTTCGCGCACCAGTTGCGCACGGTCGATGTGATCCTGCGCGCTGCCGTGCGAGAAGTTCAGCCGCACCACATCCACCCCGGCCGCGATCATGCGGGTCAGAACTTCCTGCGTGCTGGATGCAGGGCCGAGCGTAGCGACGATCTTGGTGGAGCGGGTCATGGGCGGCGGTGTCTCGTTGGTGTTGTTGAGCGATGCGGCAGACGGCGCGTGACGATCAGGCCCGCGCTGCCTGATTCTGGGCGCGCTGCTCCAGGATTTCCACAGCCGGCAGGGTCTTGCCTTCCAGGAACTCCAGGAACGCGCCGCCGCCGGTGGAGATGTAGCCCACGCGGTCGGCGATGTTGTACTTGGCGATGGCCGCCAGCGTGTCGCCGCCGCCCGCGATCGAGAAACCCGACGACGAAGCGATGGCCTCGGCCAGCACCTTGGTGCCGTTGCCGAACTGGTCGAACTCGAACACGCCGACCGGGCCGTTCCACACGATGGTGCCGGCGGCCTTCAGTTGGTCGGCCAGCTGTGCGGCAGTCTTCGGGCCGATGTCGAGAATCATGTCGTCGTCCGCCACATCCTTCACGTCCTTGACGGTGGCAGCAGCGGTTGCGCTGAACTCCTTGGCGCACACCACGTCGACGGGAATCGGCACCGAGGCGCCGCGCGCGGCCATCAGATCAATGATGGTCTTGGCATCGCCCACCAGATCCGGCTCGGCCAGCGATTTGCCGATCTTCAGGCCCGCAGCCAGCATGAACGTATTGGCAATGCCGCCGCCAACGATCAGGTTGTCCACCTTGTCGGCCAGCGACTTCAGGATGGTCAACTTGGTCGACACCTTGGAGCCTGCCACGATGGCGACGAGCGGACGCGCCGGCTGGCCCAGGGCCTTGCCCAGCGCATCGAGTTCAGCAGCCAGCAGCGGGCCGGCGCAGGCAATCGGGGCGAACTTGGCGATGCCGTGCGTGGTGGCTTCCGCGCGGTGGGCGGTGCCGAAGGCATCGTTGACGTAGACATCGCACAGCTTGGCCATCTTCTGGGCCAGTTCGTCGCTGTTCTTCTTCTCGCCCTTGTTCACGCGGCAGTTTTCCAGCAGCACGACCTGGCCGGGCTTGACTTCCACGCCGTCGACCCAGTTCTGCACCAGCTTCACGTCACGGCCGAGCAACTCGGACAGACGCCGGGCGACCGGCGCCAGCGAGTCTTCGGGCTTGAACTCACCCTCGGTCGGGCGACCCAGATGCGAGGTGACCATCACGGCGGCACCAGCATCGAGTGCGGCCTGGATGGCCGGCACGGAGGCGCGGATGCGCGTGTCTTCGGTGATGTTGCCGGCATCGTCTTGCGGCACGTTCAGATCGGCGCGGATGAACACGCGCTTACCGGCAAGCTTGCCTTCGGAGATGAGATCGGACAGACGCAGGACGTGAGGCATGGCAGCAACAAAGAGGAGATCGCGGAAAACGACGATTTTACCTGATCACCCTTGCCTCCTTGCCAGCCGAACGAACAAGCGAAAACCCGGATCCCTCCGGATAGAGGTGCGCGCCCATCTTCACAATTCCTCACAAAGCTACAATGTGCGCGCCAATAAACATAACAATGTCGGGAGTATCACGATGCGCCATGCGCCATCCACGGGCCGCGCCGCGCTGGCGGCGGCCTTGACCACCTTGTTGCTGGTCGCCTGCGGAGGCGGCGACGGCGGATCCACCAACACCACATCCGGCACAACGGCAGATGGCACCCCAGGCGCACCGGGCAGCCCCGCCCTGCCAGCCGCCGGCCCGCTGACACTGACCAAGCTGGAATTCGCGCAGACGCACGTGCTGCCCGAGGGCGGTCTGGCGTGGACGCTGCCCAACACTACCGGCTCGTTCAAGTTGATCGGCAATCGCGGGGCGCTCGCGCTGGTCGCTATCGGGCAGACCGACGTGCAGCAGCCCAAGCTGGAAGCCTGGCGCAACGGCACACTGCTCGGCAGCCTCGCGCTGAACGCGCCGGCCGCGCTGCCGCCGACCGAATCCAACGGCCGGCCCTATGCGACCGACCGCTGGAGCGCGACCGTACCCGCCGCATGGATGGCACCAGGCACATCGTTCCGCGTGTCGGCGGCCAACTACACGGCCAGTGATGGGCACACGCCCAGTTTTGGCACTGACGCCGACATCACCCTGCGCGTGCTGCCGTTCTACCTGTTCGGGGCCAACGACACGAACACCAAGCCGCTCTCGTCGGTCAGGGCACCGGATACGGCCACGCAGCAAGAGATCTTTGCCAAGTGGCCGGTGTCCGCGCTGAAAGCGACGAACCATCCGATCGGACGTGTGGCGTGGTCAAACCTCGTGATCGGGCCGCGCAATGACAGGAACAACGTCGCGCAGCCCGCCTACGCAATGACGGCGATGAACCAGCAGCAAGACGGCTACGCCGTGATGAGCGCCGTGCTGAGCCTGATTGGCGGCCTGCGTGCAGCCAACGGCGAAAGCCCGACCAACAACCAGTACTACGCGCCCATCCTGTCGGTCGATCCATCGACGGGGCGGGAGTTCTTCCTCGGCGGCGGCCTTGGCAGCATCGGCGGGGGCACCGGCGTCGGCGACGAGAACTACACCGGCATCTTCATCCACGAGCAGGGCCACGCCTTCGGCCTGCCGCACGCGGGCGCTGCCTACACGGCCGGCACGTATCCATATGCGGGCGGCAGCCTGACCGGCTCGGTATGGGGTTATGACCCGAACCACAATCAATTCCTCGACATCCGCGTGCCGACCACGGCCAGCAGCTACGCCAATTGCGCGAGCAGCCACCAGACCGACTCCGCCGGCCACTGCATCAAGCAGGATCCGATGCAGGGCGGCGCGGGCGATCAGTCGCCTGGCTACAAGTTCGCCACGTTCTCGGATTTCAATGCGGGGAAGATGCAGGCCTGGCTGCAGGGCCAGATCCTGACGGACGCGGCCTCGCCCACGGGCTACAGCAAGTGGGATGCGAACGCCCAGGCGCGCGTTGCCTATACGCCCGCCACCACCAGCAACGGCCTGTACGGCATCAACCAGAACCTGCCGGCGCAGACCAATGTGCCGGTGGTTGCGATTGCCATCACGTTCAGCCGTGCGGGCACGGCGGGCGTCTCGCAAATCTATCCACCGCTGCCCTACACCGGCAACCTGATCCGCACGTTCGATCCGGCCAGCGCCGCCGACCGCGCGGCCATTGTGCCCAATACCGGCACGTACGCGTGGTACTGCCATGCCAGCGGCTGCGACTACACGGTGCGCGTCACGTATGACGACGGCTCGCAGATCACCCGCGTGCTGCAGGGCGGCTTCCGCCCGTGGTTCAGCCCCACGGGCACGCCGGCGGCCAACACCACGGACCCGAGCAATGGCGCCAGCTTCAAGCTGTGGACCATCAACGTGCCGGGCGACAAGGCCATCGCCAAGGTCGAACTGCTCGATACGCCGACCGCGTGGAACGGTCTGCCGGCTACGCCAACCGTGCTACTTAGCCGATAAGGCCTGGGGGTGCTGCTGCAGGCGCAGCGCGCCCTCGGCGCTATAGAGCGCCAGTCCGACCCAGATCAGCACATAGCCGGCCACCTTGGGGCCGGCGAACGGCTCGTTGTACAGCCACACGCCCAGCAGCAGTTGCAGCGTGGGGCTCACGTACTGCAGCAGCCCCAGCAATGACAGCGGAATACGCCGGGCGCCGGCACCGAACAGCAGCAGCGGCAGCGCCGTCACCGGGCCGGCCAGCGCCAGCAGCAACTGCGTGCCGGACGATGCCGCCAAGAATACGTTCTGGTGTTGCGAAGCCAGCCAGCCCAGGTAGCCCAGCGCCAACGGAAACAGCAGCAGCGTCTCCAGCGTCAACCCTTCCAGTGCGCCCAGCGGCGAAGTCTTGCGCAGCAGCCCGTACAGCCCGAACGAAAACGCCAGCGCCAGCGCGATCCACGGCAGGCTACCGGCCTGCCACGTGAGCCACACCACCCCGGACGCCGCCAGCGCCACCGCCACCCACTGCACCGGCCGCAGCCGCTCGCCGAGCACCAATAGCGCCAGCATCACCACCACCAGCGGGTTGATGAAGTAGCCAAGGCTGGCATCGACCACGTGGTCGTGGTTGACCGCCCAGATGTAGGTCAGCCAATTGGCCGCCAGCAGCGTGGTGCTGGCCGCATAGCGCCCCACCACGCGCGGCTGCGTGCGCAGCGCCCACAGCCAGGCCCAGTGGCGCTTGATGAGCAGGATCACCGCCATCACCGCCAGCGACCAGATCACCCGGTGCGACAGGATCTCCACCGGCGAAACCGTCTTGAGCAGCTTGAAATACAGCGGAAACAGGCCCCACATCGTGTAGGCCAGGAAGGCAAAAATCGCGCCGTTGCGAGTGGAAGCTGACACGTTCATCCCCAGAGACGCAGCACGGTAAACACCCCCATGCCGACGAAGATCATGCCCAGCATGCGCCGCGTCGCCACGTAGAACGCGGTGGCAGCGATGCCGGCCATCAGGCGCGGATTGGTCCAGCTCGGGTCGAAGTGGCTCTGGTTCCAGAGCAGGTCAGGCAGCACGATGGCGATCAGCGCCGCGGCCGGCGCAAAGCGCAGCGCGTGCTGCAGGCGCATCGGCAGCGTCACGCGCTCACCCACGATCAGGAACAGCGAGCGCGTCACGATGGTCACCATCGTCATGCCGGCGATGACCAGCCAGATTTCCAGCGCACTCATGCGTCTTCCTCCTCGGGCGTGGCCTGCGGGGTTGCCTGCAAGGCACGGCGGCGCTGCCATTGGAGGCGCGCGGCAGCCTCGTCGGCGGCCAGGCCGGCGGCCATCGCTCCGGTCACGGCAATCACCAGGCTCAAACGGTAAGGCAGCTTGAAGGCGACCAGCGCCAGCACCGCTGCCACCGCCACCGCCATGAGGGTGGCACGGCTTCGAATGGTCGACACCATGACAGGAATCAGCGCCAGCGTCCCGGCCAGTGCCAGGCCCCACGCATCAGGAAACAGGCTCGCCGCGACGATGCCCACGATGGACGACACCTGCCAGGCCACGAAGCTCAGCAGGACCATGCCCCAGAAGTAGCCCTCCTTGCCCGCCTCCGGCGCGGCCGACGGGTACTTCTGGGTGAACAGCACAAACGGCAGATCACCGTTGAACACGCCCAGGACAACCCGCCGTACGAACGGCAGATGTCCGAAATGCTGTGCCAACCCCGCGCTGAAGATGATGAAGCGCACGTTGACGATGAACGCCGTCAGCAACACCGTCCAGATCGGTAGCCCGGCCGCCAGCAGCGGCAGCACCGCCAGTTGCGACGACCCCGCATAGACGAAGATCGTCATGCCGATCGCCTGCGGAATGGTCAGCACCGACTTGCTCATCGCCACGCCGGTCACCGTGCCCCAGGCAAGCACCGGCGGCAGCGACGGCATGTAAGCCCGCATGCCGGCGAAAAAACCGGCGCGCTCGGCTGGGTCGATCGCCTGCCAGCGGCGTTGCAGCGCGGCGCTCCAGCGGATTAACGCCATGACGCCCTCACAAGCGGCGGATTCGTCTCTTTTTGATCGGCCGGCCAGGGATTGCCGGTAACGCGCAAACGTTGGAATGTCGGGGGCGACATGGGTGGCTCGCAGGAAACGGACGATTATACTTTTTGTGTTAAGTGCCCGCTTAATGCCGATCCGAATACGACAGACAGCGTGCGCCGATTCGTGCCGGGCGCCACGGTGAAACATTCAGCGTTGGCGTGCCAGCGCCCACCCCTTACAATTTCGCCTTTGTCGGCATTTGAGCCTGCGGCCATACAGGATGTGGCTGACCCTCGGTCAGACCCCATCGGCATTTCTCACCTCATCATGACCACGCATACCGCACCCACGATCGAAATCGGCGCTGACGACCTGCCGCTGCATTGCCCGACCGCCAAGACGCCGGCCTGGAACTACCACCCGCGCGTGTTCCTCGACATTGCCGACACCGGCGAGGTCAAGTGCCCGTACTGCGGCACGGTCTACAAGCTGGCCCCCGGCGTAGAACTGAAGGGCCACCATTGAGCCGTCTTCACCCGTTGTACGCTGGTCGCAACCCACTTCCGGCGAATCGATGATGCGCAAGATCCTCGTAGTCGCCCCTAACTGGATCGGCGACGCGCTGATGGCGCAGCCGCTGTTTGCGCAGATCAAGGCGCGGCACCCGCGCGCGCAGATTCACGCCATCGCCCCCAAGTGGGTGGCGCCGGTGCTCGCACGCATGCCGGAAATCGCCCGTGTGTTGCCCACCGACCTCGCCCACGGCAAGCTGCAGCTCGGCAGCCGCACGATGTTCGCCCAGCGGATCAAGGGCGAAACCTTCGACGTGGCCTACGTGCTGCCGAACTCGTTCAAGAGCGCGCTCATTCCATGGCTGGCCGGCATTCCGCTGCGCATCGGCTACAAGGGCGAATCGCGCCTGGGCGTGCTCAACGTGCGCTACCCGAATCCGCCCAAGAACGAGCGCCCGCCAATGGTGCAGCACTATGCAGCGCTGGCCTTCAAGCCTGGCGCCAAGCTGCCCGACGCCCTGCCCGACCCGAAGCTGGACGTCGACGTGCAACGCGTGGCGGCCACATCGGCCAAGTTCGGTATTCCGGGCAATGCGCGGCTGATCGCCTTTTGCCCCGGCGCGGAATACGGCCCGGCCAAGCGCTGGCCCGCCGAGCATTTCGCCGAGCTTGCGCAGATGCTGCGCCGCTCGTTCCCGTACGCGCAGATCGTCACGCTCGGTTCGGGCAAGGACCGCGAGATGGCCGATGCCATCGTCGAGCGCGCCCCTTTCGTGCGCAACCTCTGCGGTGAAACCTCGCTCGACGAAGCCATCGAACTGCTCGCCCGGTCCGAGGCCGCCATCTGCAACGACTCGGGCCTGATGCATGTGACGGCCGCCCTCGGGCGACCGCAGGTGGCCGTGTTCGGCTCCAGCGACCCGCGCCACACGCCGCCCCTGTCACCCGCTGCGAGTATCATGTGGCTCCATCTGGAGTGCAGCCCGTGCTTTGCACGCGAATGCCCGCTCGGCCACTTGCGCTGCCTGCGCGACATTGGCCCCGAGATGGTGTTTCATGAATTGCGCCGGCTGCTGCAGCCGGTATAAATGCACTCAAACAGCCGCTCCAGTACCGTCAGTCCCCCCTCAAACTCTAGCTGCCATGCCACGATTTGCCCGCCTGTTCGAAGCCGCCGAGGACATCCTCGAAGCCTATCGCGATGCGCTCAAGCGCCGCGATGCCGACAGCGCGCTCAAGCTGTGGCTGGACGAAGACTCGGTGAGCTTCATCCTGCCCGACGGCCAGCGCCTGTACGGCCACGAGCAACTGCGCGGGTGCCTCGACGCGCTGGTCGAGAAGAACCCGGTCTGGATCGAATGCCTCTCCCAGCAGGTGCACTCGTCGCTGGGCGTATCGATCTTCGAGGCGACCGAAGCGCTACGCTTCTCCGCCACCTCCACCGAAGCCGATCTGTACGTGCACACCACCTACGTGCTGATGCAGAACCATGAAGGCTGGCGCATCGCCCACGTGCATTCCAGCCAGGCGGCGGAAGAGCGCGTAGCGGCCTCCATGGCCAGCGTTTCGCACTCACTGCACTGAGCCGCACCACATTCGGCGTGGCCGCTGGATTCGCTACACCCGCTGCCCGATGACCTACTCGTCTCGCCATGCTGCCCCCGCTGAACTGAACCTCGGCGCCATGCTGGCGGGGCCGTTCGAGCCGCATGCGTTCCGCTCGCCGTGGTGGCTGATCGGCGGCAACGCACAGACCATCGTGCCGGCGCGCCTGTGGCGCTTCCCGCGCATCACCTACCGGCGCGAGCGCTGGGACACGCCCGATCAAGACTTCATCGACCTCGACTGGACCACGCACGAGGCAGACGCCCATGCGCCGCTGGTCGTCATGTTCCATGGGCTGGAGGGCGACTCGCGCAGCCATTACGCGCGGCTGATGATGGATGCGCTGCGCGCGCGCCGCTGGCCGGGCGTCGTGCCGCACTTTCGCGGCTGCTCGGGCGAGATGAACCGCGCACCCCGCATGTACCACTGTGGCGATGGCGCCGAGATCGCGTGGATCCTGGAACGGCTCTATCAGACGGTCTGCCTGCCCCAGGGCCGCAAACTGCTGGCCGTCGGCATATCGCTGGGCGGCAATGCGCTGCTGCGCTATCTGGGTGAGCACGGTACCGGCGCGCGCCATCTGAGCGCTGCGGCGACGGTCTCCGCGCCGCTGGACATGCGAGCCGGCGGCGCTGCGCTTTCGCGGGGCTTCAACATGGTGTACACGCGCATGTTCCTGCGCACGCTCAAGGAAAAGGCCAACGCGAAGCTCGACCAGCACCCCGGCCTGTACGACCGGGCCACCATGCTGGCTGCACGCAACCTGAGCGAGTTCGACAACCTCGTCACGGCGCCACTGCACGGTTTTCGCGATGTGCTCGACTACTGGACACGTGCTTCATCCAAGCCGATCCTGCGTGAAGTGCGCGTGCCGACGCTGGTGCTCAACGCGCGCAACGACCCCTTCCTGCCTGGACAGCACCTGCCCGGCCCGGCCGACGTATCGCCGGACATCGTGCTCGACCAACCGGAGCATGGCGGCCATGTTGGCTTCCTGCTGCGTCACGATGGCGGCCTGCGCCACATGGCCGGCCGCATCGATTGGATGCCGGCGCGCGTCCTGCGCTTCTTTGACGACGCGCTGGGCAGCCCGGGCCCGCTGCTGCCCGCACAGCCCAATGGCATGGTGGGAGGCATCCATGGATGAGATCGTCCGCCAGGCCATGGCCAAATGGCCGAACGTGCCGAATTGCTTTGGCTGGCTGGCGCTGGACCGCCGTGGCCAATGGCGCATGCGCAATGAATTTGCGCAGGCCAACAAGCTGTCGGGCGACCCGATCCGCCATACGCCGCTCATCGACTTCATCGCGCGCAACTACGCGCATGACGATGCGGGCCGCTGGTTCTTCCAAAACGGGCCGCAGCGGGTGTTCGTCGAACTCGATTACACGCCGTGGATCGTGCGGCTGATGCCTGACGGTGCGCCGCCCGCCTTCGTCACCACCTCAGGTGCGCCCTTCGTGCCGACCGGCTGCTTTGCCGACGAGCTCGGCAACGTGCTGCTGTCAGGCCGCGTGGCCGGGCTGGAAGCGGAAGAGACCATCGCCCTGCTGCACGATCACGACCTCGAGCCGTTCTCGTCACTGGCGCAATGGCTTGGCGAGGCGTGCAGCACCGCGCTTGGCACGCTGGCCGTGGGCGATGGCACGTTCGATATCGAGCCGATCCATAGCGCCGAGGTGCCGCGGCGTTATGGCTTTGTGCCGCATCCAACGGCGTAGCGGCGAGGGTCGGCCGTCCGCCCTTTCCTACTTCGGCAACGCCTTATCCTCCGCCTTCTCCTCCTTGTACTGCCGCTCCATCTGATGCAAGCGCGCATCCACTTCGGACAGCGTGTAGAAATCCGCATCGCCCGCTTCGCGCGCCAGCTTGAGCTGCTCCACCGCTGAACCCCACGCGCCATCGCGCGCGTACTTCTCGGCCAGCGCTCGGTGCTGCTCGACGTGCTTGCCCTTGTCAGCATAGGCGCGCGCGAGCATGTCCCACCAGATCGACTGCGTGGTGTCTTCGCGGGCCTTGTCCCGCAGATAGGGGATCGCATCATCCGTGCGACCGGCCGCCAGCAGCGTCTGCGCGTAGGTGATGCCGACGGCGCGCGACAGCGGATACGCGGTGAGCGCTGCACGCGCCAGCGTCAGCGCTTCGGGCGCGTGGTTGCCGGCGCGCGCCAATTCGATGGCGGTGACGTCCAGATCGACGCTGCCCGAGGTGATGCCGGGAATGTTGCCGTACAGGCGCCGCGCTTCCAAAAGCGCCTGCTCGGCCTCGGCCAATCGCCCGGCCATCTGGTTGGCAACGGCCACGCCGTACCACAGCGCAGCCCGCTTCTCGACGGGCGCATCCGGCGCCGACGACAGTTGCGACTGCATCGCATTGCGCACGTCGAGGTAGGCACTGGTCGACGTCTCCTGCAGCACGCGCGCCCGCGCCTTGGCAAAGCCGAACTCGGGCCGGCGCGGCTGGCGCGGGTGCGGCAGGCCACGTGCGCGGTCCTCCATGTCGGCAATGCGCTCGCCCGTGAGCGGGTGGGTGCGCGCATAGCCGGGGATCACGCCGGTATCCGCAATGTTCGTCACACGCTGCAGGCGGCGGAAGAAGTCGGGCATGCCCTCGGGGTTGTAACCAGCGCCCGTGAGCAGCGTAAAGCCGACGCGGTCAGCCTCGCGCTCTGCGCTGCGCGAGAAGGCAAGCTGGTTCGACACCGCCGCCGCCTGCCCGCCCACGGCCAGCGCCTGCGCCGCGTCGCCGCTCTTGGTCGCCGCAAGCCCAGCCAGCAGGATCGACGCCAACGCAATCCACATCGACTCGCCCGACTTGTCGATGCCGCGCGCGATATGCCGCTGCAACACGTGGCCCATTTCGTGGCCGAGCACGGAGGCCAGCTCCGACTCACTCTCAGTGGCCACCAGCGTGCCCGTATTCACACCGATGTAGCCGCCCGGCAGCGCAAACGCATTGATGCCCGGGTCGCGCACGGCGAACAGCTCAAAGCTCGACGCGGAGCTACTGCCCCCCACGCGCTGCCGGCGTGCTGCCTCGATCAGCTTGTAGGCAATGGTGTTGAGGTAATCGGCGAGCAACGGGTCAGGCACGTAGTCCGGATCGCGGCGGATCTGGCGCATCACACGGTCGCCCAGGCGCCGCTCCATCTCCGGCGACAGCGCCGCCGTGGACGGGTCGCCCATGTCGGGCAACTCATACGTCGGCGCATCGATGACGGTCGGGTCTTTCTGCAGGTACGGCGACTGGCGGCCGATCTGTACGCTGCGGTTCAGGTTGCTCTGCACCTGGTCGGCTGCCGGCGCAGATGCCGGCCCCTGTGCCAGCACAGGCAGTGGCAACGGCACAAGCCAAGTCGACAACACCACAGCGGCGGTCAACTTGCGAGCGCGCGGCTGGAAGAGGAAAAGCGTCATACGGAAAGCGCGGTGGGCGAAATCGATCCGGCAACGTCGCCGAAAGCCGGGTGCTTGCTATCATAAAACGCTTCGTATTCTGCCCCCTGATTCCGCTGTCATCCATGCCGCAACTCACCCATTTCGATTCCGCCGGACAAGCCCATATGGTCGATGTCGGCGACAAGGCCGTTACGCATCGCGTTGCGGTGGCTACCGGCACGATCCGCATGCTGCCGCAGACGTTTGCGCTGGTGCGCGACGGTACGGCCAAGAAAGGCGATGTGCTGGGGATTGCGCGCATTGCGGCGATTCAGGGGTCCAAGCGAACGTCGGATCTGATTCCGCTGTGTCATCCGCTGGCGTTGACCAAGGTGGGCGTGGAGTTTGAATTGGATGAAGTTGCTCACACCGTACGCTGTACTGTTCGCGCTGAGACGCGTGGGCAAACTGGGGTGGAGATGGAGGCGCTGACTGCTGTGCAGGTTGGCCTGCTGACCATCTACGACATGTGCAAGGCCGTGGATCGGGGGATGGTGATTGGGGATGTGCGGTTGATGGAGAAGCGGGGGGGGAAGTCGGGGGAGTGGGTGTCGGATTAATACGCTTGCATGCTGCAGATGAAAAGAGCGTCCTGGGACGCTCTTTTTGTTTGTGTGCGCGGAAGTTAGCGGCACTCGGCAGGGGCGTATTTGGCATCCAGACTAGGAGACTTCTTCTGCGTCACGCCTGAATCTGGCTGCGTTTTCCCGCTTGCCGCACAAACCCATTGGATAGCTGCCGCAGGGATACTCCCGGCCTTTAAATTTCGACCCTCAGAATATGGCGTTAGCACCAACTGGTTCTTCGTGTCAGGTACAAGTTTCGGATCAAATGTGATCACAATTTCGCCAGTAGCGTCATCAACATCGAGCTTCGAGACGTTCTTGGTTGGAAAGAAATCCGATATTCCTTTCGAAAGTCTATCTTGGCCAGCAATAGCGTTTTCCGCCACAAGCGTTTTTGTTTGCGCAGCCAATGCGAGCCCTTCGGTTACCTTCGCTCGGACGGTGTAATCCTGATACGCCGGTACGGCAATCGCCGCCAGAATACCGACGATAGCGACAACGATCATGAGCTCAATGAGGGTGAACCCCTTTTGAACCCGCTTAGCAACGCGATGCTTCAACATGTCGACAACTCCCAGTTCGCTTTTGATGACAAAGAACTCAGTGGCCAAACTTCTTTTATCGAAATTAGCCCTTGAGAACCCCAAGCCTAAGCGAATCGGAAACAATTCATGTATCGCGCAACAATTTTTGATAATAAGAAAAAATCCCTTCCAAAAATAACAAAGCGCTCCGAATGGAGCGCTTTTTGTCGCGAGGCAGAAAGCTAATTCTTATTTACCGACGGGTCTGCAACAATCAGCAAACGTTCGGATCGGAGCCGGGCACAGAAAGCCTCGAGCGCATCGGCACGCTGTGCGCATGCCCCGGTCAGATCCGTGGATTGTGTGGCATAGTTGGTCCAGTACTGGTGATGAAGCCGACGGACTTGGGTCACCGCTTCGTCGGTCTTGCCCTGCAGAGCGAGCGCCAACGCGTAGCGCTGTACGGTGCCGGAACCAGGGTAGAAATGCACTGCCTCACGCTCCAGCGCGGACATAATCGGTGCCACTCCGTAGGTGATCGCCGCACTGTTTGCGATCGCCAACGTTCCGTACGGAACCAGCAGCAATTGCCCGCTGGCCTGGTAGCGTTGATACGTTGCCTGCCGCGCACCGTCTGGAATGTAGTAAAGGCGCTCAACTGATTTGTAATCGACCCACATGCGAGCGGTCAGCACTACCGTGCCCACCACCACAACCCCAGTCAACAGAGACACCATGCTGCCGGATGGCATGCGCAGTTCGCGCTCGTCCGCGTAACCGAGTGCAAATGCAAAGGGCAGCAAGAAAAATAGGTAATGCAATGGGTACTCAAGCATCGAATGCACACCCATCACCAGAATAATGGTCGCGAGGAAAGCCAACTCCGGCGTCAGGGGCCGTCTCCACGCACCATACAGCAACCACACGAAAGGCAGCGCCACGGCAAGTAATCCGATCGTCCCCACCTTGGCCAGGAGATCCAGCACGATGTTGTGTGCGTTTAACGACATCTCGACGTTGCCGAGCGTATCGGTCTGCACGTACTGGTTCCAGGCATAGTCGCCCCAGCCGCCACCGAGCCACGGATGGGCCAAGAACATGTGCCACGCGTGCTTCCAGAGCAGCAAACGCAGGTTATTGCCCTCGTCCTTGAACCGGTCGCCGAGCGACGAAGGCAGATCAAGGTGCCAGAGCACGTTAGCGTAATCCACCAGCCAATTGCAGACCTGATAGGCCACCGCCAACGCAACGAGCGGCACACAGGCCAACCACCAACGGCGCGCGCCACGCACGTCGGCAGACCAAACCAGCCCTGCGATGCCGCCCACCACACACAGGTGCAACCACGTCACGCGCGAGAACGTCAACGCCATGCCCAGCAAGAACACCAGCGCAGCCATGACCAGCGGTACCCGGCTGCGCCGGTATTTCTGCGCCAACAGCAGGCAGGCAGCCAAGCCAAACGCCAGATACGAGGCCACGTGATTCGGTTGGTTTAGGTTGCCCCACATGCGGCGCCCCGTACCAGCAGGCATCATCGCGACCCATGCCGACGGAAGACCTGGTACACGGAACAGTTGCAGACACTCGATCGCCACCGTCAAGAGCCCACCAATCAAGATGCCCACGGCAATCGCATCGAGGACGCCCGGCATACCCCGGCAACGCGCCCCTAATCCGCAGACGACCGCAGCTCCAAACAAGAACACGATGGCAGCAAAGGAGAAAAACGGATTGAGCGGTGTGGCAACAGCCAGTTGCACAAGCAACACAACAATCAGAGCGAGCGGCGCCAGCGCAATGCTCGGCAGCCCCGTCTTGCTCGCCCACGTCAAACCCAGCACGGACACTCCAAGCACGATCCAGCAAACAGCGGTGACAAACTCGCCATAGAACGTGGGAATGGGATAGGTATGCGGCGCCACCAGAAACGGAATAGACCAACATACTGCAGCGGCAATCCAAAGCGGCAACGATAGCGTGGGGAATCGGGGCATCGGCTACGGGCAAAGACGTGGCGAAACGAAAAGAGCGCCCGAAGGCGCTCTTGCTAGGCGAGCCAGTTTAGCTTACCGGCACTCTGCCGGGGCGTACTTAGTCGGAAGCGAACCCGCCGTAGTATTGGCGGCAGCGGAGGTCACTGCAGCTTGACACACCCACTTGATTTGTCCCGTCGGGGCCGTGCTGACAGTCAACGCTTTCCCACTCGCGCTATCCAAAGGAGAGAGCGTTAGCGTATTCCCGTTGGCGGAAGTAGAAACGTTCGAATTATAGGTAATCGTAATAACGCCAGTGCTCGATGCGATGGCAATCGTATTCACATTCTTGAGAGCATCGGTAGATGTCGGCGGAACGTAGCCTGCCGAAAGATCAGGCGCAGCGTTCGAAGCATTTTCAGCAACCGTGACCTTAGCAGCCGCAGCCAGCGACAAACCTTCCGTCACGCGCGCACGAATAGTGTAGTCCTGGTAAGCCGGAATGGCGATGGCAGCCAGAATACCAACGATCGCAACCACGATCATCAGTTCGATCAGCGTGAAGCCCTTCTGGGCACGCTTGTTGAAACGCATCGACTTCATAAAATCCCCCGGATTGTTTGGTTAAAGATGATGCGAGGGAGATAGAGCACGGACCGTGCCACCCGAAAAACTCCGCATATCGGCCAAAAATTGACGCGATTCGCGTGTTACGCACGCCACAGATTGTCAATTCTTGTCACAAATTGACGAGGTTCGTCAATTTAGCGTCCTCTCGATCACTTTCCGGCGCAGGGCTACGAGGAGTGGCTTATGCCTGGCGCAGCGCCCGTCGGCTTAACCACCACCCTACCGCCACCACGATCAGCGCGCCCAGGCAGCCCAGCACGACGCCAGCACGCGGCACTGCGTGCTCGAACCACACCGCATCCGCCGGGTCCGTGACCAACATGTCGCCAGCCAGATAGCCCAGCAACGCCGCCCCCAGCGTCACGATGATCGGAAACCGCGCCATCACCCCCACCAGCAGCGTGCTGCCAAAAATGATGAGCGGAACCGACAGCCCAAGCCCCAGCACCAGCAGCAGAAACGTCGTGCCCGGCGGCCCCTTCTCCGCTGCGGCGGCCACGGCGACGACGTTGTCGAGCGACATCACCAAATCGGCCATGAGGATGGTCTGAACGGCAGGCCACAGGCCGTCGCGCTGGCGATGCTCGCCGGAGGCATCCTCCTCCGCTTCAGCCTGCAGCTTGATACCGATGTAGACCAGCAGCACCGCGCCGATCGTCTTCAAATACGGCAACGCCAGCAGCTTGACCGCCAGGATGGTCAGCACGATGCGCAGCACGATAGCGCCGGCGCTCCCCCAGAAGATGGCCTGCTTCTGCTGCCGCTGCGGCAGGTGGCGCGCGGCCAGGGCGATGACCACCGCGTTGTCGCCCGACAGCACGACATTGGTCAGGATGATGGAGCCGAGCGCGAACCAGAATGCGCTGGAAGTGAGCGCCATGAATAACATTCCTGTGAATATTCTTGTTAAACAGGGATGAACGGATTAAAGGCTACGGCTTTGCTTATATACAGGTCGTGCATGGCACGCACGCCGCATTGCTCGCGAACCGTCGCCCCCAAACAAAAACGGGAGGCCAGGCCTCCCGTTCTCGCACAACCTCAAACCCTGCCGATTACAGCAGCGACTTCAGCAGTCGGCCCATCTCGGACGGGTTCTTGGTGGTCTTGATGCCGCAGGCTTCCATGATGTCCAGCTTGGCTTGCGCCGTGTCGGCACCGCCCGAGATCAGCGCACCGGCGTGGCCCATGCGCTTGCCCGGAGGCGCGGTCACGCCTGCGATAAAGCCAACCACCGGCTTCTTCATGTTGTCCTTGATCCAGTAGGCCGCGTTGGCTTCGTCCGGACCGCCGATCTCACCGATCATGACCACGGCGTCCGTTTCCGGATCGTCGTTGAACATCTTCATCACGTCGATGTGCTTGAGGCCGTTGATCGGGTCGCCGCCGATGCCGACTGCCGACGATTGGCCCAGGCCCAGCGCGGTGAGCTGGCCCACGGCTTCGTACGTCAGCGTGCCCGAGCGCGACACCACGCCGATGCGGCCCTTGCGGTGGATGTGACCCGGCATGATGCCGATCTTGATTTCGTCCGGCGTGATCAGGCCCGGGCAGTTCGGGCCCAGCAGCAGCGTCTTGCTGCCGGCCTTACGCATCTTGTCCTTGACCATCATCATGTCGCGCACGGGGATGCCTTCGGTGATGCAAACCACTAGGTCCAGTTCAGCTTCGACAGCTTCCCAGATGGCGTCAGCAGCGCCTGCGGGCGGCACATAGATGACCGACACGGTTGCGCCGGTCTGCGCCTTGGCGTCCTTGACGGTTGCGTAGATGGGGATGCCCTCGAAGTCCTCGCCGGCCTTCTTCGGGTTCACGCCTGCCACGAAGGCGTTCTTGCCGTTGGCGTAGTCGCGGCAGCCGCGGGTGTGGAACTGGCCGGTCTTGCCGGTAATCCCCTGGGTGATGACCTTGGTGTCTTTGTTGATCAGAATCGACATGCTTAATCCTCTTTGGCCTGATTGGCAGCAAGCCGCGCCGTTGGTCTCAACGGGCGCCGCTCGCGTTCGCGTATGGTTGGGCGGCGGGCGGCTTACTTGCCAGCGGCAGCGGCCACGACCTTCTGGGCGGCCTCTTCCATCGTGTCGGCGGCGATGATGGGCAGACCCGAGTCGGCCAGCATCTTCTTGCCGAGGTCTTCGTTGGTGCCCTTCATGCGCACGACCAGCGGCACCGACAGCGACACAGCCTTCGCCGCCGCGATCACGCCTTCGGCGATCACGTCGCAACGCATGATGCCGCCGAAGATGTTCACGAGGATGGCCTTCACGTCCGGGTTCTTCAGCATCAGCTTGAAGGCTTCGGTCACCTTCTCGGTGGTGGCACCGCCGCCCACGTCGAGGAAGTTGGCCGGCTCGCCGCCGAACAGCTTGATGGTGTCCATCGTGGCCATGGCCAGGCCGGCGCCGTTCACGAGGCAGCCGATGTTGCCGTCGAGCGAGATGTAGGCCAAGTCGAACTTCGAGGCTTCGATTTCGGCCGGATCTTCTTCATCCAGATCGCGGTAGGCGACGATTTCCGGGTGGCGGAACAGCGCGTTCGAATCGAAGTTGAACTTGGCGTCCAGCGCGATGACCTTGCCGTCGCCGGTCAGGATCAGCGGGTTGATTTCAGCTTGCGAAGCGTCGGTTTCCCAGAATGCCTTGTACAGGCCTTGCAGGGCTTGGCGGGCTTGCGGCACGCTCGCGTCGGGCACACCGATCTTGCGGGCGATGTCGTCAGCCTGGGCGTCTTGCAGGCCGGCTTGCGGATCGATCAGCAGCGTGTGGATCTTTTCCGGGGTGTGGGCAGCGACTTCTTCGATGTCCATGCCGCCTTCGCTCGAGGCCATCAGCGCGACCTGCTGCGACACACGGTCCACCACCAGCGACACGTACAGTTCCTTCTTGATGTCCGCGCCTTCTTCGATCAGCAGACGCTTGACCAGCTTGCCTTCCGGACCGGTCTGGTGCGTCACCAGCGTCATGCCCAGGATGCTGCTGGCGTATTCCTTGACCTGCTCCATGCTCTTGGCAACCTTCACGCCGCCGCCCTTGCCACGGCCACCCGCATGAATCTGCGCCTTCACGACCCACACCGGGCCGCCCAGGGTTTCAGCAGCCTTGATGGCCTCGTCGACCGAGAAGGCCGGAATGCCGCGCGGAACCGGCACATTGTATTTGCGCAGGATTTCCTTGCCTTGGTACTCATGGATATTCATGCGTGTTTCCTTTGCTAGGCAGTGTGAGTGTGATGAATGTTGAAAACGCGAGCGGCGCAGCGTCCGTCAGGACGACGGCTCCGAAAATGGCTCCGATTGCGGCTCGGTAACTGGCGGTAGGATCTTGGCCTCGGGCTTGGTGTGCGATTCAGGTTGTGACTGATAAGCAAACCAGCGGGGGTAATGCTTGCGGACCACCTCGCCCTCAAGGTGCAGGGCATGGCAGCCGTGGAGTTGATAAGGCGGCTTTTCGCCGGACTCGATCGGCCGGTGGTCGTTGGAATTGTCTCGTACCGGAAAGACATCACCCGCGAAGGCCTGGATAGCGGCGGTCGGCAACACGCCGCACAGCTCGGTCAGGTGCGTACAGCCCGCCACGCCGCCGAGTCTCTCACGCGAGGCCTTGCGGAAACCTTTCATCAGGTTCAAGCCGATGAGCTTGCGGTAGGCCGGACCGATCGTGTCGCAATGTGTTGGATACGGCACCCAGTCGGAGCACGCTTCGGCGTCCACGACGTTCATGCGGGTGTCGATGGTCACGCGCAGCCACAGATCGTGCAGCGGCTGACCTTCTGCGCGAACTCCGCCGCTGGCCAGCGGGATATCGCGAGGTTTGGTGTCGGTCAGGCGCGCTTCAATGTCCCACAGACCGTCTTCCCGCAAATAGGCCTCCACCGTGATGGCACGGCGGTGGCGCATGACGCGCGGGACGGGAGCAGACAAAGGCATGGACCAGACAGACCGATAGGACCGATGGAGGCAGGCGCACGCGGATCTCGCGCGCTACCTACGGGACATGCGCAACGGCGAATAGCCTGCTGCACACGAACACAACCGCCCTGCAACCGAAGTAGAGGACGGTATCAAAGCTGTGGATTTTAACACGTCGTCACGACCGGGCCGGGTCGCGTGCTGCAATGCGGTGCCAGAAGGGTTGAACAGCCGCCGGAGGTGCAAACCACCGATTCGCCGCACAGACGGATTGTTTGCGCGAATTGCCACAAGATCGGCGATGTTCAGGCCGATTCGTCACCGTCGCCCAGCAATTCATCCGCCCCGGCGATGATGCGCGACACCACCGACCGGGAAAACCCGCGCGCCATCATGTAGCGCACCTGCTTGGCGCGCTCGGCAAGGTCGGCGGGTGGATGGCCGAAGCGCTTTTCCCACAGAGCCTTGGCCCGCTCGACCTCGGTGGCCTGCAACTGGGCCTTGACCTCGCCCAGCGTCTCCTCACCGAGCTGATGCGTCTTCAACTCCTGCATCAGCCGAGCCGTGCCATAACGGCCAGCGCGGCGGTGCACCACGCTTTCGGCAAAGCGGGTGTTGGACAGCCAGTTTTCGCGCTCCAGCCAATCCAGCAGCGCGTCCACCTCCTCGGCGGATTCGGCGTGCGGGGCCAATTTGCGGCGCAGCTCGGCGCGACTGTGCTCGCGTCGGGACAGGTAGCCCAGCGCGCGCGCCTTCAGCGACAACGGTTGACGCGGCAACGGCATATGATTTCATGCCCCAAAGAAAAACGCCCACCGTTGGGGGACGGCAGGCGTGTCAAGCTCGATAGGACCACCAATCTGTGCTGGTGGCCAACCCAATTACTCTTCCTCAACCTCTTCTTCGGCCGCCACGACGGCGCCCATCGGCGTCACGCCCAGTTGCTCGCGGACCTTGTTTTCGATCTCGCGGGCCAGGTCGGGGTTCTCGCGCAGGTATTCACGGCAGTTGTCGCGGCCCTGGCCGATGCGCTCGCCGCCGTAGCTGTACCAGGCGCCGGACTTCTCGACCACCTTGGCTTCCACGCCCAGGTCGATGATCTCGCCCTCGCGCGACACGCCCTGGCCGTAGAGGATGTCGAAGATGGCCTCGCGGAACGGCGGCGCCACCTTGTTCTTGACGACCTTGACCTTGGTTTCGTTGCCGACCACCTCGTCGCCCCGCTTGATCGAGCCGATGCGGCGGATATCCAGGCGCACCGAGGCGTAGAACTTGAGCGCGTTACCGCCCGTGGTGGTTTCCGGCGAGCCGAACATCACGCCGATCTTCATACGGATCTGGTTGATGAAGATCACCAGGCAGTTGGTGCGCTTGATGGTACCGGTCAGCTTGCGCAGTGCCTGGCTCATCAGGCGGGCCTGCAGGCCGGGCAGCGCGTCGCCCATCTCGCCTTCGATTTCGGCCTTCGGCACCAGGGCGGCCACCGAGTCGATAACGATCAGGTCCACCGAGCCCGAGCGCACCAGCGCGTCGGCAATTTCCAAGGCCTGTTCGCCGGTATCCGGCTGGGAGATCAGCAGGTCCGGCACGTTCACGCCGATCTTGTCAGCGTAGGTCACGTCCAGCGCGTGCTCGGCGTCGATGAAGGCGCAGGTGCCGCCCAGCTTCTGCATCTCGGCTACCACCTGCAGCGTCAGGGTGGTCTTACCGGACGATTCCGGGCCGTAGATCTCGACCACGCGGCCGCGCGGCAGGCCGCCGACGCCCAGGGCCACGTCCAGCCCCAGCGAGCCGGTGGACACCACTTGGACCGGTTCCACCTCGGCATCGCCCATCTTCATGATCGAGCCCTTGCCGAACTGCTTTTCGATCTGCGCGAGCGCGGCAGCCAGCGCCTTCTGCTTTTCCGCGCTCATCGTGGCTGCCTTCTTGCCGTCTTCCATGGTCGTCCTTCGTGCAAATTGGTGTATAAACTGGCCGCAAGGGCTTGCGATTCCAGCGGTTGCCAGCAACAACGGGCCGCAAAGCACGACCCAATTCCATTACTTTAGCGCCGCCAAGACTACAGCACGGCGAATTCGGGATACTGTATAAAAAACCAGTGGTTTTGACAAGTCTCCCGCACTTCGTGTCGCGCAAAAACCATGTAGCGGGCGGGATGGGCAAGCCAGACACCTTGCCCGGCATCGCGGGGAGACACGCATGCGCATCTTGATTGCCGAAGACGACGCCACGCTGGCCGACGGGCTGACCCGTTCGCTGCGCCAGGCCGGTTATGCCGTTGACCAAGCCTCCGACGGGGCCGCCGCCGACGCGGCGCTGTCCGCCCAGACGGCACAAACCTACGACCTGCTCATCCTCGACGTGGGCCTGCCGCGCATGTCGGGGCTGGAGGTGCTCAAGCGCCTGCGCTCTCGCGGAGCGATGCTGCCGGTGCTGATCCTGACCGCCGCCGACAGCGTGGAAGAACGCGTCAAGGGCCTCGACCTGGGCGCCGACGATTACATGGCCAAGCCTTTCGCCCTGTCCGAGCTGGAGGCGCGCGTGCGAGCGCTGGTGCGGCGCGGCGCCGGCGGCGGTGCCACGCTCATCCGCCATGGGCCGCTGGCATTCGATCAGGTCGGGCGCATCGCCTATATCCATGACCAGATGGTGGAGCTGTCGGCGCGCGAGATCGGCCTGCTGGAGATATTGCTCGCCCGCGTGGGCCGGCTGGTGTCGAAGGAACAACTGGTCGACCACCTGTGCGGTTGGGGCGAAGAGGTCAGCAACAACGCCATCGAGGTCTACGTCCATCGCCTGCGCAAGAAGATCGAGGTGGACGGCATCCGCATCGCCACCGTGCGCGGGCTGGGCTATTGCCTGGAGCGCGTCGCCGCACCAACCCAGGCCGCCGCCCATGGGTGACCGGCTGGTCTGGCCGTGGCGCCGCCATCGCGTGCCCCGCGCACCGCTCGCAAGCGCCGCGCCCCAGGCTGATGGCCGCGATGACAGCAGCGACCTCGCCGATACCCTCCCCCACCTTGAAGACGACGCCACCCGGCCTGTCGCGCGCTCGCTCTTTGGCGAGATTCTTGACTGGATGCTCGCGCCGCTGTTGCTGCTCTGGCCGATGAGCATTGCGGTGACGTACCTGGTGGCCAAGTCGATTGCCAATGCGCCGTACGACCGGGCGCTGGAATCGAGCGTCATCGTACTGAGCCAGCAATTGCGCGAGGTGAACGGGCGCGTGACGCTGCAATTGCCGATCTCGGCACGCGAGATCCTGCGCGCGGACGAAACCGACAACATCTACTACCAGGTGCTCGGCACGACCGGCGAGTTCATCTCGGGCGATCGCGACCTGCCGCTGCCGCCCGAGGAAGACACCAACTCCGGCGGTCTCGTACAACTGCGCGACGACCGCATCCATGGCGCAGACATCCGCGTGGCGTATACGTATGTGCAGCAACCCGGCATGGGCGGCGTGAGCGGAGGCAAGCCGGCGCTCGTGCAGGTGGCCGAGACGCTGGACAAGCGCGCGCAACTGGCCAACGAGATCATCAAGGGCGTGATCCTGCCGCAGTTCGTGATCCTGCCGCTGGCCGTGATCCTGGTGTGGTTCGGGCTGACGCGCGGGCTGGCGCCGCTGACCGCCATCCAGCAGCGCATCCGTGCACGCAACCCGGGCGACACCAGCCCCATCGACGAAGGCGCCGCGCCGCAGGAGTTGACGCCGCTGGTCGCCTCGTTCAACGATCTGCTTGGGCGACTGGAGCAATCAGTGCAGACGCAGAAGCGCTTCATTGCGGACGCCGCGCACCAGATGAAGACGCCGCTGGCCGGCCTGCGCATGCAGGCCGAGTTGGCTCAGCGTGAACAATCGCCCGACGAGCTGCGCCGCACGCTCGCGTACATTGCCGACAGTTCGGACCGCACGGCGCATCTGGTCAAGCAGTTGCTGTCGCTGGCGCGCATGGAGAACATGGGCGCGACCGACGGGATGGTGCCGCTGGATATCTGCGCACTGTCACGCCAAGTGGTGGCCGAATGGCTGCCCAAGGCGTGGGCCAAGCACATTGACCTTGGCTTCGAAGAACCCGGCCCGCCGGTCATGACTTCCGGCAACGCGACCATGCTCGCCGAGATGCTCAACAACCTGCTCGACAACGCCATCCGCTACACGCCCGATGGCGGCCACGTGACGGTGCGCGTGACTACCGCGCCGTTCGAGCCCTTCCTCTTCATCGACGTGGACGATACCGGCCCCGGCATCCCCGTGGCAGAGCGCGAACGCGTGATGCAGCGCTTCTACCGCATCCTCGGCACGCAGGTCGAGGGCAGCGGGCTGGGCCTGGCCATCGTGCGCGAGATCGTGCAGCAGCACGGCGGTGACATTGAGGTGCTCGACAACGTCTACCAATCGTCGCCGCGCCTGGCGGGAGCACGCTTTCGCATCACGCTGCATCGCTGCACAGCCAATGGCGAGGCGGCCACGTGAGCATCACGCCGGGCACCCCCGCGCGCCGGCGCTGGATCGCCAACATGCGCTGGATCGCCGCACTGCTGGGCGTGTGGTTTGTGGTGACGTTCGTGGTGGCGTTCTTCGCGCGCGACCTGTCGATGCGCTTCTTCGATTGGTCGTTTGCGTATTGGGTGGCAGGCCAGGGCGCGCCCATCGTCTATGTGCTGATCACGGTGCTGTATGCGTGGCGCACCAACCGCGCCGCCGCGGATGCGGCCTCCCAAGAGGCGGAATCCGCGCAGCTCGACGCACCGAAACAACCGCCACCGCCGTCCATCTGAGGCGCCGCGCCGCGTCAGGCCGCGCCGAGGTGACGCAGTTTCACGAAGGCCAGCGCCGCCATCACCGCATCGTTGAGCGCATCGTGGGCATCCCAGGTTGGCAGATCCAGCTCGGTCATCAGGGTGGCGAAGCGCAGGTCCAGATCGGGGTCACCCTGCTGCCGATAAGGCGGCAGTTGGCGAAACTGGTAGTCGTAGTAAAGGGCTGAGACTTCGATCTGCTGCTGCGGCAGGCCGATGCCCAGCATTGGCGCCAGCACCCGGTTCAGCATCGCCACGTCGAACTCAAGGTAGTAGCCCACCAGCGGCCGGCTACCGATGAAACGCAGCAACGTCAGGATTGCCTGCTCGATCGGCACGCCGTCGGCCAGGTCGCGCTTGCGCAGCCGGTGCACGCAAATGCTCTCCGCACCCACGGTACCCTGCGGCTTGATCAGCAACTCCAGGCGTTCACTGGTCAGGATACGGTTGCCGACAATGCGAACGGCACCAATGGAGATGATCTCGTCTGTGCGCACGTTCAGGCCGGTGGTCTCGCAATCAAGCGCAACCCATTCATCGGGCGGCGGCGGATCGAACAGGAAACGGAACGTCGGATCGCGCAACCTGCGCAACTGGCGCCGCCTTTGCAGTGCCCGAAGCCAATCGGAGAGCAGCGCGGTCATGGCAGCCGACCTGCGCTCACATCCACTCGGTCCGCCAGCGCTGCCGCAGCAGCGCCTTGAACCGTTTGACTGCGCCCAGCGCGTCCTTGAGCAGGTCCCGCTCCAGCGACGACAGGCGCGACACGTGCACATCGCACGACAGCGGCTGATGCGCGTCGATCTCCGCCAGCCCGGCTTTGAGCCGCAGCGCCATCAGGAAGTGCAGGCTCTCGCGCAGCTCGGCGGCCATTTGCGCGTCGAGCGCCTGGGCACGCACCAGCGCATCCAGGCGTGGCACGGTGCCGGTCTCGTCCAGCACATGGTGCGCGAGCGCGAGACTTCGCACGCCGTGGACGATCGGGAAAATACCTTCCTTCTTCACGTCGAGCACCGGGTCGGCCTCCCCCAGGCCGAACAAGCGATCACGCCATCCGGAGGCATGGCCGAAGGCTTCGATGGCCGCGGCAAAGCGGCCCAACACGGCGTCGTTATCGAGTGTGAGATCGAGCAGGGTCCGGCGCAATTGCTTGAGCAGGGAGGCGTCGCCGCACACGGCATGCGCATCGAAGAAGATCGCCAGATGCATCAAGCCTTCCGGGCTTGGCAGGATCAGCCATTCCCGGATGCGTCGCGCGAAGTCGCTCGCGCTCAGGCACCATTCAGGCCGGCTGAGCATGATGCCGCCCGGGCAAGGCGGGTAGCCGAACGCCGCGAGCGCATCGGAGAAATGCGCAACGATGCGCGGCAGATCCGGTGGTGGCACAAAGCCGTCGCGCAGCACTAGGCCGTTGTCCTGATCGGTCTTGAGCAGTTGTTCGCCACGGCCCTCGCTGCCCATGACGAACAGGCAGCTGTTGGCCACCAGTTCCGGCGGCGCGATCATCTGCCAGGCGCGTTCGAACAGGCGCGCGTTGATTTCGCGCACCAGGTTGGCAATGTGGTCCACGCGCGAGCCGCCGCGCAGAAGCAGCGACACCATGCGCGTGATCTGCGACGCCACCTGTGCGAGCGCATCCAGATCCTGGGCCAGGTTGATCTGCACCGTCAGCAAATACGAGTGATTGGCCAGGAAACTGAACACATCCAGCGATTCGAGCAAGCCGAGAATCTCGTCTTCACGCGTCACGACCAGGCGGTGCACTCGATGGCGCAGCATCAGCGTCAGCGCGTCGCCAATCTGCGCAGATGCGGGCACGCTGATAAGCGAGAACTGGCTCATCTGCCCGACCGGCAGGCGATCGAGCGGTGTGCCATGCAGGACAGCACGCTGCAGGGAACTGCGTGTGAAGATACCCAAGCGCGGCGGAACGCTGGTGCGATCGCGCACCAGCACGTTCGACGTGCCGTGGGCCTGGAACAGCCTGACCACGGAGACGACATCCGTGTCGGCATCGACAAAATGCGCGGGCCGGATGAAAGCATCGCTCACGCGCGAGACGGCCAGCGACTGCATCGTCTCCAGGCTCTGCAACTGCGCGATCACACCGAGCTTGCTGCCCAGGTCTGAGAACAGCAATGCGCCAAAGGTTGCGTTGGCGGCAATAAGATCGCGCACCGCCTGGCGCGCAACCTGGTAGGCCACAACCTCCTCGGTGGCGACGAAACGGCTGCTGGCCTTGCCCGCCACCAGGGCTCGCCCATCAAAGCAATCGTCGGGGCCGTAGGTGGCGATCAGTTCCTCGCCGTCGTACTGGGCGACACCGCCTTTGATGATCACGAAGAGGTGCGACGGCGCCGCACCGACATCGAGGATGGTTTCCCCTTCCGGGTAGTAGCCGATATCGACGGCATCCCGCACCAGGCGCTGTTCGTCCTGGCTCAGGCAGTCGAAGGGCCAGACGGAGAAGTTGAAGGCGCTGGGCATGGGGGCCTGGAGGGCAAGCGGCGCGACGCGTCACCCGCCCTCGATCAGCACAACCCGCAGCCGCTCAGTGGCCGGATGCGCCGGCTGCCCCGAGGCCCGTCTCCGAGCGCACCTGCTGTGCGGCAAAGGAGGCCTTCTCGTTCTTGGCGCGGACGCTTGTATCAAGCACCGAGAACAGCCACACGCCCACAAAGCCGATCGTCATCGAGAACAGCGCGGGCGAGGTGTACGGGAACCACGCCGAGCCCTTCGGATAACCCAGCGTCGCTTCCCACACCGACGGCGAAACGATGGTCAGCCCCACCGACGAAATCAGCCCCAGGAACCCGCCGATGACCGCGCCACGCGTGGTGCAGCCCTTCCACAGCATCGAGAGGAACAGCACCGGGAAGTTGGCCGAAGCCGCCACCGCAAACGCCAGCGACACCATGAACGCGATGTTCTGCTTCTCGAACGCGATGCCCAGCAGCACGGCGATAACACCGAGCACCATCGTGGTGATGCGCGACACCTTCAGCTCATCAGCGCTGTTGGCCTTGCCGTTCTTGAAGACGGTGGCGTACAGGTCGTGCGACACCGCCGAGGCACCGGACAGCGTCAGCCCCGCCACCACCGCAAGAATCGTGGCAAAGGCCACGGCCGAGATGAAACCGTAGAACACATCGCCGCCAACCGTCTTGGCCACCAGCACCGCAGCCATGTTGGCTGTGCCTGCACCGCCCTTGATCACGCCCTTGGCCACGTCGGCCAGCTCGGGATTGGTCAACACCAGGGTGATCGCACCAAAACCGATGATGAAGATCAGGATGTAAAAGTAGCCGATCCAGGTGGTGGCCCAGAACACGGATTTGCGTGCTTCCTTGGCATCCGGCACTGTGAAGAAGCGCATCAGGATGTGCGGCAGCCCGGCGGTGCCGAACATCAGCGCCATACCAAAGGAGATGGCCGAGATCGGGTCTTTAATGAAGCCGCCCGGCGACATTACCGACAGCCCGATCTTGGCAGCCTCGTCGGGCGACTTACCGGCGTTTGTTGCGATGGCCGTCTTGACTTGGACCGCTTTGGCAAACAGTGCCTCCAGGCTGAAGCCGTACTGGGCCAGCACCATGATCGCCATGAACGTTACGCCGGCGAGCAGCATGCACGCCTTGATGATCTGCACCCAGGTCGTTGCCGTCATGCCGCCAAACAGCACGTAGACCATCATCAGCGCGCCGACGATGACCACCGCCACCCAGTAGTCCAGGCCGAACAACAGCTTGATGAGCTGGCCGGCGCCCACCATCTGCGCGATCAGGTAGAAGGCCACCACCACCAGCGTGCCGACGGCGGCAAAGCTGCGGATCGGACCTTGCTCGAACCGGTAGCCGGCCACATCGGCAAAGGTGAACTTGCCAAGGTTGCGCAGCCGCTCGGCCATCAGGAATGTAATGACCGGCCAGCCGACCAGGAATCCGATGGAGTAGATCAGCCCGTCATAGCCGGTGGTCATGACGGCCGCCGAAATGCCGAGGAAGGACGCCGCCGACATGTAGTCGCCGGAGATCGCCAGCCCGTTCTGGAAGCCGGTGATGCCGCCGCCCGCCGTATAGAAATCAGCCGCCGAGCGCGTGCGCGAAGCCGCCCACTTGGTGATCCACAGCGTGCCGGCCACGAACAGCGCGAACAGCACGATGGCCGTGGTGTTGGTTTCCTGCTTGGCGGTCTGCCCGACATCGCCACCAGCGGCCAGGGCTGCACCGCAAGCGCCGGCGGCCAGTAGCGCCACCAGCATCATCGAAAGCGTTTTCTTCATTTGGCGACGTCCTTCAGGATGTCCTGCGTCAGTTGATCGTATTCGTTGTTCGCGCGGCGCACGTAGATGCCGGTGATGACGATCGTGAAGACAATCACCGCAATGCCGACCGGCACGCCAACGCTCATCACGCCCGTGCCCACGGGCTTGGCGAGAAACGATTTATCGAATGCAATCAGCGCGATGTAGCCGTAGTACACAACCAGCATCAGCACCGTCAGGAAGAGGCCAAGCGCATTGCGCCGCCGCTTGAGCTCTGCATACTTTGGATGCACCTCGATTTTTCCTACCAATGAATCCTGCATCGCCTGTCTCCTCGTTCTCTCTTGGAATGGGTGCGCCGATTCTCGGTAGCGAAACTGACTGAACTCTTACTCGGCCCCTCTGCAGTGACTTGGCGGAGATAGTGGTTTTCCCTAGCGCAATGGGGCATGCGAAGGCGTGACCGACGAAGTTCGTGTACGAGCAGGCCGCCGTTTCACTCGAGCTTGCGACTCGATCACCCCAGCAACGCTGCAAACGGTGCATCTCTTGTGCGATCGCACATTCGTCGAGCCCCGCATCGCACTCGGGTATTGCGCGTGCAGATCTGTTTTTTGATGATGCGCTGCACTCGCCATCGTGGCCGACCAAATACCACGCACCGTCCGCAGGATGTGCGTCAAGTGCTTGATTTTGTTGGAGTCCTCGCGAGTCGAACGGGTGAACCAAAAAGCACGCGCCTGTCAGAACGCCGTAAGCTTCGCTTCCCACAATCGTTCACAATTCCGCGGGCGATTGCTTTGCGTTGTCATGTCCATGCCCAGCGGGACGACCTACGAAAACAGGAGACAACATGGCAACCGTGCAGAGTGCACCGAATGCGCCCGCCGGGCGCATACAGCCCGCGCCCATGACAAAGGAGGAGAAGAAGGTCATCTTCGCCTCGTCGCTGGGGACGGTGTTCGAGTGGTACGACTTCTATCTCTACGGCTCGCTTGCGGCCATCATCGCCAAGCAGTTCTTCTCTGGCCTGGACCCGACGGCGGCCTTCATCTTTGCACTGCTGGCGTTTGCTGCGGGCTTTCTGGTGCGTCCGTTCGGCGCGCTGGTGTTCGGCCGCCTGGGCGACATGATCGGGCGCAAATACACCTTCCTGATCACCATCGTGATCATGGGCACGTCGACCTTCATCGTCGGCCTGCTGCCCTCATACACCACGATTGGCGTGGCTGCCCCGGTCATCCTGATTGCATTGCGGTTGCTGCAGGGCCTGGCGCTGGGCGGTGAATACGGCGGCGCTGCCACATACGTGGCCGAGCACGCCCCGCATGGGCGTCGTGGCGCCTATACGTCATGGATCCAGACCACCGCCACGCTGGGCCTGTTCCTCTCGCTGATCGTCATCCTGGTGGTGCGCGAACTGACCGGCAAGTCCTTCGACGACTGGGGCTGGCGCATCCCGTTCCTGATGTCGATCCTGCTGCTGGCCACGTCGGTGTACATCCGCCTGTCGATGAGCGAATCGCCGGCGTTCCAGAAGATGAAGGCCGAGGGCAAGACCTCCAAGGCCCCGCTGACCGAAGCCTTCGGCCAATGGCGCAACCTGAAGATCGTGATCCTCGCGCTGCTCGGCCTGACCGCCGGCCAGGCCGTGGTGTGGTACACGGGCCAGTTCTACGCGCTGTTCTTCCTCACGCAGGTGCTGAAGGTGGACGCGTTCACGGCCAACGTATTGATTGCGGTGGCGCTGGCCATCGGCACGCCGTTCTTCGTGTTCTTCGGCTCGCTGTCGGACCGCATCGGCCGCAAGTGGATCATCATGGCCGGCTGCCTGCTGGCGGTGCTGACGTACTTCCCGCTGTTCAAGGCGCTCACGCACTATGCCAACCCAGCGCTGGAGCGCGCGCAGCAAACGGCGCAGATCGTCATCAAGGCCGACCCGAAGGAATGCTCGTTCCAGGGCAGCCCGATCGCGCGGGAAGTGGACTTCCGCTCATCGTGCGACATCGCCAAGCGCACGCTGGCACAGTCATCCGCCAGCTATGAGACGGCCGAAGCCCCGGCCGGCACCATTGCCACGGTGACCATCGCCGGCAAGGAAATCGCCTCACTCAATGCCGGCCGCACGGCCGACGGCCAGAACTTCGACGCCGACAGCAAGACCAAGATCGCCGACTTCAAGAAGCAGGTCGCCGACTCGCTCAAGGCCGCCAACTACCCGACCAAGGCCGATCCGGCGCAGATGAACACGGTCATGGTGCTGGTGATCCTGGTGATCCTGGTGATCTACGTGACCATGGTCTACGGCCCGATTGCGGCGATGCTGGTGGAACTATTCCCGACGCGCATCCGCTACTCGTCGATGTCGCTGCCGTATCACATCGGCAATGGCTGGTTTGGCGGGCTGCTGCCGACCATCTCGTTCGCCCTGGTGGCCCAGAACGGCAATATCTACCACGGCCTGTGGTACCCGATCTGGATCGCAGCCATTACCTTCGTGATCGGTGCGCTGTTCGTGCGCGAAACCAAGGACGTGGATATCTATCAGAATGACTGACCAACGCGATTGACGGAGGGGGTTGACGACCCCTCCGAAGTCGGTATAATCCCGTTTCTTCGGCGAATTAGCTCAGTCGGTTAGAGCGACGGAATCATAATCCGCAGGTCCGGGGTTCGAGTCCCTGATTCGCCACCAAACAAAACAAAGGGTTACGAGCGCAAGTTCGTAGCCCTTTGTGCTTTTCTGGCGCCGGAAAAGATCGCGAGCCCGCTGCTGTGGGGCCCACGACCTTCTATCAAGCGCTACTCAACGGTCTTCTCATAGACGTCCAGCCCATGGAAGCCGGGTGGAACCACACTCTGCCGCCGGCGGATGAATTCATCGCCATGCTCCAGCACGGCCAGCGGCGATAGCCCGCTGCCGATCCACGCATCGCTCAGCCACAGCGACAGGCGCAGCCCGAGCAATTGCCTGAGCAGCAGAACGTGCCCCGTTCCGCTGCGTTCCGCTGAGAGATCGATCGGCGTAAGCGCCATCCACGCTACCTTGCTGGACCAGCCGATAGATCGATGGAATATCCAATAGCCCCGCGCGGCGAAACACCATCTCGCCTTCTGTAACACGCATGCCCCACATCCCCCTCAATCCGACTCCGGCCTGCATTCCCTGCGGCACGTAATATCGGCGACTCTGACGAGAAGTTGGGCGGTGGGGAATCCGGGGAACTGCGATGGGGCCGCGCGATGTTGCCAGCGGTGTCTGCGGCTTTCCTGGCCGACCTGTCAGCGCTCGACCGCCTGTTCGGCAAACGCCTCGGGTTGTGCGGGCGCCGATAAGGCAAGCGCCATCACCCATTCCGTCGTCAACGCGGGCTGGGTCACGGGCAGCATGTGTCCGCCCTCCACCACGCGCAGATTGACTCGATCGAGCTTCTGCTTGAGCGCCTCGCCCTGGCGCTTCACATTGAGGATTTTGTCGCCGCGGCCATACAGCACGTCGACCGGCACCGTCATCGACGCATACCGGCGCTCCATGTCAGGCAGATCCTGCGGGGCTGAAACCAGGTCGGACGACGCTGCATAGAACACGTGCGGGCGCAGCCCGAGCAGCCCGCCGCCCTTGAACGGAAAATCCTTCGGCATGGACTCGGGCGCAAAGACGGCGTCGGTGGCCTTGCGCGCGGTGACGATCGACATCGGGATTGCCAGCGTCCACGACACCAGCCGGCGCACCAGCGGCGACGGCAGCACCAATCCATTGAACGCACCGGGCGGCGCGCTCTCGGCATGCGTGAGCGGCGCAATGAGCGCCAGCCGGCGGATCGCCTGCGGGTGGTTGAGCCCCACCGCCAGCGCGATCGCGCCGCCCAACGAATGGCCCACCAGCACAGGCTTGTCCAGCCCAAGCGCCTCGATGCATTGCGCGACCATGCGCGCCTGCGCATAGATGTTGGCCGGCGACTGCGCACCGCGCAGTGAAAGCCCTGCCCCCGGCCGGTCGATCAGGATCACGCGGTGCGACTGCGCCAGCCGCTCGAAATCCAGGTAGGCGAAGTTGCGCAGGTTGCCGCACAGCCCATGCACGAACACGATGGCCGGACCATCGCCCCGCTCGACGTAGTGCACGCGATCCCCATCGACGTCGACAAACTTGCCCTCCGGCGCAAACGCCTTGGTAACGCGACGTGCGATGAAGAACGTCAACACGACGGGCGCTGCAATCACAAGAACGATGGCGCCAAGAAGAATGCTGGTCATGATGTGTCGGGATTCGTTAAGCGGGTTGCTGCGCACCGACCGGCTGCGCGCGGCGCTCGAACTGCATCGCGCTGTCGTCGAGCGTACCGAATTTCAGCATCATCAGGTCGCGCGCATAGTTCTGGTACGACTTCCACGGCTGCTTCGTGCCTTGCTTTGGCAGGATGGCGGCGGCGCGCTGAATGTAGCCCGAGGTCAGGTCGACGGCGGGTTCGCGGCCCATGGCCTCGTCGTCCAATTGCGGCACGCAGGTGTCGAAGCCGTTGGCGTGCATATGGTTGAGCAGTCGGCACACGTACTGCGCAATGAGTTCGGCCTTGAGCGTCCACGACGCATTGGTGTAGCCGAACGACGACGCCAGGTTCGGCACGCCGCTGTACATCATGCCCTTGTAAGACACCGTCTGCGCCAGGTCGACGGGACGCCCGTCCACGGTAATGGCCGCACCACCCAGCACCTTCAGCTTGAGCCCGGTGGCAGTGACGATTACGTCGGCGTCCAGGTGCTGGCCGCTCTTGAGTTGCAGGCCGGTGGACGTGAAGCGCGCGATCTCGTCGGTGGCGATGGAGGCCTTGCCTGCGCGGATCGTCTTGAACAAGTCGCCATCAGGGACGAGACACAGGCGCTGGTCCCACGGGTTGTAACGCGGCGTCAGGTGCTTGCGCACGTCGAATTCCGGGCCGAGCTGCTTGCCCGCCATGCGGATGATGAAGTCCTTGAACGCGCGTGGCTTGCGGCGGGCGAGACCGTAGAAATACATCGTCAGCAGCACGTTCTTCGTGCGCACGAGCCGGTGTGCGAGACCGGACGGCAGCCAACGGCGCAGCGTGTTGGCCACGGCATCCTGCTCCGGTCGCGAGACGATATACGTAGGCGAGCGCTGCAGCATCGTCACGTGCTGCGCGGCGTCCGCCATGGCAGGCACGAGCGTGACGGCCGTCGCGCCGCTGCCGATCACGACCACGCGCTTGCCAGCGTAGGACAAATCGGCGGGCCAATGCTGCGGATGAACGATGCGGCCCTGGAACTGCTCCATGTCGGGCCATGTGGGCGCGTGACCTTCTTCGTAGTCATAGTAGCCGCTGCACATGTAGAGGAATTTGCACGTGAAGTGCGCCTCTTCCTTGCGCGTGCCATCTGTGCGCAGCACACGCACCGCCCAGCGCGCCGCGGCGGAATCCCAACTGGCGCCCGTCACCTTGTGGTGGAAGCGGATCGACTTGTCGATGCCGAACACGCGCGCCGTGTCGTGGATGTAATCGAGGATGGTCTGGCCGTCGGAGATGGCCTTGTTGCTGTGCCACGGACGGAAGCTGTAGCCGAGCGTGAACATGTCGGAATCCGACCGGATGCCCGGGTAGCGGAACAGGTCCCATGTGCCGCCCAGCGTCGCACGGCTCTCCAGGATGGCGAAGCGCGCGGATGGACAACGCTCGCGCAGGTGATAGGCCGCGCCCACCCCGGAGAGGCCGGCGCCGACAATCAACACATCGAAATCCGCATCCGACGCGGTTGGCTGGCTGCGGGGCGGCTGCATGCTGGCGCTCCTGTCGATCATCGTCTCCATGCGGTCTCCTTTCTGGGGCCTTGCGACCCGGCGGATTTCATCTTAAATGTGGTGTATGTCATCACCACTTTAATTTTCGGGCGTCCTGACGTCAAATAGCGAAATGGAGAAAACATTTGAAACGGCCAAGAAGGGCCGCCCGTATGGCGGCGTGGCGCCGGAAGCACGCGCAGCCGAGCGTCGTGACGCGTTGATCGGCGCGGCCACCCGCGTCTTCGGCACGGTGGGGTTCCGCAAGGCCACCGTGCGTGCGATCTGCCAGGAGGCGAAGCTCAACGATCGCTACTTCTACGCCGCATTCGACAGCACCGAAGCGCTGCTGCGCGCGACCTACCAGCAACACGCAGATCACCTGCGCGCGCAGGTCTCACACGCCGTTGCCAAAGTGGACGGCGGTTTGGAAGCGCGCATTGACGCCGGGTTGCATGCGTTCTTCACCTTTCTGCGCGATCCGTGCACGGCGCGGGTCCTACTGCTTGAGGTGATGGGCGTGAGCCCCGAAACCGATGCTACCTACCAGCGCAACCTGCTGGAATTCGGCAAACAGATCATGGCGGTCGCGCAGGGGCCCGGCACCGACGATGCCGAGGCTCGCACCGACCAACGCATCATTGGCCTGGCGCTCGTGGGCGCCATGACCAACGTCGGCGCGGCCTGGCTGCTGACCGGCTATCGCGATCCAGAAGAACAAATGGTGCGCAACTGCCGGCAGGTGCTGCTCGGTACGTTGCAGTCCCTTGTCGCGCGTTGACCTCTCCCACAACCTGCGCTGTCTTCAATTTTCTATAAAGCGAACAAACTCATCCTGATTAATTCGCTTTCTCCTGTCGTCGGCCGCCACTACCCTTGCAACGCCTGATTGCGTACCGGCGCCTGCCGCCCACACCTGCACAGGCCACGACAACAATCGAAAACGACAGGAGATCACCACGTGACCCAAGCCCGCACCCTGGCGGCCGATGCCGGCTTCCAGCAGCCCGGCACGTTTGCCCGCCTGCGCTCCATCTTCAGTGGATCGGTCGGCAACCTCATCGAGTACTACGACTGGTACGTGTACTCCGCCTTCTCCCTGTACTTCGCCAAGGTTTTCTTCCCGAGCGGTAGCCAGACGGTGCAGTTACTCAATACCGCAGCCATCTTTGCGGTCGGGTTCGTCATGCGGCCCATTGGTGGCTGGCTGGTGGGCCTGTATGCCGATCGCAAGGGCCGCAAGGCCGCACTGCTCGTCTCGGTGCTGGCCATGTGCCTGGGGTCGCTCGTTATTGGCCTGACGCCGGGCTACGCCACCATCGGCGTGGCGGCGCCTGTGCTGCTTGTGCTGGCGCGTCTGCTGCAGGGGCTGAGCCTCGGCGGTGAATACGCCAGCTCGGCCACGTACCTGAGCGAAATGGCGGACGCGCGCAGCCGTGGTTTCTATTCGAGCTTCCTGTTCGCCACGCTGTCGCTGGGGCAACTGCTGGCGATGGGCGTGCTGGTGGTGCTGCAGCAATTCTTCCTGACCACGGCGCAACTGGAGGCGTGGGGCTGGCGCATTCCCTTCCTGATCGGCTCGCTGGCGGCGGGCGCGGCGATCTACCTGCGCCGCAACATGGAAGAGACCGAATCGTTCGAGCAGCACCGGCGCGACAAGAAACGTCGCGCGTCGATCGCAGAACTGTTCCAGCACAAGCGCGAATGCCTGATCGTGGCGGGCCTGACGCTCGGCGGCACGGTCGCCTTCTACGCCTACACGACCTACATGCAGAAGTTCCTGGTCAACAGCGCCGGGATGAGCAAGGCAGATGCATCGATGGTGTCGGTCATCAGCTTGGTCGCCTTCGTGCTGATGCAGCCGGTGTTCGGTGCGCTGTCGGACCGCGTTGGCCGCCGGCCGCTGCTGATCGGGTTCGGCGTGCTGGGCACAATCTGCACGGTGCCGATCTTCTATGAGCTGACTGCCGCGCGCACCATGGGCGGCGCCCTGCTGCTGATCCTGGGCGCGCTGCTGATCGTCAGCCTGTATTCGTCGGTGAGCGCGGTGGCCAAGGCGGAGCTGTTTCCGGTCGGCATCCGTGCCCTGGGCGTTGGCCTGCCTTATGCGATTACGGTGTCGCTGTTCGGTGGCACGGCCGAGTACATCGCGCTGTGGACCAAGAGCATCGGGCACGAGACTTGGTTCTTCTGGTATGTGTCGGCGTGCATTCTGGTATCGCTGCTGTGTTACCTGTGGATGCCCGACCCCAAGCAGGTGTCGCGCATCGATCAGGATTGAATGAAAAGGTCGCCCGCGGGCGGCCTTTTTCTTGATGTGGTGACTAGCGAAAATCCGCGTACTGCCGCACCAGAGCCAGCATGGCAGGAACCAGCCCGCGCATATCGGCGCGCCGCCACTGGAAGGCATAGTGCAGCGGTGACAATGGCGGCTGGCTGGCCAGCCGTACCAGCGCGCTACCCTCTTCCCCGCTGGCTTGTGCGGCAGTCCATCCCGCCGGCAGAAAGCCAATGCCCACGCCTTCGCACAACATGCCGGCGACCGCGCTCCAGTTGTTGCAAGCTATGCGGCGCGCATTGTTGATGCCGCGCGCCAGCAACCATTCGTCCAGAATGCGCGTGGTGCCCGCGCCGGCAGGCAATGTGACCAGAGCATGCTTGGCAAGCAATTCCGGTGTGAGCGTGCGCTTGTTGCCCACCAGTGCTTGCGCCGCCATCCACGCAAACTGCGCATCGGCCACCGGCTGCGAGAGGATGCTGCTGCGCGACGAGCGGCCCGCGACCACCGCAAAATCCAATTCCCCCGTCTCCACCTGCCCTTCCAGCACCGCGCCCACGTCAACGTAAGGCTCCAGTTGCAATTGCGGATGCAGCTTCTGGACAGCCGCGACGAAACGCGGCAGCCAGGTCAGCGCAGAGAGTTCACCCACGCCAAAGCGCAGCCGCCCGGTCAGGCCCTGATGTTCCGCAAACGTGTCTTGCAATGCCGCCACCGATTCCAGCACGCGCACCGCCGCCGGCAGCAGGCGCTCGCCGTCCAGGGTCAGCACGGCCCGATGCCCACTGCGGTCGAACAGCGGCCGCCCCAGCGCCTGCTCAAGCTCATTGATGCGCTTGGACAACGACGAGACCGACAGATGCAGGCGCTGCGCCGCAGTGGCGAAATTGGCACAGGTCGCCGCCCAGTAGAAGGCGTCAAGCTGCTTGATTGTTGGCGTCGACATGTTCGCTTTTATCGAAAAATATCCTTTTCATAATATCGCTTTTTAGATATATCTTGCGTGCTTAGAATGGGCAGCCTTGATCTGGATAGACCTGCAGATGACCTTCCTCGCCAAATCCGCCCAGCCGCCGCGCGCGCTGCGGAACATCCTGAGCCTGCACGACTTCGAAGAGAAAGCGCGGCGCGTGTTGCCGCGTCCCATCTTCGGCTATGTGAGCGGCGCGGCGGAAGACAACCGCACCCGCGACGACAACCGCAAGGTGTTCGATGCGTATGGCTTTGTGACGCGCGTGCTGCAGGACGTGTCCAAACGGCAGCAAACGGTTGAACTGTTTGGCCAGCGCTTTGCCTCCCCTTTCGGCATTGCGCCGATGGGCATCAACGCCTTGTCGGTCTATCGCGGCGACATCGTCCTCGCGCGTGCGGCGCAGGCAGCGGGTATTGCGTCCATCATGAGCGGTTCATCACTGATTCCGCTGGAAGACGTTGCCGCAGCCGCGCCGCAGACGTGGTTCCAGGCCTATCTTCCGGGGGACGAGGCGCGCATCCGTGCGCTGCTCGAGCGTGTCGCGCACGCGGGCTACAAGACACTGGTGGTCACGGTGGACATTCCCGTCTCAGCCAACCGCGAGAACAACGTGCGCACCGGCTTCTCCACGCCGCTGCGGCCAAGCCCGCGCCTGGCGTGGGATGGGCTGACGCGGCCACGCTGGCTGCTGGGCACCTTTGCCCGCACGTTGCTCAAGCACGGCATGCCGCATTTCGAAAACTCCTTTGCCACGCGCGGCGCGCCGATCCTGTCGGCCAACGTGCTGCGCGACTTTTCCGCACGCGATCACCTGAGCTGGGCGCACCTCAAGCAGATCCGCCAGCAATGGAAGGGGCGCCTGGTTATCAAGGGCATCCTCAGCGTGGACGACGCCATCATTGCGCGCGATCTGGGCGCAGACGGAGTCATCCTCTCCAATCACGGCGGTCGGCAGCTCGATGGGGCCGTCTCGCCGATGCGGATTCTGGGCGACGTGGTGCAGGCGGTGGGACATGACACCCCAGTCATGATCGACAGCGGCTTTCGCCGAGGTTCGGACGTGCTGAAGGCACTGGCGCTGGGGGCGCACATGGTGTTTGTCGGGCGGCCGTTCAACTACGCGGCCGCCGTGGCAGGCGAGGCTGGCGTTGCGCACGCCATCGGCCTGCTGCAGGAAGAAGTGGATCGCAACATGGCCATGCTGGGCGTGAACCACTGCAAGCAGCTCACGCCCAGCATGCTGATCCGCAAGCGTTAGACCGCTTCCGGCCGCCCCAGCCGCACGACCGTCACGCCCGGCGCAAGGTGCCGCAACGATGGCTGCAGCAGCACGCAGTTGTCGTATGGCGTGACGATCTGCACGTCGCCATCGGTGGCGATCACAGTGCCGGCACGGGCGATGATCTCCATGCCGCGGTAATCCTCGGCAAACCGGAACGCGGTGGACTTGGCGACCACCGGATCGGTCACGCGGATGCACTGCACATCCAGCGCAGGCGCAATGCCCAGCCACGCCGAAACCGCCTGCGCGTCGACCGTGCCCTGCTCGACCAGAAAACGCGCGCAGGCGTCGAGCGCCACGTCGCGGCTCACATGCTCGAAGTGCTGGCCACATTCGATGAGCAGCGCATTCCTGGGGCTGGCGGCGTCGCCAAAACCGCCGTAGTCGCGCAGGCGGCGGCCGGCGGCATGGCCAGCATCGATCATCAGGTGAGCGGGTGCACCGATCTGCCGGCCGAACGCAACGCCCTTCTCCAGCGGGCCGGTCAGCATCAGTGGCGCGGCCTTCTCGTGCATCGAGTGGATGTCGAGCAGGGTGTCGACCGTGTCGATCACGGGGCGCAGTTCGCGCGCGCGGCGCAGCTCCAGCGTGTCGCCTGGGCCGTCGAGCTTGTCGGCAGACCACACGCGGTTCAGGTCTTCATCGATGAAGCGGGTGGCGTCCGGGTCATGGATATCGAAGCGCTCATAGGCCTCGACGTTAGCAAACGACAGCGTCAGGCGCCCGCGCACCGGGCGTATGCCGGCCGCCAGCAGTGTATCCACCGCAATGGCACCGCACAGCTCGTTGCCGTGCGTGAGCGCGTTGATCATGACGTGCGGGCCGGGCACACCGCTGTCGAACGTGTGCACGTAATCCACACCGTGCGTGCCGGTCTTCCAGCGGCGGATATCGGGTTTCTGCAGCTCGATCGGGTAGACCGACAGCGTGGCGCGCAGCGCCTCCAGGGTCATCATGCGAAATCCTTGGCGATACAAAAACGGTTTGGGTTCAATGTGCCCGGTGCGCCCAATCACGCCCGCGCAGCATCCACAGCGAGGCCAGGCTGATGAGCGTGGTCGCCAGCACATAGAAAGCGGGCGAGGTCTTGATGTGCGTGACACCGATCAGCCAGGTAACGATGAGCGGCGAGAACCCGCCGAAGATCGTCACCGACAAGTTATAGCTCAGGGCCAGGCCCGTGCCGCGCGTGCGGGTCGGGAAGATGTCAGCCAGCAGCGCAGGCAGCGGCGCGAGGATGGCCGCCAGCAGCACACCCACGATGGCCTGCATGACCAGCAGCGTCCAGAACGTCGGCTGCGCGACCAGCGTGGCGAACATCGGATAGGTCGACATGGCAATCACTACCATCGCGATCGACACCACGCGGATGCTGCCAAAGCGGTCAGCCAGCAGGCCGAAGGCGGGCGCCATCACCATCAGCATCGCACCCGTAATCATCGTGCAGACCAGCGATGCGCTGGTGGCGATGTGAAGCTGGTTGATGGCGTAGGTCGGCATATAGACCTTCTGCACGTAGTTGAACGCGGTGACGGCCACCACCACGCCCGCGCCGAGCAGCAGGCCGGGCAAGCCCTGCGTGAGCGTGTCGCGCAGCGGGGAATGCGTTTGCGGCGCGTCCTGCGCCTCGGCCTGCATGGCAATGAACTCCGGGGTCTCCGGCGTATGGCGGCGAATGTAGACGCCAATCGGGCCAATCAGCAGGCCGAACATGAAGGCCACGCGCCAGCCCCAGGCTTCCACCTGCGCGGTGGTCAACGCATACGTGAGCCACGCGCTCAGGCCTGCGGCCAACAGCGTGGCCAGGCCCTGCGTGGCCGCTTGCCAGCTCGCGTTGTAACCCATGCGCTTGCCGTTGGCGTGCTCGATCATGAAAGCCGTGGCGGAACCAAACTCGCCGCCGGCCGAAAAGCCCTGCAGCAGCCGCGCCACGATCACGATGGCCGGCGACCACAGCCCGATCGACGCGTACGTGGGTGCAAACGCGATCATCGCCGTGCCGAGCATCATCAGCAGGATCGACCACGTGAGCGCCGCCTTGCGGCCAACACGGTCAGCATAGCTGCCGAGCACCATCGAGCCCAGCGGCCGCATGATGAACGACACGCCAAACGTGCCGACGGAGAGCATCAGCGAGCTCCACGCGTCGCCCGTCGGGAAGAACAGCTTGCCGATGGTGATGGCGAAGTAGCCGTAGATCAGCAGGTCGTAGTATTCGAGCGCGTTGCCGACGCTGGCGGCCAGCACGGCGCGCCAAGGTGCGGGGTGTCGGTGCGTGTCGGCGGCGGCGCGCGCAGGCGCCTCGCTCGCATGGAGGGTGTGGGCTTGCATGATTGTCTCCCCGTGGTCTGTGCCGATCCGCCGATGGCATCTCCATGCCGGGCGAAGGTTGCGAGGGAGTCTAGGCGGCGCACCCGGTCGGCTTGTGCCGTTTCGGCACAAGGTTGGGCTTTTTGCGGTGACCTCAGGCTGCTGCGGTCTGGGCGTTGGCGACGGCCAGTTGCCACACCTCGTCGAGCAGCACGCTCTGGTTGCTGCGCACGCGCATCATGCGGATGTCGACGTGGATGTGCCAGGCCTCATCGCCGGCCGGACGCAGCTCGCCGGCGTTCAGGTGCGGCTTGGCCAGGCGATACGGCAACCACGCCATGCCGAAGCCGCGCAGCGCCATCTCCTCCACCGCCTCGTAGAAATCGGCCTGGAACACGGGCTGCAGATGCGCCTTGCGGTCGGCCGCCGCCAGGTGGCTGTCGAGCATCTGCCGCAGCGTCAGACCGCGCGCAAAGGCCAGCCACGGCAACGGTGCAACGGCCGAGCCTGGCAGCGTAAAGCGCGCGCGGCCGCGCTTGTCCGGCGCGCTCACAGGCACCAGCGTCTCGCTGCCGAGCAGGCAATGGTCGTATTTGCGCGGGTCGAGCAGCGCATCGGCCTGCGGGCTGGCATAAGCGATCAGCAGGTCGACCGTGCCGTCGGCCAGCGCCAGCATGCCCTCCTGCGTGCCACCGGTGGTAACGGTAAGCGGAAACACGCCGCGCTGGCGGGCCAGCGCTTCATACCAGCCGGGGACAAAGGTGCGCGCCAGCGTGCGCCCGGTGCCGATCTTGAGCGCCACGGGCAGTTGCGCCTCGCGCAGCAGCAAGCGCGCATCGTTCAGGCCATCGACGGCATTGGCCGCCGCATCCAGAAACAACCGCCCAGCCGGCGTGAGCGTGACCGGATGCTCGCGGCGCTCCACCAACGTGGTGCCGACCCATTCTTCCAGCGCCTTGATGCGCCGCCCGAACGCGGGGTGCGTAACGTTGCGGTTCTCGGCGGCGCGGCTGAAGCTGCGCGTCTTAGCCAGTTCCTTGAAGTCTTCCAGCCATTTGATCTGCATGGCGCGTCCGGGCGGAGGGTTGGGCAGTAAGGTTTGCGCATTATCCCTGCAGCCCGCGCGAACGGCCTTAACGTGCGTGGCCTATCGTTATCATCTCGGACAAACGATCCGCCGC
Source organism: Ralstonia sp. UBA689 (assembly GCF_002298975.1). Classification (GTDB taxonomy): domain Bacteria; phylum Pseudomonadota; class Gammaproteobacteria; order Burkholderiales; family Burkholderiaceae; genus Ralstonia. The sequence continues at coordinate 85,309 of NZ_DBMV01000009.1, forward strand.
GCTTTCTTCTCATGACTGCTCCCCGCCCGCTGTCCATCGGCATCGCCGGCGCCGGTAACGCCGGCCTCGCTGCCGCCATCGCGTTCGCCCGCCAGGGGCACGACGTCCACGTCTTCGAAAAGCATCCGCAACTGACCGCCATGGGCGCGGGCCTGTTGATCCAGCCACAGGGCATCCGCGCGCTGGAAGCGCTCGGCGTGGGCCGTGAGTTGCAGGGCTTCGGTGCGCCGATCGATCGGCTGGTCGGCTTGAGCCATCGCGGCTGGAGACTGCTCGACATCGACTATGCCGACTCGCCGGGCCGCGCGGTCACGCGCCATGCGCTCTCGTCGATGCTGTACGAAGCTGCACAGCGTGCCGGCGCAACGTTCCACTTCGGCTGCAGCATCGGGCAACTGCACCGCAACGGCACGCGGGCGCGCGTGGAGCACACGCAAGGCGAATCGATCTTCGACCTGTTCGTCATCGCAGACGGCGCGGCCTCCACGCTGCGCGAGCCCGCCGGATTGGCCGGCCCCTCGAGCACATACCGCTGGGGCACGCTGTGGTTCCAGGCGTGGGTCGAGGGTTGGAACCCGCGCGTGCTGCAGCAGCGCTTTCGCGGCACGCGCGAGATGATGGGCCTGCTGCCCACCGATGTGGCGCGTTCGCGCACGCGCCTGTCAATGTTCTGGAGCTTGCGCGGCGATACGGTCGACGCCTGGCGCCAGGCCGATATCGCGCAATGGAAAGCCCACGTGCTGAGCCTGTGGCCACAGGCGGCCCCCGTGGTCGAGCAGATCCGCTCACATGACGACCTGCCCTTCGCCGTCTATCGCCACACCTGGCCGCGTGCGCTTGCCAAGCCGCCGTACTGCGTCATCGGCGACGCCGCGCACGCGATGAGCCCGCAGCTCGGCCTGGGCACCACGCTGGCCGCGCAAGACGCGCTGGCGCTCGCCTCGGCCGTGCAGGCACTTGGCCCGATCGACGGCGCCCTCGCTTACCACGCGCGCCGGCTGCGCACCGTGCAGGCCTACCAGACACTCAGCCGCGCACTCACGCCGTGCTTCCAGGCCCACTACGGCGGGTGGGCACGCGACGTGGTGTTTGGCACCGGCCTGCGTATCCCCGGCGTGGCCTGGCTGATGAAGCGCAGCCTGGCGGAACCGCCCGCGCGCGACGCAGCCCTCACCTCAGCACCTGCCGGCGAAGAACCTCGGGCATGACACCATCGAAGCCCATCACCATGTCCCTGCTGCAAACCTTCCTGCCCGAGCACCAGTTCAGCGAGCAACACCAGATCGGCATCGACGCAGCGCCGGGTCGCGTGCTGGATATGGTCTCGCAGATCGACGTCGGCGACCTTCCGTTGGCGAAACTGTTCCTGCACCTGCGAGCCGTACCGGCACGCATTGCAGCGATGATGGGCAAGGAGGTCGGCCCGCGACGCGTCGATGCCGGGTTCGGGCTGCACGACTTCATCCCGCTCGGCCGCAACGCCGATCACGAACTCGCCTTCGGGCTGGTCGGTCAGTTCTGGGAACCTGCGGGCGGGCTCGTCCGCGTGGAAGCAAGTGCGTTCCGCGCGTTCGCCGCACCCGAAGTGGCCAAGCTGGTGATGACGTTCGCGGCCGAACCCGATGGCCGCAGCGGCACACGGCTAACGACGCGCACCTGCGTCCATTGCCCCGACGACGCCTCGCGCCGCCGCTTCACGCCGTACTGGGTGTTGATCCGCATCCCGAGCGGGCTGATCCGCCGAGTGATGCTGCGACGGATCAAGCAACTGGCCGAGGCGCGCGAGGTTCCGCTTACACGTCCAGAATGACCAGCGTGCCCGCACTGCCGGCGTCCACGCTGTGCGGCACGCCGGCTGGCACCACGTAGAGTTCGCCGCGCGATACCGTGACCGGCTCGCCGTGGATGCGCAGGCGCAGTTCGCCCTCGATCACCAGCAGGCCCTCTGCATAATCGTGTGCCTCGTCGGGATACGCGCTGCCGTCCATGCGCAACACCTTGAAGTTGCTGCCACCAAAACGCTCCAGCACGCGGGAAGACCAAGCCTGTGGAAGCGCGCCGGCAACGGCATTGAGATCGACAAGCGGCACCCTGGCCTCGGCGGAAGAATGAAGATCGCCGAGCATACCAGGGCGCCAAGAAACATGGAGGGCGACGCCGCGCTCCTCGCTCGGTCGCCCCACTTTCACCGGCAAGGGCACAGGCATGCCCAGCCGCGTCTTATGCCTCGTACGATTCGGCCGTCACACCCGCCAGCGCACCGGCACCTTCCGCCGGCTTCAGGTAGTCCAGACGATAGCCGTGCTTGTACACCGCCACCAGGCGCACCTCGTTCACTGGCTCGATGTTCAACTTCATGCGGATACGCGAAACATGGCTGTCGATCGTGCGCGTGTACTCCGTCGAGTTGCGGCCCCACACCTGTCCGAAGATGTGGTCACGCGACAGCGTGCGGCCCACGTTCGAGAACAGCAACAGCGCAAGCTGGAATTCGATGCCGGTCAGCGTCATCGACTCGCCATGCAGCGTGACCTGCTGGCGCTGCGGGTTGAAGTGGTACGGGCCCATATCGAAGGGCAAGCGGCCGTACGGAATCGGATACGCACGACGCAGCAGAGCATCGACGCGCGCGCGCAGTTCGGGAATGCGGAAGGGCTTTGTGATGTAGTCGTCAGCGCCCTGCGTGAGCGCACGCACGAGGCTCTTCTCGTTCTCCTCGGCCGTGACGAACAGGATCGGCAGCACATCCTTGTGGCGGCTGCGCACCACGCTCAGCACGTCGATGCCGAGCATGCCGGGCGCGTGCCAGTCGAGGATCAGCATGTCGTACGAAGAACGGCCCAGCATACGCAGGAGGGTCGCACCGTCGGCGTAGGTCACCACGTCGTGACCGGAGTGGGACAGGATCTGGACGATGACTTCGCTCTGGAAGGGATCGTCTTCAAGCAAGGCGATACGCATGTTCGGTTCCATGAAAGAAAGAAGCACACATGCGCACCAGGATGGCGCGGGCTTCTAGAATGGCCCGATCGATCGCGGTCTCACGCGATTCGTTGCATGTGTTACGTCCATGGCATTTTCATGGCGAGGTGTGCTACGAACTATGAGAAGAGTCCTATTTTGTGAAAACCCTTCCAGCACCCCGCAACGTGTATCTGCAGCCTTGCAAAAAAAAAGCCCGGACAACAAGGTCCGGGCAGCGGTGTTTCCCACAATGTGTCGGGATCTGAAACACCCAAGGGTCGCGTATGCCGGGCACGTCGCAGCACACCGGGGGGACGCGCTGCAACGGTTTACGGGGGTGACGTCAAGGATGGAATGACGTACTTATCCGGCAAACGTGAGACACATGATGCCGCGTGATGCATGCCGCCGGATCACCCGTAACAACATTTGACGAACCCGCATGCGGACCGCGCCCCTCAGATGGGATCGGCGTTCTCCAGATTCTGGCGAATCGACTCCGTCAACATGTCGATCAGCAGGCGGACGCGCTTGGGCACGAAACGCGCGGAAGGCGTGACGAGGTTCAGTGGCTCGCCGCTCGTTGCGTACTCGGGCAGCACGCGTACCAGGCGCGGCAGCGGCGCGTTCGCACGCGCGACGGCGCCCGCATACAGCGGCAGCGGGCCAATACCGGTGCCGGCGGCGATAAGCGCTTCCAGATATGACAGGCTGTCGGCATTCAGGCGAGCACGCACGGCCACGGTCTTCAGGCCATCGGGCCCGACGAGGCGCCATTGCGTCTCACCGCGCCCGGTACCGCGAAAGTCGAGGCAGCAGTGGTCGGCCAGCGCCTGCACCGTCTGCGGTGCGCCACGTCGCTGCAGGTACTCCGGCGAGGCAAACAAGCCGATGCGCAGCACGCCCAGCGGCCGCGCCACCAGCGAGCTGTCGGCCAGGCGCCCAACACGCACGGCCAAGTCGAAACCTTCCTGCACGAGATCGACATTGCGAGGAGAAAGCACGACATCCAGGTCGATGTCCGGATACTCGCGCATGAAGCGCGCCGCCACAGGCGCGACCAGCAGACGCCCCACATCCTCCGACGACGTGAGCCGCACCTTGCCGCGCGGCGTATCCTGCAATTCGCCTGCGCAGGTCGTGGCGCGTTCGATATCTTCCAGTGCATGCGACGCCACTTCGTACAGGCTCTGGCCCGCATCGGTGAGATGCAGCGTGCGCGTGGTGCGCTGTAACAGTCGTACGTTCAAATCCTGCTCAAGCGCGGCAATGCCGCGGCTGACGGACGATTTGGGCAAATCCTGGCGTGCCGCCGCTGCGGTGAAGCTCCCCGCTTCGACAACACGCACGAACAGCGCCAGTTGGTTCAGATCCATGTGATTTCCTCCTCTAATGGTCGTGCTCGCTGGCCTGCAGTTGTAATTGTCCCACCTTGAGCAACATTTTTTCCCACAATAACCGACTAGTGCAAATGGGGCAACCACCCTACATTGGGGATATGACAAATCCCCGATTCCAGGAGAACGACATGGAAACCCTCGTGCAACCGCAAGTGCAACGTGGCCGCCGCGTGGAGCGCATCGTCACCGGCCGTGCCACCTCGGACGGCGCGGGCGTGAAGCTCACGCGCGTGCTGACGAACAACCTGCAACGTCGGCTCGATCCGTTCCTGATGCTGGACGCGTTTCGCAGTGACGACCCGAACGACTATCTGGCAGGCTTTCCCGACCACCCGCACCGTGGCTTCGAAACGGTCACGTACATGATCGCGGGCCGCATGCGCCACCGCGACAGTGCTGGCCACGAAGGCCTCCTGCAACACGGCGGCGTGCAGTGGATGACGGCCGGCAGCGGCGTCGTGCACTCTGAAATGCCGGAACAGGAAGATGGCGTGATGGAAGGCTTTCAGCTTTGGCTCAACTTGCCCGCCAGCGACAAGATGACGACGCCGTGGTACCGCGACATTCCGTCGAATGAGATTCCCGAGTTCACGACGGAAGACGGCGTGGCGGTGCGCGTGATTGCCGGCGAGTCGCAAGGTGTGCAGGGTGCGATGACGCGTGAAGCGACGAAGCCGCTGTACCTCGACATCACGCTGCCTGCAGGCGCGTCGTTCGCGCAGCCGCTGCCGGCCGGACACAACGCGTTCGTCTACGTGTTCCGTGGCAGCGCACTGGTGGGTGATGCCGAAGCGTCTGGCAACGCCGGGCTGCAGCGCGTGGAAGACAAGCAGATGGCTATCCTTGCCAACACGGAAGGCAGCGACGGCGTGGTCATCCGTGCAGGAGACGCAGAGGCGCGCGTGCTGGTGGTGGCAGGCAAGCCGCTGAACGAGTCGATCGCGCAGTACGGCCCGTTTGTGATGAACACGCAGGAAGAGATCTTCCAGGCCGTGCGGGACTTCCAGGCCGGCAAGTTCGCGTAAGGCGTCTACGTAGTCGCAAAGAAAAACCGCCGCTCGGTTTCACCAGAGCGGCGGTTCGTCCAACAGCGCGATCTGTTCGCGCAACTCCAGCACTCGGTCCTGCCAGTAGCGCTGCGTGTTGAACCACGGAAACGCGGCCGGAAACGCCGGATCATTCCAGCGCCGCGCCAGCCACGCGCTGTAATGCAGCAGGCGCAGCGTGCGCAACGCCTCCACCAGATACAACTCGCGCGTGTCGAATTCGCAGAAGTCTTCATAGCCGGCCAGCAGGCTGGCGAGTTGCGATTGCATCGATGCGCGATCGCCCGAGAGCAACATCCACAAGTCCTGCACGGCGGGGCCGGTGCGGCTGTCGTCAAAATCGACGAAGTGCGGGCCAGCGCTGCGCAGCGGATCGCCTTGCTTAGCGTCGGCCTCCTCGATCCAGAGGACGTTGGAGGCATGACAGTCGCCATGCAGGCGCAGAAGAGAAACATCGCCCGCGCGGTCGTAGCAGCGGCGCACGCCGTCGAGCGCGGCATCGGCGACGCTACGCCAGGCGGGCAGCAGGTCGGGCGGAATGAAATCGTGTTCGAGCAGCCAGTCGCGCGATTGCACGCCGAAGGTATCGATGTCGAGCGCGGGGCGCACCATGAACGGCCGCTGCGCGCCGATGGCGTGAATGCGGCCGAGGAAACGGCCCATCCATTCGAGCGTGTCGTCGCGGTCGATGGCCGGCACGCGTCCGGCGCAACGCGGGAAGACAGCGAAGTGCCAGCGCTCGAATGCGTGCAGCGTGCGGCCGTCGATCTCCAGCGGCGCGATCACGGGAATCTCGGCTGCTGCAAGTTCCGCAGTGAAGGCGTGCTCCTCGACGATCTGCGCGTCACTCCAGCGGCCGGGGCGGTAGAACTTGACCACCACCGGCGCGCTGTCTTCCACGCCAACCTGGTAGACGCGGTTCTCGTAGCTGTTGAGCGCGAACATGCGGCCGTCCGGCATCAGTCCGACCTGCGCCAGCGCATCGAGGATGCTGTCGGGCGTCAGGCCGTCGTACGGCGCCTCATTGGCGTCTGCGGATGCCGGTTGGCCGCTATGGTCGCTGCCGTGCATGAACGTCAGCCTTTGCGGCCACCGAGCAATGCTGCCGCCTTGGCGAACAGGCCGTTGAACGGTTGTTTAGCCGGTTGTGCCTTCTGGGCCGGTTGCGCAGCTTGCGTGCTCGATGCGCGACGTTGACCGCCCTGCCCGTTGCCTTGGCCGTTGCCCTGGCGCTGGCCACGTGCTTGCGACTGGCCATTGCCGCCGCCGTTACCGTTACGCGGCTTCGGTGCGGCCTGTCCGTCGCGCTGGCCTTGTGCCTGACGCTGGCGGTTACCGCCACCATTGCGACCCTGCCCCTGACTTTGGCTTTGCGTCTGGCCGTTGCCGCTCGACTCGCGGCGCGGTTCGCGGGGCTCGCGCGGGGCCCGCGGCTCGCGCGGTGCAGTGTTGGTATTGGTGTTGGCTTTGGCCTGGCGCGGTTGTTGGTTGCGACCGCCGCCCGGGCGCGGGCCACGGGCATTGTTGCGACCATTCGGAATCGGCTCCGGCGCAATCGTCGGGTCCGGCTCGAAACCTTCCAGCACAGTGCGGGGCAGTTCGCGCTTGATCAGGCGCTCGATGTCGCGCAGCAGGCCGTGTTCGTCCACGCAGACCAGCGAGATCGCCTCGCCCTGTGCGCCCGCGCGACCCGTGCGGCCAATGCGGTGCACGTAGTCCTCCGGCACATTGGGCAGGTCGAAGTTCACCACGTGCGGCAGTTGGTCGATGTCGATGCCGCGAGCAGCAATGTCGGTGGCGACCAGCACGCGCAGCGTCCCGGCCTTGAACTCCGACAGCGCACGCGTGCGTGCCGACTGGCTCTTGTTGCCGTGGATCGCCAGCGCCGGAATGCCGTCGCGCGTAAGTTGCTCGGCCAGGCGGTTGGCGCCGTGCTTGGTACGCGTGAAGACCAGCACCTGGTGCCAGTCGTTGTCGCGCACGAGCTTGGCGAGCAGTTCGCGCTTGCGTTCGCGGTCCACCGGATAGATGCGCTGTTCAACCGTCTCGGCCGTCGTGTTGCGGCGCGCAACTTCGATCAGCGCCGGCTTGTCGAGCAGGCGGTCGGCCAGTTCGCGGATGTCGTCCGAGAACGTGGCCGAGAACAGCAGGTTCTGGCGCTTGGGCGGCAGGATGTTGAGGATCTTGCGGATGTCGTGGATGAAGCCCATGTCGAGCATGCGGTCGGCTTCGTCCAGCACCAGCAGTTCAATGTGCGACAGATCGATGGTGCGCTGGCCCACGTGGTCCAGCAGGCGGCCCGGCGTGGCCACGACGATATCGACACCGCGCTTGAGCGCGTCGATCTGCGGGTTGATACCCACGCCGCCGAACATCACCATGGACTTCAGCGGCAGGTATTTGCCATAGGCGCGCACGCTCTCTTCCACCTGCGCGGCAAGCTCACGCGTGGGGGTGAGCACCAGCGCGCGGATGGGAAAGCGCATGCCCTGAGGCGTGTGCACCTTGTTGGGTTGCACGGCAGACAGGCGATGCAGCAGCGGCAGCGTGAAGCCGGCGGTCTTGCCGGTGCCGGTCTGTGCACCGGCGAGCAGGTCACCGCCCTTGAGGACTGCGGGGATGGCCTGGCGTTGAATCGGGGTGGGTTCTGCGTAGCCGAGTTCGGCCACGGCACGTACCAGCTTGTCTGACAAGCCGAGTTCGGAAAACGACATGGAAAAGCGATTGGACCGGCGTGTCCCGCGCATTCGTTCGTGCGCCAATCGTGGACAAAGCCTGGGTAGGTGACGGGGCGACTGGACCCCGGGGACTGCGAGAAGGCGCGTATTTTAGCAGGACGACGTGGTGGAGCCGTTTTTTGGTTGTTTTTTGTCGTGGTCCAACACAGAAGACCAACCTACCCCGCCGGCGCCCGCAGAGCCGCCAAGGGCGCATTCACCACGTCCCCTAACCGCTCAGCCAGGGAGTACCGCGCCATATACCGCCGAAAGTGCGCCAGGAACGCCTCTTCCGCAGGGGCCAGACGGCGCTCCTTGTGCCACATCAGGTACAGATCGATGTCGGCAACGCCTTCCTCTGGTGGCAAGCGCCACAAACGTTGCTGCGCGACATCATCCGCCACGATGTGCTCCGGCAGACAGCCAATCCCATACCCCGCAAAAACCAGCCGCTTGATCTCATCCAGACTCGGCGAGGTGGCGACAATGCGCCCCGTGAATCCCTGCTGATCCCGAAACACCGCCAGCGGCGACAGCGCATCACCGAGTTGATCGCTCATGAACGAGACAAAGTTCTCGCCCAGCAGATCACTGAGCGACAACCCCATGCGCCCAAAGAGGCGGTGATGCCGCCCGCAGAAAACGGCATAGCGCTGGCGCAGGAAGAGTTGACGCTCCAGCTTGTCGATCGGTGTGCGGCACAAGCTCAACCCGATGCCCGCGCGCTTCTGTGCGAGCGCATCAAGGATGTCTGCGCTGCGCATCACCTCTACCTGCAGATCGACGCGCGGGTGATGCCGATGGAACGCCGCCAGGCATTCGTCGTATACGCCCGAGTGAATGCGGCTGACCGTCAGCAGATGGAGCACGCCGCTCACATCGCCCTCCCGCTCGCCGAGCTCTGAACCCAGGCGCGCAACGTTGCCGTAGACGTCGGTGGCGATGCGCAGCACATCCTCACCAGCGCGCGTGAGACGGAAGTGCGCGCCGCGCCGCTCGATCAGCGTGTGGCCGAGTTGATCCTCGAGCCGCCGCAGCGCCAGGCTCACGGCCGGCTGCGTGATGTGCAGCCGCACCGCCGCGCGGCTGATGCTGCGCTCGTGGACGATGGTCAGGAAGGTGCGCAGCAGGTTCCAGTCGAGCCGGTCACTGACGAGGGCCGGATCAAGAGAAGACGGGTCCATGTCGGGAATATGAGTCAAATTTATACAAAGAATAAGTATTCAGAATTTGACTAATACCCGTCAACCGGCAATAAACACACATCCGCCGCCTCGATGCGGCGGGCTAAAGAACACACACATTTGTGAGGAGCCTACCCATGCAACCGTCTCACCCTGGCGGGCGTCAGCCTGCGCGCGCGGCCACCGCCGCCTTTGTCGGCACCATGATCGAGTGGTACGACTTCTACATCTACGCCACCGCCGCCGCGCTCGTGTTCGGGCCACTGTTCTTCCCGGGTGGCGATCCGTTCCTCAGCACGCTCGCATCGTTCGGCACGTTTGCCGTGGGCTTCTTCGCGCGGCCGCTGGGCGGCATCGTGTTCGGTCATTGGGGCGACCGCATCGGCCGCAAGAAGGCGCTGATGATCACGCTCACGATGATGGGCCTGGCGACCATCGGCATTGGCCTGCTGCCGACGCATGCGACGGCGGGTGCCCTGGCGCCCGTGCTGCTGGTGCTGCTGCGCGTGGTGCAAGGCATCGCGGTCGGCGGCGAATGGGGCGGCGCGGTGCTGATGGCGGGCGAACACGCGCCCAAGGGCCGTCGCACGTTCTTCGCGTCGTTCGCGCAACTCGGTAGCCCGGCTGGGTTGATCCTGTCGCTGCTGGCTTTCCGCCTGGTCACGTCAATGGAGCGCGATGCGTTCATGGACTGGGGCTGGCGCTTGCCCTTCCTTGCCAGCGCGGTGCTGCTGGTGGTGGGCGTGGCGATCCGCCTGGGCGTGAACGAGTCGCCCGAGTTTGCGCAGGTGCAGGCACAGCGCAAGACGGCCAAGCTGCCGATCGCCGAGGTCTGGCGCACGGCGCGGGTGCCGGTGCTGCTGTGCATCGGCGCCAATACCATCGGCATCGCGGGCGTGTACTTCACCAACACGTTCATGATCGCTTACACGACGCAGTACCTGTCGCTGTCGAAGACGCTGATCCTCGATTGTCTGTTTGCGGTGGCGTTCATCCAGTTCCTCGCGCAGCCACTGGCGGCGTGGGCGGCCGAGAAGCTCGGCGGGGCGCGCTTCCTCAAGTTGATGGCGCTGCTGGCGATGGCCTCGCCGTATCCGATGTTCCTGCTGGTGCAGACGCGCCAGGCGCCGTTGATGGTGCTGGGCATTGCACTGGCCGTGGTGTGCATGGCGAGCTTCTATTCGGTCATCGCCGGCTTCGTGTCGGGCGTGTTCGAAACGCGCGTGCGGTACTCGGCGATCTCGCTGTCATACCAGGTGTGCGGCGCGGTGGCGGGCGGGCTCACGCCGCTGGTGGGCACCATCCTCGCGCAGCGCTTCCATGGCGAATGGTGGCCGCTGGCGGTGTTCTACACGCTGCTCGCCGGTGTGTCGCTGCTGTGCATCGTTGGCATCGATGCGCGCCAGCGCGGCCGCGCCATGGCCGCCGATGTCGATGCCGTGCAGGCCTGAAGTTGCCACCCCGTCTCTTCCCTAACCTGCTTTACCCATGCTGACGTTCTTCCATCCGGAACAGCTCCTGCACCATCCGCAGAGCTACTACTCGCGCGGCAAGATGCGCACGCCGCAGGAGGTGCCCGAACGGGCGCGCAACCTGCTGCAGGCCGCGCATGATCTCGGCTTCGCCATCACACAGCCCGAAGACCACGGCATCGCGCCGCTGGTCGCCGTGCACGGCGAACCCTATCTGCGCTTCCTGCAGGACGCCCACACTGACTGGCGCCGCCTGCCCGAAGACTGGGGCGACGAGGTGATGTCCAACATCTTCGTGCGCGAGCCCAATGCGCTGCGCGGCGTGCTGGCCCAGGCCGCGCGCTACCTGGCCGATGGCAGTTGCCCGGTGGGTTCCAACACGTGGCGGTCGGCGTATTGGTCGGCACAAAGCGCGGCGGCCGGAGCGCAGGCCATCCTGAGCGGAGAGCGATTCGCCTATGCGCTTTGCCGCCCGCCCGGCCACCATGCACGCCGTGAAGCCGCCGGCGGCTTCTGCTACCTGAACAACGCCGCCGTCGCCGCACAGGCATTGCGTGCCAAGTTCAAGCGTGTCGCCATCCTCGACACCGACATGCACCACGGCCAGGGCATCCAGGAGATCTTCTACGATCGTGCCGATGTGCTCTACGTCTCCATCCACGGTGATCCGACCAACTTCTACCCGGTCGTCGCCGGCTTCGATGACGAGCGCGGCGCAGGCGACGGCCTTGGCCTGAACGTCAACCTGCCGATGCCGCATCGCTCGCCGGAATCGGTATTCTTCGACAAGCTGGGCGAGGCGCTTGCGGCGCTCGAACACTTCCAGCCCGATGCACTGGTGCTGTCGCTTGGCTTCGATATCTACCGCGAAGACCCGCAATCGCAGGTGGAGGTATCGACCGACGGCTTCGGCCGCCTGGGCACCGCCGTTGGCGCACTTGGTCTGCCGACGCTGGTCGTCCAGGAAGGTGGCTACCACCTCCCCACCCTGGCGAAAAACGCCGCCGCGTTCTTCGGCGGCCTTCGTCCTGCCGGCTGACCCCTGCCACCTGGGTGCAGACATCGTTTCAGCAAATTCGATGTTTGCGCCCACTTACTTTAAGGCCAAGGCGTTTCATACGTTCTCCTGGCTGCCTCTCCTCGTCTAGAGGGCTTGCTCGAATTGGGAACTTTACGTTTTCAAACGTCTGTTCCTAACATGCCCGGGCAAACCCATACACATGTTTGAATCGTGCGTTAGATCGCTGCAACGCAGCAATCGATGCGATATCAGACCCAAAAAAACGAGGTAGGAGACATGGGACGTCCTGGAGCAGGAGACACCAAGGGCCGCATTCTGGAAGCCACCGAACTGCTGTTCATCGAGTTCGGTTATGAGGCGATGTCGTTGCGGCAGATCACTGCGCGCGCCAAGGTCAATCTGGCAGCGGTCAACTATCACTTCGGCAGCAAGGAAGCGTTGATGCAGTCGGTGCTTGGCCGCCGGCTCGATCCGCTCAACACGCGCCGCCTGGCGCTGCTGACCGCCTGTGAAGAACGTTGGACAAAGGAGCAGCTCACCTGCGACCACGTGCTCGGCGCGCTGTTCGTGCCGGCGCTGCAGATGGCGCGCAACCCCGATACGGGCGGTCCGGCCTTCCTGCGGCTGATGGGCCGCGTGTATTCCGATACCTCGCCGTTCGTGCAGAGCTACCTGCTCGGCCACTATGCGCCGGTGTTCGACCGTTTCTTCGAAGCCTTCTCGCGGGCGCTGCCGCACTTGCCGCGCGCCGAACTTGGCTGGCGCCTGCACTTCGCGCTCAAGGCGCTCGCGGGCGTGCTGGCCGGTGATGACCTCAACAACCTGGTGCCGCTGTTCACGCAGGGCAAGCCGATGAACGATGCTTCGCTGCTGGCGCGCCTGACCGCGCTGGTGGTGGCCACGCTCAATGCCCCGCTGCCCGGCGAGGCCGGCGCGCTCGACCAGGTGGTCGAACTGGCCGAAGCGCAAGTGCCCTCGCCAGTGCCGCAAGCCGACGACGCAGTCAGCGGCAACGACAGCGGCAATGGTCACGGCAACTCGGGCCGCCAGGCCGGCCATGGCAACGGCCGCGCGCCCGAACGCAACACGACACCTGCCACCGCCTCGCCCTTCTCCGGCGACCTGTTCGGCCGCACGCCCGGCACACGGGCCAACGCTGCCAATGCTGCAGACGAGCACGACGACCTTACGGCCGACGAGCACGACAGCCACGACGGCACCTCCGCCGCGCCGACCGCGCGCACCCGGGCACTGGCCATTCGCCGCAGCAATGCTGCGCGCGCCATCTTCCCGGCCAACCCGATGCGCCCCTGGCGCAGCCCGGGCGCCTGAGCACGCAAGCCACTCCCGCGCGCAGGCACGGGAGTCGCTGCGCGTTCGGTAGGTGCCGCATGCCCAGCGAGCCCATCCATTGAATGGAGACCCTCATGACGATGATCTGGATCGTCCTGCTTTGCATCGGCGCGCTTGCGCTCGCCAGCATGGAAGCCTCGGCGTTGATCTGGTTGGTTGCCACCGGGGCGTGGCTTGCGGCAGGTGCGTGGCTCGGCCTGGCTGGCCCAGTGATGACCACGGTACTCGCCATCGTTTTCGTGTTGCCCGCGCTGGTGCTCACGCTCAAACCGCTGCGCCGTGCGCTGATCACGCGCCCGGTGCTCGCGATGTTCCGCAAGATCATGCCGGAGATGTCGCAGACGGAACGCGACGCCATCGAAGCCGGCACCGTGTGGTGGGATGCCGAACTCTTCTCCGGCCGCCCGGACTGGAAGCGACTGCTCTCCGCCCCCCAGCCGCGCCTGTCGCCCGAGGAGCAATCGTTCCTCGACGTGGAAACCGAAAAGCTCTGCGACCTCGCCAACGACTGGGAAAGCACGCAGATCTGGCAGGACATGTCGCCCGAGGCGTGGGCCTATGCCAAGCAGGCCGGCTTTCTGGGCATGATCATCCCGCGGGAGTACGGCGGCAAGGGCTTCTCGGCCTATGCGCACTCGCAGGTGGTGATGAAGCTGGCGACGCGCTGCTCGGCCGCCACCGTATCGGTGATGGTGCCCAACTCGCTGGGCCCGGCGGAGCTGCTGCTGCACTACGGCACAGAGGCGCAGAAGAACCACTACCTGCCGCGCCTGGCACGCGGTGAGGAGATCCCCTGCTTTGCGCTGACCAACGCGTATGCCGGTTCCGATGCCGCCGCCATCCCCGACGTAGGCGTGGTCTGCCGCGGCATGCACGACGGGCGCGAAACGCTGGGCTTTCGCGTGACCTGGAGCAAGCGCTACATCACGCTCGGCCCCATTGCCACGGTGCTGGGGCTGGCTTTCCGCGCGGTCGACCCCGACGGGCTGCTTGGCGATGACAGGGAACCCGGCATCACCTGCGCGCTGATCCCGACCCAGCACCCGGGCGTGAACATCGGCCGCCGCCACTGGCCGCTGAACGCGGTGTTCCAGAACGGCCCGAACTCGGGCAAGGACGTATTCATCCCGATCGACTGGGTGATCGGCGGGCGGGCGCAGGTCGGGCGCGGCTGGCGCATGCTGATGGAATGCCTGGCGGCTGGACGCGCGATCTCGCTGCCGTCGTCCAACGTGGGGCTGGCCAAGCTGGCCGTGCGCAGCACCGGCGCCTATGCTGCCGTGCGCCGCCAGTTCCGCACGCCCATCGGCAAGTTCGAGGGCATTCAGGAAGCGCTGGGCCGCATGGGCGGCAACCTCTACATGATGGATGCGACGCGGCGCCTCTCCGCGCTCGCCGTGGACCTGGGCGAGAAGCCGTCCGTCATCTCCGCCATTGCCAAGTACCACGTGACCGAACGCGCCCGCGACGTCGTCAACGACGCGATGGACATCGTCGGCGGCAAGGGCATCTGCATGGGGCCGAACAACTTCCTGGCACGCGCCTATCAGCAGGTGCCGATCGCCATCACGGTGGAAGGCGCGAACATCATGACGCGCTGCCTGATCATCTTCGGGCAGGGCGTGATCCGCTGTCATCCGTACGTACTGCGCGAGATGACGGCCGCGCAAGGGGCAGACTCGCCCGAGACGGTGCGCGCGTTCGATGCGGCGCTATTCGGTCACGGCGCCTTCATCGCCGGCAACTTCGCGCGCGCGCTCCTGCATGCGCTGACGGGCGGACGGATGGCGGCGGCACCGTCGAGTGCCGCGCCGGACATGCAGCGCTACTACCGCGCCGTCAACCGCTTCTCCACCGCGCTGGCGTTGTTGTCGGATGTGTCGATGTTCACGCTGGGCGGCACACTCAAGCGCCGCGAGAGCATCACCGGGCGGCTGGGCGACATCCTCTCGCAGCTCTACCTGATTTCGTCTGCACTCAAGCGCTTCGAAGACGAAGGCCGGCCGGCCGAGGACGCGCCGCTGGTGCACTGGTCGGTGCAGGATGCGCTGGTGAAGGCGCACGATGCGCTCGATGGCGTGCTGGCGAACTTCCCGAACCGTGGCGTAGCCGGGCTGCTGCGTGCGCTGATCTTTCCGTTCGGCGCGGCGTATCGCAAGCCCTCGGACGCACTGTCTGCGCAGGTGGCCGAGTTGATGCAGACGCCCGGCACCGCACGCGATCGCCTGCTGGCCGACTCGTACTGCCCGACGCCAGACATCGACCCGATTGCCTACGGCGAGGAAGCCTTCCGCCTGCAGCCGGCCGTGGACGCGATCGAGCAGCGCTTGAAACCTGTCATCCGCGAAGGCAAGCTGCCGCCCGTGCCGCAAAGCCTGCCCGACTTCGAGGCGTGGACCGCGCAAGCCGTGGCACAGGGCCTCATCAACGAAGGCGAACGCAAGCAGCTTTGCGACTACGCGCGCTATGGCGAACACGCCGTCGCCGTGGACGACTTCCCGCCCGACTTCAACCTGCTGGCCGACCTGCAGCGCCGCAAGGATGCGCTGGATGCTTTGCAGGCCACAGAACGTCGCGCGGCCTGATCAACGACAACAGCAACGATGCAAGACAAGTACCTCGATTTCGTCGGTTCCGGTTTCGGTAAATGGCTGTCAGCCAACCTAGGCTTGCCGCAGCCCGTGCCGCTACGCCGCTATCGCGCGGGGGAGCCGGAGTTCGTCGGCCCCTTCCTGGTGGGTGCTGCGCCGGGCGGCACGATGCGCGAGACGCTCGCCGCGCTGTTCGCCGAGATCGGCACGCCGACGCGTTTTCATGAAAGCGATCCCGAATGGCTCAATGCTGCTAGTCGTCATGGGCAAATCACGGGGCGCTTCGTCGCGCCCACGGGCAAGGAAGGCGACGCATTCGACCGCATCGGCGGCATCGTCTTTGACGCGACGGGCATTGCGTCGACTGAAGACCTGGATGCGCTGTACCACGTGTTCCACGACGGCGTGCGCGCCATCGGCCGCTGCGGGCGCGTGGTGGTGATCGGCCGTCCGCCCGAGGATTGCAAAACGCCGAAGGCCGCTATCGCCCAGCGTGCGCTCGAAGGGCTGACGCGCTCGCTGGGTAAGGAGATCCGGCGCGGCTGTACGGCGCAGCTCGTCTACGTGGCAGAGGGCGCGGAGAATGTGGCTGCCTCGACGTTGCGCTTTCTGCTGTCGGCGCGCTCGGCCTACGTGTCGGGGCAGGTGGTGCGTGTGCGGCCAGCCACGGCGGTTTCCATGGATTGGCAAAAGCCACTGGCCGGGCGCACCGCGCTGGTGACGGGCGCCTCGCGCGGCATTGGCGCGGCCATCGCGCACGTGCTGGCGCGCGATGGCGCACGTGTGCTGTGCCTGGATGTACCGGCTGCGCAGGAAGGACTGAACGCCATCGCACAAGAGATCGGCGGCGAAGCGCTGGCCTATGACATTGCCGCACCGGAAACGCCCACTCAGCTTGCGCAGCAATTGGCGGCGGCCGGCGGCATCGACATCCTCGTTCACAACGCCGGCATCACGCGTGACAAGACGATTGCCCGCATGACCGAAGCCGCCTGGCGCAGCGTGCTCGACATCAACCTCACCGCGCAGTTGCACATCAACGATGCACTGCTGGCGGCCAACGCGCTACATGCAGGCAGCGCCATCGTCTGCGTGTCGTCCATCAGCGGCATTGCCGGCAACCTGGGGCAGACCAACTACGCGACGTCCAAGGCGGGCGTCATCGGCCTTGTGCAAGCGAGCGCTCCGCTGTTGGCCGAACGCGGCATCACGATCAACGCCGTCGCGCCGGGCTTTATCGAAACGCAGATGACGGCGGCCGTGCCCTTTGCCATCCGCGAGGCGGGCCGCCGCATGAATGCAATGAGCCAGGGCGGCCAGCCGGTCGATGTGGCGGAGGCGATTGCGTGGTTTGCGTGCCCGGCATCGAACGGCGTGACGGGCAACGTCGTGCGCGTGTGCGGGCAAAGCCTGTTGGGGGCCTGAGACGATCATGCGCGCTGCCGCCGTACCTGCCCTGCCCGCTCCAATGATCCCGGCACAAACGCTGGTGACCGAGCCGCCCTCGCCGGGCGCGTTGGCGTGGCGGGCACTGCTGTCGCAGCGCAAGGGCAAGCGCGGCGGGCCGCTGCCGCGCCACACGCTGGTGCGCCAGGAGGCGCCGCTCGATGCCGAGCACATCGCGCAGTACGCAGCGGTCTGTGGCTTCTCGCCCGCGCATGGCGTGCCGATGACGTATCCGCACCTGCTGGGCTTTCCGCTGCAGCTCATGCTGATGACGGAGCGCGCATTTCCGTATCCGGTGATCGGCCTGGTGCATCTGTGCAACACGATCCGCCAGCACCAGCGCCTGCAGGCCGGCGAGCGCGTGCGCGTGGAGGTGCGTCCGCGCCGGCTGTTCCAGCATGCGCGCGGGCAGGCATTCGCCATCGAAACGGCCATTATCAGGGCGGGCGCGGTGGTGTGGGAATCGCTCTCGACGTATCTGCGCATCGGCGTACCTTCGCCGCAGGGCGCACCACTGATCGCGCTGCCGACCGCGCAGGACCTTACCCCCGACGGCCATTGGGATGCCCCCGCCGACACCGGCCGCCGCTACGCCCGCGTGTCGGGCGACTGGAACCCGATTCACGTATCGAACATCGGCGCGAAGCTGTTCGGCTTTGCGCACCCGATTGCGCATGGCATGTGGACCAAGGCGCGGGCCCTGGCCACGCTGCTGCCGCCCGCGCCGCTCACGCAGGGTGAGGTGGTGGCCGAATTCAAGACGCCGCTATCACTGCCGGGCAGCGCCACGCTATGGCAGCCCATTGCTCAGGCCAACGATGCCGCGCCGGGCTGCCCCTTCGAGGTGCGCAACACGACCGGCGACAAACCGTATCTGCGCGGCGTGCTGACGCTGGCACAACTCAACACCGGAGACTGATTCCATGCTCGTCAACGCGCAGGTGCGCCGCGTCGCCATCCTCGGGGGTAACCGCATTCCGTTTGCCCGCTCGAACACGGCGTACGCCACGGCGTCGAACCAGCAGATGCTGACCGCCGCGCTGCAGGGCCTGATCGACCGGTTCAATCTGCACGGCCAGCGCCTGGACGAAGTCGTGGCCGGCGCGGTCATCAAGCACGCACGCGACTTCAACCTGACGCGCGAGTCGGTGCTCTCCACCACGCTGGCCAAACAGACGCCCGCATACGACGTGCAACAGGCGTGCGGCACGGGGCTGGAAGCGGCCATCCTGGTTGCCAACAAGATTGCGCTTGGGCAAATCGACGTGGGCATCGCGGGCGGCACGGATACGACCTCCGACGCGCCCGTCGGCCTGAACGAGAAGATGCGCAAGATCCTGCTGGAGGCCAACCGTGCCAAATCGGCCGGCGCGCGCATCAAGGCGCTGGCGGGGCTGCGGCCGTCGATGTTCGTGCGCCCGCTGCTGCCGCGCAACAGCGAGCCGCGCACGGGCCTGTCGATGGGCGAGCATTGCGAGCTGATGGCCAAGCGCTGGGGCATTCGCCGCGAAGACCAGGATGCCCTCGCCCTGCGCAGCCACCACAACCTCACGGCCGCCTATGAGCGCGGCTTCTTCACCGACCTGATGACCGCCCATCTCGGGCTGGACCGCGACAACAACCTGCGCAGCAATCTCACTGCAGATCAACTTGCCAAGCTGCAGCCGGTGTTCGACCGCAGCGCCACCGGCACGCTCACCGCCGGCAACTCGACGCCGCTCACGGATGGCGCGTCGTGCGTGCTGCTAGCCAGTGAAGACTGGGCACGCGCCCACAACCTGCCCGTGCTCGCCTACATGACCTGCGCGGACACAGCCGCCGTCGATTTCTTCAGCGGCACGCCTGAGCAGAACGAGGGGCTGCTGATGGCGCCAGCGTATGCCGTGTCGCGCATGCTCCAGCGCGCGGGCCTGACGCTGCAGGACTTCGACTTCTACGAGATCCACGAAGCCTTTGCCGCCCAGGTGCTGTGCACGCTGGCGGCCTGGGAATCGCCCGAATACTGCCGAGAGAAGCTCGGCCGCAACACGCCGCTCGGCAGCATCGACCGCAGCAAGCTCAATGTGAACGGCAGCTCGCTCGGCACCGGCCATCCGTTTGCCGCCACGGGTGGGCGCATCGTCGCCTCGGCGGCCAAGCTGCTGGCGCAGCGCGGCGGCGGGCGCACGCTGCTGTCGATCTGCGCGGCCGGCGGACAAGGCGTGGTCGCCATCCTGGAACGACCTGAACAGATGACGCACTGAACCACCCGGGCCACAACGGGAACGGCCCGATCCCCAAACCCGCGCGGCACATAACGACACCACGCCGCGTTTTTCATGGACGGAGACACCATGAACACCGTTGCCGACCTCAACAGCCTCGCCGACCGCATCTGGTTGAAGTCGTATCCCGAAGGCGTGCCCGCCGAAATCGACCCCGACCGCTACCACTCGCTGGCCGAGGTGTTTCGCGAATCGGTAGAGAAGTACCGCAACCGCGTCGCCTATGTGAGCGTCGGCACCGAAATGACCTATGCCGAATGCGAGGCAAAGGCCAAGCACTTCGCGGCATGGCTGCAATCGCGGGGCGTGAAGAAAGGCGACCGTGTGGCGATCATGCTGCCCAACAGCCTGCAGTACCCGGTGTGCCTGTTTGGCACGCTGCTGGCCGGCGCCATCGTCGTCAACGTCAACCCGCTGTACACGGTGCCGGAGCTGGCGCACCAGCTACGCGATTCGGGTGCCCAGACCATCGTGGTGCTGGAGAACTTCGCGCGCACCCTGGAGCAGGCGCTGCCGGGCACCCAGGTGCGCAACATCGTACTCACCGGCATCGGCGATCTGATGGGCGGCACCGTCAACCTCAAGGGCCGCGCGCTGAACTTCGTGATGCGCCACGTGCAAAAGCAGGTGCCGCCGTACAAGCTGCCCGCTCCTGTCTGGCTGCGCGACGCTTTGGCCACGGGACGTGCCCGTGCGCCGCAGCAGGTGTCGCTGGCGCCGGAAGACATTGCCTTCCTGCAATACACCGGTGGCACCACGGGCGTGGCCAAGGGCGCGATGCTCACCCACCGCAACATCATCGCCAACCTGCTGCAGGCAGAGGTCTGGTCCAAGGGCATGCTCTCGGATGAAGCGGAGACCAACGTCACACTGCTGCCGCTGTATCACATCTTCTCGCTCACGGTGAACCTGCTGATGTTCATGACCATGGGCGGGCGCAACATCCTGATCGCCAATCCGCGCGATACCAAGCGGGTGCTGTTCATTTTGCGCAACGAGCGCTTCTCGGGCATTGCCGGCGTCAACACGCTGTTCCATTCGCTGCTGGAAGACCCCGAGTTCGCCAAGCGCGACTTCTCGGCCATGAAGATCACCATTGGCGGTGGCATGGCCGTGCAGCGCGCGATCGCGCAGCGCTGGCAACAGGTGACGGGCCACACCATTGTCGAGGGCTATGGGCTGACGGAATGCTCGCCCGTGGTGTCGATGAACCCGCCGCAGATCACGGAGTTCACCGGCACGATCGGGCTGCCGGCACCGTCCACCGAGGTGCGTTTCAAGCGCGACGACGGCAGCGTTGCCCCGCTGGGCGAGCCGGGCGAGCTGCAGGTGCGCGGGCCCCAGGTGATGCGCGGCTACTGGCAGCGCCCGGAAGACACCGCCCGCGCCATCGACACCGACGGCTGGTTCTCCACCGGCGACATTGGCGTGATGGACGCCAACGGCTACATCCGCCTGATCGACCGCAAGAAGGACATGGTTCTCGTCTCGGGCTTCAACGTGTACCCCAACGAGATCGAAGACGTGGTCGCGCTGCACCCCGAGGTGCTGGAGGTGGCGGCCATTGGCGTGCCTGACCCGGTGGCAGGCGAACGCGTGAAGATCATCGTGGTGCCGCGCACCGGCGCGCTGACCGAGGCGGCACTGCTCGAACATTGCCGGGCCCACCTGACCGGCTACAAGATGCCGCGCATCGTCGAGTTCCGCCACGAAGAGCTGCCCAAATCCACCGTGGGAAAGATCCTGCGCCGCGAACTGCGCGACGCCGATCCCGACATCCAGCGCGCCCGCGCCCAGGCGCAGCAGTAGCGACCACAACCGCACAGGAGATCCGTATGCAACTGCGAACCCTTGCCCTCGCGACGGTGCTTGCCTGGAGCGCCGCCGGCTGGGCCCAGACCCCCGACACCTCTGCGCCAGCAGCCGCAGCGAGCACGCCAACCACTGCACCGGCATCGCAGTCCGCCGCCATCACGGGCTTTGCCGCCATGGATATTGCCCGGCAGACCGCCTGGCTCGACAGCCAGGTGCGCGCCAACGCGTTCGGCGGATGGTCCGACGACGACATCCTCGCCATGGCCCAGGCGATGAAGCCCGAAACGCTCGTGCGCTGGCTGCAGGAGGGCGTCGCCAAACTGCCCGAATACGAATACCGCATGCGCCGCCAGGAGCGCGTGAAAGACCAGTGGCAGACCCAGCCTGCCCGCATGGAGATCCGCTACCGCCATGCACCGCGCCAGGTCTATGCGCGCTGGCTCAAGGGCGGCGCGCATGCCGGCCAGGAAATCATCTATGACGAGACCGTGCGCAAGGATGAGATGTATGGCCACCTGGGCGGCATCATCGGCTTCGTATCGATCTGGAGCGCGCTGGACGGGGCGCTGGCCAAATCGCAGTCGAACCATACGGCGCGCGAGTTGGGGCTGCAGTTCATCGTCGATACGCTCGCGCGCGACGGGCGCGCCCACGCGGCGGCCGGTGGCAGCGGCAAGTTCAGCGAGGCCAAGATCGTGACCGAAGACGGCGAACGCATGCTGCGCCTGACGTGGGATACGCCCAGCGGCCCGCCCGCGTTCTACGCCAAGCGCGTGCGCCTGTATTTCGACCTCAAGAACCCCTGGGTGCGCGTTGAGGAATCGTGGGATGCGTCGGGCAATCAGCTCGAGAAAATCGTCATCGAAAGCGTCACGCGCAAAACGTGGAACGACCAGACCTTCAACCCCAAGAACCCGGAATACAAGTTTTGAAGCCCCACCCGCAGACCGTTGTGCACCAAGGCTCCGCCGCCTGGCGGACGGTATCAAACAGGACTAGGGGAAACCCCTGTTGTGTGCGTACCAGCTAGAGGAAAGCTTCGGTGAGCGCAGCGAAAACGCTGCGTTATGCTGCGGAAACAAATCGCCACACCTCGGCGAAATAACTATCACATCCAGAGAGACAACCACATGAACCGCTCCACCCGCCGCTTTGCCGCAGCACTCGCCTGCGCTGCCTGCACCCTTGCAGCCCCGCTTTCGCACGCACAATCGACTTCCGATACCGGCTCCACCGGTGGTGGCGGTTTCAGCAGCTTCATGGACAACTACGTCTGGGGCCGCAATGTCATGGCGGTGGGCTGGTTCTACATCCGCCCGATGGACTCGGCCTCGCCGCTGACCACCACCACCAGCGCGCTGGGCCTGGGCACATACCAGTCGCCGGGCACCGACGTGAAGGTCAGCAACGCCAATACGCTGTCGGTCACGTTCACGCACTTCTTCGACGACAACTGGGCCGGCACATTCGTTGGCGGTGTGCCGCCCAAGTTCAACCTGTACGGTAGCGGCAACGTGATCGCGCCGGTGCCGGTCATCGGCCCGCTCACGCTGATCAACCTGGGCCTGCCGCAGAACAACCCGATCGCCTCGGTGCGTGAATGGAGCCCGGCCATCCAGGCCGAGTACCACTTCGGCACGCCGCAGAACAAGCTGCGTCCGTTCGTTGGCGTGGGTGTCAGCTACAACTTCTTCACCAACCTGCGCCTGAACTCGAACTTCGTGAACGCGATGCAGAACCTGGGCCAGGTGCTGCAGTTGGGCATGGGCCAGGTGCCGACCGGCCCGGCCAAGGTATCGGCGGAAACGTCGAGCTCGTGGACGCCGGTCGCCAGCGTGGGCGCGTCGTACGAGTTTGCCAAGAACCTGTTTGTCACCGGCACGGTGTCGTACCTGCCGCTGAAGACCACCTCGACCATCACCATCCGCAGCCAGCAGGGCCAGGTGCTGGCGGTCAACAAGACCGACATCAAGGTCGACCCGATCGTGTTCGGCCTGAACGTGGGTTACAAATTCTGAGCCAAGCCGGTCCCGCGCAAGAACGCCACCTCTGGGTGGCGTTTTTCATTGCAGCGTGACCCGATATGATGACGGGGTTTTGCGACCGATTCCCACTCGATTCCGATTTCGCCATCCTGTCTCGTCATCCATGACCCAGCCTTCCATCGCCATCGTCGGAGCCGGCATTGCCGGTGTTGCCTGTGCCAATGCGCTCGCCGCGGAGGGCATCGCCACCACTGTCTATGAACGCGCGGGCGGCGTCGGCGGCCGGCTGGCCACCACTGTCCTGCCCGAGGGCGCTCCGGCGTATGTGTTCGACCATGGCGCGCAGTCGTTCAACGTGCGCAGCGAGGCCTTCCGCCGCGCGGTGGACGCAGCCCGCCGGCAGGGCTCGGTGCTGCCGTGGCCCGCTCGCTGGGGCCACCGCGTGGCCGGCGCCTTGCAGCCCGATACACGCGACGAAACCCGTTACGTCGGCCTGCCCGGCATGGGGGCACTGGTGCGCAGCCTGGCCGCGCCGCTGGACGTACGTTTCGGCCACGCCGTCACGCGCGTGGTGCATGAGGGCAAGCACTGGACCATCGAGCGCGACCGCGCCGACGTGGCGCACGCCGACGTGCTCGTGCTGGCCCTGCCCGCGCCGGAGTTGCCGGCGCTGTTCAGCGGCGTGGCACCCGCCTCGCTGCAGGCGGCCATCGCGCCGGTGCGTTACGCGCCCTGCTGGGCGCTGATGATGGGCTTTGCGCAGCCGCTGGACCTGCCCTACGACGGCATCCGCATCGACGACGACATGCTCGCCTGGGCCGCACGCGACAACACCAAGCCGGGCCGGGTGATGGTCGATGAATCGTGGGTCGTGCATGCATCGCCGGACTGGTCGGCCGCGCACGCCAAGGACACGCCCGAACAAGTGCTGCACGCCATGCATGCCCGCTTCGCCGAGGCGTTCCCGGGCACACCCGAGCCCGATGTGATGGCCGCTCATCTTTGGCCACACGCATTGGTGGAACACTCGGCGGGCACGCCCTGCCATTGGGACGCCGCCGCCCGCCTGGGCGCCTGCGGCGACTGGTGCGAAGGCCCGCGCGTGGAAGCCGCCTTCCTGAGCGGTGTGGCACTGGCCGCAAAGATCGCCGAAGCGCTATAAGAGTTCGGCCCGGAACGCTACAATACCGGGTTGTCTCGTGTTTCGTGTGCCGGGTCGCTCACCCGGTGATGGCTTATCCCCTGACGACGCCATGCGCACCCGACGCCAAGTCCTCTCCCTAGCCTTTGCCGCCGCTGCTGCGGTTGCATCGGCGCCGCTGCTGTCCGCCCATGCGCAGGTCCTGCGCAACATTCCGGCGACGGCCCCGGCTGCCCAGTTGACCGTCAATTCGGTCAACACCGGCACGCTGAGCACCGGCAGCACTGGCCTGGTCAGCATCCTGCTGTTCGGCTTCGGGACCAGCAAGGCGGATATCCGCTTCGCCCCGGGCGTGCGGATCCTGTCGTTGGACGGGCGCCTGATACCGACCGGCTCGGTCGTCGGTCAGACGTTCAAGGTGCGCTATCAGCTCGACCTGTACCAGCAGTTGCTGACAGCGTGGGTTGTCAGCGACGACGACTACAAGGCCGCGGTCGCCGCCCAGTCCCAGGCGCAATCGCAGTCCCAGTAGCCCCAGTCGCTCAAGTCGCCAGAAAGCCCCGCGAAACACGTGCCCCCAGGTCAACCACTGTGAACGGCACATGAAAAAAGTCTTCATCAAAACCTACGGCTGCCAGATGAACGAGTACGACTCGGACAAGATGTCCGACGTGCTCAACGCGGCTGAAGGTCTCGTCCCCACCGACACGCCCGAAGATGCGGACGTGATCCTCTTCAACACATGCTCCGTGCGCGAAAAAGCGCAGGAGAAAGTGTTCTCCGAGCTTGGCCGCGTGAAAGCACTGAAGGCGCTCAAACCGGACCTCGTCGTTGGCGTGGGTGGCTGCGTGGCCAGCCAGGAAGGCGCCTCCATCGTGGCGCGCGCGCCCTATGTGGACGTGGTGTTCGGCCCGCAGACGTTGCACCGCCTGCCTGAGCTGATCGCGGCGCGGCGCCGCACGGGCCGCTCGCAGGTTGACGTGTCCTTCCCCGAGATCGAGAAGTTCGACCATCTACCGCCCGCACGCGTGGAAGGCGCGACCGCGTTCGTGTCGATCATGGAAGGCTGCTCGAAGTACTGCAGCTATTGCGTGGTGCCCTACACGCGCGGTGAAGAAGTCTCGCGCCCGTTTGACGATGTGCTGGCCGAAGTGGCCGGCCTGGCCGAACAGGGCGTGCGCGAAGTCACGCTGCTGGGTCAGAACGTCAACGCCTACATCGGCAAGATGGGTGACACCAGCGAGCGCGCGGACTTCGCCCTGCTGCTCGAATACGTGGCCGAGATTCCGGGCATCGAGCGCATCCGCTACACGACCAGCCACCCGAAGGAATTCACCTCGCGCCTGATAGAGGCAT
Organism: Ralstonia sp. UBA689; assembly: GCF_002298975.1. Taxonomy (GTDB): domain Bacteria; phylum Pseudomonadota; class Gammaproteobacteria; order Burkholderiales; family Burkholderiaceae; genus Ralstonia. Next base: position 111,064 of record NZ_DBMV01000009.1, read on the forward strand.
ACGCCACCAATCGCAAGCTGGTCGACCATCTGCACCTGCCTGTGCAGCACGGCTCAGACCGCATCCTGATGGCGATGAAGCGCGGCTACACGGTGCTCGAATACAAGAGCATCATCCGCAAGCTGCGCGCGATCCGGCCGAACATCTCGGTCGCCACCGACTTCATCGTCGGCTTCCCGGGCGAGACCGATGCGGACTTCGCCAAGACGATGGACCTGATCCACGAGATCGGCTACGACAACTCGTTCAGCTTCATCTACAGCCCGCGTCCCGGCACGCCAGCCGCCAACCTGCACGACGACACGCCGCACGCCGTCAAGCTGGAGCGCCTGAAGCTGCTGCAGTCGACCATCGATGCCAACATGGTGCGCATCAGCGAAGGCATGGTCGGCAGCGTGCAACGCATCCTGGTCGAAGGCCCGTCACGTAAGGATCCGACGGAGCTGCACGGCCGCACCGAGAACAACCGCGTGGTCAACTTCGCCCTGCCCGACCTGCCGCAGGCGCGCCGCGACCAACTGGTCGGGCAGATGCTGGACGTGCGCATCGTGCATGCGTACCCGCACTCGCTGCGCGGCGAGGTGGTCGTCGATGCCGACAACACGGCCCACTAATTCGATACGCCCGATACACACCCTGTGATGAAACCCACCACCGCTGAATTCGTCGCGCCCAAGAACGACAACGCGCGCCTGCAGAACCTGTGCGGGCCGCTGGATGAGAACCTGCGGCAGATCGAACAGGCACTGGACGTGACCATCAGCCGGCGCGGCAGCAAGTTCACCGTGCGCGGTGCCAACGCACAAGGCGCGGCCAATGCGCTGGAGACGTTCTACAACACCGCACGCGAGCCGCTGTCGGTCGACGACATCCAGCTCGGCCTGGTCGAGACCCGCCAGGTTGCCGCACATGGGGCCTACCTGCCTGAATCGGGCCTCGATACACCCGATGGCAACGATCTGTCGCCGGTGCTGCATACGCGCCGCACCGACCTGCACGGCCGCACGCCGATGCAGCGCGAGTATCTGCGCAACATCCTCTCGCACGACCTGTCGTTCGGCATCGGCCCGGCGGGTACGGGCAAGACCTACTTGGCCGTGGCCTGCGCCGTGGATGCGCTCGAGCGCGACGCCATCAAGCGCATCGTGCTGACGCGCCCAGCGGTGGAAGCCGGCGAGCGCCTGGGCTTCCTGCCGGGCGACCTTGCGCAGAAGGTGGACCCGTACCTGCGCCCGCTGTACGACGCGCTGTACGACCTGCTCGGCTTCGACAAGACGCAGAAGATGTTCGAGCGCCAGATGATCGAGATCGCGCCGCTGGCGTACATGCGCGGACGCACGCTCAATCACGCCTTCATCATCCTGGACGAAGCGCAGAACACCACGCCGGAACAGATGAAGATGTTCCTCACGCGGATCGGCTTCGGCTCCAAGGCGGTGATTACCGGCGACACCACGCAGATCGACCTGCCGCGCGGCCAGAAGAGCGGCCTGATCGAAGCACAGCACGTGCTGCGCGACGTGCGCGGCGTGGCGATGACGCGCTTTACCAGCGTCGACGTGGTGCGGCACCCGCTGGTGGCGCGCATCGTCGAGGCCTATGACGAATTCCATGCCCAGCATAAAGACGCTTAAGGACGCCTGACCGTGGCTAAAGCCAAGACCAAGAAAACCCAAACCACTGCTCCCGCCGCTCATGGCCCACGCGTCGACGTGTTCGACGCCAAGGGCAAGCCGAAGACGGTAGACGCCAGCGCCCTGCGCATCGCCTTTCCGGACGGCCGCAGCCTGATCGTGAGCCTGCCGGATACGGCGGACGGCGCCATCACGCTGGTGGCCGAACATTCCGATGCGAACACGCATGCCATGCTCGCGCTGCGTCCCGAGCACCACGACAGCATCACGCTGCGCATCGAGACCGTTGAAGCCGAGCCAGCAGAAGCCGCCGAAGCCAGCGTGGACGATGAAATGGCCGGCGCCGAGATGCTCACACTCGACCTGACCGTGCAGCACGGCGACGAGATCAAGGCCGCCGCCCGCAAGGCGCTGCCGAAACAGAAAGACATTGAAGCGTGGATCGCGCCGGCGCTGTTTGCCGATGCTCAGCTCAACGTGCGCTTTGTCGGCGAAGAAGAAGGCCGCACGCTCAACCGCACATACCGCGGCAAGGACTACGCCACCAACGTGCTGACCTTCTCTTACGCGGAGACCGAGGAAGACCCGGTCTCGGCCGACATTGTGCTGTGCTGCCCGGTGGTCGAGAAGGAAGCCAAGGAACAAGGCAAGCCGCTGCAGGCGCACTACGCGCACCTGATCGTGCACGGCGCGCTGCACGCCCAGGGCTATGACCACGAAGACGCGGCTGAGGCTGAAGAGATGGAAGGCATCGAGACCGAGATCCTCGGCGAACTCGGCTTTGCCGATCCGTACGCGAGCCGCTGAAGCCGACCCGCATCAAGCCTGACTCAGCCTTAAGCGCCGGCCTCGTGCCGGCGTTTTTCTTGGCGCGCACTGCATCGACCGACGCAGTGCTTCACGCCTGAATCAACCCGATATTCCGCAAACCCAATAATCATAAGGGTTTGCAGGATCCCTCCGCCATTCGGCGCATGGCCGCGCCGGTCGAACCGCCCATGCGCCCCGCATCGGCCGTCAGCCATCCGGCACCCACCCCGCTCTCCATACGGCGCATGGGCTTTGCCGTGGCGATTTCTATCCTCGAGACATAAGCCGCCACTCGAGCGCGCTCAATGAACGTCGCCGCTAACAGGCGTCACGGGCCAACCCGCGCACAGACGGCACGGCCCCGCGGGGAGGTCATCATGCGTCAACGTTTCATGGACAGCATTCCATGGACCACGCTGCTCGTCGGCGTGGGTGTCGGTACCGCGCTTGCGGTCACGCCCAAGATTGCCCACGCCGATCATCGGCAATCGTGCTACGCGGGCATCGTTGTCGTGTTCGACGGCGCGTGGCATCCGGGCGCGGTGGTCGGCTGCCGCACTGTCAATGTTTCAGGCAGCAACAGCGTCGTCGGCGCGGAAGTGAACCTGATGATCGCGCAGGGCACCGTCCGGCCGCGTGTGCAGGCGGTGGTCGGCAGCACCAGCGTGCAGGCGCTCATCGGCGGCGGCTACGATTTCGCGAGCAGCAAGGCCCTCGTGGGCGCTGGCGTCACCGGCGACCACTGGCTCGGCGGCGTGGACATGGAGATCGCCGGACGCTGGACGGCCTATGCCGGTGCAAGCACGCTGGGCCGGTATCACGGCAACTCGCAGGATCCCGTCGTGACACCCGCGCCGGCTCCGGTGGCCAACAACGTGACGCCGCCACCCCCAACGAACAACAACACGCCAGCCCCCGCACCGGCACCCGGCAAGTCGCCTAGCCCTAGCCCTAGCCCTAGCCCAACGCCCAGCCCGGCTCCCGGCGCGACGCCGAGTCCGAGTCCGAGTCCGAGCCCGAGCCCGAGCCCGAGCCCGAGCCCGACGCCAACTCCAACTCCAACTCCAACTCCAACTCCAACTCCAACTCCAACTCCAACGCCAACGCCGACGCCGACGCCGACGCCGACACCAACCCCAACCCCAACCCCGACGCCGGCACCTGGCGGTGGGCACCACCATGGGCACGACCACGGTCATCATGGCAGCCACGGCGGAGACCACGATCACGGTGGCGACCAAGGCGGCGGCGAGCATGACCATGGTGGCGACGGAAACCACGGTGGCGATCATGACCACGGCGGTGGCAACGGTGGTGGAAATCATGAACACGGCGGCGATCACGACCGCGGTGGCGGTGACGACAGCCATGGTGGCGATTCCGGCAATCACGGACACCATGGCAACCACCACGGCGATAGTGACGACCACAACCATGCCGGCCACGACAACGGCAATCAGAAAGACAAGGGCAATCACCAAGGCCAGGACAGCGGCAGCAACGGTGACGACGAGCATGGTGGCGACGGCCACCAGGGCAAGGGAACCGACGAGGGCGGCGGGAAAACCGGTGACGACGGTCACCACGACGGTGGCAAGGACGGCAGCGACTGACCGCTTCCCCCTCGGCAGAGCGCGCGCCGGGCCACCCGGGCCGGCCTCTTGAGGTGAAATAGAACGCACTTCAGGAGGCCCGCTACCCACCTCACACCCCACTGGAGGGCGGCCACCACCCTATCGCCGCGTCATCGGGGCGGCTGACCTTTTGGTGTATGCTGGGCCGGTGTTTAACGACGCGCGACCGCGCCATGAATGATCCGTATCCCAGTCCGAAGCCAGCCGACAAACCCCGCTCGCTGCTGGAACGCCTGACCGACCTCATCTCGCCCGAGCCCGAATCGCGGGCCGAGCTGCTCGAAATTCTCCAAGACGCGCACGCGCGCAGCCTGATCGACGCCGACTCCCTGTCGATGATCGAAGGCGTCTTCCAGGTCTCGGACCTGTGCGCACGCGACATCATGATCCCGCGCGCGCAGATGGACGCGCTCAACATCGCCGACGCGCCGTCAGAATTCATCCCCTTCGTGCAGGAAGCCGCGCATTCGCGCTTCCCCGTCTACGAAGGCAGCCGCGACAACATCATCGGCATCCTGCTCGCCAAGGATCTGCTGCGCTTCTATACCGATGAAGACTTCGACGTGCGCGACATGCTGCGCCCGGCCGTGTTCATCCCCGAATCCAAACGACTGAACGTGCTGTTGCGCGACTTCCGCGTCAACCGCAACCACATCGCCATCGTCGTCGATGAATACGGCGGCGTCGCCGGCCTCATCACCATCGAAGACGTGCTGGAGCAGATCGTCGGCGACATCGAAGACGAATACGACTTCGACCAGGAAGAAGACAACATCCTGGCCACCGCCGACGGCCACATGCGCGTGCGCGGCCTGACCGAGATCAGCCAGTTCAACGAAGCCTTCGGCACGCACTTCTCCGACGAAGACGTCGACACCATCGGCGGGCTGCTGGCGAATCACCTGGGCCGTGTGCCGCACCGGGGCGAAAAGATCGTTCTGGGCACATTGCAGTTCGATGTGCTGCGCGGCGATGCACGGCAGGTGCAAGTGCTGCTGGTGCGCCGTCTCGCCGCGCCAGTTGGCGGCAGCGCCCCGGCCACCTCCTCCGGTTCCAACCCCGCCTGATTCTTCCGTGCCTGCTCAGTTCTCCTCCCCTGCCGCCGCATCGTCCCGCCGGCAGGACACCCAGGTTGTGCCGCTCGCGCGGCTTCGCTTCGCCATGCCGCTGGCGGCGCTACTGGGCGTCATGCATACGCTGTCGTTCGCGCCCAACCACTGGTGGTGGCTGCAGATCCTGTCGCTGACAGGGCTCGCGGCGCTGGTGCAGCGCGCGCCGCGCCTCAGGGATGCCGCCTGGCTCGGCTATACCTTCGGGCTTGGCTGGTTCCTCTCGGGCGTCTGGTGGCTCTACATCAGCATGCACGTGTACGGCGACATGCCGGCATGGATGTCGGCGCTGGCGGTGCTGCTGTTCTCGGGCTATCTGGCATTGCATCCGGCACTGGCGGTGTGGGCGTGGCAGTGGCTCACGCGGCGCCGTCGTTGGTCGGGGGGCGGATCGGCGCTGGTATTCGGCGCGGCGTGGGCGATCACGGAATGGCTGCGCGGCACGGTGTGGACGGGATTTCCCTGGATCAACGGCGGCTATGCACACACCGACGGCCCGTTGGCCGGCTACGCGCCGCTGGTAGGCGTGTACGGCATCGTGCTGATCGCCGCCGTGCTGGCCGGCCTGCTGTGCGTGGCCGCCGAGCGCCGCCTGCACTGGCTGACGGCCATCGTGGGCGCCATTGTGCTGGTGGCCGGCTGGCCGCTTCACGGCATCGCGTGGACGCAACCCGTGGGCAAGCCAATCTCCGTGCGCCTTCTGCAGGGCAACGTGCCGCAGGACGTGAAATTCCAGCAGACCGGCATCGAGCATTCGCTTGAGCTGTACACCAAGCTGGTGACCGAGCAGCCCGCGCAACTGGTGATCACGCCCGAAACGGCCTTCCCGATCATGATCCAGGACATGCCGCAAGAGATCGCGCTGGCCATTCGCAAGTATGTGGATACCACCGGCTCCAGCGTGCTGTTCGGTGCTGCCAGCGAGGATTCGCGCGTCGACTACACCAACAGCGTGTTCGGGGTTGGGCCACAGTTCCAGGGTGTGTACCGCTACAACAAGCACCACTTGGTGCCCTTCGGCGAGTTCATCCCCTTCGGCTTCCACTGGTTCGTCAACATGATGAACATGCCGCTGGGAGACTTCCGGCGGGGCCAGCTCGTGCAGCCACCCATGCCCGTTGCGGGTCAGTATCTTGCGCCCAACATCTGTTACGAAGACTTGTTTGGCGAAGAGATTGCCGCCTCGCTGCGCTATGCGGAGCAGCCGGCCACCATGCTCGCCAATACGACCAATCTGGCGTGGTTTGGCGACACGATCGCGTTGGACCAGCACCTGCAGATCTCGCGCATGCGCGCGCTGGAAACCGGCCGCCCGATGCTGCGCGCCACCAATACCGGCGCCACTGCCGTGGTGCGCCCGGACGGCAGCGTGCAGGCACGCCTGCCCGTCTTCACGCTCGGCACGCTGGCCGCCGAGGTACAGGGCACGCAGGGCCTGACGCCGTTCGTGCGCGCGGGCAACGCGCCGGCGCTGGGCGTTGGCATGCTGGTGCTGCTGGCCGCATTCGTGCGTCGCCGCCGGGCACAAGCCAACTGATCGATCCTTGCCTGGCGACTTTTCAGCCACTTTCCAGAGCGGCTGACAAAAAACGCTAAAATTCAATGTTTTACGGCGGGCACGCTGCCATGCGCATGCGTGCCCGCCGCTGCATTCCACCGCCGCGCGGCGCCCTGAGTCGTTTGGCACCGCTGCGGACCAACGGGACCCACCATGCTTACCTTCCAGCAACTCATTCTCAAGCTGCAGTCGTACTGGGACGCCCAGGGCTGTGCCCTGCTGCAACCGATCGACCTCGAAGTCGGCGCCGGCACCTCGCACGTGCACACGTTCCTGCGCGCGATCGGTCCCGAGCCGTGGCGTGCCGCCTATGTGCAACCGTCGCGCCGCCCCAAGGACGGCCGCTACGGCGAGAACCCCAACCGCCTGCAGCACTATTACCAGTATCAGGTGGTGCTCAAGCCGGCGCCGGAGAACATCCTCGACCTGTATCTCGGCTCGCTGGAAGCGCTGGGCCTGGACCTGAAGCAGAACGACGTCCGCTTTGTGGAAGACGACTGGGAGAACCCCACGCTCGGCGCCTGGGGCCTGGGCTGGGAGGTGTGGCTCAACGGCATGGAAGTCACGCAGTTCACGTATTTCCAGCAGGTCGGCGGCCTGGACTGCAAGCCCGTCACCGGTGAGATCACCTACGGTATCGAGCGTCTGGCGATGTACCTGCAGCAGGTCGAGAGCATCTACGACCTGGTCTGGACCGAGTGGGAAGAACCCGGCCCCAACGGCCCCGTCAAGCGCCGCCTGACCTACGGCGACGTCTATCACCAGAACGAAGTCGAACAATCGACTTACAACTTCGAGCAGGCCGACACCACCGTGCTGTTCCGCCGCTTTGCCGAGCACGAAGCCGAGGCCAAGCGCCTGATGGGCGTGCGCGAAGAAGGCGCTGCGGATGACGGCACGCCGGTCGTGCGACTCGCCCTGCCCGCCTATGAGCAAGTGCTCAAGGCCGGCCACACGTTCAACCTGCTGGATGCGCGCGGCGCCATTTCGGTGACGGAGCGCGCGGCCTACATCGGCCGTATCCGCAACCTGTCGCGCCTGGTCGCGCAGGCCTACTACGACTCGCGCGAGCGCCTGGGCTTCCCGATGTGCGGCACGGCTGCCGCTGCCACGGAGGCCGCATGACGGCCACACGGGTCCAAGCCGCACGGCGTGGGCTGGCCATGCTGACGGCGGCATCGATCGCCTCGCTGGCGATGCCCGCGGGCATCGCACAGGCGGCGCGGCATCGTGCATCCAAGCCGACATCGACGGAGAAGATCTTCGTCGTGCCCGACAATCTGGCGCAGCTCTGCGTGGCCGATTCCAAGCCGCTGCAGCAGGCGTTGGGCGCGCAGTGGACGCCGGCTCCGCCGTCGCTCGACCAATGGACGAGCCTGGTACGCACCATGGCCTGCGACCTGTCCGGCGCGCGGGATCTCGGCTGGCATCGCGTGCCGCTGCGGACGTACGCCACCGCCCTGCGCTTCCCGCTCAGCTGGGTCGAATGGCAAGGCTCTGGGGCAAAGGCGCAGCGCCGTACACGCGTGTTCCGCTCGTCGGCCCAGATGCCGAGCCGGCTGGAATTCAATGTGTCCGGCACGCTGCAGGAAGTGCGCTACGACGCGCGACGCGGCCTGCTGTCGGCCCGTTTCCTGCGCCGCGATGCTGCCCTGCCCGGCACCAACCCGGCGCCGATCGCGCCACCGCCTCCGCCTGGCCAGTGCGCCGGCACGCAGTTGCAGTTCCAGCAGCAGAACGGCGTATGGCTGCTCTCGGGCGTGGAGCCCGTGCCCGGATCGCCCTGCTAACCATTCCGTAACCGCCGCACGCAAGAAGACCTGAGCGGCGCAGAACAACGACGTTACCGATTCAACCGCTATGTCCACCCTCCTGATCGAACTGCTGACCGAAGAACTGCCGCCCAAGGCGCTGGCCCGCCTGGGCGAGGCGTTTGCGCGAGGCCTGTTTGAAGGTCTGTCGTCGCAAGGCCTGCTTGAAGAGGGCGCCAGCGTGGAAGGCTTTGCCACGCCGCGCCGCCTGGCCGCGTCGATCACTGGCGTGCGGCGCGCAGCGCCCGACCGCGAACTGCGCGAGAAGGTGCTGCCCGTGAGCATCGCCTTCGATGCCGAGGGCAAGCCGGCCGCACCGCTGGTCAAGAAGCTGGCCGCACTGGCCAAGTCGGTGGGCGTGGAAGCCATTGCTCCCGAATCGCTCGAACGCGCGCCGGACGGCAAGGCCGAGTCGCTCTTCTACCGCTACACCGCACGCGGCGCCGTGCTGGCCGATGGCCTGCAGACAGCGCTCACGCAGACCGTCACCAACCTGCCGATCCCGAAGGTGATGACGTATCAGCGCCCGAACGGAGACAACGTTCAGTTCGTGCGCCCGGCACACAAGCTGACTGCGCTGTTCGGCAGCGAAATCATCCCCGTGAGCGTGCTGGGTCTGCAGTCGGGCAACGTCACGCTGGGCCACCGCTTCCTGTCGGCTGGCGAGATCGTCATCGCCGATGCCACCTCGTACGCGAGCACGCTGGAAGCGCAAGGCAAGGTCATCGCCAGCTATGACAAGCGCCGAGAAGCCATCCGCGCCGAGCTGCGCAAGACAGCTGGCGCCGATACCGTGGTCATGCCCGAAGCGCTGCTGGATGAAGTGAACGCGCTGGTCGAATGGCCCGTGATCTACCCCTGCCATTTCGAGGAAGCCTTCCTCGCCGTGCCGCAGGAGTGCCTGATCCTGACCATGCAGACCAACCAGAAGTACTTTGCGCTGACCGACGCGCAAGGCCATCTGCGCAACCGCTTCCTGATCGTCTCGAACATCGCCACCGGCACGCCCGAGGCCATCATCGAAGGCAACGAGCGCGTGGTGCGCCCGCGCCTGGCCGACGCGCGCTTCTTCTTCGAGCAGGACAAGAAGAAGCCGCTGGCCGACCGCGTACCGCTGCTTTCGCGCGTGGTCTATCACAACAAGATCGGCACGCAGCTTGAGCGTGTGTCGCGGCTGCAAGCCATCGCTGGCCAATTGGCCGAGAAGCTTGGCGCGGATGTGACGCACGCCTCGCGCGGCGCACTGCTGGCCAAGGCCGACCTGCTGACCGACATGGTGGGCGAGTTTCCCGAGTTGCAGGGCACGATGGGCACGTACTACGCTCGCCACGATGGCGAGCCCGACGACGTGGCACTGGCCTGCTCTGAACACTACCAGCCGCGCTTTGCCGGCGACGCACTGCCCAGCACCGCCACCGGCACCGTCGTGGCGCTGGCCGACAAGCTGGAAACGCTGGTCGGCATCTGGGGCATCGGCCTGCAACCCACGGGGGAGAAAGACCCATTCGCGCTGCGCCGCCACGCGCTGGGCATCCTGCGCATGCTGATTGAGAAACCGCTCGCGCTCACGATCGACGATGCACTGCAGATTGCCGCAGCCAGCTTCGATGGCATTGCCACCGTCAAACCGGACCTGGCCGCCATCACCGACTTCCTGTACGACCGCCTGCGCGGCTACCTGAAGGACAAGGGCTACAGCACCAACGAAGTGGAAGCCGTGGTCAGCCAACGCCCGCAGCGCCTGGACGACATCGTCGCGCGCCTCGAAGCCGTGCGCGCCTTCGCCGCCCTGCCGCAGGCCGAAGCGCTGGCCGCCGCCAACAAGCGCATCACCAACATCCTGAAGAAGACCGACGTCGCCATCGGCACGGTGCAGCCGCAACTGCTCAAGGAGGACGCCGAGCGCGCACTGCATCAGGCCGTTGCATCGTCGGAGCCGCACGTGCACGACGCCTTTGCGCGCGGCGATTTCACCACCGCGCTCAAGACGCTGGCCGGCCTGCGCGAAGCGGTCGACAGCTTCTTCGACGGCGTGATGGTGATGGCCGAAGACACCGCGCTGCGCGACAACCGCCTCGCGCTGCTGGGCGAGCTGCACGGCCTGATGAACCGCGTGGCGGACATCTCCAAGCTGGCCGCTTGATTGGCACCCTGAGCATCGTTCTTCGGAGCCTGACATGCCCCACGCCCCCAAGCTGGTGATCCTCGACCGCGATGGCGTCATCAACCTCGACAGCGACCAGTTCATCAAATCGCCCGACGAGTGGATCGCCATCGACGGCAGCCTGGAAGCGATTGCCGAGCTGAACCAGGCCGGCTTCCAGGTGGTGGTAGCCACCAACCAGTCGGGCATCGGGCGGGGGCTCTTCGAGGCTGCTGCGCTCAACGCAATGCACGAGAAGATGTACAAGGCGCTGGCGACCCACGGCGGCCGTGTGGATGCCATCTTCTTTTGCCCGCACACCGCCGCTGAAGCCTGCGAATGCCGCAAACCCCGCGCCGGCATGTTCAACGAGATCGCGCGCCGCTTCGATGTAGACCTGACCGGCGTGCCGGTGGTCGGCGATTCGCTGCGCGACCTTCAGGCCGGCGTGGAAGTGGGTGGCGTGCCGCACCTCGTGCTGACCGGCAAGGGTGTCAAGACGCGCGACGCCGGCAACCTGCCGCCCGGCACCCGGATCCACAAGGACCTGCGTGCCTTCGCGCGCGCGCTGCTGTCACCTGCGCCCCAGGGCACGCCATCGCGCGCCCCTTGAATCTGCACCATGACCTTTATCCGTTCACTGCTGTTCCTGGTTTTCTTGATTGTCTGGACACCGCTCTATGCGGTGGCTTGCTTCATCGTTTTTCCGTTCATGAACCCGCATCGTCGTTTCTGGATGGTGACGGGCTGGACCAAATCCGTCGTCTGGATGGCGCGTTGGCTGGTCGGCATCCGTTGGCAATACCAGGGCTGGGAGCACGTCCAAGAGGCAGTCGCCACCAACAAGCAGGTGGTCCTGCTCTCCAAGCATCAGTCGGCCTGGGAGACCATTGCCTTTGTCGCGACCATGCCGCGCCCCCTCTGCTATGTGTTCAAGCGCGAGCTGCTATACGTGCCGTTCTTTGGCTGGGCGCTCGGCATGCTCAAGATGGTGCACATCAACCGCAAGGACGGCGCCAATGCGTTCGCCTCGGTGGCGCGCCAGGGCAAGGAGCGCATGGCCGACGGCGCCTGGGTGATCATGTTCCCGGAGGGCACGCGCACACGCTCGGGCGACCCCAAGCCGCGCTACAAGAGCGGCGGCGCCCGCTTTGCTGTCGACACCGGTGCATGGGTCATTCCCATCGCACACAACTCGGGACGGTTGTGGCCGCGCAACTCCTTCGTCAAGCACGCGGGACTGATTACGCTGTCAATCGGGCCGGCCATTTCGAGTGCCGGCAAGACCAGCGATCAGCTCAACCGTGAAGTCGAAGCGTGGATCGAAGCAGAAATGCGTAGAATCGACGCCGATAGCTACCGCGAGCGTGCATGAAACTGCTGCGACCACCGACTTCGCCCACCACCGCCGACAGCGCACAGCTCGAACTGCCGTTGCTCGCGCCCGAAGCCGAACCGCAGCGGAACGCCGCACCGACCGACAGCGCCCTCCTCGCTCCGCCCGCACCGGGCCTCACAACCACACCGCTCGACCCCAACCAGCGTCGCCTGACGCTGGGGGAACGCGCACTGGTCTACAACCTCAAGCGCTCGTCGCGGCGCACCATCGGCTTTGTCATCGACGATCGCGGACTGTCCATCACGGCGCCGCGCTGGGTCACGCTCAGCGAGATCGAGCATGCCATCGCCGAGAAGCAGAAGTGGATCTTCGCCAAGCTGGCCGAATGGCGTACCAACGCCGCGCGCCGCGTGCTGCCGCCCATGCAGTGGCAGGATGGCGCAACGCTGCCCTTCCTTGGCAAACATGTCACGCTCAAGCTGGAATCGCCCATTGGTGCGCTGATGTTCGATGCCGATATGTGCAGGCTGCATCTAGGCCTGCCGCCCTCTGCCTCCGAGCAGCAGATCAAGGACCGCGTGCAAGGTTGGCTGCAGACGCAGGCACGCCGCCTGTTCGGCGAGCGGCTTGACGTGTATGCCGAGCGGCTGGGCGTCCGGCATAGCGCGTATGCACTGTCGTCAGCCGCCACGCGCTGGGGAAGCTGCACAGCCGACGGCAAGATCCGCTTGAACTGGCGCCTCGTGCATTTCCCGTTGAGCCTGATCGACTACGTGGTCGCGCACGAACTGGCGCATCTCAAGGAAATGAATCACAGCCCACGCTTCTGGGACACGGTGGAGTCGATCTTCCCCGAGTTCCGCGAAGCGCGCGAGCAACTGCGCTCGCATCCGCCGGAATATCTGCCTGCGTTCTGAGGGCGCAGGCCCTTTGCCTGCCCCGCGCACGGCTCACGCGTGCCGCGCCGCCATTCATGATCTTTGCTCCCACTCTCTCCCTGCTGGGTTTCCTGCTGCTTGTCAGACGGCCCTGGCGCCAGGTTCAAGCCAAGCCAGTGGCAGTTTCGCAGTTGCCAGGACGACGCTTCGATCTCCCGCCCATCGCACCACACTGAGGCGTCTGTTCGGCGCCCAACCGGATGGCCCATTCCACGGGGCACGGCTGTTGGTGGAGAATACGGCACCTGGCAACCCTATGAAGCCGGGATTCCAACACCAACCATGAAGAAGATCCTGCTCTTGAGTGTCAGTGCCGGCGCCGGCCACATGCGCGCCGCTGAAGCCATTCGCGCCTTCGCCGATACGCATCCCGCGGGCATCGATGCCACGCACCTTGATGTGATGGACTTTGTGTCGGCAGGCTTTCGCAAGCTCTATACCGACCTCTACATCAAGCTGGTCAGCAACCAGCCGGCGCTGTGGGGTTATCTGTACCAGAAGACCGATGAGGCGGCGCCCAGCGCTCTCTCCCAGAAGATCCGCCGCGCGATCGAGCGGCTGAACTGCCGCCCGCTGCTGGCCGAGATCAAGCGCCAGCGCCCGGACGCCATCATCTGCACGCACTTCCTGCCTGCGGAGCTGCTCTCCCGCGAGCTGGGCAAGGGGCGGGTGGATATACCGGTCTGGGTGCAAGTGACCGATTTCGATCTGCACAGCATGTGGATCGTGCCGAACATGCGCGGCTATTTCGCGGCCAATGAAGAGATCGCCTGGCGCATGCGCGAGCGCGGCCTGGCGGCGGAGGCCGTACATGTGAGCGGCATCCCCGTCATGCCGGCGTTCGGCGAGCCGCTCGACCGCGCTGCGTGTGCCGCAGAGTTCGGTATCGACCCACAGCGCAAGACATTCCTGATGATGTCGGGCGGCGCGGGCCTGGGCGGCCTTGATACGCTGGCCGAGCGGCTGCTGGCGATGGACGGCGACTTCCAGCTCATCGCATTGGCGGGCAAGAACCAAGCGATGCTGGAAGCCCTCCAGCGCGTCGCACAGCGCCATCCGGGCAGGCTCTTCCCGCAAGGTTTCACACAGCAGGTGGAGCGCCTGATGGCCTGCGCCGACTTGGTCATCACCAAGCCGGGCGGCCTGACTACCTCCGAGTGCCTGGCAATGCAGTTGCCGATGATCGTCAATTCACCGATTCCCGGCCAGGAAGAGCGCAATGCCGATTTCCTGCTGGAGCAGGGCGTCGCGCTCAAGGCCATCGACGATGCCGCGCTCGAATTCCGCATTCGGGCACTGCTGACGGAGCCGGACCGGCTGGCAACCATGCGGCGCAAGATCGCGCCGCTGGGCCGCCCGTACGCCGGACAGTTCGTGCTCGACCGCGTGCTGGATATCGGGGCGCAAGCCCGCGCCGCATGAACGCTGCCGCCTTCATTGCGCAGCGCCGGACGCTGGCGCTGGTGGCTTGGGTGCTGCTGCTCGGCTTCTTCTTCGCCAATGTCGAGATCCAGATCGAAGGCAGCGCCGGCTGGGCCGCCAACCTGCCCACATGGCGCATCGAAAAACACTGGCTGCTGAACCTGTTTTGGGGCGGTCGTCCGATGACCGGCTACCACGCGTGGGTATTCCCGTTCGTGGCGCTGTTCTTCCACCTGCCGGTGGTCTTCAACGGCCAATGGTCCTGGCGCATCGAGGCGCGCATCATCGCCTGCATCATGGTCTTTTGGCTGGCGGAGGACTTTCTCTGGTTCGTGCTGAACCCCGCTTACGGCCTCGCAAAGTTCACGCCGGCTTATGTGCCATGGCACATCCACTGGATCGCCTTTGCGCCGACCGACTACTGGACCATGAGCGCTGCCGCGTTCGTGCTGTTCTTCATCTCCCGCATGCGCCCCACCCAGCGCTGACCTGCCCACCACCGTGCGCATTCTCGCCCTTGCCACCGCCGCGCTCCTGCTGATCGGCCATCTCCAATCTGCCGGTGCGACCACACCTGAGCCCACCCAGTCTTCGGCTGACCGCCCGCTCCAATGGGCGCAGAACGTACCGGACACCGCCGTGAACAACCTGCACCGCATCACGCCGTCGCTCTACCGCAGTGCGCAGCTCTCGAAGGACGATGTGCCGCAGTTGCAGAAGCTCGGCATCAAGAAGGTCATCAGCTTCCGCGCCTTTCATTCGGACAGCGAGGTCCTGGCGGGCAGTGGGATCACCATGCAGCGCATTCCGATCAACACGTGGAACATCCGCGACGAAGATATGGTGAGCGCGCTCAAAGCCCTGCGCGAAATCGAGCACGACGGTCCGGTGCTGATCCATTGCCAGCATGGGGCGGACCGCACAGGGTTGGTGTCGGCGCTGTATCGCGTGGTGTACCAGGGCTGGAGCAAGGAGCAGGCGCTGGATGAGCTGCAGCACGGCGGGTACGGCTTCCACGCTATCTGGCAGAACATCTCGCGCTATATGCAACGCGTGGATATCGAGCGGCTGCGGCGGCAGGTCAAGGACCAGGGCTGACGCTTTCGCCTTATCAAGCCGCGCTGGCCTCGCGCGTAGCAGCCGCCAGCTCACCGATGTACTGTGCCAGCGTGCGCGGCGGCCGCCCGAGAATGGCACGCAGCGTCAGGCTGTTGCCGCGCAGCCCATGCTGTGCATAGTGCTTCTGGATGTTGCCGAGCATTGCAAGCTGACGCGCATCGAGCGTCTGCGCCGCGCGCGCGGACCACTGCCCGAAGGGCATCTCCGATGCCTCGATCTCGCGCCCCAGCGCATAGCTGATGAGTTGGGCAATCTCCTCGCGCGTGGGCGCCTCATCGCCGCATAGCTCGAATGTTCCGTACGCCAGGCAATCCGATGTGAGCGCAATGGCGGCCACCTCAGCCACATCGCGATAGTCAACGCGCGCCACGCGCGTGGTCACTGGATACGGCTCGGCAAAGCGCCCTTGGGCAATGATGCCGTCCCAGCCGCGCTCCAGGTTCTGGAAGAAGTTGGCCGGATGCAGGATCGTGTAGGCCATGCCAGACGCGTACAGTGCGCTCTCCACCGGCACCTTGACGACGTGGTTCTCGAGCGACGTGTCGGTCGGCTGGATCACCGACGAGAAGACGAAGCGCCGGACGCCCGCACGGCGCGCCGCGTCGACCATGTTCAGACCCATCTGCGTCTCGTCTGGTGCAAAAGCCGGACCGATGTGGAACACACCGTCGACACCCGCCACCGCGCGCTCCAGCGAGCCCAGATCACGCAAGTCACCGATGGCGACCTCACCGGCGCCACGCTGAGTTGCGCGCGCCGCGTCGCGCTCGCTGCGTACGAGGCCGCGTACGCGCACTCCGCGTGCCACCAGTTCCGGCACCACCAGACCGGCAAATTTCCCAGCCGCCCCCACCACCAACACCGTCTGTATCGACTTCGACATCGCACGCTCCTTACCTTGCAAGAGAGATGCGTGCATCGTAAATTGCACCCGCCACCGAGAGAATATGGCTTCTTATGCATACACTCTCTCGATAATCAGGAGAATTCTATGGACCGAGCCGACGACATTGCTGTCTTCATCGCCGTGGTGGAGGCCGGCAGCTTGACCGCAGCCGCGCGCCAGCTCGGGCGCTCGCTGCAGGCTGTCAGCCGTGCGCTGGCATTGCTGGAGCAGAGCATCGGCATCGCACTGATCCGGCGCACCACACGCCGCTGCAGCCCGACCGAGGCCGGTGCAGCGTTCTACCGGCGGGTGAAGCCCGCGTTTGCCGAAATCCACGACGCCTGGGCCGAAGCGGCTGAGTTGCGCGACGCCCCCTCCGGCGTGCTGCGCATCAGCGCGCCGGTGCTGTTCGCGCCGGCCTACTTGGTGCCGGCTGCGGCGAAGTTCATGGCGCGCCATCCGCGTGTGGAGGTCGACCTCACGCTCGCGGACGCCTTTGCCGACCTGATCGGCCAGGATCTGGATCTGGCCGTACGCATCGGCGATTTGCCCGACTCCGACCTGAAAGCGCGGCGTTTGGGCGTACTTCGACGTGTGGTGTTCGGCACGCCGGACTACTTTGCTCGGCACGGCTACCCGCAGCATCCGTCGGACCTTGCACAGCACGAATGTGTGGTACGGCCGGTACCGGGTCGGGACAGCACGTGGCCGTTCCACATCAACGGCAGACTGCGACGCGTAAAGGTCAGCGGACGCTTCCGCGCAGACGCCAGCGCCACGGCCATTGAAGGCGTGGCGCAGGGGCTGGGGCTCGGCTTCGGGCCGCTGTGGCAGGTGCGCCATCTGCTCGATTCGGGCCGGATCGAGATCGTGCTGGTGCCGTTCGAACCGCCACCAACGCCTGTCCAGCTCGTCTGGCACCCGACACGCACACCACTGGCACGCACGCGGCTGTTTGCCGACTTTCTCGTCGACGAACTGAAAGGCGTGCGCGACTTGGCGATCTGAAACGTCATCAATGCAGGCCTTCCGGGCGCCAGCGAAATTGCGCGAGGCGCCCTAAAATAGCGCCTCTTTGCAGTCCCTCATGGAGGAACCCCATGCGAATGCTCCACACCATGCTGCGCGTCGGCGACATGCAGCGCTCGATCGATTTCTACACCAAGGTGCTCGGCATGCAGTTGCTGCGCACCAGCGACAATCCCGAATACAAGTATTCGCTGGCCTTCGTCGGCTACGGCCCGGAGAGCGGCAATACCGTCATCGAACTGACCTACAACTACGGCGTTAGCGAGTACGAACTCGGCACCGCGTTTGGCCACCTCGCCATCGAGGTCGACAACGCCGCACAGGCCTGCGAACAGATTCGCGCTGCCGGCGGCAAGGTCACGCGCGAGGCCGGCCCGGTCAAGGGCGGCAGCACCGTCATCGCTTTCGTGGAAGATCCGGACGGCTACAAGATCGAACTGATCCAGGCACGCTCGATGCCCGATGGCAACCGTCACTGACGCGGTCCGCCGGCCGCTGGACGGCACCGCCATCGGCCTGATGGTGGTGCTGTGCATGTGCTGGGGCTTCCAGCAGGTGGCCATCAAGGTCGCAGCGCACGACGTCGGGCCGGTGATGCAGGCCGGCGTGCGCTCGTCGATCGCGGCAGTGCTGGTGCTGGCGTTTGCGCTGTGGCGCGGGACGTGCCTCTCGGTGCGCGACGGCACGCTGCCCGGCGGGCTGATGGCGGGCATCCTGTTTGGCGTCGAGTTCCTGTGCATCTTCATCGGCCTGGGCTACACCACGGCCTCGCGCATGGCGGTGTTCCTCTACACCGCGCCGATCTTCACTGCACTCGGCCTGCAATTCTTCGTGCCGGGGGAGCATTTGCGACCGCGCCAATGGATCGGCATCGGCATTGCGTTTGCGGGGATCTTGTTGGCATTTGCCGACGGCATCCTGCACCCGGCAGCCGGCCCTTCGACGTCGTTGGGTGATGCGCTGGGCGTGGTGGCGGGTGCGCTATGGGGTGCGACAACCATCGTCGTGCGTGCGAGCAAGCTGTCGAACGCGCCGGCAGCGAAGACGCTGCTGTACCAGTTGGCCGTCTCGGCCGTGCTGCTGATGGTGATGGCAGCCGGCACCGGCCAGGCCTTCACGGCCAACCTGACGCCGACCGCACTGGCCAGCCTCGCCTACCAATCCGTGCTGATTGCCTTTGCGAGCTACCTGACGTGGTTCTGGCTGCTACGCCGCTACCTGGCGTCGCGGTTGTCGGTGTTCTCGTTCCTGACACCGCTGTTTGGCGTGGCCTTCGGCGTGCTGCTGTTGCACGAGCCGGTCGGCTTGCGATTTGTGCTGGCAGCCGCGCTGGTGCTCTCCGGCATCCTGCTGGTCAATCTTCGGTGAGGTCAGACACGCTGCCGGCGATCAGGTGCGCCGGCAGCGCGTTCGCCACCGCTACGAAATCCTCCACCGGCACCTCTTCCGCACGGCGGCCCAGATCGAAGCCGAGCGCTTCGAAATCGATCGCATCGCGCAGCGACCCCAGCGTGTTGCGCAGCACCTTGCGCCGCTGCGAGAACGCCATCGTCACCACCATGCCCAGCGCGCGCATGTCCACAGGGGCATACGGCGATTTGTCCGCCGGCCAAGGAATCATCCGCACCACTGCCGAATCCACCTTGGGCGGTGGGTTGAATGAACCCGGCGGCACGTCCAGTACCTGCTCCATGTAGTACCGCACCTGCAGCATGACCGACAGCCGGCTGAACGCCTTGCTGCCCGGCGCGGCCACCATACGATCGACCACTTCCTTCTGCAGCATGAAGTGCTGGTCGCGCACACGGTCGGCAAATGCCGCCAGGTGAAACAGCAGCGGGCTGGAGATGTTGTACGGCAGGTTGCCGACGATGCGCAGCGGTCGACCGGGCACATGCAGCGCGCCAAAATCGAACGTCAGCGCATCGCCTGCATGGACGATCAGCCGATCACCGAAACGCCGCTGCAGGCGTGCGACCAGATCGCGGTCCAGTTCGACCACTTGCAGCGTACGCACGCGCTCCATCAACGGCACAGTGAGCGCACCCAGGCCGGGGCCGATCTCGACCAGCACGTCGTCCGGCTGCGGATCGATGGCCGAAACGATGGCGTGGATCACGCCGTCATCGACCAGGAAGTTCTGGCCGAAGCGCTTGCGGGCCTGGTGCCCCTGGTGAACGCCGGTCGTGGATCGTGCCATCGTGCAACTCGAAATCAAAAAGGTGAAAGCGGGAATCAGGATCGCGTTGTATGCCGAGCCATGGCAATCGCGGTATCGATCGCCTCGAGCATGCTGCCGAATTCTGCGCGACCAGTGCCGGCCAGATCCAGTGCGGTGCCGTGATCGACCGACGTGCGCACGAACGGCAAACCCAGCGTGATGTTCACGCCATGACCGAAGGTGCCGTACTTGAGCGGCGCCAAACCTTGGTCGTGGTACATCGCAAGCACGCAATCGGCACCGGCCAAAAGGCGCGGCTGGAACAGCGTGTCGGCCGGATACGGGCCGCGCGCATCGATGCCGCGCGCGCGCGCGCGGGCGATGGCTGGTTCGATCACCTCGATCTCCTCCCGGCCGAGGTGGCCGGACTCCCCGGCATGTGGGTTCAGCCCGGTCACGAGGATGCGCGGCGCGGCCAGCCCGAAACGGGTGCGCAGGTCACGTTGCACGATATCGAGGGTTTCGTCGAGCACCAAGGGCGTGATGGCATCCGGCACGTCGCGCAGCGGCAAGTGCGTAGTCGCTAGCGCCACACGCAGCATGGCGTTGTCGTGCGCAGGCTGTGGGCCGGCCAGCATCATCACCACGCGCGGCGTGCGACTGCGCTCGGCGAGATATTCGGTGTGGCCCCTGAAGGGCACGCCGGCATCGTTGATGGTGCTCTTCTGCACCGGCGCCGTCACCATCGCGTCATAGCGCCCGCCATCTGCCGTACCCAGCAGGCAACCATCGATGGCCGCGTCGAGCAGGTCGAGCACATAGCGCCCGTTGGCGGCGTCGAGCACGCCTGCCCGCACCTGCGCACCGAGCGGCCGCGCCACGATGGTCAGCGCTGTGGACGCCACGCGCCAGAAATCGCCCTGGCCAATGGCATCGGCACGCGCCTGCAACAGCGCTGCATCGCCGATCACGTGCCATTGCACGTCGGCATAGCGCGACGACGCCTGCCGCGCCAGGTGCAGCAGGGCTGCCACGGTAATGTCGGGACCGATGCCGGCAGGCTCGCCGGTGGTAATCGCAATGTTCAGCATGAAGCGCTTGTCGGAAGCGATCTAGTAGTCAATCCAAAAACGCCACGGCCGCCCGCAGGCGGCCGTGTGCGATGCGGATACCCGTAAGCTTACTGCTGACGGTTCACGCGGTATTCCACGTGCGCCGTGTCGCGCAGTTCACGCAACCAGTCTTCGTACGCTGCCTGGACCTTCTGCTCGCGGATCACCGAGCGCGCATAGTCGCGCTGGCGGTCCACCGGCACATCGGCCTCGCGGCGGCCTTCCACCTGGATCAGGTGCACGCCGAACTGGCTCTGCACCGGCTGCGAAACTTCGCCCGGCTTGAGCTGATTCATCGCCTGCTCAAATTCCGGCACAAGCTGACCCGGCGACACCCAGCCCAGCTCGCCACCCGCGCTGGCCGAGCCATCCTGCGAGAAACGGCGCGCCGCATCGGCAAAATCGTAGCCGTGGACGATACGGTCACGCAGGCCAGCCAGTTGGCGACGTGCGTCGTCGGCCGACATGGTCGGACCGGTCTTGATCAGGATGTGGCGCGCCTGCGTCTGCTGCACCTTGGTAGCGATGGCCGTGCCCGGCGCGCGCTTCTCAAGCAGCTTGAGCACGTGGTAGCCCGCAGGGCTCTCGATGACTTGGCCCGCCACCTGGCCGGGCTTCATGTCGATCACCGCGTTGGCGAACACGGCCGGCAGGCGGCCGATCGGGCGCAGGCCCAACTCGCCGCCCTGCGCAGCATCCGGCCCGCCGGAGTTCTCGCGCGCCAGCTTGGCGAAGTCCGCGCTGCCCTGGGCTTGCTTGAGCAGGCTTTCAGCCTTGCTGCGTGCAGCCGCCTTCTGGTCAGCCGTGGCGTCCTCCGCTACCGGCACGAGGATCTGCGCAACGTTGTATTCCTGCTCACCGGCCGCAGCAGCACCGCCACCCTGCTGCACAAGGAAGTTATCGATTTCGCCGTCGTAGACCTGCACCTTGGAATCGACCTCGCGCTCGCGCAGACGGGCCAGCAGGATCTCCTGGCGCAGATCTGCGCGGTATTTGTCGTAGGTCAGGCCCGACTGCGACAGCTTGCTCTTGAGCTGTGCTACCGACAGGTTATTGCGCTGGGCCACGCTTTCCACCGCACGGTCCACATCGGCATCGGACACGCGGATCCCGCTTTCCTTGGCGGTCTGCGCCTGCACGCGCTCCAGAATCAGTTGCTCGAGCACTTCGCCCAGCAAAGCGGCGCGCTGAGGCAGCGGGCGATTCTGCGCCTGGAAGGTGCGCTCGACCAGATCGGCGCGGTTGAGCAGTTCGCGGCGGGTGATGACATCGGTGTTGACCACGGCCACCACCTCGTCGACGAGCTGGCCGCGCTGCGTGCCGGCGGCGGCCGGGCCGGGCAGCGTCCCCTGCAGCAGCGGCTGGCTGGGCGATGCATCCGGAGAGGAGAAGACGCCGCGCAGCGGCGCGCCCTTCTTCTGCTGCGGCTGTTGTGCATGGGCCGCAGGCGCTAGTGCGACACCGACGGCCAGTGCGACCAGTGCACCGGTCATGGCGCCCAGGCGGCGGGTGTGCGCCACGCGTGTGGCAATACGGTCAGCGGTCGATTTGAATGCCATCATGTCGTTATTCATATTGATCCAGCACGGACGGCGTAATCGGCTGCGCGGTCACCGGCTGATAGCCAGGCACGTTCAGACGGATCACGTCAATCGGATTGTTCCCCACCTTCGACAGGCCCTTGAACTCGATCTGGGCAAAGATGTGCGTCGTGTAGCCCGAAACCGCGTTGCTATAGCGCTGCACCGCCAGGCGGCCGACCCAGCAGTCAGCCACATACTCCAAGCCGACCAGCATGTCCGACGGCTTGTGCGCATTCATGTCGTAGCCGATGCGTCCCAGGCCGTACAGGCGCCGCGTGATCGGCCACTGTGCCGAGATGTCGGTCTGCTCCAGCGGCAACTGACCGGTGTTGGCATCGGCGCGGTAGTAGCGGTAGCCGAGGTTGATCACCTTGTTGGCTTCCGGCTTCCAGCTGAACGCCACGGTCGAGCGCATGATGCGGTCGATGTCCTGATTGTACTGAAGGTTGGTGTCGAAAAAGATGCCGCGGAACATCTGGATCGTGGTCGCGCCCAGAAGGTCCGAATAGCGGCGCACCGAGGTGGGCGCGGCACCCGCCAGCGTCACACGCTGGCCTTCGAAATCGATGCGCTGCGCGATCGTGGCGCGCAGGCGTTCGATGCCCGACTCCGCCTCGACAAAGCGTGTGGTCACGCCAGCCGTCAGCTTGTTGTTGTCGGCGATGCGGTCGTAACCGGTGTAGGCGTTCTCGGTGAAGATCTGGCCGAGGTTGTAATCCGACTGGCCAGTGTCGAACAGTGGAATTTGCGACTGGTCGCGGTACGGCGTGTAGACATAGAACAGACGCGGCTCCAGCGTCTGGATGTAGCTGACGCCGAACAGCTTGGAGACCAACGGCGCGTCGCGCTCGAAGGTCAGACCGGAGTCGAGCGAGAAGGTCGGCAGCGTGCGGTTGATCTGCGTATCCTGGGTGTCGCCCGCAGGCCGGTCCAGCCGGTACGACGTGGCGTTCAGGATGAATTTGGGCGTAACGTACCAGCCCGGACGGACGATCGGATAGCTGATCGTCGGCTGCATGAACAGGCGCTCGCCCTGCACGGTATCGGGCGTCGGGATCGAGAACCGCGTGTAGTTGGTCAAGAAGTTGATGTCGAACCCGCCGAAATCGTACCGGTTGTATGCCAGGCTCAACTCAGGCAAACGCTCGTACGGCGGCGACAACGGCGTGGTGGCCGTCGACAGGGTCTGGAACTTCTGCACCCGGGCCGTGGCCAGCCAGTCGCCGATCGCATACGTGACGCCGCCTTCCTGCGCGTACTGGCGCTGCGTCGCCGTGACGATGCTGCGGCCCAGGTCGTCCGGATAGGTGTTGTCGGAGACCTTGTTGTAGTTCACATAGGCGGATAGGCCAGGCGCCAGGCGCTGCGTGTGATTCACCGAAACCGACCAGCGGTTGCGGCCGGCCTCGCGATCATCGGGTAAGAACTCGCCGCGCAGGACGCCGCCGTACGACGAATCCAAATAGCGGTATTCGGCGCCCAACTGCAGTCCGCGCGTAGTCAGCAAGCGCGGATACAGCGTCAGGTCGCGGTTGGGCGCGATGTTGAAGTAGTACGGCAGCGTGACGTCGGCCCCGCTGCGGCTGTTGTAGCCGAACACCGGCGCCAGGAAACCGCTGCGCCGGTCGTCGTTGAGCGGGAAATCCATCATCGGTGCCGCAAACACCGGCACGCCGAAGAAATGCAGCACGCCATTGCGGCCGGTACCCACTTGGCGATCGCTGTCGAGGTCGATGCGGCTGGCGCTGAAGTACCAGTCGACGTTATCCGGCGAACACGTGGTGTAGGTGCCGCGCGTGATACGGCTGTTGTCCTTGTCGATGAAGTCGATGCGGTCTGCGGTGCCGTGGCCGCCGGTCGAGTGGAACTCGTACGCCGGTGTGCTCATGGTGCCTTCATTGGCAGTCACCTTGAGCTTGGCATCCGGACCGGTGACCAGCGTACCGCCGCGGAATACCCGAACGTTACCGGTGGCAGTGGCCACGTCGGTGTCCTGGTTGTAATCGAGCGTATCGCCCTTGAGCACCGCACCGTTACGGCGCAACTCGCCGTGGCCGCGCAGGTGAATGTCCTCATTGGTGCGGCCGTCCATCGTGTCAGCCGCGGTGAAGGTGGGAGCGGTGTTGTCCGGGCGCTGGATGGGCTCGGCCATCTTCGGCACCAGCGGGCTGCCGCCCGGCGTGGTCGGGCCGGAGGTGGCCAGCGCCGTCACGGACGCAGCCGCCGACTGCGTGGCGTCCGCGCTCTGCGCCGCAGACGTCGCCGTCCAGACACCGGCCACCGCAAACACCAGCGGGCGCAATGCCAGCGCGCCACGCCGGTTGGCGCCGCGCTCATCGGACTTGGCAACAGCGGTACGCTGCCGGGGTTTCCTGGCTCGGTTCGGTTCGGTCATGCAGATCGGGAACTGGGCCGCGCGTGCACAAGGCACACACGAACGCTTAATCGGTCAAACTCGCGGTCAGTACTGCGCGGTATCCCGCTATCGGGCGCGGCCCGGACAGGGCCTGCGCTCGCTCGCGGCGAAACTCGGTCGGGTATTATACGGGGCTTCCTTCCTGCCTCATTCCAGCACTCCCTCAGCATGGCTTCGACCCCTGGCGCCACCACAGGCGCAACCGACGCGCGCCTCAATCAACTGCGCCACTGGCTGGGCACGTTGCCCGCCGCTCACAGCCTGCGCATCGACACGCTGCGCCCCGCCTCGGCCGACGCGAGCTTCCGCCGCTATTTCCGCCTGGACGGTGCAATGGGTGATCAACCAGCCACGTTGATCGCCATGGACGCTCCGCCGCCGCAGGAAGACTGCCGGCCGTTCGTGCACGTGGCCGGCCTGCTGAATGGCGCCGGCGTACACGCGCCGCAGGTGCTGGAGCAGGATCTCGCGCAAGGCTTCCTGCTGCTGACCGACCTCGGCCCGCAAACCTACCTGCAATCGCTGCGCGAGCGCGATTTCGACCTCGCCTACGCCGATACGCTGTTCCGCCCGGCCATCAACACGCTGGTGCGCTGGCAACTGGCCTCGCGCGAGGGCAAGTTGCCGCCATACGACGAAGCCCTGCTGCGCCGCGAGCTGTCGCTGTTCCCCGATTGGTATGTCGACCGCCATCTGCAACGCCCGCTCGACGCCGCGCAGCGCGAGTCGCTCGACAAGGTGTTCAAGCTGCTGGTCGACAGCGCCCTGGCCCAGCCGCGCGTGTATGTGCATCGCGATTACATGCCGCGCAACCTGATGATCAACGCGGCCGATCCGTCGCAGCCGGGCGTGCTGGATTTTCAGGACGCCGTCTACGGCCCGATCACGTATGACGCCGCCTCGCTGCTGCGCGATGCCTTCCTGTCGTGGGAAGAAGAGCAGGAGCTGGACTGGGCCGTGCGCTACTGGGAAGCCGCCCGCCACGCCAAGTTGCCAGTGGACGAAGACTTCGGCGAGTTCTACCGCGCGCTCGAATGGATGGGCGCGCAGCGTCACCTCAAGGTGGCCGGTATCTTCGCGCGTCTGCGCTATCGCGACGGCAAGATCGGCTACGTGGAAGACACCCCGCGCTTCATCGCCTACCTGCGCCGCGTATGCGGCCGCTACAACGCATTGGCGCCGCTCGCCCGTCTGCTCGACCAGCTCGAAGACCGCGCCGCCCAGGTGGGCTACACCTTCTGATTCCGATGGCCTCTCCGCGTGCTGCCGAATTCCGTGCTGGCGTCCTGGCGCTTGCGCCCATGCTGCTGGGCGTGGTGCCGTTCGGCCTCATCTATGGCGTGCTGGCAACCTCCGCCGGCATGCCGGCATGGCTGGCGGTGGCGATGAGCGCCATCGTCTTCGGCGGTGCATCGCAGATGATCCTGGTGCAGTTATGGGCGGGAGGCGCGCCCGCGCTGGTGATTGCCGCGACGGTTTCGATGGTCAACCTGCGGCACGCGCTGTATTCGGCCAGCATTGCCCCGGCGCTGGCGCACCTGCCGCGCCGCTGGAAATGGCTGATCGCCTATCTGCTGACCGATGAGGCCTTCGCAGCAATGAACCGGCGCGTGGTCAATGCACGTTCCAACACCAACTCCAGCGCGGAAGAGACAACCTACCGCCACTGGTACTTCCTCGGTGCCGGCGTGGCGCTGTGGACGAGCTGGCAGACGTCGACCATCGTCGGCGTGGTGCTGGGTGCGCAGGTGCCGACCACCTGGCCGCTCGATTTCTTCCTGCCGCTCACATTTATCGCCATCGTCGTGCCGGCGCTGCGCACGCGCGCGCAACTGGCGGCTGCGCTCACCGGCGCCGTGCTGGCGGTCGCATGGACGGGCTGGCCGCACAAGCTGGGGCTGATGAGCGCGGCATGTGTCGGTATCGCCATTGGTGCGATCGTCGAGCGGCTGCTGGCCAAACCTGCCGATAAAGGGGCCACGGCATGAAGGCGCTCATCCTCTTCGGCGTGCTGCTGATCTCCGGCGCCGCGACTTACCTGATCCGCCTGTCGTTCATCGCGCTCGAAGGGCGCATGAACCTGCCGCTGTGGTTCCGCAGCGCCCTGCCCTATGTGCCGGCCGCCATGCTGACGGCGCTGATCGCCCCCGACCTGTTGATGCGCGAAGGCACGCTGGCGCTGTCGATCGACAACCCGCGCCTCATAGCTGGCCTCGTCGCCATCGTCATCGCGCGCGTCACCAAGAGCGCGATGTGGACCATCGTCGGCGGCATGGCTATCCTGCTTGTCCTGATGAAGGTGATGGCTTAATGAGTACGATGCGAGCCATGATTTTTGCTGCCGGCCGCGGCGACCGCATGCGGCCGCTGACCGACCACACGCCCAAGCCCCTGCTAAACGTAGGCGGCAAGCCATTGATCGTCTGGCAGATCGAGCGCCTGGCCGCAGCTGGCGTGCGCGACATCGTCATCAACCATGCGTGGCTGGGCGCGCAGATCGAAGCCGCACTCGGCGACGGCAACGCCTGGGGCGTGCACATCGCCTATTCGCCCGAAGGCGAAGCGCTGGAAACGGCGGGCGGCATCGCCCAGGCCATGCCGCTGCTGCGCACGGGCGAAGATCACAGCGTCTTCCTGGCGGTTGCGGGCGACGTGTTCTGCGACATGGATTACGCCCCGCTGCTGCGCCGTGCGCCGATGCTGGCCGCGCAAGCGGCGCCTGGCATGCACCTGGTGATGGTGCCGAACCCGCCCTATCACTCGCGCGGCGACTTTGTCCTGGCGGATGACGGCATCCTCCGCGCCGATGGTCCCCAGCGCCTCACGTTCGGTAGCATCGGCTTGTACGATACCCGCCTGTTCGCCGGCATCACAGCCGGCACGAGATTGGCGATGACGCCGCTGTACCACCAGGCCATCGCCGAAGGCCGTGCCAGCGGCGAGCGCTTCGACGGCCGCTGGGAGAATGTCGGCACGCCCGCTCAACTGGCGGCGCTGGACGCCGAATTGGGTACCCAGTCGGCTTGAGCGCACACAAGGCGGCCGGGAAGCACAGCGGTACAATCGTTGCGTCCCTGTGCTTCGAGCCAACACTGCCATGTCCGCTACTGAACTCGCCTTCCTCCAGACCTATCGCCAGCGCCGCGAGCGTGTCGTGCAGTGGCTGCGCGCGGCGGGCGGCGGTGTGGCCATCGTGCCGACCGCGCCGGAAGCCATGCGCAACCGCGACAGTGACTACCCCTACCGGCACGACAGCTATTTCTATTACCTGACCGGCTTCACCGAGCCAGAAGCGGTGCTCGCAATCGTCGTGCCCTCAGGCAGCAGCCCCGCGCATAGCGTGCTGTTCTGCCGCCCCAAGCATGAAGAACGCGAAATCTGGGACGGTTTCCGCTTCGGCCCAGAGGCTGCCAAAGAAGCCTTCGGCCTGGATGAAGCCCATTCAGTCGAAGAGATCGACGCGACGCTGCCAGGCCTGCTCGCCAACGCGGCGGCAGTGGCCTATCCGCTGGCCGAGAGTGGCACATTCGACCGCCACATGCGCCGCTGGCTCGACGCCGTGCGCATGCAAAGCCGCGCGGGCGTATCGTCACCGCACCAGGCGCTGGACGTGCGTGCCATCCTCGACGAGATGCGCCTGTTCAAGGATCCGGGCGAGCTCGACATCATGCGCCGCGCTGGGCGTATCTCCGCAGGTGCTCACGTGCGCGCCATGCAGGCCTCGCGCGCCGGGCTGCGTGAATACCATCTCGAAGCGGAACTCCTGTACGAATTCCGCCGCCACGGCGCGCAAAGCGTCGCCTACAACTCCATCGTCGCCACCGGCCCGAACGCGTGCGTGCTGCACTACCGCGCCGGCAACGCCGAACTGCGCGACGGCGAGCTCTGCCTGATCGACGCTGGTTGCGAGTTGGACGGCTACGCATCGGACATTACGCGCACCTTCCCCGTCAATGGCCGCTTCACGGGCCCGCAGCGCGAGCTGTATGAGCTGGTGGTAGCCGCGCAGGAGGCTGCCATCGCCGAAACCCGCCCCAGCGTGCCTTACAACGTGCCGCACGACGCCGCCACGCGCGTGCTGGCGCAGGGCATGCTCGACACCGGCCTGCTCGACGCCAACAAAGTCGGCACACTCGACGACGTGATCGCCGGCGGCCAGTACCGGCAGTTCTATATGCACCGCACTGGCCACTGGCTCGGCATGGACGTGCACGATGTGGGCGAGTACCGCACACCGGGCGCAGCGGCACCCGCACAAGGTGAACGCCCCTGGCGCCCGCTTGAAGCCGGCATGGTGCTCACCGTCGAGCCCGGCATCTACGTGCGCCCCGCACCGGACGTGCCCGAGCAGTACTGGCACATCGGCATCCGCATCGAGGACGATGCCATCGTGACACCCGACGGCTGCGAATTGATCACGCGTGACGTGCCTGTGACCGTGGACGAAATCGAAGCGGTGATGCGGGGCCAGTGATGACGGACACGAATGCCGCAGGTGCCGCAGCAGCACCGGACTTCGACGTGGCCATCGTTGGCGCCGGGCCGGTGGGGCTGGCGCTGGCCAACTGGCTGCTGCGCGATACCGACTGGCGCGTCGCCCTGTTCGACGCGCGCGATGCAGAGGCCGCCTCCCGCGATCCGCGCGCGCTGGCGCTGTCGCATGGCTCGCGCGTGCTGCTGCAGGAAATTGGCGGCTGGCCCGCGCGCGCCACGCCCATCACGCATATCCATGTGTCGCAGCGCGGCCACTTCGGCCAGGCGCACATCCGTCGCGAAGATTACGACATCCCCGCGCTCGGTCACGTCGTCCAGTACGGCGACCTGAGCGCGGCGCTCAATGCCGCACTGGCGGCGCAAATGCAGCGCTACCCGAACCGCCTCACGCGCCACGACCACACGCCGGTCGAACGCGTCGAGCAACTGCCGCGCGCCGACGGCACCGTGGCGCCGGCGCGCGTCCGAGCGCTGCGCGAGGGGCGGCATCCGCTCGCCGTCGAAGCCGAAATCATCATCCAAGCCGAAGGCGGCTTGTTCGACGATGCGCGCAGGCAGGCCGGTGGCCTCTCGCATGCGCGCCGCCGCGACTACGGCCAAACGGCGATCGTCGCGCACGTGCGCTGCGCCGCGCCGCTGGAAGGTTGGGCTTGGGAACGCTTCACACCCGAGGGCCCGCTCGCGCTGCTCCCGCAGGACGACTCACAAGGGCCAGGCTACGCGCTGGTGTGGTGCTGCTCGCCCGACGAGGCTCGCCGCCGCGCCGGGCTGCCCGACGATACCTTCCTCGCCGAACTGGGTGCGGCTTTCGGCGACCGGATGGGCCGCTTCACGCAAGTCGGCCCGCGCCATACCTTCGCCCTCGGCCTGCATGCACAGCGCATCCCCGTCGATCGCCGTGTCGCCGCCATCGGCAACGCGGCGCAAACCATCCACCCGGTTGCCGGCCAGGGCTTCAACCTGGGCCTGCGCGATGCCTTCGAAATGGCGCGCACGCTGCGGGATGCCGCAACCCCGGCGGCGCTGGCGCGCTTTGCCCGCGAACGCGCGTTTGACCGCGCCGTCACCATCGGCCTGACCGACCTGCTGCCGCGGGCTTTTGCCGTGCCGGGCCGGCCATTCGGCCATCTGCGTGGCGCCGCGCTGACGCTGCTGGAATGCCTGCCACCGCTCAAGCACGGGCTGGCGCGGCAGATGATGTTCGGGCAGCGGGGCTGACCACTGCCCCACCAACGACCGCATTGCCGCATAGTTTGTGCACAACATTTAGGCAATCCGGCCGTTTGGCGGTAAAATCCCGTCCTCGCATTTTTTACTCCCGTCGCTCCGCCCGATGCATCAACCGATCCTGGGCGGAAGGGGTGTTTTTTCGTTTCTTCCACGCCGTTTCTCCCACGCTCAGCCTTGCAGATCGGACCGCACACCCTCCGCAACAACCTGTTCGTCGCCCCCATGGCGGGCGTGACGGACCGCCCGTTCCGCCAGCTGTGCAAGCGGCTGGGCGCGGGCTATGCGGTGTCCGAGATGGTCGCGTCCAACGCGCAGCTGTGGAAAAGCGAGAAGACGATGCGGCGCGCCAACCACACCGGTGAAGTCGAGCCGATCGCCGTGCAGATCGCCGGCGCCGAGCCGATGATGATGGCCGAGGCTGCGCGCTACAACGTCGACCGTGGCGCGCAGATCATCGACATCAACATGGGCTGCCCGGCCAAGAAGGTGTGCAACGTGGCGGCCGGTTCCGCCCTGCTGCAGAACGAACCGCTGGTCACGCGCATCGTCGAGGCGGTGGTGGGCGCCGTGGGCGACCGCGTGCCGGTTACGCTCAAGATCCGCACTGGCTGGGACCGCGAGCATCGCAACGCGCTCACCGTAGCGCGCATCGCGCAGGACGCCGGCATCAGCATGCTGACCGTGCATGGCCGCACGCGTGCGGACCTGTATCACGGTGAGGCGGAATACGACACCATTGCCGCGGTCAAGGCGTCGGTACGCATTCCGGTGGTGGCCAATGGCGACATCACCACGCCAGCCAAGGCCCGCCACGTGCTGGCCGTGACCGGGGCAGACGCCATCATGATCGGCCGCGCGGCGCAGGGGCGCCCGTGGCTGTTCCGCGAGATTGAGCACTTCCTGCAAACCGGCACGCTGCTGCCGGCGCCGGAGGTGGAAGAGATTCGCGGCATCATGAACACGCATCTGGAAGAGCACTACGCGTTCTACGGCGAATACACGGGCGTGCGCACCGCACGCAAGCACATCGCCTGGTACACGCGCGGGTTGGCGGGGGCCAACCTGTTCCGTCACCGCATGAACACGATCGAGGACACCACGGCGCAACTGGCCGCCGTCAACGCGTTCTTCGACGAACAGCGCGCACTGTCCGATCGCCTGGTCTATGAGGATCAGACGGCAGCCGACGGCGAGCACCCCACGACGGGCAACAACAACGACAACAAGGAACTGCTTGCCGCATGAGCCGCAACCCGATCGAACGCTGCATCCGGGACAGCCTGGATGCGTACTACCGCGACCTGGATGGCGAAAACCCGTCCAACGTCTACGACATGGTGCTGCAGGCCATCGAGCGGCCGCTGTTGGAAACCGTGATGAAATGGGCTTCCAACAACCAGTCGCAGGCGGCGGATTACCTCGGCATCAACCGCAACACGCTGCGCAAGAAGTTGCAGCAGCACGGCCTGCTCTGAGGTTGCGGGCCGGCCTTCCTACCGATTTCCCTTTCTGACGGCGCCGCAAGGTGCCACACCCGCCCACCGGCGTTTCCATCATGATCCAGCAAGCCCTGCTTTCCGTTTCCGACAAGACCGGCATCGTCGACTTTGCCCGTGCCCTGCACGAGCGCGGCGTCAAGCTTCTTTCAACCGGCGGCACCGCCAAGCTGCTTGCCGAGTCCGGCCTGCCCGTGACGGAAGTGGCGGACTACACGGGCTTCCCGGAAATGCTCGACGGTCGCGTCAAGACGCTGCACCCGAAAGTGCACGGCGGCATCCTGGCCCGCCGCGACCTGCCCGAACACATGGCCGCGCTGGCCCAGCACGGCATCCTGACCATCGACCTGCTGGTGGTGAACCTGTACCCGTTCCAGCAGACTGTTGCCAAGGATGAATGCACGCTGGCCGACGCCATCGAGAACATCGACATCGGCGGCCCGACGATGCTGCGCTCGGCGGCCAAGAACCACCGTGATGTGACGGTCATCGTCGACCCGGCCGACTACGCCACCGTGCTGGCCGAGATGCAGGCCAACAACAACACCGTCGGTTACGAAACCAACTTCATGCTTGCCAAGAAGGTATTCGCGCACACCGCGCAGTACGACGGCGCCATCACCAACTACCTGACGAGCCTCGGCGCCGACAAGTCGCACAGCACGCGCAGCGCCTACCCGCAGACGCTGAACCTGGCCTTCGACAAGGTGCAGGAGATGCGCTATGGCGAGAACCCGCACCAGTCCGCCGCCTTCTACCGTGACCTGAAGGTCGTGGACGGCGCGCTCGCCAACTACAAGCAACTGCAGGGCAAGGAGCTGTCGTACAACAACATCGCCGACGCCGATGCCGCGTGGGAATGCGTGAAGTCGTTCGACCCGGCCAACGGCGCGGCGTGCGTCATCATCAAGCACGCCAACCCGTGCGGCGTGGCCATCGGCAGCACCGCGCAGCAAGCGTACGAGAAGGCCTTCAAGACCGATTCGACCTCGGCCTTCGGCGGCATCATCGCCTTCAACGTGCCGCTGGATGAAGCCGCCGCGCAGGAAGTCGTCAAGCAGTTTGTGGAAGTGCTGATTGCGCCGGCATTCTCGGAAGCTGCACGCGCCGTGTTTGCCGCCCGACAAAACGTGCGCCTGCTGGAGATTCCGCTCGGCAAGGGGCTCAACCCCTACGACTTCAAGCGCGTCGGCGGCGGCCTGCTGGTGCAGAGTCCGGACGCCAAGAACGTGCAGGCCAGCGAGTTGCGCGTGGTCACCAAGCGCCACCCGACCCCGAAGGAAATGGACGACCTGCTGTTCGCTTGGCGCGTCGCCAAGTTCGTCAAGTCCAACGCCATCGTGTTCTGCGCCGGTGGCATGACGCTAGGTGTGGGCGCCGGCCAGATGAGCCGTGTCGATTCCGCCCGCATCGCCAGCATCAAGGCGCAGAACGCGGGCCTCACGCTGGCCGGTTCGGCGGTGGCGTCGGATGCGTTCTTCCCGTTCCGCGACGGGCTGGACGTGGTGGTCGATGCCGGCGCCTCGTGCGTGATCCAGCCGGGCGGCTCGGTGCGCGACGATGAAGTGATCGCCGCCGCCGACGAGCGCAACGTGGCCATGATCTTCACGGGCACGCGTCACTTCCGTCACTAAGCGATACCGTCCGCGCGACGGCTGAACGGGGCAAGGCGTAGACTGTCGCCTGCCCCGTTTTTCTTTTGCATTTCGCTCCTCGCTCACGTCTTCATGCGCATCCTCGGCATCGACCCCGGCCTTCGCACAACAGGTTTTGGCGTGCTCGAACGGCACGGCCACAAGCTCGTCTACGTGGCCTCGGGCACGATCAAGAGCAACGGCAATGCTGATCTGCCCAGCCGTCTGAAGACGCTGTACGACGGCGTATCGGAACTGGTTCACACCTACCGGCCGGACTGCGCCTCCATCGAAAAGGTGTTCGTCAACGTCAATCCGCAATCGACGCTGCTGCTGGGTCAGGCGCGCGGCGCAGTGATCTGCGGGTTGATGAGCGGCAACCTGCCTGTGTTCGAATACACCGCGCTGCAACTGAAGCAGGCCGTGGTCGGCTACGGCCGCGCCAACAAGGACCAGGTGCAGGAGATGGTCGTGCGCCTGCTCAATCTGGAAGGCAAACCCGGCTCGGACGCATCCGACGCGCTGGGCGTCGCGATCTGCCATGCGCACGGCGGCGAGACGCTGGCCGCCATGGCCGGGCTGGCGCCGCAGCTTGCGCAAAAGGGCTTGCGCGTGCGGCGCGGGCGGCTGGTGGGCTGACAGGGTTTTCAAAGCCAACGGGTAGCCCCAGGCGTACGTCGCGACTACCATGCGGGGAGCCCGTTTTCAGGAGTCCCTCGATGCCGCCTCGCCTCGCCCTGCTGAGCCCGCTTGTCTTGACCGCAGTCGTTGCACTCTCTGCTTGCCGGATCGAATACAACCACGGCGGCGACAATGGAGGCGGCAACACCACGCCCATCGCCACCGTCCAGGTGATCGGCCATCGCGGTGCGCCCGCCTTGCGGCCTGAGCACACGCTGGCCTCATACCAGAAGGCCATCGACGACGGCGCCGACATCATCGAGCCGGACCTCGTCTCCACCAAGGACGGCGTACTGGTGGCGCGCCATGAGAATGAGATTTCCAGCACCACCAACGTGGCTGACGTAGCCGCGTTTGCCGGTCGCAAAACCACCAAGACCATCGACGGCCAAAGCGTTACAGGCTGGTTCACCGAGGATTTCACGCTCGCCGAACTCAAGACGCTGCGCGCGCGCGAGCGTATCCCAAACATCCGCCCAGACAACATCGCCTACAACGATCAATTCGACATCCCCACGCTCGACGAGATCATCGCGCTGGCGCGGGACCAATCCGCCAAGCTCGGCCGCAACATCGGCATCTATCCGGAAACGAAACACCCGACGTACTTTCAGTCGATCGGGCTGCCGCTGGAAGACAAGCTGATCGACGGCCTGCGCCGCGACGCCTTCACGGGCAGCCGGACCACCGTCTATATCCAGTCGTTCGAGGTCGCCAACCTCAAGGCCATCCGCAACAAGATCGGCGGCAGCCAGCCAAACTGGAAGCTTGTGCAACTGCTGGGCACGTCCGGCAGGCAGCCCTACGATTTCGTTGTCGCCAAAGACACCCGTACCTTCGGCGACATGATGACCGACCGTGGCATGCGCGACATCGCCGCGTATGCCAACGGTGTCGGCCCTGACAAGAGCAGCATCATGGGTCTGGATGCCAACGGCCGCCTCACCGACCCGACCGACCTGATCCGCAACGCGCACAACGCTGGGCTGATTGTCCACCCGTACACCTTCCGGCCCGAGAACACCTTCCTGCCACCATCGCTGCGCAGCGGCGCCGACAACACGCGCAACGTGAGCGGCTCGATCCAGGAAATCCAGGCCTTCCTGCGCGCGGGCGTCGATGGCTTCTTCACCGATGATCCAGCGGTCGGCCGGCAAGCGCTTTCAACGTTCAAGCGCTGAGGCCCACCCGGCATCGGCTACACTGCGTGCCGTTTTGGAGGAACTTCACGCATGATCGGACGCATCGCCGGGACGCTGATCGAAAAGAACCCGCCGCACCTGCTGGTCGATTGCCACGGCGTCGGCTATGAGATCGACGTGCCGATGAGCACGTTCTACAACCTGCCCGCCACCGGCGAGAAGGTCGTCCTGCTCACCCAGCAGATCGTGCGCGAAGATGCGCACCTGCTCTACGGCTTCGGCACCGCGGCCGAGCGCGAGACCTTCCGCCAGCTCATCAAGATTTCCGGCATCGGCGCGCGCATTGCGCTGGCGGTGTTGTCGGGCATGTCGGTGGCCGAACTCGCGCAGGCCGTCACGCTGCAGGAAGCCGGGCGGCTGACGCGCATTCCGGGCATCGGCAAGAAGACCGCCGAGCGCTTGCTGCTGGAACTCAAGGGCAAGCTTGGTGCTGACCTGGGCGCGGTGCCGGGCGGCCCGGCGGTGTCGGATGACGCAGTGGACGTACTCAACGCCCTGCTGGCGCTCGGGTATTCCGACAAGGAAGCGGCGCTCGCCATCAAGCAGGTGCCGGCGGGCACGGGCGTCTCCGATGGCATCAAGCTGGCGCTCAAGGCGCTGTCCAAGGGCTGACGCCCGTGCGCGGCGAGACGGTAGAATGGCCTGTTCGCGCCTTCCCGGCGCCGTCTGCCCGTCATGATCGAAACCGACAAGCTCGCCGCCAAGGCTGTCTCTGCTGAGCGCATCATCTCAGCCTCCCCCACCTCCCCCAACGAGGAGGCGTTCGAGCGCGCGCTGCGCCCCAAGCTGCTCGACGAATACGTCGGCCAGGAAAAGGTGCGCGGCCAGCTCGACATTTTCATGACAGCCGCCAAGAACCGCCAGGAGGCGCTGGACCACGTGCTGCTGTTCGGCCCGCCGGGCCTGGGCAAGACGACGCTGGCGCACATCATCGCGCGCGAAATGGGCGTCAATCTGCGCCAGACCTCCGGCCCCGTGCTTGAGCGTCCGGGTGACCTGGCCGCGCTGCTCACCAACCTCGAAGCCAACGACGTCCTCTTCATCGACGAGATCCACCGGCTTTCGCCCGTGGTGGAGGAAATCCTGTACCCGGCGCTCGAGGACTACCAGATCGACATCATGATCGGCGAGGGCCCGGCGGCGCGCTCGGTCAAGCTCGATCTGCAGCCGTTCACGCTGGTGGGCGCCACCACGCGCGCAGGCATGCTGACCAATCCGCTGCGCGACCGCTTCGGCATCGTCGCGCGGCTGGAGTTCTACACGCCAACGGAGCTGGCGAAGATCGTCACGCGCTCGGCTGGTCTGCTTCATGCGCACATCGCCGAGGATGGCGCGCTGGAAATCGCCAAGCGCTCGCGCGGCACGCCCCGCATCGCCAACCGCCTGCTGCGCCGCGTGCGCGACTTTGCCGAGGTGAAGGCCGATGGCGTCATCACCCGCAAGGTGGCCGACGCCGCGCTGGCGATGCTCGACGTGGATGCGGTCGGCTTCGACCTGATGGACCGCAAGCTGCTCGAAGCGATCCTGCACAAGTTCAATGGCGGGCCGGTCGGCATCGACAACCTGGCGGCCGCCATCGGCGAGGAGCGCGACACGATTGAAGACGTGCTTGAGCCCTACCTGATCCAGCAAGGCTACCTGCAGCGCACCCCACGCGGGCGTGTCGCCACGGCATCCGCGTATCAGCACTTCGGGCTGGGCGCACCCAAAAGCGGCCCGGTGCGTGAACTCTGGGACGACAACCAATAAGCGCCCCCTCCCGCCCACCCCGACATGTCCGCCGCCCCGCATCACCCGAACCGCACGTTCCGCTACTACGACTTCATCATGGCGGCCTTCGTCACGGTGCTGCTGTGCTCGAACCTGATCGGGGCGGCCAAGGCAGCGCAGGTGACGCTGCCCATCATCGGGCCGGTCACGTTTGGCGCGGGCGTGCTGTTTTTCCCGATCTCGTACGTTTTTGGCGACATCCTCACCGAGGTGTACGGCTACGGCCGCGACCGGCGCGTGGTGTGGGTCGGCTTTGCCGCGCTGATCTTCGCGTCGTTCATGTCGCTGGTGGTGCTGGCGCTGCCGGTGGCGCCATTCATGGCCGATTACCAGAAAAGCCTGACCGATGTGTTTGGCAACACCCCGCGCATCGTCGCCGGATCGCTCATTGCATTCTGGTGCGGCAGCTTCGCCAACAGCTACACGCTGGCGAAGATGAAGATCTGGAGCGAGGGCCGATGGCTATGGACGCGCACCGTCGGTTCCACGGTGGTGGGCGAGGCGGTCGATTCGTCGCTGTTCTACGTGATCGCCTTCTACGGCATCTGGCCGCACCAGCAGGTGCTGCGCGTGGCCATCGCGCAATACATCCTCAAGACCGCCTGGGAGATCGTTGCAACGCCCGTGACTTACCGCGTCGTCGCCTTCCTCAAGCGTGCTGAGAACGAAAACTATTACGACCGCGATACCGATTTCACGCCGTTCCGGCTGAGAGTCTAGGGCACGCGACGATCCACTTCGTCGAGCACCAGCAGGTCCAG
This sequence comes from Ralstonia sp. UBA689, assembly GCF_002298975.1. GTDB lineage: Bacteria > Pseudomonadota > Gammaproteobacteria > Burkholderiales > Burkholderiaceae > Ralstonia. The sequence goes on from NZ_DBMV01000009.1 coordinate 149,036, forward strand.
ATGCGCCACATCCCCCCACTGCACCACCGTCAGTTGATGACCATCCGATGAGAGCCGGTTGATGCTGGCATTGCGCAGCTCATGCTGGCGCGGCTCGGTCAGCGTCATCGCGTTGGCGTGGCGATACAGGCAATCGAGCACACCGCCATGGCTGACCAGCGCGATGCGCTCGCCGGGGTGACGGCGGATCAGGCGCAGCGCAGTCTCCACTGCGCGCTCGTGGAACGCGGTCAGCGTCTCGCCACCAGGCGGGGCGAAATCGGGCACGCGATTCTGCCAGGCCTCGAATTCGGCTGGATGCTGCTCGGCGACTTCGGCGTAGGTCAAGCCCTCGAACTGGCCGTAGTGGCGCTCGCGCAGGCCAGCGTCATCGCGCACCGTCACGCCAATCCCACCGGCCAGCGCCTGAGCGGTCTGCTTGGCACGCGAGAGGTCGCTCGCATAGACGGCATCGAACTGCTCGCGCGCAAGCGCCTTGCCCAGTTGCGTAGCCTGCTCCAGCCCCTGAGTATTCAGCGGCACGTCAAGCTGGCCTTGCAGGCGGCGCTCGCGGTTCCAGTCGGTCTCGCCGTGGCGGACCAGCACGATATGGGTGATCTGCGGCATCGGTAGCGGGGTGGTGGCGGCACGTGACATCACAGGTTCCCGAACAAGTCAGACAGATTTGGCAGCTTCCGGCACGGTCGTTTTTGCAGCAGACGGCACAGCTTGCGGCGCCACCTGCAGCCAGAACGTGACCGGGCCATCGTTGACGAGCGATACCTGCATCATCGCGCCGAACTCACCGGTGGCGACGATGGGGTGCTGAGCCTGGGCCCGCGCCACGAAATGCTCGTACAGCCGGCGGCCCTCTTCAGGCGCCGCAGCCGGCGTGAAACTCGGGCGCGTGCCGGACTTGGTATCGGCTGCCAGCGTGAACTGCGAAACCACTAGTAAGCCGCCTGCCTGCCCGTTGCCGTCGATGTTGCGAACCGACAGGTTCATCTTGCCCTGCGCATCGGAAAACACGCGGTAGTTCAGCAACTTCTCCAGCAGGCGGTCGGCCTCGGCAGTCGTGTCACCACGCTCGGCACAGACCAGCGCGAGCAGCCCCGGGCCGATCTGGCCGACCACGCGGCCGTCCACGCGCACGGCGGCTTCGGACACACGCTGGATCAGCCCGATCACTTGAGCACCACGCGCGCGAAGCGACGCTTGCCGACCTGCATCACAAAGGTGCCGGCTTCGACCTTCAGCCCCTTGTCGCTGATGACCGTACCGTCGATCTTCACGCCGCCCTGCTCGATGTTGCGGTTGGCTTCCGAGGTGGACGGGCACAGGCCGGCCTGCTTGAGCAGTTGCGCGATGCCCAGCGGCGCACCCGACAGCTCGATCTGCGGAATATCGTCCGGCACACCGCCGCGTGCGCGGTGGTTGAAATCTTCCAGCGCGCGCTCGGCATCAGCCTGGCTGTGGAAGCGGGCGACGATTTCCTGCGCCAGCAACACCTTGCAATCCCGCGGGTTGCGACCCAGCGCGATCTCTTGCTTCATCATGTCGATCTCGGCCAGCGGGCGGAACGACAGCAGCGTGTAGTACGTCCACATCAGGTCGTCGGAGATGCTCATCAGCTTGCCGAACATCTCGCTGGGTGCCTCGGAAATGCCGACGTAGTTGCCCTTGGACTTGGACATCTTCTCCACGCCGTCCAGGCCCACCAGCAGCGGCATCGTCAAGATGCACTGCGGCTCCTGGCCGTATTCCTTCTGCAGCTCGCGACCGACCAGCAGGTTGAATTTCTGATCAGTGCCGCCCAGCTCCAGGTCGGACTTGAGCGCCACCGAGTCGTAGCCCTGCATCAGCGGGTAGAGGAATTCGTGCACCGAGATCGGCACGCCAGCCTTATAGCGCTTGGTGAAGTCGTCACGCTCCATCATGCGGGCGACGGTGTACTTGGCCGCGAGCTGGATCATGCCGCGTGCGCCCAGCGGGTCGCTCCACTCGCTGTTGTAGCGGATCTCCGTCTTGCTCGCGTCCAGCACCATGCTGGCCTGACGGTAATAGGTCTGCGCGTTGGCCTCGATCTGCTCGCGCGTCAGCGGCGGGCGCGTGGCGTTGCGGCCGGACGGATCGCCAATGGTCGAAGTGAAATCGCCGATCAGGAAGATCACCTGATGCCCCAGGTCCTGCAACTGGCGCATCTTGTTGAGCACCACGGTGTGGCCAATGTGGATGTCGGGCGCGGTCGGGTCCAGGCCCAGCTTGATGCGCAGCGGCACGCCAGTCGCGGCGCTCTTGGCCAGCTTCTGCTCCCACTCCGCTGCGATCAGCAGCTCGTCGCAGCCGCGCAGCGAGACTTCCATCGCATGCAGCACTTCCGGCGTCACCGGATACTTGGGTTTGCCCGGCGTGGCGTGTTCGGAAGCGAGGGTAGCGGAAGCGTCGGATGCGGTCATGGCAAAAAGGAAGGTCACCGCGCGCCAACAGAGAAGGACGGCAACGCGGACAGAAAAAAACAATCGGGGAAACCAGTGCGTGCGCGATGGCCGACACGTCCAGCCTGCGCGATCCCGCGATTTTACCGTGATGCGCAGTCCCGCCCAATGGATGCCTCGCGGAGCGCGGCGTGCGTACCTACCCAGCGCGCGCCACTGGTATGCTCACGCGCATGACGATCGCCCACCCTTCCCACAGCGAGCTTTACATCGGCCTGATGTCCGGCACCAGCCTGGACGGTGTCGATGGCGTGCTGGTTGACTTCTCCGGCGCCCATCCGGTGCTGGTGGCGGACGCCTACACGCCCTTCCCGCCCGACTTGCGCCGCGCCTTTCTGGATCTGCAGCAAACCGGCCATGACGAGATCCACCGCGAGGCGCTGGCCGCCAACGCGCTCGCGGGCCTGTATGCGGAGTGCGTCGAGCAACTACTGAAGAAAAGTGGCTGCATCCGGCGCGAAATCCGCGCCATCGGCGCGCACGGCCAGACCATCCGCCATCAGCCCGGCGCCCACGACGGCCTGGGCTATACGCGCCAGACGCAGCACGCCGCTGTGCTGGCCGAACGCACCGGCATCGACGTCATCGCCGACTTCCGTAGCCGCGACGTGGCCGCCGGCGGCCAGGGTGCACCGCTGGTGCCTGCCGTCCACCGCGCGCTGTTCGGTCTGCCCGATGTGTGGCGCGTGGTTTGCAACATCGGCGGCATCGCCAACCTCACGGTGCTGCCACCGCAGGCGTCCGACGGGCGCGATTCCGTGCTCGGCTTTGACTGCGGCCCCGGCAACGCCCTGCTCGACCATTGGGTCCACACCCACCACGGGCACACCTTTGACCGTGACGGCGCCTGGGCGCGCACCGGACATGTCGACGCAGCCTTGCTCGCCCGCTTGCGCGCTGAACCGTTCTTCGACCTGCCGCCGCCCAAGAGCACCGGCCGCGACCTATTCAACCCCGCCTGGCTGAAATACCGCGCCGGCGATGCACTGAACCACCTGCGCCCCCAGGACGTGCAAGCAACGCTGCTCGCCCTGACCACGGACACCATCGCCGATGCCGTACGCCGCCACGCACCTCAGGCAACATCCCTTGTGGTATGCGGCGGCGGCGCGCGCAATGGTGCGCTGATGGCACGGCTGGAAGCACAGTTGCCGGGCGTCGAGATCGCCCCCAGTGATCAGTTCGGCGTACCCGCCAACCAGGTCGAAGCTCTCGCCTTCGCTTGGCTGGCACGCCAGTGCGTGCGGCGCGAGCCAGGCAACCTGCACCACGCGACCGGCGCAGCGGGGCCGCGCGTGCTCGGCACGATCTACCCGGCCTGACGCAACGTGCGAGGCAATCCCGCAGGCAACAAAAAAGCGCACCGAAGTGCGCTTTTTCTTTGACCGACGGTAACGTCAAACCGAGAACGACGAGCCGCAACCGCAGGTGGTCGAGGCATTCGGGTTCTTGATGACGAACTGCGCGCCGTTGATGTCTTCCTTGTAGTCGATCTCGGCGCCCACCAGGTACTGGTAGCTCATCGAGTCGATCAACAGCGTCACGCCATTCTTGGTCATGGTCGTGTCGTCTTCGTTGGTGTCTTCGTCAAAGGTAAAGCCGTACTGGAAGCCCGAGCACCCGCCGCCTTGCACGAACACGCGCAGCTTCAACTCCGGGTTGCCTTCCTCTTCGATCAGTTGCTTGACCTTGTCCGCAGCGCTGTCGGTAAAGACCAGCGGAGCCGGAACCTCGTTCACATCGGGCGTGGCTGCCTGCGCGACTGCGTTCATGAAAATCTCCTGTGGGAACGTCTCAAAACTTGCCTGTATTTTAAGCGCAAGCTGCAAATCGTGCCGAAGTCCCCGGTTTCAAGAGGATATTGTGCGGTGCGCCAGCAACGCCCGGCGTACTGGGTGATCAGTCCTGATTCGACGCCAGCTTGAGGTTGGGCAGCAACTTCACATCGCCCGGCGCCGAGTGCGTCAACGTACCCATCACAACGGCGCCCTGGTGCATTTCCAGAGCCGCGTACTGCACATTGCCTTCGATGCGCGCCTTCGGCTGCAGCTCCAGCAGTTCAGCGACGTGCACCGGACCGACTACCGTGCCGTTCAGGATCAGGTGTCCGACGTGCACCTCACCTTCGATGCGTGCGGACTCGGTAATGACCAGCATGCTGGGCTTGTCCGGATCGCCGTAGACATTGCCCTTGACCTCGCCGTCGATCCGCAAGCCCCCCGAAAAGCGCAGATCCCCCTCCAGCTTGGTGCGGGCACCCAGCAACGTTTCGATCGCCAGCCCTTTCTTCTTGCCAAACAGCATCGTCGACTCCTCTTTGTACGGATCCGATGGGCCTGCGCCCGTCAGATGGAAAAACTCTGGCTCGCCTTGATCTTGCCGTTCTGCAATACCTTCACCATCACCGACTTCACCGTGGTGCTGGGCGGCACATCCACCCAGCCTTCCAGGCGCTGGTAATGCGTGAGTTTGACGCGCGTGGCCGTGGTGGAGGCCGCCCCGCCGGGGAAATCGATCGTAGCAGGTTTGCCCGCCTGCACCACGTTCAGCGTGAGGGCCAGTTGCCCCTCGAATTCGGAAACCGGAGCGAAGGCCTTGCCACCGCCCTGCATCAGCAAAACACGAAAATGCAGGCGCGTCGGCTGAGCATCGTCCGGCGCGATCCGGAAACTGCGCACGTAGATACCAGCGGAATTGGTAGGCGCGGGCAGCAGGCTGTCGAAGAACGCCAAGTCTTCCTTCAACTGCGCGTTCTCGCCTTCCAGCGCCTTGAGCTGCTCGGCCATCTGCGTCTGCGCGCCTTCAGCGATACCCAGGCGGGACTCCACCGTGCCTGCGGCTGCGGCGAGCTTGTCGCGCTCGGCCTGCACAGCAGCCAGCTTGGCGGTCAGCTCACGATTCATGGCGCGCAAGTCACTGTCGTGCGGGCCCGTCAGCCGTCGGCCCTCTTCAAAGGCCCACAATGCCACCGCACCGGCCAGACCAATCACCACGGCAATCAGCAGCACCGTCACCGGCCACGGCAAGCGCGAACGCACCGTGACATTCGGGGCGAGCACGGAAGCGCGACGCAACAGGCGACGCGCCTTCATGCGGTCGCCCCTTGACCCGCGCTGCGAATCAGAATCGGATTAAGATGAACAGCGGATTGCATCATACGGACCGAACGCCAACGGAATGTGAATTGTAGTCTCGCCGACATGTCGGAGCTGTTGCAAAGGGTAAGCAAGGTGACCGACGAATCACACCGTTTGATTGAAGCGCTCAAAAACAAAAAAACCACACCCGAAGGTGTAATGCCGTTCAGTTAAG
>NZ_DBMV01000003.1:0-41264 GCF_002298975.1 Ralstonia sp. UBA689
CGTACAGCGTGACGGACGATTGGGCCTGGGCCGCGCCTGCGGTCAGACCAGCGGCGGCGGCCAGCACAGCCAGCTTGAAACGTCGCTTGAGTTGCATCGTTGATTTCTCCCTCTTGTGGTTCCGTTGTGTTGAATGAGCTGAATGGGCTTGGCGGCGGCAGGTGGCTCTCCTACCTCGCCAAGGTCGACGCAAGTGAATGCAACAGCCGTGCCAATACGTTGTCGGCAAGCCGCAGCTTCGCAAATGAATACGTTTTCTCGGGAAGGGGCGCAGACTAGCTTGAATACCCCAGGCAGACAAGTCCCCGCACAGGGGTGTGTGGCGCCATTTCTGCACCGCGCTGGCGCAGCGGCATGCGTGACCAGACCCTAATCGTTCTGCAGCACGCGGATGTCCACTTCGCGCGTATAGCGCTCGGGCGAAAAATCGCAATAGGTGAGCGAGATCGGCACGTCGGCCACGCTGTAGCCGATGCGGCGCACGCGCACCAGCGGCACACCTGCTGTCACGTTGAGTTGACTCGCTTGGTGAGCGTCGGCCACGCATGCCAGCGATGCCTCGCGCGAGCGCGCGATGGTCAAGTTGGCTCGCTGGAACACCTGCACGAACAGGCGGTCCTCGAAGTCGCGCGCCTCAAGCATGGCCGCCAGCCGGGAGGTCAGCCAGGTGCGCAGCAGCATGATGGGTTGCCCATCCACCTGTGCACGGCGCTCCACGAACGCCACCTGCGCGCCTGCGTCCAGGCCGAGGGCGGCGGCCACGGTTTCATCGGTTTGCTCCAGCCGGAACGCGCTAACGGTATAGACGGCACCCGGCACGTATTCGAGCGCCGCGTCGGACTGACCCGGCGCATACAGCACCGGCCGATGCGGCCCCACGCGGTCGAGCACAACGCTGCGCTGCCCGCGTGAGCGCTTGAGCAGCCCGCGCGCGGCCAGTTCATTGAGCGTGCGGCGCGCAGTCAGCCGCGACACGCCGTAGCGTTGCGCAACTTCATTTTCGCTGGGGGCGACACTGCCGGCCGGCAACGCCCCATGCAGGATGTCGAGCCGGATGCGATCGGCCAGTTCAAGGTATTTGGGCAGGCGGGGCGTCATGCCGACGTTATACAGGAAGCCGCGTTCGCCCAATGCAAACGGCCCACCAGGGCAGGTGGGCCGTCATGCGCGCGAAACGCGATCCGGCAGATCAGGCGATCAGGAACCTGTCGCGGTTCTTGCCGATCCAGGCCGGTGCACGGCCACGGCCGGACCACGTTGCGCCCGTTTTCGGGTCGCGGTACTTCGGCGGCACCGGTGCCTTGGCACCAGCACGACGGCCACGGCGCGGTGCCAGGCCCAGGTCTTCGGCGGTCAGACCATATTCGGCAACCGTCTGGCGCACCTGCTGGATCACCGCCTCAAGCTCCTTGGCACGAGCCGTTTCGATCTGCTCTTCCAGCTTGGCCTTTTGTGCAATCAATTCCTTGTATGTCGCCATATGCGCTCCCAATAAAGTCTGGTGTGGATCAGATATTAGATCAATCTTATTCATAACTGAAATGAAATTTCAAGATTTATGATCTTGTGCCACAACTTGCCATCACGCGCATGACGATGCATCGAATCAATTCAAACGCGTCGGATGTTTCGCATTCAATCGGAAAGTCGGATTGACGTATCAGATTAACGTAGCGATCATGCAAGGCCGCAAGCCAGCACCGCTGCATTTCAGTGCCATCACCATAGCAAGCGTTGCCGGGTCCCGCAATTCCGTGGCATCTCTGCCATCATCATTCGCAGCACCACAGCAGTACCGCACACGCAATACCGATTCACATGCAGAACGGCGCCCACCGGCATCTCCAACGCCGTGCACCGCCATCGCATACCGGTTTGCGGCAGGCAGTAAAGCCGTTCAAAACGGCACGCACTTCTCAGTTGTGAGTTGGATGAGACAACGATGAATCCACCCTCGCGATGTCGTTTTTGCTCTCTGCTTTTGCTCTTTGGCCTGCTGGTATGCAGCCTGTTTTGTGCCGCAGCCTTTTTGTTTGGAGATCATTCAATCGGACGTCTAAGCGCCTATTGCATTCTGACAATGGGCGCCTGCGTGTTGATGTGCGCAGCCGGATTGGCGCTGACGCATGGCGAGACAGATCAGCATTTCACCCCCACTGAACACATACCGGATACGGCCACGCATGCATCGGCCGCAACCAATTCGGAGACGATCGCTTTGCCATCCTCCGCACCGCAAGCAGAGGACTGCGACATCGACAAGCCCGATGCGGAATGTGTTGCATTGACCACAAATCAACAATTTGCGCGATAGACAACTTTTGCGCATCATGAAGCCCGTTGTCCCCGCTTCCGCTGGCCAGCTCCTGTTTCGCCGCCCGCGGGTCCATGCGTGGCGCAAGGTCTAGGGCAATACATTGGTTGGAGTGTGGGATGCAAGACGAACTTTCCTACCCCCTATCGGCACAAAGCCTGCCCGTTCCGCTCTACGTGGTCCTTGAAGGCCGCATCGTGTATGCCAATGCGGCAGGCGTTTGCATGGTGCGTGCACGTTCCGTCGACCAGTTGCTCGGCGAACCGTTCTCTCGTTTTTTCCTGGATGTGCCAGCGCTGCTGCGCGCACATGCTGCAACGGACACTGATCCTGTCATGCCCAACGCAGCCAACGTGCCGGCGGGGGAACTCATCTCTGCCATATCGCTGGGGGGTTCCAGCCCAGCCGTCACGGTTCGGCTGACTGTCACGCCTACGCGCTTCGATGGACTGCCAGCGCAGCAGGTGGTCGTGCATGGCCTGCCTCTGCCGCTCGACGCACAACTGCCTGGCAAGGCCAGCGAGCGCATCCTGAGTGTCGAAGCCATCGGCACGGCGCTGCCACACGAGCACCTCGATCACCTGCTGTCCGCGCTGCCGTCAGCGGCTTCGCTCGGCGAGCGGCTGCACGCCGTGCTGCGCGCGCTTGAAGCGGCATTGCCGTCCGCGCTGTGCCTGGTGGTGCGCGTCGTTTCCGGGCGCGTTCGGCTCTATGGCACGCGAGCGGCACGCACGCAACTGGCGCTGCGCGATGACCAGGCAGCCCACCTGAGCACCACGACCACGGAGCACGGCGAACTCGATGCCGAGCTGGCCAGAATGGCCCAAATTGCCCCGCTGCTCGCCGAGGTGGCGCCCATCGAACTGATCCGACTGACCAATGCGCCCACCGCCCTGCGCGAGGCACTCACGCACGCGCTGGGCGCAGCACAGCCCGCGTGGCTGAGCCGTATCCCGGCCCAGCATGGCGGTGCGGCCCTCGGCGACGATCTGCTCTGTCTGTTCTATGCCGCGCCTGCCGACACCCCACCCGACGATGCAACCTTGCGCGCCGCGTGCGGCAGCGTCGTCGGGGCGCTGGTCAAGCTGCTGCGCCTGGAAGGCGAGTACCGACAGGCACGCGAGCTGCGCGATCAGTACCGGCTGGTCGTCAACCATTTGAGCGAAGGCGTCCTGACGCTCTCCACCGATGGCCGGGTGCTGTCCTACAACCGCAGCGCCGCAGAGATCCTGCGCCTGTCGGGCACGTCGTGGAAAGGCCGCCCGCGCATGGCCTTGAGCGACATGATGCTCGGCGAGGACGGCGCCATCCTGCCGCGCGCCGCGTGGCCCTCCACGCTGGCCGCCCGCACCGGGCGCGCCATCAGCAACGTGGTGGTGGGCGTGCCGGCCGGCAACGGGCAGATCGTATGGCTGCGCGAAACGGTGCTGCCGATGTTCTCGCCGGAAAGCGCCTCGCCGCACGCGGTGCTGACCATCTTCACCGACATTACGGCCGAGCGCTCGACCCACGAACAGCTACGCCTGCTGGAGACCAAGGACTCGCTGACCGGCCTGCCCAATCGCGCGGCCTTCATCGAGCGGCTCGATGCGCGCCTGACACAGCCGTCCACCGGCCAATCTGCGTTGCTCTACATCGGGCTGGATCACTTCAAGACCGTCAACGAAGCGATGGGGCACCACGTCGGCAACCAGGTGCTGAACCTGGCGGCGCAGCGCATCCGCGCCGAGGCCGGCCAACGTGCGCTGCTGGCACGCCTGGGCGGCGACCAGTTCTGCGTGGCCATCGACGATCCAAGCTCCGCCGACACACTCGCCCAGCAAGTGCTCGACGCGCTGGCCGAGCCCTTCACCGGCGGCGAGCGCGAAGTGCACCTGTCGGCCAGCATCGGCATCGCGGCGTTTCCGGAAGACGGCAACGATGCCAATGCGCTGGTCAGCCACGCCGAAGCGGCCATGTACCGCGCCAAGGAAAACGGCCGCAACCGCGTCACGCGCTATTCGCGCGCGCTGGAAACGCAGATGCTGCGCCGCTTCACGCTCAACGAACGGATGCGGCGCGCACTGGCGCGCGGACAGGTACGGCTGGTGTATCAACCCAAGTACGCGCTGGAATCGGGCGAACTCGTGGCAGTGGAAGCCCTGATGCGCTGGTCGGACCCGGAGCTAGGCGCGGTCTCGCCCACCGAGTTCATCGCCGTGGCTGAGGAGTCCGGCTACATTCTCGAACTCGGTCGCTGGGCGCTCATGCAGGCCTGCGAGCAGGGCCAGGCTTGGGAGCGCGATTTCGGCTTCACTGGCCGCATCTCCGTCAATGTCTCCGCCAAGCAATGCGATGCCGGGGTGATCGAGCGCGACGTGGACGAAGCGCTCAAGACTTCTGGCCTGAACCCGACCCGGCTGGAGCTGGAGCTGACCGAAAGCGTGCTGCTGGCTGACCGCCTGTCGACGCAGCGTCTGCTGATGAGCTTGGCCGCACGCGGCGTGCAAATCTCGCTCGACGATTTCGGCATCGGCTTTTCGTCGTTGTCGTATCTGCGCAGCCTGCCGATCCACAACATCAAGATCGACCGATCGTTCATCAGCGGCGTGCCGGCAGTGGCTGACTGCGTGGCACTGACCAAGACCATCATCGCGATGGCCCATGCACTGAACATGACCGTCACAGCCGAAGGTGTGGAAACCCCGGAGCAGTCAACCTTCCTTGCAACACATGCCTGCGACGAAGTGCAGGGCTTCCTGTTCGGCCGGCCATTGGAAGTTGCCGCGCTGGAACGGTTGCTACGTTTACACAGCCGCGCGCAGGTGTGAAAGCATCCAACGTTGCGCGGGGTGTGCCAAATTCCCGAGCAACGCCGATCAGGACCTGTCGCCATGCGGGTCGGATGAGGTTTCCCACAGACTTATCCACATGTTCTGTGCATAACCCGCCGGGACGGAAGACCTTGGTGCAACAACAGGCTTGACGGGTTCACGCAAATATGTCGGCAACGTAAAACGGTTGCGCGGCGGTGCCGTTATCCACAGCGCCGTCGCAGTTCGCATCACGCAACAAACCCTTGTGCATCAATCGGTTGCACTCGGTTCTGCAAGCGGTTTACCTGCTGCTGTGGACAAGTTGATCAGCGCATCAGGTCTGCCGGCGTATCGACATCGCACAAGATGCCGGCGTCGTCGACGTCGATGCGGACGAGCGTGGCCGGATCGATCAGGCGCCGCGCGCCCTCGTCGCCGTCGAGCGCTGTCAATCCGGTGAAGAAATCGGCGCCGAAACCGATGGGGTGGCCTCGCTGTCCGGCATGGAACGGCGCGACGCAATGCTTTGCATCGATTGCCTGTGCGACCCGGACGATGGTCTCGGGAGCAATCCACGGCATGTCGGCTAGGGCGATGACCCAGCCGCCAGCTTCGGGGCGGGTAGCCACACCCGCCGCCAGGCTGGCGCCCATGCCGCGCGCGGCCTCAGCGCACCGCAGAACATCGCAGCCGGCCTCGGCCAGCAATGCGGCCAACGGCTCGATCTGCGCGCCATGCGTGGCAACGGCAGGCACCACCGCCACCACGTTACCCAACGCTTGCTTCAGATGCCGGGCGGCCTGCACTGCTACCGGCGTGCCATCCGGCAACGGCGCCAGCAGCTTGTTGGCTGCGCCGGCCGGATCAAACCGGCTGCCACGGCCCGCGGCCAGCAGGACACCAACAACGGGCCGCTGGTGCATCAGACCACCTCGGTCTTGAGCGTGACTTCCACGTTGTTGCGCGTGGCGTTCGAGTACGGGCACACCTCATGTGCCTTGGCCACGAGCGTCTCGGCATCCACCTGCGACAAACCGCTGACGCGTGCGGTCAGGCCAACCTTCAGGCCGAAGCCGCCTTCCGAGCGCGTACCGATACCCACATCGCAGTGAATCTCGATGTTGCTCGGATTGAGCTTGAGCATGCTCTTGGCGACAAAGTCGCAGGCCGAACCGAAACACGCAGCGTAGCCGGCGGCGAACAGGTCTTCGGGTGTGGTCGTATTGGGCTTGCCCGGGCCGCCCATCGACTTCGGAACAGACAGGTCGTGCGAGACCTGGCCGTCTTCGGTCTGCGTGTGGCCATTGCGGCCGCCCGTGGCCGTGGCGTGGGCGGTGTACAGGATGTTCAATGCCATGACGTGCTCCGGTGAGTAAGAGATAACTGCCGGGAAAAACTGCCCGGACGCAAGAAACGGTCCGCAGAGAAAAAAGCCGGCATACATCGCTGCATGCCGGCCTTGATCGCATCACGCTGCCATGACTACACCGTGTCGAACGGCAGCTTGCGCAGCCGCTTGCCGGTCAGTACGAAGACCGCGTTGGCCACGGCCGGCGCGATCGGCGGCACACCGGGTTCGCCCAAGCCGGTCGGGTTGTCTTCCGACGGCACGAAGAACACGTTGACCGGCGGCGCGTCCGGCATGCGCACGGGCGGGAAGTCGGTGAAGTTGCTGTTCTTGGTGGCGCCATTTTCGATCTCGATGGCAAAACCCGGGGCGATCATCGCCAGGCCGAACACGCAGGCGCCCTGGATCTGCGCCTCCGCACCCATCGGGTTGACCACGCGGTTGGCATGCACACCAGCCGTGACGCGATGCACGCGCGGCTTGCCCTGGTCGACCGACACCTCAACCACATACGCGATCACCGACTCGAACGAAGCATGCACCGCCACGCCCCACGCCTGGCCCTTGGGCAGCTTGCGCTTGCCGTAGCCGGACTTGTCGACGGCCAGCTGCAGCGCGGCGCGATGACGTTCATGTTCCTTGCCGGTAAAGCGCGCCATGCGGAAGGCCACCGGGTCTTGCTTGGCGGCGTGCGCGACCTCGTCGACCATCGTCTCCATCACGAATGCCGTGTGCGTGTGACCAACAGAGCGCCACCACAGCACCGGCACATTCACGTCCGGATGGTGCACCGTCAACTGCATCGGGAAGCCGTAGTCGTTCTCGACCACGCCCTCGACCATGGTCTCGTCCACACCGTTCTTGACCATGAAGGCTTCAAACGGCGTGCCCTTCAGGATCGACTGGCCGACGATCACGTGGTCCCAACCAACCACCTTGCCGCCCTTGTCGACGCCCACGTCAACGCGGTGCAGATGCATCGGGCGGTAATAGCCGCCGCGGATGTCGTCTTCACGGCTCCAGATCACCTTGACGGGGCCGTCGTGGCCCGCTGCGGCGTAGACCTTGGCCACGTTGGCGGCTTCCACCACGTAATCCGACGTGGTGATCGCGCGCCGGCCAAAACCGCCACCCGCCATCATGGTGTTCAGCTCGATCTTCTCGGGCGCTACGCCCAGCACCTTGGCGATGGCGCCCTGGTCGATGGTCTGGAACTGCGAGCCCACCCACACCTTCGCGCCGCTGATCTTGCCGCCATCTTTCTGCACATCGATCGTGCAGTTCAGCGGCTCCATCGGCGCGTGCGCGAGGTACGGAAACTCGTAGTCGGCCTGGATGCGATGCGCGGCGGATTGGATCGCGCTCACATCCGCCGCCTTGGCCACCGTGCCGGGCTGGCCAGCCAGCTTCTTGTACTCGTCCATCAGCGCGGCTGTGGACACCTTCGAGCCGGCGTCTTCCCAACTCACCTGCAGCGCGTCGCGGCCCATCTTGGCCGGCCAATAGCCATCCGCAATGACGGCCACACCCGTGCCACCCCGATCGGTCGGGATCTGCAACACATCGACCACGCCCTTCACTGCCTTCGCGGCTGCCGTGTCGTACTTGGCCACCTTGCCGCCAAAACGCGGCGGGCGGGCCAGCACGGCCACCTTCATGTTCGGCAGACGCGTGTCGAGGCCAAACTTGAGCGAGGCGTCGAGCTTGGCGCGCGCGTCCAGGCGCGGCGTAGGCTTGCCAACGATGCGGAACTGCGACGGGTTCTTCAGCGTAACCTGCGCCGGCACCGGCAGTGCCATCGCGGCCTGTGCCAGTTCGCCATACGTCGCACGGTTGCTGCCCGAGGTGATCACGCCGTTGGCCGTGCGGCACGTCGACGGATCAACCTTCCAGCGCTCGGCTGCGGCGGAGATCAGCATCGCGCGGGCGCGGGCGCCCAACTCACGGTATTGCTGGAACGAGTGGTTCAGCGCGGTCGAGCCACCTGTCATCTGAATGCCGAAGCCCGGATCCTTGTACGGGTCGGCGGCCGGCGCGAGCATGCCTCGCACGTTGCGCCAGTCGACGTCGAGTTCCTCCGCCAGCGCCATCGGCAACGCGGTGTGCACGCCCTGCCCGAACTCCAGGCGGTTGACGGCAACCGTCACGGTATTGTCCGGCGCAATGATGATGAAGGCTTGCGGCGGCGAAGGCGGCTTGGCCTTCGCGTCCTGCGCGCCCGCCAGCACCGGCGCAATGCCGAGTGCAAGGCCACCGCCCGCCAGCGTGGTGAGCTTCAGAAAGCTGCGGCGATCGAGCTTCGCCACACCGGCGTCAGCCGATGCCGGTTGATGCTGCGCGCCGCCACCGGCCAGCGCTTCAAGGTTTCGAATACGCATCGTGAATTCTCCGGTGAGGCTCAGGCCAGCGACTTGGCAGCGTCGTGAATCGCCGCACGGATACGCTGGTACGTTGCGCAGCGGCACAGGTTGCCGGCCATTGCGCTGTCGATGTCGGCATCGGTCGGCTTCTTCTTGCTGCGCAGCAGACCCACCGCGCTCATCATCTGGCCGCTCTGGCAATAGCCGCATTGCGCCACGTCGTGCTTGACCCAGGCGTCGAGCACGGCCTTGCCGATCTTGTCGTCGGCGATGTGTTCAGACGTGGTGATCTGCGCGCCGGCCACGGCGGAAATCGGCAGCACGCAACTGCGCGTGGGCTGCCCATTCAGATGCACCGTGCACGCGCCGCACGACGCGACGCCACAGCCAAACTTCGTGCCGGTCAGGCCAAGGTTGTCGCGCAGCGCCCAAAGCAGTGGCGTCGACGGATCGGCATCAACTTCCACCGGTTTGCCGTTGATGTTCAACGTGACCATTGTGGGGTTCTCCTTGTGGGGCATGAGGGAGTCTTACCGTTATAAAGCCTTTGATATAGCGGGCTGGCGGTATGGACCGGTGTATTAAAGCAGGTTCGATTGGGTTCTGCTGGCGAGTACTTCACATTGAGCAGCCCCGGGCAGGCGCAAAGAAACCTGCCCAGACAACTTGACAACCAATCTCATCCCACATCACCATTCGCAAATGCACTCTCAGCAGACCGCCCTCCTCAGCGCTCAAGCCCGCACCCTCTCGTGCGTGCGCGGTCTGCTATCCGCTTCTCTACTACGCGTGTAAGCGCGTAGACCTCTCTTTCCCCCCTCGTTCCGGTGTTTGACCGGTCCGCTGCCGTAACAGGCAACCGGCCTTGTGTGGCGCAGCCTGCGCGCCGAACCGTTGGAGCCTCCCATGCCCGCCCCGATCCTGCTTTCGCTACGACTACCGCTCGGCCGCCAGACCACGCGCCCGTGGCTGTCTGGTCGCCACATTCGCAATTCGCTGCCGGCCACGCCGGACACCGCTCGCGCGGCTGTCCCCGTCGTATTCAACCGATCTCGATCTCACAGGACGCACACACCATGATGAAGAACCCCGCCGCCAAATACCGACCATTCCCGCCGATCGCCCTGCCCGATCGCACCTGGCCCAGCAAGACCATCACCCGTGCACCGATCTGGATGAGCACGGACCTGCGCGATGGCAACCAGGCCCTCTTCGAGCCCATGAACGCCGAGCGCAAGATGCGCATGTTCAAGATGCTTGTGCAGATCGGCTTCAAAGAGATCGAAGCCGCCTTCCCCGCCGCCTCCCAAACCGATTTTGATTTTGTGCGCGAGCTGATCGAGGGCGGACACATCCCGGACGGCGTGGCCATCGAAGTGCTCACGCAGGCGCGCGAAGACCTCATCCGCCGCACGATGGAATCGCTGCGCGGCGCGAAGCGCGCCATCATCCACGTCTACAACGCAACCGCGCCGGTGTTTCGCCGCACGGTGTTCAACACCGACCGCGAAGGCGTCAAGCGCATTGCCGTGCAGAGCGCCAAGCTGATCCGCGAAATTGCGGAAACGATGCCCGAGACGCAGTGGACGTACCAATACAGCCCCGAAGTCTTCAGCGGCACCGAACTGGACTTCGCACTGGAGGTTTGCAATGCGGTGACGGAAATGTGGGAGCCGACACCCGAGCACAAGATCATCTTCAACCTGCCCGCCACGGTCGAGATGGCCACGCCCAACATCTACGCCGATCAGATCGAATGGATGCACCGCAACCTGGCGCGCCGCGATTCGATCATTCTCTCGGTGCATCCGCACAATGACCGCGGCACCGCCGTGGCCGCCGCGGAGCTTGCCGTGATGGCCGGCGCTGATCGCGTGGAAGGCTGCCTGTTCGGCAACGGCGAGCGCACGGGCAATGTGGACTTGGTCACACTGGCGCTGAACCTGTACTCGCAGGGCATCGACCCGGGGCTCGACTTCTCGCACATCAACGACGTGGCACGCACGTGCGAAGACTGCACGCAACTGCCGGTGCACCCGCGCCATCCGTACGTGGGCGATCTGGTGTTCACCGCGTTCTCAGGCTCGCACCAGGATGCGATCAAGAAGGGCTTTGCAGTGCAGCAATCCGACGCCCTCTGGGAGATGCCCTACCTGCCGATCGACCCGGCCGACGTGGGCCGCACGTACGACTCGATCATTCGCGTGAACAGCCAGTCGGGCAAGGGCGGCATCGCTTATCTGCTCGAATCGGGCTACGGCATTGCGATGCCGCGCCGCCTGCAGGTGGAGTTCAGCAGCACCGTGCAGGAGCTGACCGACCAGTCCGGCCGAGAAGCCACCGCCGCCGACATCTGGGCGCTGTTCCAGCAGACCTATCTGCGCGCAGACGGTGCGATCGGCTACGTATCGCACCGCCTGACGGAGCAGGATGACGGCAGCCAGCACATCCGCCTGGTCGTCAATATCGACGACCACGAACACATCTGCGAGGGTGCCGGCAATGGGCCGCTGGATGCGCTGGTGCATGCGCTGTCGCACGTGCTGACCGCGCCCGTATCGATCCATCACTATGAAGAGCGCGCCCTGGGCCAGGGCGCCAATGCCGATGCCATTGCGTTTGCCGAAATGGCCGCGCCGGGCGTGGCGGGCAGCGTGTTTGGCGTGGGCGTGGATGCCAACCTGACCACCGCCTCGATCCGCGCGGTGGTGGGCGGCGTCAATCGCCTGATCGCGCGTGCCGGCAAGAGCATGCTGCGTCGCGGCAATGCTAAGGCTGCGGTCGCGTAAGGCGCAGGTCGGCCTCACACAGTGGAGCGCCAGTTGCTAAATTGGAGAGATGCGGTCCGGGCACACCCCGGGCCCATCCTTTCCGATGCGCGAAAGCGTGTACATCCACTGCCAAAGGAGAACCGACATGACCAATCGTCCGACCGCGAAAGACAATGCCAAGCGTTATGCCAGTGTGATCCAGGCGCTTCACGCATGCGAGACCGCTTGCGCATACTGCGCGACGGAATGCGGCAAAAACGGCCATGCGGAAGCCACGGCGCGCTGCATCGCGCTCTGTACGGACTGCGCTGAATACTGCACCGTCACGCGCGCCTTCCTCGGACGCAACAGCGAATTCGCAGAACTGCTGCTGGAAGACTGCGCCGAGATCTGTCACCAGTGCGCGGAAGAATGCGATCATCACGGCCAGGGCCATTGCAGCGCCTGTGCAACCGCCTGCCGAGCCTGCATGGACGCTTGCCTGAAAGTCGCCGGCGTTGAGACCGCAACCGCCGAACCCACCGTTTTCTGACCCCCTTCCCAACGCCTATGAAGATTGGCGAGCTCGCCCAGCGCACGGGCATCAGCATCGAAACCATCCGCTTCTATGAAGCGCAGGGCCTGCTGCCCCCGCCGGCGCGCGCCGCCAACAACTACCGCGTCTACACGCCCGAGCATGCCGAGCAACTGGCCTTCATTGCGAAGTGCCGGTCGCTCGACATGGCGCACACCGAAATCCGCCGGCTGCTGGAACTGCAAGCCAACCCCCAGGCGTCGTGCGAAGAGATCAACCATCTGCTCGATGAACATCTGCGCCACGTCGAAGCGCGCATCGCCGAACTGACCGAGCTCAGGCGCCAGATCGAGGCGATTGGCCAGCGCTGCACGAAGGCGGCTTCCGTGGCCGAATGCGGCGTGCTGCAGTCACTGCATGAAGAGCCGTTGCCCACCCAGAACCACGGCCACAACCACAGTCACGGCAACGATCATGGCGACGCCGAGCACGCGCACCGGCACATCCGCGGCGTGCATCGCTAGCGCTCACTCTCCGCCTGGCACGTCGCAATAGCGTGCCACCTTGGCGTGGCATACTCGCCGCATTTCACGACACGTGGGTGGGCGAATGGCGACGAAACCGGCAGCAACCTTCCAACACGAGCAACGAGCGGCGCGCTTTGCGCTCTGCGCAATCGCAATGGCTGCGACCTCGCTGTCGCACGCAGCAACGCCCTCGCGCATCACCGAGATCACGCTGTATCCGGACAGCGCCACCATCGTGCGCACGACCAGCGTGGCGCCGGGTGCCCGCAGTGTGGAATTGACCTGCCTGCCACCGACGTTCGATGCGGACAGCCTGCGCGTGGAGGGGGATAACAGCATCCGCGTGGGTGACGTGCGTGTGGAAACCATGCCCAGCGAAGGCAGCGGTTGCACAAAGACCGCCCTGGAAACGCAGATCCGCACCTTGCAGGACCAGCGCACCGCGCTCGATGTGCAGATCAAGGCAAACGCGCTGTCGGCCAGCTACCTGAAGGCAGTGAGCGAACGCACCGGTGGCGACGGCCGTGCGCCGGCCACGGATTTCTCGACACTGGGCCGCGCCACCGATGCGCTGACGCGCAACGCGCAGGAAGTCTTTACCCGCCAGGAGCAACTGCAGAAGCGCGATGCCGAATTGAAGGCACGGCTCGATGCGCTGCAGCAAACGCATGGATCGGGATCAAGCACGCTGCGCACCGTGCGCATTGCCGTGGCGGCACCGCGCGGCGGCGAACTGCGCGTCAGCTACCAAACGTCACGCGCGGGCTGGCGGCCGGCATATCAAGCGAGCGTGGACTCCGTGCGTTCGAGCGTCATCGTCGAGCGGCAGGCGACCATTGCGCAGGCCACCGGAGAAGACTGGCGCGGCGTACGGCTGCGGCTGTCGACCGGCCAGCCACGCAATAGACCGCGCGGGCCGGAGCCGTATGCGTGGCAGTTGGCGATCGAACCACCGCCCCAGGCAAAGCCTTACCCGGCTGCACCTGCGGCAGCAATGGCTCCAGCACCAATTGCCATGGAAAAGGTGCTCACCCGCGAAGCACG
This sequence comes from Ralstonia sp. UBA689, assembly GCF_002298975.1. Classification (GTDB taxonomy): domain Bacteria; phylum Pseudomonadota; class Gammaproteobacteria; order Burkholderiales; family Burkholderiaceae; genus Ralstonia. The sequence goes on from NZ_DBMV01000003.1 coordinate 13,674, forward strand.
CAATTCGAGCGACAACACCCCGCTGTTTGACGTCAACACCGTCCAGACCGCCTTCGCCACCGAGTTTGAAGTGCCGACCACGGTGGAACTGCCCTCCGACGCGCAGAAGGTGACCTTCACGCTGGCCAGTGAAACGCTACCGGCCAAGCTGACTGCACGCAGCACGCCGCGCATGGACACGTCCGCCTACCTGATCGCCACGCTGGACCGCCCGCAAGGCATCTGGCCGGCCGGCACGCTGCAATTGCGCCGCGACGGCGCGGTGGTGGGAACCACGCAATGGAACCCGGCAGGCGAAGACCAGAAGGTCACGCTGCCCTTCGGCCGCGACGATCTCGTTACCGTGGTGGTGGAAACGCCCAAGACCTTCCAGCGCAGCGTGGGGCTGCTGGACAACCGCAACGAGCGTCAGCTCGGCGCGTTGTACACCGTGCGCAACCGGCACCGCGACGCCATCGACGTGCAGATCCTGGAGGCCACGCCCGTCAGCCAGTCCGACGACATCAAGGTGCGCGCCACCTTCGCGCCGGAGCCCGCCAAGCGAGACTGGGAGCATCGCCCAGGCGTGATCGCGTGGGAGCAAACGATCCCGGCCGGCGAAAGCGCGCGCTTCTCGGCCGACTATCTGATCACCTATCCGAAGGACGCGCGCGTTACCGGTCTGCGCTGATCGACGTTCCCGGCACGAGATGGCGTTGGCCTCCCTCGGCCCGTCTCCGAGCAAGGGTACGGATGTCGTTCTTTTCATGAGAACCGCTTACAGCCTGCGCGCCCGCATCACCGCCAGCGGATTCCAGTTGACTGGGTCCGGCTGACTCCCCTCCAGGGATCACGCCTCGGCAAGGCGGTCGCCGGGGCATCGGACAATTCTGATTTATAGTTGCGCCCTTGCTTTAACGAAGCAGCGGTCATTACACTTTGGCGCATCACTTTCGGTGCCATAGAGAAAGTGGTCGAGGTGTGGAAACCTCGTCAGCAACGGGCAAGTGCCGAGCATAGGTGCTTGTCCTCAAGTGCTATGGCCTGGCTTCGTCACCCTCATTGGGTGAGCCAGGCATGAGCGGCTTCGACCGCGCCGACCGTTGCTGATCGGTTTTCCACCTTGCCTGTGCTCGCCCACCCCCTTTTTTCAGGGCGAGCGCGGTTCCGTTCATCACGCGAAAGGAAACCCGATGAGCCGCTTGCCCCCTCCCCCCGCCACTTGCACACCGAGCCGCGCGTATCTGCACGGCGCGCGTTCTGCATGCGTATTCCTGCGCGCCGTACAAGCTTTGTTGCAAGTCAGGCAAACAGACACCCCGCCTGACGACCTACCTGCCAACAACGCAGTGAACGCGCCGGAACATCCGGATCAGCCAAGCTGACTTTACGGGCGGGCCAGACATCAAACGGCCTCGCTCGTACCGATGTTGCAGCATCCGTACTGGCTGGCTTGCCTGTGCTCGCCCACCCCTCTGCGCCTGCCCGCGGCCATCAATCTGAAAAAAGCGGTCAATCGGTGCGCGCACGCATCACCCGAAGCCCGTTGAAGACCACCAACAGGCTCGCGCCCACATCGGCAAAGATCGCCATCCACAGTGTTGCATCGCCCATCACGGCCAGTACGAGAAACACCGCCTTGATACCGAGTGCCAGCACGATGTTCTGACGCAGCACGGCCACCGTGCGCCGGCTGATGCGGATGAAGCTGGCGAGCTTGCGCGGGTCGTCGTCCATGATGGCGACGTCGGCGGCTTCCAGTGCGGTGGCGGTGCCGGCGGCACCCATGGCGAAGCCGATGTCGGCACGCGCCAGCGCTGGTGCATCGTTGATGCCGTCGCCCACCATGCCGACAAAGCCGTATTGCGTGGCAAGCTCGCCCACCACGCGCTGCTTGTCGGCGGGAAGCTGCTCGGCGTGGACGTTGTCGATACCAACGGTCTTGGCGATGGCCTGTGCGGCGCGACGATCGTCGCCGGTGAGCATGACGGGCTGCACGCCCTGGGCGCGCAGCGCGGCGATGGCTTCGACGGACTCCGGGCGCTCGCGGTCGCGCACGCCGAAGAGCGCCACGGCACCGGTTGCGTCGCACAGCGTGACGGCCGACATGCCTTCGGCTTGCAGCGCTTCGGCAGCCGCGCGCCAGGCCGACGTATCGAAGCCGCGCTCAGCCACGAGCGCTGCGTTGCCGAGGTGCCAGTTCACGCCGCCAAGCGTGCCCGCCACACCGCGGCCCGGCAGCACCGACAGGTCTTCCACCGCACCCGCATCCACCGCGCCATGCGCCCCAGCGGCTTGCACGATCGCCACGGCAATCGGGTGCGTGGTGTTCGCATCGAGCGCCGCAGCCACGGCCAGCGCGCGCAAGTGTGCGCCATCGGTTGCGGCACTCAACTCGGCCACCGCGCGGCGCGTGCCATCGGGCAACACCACGGCGTCGAGCACCGGGCGGCCAGCCGTCAGGGTGCCGGTCTTGTCCAGCGCCAACGCACGCAGGCGCCGGCCGCTTTCCAGATAGACGCCGCCCTTGACCACGATGCCGCGCCGCGCAGCCGCAGCCAGCCCGCTGACCACCGTCACCGGCGTGGAGATCACCAGCGCACACGGGCAGGCGATCACCAGCAGCACGAGCGCGCGATAGGTCCACGCAAGCCAGCCTTCGGCCGTCACCTGCGGGCCGATCACGGCAACCGCCAGCGCCAGCAGCATCATCGCGGGCGTGTAGATGGACGAGAACTTGTCGACGAAGCGCTGCGTGGGCGCGCGCTGCGCTTGTGCCTCCTGAATGGCCCCGGCGATGCGCGCGAGCGTGCTGTCGGCGGCCACCGCCGTGGCTTCGGCTTCGATCACGCCATCGGTGACGATGGTGCCGGCGAGGATGATGTCGCCGATGGTCTTCTCCACCGGGAGGCTCTCGCCGGTGACGGGCGATTCATCCAGCGCGGCACGGCCGCTGACGATACGCGCATCGACCGGCACGCGGCTGCCCGTGCGCACGCGCAGGCGCGCGCCGATGGCGACCGTCTCGACCGCCACGTCACGCCAGCCGCCGTTGCCATCGACCAACTCGGCGGTGTCGGGCGCGATGGCGGTGAGCGCGCGCACGGCGTCGCGGGCACGCACCAGCGCGCGTGCCTCGATCGCTTCAGCCACGGCAAACAGGAAGATCACCATGGCCGCCTCCGCCCACTTGCCGATCAGCAGCGCGCCAATGACAGCCACAGCCATCAGGAAGTTGATGTTGAACGTGAACGCACGCAGGGCGATCCAGCCCTTGCGCAGCGTCGGCCCGCCGGCCAGCGCGATGGAGGCCAGCGCCAAGGCCAGCACCGGCCACGCATGATCGCCCAGCGACCAGGCGATGGCCTCGGCGCCAAACGCGGCCACGCCGCCCGTGCCCAGCAGCCACGTGCGGCGCGAGATGCCGGCAGGTTCTGCAGGCGCGGCGACCGCGCGATCGTGCGCTTCCAGCACCTCGCCGCCCATGCCGATGGCGCGCAACGCTTCGAGGAAGGGCGTCACGTCATCTACGGTGTGATGGATGGTGAGATGGCGCTCCAGCAGGTTGAAATCCAGCGCGACCACGCCCTCGGCGCTGCCCAGCTTGGTGCGGATCATGCGCTCCTCGGTCGGGCAGTCCATCTGCTCGATGCGCACAGTCGTGCGGCCGGTAGCCCTGGCGCGTGCGGCGGCATCAACAGGCGCATCCGCTTCGTGCGCGTGGCTGTGATCGTGGTCATGAGCATGACGGGAGGTGTCTGTCGCAACCGGCTGATCGTGGCCACAGCAACCGCCGCAGCCGGACGCTTCCGGCTTGGCGGCTTGGTCTTGGGAAGGCTTGAAGGAGGCGAGTTCTGGTTTCATGCCTCCATTCAAAACCCTGAAGAAGCTTTAGGGTCAAGCCCGCATTTCAGGTGATGCTTTTGCTCCACTTAGCAACGATGGCGCGCGCCTCCGGCCAGTCGCCCAGGCCCGATTCAGCATTGATATGGCCGCGCGCACCCAGATCGATGGGCTGGGCGCCCCATACGTCAGCCTGTTGGCGGCTCCACGGGGCATCGCTGAAGGGGTCATTAGTGCTGAAGATGAGCGTGGCCGGAAACGGCAGGCGCTGCTGTGGCACCGGGCGAAAATCGGCCAGTTCCAGCGGCGCGTCACCACGATCAAGCTGCGGCGGGGCGACCAGCAACGCCCCGCGCACGCGCACCGTGCGGGCAGAGGCGGCGGCCCAATGCGCCGTCAGTACGCAACCCAGACTGTGCGCGACCAGCACGACGTCGCCCGGCGCGGCGCTCACGGCGGCTTCCAACGCCTCCACCCAATCGGCGCGTTTTGGGGTGAACCACTCGCGCTGCTCCACACGGCGATCCCCATGCAGGCGCTCCCAGCGCGATTGCCAGTGCTCGGGGCCGGAGTTCTGCCAGCCGGGCAGGATCAGGACGGTCGGGGCAGTGCTCACATGGTCTCCAGCAGAGGGTTGAGGTGGGGTTGAACACGCCACATTCTGCCGGGATTTTCCGGGCGGCGCCTGCGCCACTCATCGACAAGTCCGCACAATCGATCCAAATATTCTGTTTCACAGGCAGATCGCCAGCTTTTACAGTCGCCGTAAATCCCGCCAACAGGGATTCCGAATCCAAAAAACTCGGAGGAGACCATGCTCGCACTGCTCGGGCTGCTGACCATCGTTGCGCTGTTTGTCGTCATCCTGACGAAGCGCATGTCGCCACTGGTCGCGCTCATCGCCATTCCAGTCATCGCCGCGCTTGTGGGCGGCTTCGGGCTCAATACCAGCAAGTTCATCATCGGCGGCATCAAGGACGTCGCGCCCGTCGCGGGGATGTTCATCTTCGCCATCCTGTACTTCGGCATCGTCACCGACGCCGGCATGCTGGACCCGATCATCGACCGCATCCTGCGCACCGTGGGCAGCCGCCCGCCGCGCATCGTGGTGGGCTCGGCGCTGCTGGCGCTGCTGATTCACCTGGACGGCTCGGGCGCGGTGGCGTTCCTGATCACCATCCCGGCCATGCTGCCGCTGTACGACCGGCTCGGCATGGACCGCCGCATCCTGGCGTGTGTGACGTCGATGGCCTGCGGCGTGAACTTCCTGCCGTGGACCGGGCCAATGATCCGCGCATCCGCATCCCTGCACATGCCCGTGACAGACATCTTCAACCCGCTGATCCCGGTGCAGATTGCCGGGCTCGTTTTCGTGTTTGCGTGCGCATGGCTGCTGGGCAAGCGTGAAGAAAAACGCCTGGGCCTCACCAACCACGCTGGTGGCGCGCAAGTCGTCGCGCGCCCGCTGTCGGATGCGGAACAAGCGCTGCGCCGCCCGCGCAATTTCTGGATCAACCTCATCCTCACCGTGGTGGTGATGGGCGTGATGGTGAGCGGAAAGGTCGACCCGGTGGTGATGTTCATGCTGGGCGTGGTGGCCGCGCTGCTCATCAACTACCCGAACGTCGATCAGCAACGCCAACGCGTGGACGCCCACGCCAAGGCCGCCTTGATGATGGCGAGTATTCTGCTGGCCGCGGGCGTGTTCACCGGCATCATGAGCAAGTCCGGCATGCTCACGGCAATGGCCAAGACGGCGGTCGATTTCATTCCGCCCGGCATGGCCCACCACATTCCGGTGGTGCTGGGCGTGCTGTCGATGCCGCTGTCGCTGCTGTTCGATCCGGATTCGTTCTACTTCGGTGTGCTGCCCGTTGTGGCGGAAGCGTCGAAGATGCTGGGGGTTGCGCCGGTGCATGTGGCGCAGGCCGCCGTGCTCGGCCAGATGACTACCGGTTTCCCGGTCAGCCCGCTCACCCCCGCAACCTTCCTCGTGGTGGGCCTGTGCGGCATCGAGCTGGCCGACCACCAGAAATTCTCGATCCCCTTCCTGTTCGGTGCCTCGCTGCTGATGACCGCAGTGGCCGTGGTGCTGGGCGTGCTTCCGTGGTGATGGCATGAAACGCAAACAACACCTGCGCATCGGCGGCGGCGCCGGTTATTCCGGCGACCGCATCGAACCGGCGCTGGAACTCGCAGAGCACGGCAACATCGACGTGCTGATGTTCGAATGCCTGGCCGAGCGCACCATCGCGCTCGCGCAGCAGGTGCGCCGCAAAGACCCATCGCACGGCTACGACCCGCTGCTCGAAGCACGCATGCGTGCCGTGCTGCCGGCCTGCGCGGCGCGCGGCATCCGCATCGTCACCAACATGGGCGCGGCCAACCCGCAGGCGGCGGCCGAACGCACACGCGACATCGCCCGCGAACTTGGGCTCAAACTGCGCGTGGCGGCCGTCACCGGGGACGATGTGCTCGATCTGCTGCAGGCGCGCGGCAACGACTTCACGCTGATCGACGGTGGCGCGCCGGTGGCATCGCTCGGCGCGCGCATGGTGTCGGCCAATGCGTATCTGGGCGCGCAGGGCATTGTCGATGCGCTGGCGCAAGGCGCGGATGTCGTCATCACCGGGCGCGTGGCCGATCCGGCGCTGGCGCTCGGGCCGCTCGTCCACGCGTTTGGATGGCGCATGGATGACTGGCATCGCCTGGGCTGCGGCACGCTGGCCGGGCACCTGCTCGAATGCGCGGGCCAGATCACGGGCGGCTACTTTGCCGACCCCGGCATCAAGAACGTGCCCAACCTCGCGCGCCTGGGCTTCCCCATCGGTGAGGTGGGCGAAGACGGCTCGGTGCTCATCACCAAGGTGGCCACAGCCGGTGGCCTCGTCACCGAGGCGACGTGCAAGGAGCAGTTGCTGTACGAGATCCACGACCCGGCACGCTACCTCACGCCCGACGTGGTGGCCGATTTCTCCAACGTGCGCATGCGCACAGACGGCACCGACCGCGTCGTCATCGAAGGCGCAACCGGCACGCCACGCACGGGCCAGTTGAAGGTTTCGATCGGCTATCTCGACAGCTACATCGGCGAAGGCCAGATCAGCTACGCCGGCCCGAATGCCGTGGCGCGCGGCAGGCTGGCGCTCGACGTCGTGCGCGAACGGCTGGCGCTGACCGGCGTGCAGATGACGGAGACGCGCTTCGAGCTGATCGGCGTGGATGCACTGCACGGCCCTGCCCTCTCCCACACCGATGCCGAGCCATACGAAGTGCGCGTGCGCGTGGCCGCCCGCACCGAGTCGATGGCCGAGGCCATCCGCATCGGCAACGAAGTCGAGACGCTGCTGACCTGCGGCCCTTCCGGCGGCGGCGGCGCGACAAAGAGCGCGCGCGAGATCATCGCCGTGGCATCGACGTTGATTCCCGCTGAACTTGCACCGCACCGCGTGCAGATTCTGGAGACCTGACATGACACGCATCCTCCGTGACCTCGCCCACACCCGCGCTGGCGACAAGGGCGACATCTCGTGCCTGTCCGTCATCGCGCATCGCGCAGAAGACTTTGCCGTGCTGGAACAGCACGTGACGGCCGAGCGCGTGCGAGCGCATTTTTCTGAACTGGTGCACGGCGAAGTCCAGCGCTACACGCTGCCGCAACTGAGCGCGCTGAACTTCGTGCTGCACGGCGCGCTGGCTGGCGGCGTGACGCGCTCGCTGGCGCTGGACGCGCACGGCAAGTCGCTGTCGAGCGCGCTGCTCACGCTGGAAATTCCGGGCTAAGCTGGCGCATCACGCCCCGGCTTTCGCCATGAACCTTTCCGTCAAGCAGCTCCGTGCATTTGCCGCGCTGCGCGAGCACAAGAACTTCACGCAGGCGGCGCAGACCTGCCATCTGTCGCAGTCGGCCTTCAGCGCGCTGATCCAGAACCTGGAAGCCGATGCCGGCGTGCGCCTGTTCGACCGCAACACACGCCATGTCGAACTCACGCCCGAGGGCGAGGCCTTTGCCGAATCCGCCCTGCGCCTGCTGGCCGATTTCGAGGCCACCTTTGCGGAACTGCGCGACCGCGCCGCCGCGCGCACGGGTCGCGTGACGGTGGCCGCGCTGCCGTCGATTGCGGCGGGCATCCTGCCAAGCGTGCTGGCGGCGTACTCCACGCAACACCCGGGCATCCAGCTTGCGCTGCACGACCAGTTGTCGGACCCATGCATCGACATGGTCCGGCGCGGTGCAGCGGATTTCGCTATTGCGGCCATGGGCGCCGACATGGCGGGGCTGACCGCGCAGCCGTTCTGCACAGATGACTTCCACCTCGTCTGCCATCGTGACCACGCGCTGGCGCGCAAGCCGGCGCTGGCCGTAGGCGACCTCGTCGACACGCCGTTCATCCACCTCGCGCGCAACACGAGCATCCGGCAATACCTGGATGCGGCGCTGCACCCGACCAAGCTGCGCAGCGGCATGGAAGTGGAACACCTGGCTACGGCGGCCGCGCTGGTGGCGGCCAACCTGGGCATCACTGTCATTCCCGCGCTGGCGCTGTTCCAGTTTCGCCTGCCTGAATTGGTGGTGCGCCCGCTGCCCTTGCCAGGGCTCGTGCGTACGCTGTATGTCATCCGACGCGACGGGCGCAGCCTGTCGGTGGCGGCGCAAGGGCTGCTCGACTTGCTGCTCGCGCACCCAGCGCGCACGACGGCGCCCGTTTGATGCGGCGCAACCCGGGCACATCCGGGTGCAGCATCGCCCACCTGCGCTGCTACAGTGAGGCATTCCCATTCCGATTCTGCGGAGCGCCCCCATGCATCAACGCATTCTTGCCGCTTTCGACGGCACTCATGAAGCCCACTTGGCGGTAGAGGAAGCCGCCGCCCTTGCCCGCGCATTCAACGGCCGGGTCCGGGTTGTGTGGGCGATCGGATCGCCGGCCATGCCGGAGTCGCGCGAAATCTACAGCGTCGACAAGTTGCGCGACGAGGCCCACCGCACGGCCAGCGCTTCGCTGGTCGAATTGCAGCGCCTGTTCGACGCTGACGGCACCGCTGCTGAAACTGGCGTGCTGATGCTCGACTCCACCGACGACGACATCGGCCTCGCGCTCGAACACGAGGCCGAGCGGTGGCAGGCCGACACCATCGTGGTGGGCTCGCACGGCAAGCACGGGCTCGCGCGCCTTCTGCTGGGCAGTGTGGCCGAGCGCACGGCGCGCCTGTCGCACCGCACCGTCATCGTGGTGCGTGCACCGCACCCCCAGAACGCTGCCGGCTGACACCGGCTGAAGTCGAAGGGCCTCACTATGCAACTTGTTGCATAGAGAAAGTTGGCTGTGCTATGTTGCGTCCCACGTTGATGCAATCCGTTGCACTTTCTGCTCAGGAGCCAGCATGCCGCAGCCGATTCCCCAGACATTGAACGCCCCCGCGCAAGCCACGCTCGAGGCGTGGCACGCCATGCTCGACAGCGGCAACATGGACGATCTCGACCGGCTGTTCGCCGACGAAGTGGTCTTCCGCTCGCCCGTGGCGCACACGCCCTACCCTGGGCGCACGGCGACCACGCTGGTGCTGCGCACCGTCAACACCGTCTTTGAAGACTTCAAATACCACCGCAGCTTCGCCACCGACGATGGCGCCAGTGTGGTGCTGGAATTCAGCGCCAACGTGAGCGGCAAGGCACTCAAGGGCATCGACATGGTGCGCTTCAACGCTGAAGGCAAGATCGTCGAGTTCGAAGTCATGGTCCGTCCGGCCACCGGCTTGCAGGCGCTCGGAGCAGCCATGGGCGCCAAACTGGGCGACAAGCTCGCACTGCTCAAGGCTGAAGCCTGAGACCCGCTCGCCCCCTTTCCCTCATTCCATAACGATTCCAACGGAGACTGCCATGTCGCTGCCCCCGATCCTGCAAAACCGCCTGTCCGTGCCCGTGGTGGGCTCGCCGCTGTTCATCATCTCCAACCCCGACCTTGTGATCGCCCAGTGCAAGGCGGGCGTGGTCGGCTCCTTCCCGGCGCTCAATGCGCGACCGGCAGAGCTGCTGGAGACCTGGCTGCAGCGCATTACCACGGAGCTGGCCGAATACGATGCGCAGCACCCCGACAAGCCGTCGGCACCGTTTGCCGTCAACCAGATCGTGCACAAGTCGAACGACCGCCTGGAGCACGACCTGGAGCTGTGCGTGAAGTACAAGGTGCCCATCGTCATCACCTCGCTGGGCGCGCGTGAAGACGTGAACCAGGCGGTGCACAGCTACGGCGGCATCGTGCTCCACGACGTCATCAACAATAAATTTGCCAAGAAGGCGATCGAGAAAGGCGCGGATGGCTTGATCGCGGTGGCGGCGGGCGCGGGCGGCCATGCGGGCACGACCTCGCCGTTTGCGCTGATCCACGAAATTCGCGAATGGTTTGACGGCCCGCTGCTGCTGTCAGGCGCCATCGCCAACGGCAATGCGATCCTCGCAGCATTGGCAGCGGGTGCGGACCTGGCCTACGTCGGATCCGCATTCATCGCCACCGAAGAAGCCAACGCCATCGAGGGCTACAAGCAAGCCATCGTGGAATCCACCGCCAGCGACATCGTCTACACGAACCTGTTCACGGGCGTGCACGGCAACTACCTGCGCAAGAGCATCGTGGGCGCCGGCCTGGACCCGGACGCGCTGCCGGAATCGGACCCGAGCAAGATGAACTTTGGCTCCGGCGGCGGTGCCAAGGCCAAGGCGTGGAAGGACATCTGGGGCGCCGGCCAGGGCGTGGGTGCGGTCAAGCGCGTGGTGCCGGCAGCGGAACTCGTCAAGCGCTTTGCCGAGGAGTTCGAGGTGGCACGCCGTCGCCTGAACCACATCGAAGCGCTGCGCGCCCCGGCAGGCGATAAGGCAACCGCCTAAATCGTCAGGCCGTCGTCACCGAGGCTGGCTCCAGCAACGGCAGCACATCGCCTGCCCACGCGAGCCAGCCTTCTTCATAGACGATGCCGCGCTGGAGCACCGCGTGCTGCAGCCGCTGCGCACGCGTGAGGTTTGCACCGGAAAAATCGCGCTGCTCGATCTCGCGAAAGGTGTTCAGGCGCATGCGGTGTTGCTCGATCAGGCGCTGCATCTCGTCAGCAAAACCCAACGGGCCGATCACCGCCTCGGCACGCAGCTTCACCAGCACTTCTTCCCGGTTGTCCGACGACACGGTCGGCTCCAACACCCAGCGCGCAAGTTCGTCACGCCCCGGCGGCAGGACCGTGTAGGTCTTCTTGCGGCCGTCTTCCTCTTCTTCCACGCTTACCCAGCCGGCCTCGGCCATGCGGCCAAGCTCGCGGTAAATCTGCTGGTGCGTGGCACTCCAGAAATAACCCATGGATTTGTCAAAGCGGCGGGCGAGTTCATAGCCGGACGAGGGCTTTTCGAGCAGGGACGTAAGCAGCGCGTGTTGGATGGACATGAGCGAAGATTTGACACAAGTCTTTGTTTTTGCGAGAAAAATCAGCGATTTTCGCCGGAATTTTCACACCGAAAACGAGACCTTGCAAGGCAATAGAATCAATGACTGGGGATAGCGTTTTGAACACCCTTACATTCCCATCGCTGCAATGGCTTGACTAACTCCAACGCGCCTTACGAGTTAAGTTGAACAAATTGCATATCAGTTTCTGTAGTGCTGACGTCTGCCAACGCATCGCGCGTCTTGTAGCTCGGTCAATTGACGTCGATCTCCATTCGTCGACGGCCCGTTCCACGGCAGGATTCCTGGCACACGTTGCACGTTCTCCGACTCCACTGGGCGTCTGCAGTAGCCATTGGGCTGAGAATCCGCGCTCAGCCAAGCGAGTGCGCGCGCAGCGGCCTTTTCGAGCCCCTCGATCCCGCCAGCCTGAGCTCGCCCTCCCAGGGCTGTGCGCAGATGTCGAGAATATGGTCACCCGCGAGAGTCTTAGCATAGAGGCTGTCCCGAATCACTTGTCCGATCGCCAAGCGACAAAAGTTTTCAACGCTGCGCGTAGAAGCGGATTGCATATCTGACGCGCTCGCCAGCACCCTGAAGGACCGTCTTCCTTCACCTACGAAACTGGTGAACTGCACACAGTTTGGTTGCCCATCGCAGATAAAGCCCACAGTAATGGAATACGGCATGCCTTCTGCCACTCCGGGGAGTGTGCAGAGAAAGCTCGTCTTGTTAGACGCTTGCGTCATATTGTTTCCTGGCTGGTCATGCGAGCAACACGCCTCGCCAAAGCAATATCAAAAAGCACGGCTACAGAAACATGTCGCGCCCGATACAGCGACGCCACCGACTCGCCCGGCACCAGATCATTGATGACTTCTTCGCCAAACTTCAGCGCTCCCCGCTTCGCCGTACCGACGTTCTCCCAAGCGGCAAGCGTCACGCAGAAAACGCGTGAGTGCTCTGTTCCAGGCTGATGAGCTTCGCGGCAGATCATCACGGACGCGTTGAATGTGTGGTCGGGGCACTTTCGCGGCCATGACTGGACGGCTTCGGTTCTGTGCACAAATGGATACGGGTCGAAACCTTTGTACGTGGCTGACGGGCTTGCATCCATCGCTCGAACTGATGGTGGGCGCGATCGATTCCCGGTAACGCGCCAACAGCGACTGTGAATGGCCATCTTGCTGAGTGGACCGGGCAGCTACGAATCCCCCCAAATGATCGACGGCAATGACAAGCGGCCGATCACTCAGGTCCGTCTGGACCTGCATGCCCAGACGCGCCCGTAGTACGCGGTCAAGCATGCATTAGAGCTGACAAAGATCTTGCCGAGCCGCGTGCAGCAGCTGATTCATGACATCGTGCGTGAATGCAATCGTGAACGTCCTCACTCGCCAGATGCGGCCGCCAAATTCTGGTACCTGCCAGTTTGCCGCCAGCACACTCGGACCGGAATTCCAGGTCCGTACATCCTGCCCGGTAATTTCATCGAGCACCGGCTTGGTAAACACGACAAGGTTGAGCATCACGGATCTCCACAACTGACATCGCGAGTCGGAGCATCAACAGGCAAGCGTCCGTGTGCGGAACTGGCGAGGATGACAGCGTGCAGGACTTGATCCAGCGCAGGAAGCGTCATCAAGCGCTTTAATCGCAAGTGCGGATAGAAATGCTCTTATATAAACGGATGCAAGAACCGGCGCGCTGTGGTCGGCGACTCACTGTACTCCCATAATTGCACGGCGATATCACTATTTTTCAAAGTACCGCACAACATGTTGTGCGCTCTCCGTGGCGGGGCGAGTCAAACCGAAAGGCGAAGAGGAGCGACAGAACCCGTCGGGCGTGTCGGCCAAGGTCATCCTCCATGCCCCCCGAGGTAGGCTGCATATCGGACGAGGGGAGAAGATGGGAAAACCACGACACCTGCGACGAACCTCAACCGTGCGATTGCTTGATCCCCATCAATGCAAAAACCTCCCTGGAAGCTAGCTTTTTTATGTCCCCCTTTCTTGAAGAGGGCCCAATACAGGAGTGAGCATGATGACCGATCTCGAACTGCGCCAAGATGTGGAGAGACAACTCGCGTGGGATCCGCAAGTTGACCACAGTAAGATCGCGGTGTTTGCGAAGAACGGTGTGGTAACACTCACTGGTGAAGTGCCAACGTACTTCGATAAATGGCAAGCAATCAAGGATGTCAAGCGCATCTTGGGCGTCACGGGGATTGCAGAGAATCTGGACGTGACTCTTAGCGGTGCGACCCTCGATGACACCGATCTGGCGGAAATGGCATTGAACTCACTCAGATGGCACGTTGCCGTTCCCAAAGACAAGATCAGGCCGATCGTCAGCAATGGCTGGATCACTCTGGAAGGGACAGTGCAATGGCACTATCAGAAGGACGCCGCTGCCGACGCTGTTCGATACCTGCCTGGGGTCAAAGGTGTAAGAGACTCTATCGTGGTTGAAAACCATTCAGACGCACAAGATGTTAGCGACAGGATTGCCGAGTCGCTGGCGCACAACGCACGTATCGATGCCGGCCATATCTCTGTGAGAGTGCATAATCATATTGCGACGCTCGAGGGGACTGTCCGATCCATGGCCGAACGAGACGAAGCGGAGGCGGCAGCCTGGTCTGCGCCGAGCGTGAACGCGGTCGAAAACCACCTATCAGTGCGTTACGATGGATGAGTGCCAATACCATAGCCTCGCCAGGCGCGTAAGGTAACTGCCCCCAAATGCCAAGGCAACCTTCGTGACCAGGGGGCTATGGCGCACAATTCATTGATTGACTCGATGAATCGCGGCACGTATAAAAAGTTAGGCAGGGTCTTCGAGTTGCTATCGAACGAATCGTATTCGGCCTTTGCACGCCGATCATCATTCTAAGTTTGCCCTTGATCATCAAGCCCGCCGGATGCCCCGTCCTGTGGAGATTTCGGGAGTGCAAACATGGAAGTCGGTGTCGATAAGTTGTTGCACCCCGGCAACGAGTCCGGCTTCACGCTTTCCCCTTCACGTACGCGCTTACGTGCCACTGGGGCTGCAATGCGCTCGGCAAGCATGCCGATGGGCCTTTCGACGACTGCGGACCTTGCGTGCATCGATTCAGTCACCTCATCGATGCGGATAGTCAAGAAGGGCTCTGCACTCTACCGAGAGAACGATCCGTTCGGCAGCATCTACGCGATCCATGCAGGGACATTCAAGACGGCCGTTATGCTCGTCAGCGGCTTCCCGCATGTTACGGGGTTTCATCTCGTTGGGGACACGCTTGGTCTTGATGGCGTTTTCGCTGACCATCACAGATGTGAGGCGGTCGCGATTGAAGACAGCTGTGTTCGCATTATTCCCTTCAAGCTTTTAGAACACCTGTCCAGTGAGGTGAGGACGATTCGGCAACTTGTGCATCGGGCGATGAGCAGCGAAATCGTGCGGGAATCCAGGCTGCTGCTGCTTCTCGGCACGATGTCGGTTGATCAACGTCTTGCGGCGTTCCTACTCGACATGTCAGGCCGCTTTGAGGCTCGTGGTTATTCACCGGTTGAGTTCAATCTGCAGATGAGTCGGGGGGAGATTGGCTCCTATCTCGGCGTGACGCTAGAGACAACCAGCCGGGCGTTTTCGAAGCTTCAATCGAGCGGGATTGTCTCGATGCAGGGCAAGAGAATTTATATTCTCGATTTCGCCAGCCTCAACCGCGTGTAGGAGGGTGAGATGCAGACATGGGCAATTCAGCAGTGCCGAGGTTGTTCGATCCGGCGGCATCAGCAAGCGAGGCAACAGCTACTTGCGCATGCTTCTGATCCAGGGTGCGCGTGCACTGATGATCCACATGAAGCGTGAGCGATCTCACATGGGGCAATGGCTTCAGGAAGCCGAGAAGCGTAGCCATCCACATGTCGCGCTGATTGCTCTGGCGAACAAGATCGCCCGCATTTGCTGGAAGGTGCTCGTCAGCGGTGAACCGTACCGACCGTTTCCGAATGCACCGATGACAGCCTGAGCACCATCGAACCTCCGAAGGAAGCAACACTGTCTTGTTTTTGCGAGCCGCGATTGTTGATGACAGAACCGTTGACCGGCGCACCTTAAGCCTGGCTAAAAAAGCAGTCCCTCGTGACTGAACGCTTTATGAGGCAAGGCGCGCGCGGATTCCATCAAGGCCAGGGACCATCGTTCCCAAGCGTAGGCCGGATACATTGACGCAAAACGTGCTTCTGACGTCGGCAAAGACAGCTTGCAAAATCGGGGCAGACCACACATTTTTTAGAATGTCGCGCTCCATCTTCAGGCGCGCCACTTCCGCTCGCAAGCGGGCCAGCTCCATCTGCTCAGGGCTCACCGGCTTCGTATCCACGCCAGTCAGCCGCCCCTCCCGCTCAGCCTTGACCCAGTTGAATATCGTCTGGTCCGCCACGCCTAGCGTGGCGCACACCGCCGCCATGCTTTGCCCAGCCTTAACCAGCCGCACCGCTTCGAGCTTGAATTCGAGCGTGTACCGCGCACGCTTTGCCTTGCTTGTCATTGCTTCTCTCCTTGCTTGAATTTATCGACTCAGCAAGGGATTCGTTTCGCGGGGGCAAGGTCAAACCATGCTTCCTGCACAGCTCCTTGACCGCCACGCTGGCCTCGGTTTCCTTCAGGAACCCGATGATTTGCTCTTCCGTAAACCTCTCCTTCATGTCCGTCCTCCTCTTCGAAAACGGACTCTATTAGCTTCCTGGTGGACCGGTTTATTGGGGGCAGGTCAGCGGAGGAATCATAGCCAACGGGCTGATGCCGGGATTCTGATTCCTTGGCCCCGTCGCCCTGGGCGCTGCCGAGCCATCGCGCCAGTCTGATTGAACGCAAAGCAAAGGTACGAAGCGTTCCCCCCATCACACTGGAGTGGATATTGCGTTCTCCTTGGCTAGACCGCCTCAACAAGACGGCTGAGTCGGCTCAACGAATGCCATATAAAGGGTGCAAACAGGCGCCGGATGTTAGATAACTTGAGCAAGCGCCAGTGGTGAAAAGCCACTGGAAGCACTGTGAGCCTCGCCACCGGGTAGATATCCCTCATGAGCAGCCTTCTGGATTGGATCGAAAAACACCCCGCCTTGGCTGCGTGGGTCCAGGCAGCGGCAATCATTGTTGCGATTGCGGGAACGTGGCTGGCAGGCTGGTTGCTTCAGCGCAGCGAACGGCGCACGGAGAGGCGCACGGTGGCCAACGCGGTGAGCGAAATTGCCATGGCAGCAGAGGCGCTGGTACGAACCGTTATGAGCGAGCTACCCGACAAGCAGGCCGTGAGTGCGATCGCTGCAGGAGAGAAGCCTTTCGACATTCGCGCAATCGATGAGCTGGAGGCCGCGATCGCGGCCATTCAACTGCACAACCTCAGTACCCCAGAACTGGTGCGCGATGTCATTGCGTTGCTCGCCAGCATCCGTCAGTTCAGAGAGCAACTGGCCAATGCAATTGCCACGCATCACCGTATGGACGCCACGCATTTCAGCGAGTTCTTCGACACCCTGGAGAAAGTCCAAGCGGCAATCACCAAAACCAGTCACAGCATCGCGGCACACGTGAGCCAGA
Organism: Ralstonia sp. UBA689; assembly: GCF_002298975.1. Lineage (GTDB taxonomy): Bacteria > Pseudomonadota > Gammaproteobacteria > Burkholderiales > Burkholderiaceae > Ralstonia. The sequence continues at coordinate 30,515 of NZ_DBMV01000003.1, forward strand.
TCTAGTCAACCGGGGCTCGCCGTGCCATCACTCCGACGGGGAGGATCGTCATGCTCGGATTTGACCCACGCACCGGAAGAATCGTCTGGACCGTTTTTCTCTTTGCGCTGGCAGTATTGATCATCTGCAAGATCGCGTCCGTGCTGCTGGTCACGGTATTTGCCGTCTTCTTCAGCTACCTGCTGTACCCGCTGATCGAAAAAGTGGAACGGCGCATGCCGAGACAGGTGCCGCGCAGCGTATCGATCGGTATCGTGTTCATCCTCGTCGTGGTGGTGGCCATCGTGGCTGGCTCGGTGTTTGGCGTGACGGTGCAGGAGGAAGCGGGACGGCTTGCCGATCAACTCCCGAAGCTGCTCGATACCAGCACCATGGCAGATCGCCTTACCCTGCCGAGCTTCCTGGAGCCGCTGCGCGCGCGCATTCTGGAATTCATCCGCGAGCAGCTCTCGACAAGCTCGAACCAGGCCATGCCGCTGGTTCGCAATATCGGCCTGGGTGTCATGCGCGCAGCCAGCAATCTCGTCTATCTTGTGCTCATCCCCATCATGAGTTTTCTGATGATCAATGAAGCGCCCTCGATCCACGCCGCGCTGCTTTCATGGATACAGTCCTCGGACAAGCGCCTGTGGGGAAACATCATCGACGATCTGGACACGCTCCTGTCGCGCTACGTGCGTGCACTGTTGCTCTTGTCGCTTGCCACGCTGGTTTTTTACAGCATCGCCTTTTACCTGCTGAGCGTGCCATATCCGCTGTTGCTGGCAACCACCGCCTCGGTGTTGGAGTTCATTCCGTTTGCCGGGCCATTGGCCGCCGTGGTGGCGATCGTCACCGTCGCCGTGTTCAGCGGGTATCCGCACTTGTTCTGGCTGATCGGATTCATCGTGGTCTACCGCCTATTCCAGGACTACGTGCTGAATCCCTACCTGATGAGCGAAGGAGTCAAGGTCAGTCCGCTCCTCATCATTGTGGGGTTGCTTGCAGGCGAGCAGTTGGGCGGCGTTGCGGGCATTTTCCTGTCGGTGCCCGTCATCGCCGCGCTCAAGATTGTGCTGTCGCGCGCTTGGGCGGCACATTGCCTGGGCCACGAGGCGCACTGATGCGCAGCCGCCACCATGCTCAGCAGCCCGGGGAAATGACGGCCCGGATACCACACCACCACTGGAAAGGAGGCGGCCATGAAAGCTCTACCGAATCCGAAGCTAAACCGTCTGCTATCCGTGCTGCCGCCAGCGGAATGGGCGAGAATCGCGCCGGAGCTTGTTTGGGTCGACATGCCGCTCGGGCACGTCGTTTATGAATCGGGCGACCGCCCCGAATACGTCTACTTTCCCGTCACGTCCATCGTGTCCCTGCTCTATGTCATGGAGGACGGCTCATCGGGCGAGATCGCGATCGTCGGCAACGAGGGCATGGTGGGCATCGCCATCTTCATGGGCGGTGAAACCACCCCCAGCCGTGCCGTGGTTCAGAGTGCGGGCGGCACTTACCGCCTCAGTGCCCGCGCTCTCAAGCAGGAGTTTGCCCGCGCCGGCGCCATGCAGCGCCTGTTGTTGCGCTATACCCAGGCACTCATTACACAGATGGCCCAGACCGCTGTCTGCAATCGGCACCACTCGATCGACCAGCAACTGTGTCGCTGGCTCCTCCTGAGCCTGGACCGCTTGCCCTCCAACGAGCTGCGCATGACCCAGGAGCTGATCGCCAACATGCTGGGGGTGCGCAGGTCCGGTGTCACCGAAGCCGCGCTGAAGCTGCAGACCGCCGGGTTGATCCGTTATAGCCACGGAACCATCGAAGTCCTGGATCGCCCCGGCCTCGAGCGTCGCGTCTGCGAATGCTATGCCGTAGTCAAGCGCGAGTTTGATCGCCTGCTTCCAGACCTCGAGGCGCTCTGACCTTCCTCCCATCCCCCCGGTGTGGCGCCCGCATTCGGCGGGTCGGCATGTCAGCGATGGGCGCGACGTTCGCTCAAGGCTTCGGCTGCTTCTTGAGCGCTTCCTTGGCGTCGCCATACGCGGCCTGCGACTTCCCGGCAATCTGTTCGACCTTTCCTTTCGCTGCCGTGGCGTCCTTTCCGGTGACCTTGCCAACGGCTTCAGTCAACTTGCCCTTCGCTTCCTCAAGACGGCCCTTCACTTGATCCTTGTTCATGACAATGCTCCTACGCTTTCGGCGCTCAGTTGGTCGTGGGGGATGTCGTGCCTTGACGCGCCGCGCTCGGACCATTTCCTTACCCGGCGATGCGCATACCAAGACAAGACCTTGCCCAACGAAAGCGCATGATTTCTCCGCAGACGCAGTGCCGTCTGTACGGTAGTGAACTAACGCGAGGGGGACGGTGCAATCGCCCACGCAAATTCGCTGAACCGCGTCGCAAGCTGCGATGTACCGGATCCGCCCGAGCATAGCGAACCGCCATCCCTGACGCTTCTCACCCCGCCCCGCTTCTCCGCACGCTGTCGTACCGTAGCGCACTCCGCATTGACGTACGCTGAAGATAGCTCGTCCACGATGGAGGCAGAGATGCGAAAAGAGCATCTCCCAGCAATGACGGCGATGGCTTTTGCCGCAGTCTTCGGACTCATGACTCCCGACTGTACAACGGCCGGAACGGCTGACTCGGTCGCCCATCAAGCCGACAAGCGACACTCGATCAATACAGCCGCCGACTCGACGCTTGCACGTCTCCATACCACGGCCAGCGGGTCTCGCGAACTGGTCGGCAAGGCCCGTGGCGTATTGGTGTTTCCATCGGTCATTGCCGCCGGATTTAGCATGGGCGGCCAGTATGGTGAGGAGGCATTGCGCGTGGGCGGAGGAACGTCTGGGTACTACAGCACGACAACGGCATCGATTGGATTGCAGATTGGCGCCCAATCGAAAGCAATCATTTTCCTCTTCTTGACACAGGAGGCTCTCGACCGACTTCGCAATAGCGAAGGGTAGTCCGCGGGCGGTGACGCATCGGTTGCCGTCCTGAAAATGTGTGCCAACGACAACATCGACAGTTCGACCACGACGGGACCAATTGAGGCATTCGTTCTCACAAACAGTGGGTTGATGGCACGCGTGACGCTCGAGGGCACGAAAGTCACCAAACTCAAATCTCTGTAGTGCAACCCCAAGGAGGCCGTCATGCGCGCCATTATCTATACGGTGTTGGGGATATGTATTACCTCGTTGGCCGGTTGCCTCTGGGTTCCTGACGACGGCTACAACGACGGCCCGCAGGGTGGCTATGAACGTGACCACCGCGGCGGTTACGAAGGTAATCGCCACGGCGGCTACGAGGATGCCCACGGTGATAGAGGAGACCGTGATCATCGTTAGCGAAGCCGTTATTTGCAGCTCCCGCTGACCAGGGGGCGATCGCCGCTTTGCGCCCCGCGCGAGACATGCATTTGACATGCCAGTGCGTACGCTACCGGACCGTTTTCAGACCGGCACTACTCTATTCTTCGAGATGATGAGAGACGCTTAATTCGCTCGGGCAACACCCAGGAAACTTCGCGCGTCAACCTCATGATGAAACAACCGTGGGGCGCTTTTTGCCTGGCTCGGGCACACGGAGTAGGGGGGAATCTACAAAACAAGGAGGACATCATGTCTCTCGGACTCGTACTTCTCATTGTCTTAGCCGTTTTGTTGGTTGGGGCATTCCCAAGGTGGTCCTACAGTAACGGGTGGGGCTACGCGCCAAGCGGTGCGCTCGGCGTGGTTCTGCTCATCGTTCTCGTACTCTTGCTCATGGGCCGACTTTAAAGCCCATGATGCGACCCGCCCTAAGGCCCTAAAGCACAGGCGGTGGCACACCAGAAGAATGAGGACAACGTGATGTTCGATCAAACCATTCTCCAATTCCCAGAAGGGGAGCGCGATGCATTTCGCGAGGTGTGCCTGCGCAACGGCCTCGCGCCAGACGGATTTGAGGTGTCCTCCACCGAACACTTCTCGTGCGACTCCCCTTCCGAGGCGCTGGACCGTAGCGTCATCGTTCGGATGGGCAAGACCATGCGGGAATACGACGGTGCCCATGGCCCTGAATGGACAGTCGATTTTGAAGACGACATCCGGTCACACGTCTTCGGATAAAGACATTACGCAGACATTTCGAGCGGCCGTCTTCAGAAACCTGGTCTGGTCTCTCATCCTTTGCACTGCCACTTGCTGACGAGGCGCCATATGAATCCCATCACCGCATTCATCGTTGTCCTTCTCCTGGTTGTGGGGGGCGCTGCCGGCATGTTCATATCGGTTCTGCTGGCGCCCGTGTTTGTGATTGCTGCGATCCTCGTCGCATCGACACTCAAGATGGCAAACGCCTGGCAGAAGTTCGTCATCCTGCGCGCAGGCAAGCTGCAAAGCGTGAAAGGGCCCGGGCTGTTCGTGATCTTGCCGATCGTAGACAGTGTTACCGCGGTGATTGACGAGCGCATCCAAACCACCGGATTCAATGCCGAGCAAGCATTGACGAAAGACACCGTGCCGGTCAATGTCGACGCGATCATCTTCTGGCACGTTCACGATGCGCAGAAGGCCGCGCTGGCCATTACCGACTACCGCGAGGCGATCGACCGCGTCGCTCAGACGTCGTTACGTGAAATGATTGGCGCCTCGATGCTGTCGGCACTGCTATCCGAACGGAAAGCGGCAGACGAGCAACTGCGCGCCGAGATCGGCAAGAAGACTGCAGCATGGGGCGTGACCGTATCGTCAGTCGAAGTGCGCGACGTGGCCATCCCCGTGGCGCTGCAGGACGCAATGTCCCGGCAGGCACAGGCCGAACGCGAGAAACAGGCCCGCGTCATCCTGGGTTCTGCGGAAGCGGCCATCGCCGCCAAGTTCGTCGAGGCTGCGGGCATGTACGAAGACCATCCGCAAGCGCTGCAACTGCGTGCCATGAACATCATCTACGAGACCACCAAAGAGCGTGGCGCCACGATCCTGATGCCGACTTCAATGGTCGACAGCATGAATCCCGTTGCGGTTGCCTTTGGGGTTTCCGGCAGCACGGAGCAGACCAGCGCTGTCCTGCCACTCAAGACGGCTGCGGCTGCGGCCGCCGCTTAAGCCATACGCCTTCGATTCATGAGAACGGGTTGGAAAGCGGCATGCCCCATTAGTGTGGGCATGCCGCTTCGCCTTCCCTGTCCGCAATCATTTCCCAACCTGATTGCCAACGACGCCACCGACGACTGCGCCGCCCACTGTCCCTACTGCACTACCGCCTGTCAAGACAGCGCCTGCCACACCACCGACACCGACGCCGATTGCAGTGTCCGTACCTCGCCGGGACATCCCGGCACACCCACCCGCGAGCGTCACGACCACCAGCATCGCGCCGCACAGTCGTGTTATCCGATTGCTGCGCATTTTGTGCACCTCCGCCCCGATCGCAAACCACCGCGTGCTGTTGCGGAGAACGCAAAACCAGGACTTGAATTTTCTGTACGGACCACAAGCGGCGTACAGCCCATCGGGGCATCCCTGCGTCAGCACGTGAGCGTGACTGTCGCGCGGACGTCCCGACAAGCAGGATCCTCGCTCGCGTGACGTGTGTCGGTACGGTGGCAGACGCAGTCGTCACCTGCCCAGGTGCGCAACCGCTGAGGTCAAGCGGCGGACCGACTGCGTGATTCACCGTACATACGGGCCGAGATCTGTACGGTACCGAGCCGACGACGTTTCGCCCCGACCTTACGCTGCAGTCTCCAATAACAGTGAATCGGCACTTTCCGACATACCGAGGTAACCGCAACGAGGATATCTATGATCAGTTCGCTCGACCTCCCAAACGGAACGCTTGAAATCCGCACACTGCAGCGTAGTGACCGGCGATGGTTTTCAGAGTATCGCTTCACGTCCAGTGAAGGAGGCGGCACCGACTGGGAAGCGGCTGCCATCCCGGAGGGATTCGTTTCCTCCGGCCTGGCATTCAGCGCCGGGATACTCCTGGGGCAACAATGCGCGGAGCTCGCCTTGTGAAGGAGACAAGGCGGTGCCATCCGAGGGGACTACGCCGCCGCACCGTTGCATGACGTCAACATCGGCATGCAGGCACCCTGCCTGCGTGCCGATACCTACAGCAGAAACATCGCCATGGCGGCAGCACCCATGATTGCCGTAGCAGACCAACCCAAGACGATCAATGTCCGGCTTGCGGTATAGGGACCCATCACCGCGGGCTTCGACACGAGCAGGATAATGACCGCCATCAGCGGGACCGCCACCACACCATTGATGACCGCGCTCCAGAAAAGCGCCTTCATCGGTCGGATCGGCGAGTACTGGATTGCCAGCCCTGCGAGTACGCTCAAGGCGATGATGCTGTAGAAGCCACGGGCGTCGCTCACCTTGCGCTCCAGCCCTTCCTTCCAGCCCATCGCTTCGGAGAGGGCATAGGCGCCTGAGCCTGCGAGCACAGGCACACCGATCAGCCCCACCCCCAGGATCCCGACGGTGAACAGCACGTACGCAAAGTCTCCTGCAAGCGGTCGCAATGCACTGGCCGCCTGCGCCGCGGTCGTGATGTCGGTCACGCCAGAAACATGCAAGGTCACGCCTGTAGCCAGGATGATGAAATAGGCGGTCGCATTGGAGTAAAGCATGCCGCTCCAGGTGTCCCAGCGAATGCGACGGAGCTCGGTGCGGGCCTTGGCTCCATCGGCTTTCAACGACGGGCGCGTACGCATATCTTCAACCTCTTCGGAGGCCTGCCAAAAGAAGAGGTAGGGGCTGATGGTGGTACCGAACACGGCAACCACCATGGACGCGGCACTGGCATCGAGCCTGACAGTGGGCCACACCGTGTGCAGCGCCACGCGGCTCCACGGCACGTGTACGGTAAACAAGACTGCGGCATACGCCAGCAAAGACGCTGTCAGCCACTTTAGAAAGAATACGTATCGGTGGTAAGGAACGAATATCTGCAGTGCCAGGGTGCCGAACACCACCAACGCCGTCATGACATGACGGTCGGTCCCGGAAACGAGTTCAGCGACCTCGCCCATCGCCGCAACGTCAGCGGCAATATTCAGCGTATTGGCGATCAGCAACAGCAACACGACGACGCGCAACACAATCGGCGGGAAGACGTCCTTGATATTGGCCGCAAGTCCCTTCCCCGTGACGCGTCCCATGTTTGCGCACATGGACTGCATGGCCGCCATCAACGGAAACGTGAGCGGCATCGTCCACAGCATCTCCAGGCCAAACTGTGCCCCCGCCTGCGAATAGGTCGCGATTCCGCTCGGATCGTCGTCGGCTACGCCCGTGATCAGCCCGGGCCCGACATGGGACAACGGATGTGCATTCAAGCGCGCCCGCAAAGCGCGATACAGATTGGGCCGGGCCTCTCCGTTGCCGTCCATTTTTGCTTCCTCTCGTCCACCAGCGCTGGGCTGGAGTTGATCGTCGCGATGTTCTGGTACCGGATCCTGGGGCGGCTTGCGTCTTGCTCATGTATCAGCGTATGGGGGTTTCCCCAGACAAGCGGAGGTGATGCGCAGCATCGCCGGACTGTGGTCTTGCTTCCGACATTGTCTGCGATATGGCGCTTGGAACGCGCATCTAATCCCACTATTCTTTACTAGGAACGGGCGCGCGCTCTGGACGCCACCGCTTCTCTACCGAGAGACAACATGGGCGCTTACGACAAGCTTGATGCCGCACTGAATGCCTTCGAAAAGCGCAAAGCCGAGGACAAGGAAGAGGCTGCAGACAAGCAGAGTGCAGCGGAAACATTCCGGGCCGAGTTTGCGGCGTTCCGGACGAAGACAGTGCATCCTGTGTTTGAGGATATCGGCGCACACCTGCAAAAACGCGGCCACGGCTTCAAGGTCGAGATGACCGCCCTCAGCGCGACGCTCCATGTGTTTCCCGACGCCAAAGAACAGCCGGCATCTCTTTCGGAACGGGCCGCCCAATACCCGAAGATCACCCTGATCGGCGACGCACTGGACCAGAAGATTCACGCGCACATGGTCGTTTCCAACCATAGTGGTATGGTATCCAGCTCGGAAACAACCTTTGATCTGCGGGAGCTTGCCGCGAACACTCTGCGTGACCTGGTCGTGGAATGCCTTGCCAAGTCCTTTGCAGGGTGACGCCCGTTGCAGCCCCCCCTCGGTCAACTTCTGCTTCGCGTGGCACGCTGCAAGAGCGATCGGCTCCACCCTCAAATCCCCGAACCTCACCCACCGCGGGTCAAGCTCGACACGCAGACGCTGAAGCTTCACGCTTTGAGAGTCGCGTCCGACGCTCTGACTATCGATTTCGACGAGCCAGGTATCAAACGTCACGGGCGGACCATCGAGTCGCACCGACAACGCTTCGCACTTCACGCTTGCAGAGTCGACGCTTCACTGTCCGAGGGTCTCGCCTCAGCCTTGGACATTCGAACGCCATAGTTCGAGGCTCGCATTCCGCTGCTGGAAAGTTGAGCGCTACGCCTCAACCGTGAAGATCACTGCCCGCACAAGGTTGCGGTCGCGGCTGCCGGTTCAGGGCAGCAGTCAGCGGCAGAAAGATCCTGGAGCTTTCCATGAAACGCATTGCGTCTGTCGCGCATGGCCCCACCCTTGGAGCACGATCACGACACACCAGAGACGTCATCAATGACACGTACGATCGACTACCGTGGTTACCAGATCCACATGGAACTCGTGGGCCGATCCAAGGACATGTTCGACTTGTGGTTTTCCATCGAGGGCCCGACGCAGCCTGTGGGCGTCGCGGCCATCGGTAAGCGCATCAAGGTTCACGGTGGGCCTTTCTCACGGCGCTGGGCGCACCTCGTTGGCGAGCTAGCAGGACGGGCGGCGATCGACGTCATCCTTGGCGTACAGGAAGAGGAGCCGTCCACTGACGAGTGGTGAGCCCGAGCCACGCCGTTACCAGGTGCTGATGCCTTGCGCGGTGTCCACCGGCATGCTGAACCCCGGCGCAATGCTCGCCACGGCCTCGATCTGCACCAGCGGTCTCGATGGCGTCACGTTGCCGAAGACCATGGCGATGGGAATATCGGCTGCGTCGCGCCCCGTCCCGATCCGCAAGAGCTCCATGGGCACCGCGGCGTTGGACGGATCGACGAGGTACCAGCGCTGCCCCACGAACACCTCCACGAACGCGTGGTAGTCTGCCGGCCCCAAGCCGGGGTCGGCACCGTAGTCGAGGCTGCTGCAAAAGCGCGCGGGAATGCTCAGCGCGCGGCACAAGGCAATCATGAGGTGCGCATAGTCGCGGCACACACCCTTGCGTTCATGCATGGACGCCCCCGGTTTGCCAAGCTCTCAATTGCGATGGTGTGAAGGTAAAGATTGCAGCCATGCATCCGGACTTCATGTCCGGCGTGGCCGGCGGTCCCTGATGGAATTTGCTGGTCAAGATCTCGTCAATTTTGCGTGCTCTTCTGCACACAGGCTCAAGCAGATTTTCTTGACCACAGTCTTACCTGTCTTGCCATCACGTCATGATCGCCTGAGCAATCTGATGAAGGTTCCTGCTGCTTGCCTGATGGTGCGGGTCGCTACTATGTCACGCCGTCACCGGTACCGCCATGTAATCGGGCTGGAATTCGCGCCCATGAACCAAGAGTGCCCAGACGATTCGGACATTCCTGTTGGCGAGCGCCACTGCTGCGATGTTCCGATTTCGTCGCTGAAGCACGTTGTACAGCCAGCCAGTCTTCTGTTCTCGACGGGTAGCTGCGTGTATAACCGATCGAGCACCGTGGATCAGCAACGTTCGCAAATAGCTGTCACCTCTCTTGCTTATGCCCAGCAACACATTTTTGCCACCGCTGGAATTTTGCCGGGGCACCAGACCAAGCCAGGCAGCGAGTTGCCGTCCATTTGCGAAGCTTCGAGCATTACCGATGGATGCGACCAGAGCACTCGCCGTGACTGGTCCGATGCCCGGTATGCCAGCAAGCCTGCGGCTAGCTTCGTTCTCTCGATGCCAGACCTGGATCTGCATCTCGAGTTCTCGGACTTGCCGGTCGAGCTCCTTGAGGTGTTCAATCAGGCGCTGGATCAGCAGTCGAAATGATCCCGCCAACTCGTTAGCTGCATCCTCGATGAGTGCCGGGACTCTGCCGGCGATGTGCGTGATTCCCTGTGGAACGACAAGCCCGAACTCACTCAGCAGACCACGGATCTGATTGGCTTGAGCGGTACGCGCCCGCACGAAGCCTTGCCGAACACGATGTAGTGACAGCACCGACTTTTGCTCCATATTCTTTACCGGCAAGAAGCGCATGTTCGGTCGCGCGACGGCCTCGCAGATCGCCTCTGCATCCGCCGCATCGTTCTTGTTCGTCTTCACGTACGGTTTCACGAACTGCGGGGCGATCAGCCGCACCGTATGCCCCATGCTCTGCAGCTTGCGCGCCCAGTAATGGGCGCTACCACACGCCTCCATTCCGATCAGGCACACCGGTAGGTTGGCAAAGAACGCTGCCATCTGATCACGTCTGAGCATCTTCTTCAGTACCACTCGACCATGTTCGTTCACGCCATGAATTGCAAAGACGGTTTTCGCCAGGTCGATGCCGATTGTCGTAATCTTCATGTTGGGCGCTCTCCTCGTTTAAGTGGTCGCATAACACTTCCACTTTGGCACACTGATGCCGGTTCGGGTGGGGGCGTCCATTCCATTAATTCCAGTCGAGCTTGCCGTCAGCCTTCATTGCCCGATGGCCGGCTCGATCGCGCTGCGTCGCCAGATCATCGCGCGCAGGCCGCGC
>NZ_DBMV01000003.1:41323-41888 GCF_002298975.1 Ralstonia sp. UBA689
TGCTCCAGCGCCTCGGCCAGCGTGTGCCCGTCGTACGGATTGCCCGGCATCGAGCGCGCTCCCAGCACCAGGCCTTCCTTGTGCGTCGTCGTGATCGACACCTTCACGCCGAACTCGTACGGCTTGCGTACCTTGCCCTTGGCCAAGCACTCAACTTCCGGCGCGTGCAGCGCGTAGAGCTTGTGTTTGTCCTTCGGCTTCTGCGACAGAATCCGCTTGGCGCGGCCAATCAAGTCTTCCAGCGCTGTGCGGCTGTGCATCGCCACCGAGTCGAGCTGCCGTTCAACGTCGCGCATCACGCGACCCACCCGCGAGCGCAAGGTGCGTAGCGCGCGCCTCATGCGCTTGTACTGTTTGGCGTGCGCGTAGCGGCCGATCTGGCTGGCCAAGCGTGGCGCTTCGCGGTTGTAGTTCTGTCGCAGCTTCAAACCATGCTGTGCCGCCGCCTTCACCAGATGCTCACGGCAACGCTCCAACAGTCGCGAATCGGTTGGATGCGCGATCGCCTTCTCCATCACTGTTGTGTCGACGATCACACGTTTGATACTGGAGGGCTTGATCACGC
>NZ_DBMV01000006.1 GCF_002298975.1 Ralstonia sp. UBA689
GGTGAGCACGGCGGGCAGCACCCATCTGGCAAGCGATGAGCATCTGGCGGTGAGCACGGGCGGGCACGTTGGTCTGGCGGTGGGCAAGTCGGTGTATGCGAGCGTGGCCAACGCCTTTGCGCTGTTCGTGCACAAGCTGGGTATCAAGCTGATCGCGGCCTCGGGCAAGGTGCACATCGAAGCGCAGCGCGATCGGATGGAGTTGATTGCCGAGCGCGTGCTCAAGCTCATGAGCACCAAGGACTGGATCGAGATCCTCGCCAAGCAGGGCATCCGCCTGAATGGCGGGGGGTCGGAAGTGGAGATCACGCCCGATGGGGTCTTCGTTTACACCAAGGGGCAGCACTTGGTGCATGCGGCCAATCACCAGGGGCTGGGGCCGCAGGCGCGGCCGTTGGTGCTGCCAGAGTTGCCGACGGGCGAACTGACCAGCGAATGGGTGGCCTTTGTGGATCATACGACGGGCCAGCCGGTGGCAGATTTCCCGTATCGGCTTGACGCCGGCGAGGGCCACGTCATCGAGGGCGTGAGCGATTCGCGCGGCCATAGCGCCCAGGTGCGGACCCCCACGAGCAAGCCGGTGATTGTGACGACACCTGCTGCGCAGGACGAACCCGACCAATATCACGTCCGGCACCTCAACGTGCTGGGCGAGTCCGTTTAATTCCACTGCACCGATCTCATGGCTGAACCCGTCCATCGCCCTATCGGCAACTCGCGCACCTTGCCCCAGCCAAGGGGCAAGACCATTCCAGTGTTGCCGCCCGACGACACCGCTTATCTTTGTGCCCATATTTGCGCGTGCAACCGTGCGCCGATCATCTCCAACAAAGGCCACAAGCTCAAGCAGCGCTGCGCGACGATGGCCATCCGTCTCGAATGCGATAACGCGCATCAGGTGTGGAAGTACAAAGGCGAGGTTGGCTACAACATGGTCAACGATCCTCCCTCGCCGATCATGGCTGGCCTCAAGCGAAACACGCCGCTGCAGTTTCCGTTGGGCGTGGACACGGCCGATCTGGAGAAGGCGTTCGACTTGGCAAAACTGACCGGCCGAGCGCAGAAGGGCATGCTGCGCATCCCCGATGTGGTGATCGTGAAGAACATGCACGACTTCGATTTAAGCCAGCGCAATATCGAATTCGTGGTCGAGATCAAGTTTCCGGGGGATCGGTGGCGCAGTGACCAACGAAGAGACTATGAATTGATCGCAGGCGGCAAGGATCGCGTGAAAGAACTGTCGCCGACCTTGTGCAAGTGCCGGGAGGGCGAGCCGGAGAAGGCGCGGGCGCCGGCGACGGGCAAGCTGCCTCAGAAGACCGTGGTGCCGGACATGAGTGAGTGGATGCGGCGCAAGCGGGATAATGCAACAGCGGGCGGGCGTCAACCTGCCTCCGTGGCTTCCGAGCCGGTGCCACTGGCCGACGTGCTGCGCACCGGGGCCGCGGCCGTGGGCGCGCTGGCGGTGGCGTATGTGGCGGTGACAATTGGTGGCCCGGTGCTACTGACCCTGCTGGCGGTGGGCGGCGTGGCCGAACTCGCCGCGCAATGAATCAAGACACGAGGCAGACATGGATCTCTGGACGCAATATGAGAAGTACCGCGACGACCTGACCTACACGACCGACGATCACAAGACGGTCAAGGTGTGCGTGGGACTGGCGGGCACCTTCTACTTTTGGCATGGCGAGCAACATGCCACCCGGCTGGCGATCGCCAACTGCTTCGAGCGCTTCCAGCAGTTGTTCGGTACGCGCTTGCAATGGGTGCTGCCCAACGACGATGTGAGCCGGAGCGAGGTGCGTTTTGGCGGCAAGAAGCCTGTGCCGTCGCTGCCCGATTACATCGCGACGATGGATGCAGACGATGCGCTGGATTGGCGCATCTCGGGTGGGAAATCGGCGGACGAGGCGAGCGACTGCTACATGGCGGTGCTAACGACAAGGCAATGGGAAATCGCGGTGCGGAACCCCCTGTCATGGCTGAGTTTCGCGATGCCCATCGATGCAGCGTATGGGCCGCGGGGCAACCCGGCACTGTTCACAGACTTCGTGCGCTACTGCTGCGAACAGTTGAAGCCGTGGCATGGTCTCGCCGGGCTGGCATCACTCCTGCCGCAAGACGAGGGGGAAGCACAGGACGGCGAATTCGATCTTCAGCAGCGGTATTTTGGGTTGGATGTGGTGTCGTCGGGCTATTCGTTTATCGATCACTTGCAGCGTCATCTGAAGGGCGCGAACTGGCTGACGATCTTCGACCGGGAATTTCCGACCACGCTGTCGCTGGACGACTGGACGCAGTTGAGCCAGACGCCGGGCATGCAGGTGTGGCGGGCAGGAACCGCGTACGTCGCACAGGCGGGCGACCAGCCGACGCTGGGGCCGGTCCCGGATGGCATCCCGCCCTTGTACAAGGCGGTGAGTGATGCGCTCAAGCCGGTGCGGCTCTCGCCCATGCCCAGCTTCCATACCGGCTCGATGACAGGCGCCATTCATTTCAATGGGCGCACCAGCGAACTGTGGGCCCAGCGGTTCGACGCGCCGGGCATCTGGCCGCCGTACCCGGACCAGGTGACGTACCACGCGGTCGATACGTCGGTGGACGAGTACGCGGCACAGCCGAGCGTCGAGCCGGAGCCGCCGCCGCCGACGGAGCTGCCGCGCGTGCGGGTGCTCCGGGCGCTGCCGGGCGAGCCGTGCCCGCGTGACGGCGAGTGGTTCAATCCGTTCCTGAAGAAGACCGTGCGCATGCGACTGGGCGAGCCGATGCCGGGGCCAGAGACCACGGAACAGGGCGCCGTGATCTGGTACCTGCGGGAAACGGAATGAACAAGCGGGCCACCCCCGCTCCAGCGAGTTCACCAGAGGAGGAGGACTTTGAGCAACGCCTGGCGGCCGTGCGGCAGGCAGAGAATCCCCTGCTCGAAGCCTCGCGCGTGCTGCTGCGCGCGCAGGCCGACATGCCCGGCCAACTAGGACCAGACGGCGTCCTTCGGCTGCACGAGATGCTTGCGCAGGAGGTGCGGACGTTTGACAAGCTGGGCACCCAGGCAAATATCCGGCGCGATCACATGATCGGCGCGAGCTACTGTTTGTGCACGGCGCTGGATGAGGCGGCGATGCAAGCCGATTGGGCAAAAGACCGGATGCTGGCTGGCGAATGGGGGCAAAAGAGCTTGGCGTCGACCTTTCACCGCGATGTGGCCGGCGGCGAAAAAGTCTACGCGCTCATCGGGCGGTTGCTGGACGAGCCGGAAGAGCACCGGGACCTGCTGGAGGTCATCTACCGCGTGCTGAGCACCGGCTTTGAAGGCCAATTCCGGCGTCGGGCGCATGGCCAGCGCCAGCACATGGCGGTGCGCACGCGGATCTATGCGGAAATCATGCACGGCCGCGACGCAGTGCCGATTGTGCTGTCGCCGCACAGCGCACCGTACCCAGAGAAGCAGCGCAGGTGGCTGTGGGACATCCCCGTCTGGTACGCGGTCGTGATGTACGCCGTCATCCTGCTGGCCCTGTTCGGCTATTACAAGTACCGGCTGAGCATGCAAGCCGACGGCATGCAGAAGCAACTGGCGGACATTGCACACATGACGCCGCCACCCGCGCCACCCGCACTGCACCTCAAGGAACTGCTCAAGGCGGAGATCGCCGCCGGCACGGTCAGTGTCGATGAAGACGCAAGCCGCAGTGCCGTGACGTTCGGGGGCGACTCGATGTTCCAGGCGGGCGGCGCTGGCGTCAATGCCGCGATGAATCCGCTGATCGCCAAGATCGCCTCTGAGGTCGCCAAGGTGCCCGGCAAGGTGACGGTAGCGGGCTACACGGACAACATTCCGATCAAGAGCCGCCAGTTCGCATCGAACCAGGCGCTCTCGCAGGGACGTGCCCCCCAGGTTATGCAGATGCTGCAGACTGCCGGGGTGCCGGGAAGTCGCCTGGAAGCCGTGGGCAAGGGAGACGCCGATCCTATCGGCGACAATCGGACCGCGAAGGGACGCGCGCAGAACCGCCGTGTCGAGATCGCGGTCGCACGCAGAGACTGAGCAACATGGTCGCTTGGTCTGTTACAGCATGTTGGCCTGGGAGGCACTCCAATTGATATCGATGCGCCCATCAATAATCAGTGCCCAAATAGTTCACATCAATGCGATGACCAAAGATTTCCGATAACTGAGACTTTTTCCCAAGCAGCCAATCCTCTGCATGCTTTTTGTAATGGCTCTCTAGCATATTCGCACCGCCTCGTTTTCCGTCGAGCGCCGCATCCAGCCTAACAAAACCGCTAAATTTGGCAGCCCCCAACAATTCAATATCGAATCCCCAGATCCTGTCGGTTGGAAATACGACGGCTGCAGCCCGACACCACAAACCAAGCGTGTTCGATTCGCTATCGGACCACGCGACCAAGTGCCACCACTGCCCACGCGCGACGTGCGCCGCCACTGCTGGCGGCAACGTAACGTTCAACATCGCCAGCTCACTGAGTCTAAGCGGCACGTCCCCGTATTCAATCGTTGCAATCCGCTGCATTTATGTAACAGCCTCCCGGAGCAGGCGTCTCTCGTCTTTTCGATCATCGAAGATGTTGCTCGGCACGGCATTGTCAGGTTGAGCGTAGCCGATCGCCAAGTAGGGCGGGGCTCAAATTGACGTCACCGTATTGCGGTGGCCATCCTGCCATGGGTAGCATGGGACAATGAAGAA
>NZ_DBMV01000017.1 GCF_002298975.1 Ralstonia sp. UBA689
ACCTTAACTGAACGGCATTACGGCCATCGAGGCGGCTTTTCTTTTGTGCCGTTTGGGCGACAAGTGCGCGGAACACTCAGTTGGCGGCCAGCGTCACGTCCACTTCGCACTGCTGGCTGACGTAACGCGAGAGGGCGACATACAGATCATCGCCGCTGCGCGTATCGACCCAACGGCCGTCGTCACGGCGGAAGTGGAAGCCGCCCGCACGCGCCGCCACCCACAACTCCTGCATCGGCGCCTGGCTGTTGATGATGATCTTCGAGCCGTCATCGAATTCGAGTGTCAGCACGTTGCCGTTGCGGCTGAGTTCGATGTCGGCATCAGCCTCGGTGGCAGCAATCTCGACAATGCTTTCGATGCGGTCCAACTCGGCCTCGGCCAGCGCCAGGAACTCCGATTCGCTCAAGGGGGGCATGCTACACTCCAAAATCTTGCATGGATGCTGCGCTACGGCCGTTTCGACCACTCCGGCCCGCTGGCACCACGCCTCATGTGACTCCGATTGCCGCAAGGCTGCAGCCTTGCGGCGCGCTCTCTGCACCATCATCCGATGATACGAACCGCCGCCATTGTAGCCACTGTCGGCCTGACCCTGACGGCCGCAGGTCTATCCGGCTGTGGGATTCGCGGGCCGCTGTATATGCCCAAAGTGCCACCGGCGCCGACCGCGCCGCAGACGGTTGACCCCGGCATCGCCGGCCCAAAGGCCGTGCCGCAACCACCGGTGCCTGGCGCCAAACCAGCCGCCGATGCGGCCAGTTCGGTGCCCGCCAATCGCTGACAATCGGCTGATCCATCCGCTTTGCCCAACCGGCGCCGCCCGCCCAACCAAGGCGGCGCCTCGTTTGCTCCCCATCCGGCTCTCCACTCATGTCCGAATCCCTGATCCGCCAGGCAGGCGCCTTGATGATCGAAGGCGTCGCCCTCGATGCGATTGCCGCGCAGTTCGGCACGCCCACCTACGTCTATTCGCGCGCTGCGCTCACCGCCAGCTATCGTGCCTACGCCGCCGCTTGCGAGGGCCGCAACGCGCAGGTGCAGTACGCCATGAAGGCGAATTCGAACCTGGCTGTGCTGCAGGTGTTCGCGCAACTCGGCGCAGGCTTCGACATCGTCTCGGCCGGCGAGCTCAAGCGCGTGCTGGCTGTCGGTGCGCCGGCGTCGAAGGTCGTGTTTTCGGGCGTGGGCAAGAGCGCCGATGAAATGCGCTTCGCGCTCGAAGCTGGCGTGGCGTGCTTCAACGTGGAGTCGATTCCCGAGCTGCATCGCCTGAACGACGTGGCCGCATCGATGGGTAAGACTGCGCCCGTGTCGCTGCGCGTCAATCCCGACGTGGACGCCAAGACACACCCATATATCTCGACGGGCCTGAAGGGCAACAAGTTTGGCGTGGCCTTCGACGAGGTGCTGCCGACCTATCGCGCCGCTGCCGCCATGCCCAGCCTGCGCGTGGTCGGCATCGACTGCCATATCGGCTCGCAGATCACCGAGGTGTCGCCGTACCTGGATGCGCTGGACAAGGTGCTCGACGTGGTGGCCAAGCTCGATGCCGAGGGCATCCGTCTGTCACACATCGACGTGGGCGGCGGCCTGGGCATCACCTACACGGATGAAACGCCGCCGGACATCACCGCCTTTGCACGCACGCTGCTGGACCGCGTCGAGCAACGCGGCTTCGGTGATCGCACCGTGTTGTTCGAGCCGGGCCGCTCGCTGGTGGGCAATGCCGGCCTGCTGCTCACGCGCGTCGAATACCTCAAGCCCGGCGCGACCAAGAACTTCTGCATCGTCGATGCGGCCATGAACGATCTGGCCCGCCCGGCCATGTACGAGGCATACCACCACATCGTGGCCGTGCGCGAGGGCGAGAGCGCGCCGGTGGTCTACGACGTGGTCGGCCCGGTGTGCGAATCGGGCGACTGGCTCGGCCGCGACCGCTCGCTCGCGGTACAGGCCGGCGACCTGCTGGCGATCCTGTCGGCCGGCGCGTATGGTTTCACGATGAGTTCGAACTACAACACGCGTAGCCGCGCGGCCGAAGTCATCGTCGATGGCAACCAGGTCCACCTCGTGCGCGAACGCGAGTGCTTTGAAGACCTGATTCGCGGCGAACATCTGCTGCCAGCCTAAGCCAGCATCACCCCCCCAAGAAAAAAGCCGCGACGGGTTATCGACACCCGCGCGGCTTTTTCTTTGCGCATCGATTGGCATCAATCGCCCGACGGTATTGCTCCACGCGCCATCACCGTCTGCTGCGATGACCGTGCCGCACGCCACGCCCACCACACGCGCAGCCCCAGCAGCACTGCCATGATGACTGCGTAGATCGACACCTCGGCAAAGTCGTTCTTGCCGGCCTTGTGCCACCAGTAATGCAGGATGCCAAGCACGCCGGTCACGTACACCAGCCGATGCAACCATTGCCAGCGCTTGCCGCCCAGGCGGCGCACCATCGCGTTGGTCGAGGTGGCGGCCAGCGGAATCATCAGCACGAAGGCGGCAAAGCCCACGGTGATGAAGGGCCGTTTGACGATGTCCTTCAGCATCGAGGCCGGGTCGAGCCCGCGATCGACCAGCAGCCAGATCAGGAAGTGGATCGTGCCGTAGAAGAACGTGTACAGCCCCAGCATGCGGCGAATACGGATCAGCCAGTTCATGCCCGTGAGCCGACGCAGTGGCGTGACGGCCAGCGTGCAGCACAGCAGCACCAGCGTCCACGTGCCGGTCGAGCGCGTCACGAACTCCAGCGGATTCGGCCCGAACTGATCGGTCACCCCCAGGAAGACGATGCGCAGGAACGGCACGAGCGCTACCAGCCACACGGCGATCTTCACCATGCGCAGTTGTTTGGGCGACAGCATGGACGGCAAGCTTGTCATGTCGGCCTCAGAAGAACTTGCGCAGATCCATGCCCGTGTAGAGCGAAGCGACCTGGTCGTAGCCGTTGAACATCAGCGTCTTGCGCTTGGGCGCGAACAGACCGCCAAAGCCGCCCTTGTCTTCTCCGATGCGGCGCTCAGTGGCCTGGCTCCAGCGCGGGTGGTCCACGGTCGGGTTCACGTTGGAATAGAAGCCGTATTCGTTGGAGGCCGCAATGTTCCAACTCGTCGGCGGCTGCTTTTCGACAAAGCGGATTCTGACGATGGACTTGGCACTCTTGAAGCCGTACTTCCACGGCACCACCACGCGTACCGGTGCGCCGTTCTGGTTCGGCAGCACTTGGCCGTAGAGGCCGAAGGTGAGCAAGGTGAGCGGATGCATCGCCTCATCCAGACGCAAGCCTTCGCTGTACGGCCACTCCAGCACCGGGCTGCTGACGCCGGGCATCTGGCGCTTGTCCGCCAGCGAGATGAACTGAATGTACTTGGCACTGCCCTGCGGCTCCACGCGGCGGATCAGCTCTGCCAGCGGAAAGCCCACCCACGGGATCACCATCGACCACCCCTCGACGCAGCGCAGGCGGTAGATGCGTTCTTCCATCGGCGCGAGCTTCATCAGATCGTCCAGGTCGTAGGTCTTGGGCGTCTTGACCAGCCCTTCCACGCTGACTTGCCACGGGCGCGGGCGCAGCGTACCGGCATAGCGCGCCGGGTCGGACTTGTCAGTGCCGAACTCGTAGAAGTTGTTATATGAAGTGACTTCCTCGAATGGCGTGGTCTTCTCGACGGTGGTGTAGGCCGGGTTGGGCTTGGCAGCCAGCTTGGCCAGCGGCGCGTTGGCGGCAAAGGCCTCGCGCGACGCCCACGGCGCCAGCGCCACGCCAGCCGCTCCCATGGCGGCAGCGGCCAGCAAACGGCGGCGCTGTTCGAAGATGTGCTGCGGCGTGATCTCGCCGGCGGGGATGTCTTCACCGCGCAGCCAGCGGTCGGTCTTGATCAGCATGATCGGTGGTCCTCATTGTGTGGGAGCCTCACTCCCATGTGCGTTGGTCGCGCCCGCGCCGCCGACCTGACAGCGTGCGGCGAAAAATTTCTGCGGCGCTATTCCTTCTTGGGCACCGATGCGGTGAACTCGCTGTACTGTCGATAGACCGTCTGCGCCACTTCCAGCAACTGGGCCCGCGCCAGCGGCCCGGACACCGCAAACCCGAGCCCATGATCGGCCCAATAGAACGCCATCGGCTGCGGGTGATCGACGGCCGGGCGGATTGCCTGCAGCACGCGGTTGTCCGGCGTCAGCGTTTCCAGGCGGAAGCCGGTGTCACGATTGTTCGGCATGCGCCGCAACTGCACGGAGATGCGCGTGCCGTCCGGCCCCTCGTACATCAGCATGGCTGTGGGTGCATCGGCCACCACGGTCTGGCGCCCGCCGATGAGCCGGTAGCCGAGCGGCGTCAGGTCGGGGATGTGCAGTTGCGCATCGAGCCGCCGCGACAGCCAGGTGACGAGATGAGCCTCCTCGACAGCGGGCACCTCCACCATGTGTTTGGACTCGGGCGAGAAGACGATGTGCGACACCAGCGCATCGTTGGCGAAGCGCTGCATCGGCACGGTGCGCTCCGTGGCACCTCGGCCGAGCCAGCCGGCACCCATGCCGATGGCCAGGCACGCCACACCCAGCGCCAGCGCGCCCCAGCCACGCATCGCGCCGAAACCGGCGGCAGGTGGACGCTGCGCCGCCGCGAGGATGGGCGCCGGAATACGCTGCGCCGGCACTGGCTCGTTCAGTAACGGGTCAAGCGCACGATGCAGCTGCGCATCGACCTTGCGCCAGCCGGCCACTTCGGCTGCGGCGCCCGGGTGCGCAGCAAGATACGCCTCCACGGCTGCGCGGCGCGCGGCGGCCAAACGGCCATCGGCGTAGGCATGGAGTTCGTCGATATGGATGGAATCGGCAGACATGGCCGGCCTCACTTCACACGGTGCAACGGCGTGCCGCCGTCACCGGAAGCACTCGGGGCGGCGGGTGCGGTGGATGCCCCTTCGAGCGCCACGCGCATCCGCTCGCGCGCCCGCGACAGGCGCGACATCACCGTGCCCAGCGGCACACCCAGCACATCGGCTGCCTCCTTGTAAGCGAGTTGCTCCAGGCTGACGAGCAGCAACACGGCGCGCTGGTCTTCGGGCAATGCACCCAGTGCGCGCAGCAGATCCTGGCGCAGGCCCGGGTCGTCATCGACGGGAATCTCGGGCGGTGTGTCGGTGATGTCGATCCGGTCTGGCCGGCGCACGGCGTTCAAGTGCAGGCGGTGCATGATGGTTAGAAGCCAGGCGAATAGCCCGTCGCCCTCACCCGTCGCGCCCAATCGTGGCCGCAACTGGAAGCGCCAGCGATAGCGCCAGGCGCGCTCCAGCGTGTCCTGCACAAGGTCGTCGGCGCGCGTGGCGTCACCGGTCAGGCCGCGTGCGTGGCGGCGCAAACGCGGCGTCAGCGCGATCAGCCGTGCGGCAAGGTCGCTCATGGGCGCGGGCTTGTCGGACGATCAGGCGATTACGGCTTGGCGATGTGCCAGATGTTCAGCATTCCATCGCCGGTCTGGTCGCCGGGCATCTTGTCCTTGCCAAACAGGTAGAGCGGCTTGCCACGATAGGCCCACTGCTTCTTGCCGTCATCGCGGGTGATGATGGTGTAGTCGCCGGAGGGCTTGTCGGCATCGTTGGCGGCCAGCGGCGGCCAGTTGTTGGCGCAGTTGCCGTTACAGGCGCTCTTGCCGGCCATCGTGTCGCGGTCAAACGTGTACAGCGTCATGCCATGCTGGTCGGTGAGCGTGCCATTGGTCACCTTCACCGCCATCGGCGTGGACGACATCCCCATGCCCATGCTGCTGCAGCCGGCAACGCCAAGCGCGGCAAGCGTCACAACACCCGCGGCCAGCGCCACGCGCGCATGGGCCGAAAAGCGATTCAGCAAGGGGGAAGCTGCGGACTGGCTCATCTTGTTCTCCTTGGAATGGAGGGGCGCGCCGATCGCGCCCTCACAGAGCAGTAAACACGCTGGATGCGTCTTTATTCCAGTCCGCTGAAAATTTTGTGACTTAGAGTTCGCCGTAGCTGTGCAGGCCGGAGAGGAACATGTTGACGCCCAGGAACGCAAACGTCGTCACCAGCAGGCCGATCAGCGCCCACCACGCCGCCATGCGCCCGCGCAGGCCCTTCATCAGGCGCATGTGCAGCCACGCGGCGTAGTTCAGCCAGACGATCAGCGCCCAGGTCTCCTTCGGGTCCCAACTCCAGTAGCCGCCCCAGGCGTCGGCTGCCCACAGCGCGCCCAGGATGGTGGCGATCGTGAAGAACGCAAAGCCGACGGTGATGGCCTTGTACATCACATCGTCCAGCACTTCGAGCGACGGCAGGCGATCGACGAGGATGCCATGCTCCTTGAGCAGATAGGCCGCGCCGACCATCGCCGACAAGGCAAAGGTGCCGTAGCCGATGAAGTTGGCCGGCACGTGGATTTTCATCCACCAGCTCTGCAGCGCCGGCACCAGTGGCTGGATCTCCTGCGCGCCGCGCGACACCGTGTACCACAGCAGAAAGCCCACCGCCGCCGACACCACCAGCATCACGAACGGCCCCAGAGCACGCGTCCTGTAGCGCTGCTCGTAGTACAGATAGAACAGCGAGGTGATCAGCGTGAAGAGGATGAACACCTCATACAGGTTCGAGATGGGGATGTGGCCGATGTCCGTGCCCACAAGGTAGGACTCATACCAGCGCACCAGCACGCCGGTCAGGCCCAGCACCACGGCCGCCCAGCACAGCTTGCTGCCGATCGACCCGCCCGCCTCCCAGCGCGCCGCCAGGCCCACCCAGAAGAACAGCGTGGAGAGGAAGATCAGCGCGCTCATCCACAGGATGGCCGACTGGCTGGCGAGGAAATACTTGAGGAAGAAGGCTTGGTTGGCACGGGCCAGGTCCGGACCATTTGCGCCGCTGTACTGCGAAATGGCGAACAGCGACAGGATCGCCAGCCCGATCATCAGCACACGCACCGGCTTCCATGTCCAGCCCAGCCACGCGAAGGCCGGCACGGCGGCGACAAGGATGCCGCGCTCGTAGCCGTCCATGTAGGCGCCGTAACGTGAGAAGGCATAACCGGCACCGGCTGCCAGCAGCGCGGCAAATAGCCAGTCGAACCAGCCCAGCCGGCGGAAATACGACGGCCGCTGCAGCGCACCAAGATCAGCGGCCGCGACGCTCGCCGACGACGATTGGGGGAGATTGGTCGCTTCCATCACCTGCTCACTTCGTTGATTTGGGGTCGGCGTCCGCTGCACTTGCGGCGCCTTGCGCGCCTGGCGCACCAGCGGCGGTGCGCACATCCTGCTTGAGACGCTCGTACTCGCGGTCGAAATCGAGCGTGCGGCGCGTGGTCGACATGGCGGTCAGCACATGTGCGCCGGAGGTGGCGTCGCCGGATTGCGGCCGGATCCACAGCCACCAGCGGCGCTCCCGCACGTAGAACATCGAGAATACGCCCAGCACCAGCAGCAGCGACCCAAGATACACGATGTTCTTGCCCGGCGCACGCGTGAGTTGGAACACGCTGGCCTGCACCTGCTGGAAGTCGGTGAGCTGCAGATACACCGGTGCGCCGTAGAAAAAGCTGTCCGAAATCGAGTTGATGGCGGTCTGCAGCCACTGGCTGCTGGCAGCGTCCACCACGGGCGCCGGCTGGCCGTCCTGCGCGCGGGCCAACTGCCACAGCTCCCACATCGAACTATTGATGATCTTCATCAGCACATCGGCGGCCTTCTCGCGCTCGCCTTCGGGCACGGATTTCTGCAGGAAGGTGGCAACGGCCGCAAAACCGCCCTGCGCATCGGCGGGTGCGTCCTTCAAGTCGGCAGCGCCAGCAAACAGGTCGAGCGCGCGGCGGGCGCTTTCGGTCAACTGGCTGCGCAGCGTGGCCCGGTCGTCGCCGGGCATGGAGAGCAGCGCGAAACGGCGCGCCGCCTCGCCGCGCAACGCCGGGTTCTGCAGCGCGGCGCGCAGGCGCATCCAGTCGTTCACGGTGCCTTGCGCATCGGCGGGGATGCGCAGGTAGCGGAACGGTTCATCAGGCTGCGTGCGCACGCCAGCCAGAAACACCGATTGGCCATCCAGCGTGATCGGCTGCATGTAGTTGCTGAACTCGCGCGCCTGGCCATTGGCATCGCGCAGCTTGTACTGCACGGACGGGCCGACATTGCGCAGGTCGCGGTCGCGCGTCATCTTGGTGACGTTGCCCAGTTCTGCGCGCAGGCCGGTGTCATCGCTGCCCCTCTTGGCAACGCCGCGCGCGTCCTGCTTGCCGGAAGCATCGGTCACCGTTTCGATGTTCATCAGGCGGAAGTCGGTGAACTCGACGGTGTAGTCGGCGCCGTGGCCAGTCAGCTTGGTGTTCTCGCCCACAGTGCCGGCCAGCGCGAAGGTCTTGGCGTCACCCCCTTGCATCGGGAAACCGGTCAGCTTCAGCTTGGAGCCGCCATCTTCGAAGCTCGACTGATAGATCGCCACGCCGTCATACACGAACGGCTTGTTCACTTCGACGCGCGCATCGGTCTGCTTGCCCGTGCGGCGGTCGGTCACGACGATGTCGCTGGCGAACAGCTTGGGCATGCCGGTCGAGTAATGCTCGACGGTGAACTTCTTGAGCGTGATGGAGAACGGCAGATCCTGGATCAGCGCACCATCCGCAATGTTCAGGATCGCCGTGTTGACCGTCGCCCCCTCCGGCACGAAGGCGTTGCCCCGGAATCCCGGGTTGGCGGTGGAGAGCCGATGCTCCGGCCCGATGTCGCTGATGACCGCATTGCCCTTGATGGGCGACTTGCCGCCGAACCACATCTGCGCGCGGATCATCATGTCGCCGTCGAGCAGCCCGCCGATGCAGATGATGACGATGGCCGTATGCGCCAGGATGTAGCCGATCTTGTTGCCCGCGCCTGCCTTGGCGGTAATGAGCGTGGTGGCGCCCTCGCGTGCGAATGCCTTGATGCGGAAGCCGCGATTCTGAGCCAGGGCAGACAGACGGGCGATGACGGTGGCGGCATCTGCCGGCGCGTCGAATTCATCCTTGTGGTGGAACGCGCGCAGACTGCCCTCGCGCACATGCTCGCGCCACGCACGCATGTCGGCCAGCATCTTCGGCGCATTGCGCAGGATGCACAGCGAGGTCGACACCACCAGGAACGTTAGGATCAGCAGGAACCACCACGCGCTGTAGACCGTCGGCAGCGTCAGCGAACGGAACACATCCGCCCAGAACGGCCCGAACTGGTTGACGTAGTTCGGGTACGGCTCGTTCTGCTTGAGCACCGTGCCGATCACGCTGGCGATGGCGATCACCGTCAGCAGGCTGATCGCAAAGCGCATCGACGAGAGCAGCTCGACCGTCTCGCGCAACGCGCGGCGGCGGGAGCGAATCTGGACGCCGGAGGTGGAGACTGAAGACATGCGAGAAAGAAGGCTATTCAGAAACGAAAACAGGGCGGCGATGCCAGGCGCATTGCCACCCTGTTGTTCTTGTTGATTGTGCGGCCGTCATATGACGGCCGGGTGCGGCAGGTTAGCGCAGGCCGGCAACGTAGTCGGCCACGGCCTTGATCTGCTGGGCCGTCATACGGTTGGCCAGATCGTGCATCTGCACGCTGTTCTTGCGGGTGCCGTTCTGGAAAGCCACCAGTTGCGCCTCGGTGTACTCGGCGAACTGGCCGGCAATGCGCGGATACTGCGCCGGAATGCCGGCACCGGTCGGGCCGTGGCAGCCCGCGCAGGCCGCAACACCGCGCTTGGCGTCACCGCCGCGATACAGCTTCTGGCCCAGCTCGATGGTGTCCTTGCTCTTGGCCGAGCCCGGCTTCCAGGCCGCCTGCTTGCCCAGGTAGGCGCCGATGTCCTTCATGTCCTGGTCGGACAGCGCACCGGCGTAGACCGACATGACCGGCTGGTTGCGGTCTGTCTTGGCCTTGAAGTCCTTGAGTTGCTTTTCGATGTATTCGGCGTGCTGACCGGCCAGCTTCGGGTTGACGTTCATCGCGCTGTTGCCGCCAGCACCGTGGCAGCTTGTACAAGCGGGCACGCCATTGGCGGGGATACCGGTGTTGAAGATCGTCTCGCCGCGCGCAGCATCGGCTTTGGTGACTTTCTGTTCTTCGGCGTGGGCCACGGAAAGGGCCGATGCCAGGGACAGCGCTGCGACAGCAAGAACGTTCGCGATGCGGTTCATTCGCACACCTTGTCTAGATTGTTTTCGAATGCTGCGTGCGCCGCCTAATATCGGACCTGCGGCCGGACCCTGCGGCGCCGGGCATCCCCTCTCCTCGGACCAGACCACCGCATGAAAACGGACCGGCCCGGGCCTCGGGGCGGTCCTGCGACGGAACTGGTGGGGACGTCCGTAAACCGGCGTATTGTACAATAACAGCCCTGCAATGCGACCTCGCGGCGCAGCAACCCACGCAGTCTACAAGCATTGCCGCGCATGTCGCTCCTCCATCAAGCCCGTTTCTTTACCACCGTCAATCATCTGCGCGATTTGCCGGCCACCGCCGTGCCCGAAGTCGCGTTTGCGGGACGCTCAAACGCGGGCAAGTCCACCGCGATCAACATCCTGTGCAACCAGAAGCGGCTGGCGTTCTCCAGCAAGACGCCCGGCCGCACGCAGCACATCAACTATTTCTCGGTGATGCCGGCCAAGGCGGAAGACCCGCTCGGCTTCCTGGTCGACCTGCCCGGTTACGGCTATGCCGAAGCACCCGGCGAAACCAAATCGCACTGGGAACACCTGCTGGGCGATTATGTCCAGACCCGCCCCCAACTGGCCGGCCTGGTCATCATGATGGACGCGCGCCGCCCCTTCACCGACCTCGATTGCCAGATGGTCGAGTGGTTCCTGCCGACGGGTAAGCCCATCCATGTTCTGCTCACCAAGGCTGACAAGCTGACCAACAACGATGCCTCGCGCGCATTGATGGCAGCGCGCAAGGTGCTGGCCGATTACCGCACGCAGATCGACGGCGACGTGTCGCTCACGGTGCAGCTTTTCTCCAGCCTCAAGCGCCGCGGCATCGAAGAGGCGCAGCGAATTGTCGCAGGCTGGCTGTGCCTGCCCGAAGCCTCGGAGCCGGCGGCACAGGCCGATCAGGCAAAAAAAACCCCGTCGCCAAACACGCAACGGGGATAACGACCCCATCGAGCCGTCGATGGGAACCCGCGTCAGGGAGGAGCCGCGGGGGATGCTGCACCAGCGTCGCCGGCGCATTGTCCGTGCATAGGATGGATAATCGCGAAGAAAGTTTAGAAACTTCACACTGTGTTCCTAACATGATCGCAAGCTTCCCCGACCACCGCCCGCGCCGCATGCGCCGCGATGATTTCTCCCGCCGCATGATGCGCGAATCGCGCCTGACGGCCGATGACCTGATCTACCCCGTCTTCATTCTGGAAGGCACCAACGTGCGCCAGGCCGTGCCGTCGATGCCCGGCGTCGAGCGTGTCTCGGTCGACCTGCTGCTGGGCGTGGCCGAGCAGTGCGTGCAACTGGGTATTCCAGTGCTGGCACTGTTCCCCGTCATCGAGCCGTCGCTCAAGACGCCGGACGGCATTGAGGCGACCAACCCCGAGGGCCTGATCCCGCACGCAGTAAAGGCGCTCAAGGCACGCTTTCCGGAACTCGGCATCCTGACCGACGTGGCGCTCGATCCGTACACAAGTCACGGCCAGGACGGCGTGCTCGATGCCAACGGCTATGTGCTGAACGAAGAAACGGTCGAGATTCTGACCGCCCAGGCGCTGGTGCAGGCTGCGGCAGGCGTGGACATCGTCGCACCGTCAGACATGATGGACGGCCGCATCGGCGCAATCCGCATGGCGCTGGAGAACGACGACCACATCTACACGCGCATCATGGCCTACGCGGCCAAGTACGCCTCAGCGTTCTACGGCCCCTTCCGTGACGCAGTGGGCTCGGCGGCCAACCTGGGCAAGGGCAACAAGATGACCTACCAGATGGACCCGGCCAACTCGGATGAGGCGCTGCGCGAAGTCGCTCTCGATATCGCCGAGGGTGCCGACATGGTGATGGTCAAGCCCGGCATGCCGTACCTCGACATCGTGCGCCGCGTGAAGGATGAGTTCCGCTTCCCGACCTACGTCTACCAGGTCAGCGGTGAATACGCGATGCTGAAAGCCGCCGCGCAGAACGGCTGGCTGGACCACGACAAGGTCGTGCTGGAATCGCTGCTGGCATTCAAGCGCGCGGGCGCAAATGGCATCCTGACGTATTTCGCGCTGGACGCCGCTCGCTTGCTGCGCAGTTGATCAGGTAGTCGGTTTGCTAGCCTGCGCTGTGCCGAGTGCACGGCGCAGACTCTCCAGGAAAGTATCCGCGCGCTCAAAGCCGACTACACGGGCCCGCACTTCGCTGCCCTGGGCATCGAAGAAGATCGTACCCGGCGGCCCGAACAGGCCAAAACGCTTGAGCAGCGCCTGATCGTCGGTATTGTTGGCGGTCACGTCGGCCTGCAGCAATACCACATCGGCGAGTGCCGCTCGCACCCGCGCATCGGTAAAGGTCAGGCGCTCCATCTCCTTGCAGCTCACGCACCAGTCGGCGTAGAAGTCGAGCATCACCGCGCGGCCGGACGTGCTCGCGTTACGCACTTCGGCGTCGAGTGCGGCAAGGCTCTTCACACGCTTGAACGTCACGCCATGCGCCGCTGCTTGCGCGGAGGCACTCGTCGACGTGCGCACCAAACCACCCAAAGGCTGCAGCGGATCGCGCCCGCCCGCGGCCACGCCCACCAGTTGCGCCGCGCCGGCCAGCGCGAACACCACACCGACCACCTTGCCCAGGCGCGGCAGGTTGCCCGTGCCATCAGGCAGTGAGTCGAACGTGCGCAGGAACACCGCCGCACCAATCAACAATGCGCCCCACGCCGCCATCACCGCCCAGGAGGGCAGCACCGGTTGCACGATCCACAGAGCCACAGCCAGCAGGATAAAGCCGAAGACTGCCTTGGTGACGACCAGCCAATGGCCGGCGCGCGGCAGCAGGTTGCCCGCGCCAACGCCCACCAGCAACAGCGGCACGCCCATCCCCATGGACAGAGCAAACAGCGCTGTCCCGCCGATTACCGCGTTGCCGGTTTGTGCGATATAGGCCAGCGCTCCCGCCAATGGCGCGGTCACGCAGGGCGAAACGATCAGGGCTGACAGCGCGCCCATCACAGCCGCGCCCACGATCTGACCGCCACTCAACCTATTCGAGGCTTGCGTCAAACGGTGATGCCAGGCGGCCGGCAACTGCAGTTCGTACAAACCAAACATCGACAACGACAGCAGCGCGATGAGCAGCGCAAATGCCCCCAGTACCCAGGCGTTCTGCAACGCGGCCTGAAGGCCCTGACCGGCCAACCCGGCCGCCACGCCCAGCGCCGTGTAGACGACGGACATTCCCAGCACATAGGCTACCGACACCAGTGCCGCCCGCATGCGCGTGGCGTGTTCTCCCACCACAATGGCCGAGATGATCGGCAGCATTGGAAGCACGCACGGCGTAAACGTCAGCAGCAAGCCGAAGCCGAAGAACAACGCCGCAATCGCCCCGAGGTTGCCGCTGCCGAGCGTGCTGGCTATGCGGCCGAGCGTATCTCCGGAGTTCACGTTGCCGGGACTCGTTTCGGCGCCACCGCTGGACGCCGCAGCCGGCTCGACCTGGAACCGGCTCTTCATCGGCGGATAGCACAGGCCCTGGTCTGCGCAGCCCTGCGACGTGACGATCAGCGTGAAAGGGGACGCTGCGTTCTGCGTCTTGACGCGGAATGTCAGCTCATGACGGTAGGTCTCGACGTTCTTGTTGAAGGTCTCGTCGAACTTGACCTTGCCCGCCGGCAGTTCGACTGGCGCGAATGTGATGCTCGCCGGCTCCGCTGCCACGGCTAGGCGCTCGCGGTACATGTAGTAGCCGTCGGCGATGCCGAACTTGACCTCAACGGTCTGGCCGTCGACCTGCGTGGCGGAGAAGCGGAACGCCTGCTCCGGCGGCAGGAAATCGTCGTTGGCATGCGCGGGAGCGTGCAGCATCACCACGGCCGTGAGCAGCATCAGCAGTTGCAGTACACGCCGCATAGGCTGGAACGAAGAGGACGTCATATCAACGGCAATCGAACATCAAACAGAAGGCGCGCGGGTCTCGGCGGCAACCCATGCAAGGTAGGCCGGCAGGCCTGCCGCGACAGGCATGGCGGCGATCTCCGGCACCTCGTACGGATGCGCCTTGCGTAACACCGCTTCCAACGCCGGGTATGCTTCGCGCGTGGTCTTGATCAACAGCGGGATCTCGGTCGCGTTCTCGATCGCACCGTTCCACCAGTACGCCGATACGGATGTCGGCAAGCGATTCACGCACGCGGCGGCACGAGATTCCAGCACGACTTTGGTTACGCGGTCGGCGCTGTCGGCATCGGGAAGATTGGTCAGCACCAACAGCACATCGGTTCCAGCAGCCATTGCAACTCCACAAATACGAACAGATGGTCACCAAGGCCTGCAACAGACAACAAAAAAGCCAGGACGTGAATCCTGGCTTCATTGTAATGCGCATCGAAACACGCACTTTCCGGCACATCTGGCGCGACGACGTGTCGCACAAGTCGGCCTCGGCTGACTTTACTCGGCGGCTTCGGCGTCCACGGCCTCGGCAACTTCCGGGCGGTCGAGCAGCTCAACCAGCGCCATCGGCGCATTGTCGCCCTGGCGGAAGCCGAACTTCAGGATGCGGGTGTAGCCGCCCGGACGGGTCGCGAAACGCGGGCCCAGTTCGTTGAACAGCTTGGTGACCATGTCGCGATCGCGCAGGCGGGCGAATGCCAGACGGCGGTTGGCGACGGTGTCCTTCTTAGCCAGCGTGATCAGCGGCTCGACAACCTTGCGCAACTCCTTGGCCTTCGGCAGGGTCGTCTTGATCAGCTCGTGCTGCAGCAGCGAGTTGGACATGTTGCGCAGCATCGCGAGACGGTGCGACGAGGTGCGGTTCAGTTTCCGCAAACCATGACGGTGACGCATGATGATTCCTTCTTAAGAATGTTTGACCAGCTCTTCTATCGCCGCCGCTAGTACGACACTGCACGGCGCGGGCCGGTAGGTTTCAACAATAGGCCATCCGGACAGCGATGGCGGAAATACCGGCCGGCGCACACACACACCGGCCGACAACTGCAAATTACTTCTCAAGACCCGCCGGCGGCCAGTTCTCGAGCTTCATGCCGAGCGTCAGGCCACGCGAAGCGAGGACTTCCTTGATCTCGTTGAGCGACTTGCGACCCAGGTTCGGGGTCTTGAGCAGTTCGTTCTCGGTACGCTGAATCAGGTCGCCGATGTAGTAGATGTTTTCCGCCTTCAGGCAGTTGGCCGAACGCACCGTCAGTTCCAGGTCGTCGACCGGGCGCAGCAGGATCGGATCGATCTGCGGTGCGCGGGCGGCGGCGGCCTCAGCGGCGCTCTCGGTGCCTTCCAGCGCGGCGAACACCGACAGCTGGTCAACCAGAATACGCGCCGACTGACGAATCGCTTCCTCCGGCGAGATCACGCCGTTGGTCTCGATGTTCATCACCAGCTTGTCGAGGTCGGTACGCTGCTCCACGCGGGCGGACTCGACTGCGTACGACACGCGACGAACCGGCGCAAACGAAGCGTCCAGCACGATGCGGCCGATGACCTTGCTCGACTCATCGCCGAACTTGCGCACGTTGCCCGGCACGTAGCCACGGCCTTGCTCGACCTTCAGCTGCAGGTCCAGCTTGCCGCCAGCCGACAGGTTGGCGATCACGTGACCCGGGTTGATGATCTCGACGTCGTGCGGCAGCTCGATGTCGGCTGCGGTCACCACGCCTTCGCCTTCCTTGCGCAGCGACACCGTGACTTCATCACGGTTGTGCAGCTTGAACACCACGCCCTTCAGATTCAGCAGCAGGTTGACGACGTCTTCCTGCACGCCATCGATGGTGGAATATTCGTGGACGACCCCAGCGATCGTCACTTCGGTCGGTGCATAGCCGACCATCGACGACAGCAGCACGCGGCGCAGCGCGTTACCGAGCGTGTGGCCGTAGCCGCGCTCGAACGGTTCCATGACGACCTTCGCGTGATGATCGCCAAGCGGCTCAACCGCAATAATTTTGGGCTTCAGGAGTGCTGTTTGCATAGGTTGTCCTATTTCAATACCCTCGGCTCGTTACACCGATAAGGCTGACGGATTGGACTGGAAAGATCCCGTCGCGCCGAGCGCAACGGAAGACGCACGTGCCGCAATCACATTGCGGCACGTGACGATTCGGATTGGTACGGCGCCCAAGTATTGCCAACGCGCGAACACAATGTCGTAGACGATGAGCGTCCCCAGAAGGCGCACGAGCCCGCACCAGCGGCACGGGCGTCGTCATTAACGCGAATACAGTTCGACGATCAGGCTTTCGTTGATATCGCCGGCGATGTCCGCGCGATCCGGGGCTTGCTTGAAGGTGCCTTCCATCTTCTTGGCATCCACAGCGACCCAGGTCGGGAAACCCGTTTGCTCGGCCAGCGTCAGCGATTCAGCGATGCGCACTTGCTTCTTCGACTTTTCGCGAATGGCAACCACGTCGCCCGACTTGATCTGTGCCGACGGCACGTTCAGGGCTTGACCGTTCACCAGGATCGCCTTGTGCGACACCAGTTGGCGCGCTTCAGCGCGGGTCGAGCCGAAACCCATGCGGTAGACAACGTTGTCGAGGCGCGATTCCAGCAGTTGCAGCAGGTTTTCACCCGTGTTGCCCTTGCGGCGGTCGGCTTCGGCGAAATAGCGGCGGAACTGACGCTCCAGCACGCCGTAGATGCGCTTGACCTTCTGCTTTTCACGCAGTTGGTTGCCGTAGTCGGAGGTGCGGGCACCGGAAGTGCGGCCGTGCTGGCCAGGCTTGCTGTCCAGCTTGCACTTGTCGGCGAGCGAGCGGCGTGCGCTCTTCAGAAAAAGGTCAGTACCTTCGCGGCGAGACAGTTTCGCCTTGGGGCCGGTATAGCGTGCCACGTTGCGTTCCTTTGTTTTCAGTCATCCGCAGCACAAACTCTGCGGACGGTTCGCCATCAGGTCCCATCACTGGGCCGTGACGAACGGTGGGCTTATGAAAAGACGAAACCCGCCTTCCGGAAAATCCGGAAGACAGGCAAGCGGGCGAGTATAGCACCCGCAGACCAGCCTCACCAGCAACTGGCGCGGCCAGTCAAATCACTTAGATGCGACGACGCTTCGGCGGACGGCAGCCGTTGTGCGGCACAGGCGTCACGTCTTCGATCACTTGGATCTTGATACCCAGGTTGTTCAGCGCACGTACGGCCGATTCACGACCTGGGCCCGGGCCCTTGATACGCACTTCCAGGTTCTTGATGCCTTGGTCCTGCGCCACTCGGCCAGCACTTTCAGCAGCCACCTGTGCGGCGAACGGCGTCGACTTGCGCGAGCCCTTGAAGCCCTGGCCGCCCGACGTCGCCCACGACAGAGCGTTGCCCTGACGGTCGGTGATGGTGATGATCGTGTTGTTGAACGACGCGTGAACGTGCGCGATGCCGTCGGCGACGTTCTTGCGAACCTTCTTGCGCGCGCGCTGGGCGGCGGTATTCGCTGCTTTTGCCATAGTTCCTATCCTTTACGCGACGGATTACTTCTTGAGCGCGACGCCGGCCTTGCGCGGACCCTTACGGGTACGGGCATTCGTGCGGGTACGCTGACCGCGCATCGGCAGGCCCTTGCGATGACGCACGCCACGGTAGCAGCCCAGATCCATCAGGCGCTTGATGTTCATCGTCGTTTCACGGCGCAGGTCGCCTTCGACGGTGAACTTGTTGACTTCGTCACGCAGCTTTTCCAGGTCAGCGTCCGTCAGGTCCTTCACCTTTTTGTTGGTCGGGACACCGGTAGCCTCGCAAATCTTCTGAGCGCGCGAGCGGCCAATACCGTACACAGCCGTCAGGCCGATCACGGTATGTTGATGGTTGGGGATGTTGACCCCTGCGATACGTGCCATTCGTCAATCCTCTTTGCGAAATTAGCCTTGGCGCTGCTTATGACGCGGGTCCGACGAGCAGATCACACGCACCACGCCCTTGCGCTTGATGATTTTGCAGTTGCGGCAAATGCGCTTAACAGAAGCCAGCACTTTCATGATTTTCCTCTTCCTTCAATTCCAGTCCGCTCACTTCGCCCGGAATACGATGCGCGCGCGGGACAGATCATACGGGGTCAATTCGACCGTCACCTTGTCCCCGGGCAAGATGCGGATGTAATGCATACGCATCTTGCCGGAAATATGGCCTAACACTACGTGGCCGTTTTCCAGTTTGACGCGGAACGTCGCGTTGGGAAGGTTTTCCAGCACCTCACCCTGCATCTGGATCACGTCGTCTTTAGCCATGTCTCTTCAGGTTCGTGCGATCACTCCTAGCGGAGCGTCAGGTTGCCCTTGAAGTTCGCCTTCTTCATCAAAGACTCGTACTGCTGAGACATCACGTAGGACTGCACTTGCGCCATGAAGTCCATCGTAACCACCACGATGATCAACAGCGACGTCCCACCAAAGTAGAACGGCACATTCCAGCGCAGCACCAAGAACTCCGGCAACAGACACACCAGCGTGATGTAGATCGCACCCGCCAGTGTCAAACGCACCAGAATCTTGTCGATATACCGCGTGGTTTGCTCGCCCGGGCGAATACCCGGAATAAACGCCCCACTCTTCTTCAGGTTATCCGCCACTTCGCGGCTGTTATAGACCAGCGCGGTGTAGAAGAAACAGAAGAAGATGATCGCCGCTGCATACAGCAGGATGTACACCGGCTGACCCGGCGACAGCGTTGCTGCCAGGTCCTTGACGAACCGAGCTACCGGGTTCGTCGAGTTGCCGGCCGTAAACCAACCCGCGATCGTGGCCGGGAACAGAATGATCGACGATGCAAAGATCGGCGGAATCACCCCAGCCATGTTCAACTTCAGCGGCAGATGCGACGACTGACCGCCATAAATCTTGTTACCAACCTGCCGCTTGGCGTAGTTGACGAGGATCTTGCGCTGACCGCGTTCGATGAACACCACCAGGAAAGTCACCCCACCAATGATCGCCACCACCAGGATCGCGGAGAAAATCCCCATCGACCCGGTACGCACCAGCTCGAACAGCCCGCCGATGGCATTGGGCAGACCCGCTGCGATCCCGCCGAAAATGATGATCGAGATCCCGTTGCCCAGACCACGCTCGGTGATCTGCTCACCCAGCCACATCAGGAACATCGTGCCCGTCACCAGCGTAATCACGGCGCTAGCCCGGAACATCAGGCCTGGATCCAGCACCAGACCCGGTTGCGCCTCGAGCGCCACTGCAATCCCCAGCGCTTGAAACGTAGCAAGGATAACGGTGCCGTAGCGCGTGTACTGCGTGATCTTGCGCTGGCCGGCCTGCCCTTCCTTCTTCAGCGACTCCAGTTGCGGCAGCACAATCGTCAGCAGCTGCATGATGATCGACGCCGAGATGTACGGCATGATCCCCAGCGCAAACACCGTGAAGCGCGACAGCGCGCCGCCGGAGAACAGGTTGAACATCCCGAGGATGCCGCCCGACTGCCGTTGGAAAAGCTGCGCCAATTGATCCGGATCGATACCCGGCACAGGAATGTGCGCGCCGATCCGGTACACCAGCAATGCCAGAACCAGGAACACCAGCCGACGGCGAAGATCGCCGTACTTGGCCGTGTTCTTGGCCTGAGCCATCACATTAGGTTTCGCCGTGGCCAAACGGATGCTCCGTCAGTGTGAAACAGCAGGCTATTAGGCCAGCGAGCCACCGGCCGCTTCGATTGCGGCCTTCGCCCCAGCCGTCGCGCCGATGCCTTTCAGGGTCACCTTCTTGTCGATTTCGCCCGACAGGATCACCTTGGCGCTCTTGACCATCTCGCCAACGAGGCCGGCTTGCTTGAGGGACAGCAGATCGATTTCTTCGATCGGCAGGCCCGCCAAGTCGCCCAGACGCACTTCGGCGGTGAATTCCTTGGTCAGCGAGGTGAAACCACGCTTGGGCAGACGACGATGCAGGGGCATCTGGCCGCCTTCGAAGCCGACCTTGTGGAAACCACCCGAACGCGACTTCTGACCCTTGTGACCACGACCAGCCGTCTTGCCCAGGCCCGAACCAATACCGCGACCAACGCGGCGCTTGGCGTGCTTGGAGCCGGCTGCCGGCTTCAGGTTATTCAGTTGCATGCTCTTCTCCGTCTTGCCTTAGCCGATGACCTTGACCAGGTAGGACACCTTGTTGATCATGCCGCGCACTGCGGGCGTGTCCTGCAATTCGGACACCGAGTTCATGCGGCGCAGGCCCAGGCCGCGCACCGTGGCGCGGTGGTCTTCGCGCGTACCGATCAGGCTGCGCACGAGTTGGACTTTCACGGTTTTCTGCGACATATCGTTCACCTATCCCTTCGGCTTAGCCGAGGATCTCTTCGACCGACTTGCCACGCTTGGCGGCGACTTCGGCCGGGGTGCTCATCTTGCGCAGGCCATCGAGCGTTGCGCGCACCATGTTGTAAGGATTGGTCGAACCGTGCGACTTGGTCACGATGTTCGTCACGCCCATCACTTCGAAGATGGCGCGCATCGGACCGCCGGCGATCACGCCAGTGCCGTCCTTCGCGGGCATCATTTGCACCTTTGCGGCGCCATGCTTGCCAACCACTTCGTGTTGCAGCGTACCGTTCTTCAGCGGGACCTTGACCATCTTGCGACGGGCTTCGTCCATTGCCTTCTGCACGGCCACGGGCACTTCCTTCGCCTTGCCCTTGCCCATGCCGATACGGCCGTCGCCGTCGCCGACCACGGTCAGTGCAGCGAAACCGAGAATACGGCCGCCCTTGACCACCTTGGTCACGCGGTTGACCGCGATCATCTTCTCGCGAAGACCGTCGTCGCGTTCGTCCCCTTGGACCTTAGGTTGAATTTTTGCCATGACGATATCCTCTATGCCGGCTTAGAACTTCAGGCCAGCTTCGCGTGCCGCGTCAGCCAGTGCCTTCACGCGACCGTGATAACGGAAACCCGAGCGATCGAACGCAACGGCTTCGATGCCGGCAGCCTTCGCCTTCTCGGCGATACGCTTACCCACCAAGGTAGCAGCAGCGGTGTTACCACCGTTGCCATTCAGTTCCTTGCGGACTTCTGCTTCCGCAGTCGAGGCCGAAGCCAAGACCTTGGTGCCGTCTTCCGAGAAGACCTGCGCATAAATGTGCAGGTTGGTACGGTGCACAGCCAGACGGGCGACGTTCAGTTCCGCGATCTTCAGGCGGGTCTGACGTGCACGGCGCAGACGCGAGTCATTTTTGTTCATGATGTGCACCCTTACTTCTTCTTGGTTTCCTTCAGGATCACACGCTCGTCGGCGTAGCGCACACCCTTGCCCTTGTAGGGCTCCGGCGGACGATAACCACGCACTTCGGCGGCGACCTGACCAACTTTCTGCTTGTCCGAACCCTTGATGATGATTTCGGTCTGCGTCGGCGTTTCCGCCTTCACGCCTTCCGGCATCTCATGGATCACGTCGTGCGAGAAACCGAGCTGCAGCTTCAGAGCGGTGCCCTGAACCGATGCACGGTAACCCACGCCGACCAGGTTCAGCTTGCGCTCGAAGCCCGTCGTCACACCCTTGACCATGTTGGCAGTCAGGGCGCGCATCGTACCTTGCAGCGCATTGGCTTCACGCGACTCATCTGCCGGCGCGAACGTGATCGTGCCGTTGTCGGTGTTGACCTTGACCAGCGAGTGGATCGGCTGCGACAGGGTGCCCAACGGGCCCTTGACGGTCAGCAGACCACCAGCGAAATTGACTTCAGCGCCCTTGGGCAGCGCGATGGGAGCCTTACCTACGCGAGACATGGTTCCCCTCCCTTAGGCGACGTAGCAAATGACTTCGCCACCGACACCGGTTGCGCGCGCACGGCGGTCCGTCATCAGACCCTGGGGGGTCGAGATGATGGCAACGCCCAGGCCGTTCATCACTTGCGGGATTTCGTTACGGCCCTTGTACACACGCAGACCAGGCTTCGAGACGCGCTCCAGGCGCTCGATGACCGGACGGCCAGCGTAGTACTTCAGACCAATCGTCAGGGTTGCCTTGCCACCCTGCTCGGTCACGGCGAATTCGTCGATGTAGCCTTCGTCCTTCAGGACTTTGGCGATTGCCACCTTCAGCTTCGACGACGGCATGACCACCGACGCTTTTTCCACCGCTTGCGCGTTGCGGATACGCGTCAGCATATCGGCGATCGGATCGCTCATGCTCATACTGTTTCTCCTGTAGCCTGTGCGTGATTACCAGCTGGCTTTCGTCAGACCCGGGATCTCGCCCTTGAAGGCGATCTCGCGGAGCTTGTTACGCGCCAGGCCGAACTTACGGAACGTACCGCGGGGACGACCGGTGATCGAGCAGCGATTGCGCTGACGGGTCGGATTCGCGTTGCGCGGCAGCTGTTGCAGCTTCAGACGCGCTTCGTAACGCTCTTCTTCCGACTTGCTTTGGTCGGCCACGATGGCTTCGAGAGCGGCGCGCTTCTCAGCGTACTTGGCCACGAGCTTGGCACGCTTCTTCTCGCGTTCGATCAGAGACAATTTAGCCACGGTAACCCCTTAATTACGGAACGGGAACTTGAACGCGCCGAGGAGTGCCTTGGCTTCCTCGTCGCTCTTGGCCGTCGTGGTGATGCTGATGTTCAGGCCACGCAGCGCGTCGATCTTGTCGTACTCGATTTCGGGGAAGATGATCTGTTCCTTCACACCGATGTTGTAGTTACCCCGACCGTCGAACGCCTTGCCGGACACACCACGGAAATCACGCACGCGGGGCAGCGACACAGTGATGAAGCGATCCAGGAATTCATACATGCGTTGGCCACGCAACGTAACCATCGTGCCGATCGGGTAACCCTGGCGAATCTTGAAGCCGGCGATAGCCTTACGGGCCTTCGTCACAACGGGCTTCTGGCCAGCGATCTTGATCAGGTCGCCGGTGGCGTGCTCGATGACCTTCTTGTCATTCACGGCCTCACCAAGACCCATGTTCAGGGTGATCTTGGTGATGCGCGGCACTTCCATCACGGACTTGTAGCCGAACTGTTTGATCAGCTCAGGCACAACCTTCTCTTTGTAAAACTCTTGCAGACGCGCAGTCATGCTCAACTCCTCTCTATTGCCCAGAATCAAGCGCCGACGGCAGCACCGGTGGTCTTCAGCACGCGCGTCTTCACACCGCCTTCAACCTTGATGCCGACGCGCGACGGCTTGCCATTGGCATCCACGAGCGCAACGTTCGAAATATGGATGGGCATGACCTTGTCGACCACACCACCCGTGGTACCCAGCATCGGGTTCGGGCGCACGTGCTTCTTGGCGACGTTCACGCCTTCCACCGTCACGTGCTCGCCAAGCATGGCCAGTACGGTACCTTGCTTACCCTTATCCTTACCGGTGCGGACGATGACGCGATCGCCCTTGCGAATCTTGTTCATGCGGCCTCCGATTACAGCACTTCCGGCGCGAGCGACACGATCTTCATGAAGCGCTCGGTACGGAGTTCGCGAGTGACCGGCCCAAAGATACGGGTGCCGATCGGCTCAAGCTTGGTGTTCAGCAGCACGGCGGCATTGCCGTCGAACTTGATGAGCGAGCCGTCAGGACGGCGCACGCCCTTGGCGGTACGCACCACTACGGCGTTGTAGATATCGCCCTTCTTGACGCGACCACGCGGGGCAGCATCTTTGACGCTGACCTTGATGATGTCGCCGACGCTGGCGTAGCGGCGCTTCGAACCGCCCAGCACCTTGATGCACATGACTTCACGCGCACCCGTGTTATCGGCCACTTCGAGCCGGCTTTCTGTCTGAATCATGGTGTTCTCGTCCCAACTTAATTCGCCAAACGCACAATGCGCAGAGGCGATCAGTCTTGGTCCCGCCGGCCGCTGGCATTGCGCCAACCGCGATTGGGTTGATCAACTTGAAGTCGGTAGCTACCTGGCGGCGAGTGCCACCAAGCCCATTCTCGTTCTCTTTTCCGGAGCCGCCAGCCAGATAGCCAGCCACCCTCTCAAAGGGAAAGACCGAGACTATAACACATAATCTCGGTCTTGCAACAGCAAACT
Source organism: Ralstonia sp. UBA689 (assembly GCF_002298975.1). Taxonomy (GTDB): domain Bacteria; phylum Pseudomonadota; class Gammaproteobacteria; order Burkholderiales; family Burkholderiaceae; genus Ralstonia. The sequence continues at coordinate 24,134 of NZ_DBMV01000017.1, forward strand.
GCCAAGCTGTTGTTTTAGATCACGCGCGCGGCTTCCACCAGACGCGACACCACCCACGACTTGGTGCGGGAGATCGGACGCGATTCCGTGATCTCAACCTTATCGCCTTCGTTGTACTGGTTGCTTTCGTCGTGCGCATGATACTTCTTCGAGCGCACCACGTACTTGCCGTACAGCGGATGCTTGACGCGGTTTTCGATCAGGACCGTCACGGTCTTGTCCATCTTGTTGCTGACAACGCGACCGACGAGCGTGCGCTTCAGGGACGTTGCGGCTTCAGTCATTTCTGGTTCCCCTTCTGGCCCAGCACGGTGCGGACACGCGCGATGTCACGACGCACTTTCTTCAGCTGGCTGGTGTTCTGCAGCTGTTGCGTCGCCTTTTGCATGCGCAGGCCAAATTGAGCCTTCAGCAGCTCGGAGAGCTCCTGGTTCAGCCCTGCGACGTCTTTGTCGCGCAGTTCGGATGCTTTCATGGTGTGTGCTCCTTACGTTCCGACCTGACGCACCACGAAGCTGGTCGCGATCGGCAGCTTGGCAGCAGCCAGGCGGAATGCCTCGCGTGCCAGTTCTTCGCCGACGCCGTCCATTTCGTACAGCATCTTGCCCGGCTGAATTTCAGCCACGTAGTATTCCGGGTTACCCTTACCGTTACCCATACGGACTTCGGCAGGTTTCTTCGAGATCGGCTTGTCCGGGAAGATCCGGATCCAGATGCGACCGCCACGCTTGATGTGGCGGGTCATCGCGCGACGAGCGGACTCGATCTGACGCGCGGTCAGACGGCCGCGGCCCATCGCTTTCAGGCCGAATTCGCCGAAAGAGACCGCATTACCGCGCGTTGCGATACCCGTGTTGCGGCCCTTCTGCTCCTTGCGGTACTTCCTACGCTTCGGTTGCAGCATGTTTATTCTCCAGTCTTGGCGTCGGCGCCACCGCTACGGCGGGCACCTGCACCAGCACCGCGGCGCTGACCGGCCGGGCGACCTTCGCCCTCACGGCGACGACCCTCCGGGCGACCCGGACGCTTGCGACGCTCTTCTTGCGGCTCTTCCACGACGGGCGCTTCGTTGCGACCCAGGTGGTCGCCCTTGTACACCCACACCTTGACACCGATGATGCCGTAGGTGGTTTCCGCTTCGGAGAAGCCGTAGTCGATGTCGGCGCGCAGCGTGTGCAGGGGCACACGGCCTTCGCGGTACCACTCGGTACGGGCGATTTCGATGCCGTTCAGACGGCCCGAGCTCATGATCTTGATGCCCTGAGCACCCAGGCGCATCGCGTTCTGCATTGCGCGCTTCATGGCGCGGCGGAACATGATGCGGCGCTCGAGCTGCTGCGTGATCGAGTCGGCGATCAGCTGCGCATCGACTTCCGGCTTGCGGATTTCTTCGATGTTCACGTGCACGGGCACGCCCATGCGACGCTGCAGTTCTGCCTTCAGCAGTTCGATGTCCTCGCCCTTCTTGCCGATCACCACGCCCGGACGCGAGCTGTAAATGGTGATGCGTGCATTCTTGGCCGGACGCTCGATGACCACGCGGCCCACCGAAGCGTTCTTCAGCTTCTTCTTCAGAAACTCGCGAACTTCGATGTCTTCCTTGAGCATGCCCGCAAACTGAGTGTTGTTCGCGTACCAGCGCGAAGCCCAGTTACGGCTGACAGCCAGACGGAAGCCAGTCGGATGAATCTTCTGTCCCATCGTGACCCCTTAGTTGCCCAGCGTCACAGTGATGTGACAGGTTTGTTTCTCGATGCGGTTGCCACGGCCCTTCGCACGCGCCGTGAAGCGCTTGAGCGAGGTGGCCTTGTCGATGTAGATCGACTTCACCTTCAGTTCGTCGATGTCGGCGCCTTCGTTGTGCTCCGCGTTCGCGATGGCGGACTCAACCACCTTCTTCACGATGCCAGCCGCCTTCTTCGGGCTGAACGTCAGCACGTTGAGTGCGCGCTCGATCGACAGACCGCGGATCTGGTCAGCAACCAGACGCGTCTTCTGTGCGGAGATACGGGCGCCGCGATGAATCGCTTTAACTTCCATGATTGCCCCTTATCGCTTCGCTTTCTTGTCGGCAGCGTGGCCCTTGAACGTACGCGTGAGCGCAAATTCGCCGAGCTTGTGGCCAACCATGTTTTCCGTGACATACACGGGAACGTGCTGACGGCCGTTGTGGACGGCGATCGTCAGGCCGATGAAGTCCGGCAGAATGGTCGAGCGACGCGACCAGGTCTTGATGGGCTTCTTGTCCTTGGTGCTCACCGCCGCTTCCACCTTCTTCAGCAGGTGGGCGTCAATGAACGGACCCTTTTTTACGGAACGAGTCATTATCTAAGCTCCTACCTACCGATTAACGCTTGTGACGGCGCTGAACGATCATGCTGTCCGTGCGCTTGTTACGACGCGTGCGGTAACCCTTAGTCGGGGTACCCCACGGCGATACCGGATCGCGGCCAGCAGCGGTCTTGCCTTCACCACCACCGTGCGGGTGATCCACCGGGTTCATCACCACACCGCGAACGGTCGGGCGAATACCGCGCCAACGGGTGGCACCGGCCTTGCCGATCTGGCGCAGGCTGTGCTCTTCGTTGCCGACTTCACCGATGGTCGCGCGGCACTCGATGTGCACGCGACGAACTTCACCCGAGCGCAGTCGCACTTGAGCGTAGATGCCTTCGCGAGCCAGCAGCACGGCGGACGTACCAGCCGAACGGGCGATTTGCGCGCCCTTACCCGGCAGGATTTCCACGCAGTGGATCGTCGTACCGACCGGGATGTTGCGGATCGGCAGATTGTTACCGGCCTTGATCGGCGCTTCCGAGCCATTGGCCACGGCTTGACCGACCACCGCACCCTTCGGGGCAATGATGTAGCGGCGCTCGCCATCAGCGAACAGCACCAGCGCGATGTTGGCGCTACGGTTCGGGTCGTATTCCAGGCGTTCGATCTTGGCCGGAATACCGTCCTTGTCGTTACGCTTGAAGTCGACGACGCGATAGTGATGCTTGTGACCACCGCCCTTATGGCGAGTGGTGATGTGGCCATTGTTGTTACGACCCGACTTCTGGATTTGCTTTTCCAGCAGCGGAGCGTGCGGCGCACCCTTGTGAAGATCGGGGTTGACGACCTTCACCATCGAGCGGCGGCCCGGCGATGTCGGCTTAGTCTTGACGAGTGCCATGATTACTTGGCCTCCGCTTCAAAATTGATTTCCTGACCCGGCTTCAGCGAAACGTAGGCCTTCTTCACGTGGTCACGACGACCCATGAAACGGCCAAAACGCTTTTCCTTACCCTTGCGGTTCAGGATCTGGACGGATTCGACTTCGACCTTGAACAGCAGCTCGACCGCAGCCTTCACTTCGCCCTTGTTGGCGTCGCGAGCTACTTCGAACACGACCTGTTCGTTCTTCTCAGCCACCAGCGTTGCCTTTTCAGACACCACGGGTGCCAGCAACACCTGCATCAGGCGATGGTCGTTCTTGGCAACTTGCGTCATTTCAGCAACTCCTCGATCTGCGCGACGGCTGCCTTGGTCACGAGCACCTTCTTGTAGTGCACGAGCGACAGCGGGTCGGCGTGACGCGGCTCAACCACGAGCACGTGCGCCAGGTTGCGCGATGCCAGGAAGAGATTTTCGTCCAGGTTATCGGTAATCACGAGCACCGAGTCCAAGCCCATGGCGCGGAACTTGTCGGCCAGCAGCTTGGTCTTGGGCGCGTCGACGGACAGGCTGTCAACCACATTGATGCGGCCTTCGCGGGCAAGCTGCGAATAAATCGAGCGCATGCCGGCGCGGTACATCTTTTTGTTGACCTTCTGCGAGAAGTTTTCTTCCGGGCTGTTCGGGAAGATACGACCACCCCCGCGCCACAGCGGGGAGGAGCTCATACCTGCACGGGCACGGCCCGTACCCTTCTGGCGCCACGGTTTCTTGGTCGTGTGCTTGACCTCTTCACGGTCCTTCTGCTTACGGTTACCGCTGCGAGCGTTGGCCTGGTAAGCGACGACGACCTGATGAACGAGGGCTTCGTTGTAGTCACGGCCGAACACTTCCGGCGAGGCAGCAACGCCGGCGCCGAGTTGACCGTTGTCCTGGAGCAGCTTCAGTTCCATGCGTTCGCTCCTTATGCCTTCTTGGCGCGGGCCTTCACGGCCGGCGTGACGATGACTTGACCGCCCTTGGCGCCCGGGATCGCACCCTTGACCAGCAGCAGCTTGCGCTCTGCATCGATCTTGGCGATTTCCAGGTTCTGAACGGTACGGGTGACATCACCCATGTGACCAGTCATGCGCTTGCCCGGGAACACACGGCCCGGATCCTGCGCCATACCGATCGAGCCCGGCACGTTGTGCGAGCGCGAGTTACCGTGCGAAGCGCGGCCCGACGAGAAGTGGTAACGCTTGATGGTACCGGCGTAGCCCTTACCAATCGTCACACCCTGGACATCGATCTTCTGACCGACTTCGAACAGGTCGACGCTGATGTTCGCGCCCGGCTGGAATTCAGCGGCACGAGCGGCATCCACTCGGAATTCTTTGATAACTTCGCCCGCTTCCACGCCGGCTTTGGCGAGATGACCCGCCAGCGGCTTGGTGACGCGGCTGGCGCGTCGGGTGCCGAAGGTGACTTGCACCGCGGTGTAACCGTCGGTCTCGTCCGTCTTGATTTGCGTCACGCGGTTGTCGCCGACCTCGAGCACGGTGACGGGAATCGAATCGCCGTCGTCCGTGAAAATACGGGTCATGCCAACCTTGCGACCTACAAGGCCAAGGCTCATGGTTTGCTCCATTCCCGGCTGCGATTGGCCGGGGCTGATTGATACTACGAATCTTGAACTGGGCCGCACCTAAAGAGACGATGCGAGGCCAAATAGCCAGCCCACTCCCCTGACTTAAGGGGTAGCCCTACACTATATCCCGCTCGCAGACAATGCGCAAGCGCGATTACAGGATAAGCGCCAAGGAGTGGCACGCAACGCAACAGCCTGCGCCCAAAAGCAAAACGGCGAGCACTTGGCTCGCCGTTTGCCCGTTACCGGAGTGCATCGGCAACGTTGTATCGCTTACTGCAGCTTGATCTCGACATCCACGCCAGCCGGCAGGTCCAGCTTCATCAGCGCGTCGACGGTCTTATCGGTCGGATCGACGATGTCCATCAGGCGCTGGTGCGTGCGGATTTCGAACTGGTCGCGGCTGGTCTTGTTGACGTGCGGCGAACGCAGAACGTCAAAACGCTGGATGCGGGTCGGCAGGGGCACCGGGCCCTTGACGATCGCGCCGGTGCGCTTGGCGGTCTCGACGATCTCAGCGGCCGACTGGTCGATCAGGCGATAGTCGAAAGCCTTCAGGCGGATACGGATCTTCTGGTTCTGCATGATGTTTCCTTAAAGAGCGTGGCGGCGAACCGCCGGTAGATTGAAAGAGCGATGCAACAGGCGATGCGCCACCCCGTTGCCGGGACCGGCGCATCGATCCGCCTTTACTCGATGATCTTAGCGACG
>NZ_DBMV01000019.1 GCF_002298975.1 Ralstonia sp. UBA689
CCTCCCCGTGACACAAATCCAAGGGGAAGTCGCCAACTCGGGCGCGCCTTTCTTTGCTTACTTTCTTTGGCAAGACAAAGAAAGTGAGTCAGCCCCGGCAGGGGATGAAACAAGGGATGCACCACCGGAGCAAAACCAAACCGAACAAAATCTCAAGCAACGTTGTGCGCAGCCCGCCAACCCAGACCTTCCACAGTCCCAGCCTTAGGCTTGTACTCACACCCAACCCAGCCCTTGTAGCCAATCTCATCCAACCAACGGAACAGGAACTGGTAATTGATCTCCCCAGTCCCCGGCTCATTGCGCCCAGGGTTGTCCGCCAGCTGCACATGCTTGATCTTGTCCAGATGGCGCTTCAGCGTGCTAGCCACTTCGCCTTCCATCCGCTGCATGTGATAGATGTCGTACTGCACGTACAGATTGGACGCATCCACATCGTTGATCAGATCCAGCGCCTGCTGCGTGCGGTTCAGGTAGAAGCCGGGAATATCGAACGTGTTGATCGGCTCGATCAGCAGATCGATCTTCTCGGCCTTCAGCGCCTTCGCCGCAAACTTCAGGTTCTCGACCAGCGTCTTGCGTGCAGCGTCTTCGCTCAAGCCTTCGGGGCGAATGCCCACCAGGCAGTTGAGCTGGCGCGCGCCGAGCACCTTGGCGTACTTGATGGCTTCACCCACGCCGTCCTGAAACTCACTCACGCGGTCCGGCAGGATGGCGATGCCGCGCTCGCCGCCGTCCCAGTTGCCGGCCGGCAGGTTGTGCAGGACCAGATCAAGCTGGAAGCGGTTCAGGCGATCGGCAATCTGGTCTGCGTGGAACGCGTAGGGGAACAGGAACTCCACACCGCGAAAGCCCGCCCGTGCGGCAGCTTCGAAGCGGTCGAGGAAGGCCTGCTCATTGAAGAGCATGGTCAGGTTGGCTGCCAGCTTTGTCATGGTTTCTCCTTTTATCGGACGGTGAGGGAACGGCGCGCCGTCTTTATGCGGTGACGCCTTCGGCTTCAGTGAGGGTGTCTTCCAGGTCGAGCACCTCTTCAAACTCGACCACGTTGTCGATCTCTGTGCCCATGGCAATGTTCGTCACGCGCTCCAGGATCACTTCCACCATCACCGGCACCGAGAACTCGGCCATCAGCAGGCGAGCCTGCACAAAGGCGGGTTCGATGTCTTCCGGCTTGAACACGCGGATCGCTTTGCAACCCAAACCTTCCACCACCTTCACGTGGTCGACGCCGTAGCCGTTCAGCTCGGGGGCGTTGACGTTGTCGAAGGCGAGCTGGACGCAGTAGTCCATCTCGAAATTGCGCTGTGCCTGGCGGATCAGGCCCAGGTACGAGTTGTTCACCACCACGTGGATGTACGGCACCTTGAACTGCGCGGCTACTGCCATCTCTTCGATCATGAACTGGAAGTCGTAGTCACCCGAGATGGCCACGACGTCGCTGTTGGGCGAGGCCACCTTCACGCCGATCGCGGCGGGAATCGTCCAGCCCAGCGGGCCGGCCTGGCCGCAGTTGATCCAGTGGCGCGGCTCGTTGACCGACAGGAACTGCGCAGCGGCGATCTGCGACAGGCCGATGGTCGACACGTAACGCACGTTGCGCGGGAAGTACTGGTTCATCTCGCGGTACACGCGCTGCGGCTTGATCGGCACGTTGTCGAAGTCGGAGCGGCGCTGCATGGTGCGCTTGCGCTTCTGCACGTCGGCGTTCCAAGCCTTGCGGCACGGCAGCTTGCCGGCGGCCTTCAGCTCGCGCGCCACTTCAATGAACTTCTCCAGCGCCGCCTTGGCGTCCGACACGATGCCCAGGTCCGGACCGAACACGCGGCCGATCTGCGTTGGTTCGATGTCGACGTGAGTGAACTTGCGGCCCTTGGTGTAGACGTCGACGCTGCCGGTGTGGCGGTTGGCCCAGCGGTTGCCGATGCCGAACACGAAGTCGGATGCGAGCAGCGTGGCGTTGCCGTAGCGGTGCGACGTTTGCAGGCCGACCATGCCGGCATTGAGCGGGTGGTCATCGGCGAGCACACCCCAGCCCATCAGCGTGGGCACCACGGGCACGTTCACCAGCTCGGCAAACTCGACCATCAGCTTGGCTGCGTCGGCGTTGATCACGCCGCCGCCGCACACCAACAGCGGGCGCTCGGCCTGGCACAGCATCTCGATGGCGCGCTCGGCCTGAGCGCGCGTGGCAGCGGGCTTGTAGACCGGCAGCGGGCTGTACGTGTCGGGGTCGAATTCAATCTCGGCAACCTGTACGTCGAACGGCAGGTCGATCAGCACCGGACCCGGACGGCCCGAGCGCATCAGGTGGAAGGCTTGCTGGAACACGCGCGGCACCAGCGCCGGCTCGCGCACGGTCACGGCCCACTTGGTCACCGGCTTGGCGATCGACTCGATATCGACGGCCTGGAAGTCTTCCTTGTAGAGGCGGGCACGAGGTGCCTGGCCGGTGATACACAGGATGGGAATCGAATCCGCCCAGGCCGAGTACAGACCAGTGATCATGTCGGTGCCCGCGGGGCCGGAGGTGCCGATGCACACGCCGATGTTGCCCGGTTCGGCACGCGTGTAGCCTTCGGCCATGTGCGAGGCGCCCTCAACGTGGCGGGCCAGCACGTGCTCGATGCTGCCGGCCTTGCGCAGGGCCGAGTACAGCGGGTTGATGGCGGCACCCGGCACGCCGAAGGCGACGGTGATGCCTTCTTTCTCCAACACCGCAACAGCGGCGTCAATCGCTCTCATCTTCGGCATGGCGTATCTCCAGGAAGGGGAAGGTGGGAATAGCTTTGAACTGATCCTATTCCCGCATGCCGATATGGATAAACGCAGATTTCGTCAGTTGATTGCGAACCTCGTGTATCGAATTGTTTTTCGTGCCGCAGCAATGCCGAAGCAGCGAAGGCGCGGAAAACGCGCGCGGTTAAGCCATTTTCCGGGCATTTGGTGCAACGCAGTAATTTGGCATATCGCGCGAGCGTCGATCAAATCGTTCTCCAGCATTTCCGCCATTCGTCACAAGTGATATGCGCCAGAAAGCTGCAATCCAGGTACGGAATCCTCCATACAATGTACTGACATTGCGAACTGGAATGATGGAATGGACAAGCTGAAGCAGATCGAGGCGTTCATCGCCGTGGTGGAGCACGGCAGCATGGCCGCCGCCGCGCTCACGCAGGACGTGACGCCCGTCATGATCGGTCGACGTATCAACGCGCTGGAGGCGCGGCTGGGCGTGAAGCTGCTGCATCGGTCCACGCGCCGTATTGCCGTAACGGAGCAGGGCGCGGTGTTCATGGAGCAGTGCAAGAAGGCGCTGGGCGAACTCGACCGCGCCGAGCTGCTGGTGGCCGAAGGTCGCCACAAGGCGACGGGGCACCTGATCGTCTCCGCACCCGCCGCGTTCGGGCGCAAGCACGTGGCGCCGCACGCGCCGGACTTTCTGCACGCCAATCCGGACGTGCGTATCTCGTTCAACCTGACCGATCGCGTGGTCGACCTCGTGCGCGAAGGCTACGACGTGGGCATCCGCATCGGCGGGGCGATCGACCCAAACTTCGTGGCGATCCGCCTGGCGTCGAACAAGCGCGTGGTGTGCGGCACGCCCGCGTATTTTGCCAAGCACGGTGTGCCGCGCACGCTGGATGACCTCGCGCGCCACAACTGTCTGGCCTTCAACCTGCAGGGCGGCCAGCAGCGCGGCTGGTACTTCCAGCAGAACGGCAAGGCCGTCACCGTCAAGGTGAGCGGCAACCTCGACTGCAACGATGGCGAATTGCTGCACCGCTGGATGGGCGAGGGCCTGGGCCTTGGCTGGCGCTCAACGTGGGAGATCCAGCCTGAGCTGGAATCCGGCGCGCTGATGACGGTGCTGGATGATTACGCGCTGCCCGACTACGACATCCTCGCCGTGTACCCGCAGCAGCGGCCGGTGCCGGCGAAGATCCGGTTCTTTATCGAACACCTGAAGGCGGTGTATGGGCAGGCGGGGTATTGGTCGCGCAGTAGCTGACGCGTTACTCAGTCGGCGATGACGATGCGCCCTTGTGTCAGGTCTCTGAGTGCGACGCGCGCTGCTGCCTCATCCGTCACCGGCAACCGCACGGTGAGCGTGACGCCCGCATCGTAGGTGGCATCCACCAGCACATAGCCGCCACCATCAATCCAGCGGCGGATGCGCGCCTCATCAGCGTAGTCAGTGACGAGCGTGAGGGTGGTGTTGGCAATGCGCTCCACGCGTTCGGCCTGCATGAGCGCGGTGGCGATGGCATCCGTGTAAGCGCGCACGAGGCCGCCCGCGCCCAGCTTCACTCCGCCAAAGTAGCGCACCACGACACCCAGCGTGCTGTCCAGATCATGGTGGCGCAGCACTTCCAGAATCGGCCGGCCAGCGGTGCCCGAGGGTTCGCCGTCATCGGACATGCCGGACTGCCCGCCGGCCAATAGCGCCCAGCAGACGTGCGTGGCGGCAGGGTGCTCGGCGCGCAGGCGTGCGATGACATCCATGGCCGCGGCACGATCCTCGACCGGCACGGCCCATCCGATAAAGCGGCTCTTCCTGATCTCCAGCTCGGCCGAGACCGGTGCGCGCAGCGTGTACGTCGGCACGCGCGGTCAGGCCAAGAGTGCGGCAACGAGGTCCGTCGCGCGGCCGCCCGGCGATTCGAACTTGAGCGAGGCCTCGGTGTGCGCCATGTGCTCTTCCATCAGGGCGATGGCGCCTTCCACGTCGCCGCGCTTGGCGGCTTCCAGGAAAGCGGTGTGCTCGTTGGACGAGCGCACGGCGTCGTAGGTGGACTGATACAGCATCGTAATGACCGAGCTGCGGGCGGAGAGCTCGCGCAGCATTTCCTTGAGCACGCTGTTGCCGACCACGTCGGCCAGCAGCAGGTGGAAGTCGGCCATCAGGCGGTTGCGGCGTGGCACGTCGGTGCTGGCCGCCACCTTGTGCTCTTCGGCCAGGTGCTTCTCCAACCGCTTGTAATCGGCGGGCGTGGCTTTCGCGATGAACTCGCGCGCCAGCGCCACCTCCAGCACGCGGCGCACGGCAAATACCTCGCGCGCCTCGGTCTCGTCCGGCTTGGCGACGAACGCGCCGCGGTCCGGCTCCATGCGGATCAGCTTGTCCTTGGCCAGCATCAGCAGCGCCGCGCGAATCTTCGTGCGGCTGACGTGGTAGACCCGCGCCAGCGCCTCTTCGCGCAGCTTGGTGCCCGGCGGCAGCCGGTGCAAGACGATCGCCTGGGCGATGTCGTCGGCAATGCCTTCGGAGGAGATGTCGGCGGCGGTGGTTTCGGTCATAAAACGAATTTTACCGCCGTCCGACAGGATGCCGGCTTCAGGCATGCGGCAGCGTATGCGCTGCCGCAGCTGGCGCGCTGTGCGCGTGGGGGATCGCCTCGCCTTCTTCGGTGATGTCGATCTTGCCGTCGAGCACCGCGTTGGCACGCATGCGGTCGATGTCCTTCTCCCACGCCGCAATCACCACCGTGGCCACGCAGTTGCCGATCAGATTGCCCAGCGCGCGGGCAATGCCGATGAACCAGTCGACGGAAAGCACCAGCACCAGGCCGATGGCCGGAATGGCCGGAATAACCGACAGCGTGGCCGCCAGGATGACGATGGCCGAGCCCGGAATTCCGTGTGCGCCCTTGGAGGTGATGAGCGCCACGCCCAGGATCAGCAACAGATCCTGGAAGGCCAGCGGCGTGTTGGTGGCCTGCGCGATGAACACGGCAGCGAGCGTCAGGTAGATCGAGAATGCATCGAGGTTGAATGAGTAGCCGGTCGGGATGACCAGACCCACAACCGAGCGCTTGATGCCCATCTTCTCCAGCTTGTTCATGATGGACGGCAGCACCGCGTCGGACGAGGCCGTGCCCAGCACCACCAGCAACTCGGCGCGCAGGAAGCGGATCAGCTTGAAGATGTTGAAGCCCGCCAGGCGCAGGATGCCGCCCAGCACCACCACCACGAAGATTGTCACCGCCACGTAGAACAGCAGCACCAGGAAGCCGAGCTGCTTGAGCGAGCCCGCACCGTACTTACCCACCGTGAAGGCCACCGCGCCCAACACGCCCAGCGGCGCCAGACGGATGATCACTGCCATCATGCGGAACAAGACGTGCGAGAGCTGGTCGATCAGGCTGACCAGCGGCTTGGTGCGCTCACCCAGCAGCGACAGCGAGCAGCCGAACAGGATCGACACCAGCAGCACTTGCAGGATGTCGCCCTTCACAAAACCGCTGACGAACGTATCCGGAATCAGCTTGAGGAAGAACGCCGCCACGCCCGTCGATTCCACCTGCTTGGCTGTATTCATGTACGACGCCATGGCTGCCGGGTCGAGCGTCTTCGGATCCACATTCATGCCGTGGCCGGGCCCGAACAGATAGGCCAGCGCAATGCCCAGCGCCAGCGCAATCGTCGTCACCACCTCGAAGTAGATGACGGCTTTGCCGCCCACACGCCCGACCTTCTTCAACTCGCCGGCACCACAGATGCCCACCACCACCACCGAGAACACGATCGGCGCGATCAGCATCTTGATGAGCTTCAGAAAACCGTCGCCGAGCGGCTGCAGCTTCTGGGCGAATTCCGGCGCCCAGATGCCCAGCGCGATGCCCACCGCCAGGGCAATCAAAACCTGCCCGAACAACGGGCGCGTGAAGCGTTGCATGGTGAATCCTCCTTTGGATTTCAGATGTCGTGAGCCTCCTTTCTCGTCTACCGCGATTGTCGGAAAAGCTCTGTCGCGCTCGTCGCATCGCACAAAAGTGTCGTGCTGAATTGTTGAGCGGTGACGGCATCATAGGCGATACATTTTTTGTATGCAATTCTTGAATTCACGTGCTAGGATGACCCGCATGCAGTCCTGCAATGCCTTGCGCATTTGCCTCCACACGCTGCACCTCCGGCCCGCCCGTTGCGCTGTTCTTGCCCGATATGGCCCGCCGTATAACATCCACGAGACCGATACCAAGGAGATCCCCATGGCGCTGCCTACGCTCGATCCGAACGCCCCTGAATTCACCCGCCGCTATCCGAACCTGGCCGATCCGCGCCTGGGTGCCGTGGCCACGTTCGCGACCGACGAATTCTTCGCACCGAAAGACCGCATGCTCAACCCCGAGCCCGCCGTCTTCATCCCCGGCAAGTACGACGACCACGGCAAGTGGATGGATGGCTGGGAAACGCGCCGTCGCCGCAACGGTGGTTATGACCACTGCATCGTCAAGCTGGCCCGCCCGGGCGTTGTGAAGGGCGTGGACATCGACACCAGCCATTTCACCGGCAACTTCCCGCCGGCTGCGTCCATCGAAGCCGCTTACCTGCCCGACGGCGAGCCGACCGACGCCACGCAGTGGACCGAAATCGTTCCGTCGACCACCCTGCAGGGCAACAGCCACGCTTACGTGGCCGTGAGCAACCCGGGCGCCTTCACGCACCTGCGCGTGAACATCTTCCCGGACGGCGGTATCGCCCGTCTGCGCGTGTACGGCCAGCCGCAAGTCGATTGGAAGGGCGCGGACCGCATCAAGCTATTCGACCTGGCCGCCATGGAAAACGGCGCCTACGTGGTGGAAGCGAACAACGAGCACTTCGGGCCGGCGTCCCGCATGCTGATGCCGGGCCGTGGCGAGAACATGGGCGACGGCTGGGAAACGCGCCGCCGCCGCGAGCCGGGCAACGACTGGTGCGTGATCGCGCTGGCGCACCCGGGCCGCATCCGCAAGATCGAAGTCGACACCGCGCACTTCAAGGGCAACTTTGCCGACCGCGTTTCCATTCAGGCCGCGCGCGTGGTAGGCGGCACTGACAGCTCGCTCAAGACGCAAGCCATGTTCTGGCAGACCCTGCTGCCCGAGCAAAAGCTGCAGATGGACCTGCAGCACTACTACGAAGCCGAGATCGCCGACCTGGGCATCGTCACCCACGTGCGCTTCAACATGTTCCCGGACGGTGGCGTGTCGCGCCTGCGTCTGTGGGGAGTTCTCGAATGAACCAAGACGCCGCCCGCGTAGCACTCACTATCGAGCCGCTCACGCGTGAAGCATTCGCGCCGTTCGGCGACGTGATCGAGTTGGAGGGGTGCAAGCAGTTCCCCATCAACCAGGGCACGACCACGCGCTTTCATGATCTCGCCAACGTGGACGTGGGCGAAGGCGGCCGAGCGCTGATCAACCTGTTCCGTGGCCAGCCGCGCACGCTGCCGTTCGAGGTGAAGATGCTGGAGCGCCACCCGCGTGGCAGCCAGGCCTTCATTCCGATGAACGACAAGCCGTATCTGGTGGTGGTCGCGCCGGCTGGCGAGCTGGACCCGAGCAAGCTGCGTGCGTTCGTCTCGCGCGGCTGGCAGGGCGTGAACTACGCACGTGGCGTGTGGCATCACCCGCTGCTGGCCTTGGGTGAGGTGAGCGACTTCCTCGTCGTCGATCGCGGCGGCGAAGGGCACAACTGCGACGAGCAGGATCTGCCCGAATCGGTGTGGCTGACCGAAGAGGCGATGCGCGCCGCGCAGTAACCCGCTCGCCATCAGCGCTGCCCCTGGGCCCCCGCACAACGGGGGCTCAGTCACTTTCAAACCTACGAGGAGACATCGACATGACTCAGGCTCAACTGACCACCCCCGGCATTGATGCGGATATCCGCACCTTTGTCGAGGCCGCGCACGCGCAGCAGATCGAATTCCTGCGCGAGCTGGTGAAGGTGCCGTCGGACAACCCGTCCGGCGACTGCGCCCCGCACGCGGCGCGCGCCAAGGCGCTGCTGGAGGCGCTGGGCCTGACTGTCGAGGCGCATGCCGTGCCAGAGGCGCAGGTGCGCGCCGCAGGCATGGTCAGCGCCACCAACCTGATCGTGCGGCACACGTTCGGCCGCGGCGGTCCGACGGTCGCCATGAATGCGCACGGCGATGTGGTCCCGCCTGGTCTGGGCTGGACGCACGACCCGTACGGCGGCGAGATCGTCGAGACCGAGCACGGCCCCACCATGTTCGGCCGCGGCGTGGCCGTCTCCAAATCGGATTTCGCGACCTACAGCTGGGCGCTGCTTGCGCTGATCGACGCCGAGAAGCGCGGGGCGACACTCAATGGCACGGTCGAACTGCATTTCACGTACGACGAAGAGACTGGCGGCGACATCGGCCCGAAGTGGCTGCTGGATCAAGGTCTCTCCAAGCCGGACTACGCCATCTCGGCCGGGTTTGCGTATGGCATCACTTCGGCGCACAACGGGTGCCTCCATGTGCAGGTGACGGTACGGGGCAAGCAGGCGCATGCCGCCATGCCGCATACCGGCATCGATGCCATCGAGGCAGCGACGCACATCCTGCAAGCCGTGTACGGGTATCGCGCGGAACTGGCGACGCGCCAGTCCGCCGTGCCGGGTATCGACCATGCGACGTTGAACGTCGGGCTGATCCACGGCGGCATCAACACCAACGTCGTGCCCGATCTCGTCACGTTCCGCATCGACCGGCGCATGATTCCCGAAGAGGCTGGGCACGATGCGGAAGGCGAACTGCGTGCTGTAATTGAACGCGCTGCCGCTGAGCGGCCGGGCATTGAGGTTTCGGTTGAGCGCATCCTGCTGGCCGAGCCGCTGGCCGAGCTGCCCGGCGTGCAGACCTTGATCGGCGCGCTGCGGCGCAGTGCGTTGGCGGTGTTTGGCGGGGAGATGCCGGTGCATGGCGTGCCGCTGTATACCGATGCTCGCCATTACACGGCCAAGGGCGTACCGACGGTCTTGTACGGCGCCGGCCCTCGCACGCTGATGGAAGCGCGTGGGCACAACACGGACGAGAACCTGCGCCTGAATGATCTGCGCGGGGCGACCGTGGTCGTCGGCTGTGCGGTGGCTGAGTTGCTGGGCGGGTGAACATTACCGCTTGACCCTTCGGTTTGGGCCGGCTTTTGTCGGCCCTTTTGCTTTTGATGGACCACAAACAAAAGAACGAATCCCCCCTTAACAAGAGGAGAAATCCGGAGCGACGCCAAGCCATTAAGATGGCAACCCTCAGCACCAGCAAGCCATCGCAACCATGCAGATCTATCACAACCCCCGCTGCTCCAAATCACGCACCGCCCTCGAACAAGCCGAGGCCTTTGCCGAGAAAAAGGGCGAACCACTCGAAGTGGTCGAGTACCTGAAAACCGCGCCCACTCTGGCCGACCTCAAGAAGCTCGCCAGCCAGCTCGACACGCCCATCCGCAGCCTCGTGCGCGAAAACGAAGACGAGTACGCCCAACTCAACCTTGGCCAGGCTTCGGACGATGCACTGCTCGAAGCCATCGCGGCGCACCCCAAGCTGCTGCAACGCCCGGTGCTTGTCCGCAACGGCAAAGCCACCATCGGCCGCACGCCCGAAGCGCTCGACGCATTCTTGAAATAAATCCAATCCCGCGCCCCAAAAGTTGAACGGCCTGCCGATTTCCATCGGGCAGGCCGTTCAGGGGCGGCCGTATCGCATCTCGCGAGGGCCTGGGCTGCGTCCGTCAAGACGCGCACGGGCTCCGGATCATTCCAGGCCCATCCATCGGGCCATTTCTGACCCGAAACCGATCGCCAGCAGCGCTGCGAACACCACTGCCAGCGCCACTGCGGCCGAGACTACAGTGACCTTCATCACTTCCGCATCGTCGCTCTCGTCACTGCGGGCGCGATGCAGATGCGCGCGCGCGTCGAGCGGGATCGCCTTGGCGGATGCTTTGCGATGCCAATGCAAGCGCTCCGTCATCGCTCGCAGATGGTGCGTATCGAACGCGTCACGGGAAAATCGCATCGCGGCACCTCCCGTCGTTGACTGATAGCCGACGCCGGCACGCACCGGCGTCGGGGGTACGTGCGGCCGGATGACGATACGACAAGCAAATGGCGTATGCGAGTGGCTTTGCCTGTCGGCGCCGGGTGGCACAGTCGTCTGGTCGCCTCGCACAAGCCCAGCGTAGACGCGGGTTTGCAGCGCCGCAAGTTGCGTTGCGGCATGGTGTGTGCATCACGCGGGCAAGACGCAAACGGTATGCGGCTCTTCGTGACACGCGTGATGCGTGCGACGCCCAATTTCGCGCTCAGTCTTGCGCGCTCTGACGGGCCGCTTGTTCGGCGGCGTGTTCGGCCTCGCGTTTGCGCAACTCGGCGAGCATGTTGCAGAAGAGCGCACCTTGCTCCTTCGCATCGTCCAGCGCGATATGTGTGTGCGGCAACGGGTCATGCCACTGCGCCGGGAAGGCCGCCTTGACGTTGCGCCGGTACGGCAGGCCCGTGAGCGCGAAGGCCAGCGTCTTGATGTCCAACGCCGCCCAGCCGAACGGCGAGCGCCCGGCAAAGCGCATCATGTACCAGAACATGAACGTGAAATCGAAGCCCGCCGGAAACGCCACGAATACCGGCTTGCCCGGCAGGTTTTCGACCCACTCCACGTAGCGCGGCAGCGCCACCTCGGGCGCTTCGAGGTTGCGGCGGCAGGCCGCCCACGCTTCGGGCTGCTGTGCCCACCAGTGCGTCTGAACGGGATGGCCCGCGGCGCCGGGCAGCGTTTCCAGGTTGGCCTCGAAGGTGCCGACGAGTGTCTTGTCGGCCAGGTACGCCGCGCTGGCGAAGCTCAGCATCGAATGCGGCCCGGGAATGGGGCCGTCGGCCTCGATGTCGGTGCTGACGTAGATCTCGGGCCGTATGTCGGGTGACTGGTTGCCGCGCTTGCGCCGGGGCTTGTCTTCCGGCGCGGGAGGCGAGGGCGGCGCGGTGTCGGCGAAGCTATCGTCGTTGCTCATGAGGCGCCTTCGTTGGCGAACAAGCGGTCGGCGACGTACGGGTTGGTCGCGCGCTCATCGCCGAAGGTGGACACTGGCCCGTGACCCGGCACGAAGGTGACGTCGTCGCCCAGCGGCCAGAGCTTGGTGCGAATCGAGCGGATCAGGTCCGCATGGTTGCCACGCGGGAAGTCCGTGCGGCCGATCGAGCCCGCGAATAGCACATCGCCGACGATGGCGATGCGGTCTTCCGGGCTGAAGAAGACGACATGGCCGGGCGTGTGGCCGGGGCAGTGGAAGACTTGCAACGTGCGGCCAGCGGCGTCCACCGTGTCGCCGTCGTCCAGCCAGCGGTCGGGCACGAAGGCCTTGGCGGGCGGAAAACCGAAGCGCTGGCTCTGCATCGGGAGTTGATCAATCCAGAACGCCTCGTCCTTGTGCGGGCCTTCGATGGGCACACCAAGCTGCGTACGCAGTGCATCGGCGGCGGCGCAGTGGTCGACGTGGCCATGCGTGAGCAGGATCTTTTCGATGCGCGCGCCGTGCTGCTGAGCGGCTGCCAGGATGCGTTCGATGTCGCCGCCTGGGTCAGTGACGGCGGCCGCACCATCGTCGCCGATCAGCAGCGTGCAGTTCTGTTCAAACGGCGTAACGGGGACGACAACAACTTTCATGTGGTTTTTTGCGCACATCTACGCGAAAGGTGGATACGCCGATTGTATCGGGCCGAGCCCGCGCCAGCACTGGACTGGCGGCGCGCGCTGTTACATCGGAAAGAAAATTTTACAAAATTGCCGCAAGATGCCTGCATGATGCGGCCGTTTTAATAGGAAATGTAAATATCCGGGCGGAAAGTGCATGGTAGACTCGCGCCCATGCTCAAGTTTCCCCGCCCGTTCTCCCGCCTTCCGTCCGGCCGCTCGCTGCGTGCTTGGGCGATGCATGGCACCGCGCTGCTGGTGCTGGCGGGCTGTGCCGCCGTGCCAAGCGAGCCGCCGGGCAGCGTGCAGGCTGGCAAGCCCGCCGCGCCCGCGCCCAAGGTGGCCGACGTGCGCGACAACCCCGACGCATGGGGCACGCTGTCGTTCCGGGGCGCATCGGACTCGAGCAGCCTGAAGCTCGACGAGAACGCCGACACAAGCCCCGGCCTGCGCGCCGATCTCGGCACGTTCGAGCAGCGCGGCCTCGCCTCCTGGTACGGCCGCAGTTTCCACGGCCGCCGCACCGCCAGCGGCGAGCGCTTCGACATGAACGCCTTCACGGTGGCGCATCCGTCGCTGCCGCTCTCAAGCTGGGTGCTGGTGCGCAACCTTGCCAACGACCGCGTGGTCGTCGCCAAGGTGACCGACCGCGGCCCGTACCACGGCAAGCGCATCCTCGACATGTCGTATGCAGCCGCCAAGCGGCTGGACTTCGTCAGGCGTGGCTCAACGCAGGTGGAGATCCGCCGCCTGTCGCGCGCCGAAGTGGAAGCCCTGCGTCCGGAGTTGACGCAAACCGACGTCGCCAGCAACGATGGCGATGCCGATGTGGGTGCCGACGAACCGGCGCCGCCGAAGAAGGCCGTCAAGCGCCGCGCGAAAGCCCGCCGCTGATCTGCCTTTTTTCAGCGCTAGTCCTTCCCCTCGTTTTTCAACGCCAGCGCGCTTTGATACAGCGCGTCGACCGACGCGCCGGTGATTGCCGCAGCCAGCTTGGCCGCACGCTTGGCGGGCAACTCGGCCAGCAAGAGGCGCAAGACCTGATCTGCCGCCATCGCCGTCGGGCTCGCCTCCTGCGCGCCCGCGCCTTGCACCACCAGCACGAACTCACCCTTGCCGTGCGATGCATCGGCGGCCAGCCACGCTGGGGCATCGGCCGCCGGCAGCACGACGATCTGCTCGAACAGCTTGGTCAGCTCGCGGCCGATAAGAAGGCGTCGCGTGGGCAGGTGTTCGGCCAGCGCAGCGAGCGTGGCATCGATGCGATGCGGTGCCTCATACAGAACCCACGCCGGCCCATGCGCGGCCCATTGGCGGATGGCTGCATCGCGCGCGCCCGCTTTGGTTGGCAGAAAGCCCACGAAGGTGAATTGCCCGTTCGACGTGTCGAGCAACTCGCCCGCCGCAGAGAGCGCCGTCACCACCGCGCTCGCACCCGGCAGCGGGATCACGCGATGTCCGGCGGCGCGCACGGCTTCGACGATGCGCGCGCCCGGGTCAGACACGCCCGGCGTGCCGGCATCCGACGCATAGGCGATGCGCTCGCCGCGCGCCAGGCGTTCGACGATGCGTGCGGCGGCCTCGCGCTCGTTGTGCTCGTGCGCCGCCAGCATCGGCCGCGACAGGCCCAGGCGATGCAGCAGTTGCCCCGTGTTGCGCGTGTCCTCGCAGGCCACCGCATTGACTATGCCGAGCACGTGCCGCGCGCGCAGCGACACGTCGGCGGCGTTCCCGATGGGGGTGGCCACCACATATAATGCGCCGGCGGGATAGTGCTGGTCGTGCGCCAGCAGGGTCCAGTCAGGATCACTCACGAGAACTTCTCTAAGTCAGTCGATTCAAACCGCCAATGCACGCGCCGCAGCCCGTTCCATCGCAGCCCACCACCGCCGTCACCGGAGAGGCCGGTGAAGACCGTGCGCTGCGCTATCTGCAGGCGCGCGGTTTGTCGGTGGTCACCCGCAATTATCGCTGCAAGGGCGGCGAGATCGATCTGGTGATGCGCGACACGGCCGGTGTGCTGGTGTTTGTCGAGGTGCGCGCCCGCGTGGCGCGGTCCGCGCAGCGCTTTGGCGGTGCGGCCGCGAGCGTGACGCCCGCCAAGCAGCGCCGCCTGATTGCGGCGGCCGAAGATTTTCTCGCACGGCAGGCCGACGATGTGCCCGCCTGCCGTTTCGATGTCATCGCCATCGATGGCACACGCATTGAGTGGATGCGCGATGCATTTGGCGTCGAGGCATGAAACTCGCGCTCTTTCCAATCGTCTCCGGACTTCATTCAAGGACAGCATGAAACTCTTGTCGCCCATGTCTGCACGCCTCAAGCGCACCGTTGTGCTGGCCGCCCTGGCTGGTATCACCGCCACGCAATTGACTGCCTGCTTCCCGTTGTTTGCCGGTGCCGTGGCCGGCGGTGTGGCGCTGGCCACCGACCGTCGCCCGACTGCCACCCAGACCATCGACCGCGGCCTGCAGATGGAAGCCGAGAACACGCTGATCTCGCGCTACGACGGCCGCGCCCACGTCAACGTGACGGTCTACAACCGCAAGGTGCTGCTGACCGGCGAGGTCGGTAGCGAGCAGACCAAGCAGGAGATCGGCCAGTACGCGCAGAAGCTGGGGAACGCGCGCGAGGTCGTCAACGAAATGGTGGTGACCGGCGAGACCAGCACGATCAGCTCGCGCACCAACGATACGTACATCACCGCCAAGGTGAAGAGCGTGCTGGCCGGTACGGACGGCGTGCCCTGGAATTCCATCAAGGTGACCACCGAAGCCCAGACCGTCTTCCTGATGGGCGTGGTGACCGAGGCCGAAGGCAATCGCGCCACCGAGGCGGTGCGCACCGTGGGCGGCGTGGCCAAGGTCGTGAAGGTGTTCGACTACGTGAGCGAAGATGAGCGCAAGCGCCTGGATGCCGGCGCCACGTCGACCAATCCGCAGGTCGAGCCCGCCGCAACGTCGGGCACCCAGGCACCGGTGCGGGGCACGCCGACGGATATGCAGGCGCCTGCGCCGGTCACATCGTCGTCGCCGGGCCAGCCGGGGGCGGGGGTGACGGTCTCGCCGGCCACCACGCCGGCATTGCCGCCGGGCAAGCAACTGCCGTAAAGCCGCCGTACGCCGCAAAGAACGCAGCCTTCGCGCTGCGTTTTTTTGTTGCCCGCGTGCGTCGCGCAGCACGTGGCAAGCGGGGCGTGTTAGCGTATGCCGCTCCAGAGACTTCGCTGCCCCCCCATGCCCGTTGTCCACCGCCTCGCTGCCGCAGCTTTGCTTGCAGCGCTGTCCACGGCCCATGCGGCCGACGCTCCCCCCACCAACGCGCAGGCACGCATCTGGGCGGCCTCATGCGCGAGCTGTCACCACGCTGATACGGCGCCAGAGGCACCCGGCGCCAAGCCGCCCGTGCAGACGCTGCCATCGCTGGCCGGCCGCTCGCAGGCCGAACTGATCGACAGGCTGCAGGCGTTCCGCGACGGCGCGCGTCCGTCCACGGTGATGGGCCAACTCGCGCGCGGCTACGACGACGCGCAGATCGCCGCCATCGCCGGCTGGCTGTCGCGCCAGCCGCAGGAGGCGCCATGACGACATCCACGTTCACCAGGGACCGGCGCGCCGTGCTGCGCGCGCTTGGGGCGACGGCATTGGCGGGGCCGCTGGCCGCATGCGCTTCGCTCTCAGGCACACGCAATGCGCGCGTGGTGGTAGTCGGCGGCGGCTACGGCGGTGCGACGGCGGCCAAGTATGTGCGCGTGTTCTCTGGCGGTCGCGTCGACGTGACGCTGGTCGAGCCGAATGCGGCGTTCGTCTCCTGCCCGCAGTCGAATCTCGTGCTGTCAGGTGACCGCGACCTCGCCTCGCTGACGGTGCCGTACGATGCGCTGGTCGAGCGCCATGGCGTGCGCTGGGTGCGCGACCGCGCCTCGGCCATCGACCTCGGCGCGAAGCAGGTACGCCTGGCCGGTGGTGGCGCGCTCGATTACGACCGGCTGATCCTCTCACCCGGCATTGAGTTCATCCCCGGTGCGATCCCGGGTCTTGCCAACGCGGCCACCGCCGCACAGGCGCCGCACGCCTGGAAGGCCGGCATGCAGACCCTGGCGCTGCGCCACCTCCTGGAGGCGATGCCCAATGGCGGCACGGTAGCGATCAGCATTCCGCTGGCGCCGTACCGCTGCCCGCCCGCGCCGTACGAGCGCGCCTGCCTCATCGCCAACTGGCTGCAGCGCGCCAAGCCAGCCTCTCGCGTGCTCATCCTCGATGCCAACGACGACGTGACTTCCAAGGGCGCACTCTTCAAGCGCGTATGGGCGCAGCGCTATCCCGATCACATCGAATACCGCCCGCAATACAACGCGGTCGACATCGACCCCACCGGCCGCGTGCTCCAGTTCGACGTGCAGGACGACGTGCAGGCCGATGTGGTCAACCTGATTCCGCCGCAGCGCGCCGGGGCGATTGCCGTGCAAGCCGGGCTGGCGACGGCCAACGGACGCTGGTGCGAAGTGGATTTCCTCTCGTTCGAATCGAAAGTGGCGCCGGGCGTGCACGTGATCGGCGATGCCATCCAGACCGCGCCGCTGATGCCCAAGTCGGGCCACATGGCCAATCAGCACGGCAAGGTGGCCGCCGCCGCCGTGGTGGCGATGCTGGCTGGCCACACGCCCGATGCGTCACCGTTGTACGCCAACACCTGCTACAGCTTCACCGCGCCGGACGAGGCGATGCACGTGGCAACCGTGCACCGCTACGACGCTGCCGAGCACACCATGGTGACAGTGCCGGGGGCGGGCGGGCTGTCGGAGGCGCCCTCCGTGGAGGAGGGCAAGCTGGCGCAGGGCTGGAGCCGCGCGATCTGGTCGGACATGCTCGGATAGTCGCCCGGCACAAACAATGCGCAAGATTGTGCAAGTCGGGCATGCGGGGCGCGCCTAAAGTGCGCCATATGGCCGCACGGGCGGCCGTCTGCCTATTCCAATTCCATGTCTCCCAAGGATCTGCTGCTGGCCCTGACCGTCGTGCTGGTGTGGGGCGTCAACTTCGTCGTCATCAAGGTGGGGCTGCACGGTGTGCCGCCCATGCTGCTGGGCGCGCTGCGCTTTGCGCTGGTCGCCTTTCCGGCCGTTCTGTTCGTGCCGCGCCCGAAGATTCCGCTCAAGTGGTTGCTCGCCTATGGCGCCACCATCAGCTTTGGCCAGTTCGCCTTTCTGTTCTCTGCCATGTATGTGGGTATGCCGGCGGGGCTGGCGTCGCTGGTGCTGCAGTCGCAGGCGTTCTTCACGCTGACGATCGCGGCGGCGGTGCTGCGCGAGCCGATCCGTTGGTTCCATCTGGCCGGCATGGCCGTCGCTGCGTGCGGGCTGGGAATCATCGGCGTGGCGGGCGGCGCCGTGGCCACCGGCATGACCACCGTCGGCTTCCTGCTGACGCTGTGCGCGGCGTTCTCGTGGGCCAGCGGCAACATCGTCACCAAGCGCATCGGCAAGGTGAACGTGGTGAGCCTGGTGGTGTGGGGCGCGCTGATCCCGCCGATCCCGTTTCTGCTGCTGTCGTATTGGCTGGAGGGGCCCGAGCAGATCGTGCACAGCCTGGCCAACATCAGCGGGTCGAGCATCGGGGCGATCGTGTATCTGGCCTTTGGCGCCACCATCTTCGGCTATAGCCTGTGGAGCCGCCTGCTGGCGCGCTATGCGGCCAGCCAAGTGGCGCCGCTGACGCTGCTGGTGCCGGTGGTGGGGCTGGTGTCTGCCGCTGCTCTGCTGGGCGAACGGCTGGTGCCAGCCCAATGGCTGGGCGGCGCCGTGGTGATGGCGGGGTTGCTGTTGAACGTGTTCGGCGGGCGGCTGGCGGCACGGCGGGCCCTGGCCTGAGTGCGGTACTCGACACCACGTACGCGCCCGGAGCCAGGCAGGTTCCGGGCGTTCTGCTTTTTGGGGCCGGCATAGCCGTTGGCTCACTTCGGGCACAATATCGCGTCCGATTCGGTCATTTGGCCCGCGCATGCATGCGTGCCGCCCCATCCCCTTTGGAGACCCCATGAAGTTCGCCCCCACGCTCGCCGCAGGCGCCGTGCTGGCCGGCTTGGCGCTGGCCGCCACGCCTGCGCTGGCCGCCGTCGATGCTGCCCGCGCACAGTCCATTGCCAATCAGAACGCCTGCATGGGCTGCCACGCAGTGGACCGCAAGCTGGTCGGCCCGGCCTACCAGGACGTCGCCGCCAAGTACAAGGGCGATGCCGGTGCGCAGGCCAAGCTCATCAAGAAAGTGCGCGAGGGCGGTACGGGCAGCTGGGGGCAGATCCCGATGCCGGCGAACCTGAAGATCGGCGACGCTGATCTGAAGACCGTGATCGACTGGGTGCTCGCAGGCGCCCCAGCCAAGTGAAAGTGAGAGCAGGGCAATGACAGATTCCGTGAATTTCTCCCGCCGTGACGTGCTGCGCGCGGGCGCCATGATGGCGCTGCTGGTGTCCGCCGGCCTCGCCACGCCGGCACAGGCCGCTGAGTGGAACAAGACCGCCTTCAGCATCAAGGGCGTGAACGATGTGCTCAAGCAACTGGGCGGCGGCGCCGTGGACAAGGGCGGTGCTGGCGTTCACCTGACCGCCCCGGACATCGCCGAGAACGGCGCCGTGGTGCCGCTGGTCGTCACCAGCACCTTGCCGGGCACCGACCTGATTGCCATCCTGGTGGAGAAGAACCCGAACACGCTGGCCGCCACGTTTGCCATTCCGGCCGGCACCGAGCCGTTTGTGAGCACGCGCGTGAAGATGGGTGAGACCTCGACGGTCTACGCGGCAGTGCGCGCCAACGGCAAGTGGGTGCTGGCGGCTAAGGAAGTGAAGGTCACCCTGGGTGGCTGCGGCGGTTAAGGATAAGGAGCACACCATGGCAGACCCGATGCGCATTCGCGCAATGGAAAACGGCGGCACGACCGACGTAAAGATCCTGATGAAGCACGATATGGAAACCGGCCAGCGCAAAGACGCCGCCGGCAAGATCGTGCCGGCCTGGCACATCACCAACGTGACGGTGCAGCACAACGGCAAGACGGTGCTGGACGCACAGTTCGGCCCGGCCGTGTCAAAAGACCCATTCCTCAATTTCAAGTTCAAGGGCGCCGCCAAGGGCGACAAGGTGAGCGTCACCTGGGTCGACAACCACGGCGACAAGCGCACCGACGAAACCGCAATCCAATAACGCTTTTCAGGAGGCTGCCATGCGACGCAGTTTCTTTCGTGTGACCGCCGCGCTGGCGGCGCTGGGGCTGGCCGGCAAGGCTGCCGCGCAGGACGCGCCACGCCAGGGCGCAGGCAAGGGCTACAAAGTCGTCTATCAGTTGAGCGAGGGCATCGATCAGGCGGTGCGCGCCATCGCCAACCTGCGCAATCACCTGAATGGTGCGCCCAATACGCGCATCGTGGTGGTGGCCTTTGGGCACGGCGTGGAGTTTCTGGTGGAAGGCGCCAAGGACGCACAGGGCCGCACCTTCGATGCGCCGGTCGCTGCACTGGCCGGACTGGGGGTGGAGTTTCGCGTCTGCCATAACACGTTGATGGCGTACAAGATTCCCGAATCCAAGCTGCTGATGGAAGCCAAGGTGGTACCCGCCGGCGTGGTGGAAGTCACCCGCCTGCAGCAGGAGGAGGGCTTTGCGTATCTCAAGCCGTAATCAAGCCAACGAGCGCACAGCGGAGGGAACGGTGAAGCGAATGACATCAATCGTCGCGCTGGCTGCAGCGCTGGCCACCGGCACAGCCGTGGTGGCCCACGCGCAGGACGAGAACAAGAACAGCACCGCTGCAGGCATCGCGCAGTACCGCGAGATGCTGGCAGACGGCAACCCGGCTGAACTGTGGGAAGCCGCCGGCGAAGAACTCTGGAAGAAGCCCGCCGGCCCGAAGCAGGCCTCGCTCGAAGCGTGCGACCTGGGCCTGGGCCCTGGCGTGGTGAAGGGTGCCTACGCCAAGCTGCCGCGCTACTTCAAAGACACCGGCCGCGTGATGGACGCCGAACAGCGCCTCATGTATTGCCGCATGACGCTGCAGGGGCTGACCAAGGAAGAGGCCTCGGCCCGCCCGTTCTCGTCGCCGGGCAAGCCGTCCGAGATTGAACGCCTGATGGCGTACATCACCTCGGAATCGCGCGGCGCGGCCATCGATATTCCGCTGGCGCATCCGGAAGAAAAGCGCGTGTATGAACTGGGCCGCCGCATGTTCTTCTACCGCGGCGGCGCCTACGACTTTGCCTGCGCCACGTGCCACGCCCAGCCGGGTTTGCGCATCCGCCTGCAAGAACTGCCCGACCTGCTGACCGCAGACGGCGCGCGCTATGCGTACACGACCTGGCCCGGCTATCGCGTCTCGCAGGGCGAGGTGCGCACGATGCAGCACCGCCTGTACGACTGCCTGCGTCAGCAACGTTTTCCGGAGCCGCTCTACGGCAGCGAGGTGATCACCGCGCTTGAGCTGTTCCTCGCCCGCAATGCCAACGGCGGCAAGATGGACGCGCCGTCGATCAAACGATGAGGCCGACCATGCCGCACATGATTCGACTGACCCTCATCGCCCTGGCCCTCGTTGCCGGCACGGCACACGCCGCTGACACGGCCGCCGCCAAAGCCGTGACTGCGCCCAAGCCCGATGCGAAAGCCGACGCAGCGCTCGCCAAGGTCATCCACGAAAGCTTTGTTTCCAAGGGCCCGGCCACCGTGGAAGGCGTGACCGAGCGCGACGACGTGCAGAAGACCTGCAGCCAATACGCCGACCGCAACGCCGTGCCGGCCGCCGTCGCCAAGAAGCTGGAAGACGCCCAGGTGACGACCATCCGCTATCCCGTAGACGGCAAGTGGCTGGGCGACTGGAAGGCAGGCGAGAAGACCGCACAGAGTGGACGCGGCATGCAGTTCTCCGACCCGGCCGGCACCGTCAACGGCGCCAATTGCTATGCGTGCCACCGCCTGTCGAAAGACGAGGTGTCGTACGGCACCATCGGCCCGTCGCTGTACCAGTACGGCAAGCTGCGTGGCGATTCCGAGGCAATCCTGCGCTACACGTGGGGCAAGATCTACAACTCCAACGCGTACGCAGCGTGCTCCAACATGCCGCGCTTCGGGCACAAGGGCATCCTGACAGAGCAGCAGATTCGCGACGTGATGGCATTGCTGTTCGATCCGGCCTCGCCAGTCAACCAGTAGGGATTGCCATGCACACGCTTCGACGGTTCGTGATGTGGGCGGCAGCAGCGGTGGTGTGTGCTGCCGGCACCGCGCAAGCCGTCGAAGTCGGCGACGTGGTGACGATGCCCGAAGTTCAGTTGCTCGATGGCACGCGCGTGCCAGGCGATGCGTGGCGCGGGCATCCGGTCATCATCGCCACGTGGGCATCGTGGTGCCCGTTCTGCGCGCTGCAGAACCCGCGCCTGCAAAAGCTTTACGACGCCACGCGCGGCACCGACCTGCGCATGCTCACCATCAGCATCGACGCCAACCCGCAGCTTGCCCGCGACTACGTCGCCAAGCGCGGCTTTACCTTTCCGGTGACGATGGAAACCGACGCGCTGTGCGCCGCCACCGGCCCGCGCAAGGGATTGCCGGAGTTGCTCGTGCTCGACGCCAACGGCCGCGTCGTGCGCAAGGAAGTTGGCGAGATGCTTGAAGACGACGTGGCGGACCTTGCTCGCTACGCCCATTCGGCCCAACCCGCCAAGGCTTCTGCCCAATGAATCGCCGCGAATTCGTCCAGGCGCTGGCCATTGCCGCCGCCGCCGGCCTGCGCCTGACCGACGCCCACGCCGATACGCTCAGCTACGACGTGCCCCCCTTTGGCAACGTCCACCTGCTGCACTTCACCGATTGCCACGCGCAGTTGCTGCCCATCGAATACCGCGAGCCCAGCGTCAATCTGGGCGTGGCGCAATGGGCCGGTCAGCCGCCGCATCTGGTCGGGCACGCGCTGCTCAAGCGCTACGGCATCGCGCCGGGCTCGCGCGCCGCGCACGCCTTCACGTCGCTCGACTTTACCGAGGCCGCGCGCCGCTACGGCCGCATGGGCGGCTTCGCCCATCTGGCCACGCTCATCAAGCGCTTGCGCGCCACGCGCCCGAATGTGCTGCTGCTCGACGGCGGCGACACGTGGCAGGGCTCCGCCACCGCGCTGTGGACGAACGGTCAGGACATGGTCGACGCCGCCCTCGCGCTCGGCGTGGACGTGATGACCCCGCACTGGGAGATGACCTACGGCGCCGACCGCGTGCGCCACGTGGTCGATCACGATTTCAAGAACAAGGTCGCCTTCGTCGCGCAGAACATCCAGACGGCCGACTTTGGCGACCCGGTGTTCGATCCGTACGTGCTGCGCGAGTTGAACGGCGTGCCGGTCGCCATCATCGGCCAGGCGTTCCCGTACACGCCGATCGCGCACCCGGCTGATTTCACGCCCGACTGGACGTTCGGCATTCAGGAAGAGCGCCTGCAGAAGATGATTGACGAGGCGCGCGGCAAGGGCGCCAAGGTGGTTGTCCTGCTGTCGCACAACGGCATGGATGTCGACCTGAAGCTCGCCTCGCGCGTGCGCGGGTTGGACGCGATCCTCGGTGGGCATACGCATGACGCGGTGCCCGCACCGGTCAAGGTCAGCAACCCGGGCGGGGTGACGCTCGTTACCAACGCTGGCGCCAACGGCAAGTTTGTCGGCGTGCTCGACCTGGACGTGCGCGGCGGCGCCGTGCGCGATATCCGCTACACGTTGTTGCCCGTCTTCGCCAACCTGCTGCCGCCCGACCCGGCCATGGCCGCGCTCATCGAGCGCGTGCGTGCGCCGTACAAGGACAAGCTGGGCGAAACGCTCGCCGTCAACCGCGGGCTGCTGTACCGGCGCGGCAACTTCAACGGCACGTTCGACCAGCTCATCGTCGACGGCCTGATGCAGGCGCAGGGCGCCGAGATTGCCTTCTCGCCCGGCTTCCGCTGGGGCACCACGCTGCTGCCCGGCGAAGCACTGACCATGGAAGCGCTGATGGCGCAAACCGCCATCACCTACCCGGCCACCACGCTCACCGAAATGACCGGCGCCACCATCAAGACCGTGCTCGAAGACGTGGCCGACAACCTGTTCAATCCCGACCCGTACTACCAGCAAGGCGGCGACATGGTGCGCACCGGTGGCCTGCGCTACACCATCGACCCGCTCAAGCCCATGGGCCAGCGCATTACCGAACTGCGCTTGGGCGACAAACCGCTCGACGCCGACCGCCGCTACAAGGTGGCCGGCTGGGCAGCGGTATCCCCCGAAGCCCGCAAGGCTGGCGGCCGCCCGGTCTGGGACGTGCTGGCCGACTGGCTGCGCGACCAGCGCGAAGTGACCGCCCGGCCGCTGAATACGCCGCGCATTGTCGGCATGGCGGGCAACCCCGGCATGGAGGCCGCCACCGGTTGAAAGGCCGTCAAAATTTCAGATAGAATCATCCGCTACGGGCCGATAGCTCAGCTGGGAGAGCGCCGCGTTCGCAATGCGGAGGTCGGGAGTTCGATCCTCCTTCGGTCCACCAAATCACTGGCAAAGTTTGACAAGCAATGCCCAAAAAACCCGCGAAGCGTTGAGGCTCGCGGGTTTTTTGTTGCCTGCACTTCGCAGCGTCGATCTGATTTTCCTGCGTGCCTTGTCGGGCCTCATAATGCAGGCATGCGCCTAGCCCTTTTGATTTACGACGGAAGTGGCGCACGGGGTTTGCCTCAAAAATGCCACGGTTTCGGTCACATCCGCCACATAGCCCTTTTTGCCCGCCGTCCCTACTTCTTTCCTTTTTTCCTTTAAAAATCAAAGAAAAAGAGAAAGAAAGCAGTGAGAAACAGGGACGGGCTGTCCCACGGTTTCGAGGTGTTGCCTATTCTTTAGGCCACGGAATTGGAGGCGTGCCACACCCCATTTCGTGGCATTCCGTGGGAGCGAAGTTCTTTGTAGCGTAAGGCTTTGCGGGCGATGGGAGGGGGATGCCACGGAGCCACGGGGGTTTTTTGCCTGTGTCCCCCCGGAAACAGGTCGGAAGACTGGATACAGCAACCCAGAATCGCCGCAATTGGGTTGATCGGCATTCGGAGCCCGTAGCTGCGTCGGGTCGTTCTGCACCAGTTGAGCTATGAGATCGCACGGTCCCCCGTAACAACCTGTGTGACTATTGAAACTGATGCCATACATTCTGACGGGCATGCGTCCGTAGAAGAGAGGGGAACTACATGCACAAGCCTGACCCGAAGATCAGGGCGACTGCTCGGCCTATGCGCGTTGCCTACGTTCTGGAGAACGGCGAGGACGCTCATGCTTGGCTGGATGAAGTAATTGCACAGTGTTACGGGCGGCATGGTGGCCGACAATCGCTGATAGTTCCGAGCATGGGGGGAGGCATCTCCGATGGGTATGCCGCTTGGTTGAAAGTGCTTGATCCCGATGTGGTGATGCTGCTGACCTACGAGAACGCCACTGCTGCGGCAAACGTCGGCGCCCTCTTGGGCGACACCTTATTGGCACATCGGCAACGCAGGCCAGGAGAGATTGAGAATCGTCCGGCATTGAGGCTTGAAACTCCCGCCTTGACTGCGCTTTCTTGGATCCCGTTCCTTAAGACCGTATCAGGCTTTCGGAACCAGCCAATTAACTTCATTCTTGACCGCTACCCAGCATGGCGCGACGACGGCCTTATTAAGGACAACTTCGGGACTCTCTGCGACAGCGTAGGTCTATTCCCTGTTCACGAACAGATTGGTGTGCGGCCTGTCATGTTGACGCCACCAGATCCGTCGGGGGATCGATGGCACTTCCGGATCGCAAACGCTGTGGAGGTCCAAGACCCGTACAACATGCTCGAGAATCTGCTGCGCAGCGGAACATCGACGTTGGCACATCTCTCGAACTTGAACTGCCAGCCGTTTCGGCCTGACCACCCTTGGCATGATGCCTTCTGCCTCGTCATCGGCGACAGCTTCGAAGATCGAATAGCATGCTGGAACGCCGGCCTGCTGTTCGATGATGCGACAACTCAGTCCATCAAGACATTACGCCTTCCCGCCGCGATTGCTACAGACGAAGAAAGGACCGCAAAGGTGGCGGCCTTTCTGCGGGGTGCCAACTGGCTTGGTGGCAATGCTGGACCGCCAAAGATTGTGGTGCGCTCACACTCCTTGCGCGAGGCCGTTCTCGAAGACTTCCTTAATTGGCTAAGGCAAGGCTCCCGGTCGCAGGTAGCCTTTGAGGCCATCGGGTCCCTCGACGATTGCTGCCCCGCTGACGCCACCGCTATGCATGCCGCCTATCGCATGCTTCGGCCGGCGCCGGCTATGAATGAAGCTGCCGCAGCGGAGCCGAGCACGTTTGTTAGTATTCCTTCACCTCATCAACTGAAGTACTGCGCAGGTCAGCACCCCATTTTTTCTGAAGGAAAATGGTACGTTGACTTGATGATTGACAAGGTCAACGACCACGGACGCTTCGTTAATGCACGCCAAGCGTGGATGTTGCCCCAACGGCGGCAGCTAATTAAAGACTTCGTCAGGGTTGATGGCACTCGCATACTGCGCCGGGGCAATCTGTCGGTGCCAAGCCATGCAGAAGTGTCAACGCTGGAGGTGACACAGCCAGACGATAGCCTGCTGTTTAGACGACTCCTCACCGAGACGGAAACGTGGGCCTATGGCGACATTCGCTTTAAACAGGATGTCCCGCCAGCTTTTCGGTACTCAGATACTTCTGATAAAGGAAGATACCTCGCAGGTCTACTCGGAATGTTTGGCTCGCTTAGCGACGTTGAACACACGATGGACATGCGGTTTTGGCGGCGGCAGTTTTTTTCGATGGCCGCGCCAGCGAACGACCAACGCGCAGAGGTCATTACTTTCCTCAAGCGCAGGTTGAACGCCAAAAGTGGAACTCTGTTGATAGACGACGCCGAGGGATGGGAGCGCCTAGCTCAGAGGGTCGTACAGAGCGCAGCTCGCATGAAGATTCCGCAGTTACGCGTACGCTACGACAAGTTGCTTGAGCGGTGGCGCAAGGAGCTCAACGAGGCGATGGATCTCGACGAGAACCTCAAACAACGCGCTGACTCAATCCTCGCCGAAGCGCCAGGCGAGCTGAAATCGTCTCTTTCGTTCCTCATCGAGCGCGGTGTGTTCTATCGGGGGCACGAGTGGGTCTGCCGCAACTGCTCACATCGCAACTGGGTTGGACTACGAATGCTGACAGATGAACTGCCATGCGAAGTCTGCGCCTCGGGGCATCAATTGCCAGTTGATATGGCGCTGGACTTCCGGTTGAATGAGTTTTTTGCCACCTGCCTGCGCGAACACGACACGCTCACAGTCGCTTGCATCCTGTCGGCTCTTAGAGAAGAGGCGCGCTCGTTCTTCACTTTCCAGCCTCAGACTGCGATATATGCCAAGTACCCGGAAGAACAAGGCGGGGCGCCCAATCACGAGCTGGATATTCTGTGCGTCAGCGATGGCAAGTTCATCATCGGGGAGGCTAAGGCACGCGCTGAGTTGATTGCAACTTCGGATATTACAGACCTCGCACAGATCGCGAAAAGCTTGCAGGTCGATGTCGCCGTGCTTGGTACTCTCTTGGATGAACGGGGCGTAATGCCAACTAAACTTGCCCAACTTCAGGCGCTTTTGCCGAATACTATAAAGGCGACGTCGATCGTAGCGGCTTGGGACGATAGACCATCCGCATATCTGTGCGGAAAAATGCACACATTTTCGATGTGATAGCGTCGCTGCCGGGCAGACCGCAGCCAATGGTTGGCTAGGGATTAAAGGCAGACGGACTGCTACTGGTTGGAAGGAGCCTATCACGCGGCGAATAGTAAGAGCAATTTGATTCATATAACAAACTGCTGGAAGCTTTGAAAAAATGAAGATTGCCTTAACGGCGAAAAAGCAAAAAACTCATCTACTGCTCGGCGGTGGCTTTAGCATGCGTGAGGTAGAACGGAAAAGGCCAATGAGAACGCGAGCGTTCGTGCTATCCCTGCTCCTAACACTTTCTGGCTGCGCGCACACCGGTCGCGGGTATGTGTCAAATATCGCCAAACCACCCGAGGACAAGGGAATTGCCCTTTTCTCTACGTGCGCCAGGGAAACGCGTTCCGTGTTGACAACAGAGCTTTGGCTGGTAAACGGGGAGTCGCGGAAGAAGTACGATCAAGTTTTGATTAACTTAGACTACCCATTTCCATCTGACTTTCAAGGTGAGCACTGCAACCTCCGTACGCTAAGCCTGCCTGCCGGCACATACTATTTTGTGCCGCACTCAGGGAATGCGTACTTCGTTGCGACAAAAGCGCCGGTTTATCGATTCTCGGTTAGGAATGGAGAGATTACCTATCTTGGTGGTCTCTTCTTGGCTAGCGACACGCTGGGGTTCAAGCTATCTTTTTCCACGTACCATAGCGCCAAAGACCTTGATCTATTCCTTTCGAAAAACCCCAGCGTAGCGCGAACAGGAATCGTAATTCGGTACATGGAATTCGACTCGCAGCCCGAAGCATTCGTAACCAAAGGAATGATCTTCGGTCTTCCGTGAGGCATCGCTGTCACATGTGATGCCTTCGCTGGAACCGAGGCGTCATCAATGGATCGCATATGGATAAGTTGGCCATGGCCTGCCGGAAGTACTGCGCGTCCTGCTTGAGAGGCGGGAGCTTGGAAGAGTGGGGGCAAGTTGATGGATGTAACCGGTGCTCCCATCAACCCGGGGCGGGCAACGTAGTCCACCATGGGGGCAATTTGGGGGACAAGTTACGCGCTGTGAATAGAAGATTGGCTTAACCACAAGGCTTTCTTGCCATTGTTCGGTTGCCCTTCGGCCACCAATTCACTGCCAGCGTTTGACAAGCGATGCCAAGAAAAAGCCCGCGAGCCGGAGGTTTCGCGGGCTTTTTTTTTGCGTCTAGGCTTCGCTCAAACCATCAGCAGCCCATCACCTCACTGCGCAACCTCTTCCTCCTTCTTCCTAGGCCCCCGACCAAACCGCACCGACAACGCCGCCCGAGCCGTATCCAACGCCTCGCCCTTGCCCGCGATCTTCAGGAAGGCATACCCCTCCAGCGAAGCCGTCATCAGATCGCTACCCAGCGCCATCTGCGAGTCGCGCATCTTCTCAACAAGCTTCTCCACGCGAACGAGCCGAGGCCGCAGGGCATCGAACGCGGCCAGGTCGCGTTTGACTTCCGCCAGGTTGTAGTTGACCGACAGCACGCCGGGGTTGTTACCCAGCACTTCCACGGCCTTGCGGCAAAACGCTTCCGACTTGTCGCCCATCTTCGTGAGCGTGGTGCGCTGCTCGATCGACAGATCGATCAGGCCGCCGAACTTGTCTTCCAGGGTCTTCAGCGCAGCATCCACGGCACTCAGGTCAGCGGTGCTGAGTTGAAGCGAAATCAGGTTCTGTGACATTGCATTCCTTCTCTACGTATTAACAAGGTCGCGCCGGTTGGTACGACCGGGCGAGATTGGTTTGCCACTGGCCCAATATCAAGGCTGGACACCACTTTTGACAGAATCCGATGCGGCTGCGTCTGCAACTGAGCGGCGCTCATACGCCAGCGTTGAGGGCTGGAAAGCGAGCCCCAAACTGCCGATTGCGTACCTCCAGGGCCCGAACGTGGACCTCCTGGGTTCGAGCGCGAACCATTGGGGGCGGAACGCGAGCCTAAAACAGTCGCATTCCGCAGTCTGAGCTCGAAAATTTCGAGCTCAGACTGGCGGCCTCGACCCTCAGACGGCCGAACATCAGCCTCAACTCGACGACTTCGACTCTTTGACGGCGAAGCGTGGGTTTCGGAGAGCCGATGGAACGGATGTTTTTGGGCGGCGTGCGGACCTCTGAGCCCCACGCGCCGCTGTTTGATGGCGGAGCGTCACTCTCACCCTAACGAAATCGAATGTTTGAGGGTGACACGCGAACCGAAAACTGCGGCATTCGGCGGTCTATGGGGCAGCCGCGAGAAGCAAATGGCCAAATCTGCCAAGCCGAGGTTCGAACGCTGCGCGTATTGGGCCGAGACACGCGGTGGGCGCGCGGATCTTGGCGCCCGGAGCCCGATACGCAGAATCAGATTTTTCCTCCCGCCCTCGTCGCTATAATTGCCCCGCTGCCGCACCAACGGCAGCCTGGTTTAGCGACCTGAAACACCAAGGCGGACGATTGCTGCATGCAATCGCACTGCTGCTTCCGTTCGCGCCTACTTTGGCGGGCCGGGTGGTGAGACCTTCGGGTCTACCGGTTTCCTTGGGGGCCGGGTCGCTAACGCCATCGTCAGGCCCGCCACCCTCGTTTAGCGCCGAGATGGCGGGTCTCCTTCAACCCCAAGGAGGCTCAAATGTCTATTGCAGACGTGACGCGCCCCGCGTCCTTCCCATCACCACCACGCAGCAACTACGAACTCGGCGCACTCGCCGCACGAGAATTCCTGCTCGACAAGCAACTCACCCTGGCCCGCTATCGGCTGTTTCGGCCATCGGAGCTGCGCGAGGTGCTTGAAAACGATGTGGGTGAGCAGTGCAAGGAATATCGTGCCGGGTTTCTCGATGCCATCGGCGCTTACATCTGTCTGACCCTGGAGGGGAGTCAGCCGGACCCAGCCAACTGGAATCCGCTGACGGTGATGCGGGCACGCAGGCTGTAAGCGGTTCTCAACCACTCACATAAAAAGAACGACATCCTTACCCTCTTTCGGCGGCGGGGCCGAAGGAGGCCCGCGCCAGTGCACGCGCCAAATTGCCGGTACTTGTCGAGATCGCTCGGGGACCGCGATGTCGATCTGCAGACGTGGGACGTGCTAGCCGCCGTAGAGCGGCGAGGCTACGGGCAATCACCACAGCAAGACGGTTCTCAGAGACGGGCGGGGATCTTCGCTCTCACGTAGGGGGCGTCTTACACGGTCGAGCGGGCTTTCACCTGTTACGCCGATACGCCCTTGCTACTGAGCAGGAATAACGTGTCGCGCAGTGCTTTGGAAGATGGTGACCCCTGCCGCGCGCATATCGGAGTAGAGTGAGGCACTGACAACAGTGGGGCGGATCATGGGCCCCGGCGCAAGAAGATTTCGACCCGCACTCATGATCAACGCGTCGGCTGGCGCCCCCACGCTTGATCGAGCCCTCCAGCCTGTCATCCTTGCCGGTTCCGCACACGGCCGCTTGCCTGCCGAGGACCCTACTCGCGAGGTGTGTCGTGGAGATTCGTGATGCTCAATCTTGTCGCGTTTGCTAAGCCAGTGCTGGACGAAATTACCGGGCAGGACGTGCGGACCTGGAGCACCGGGCCGTACGTGCTGGAGGCGAACTGGCAGGTACCTGAGTTCGGCAGCCGGATCTGGCGTGCGAGAACGCTGAGGATCGCATTCACGCAGGATGTGGCAGATCAGTTGATGCACGCAGCTCGGCCAGACCTCTGTCAGTTGCAGTGCGTGCTTGACCGCTTTCTACGGGCACGTTTGGGCATGCATGCCGAGGCAGGTCTGGGAAACCGGACGATCGTGATTACCGTCGATCGTCTTGGGGTGGATTCATAGCCTCCTGGGCCGATCAACGAGATTGCCGCGTCCAGTACCCATCGATGCCTTGCTGAGGCTTCAGTAGTACTTACCATCAGTTGGAGTCTCCATGAATGCA
Organism: Ralstonia sp. UBA689; assembly: GCF_002298975.1. GTDB lineage: Bacteria > Pseudomonadota > Gammaproteobacteria > Burkholderiales > Burkholderiaceae > Ralstonia. The sequence goes on from NZ_DBMV01000019.1 coordinate 31,117, forward strand.
AGCCCGTCAGCCACATACAAAGGTTTCGACCTATATCCGCTCGTGTACAAGACTGAGTCTGTCCAGTCCTGGCCGCGAAAGCGTCCCGACCGCACCTTCAACGCGTCCGTGGTGATCTGCCGCGAAGGTCATCAGCCAGGAACCGAGCACTCACGCGTTTTTCGCATGACATTTACCTCCTGGGAGAATGTTGGCACGGCGAGACGGGGTGCATTGAAGTTTGGCGAAGACGTCATCAACGGTCTGGTACCCGGTGAGTCTGTGGCATCGCTGTAATTGGTGCGACGTGTCGCCCAGGTCCCGTTACCTTTGGGCTTTGCACTGGGAAGGAGCGTTGCGTGCTTGACCAGCCTGGAAACAAGATGATTTATACGTCCGACAAGACGAGCTTTCTCTGCACGCTTCCCGGAGCGGCAAGAGGCATTGCGTACTCCATCACGGTTGGCTTTATTGATCCCGGGCATCCGAACTGCGTGCAGTTCACCAGTTTCGTGGGCGAAGGGCGGCGGTCCTTCAGAGTGTTGGCAAGCGAGTCAGACGTGTCATCTGTTGCCGAGTGCAGCATCGAAAGCCTCTGCAGAATGGCCATCGGGCAAGTGATCCGCGACGGCCTCTACGCCAAGACCGTCGAGGGCGACCATGTTCTCGACATGGGCGCGCAACCCTGGGAAGGTGAGCTCAGGCCGGCAGGATCGCGTAGTGCACCAAGGTCGCCGCGCCCACATTCACTTGGCTGAAAACGGAGATCCAAGCGGCGCATCCCTGCCACGGCGAACGACGCGGCATGGCTGGAAGTAGTCGATGCGCGCGTTGCCGGCCAGTGCCCCCTCAATCGGTCACCTGAGTCGACTGTCGTTGAGCTAGCAGCGTGTTTGCCTTGACACACATCCCGACTGCTCGGCTTTCATTGCCAGGGCAGCCAGGGTCCTAGCGTTCTCAGCGTGAGGTGCCGTCTGCAAGCATTGCCAACCTTACCGCAACCCGCGAAAGATATTCCCCTTTGCCGAGGGTGGAGCGCGTATGCTGGGGACTGCCACTTGGCAAGCAACGCAACAGGAGTATCACCATGGCCAAGAGTCAATTGCGAAGCAACCGCGAAGCGAAGAAGCCTAAGCAACAGAAGAAGCCTGCGGTGCCGGCGACCCCGTTTAACACGGTTCAGTCGCGGGTCGGAAACGAGGGTGCCGCAAAGAAGAAGACGTGATCGGGTTGGCCGCAGACCTGCTGTATAGGGCCGACGCGTAAAGCGAGACGTTCTCTAGCGCGAATCGAACCATCTACATTGAAGGTTGAAAGCGCAGACCGAGTCGGGAGGCGCATCATGATCCACGACGACACACATCCGACATTCCGAGGGCTTCCGCTCACTGCCGAGCAAGAGGCGGAAGTTCGCCATTACTTGAACAGGCAACGCCGGCTGGGCAGACCATGGAATACGCCGGAGTTGCGGGCGATGCTTAAGGACATGCTTCTGCCGCCCAGCTCCGACGACGATAGTCCGAGTGACGCCACCGTCCAGGAGGCATCAGCCGCTGCGGAGCGCGCAGCCGCGCTCGTGGATGAGGCCATGGAGCCAATTGAGGCATACGAGGAATGGATCGCTGCCATGGAAGCCGAGAACATGAGGAAGGACGCGCACGAGTAGCGAGCATCGGCGGGTTCCGGATCGAGTGACAGCGTTGTGACGGCACGGAGATATCCGCGTCGTCGTGCAAAATCTGACGGCTTGCCGTCAGGCAGCGGGTAGTTCGCTGGCGCAGATGGAAAGAGCGTACAGTGGGGCTCCCCCTTCAACGGAGTTTGCTGTGGATGCCTACCCGACTTGCCGCTACAAGGGGTTCGATGTTTATCCCCTGATCTACCTGTTCGACCCGCCTCGTGAATGGCATGAGCGGCGTCCGGACCGGTCTTACAGTGCCTCCGTGCTGATCTGCCAGGCAGGCGAGCCGCCGAATTCCGAGCATTCCCGCATCTTCCCGCTTCAGGCGATCCAATGGGAGAGCATCGGAACAGCCAAACGTGCAGCCGCGAAGATGGCCGAAGGCATCATCGATGGATTTGTGCCCGGCCAATCCATGATTCCCGAGTAGTTGAATCGGACCTGCGGCCAGTGCCAGTGCAGATGGATCGCCGGACAGCGCCGAATTGCGCATCGCATGCCTCCGCCGGCAGCCAGACGACGTTCGAGGCAAGTAGCAGGAGGTCGTATGGTTCGCATGCACTATTCAGTCGGCTTGACTTACGAGGTGCATGACCCGACCGCCGATTTCATCTTCAATTTCCACGCCGCCCAGACAGCGCGCCAAGCGATCGTCGATGAGTCATTGCAGTTGAGCCCCGAGTTGCCAGCAGAGCCGCACACCGAACCATGTCTGCTGAATCGACGTCTGCGAGTCCGGGCTCCAAAGGGCCACTTCTCAGTCAATTACGCGGCGACGGTCGACATCGACCATCTGCTGATGCCTCCCGAGCTGCTGTTCGAAGTCCCCATCGCAGACCTCCCGCTTGATGTCATCACATTCCTGGCTCCCAGTCGCTATTGCGAGTCGGATCGCCTTATGGAATTTGCGCTGCGGGAGTTCGGCGGTTATCAACGTGGGTATCCGCTTGTCATCGCGATTCGGGACTGGGTCTGCCGCTACGTGCGATTTGTCCCTCAATCCACGAACGAGCGGACGTCTGCTGTCAGCACACTCGTGGAGAGAAAGGGCGTGTGCCGAGACTATGCGCACCTCATGATCGCCTTATGCCGCGCACTGAGTATTCCGGCGCGCTTCTCCAGCAGTCTCGACTACGGTGCTGACCCGCTGTTGGGTCCACCGGATTTCCATGCATTTGTGGAGGTGTTTCTGGGGCAGCGATGGTACCTGGTCGACCCATCGAATGCAGCGGTGCCCATGGGGCTCTTGCGAATCGGAACCGGGCGTGATGCAGCGGATGTCCCCATCGCTATGGTTTTCGGCAACGTCAAACCGTCGCGACCGTTGGTGGAAATTCAGGCCATGGCAAGCAGTACCCCGAGATTCAGCATGCCAGTCGACACCGCACAGGGGATCAGCACGTGGTGAGGGAGGTAAGCGTGGCTCACCACTCGTCCGTTGCGGGAGGTTCCTCTTCAACACCAAGGATGACGTCTATCGCCGCCCGCCCGGCTAGCTCGCCAATCAAATGCGCCCAACGTCGGGAGAAAGGACCGCCGTGGACCTTGATGCGCTTGCCGATTGCCGCGACGCCGACGGGCTGTATCGGGCCTTCGATACAGAACCACAAATCGAACATGTCCTTGGAGGTACCCACAAGTTCCATGTGAATTTGATAACCACGGTATTCGGTCGTACGAGTCATTGCGCTACTCCCGTTCTTTGCCCGCTCGTCTATTGCCGCATGTCGATCCGACGCCAACGTTGCCGGGCCCAAGGACAAAGTGCAGCGAATTCTGTCCCGGTTGGACAAAGTACAGACAGAGGGTTCGAAGGGCTGTTCGTCGGTGCGCGCAGGTCCTTGGTGCCACTGTGCGGATGCACGAAGATATGGTCCAGGGTAGGGCAAAGAAATGCCCCCAGTCTTAAACCTCGCGGTTCAGGCTCTTTTTTTCTTTGGGGCAGCCGAAATCATCAATGTGGATAACCCCCACCTCGCCCTGTGAACAACTCAAGGGAAAAGCGAGCTGACTCTCCGGGGGTAGTCTGTCGACGGCACGGGAACAACTTCCACCCATGCCGACAGGCTGCAACGCGAACCACCGCGTTCATCCACGCATCAGCACACGCTGTCCGCTCAGTTGTGCATTGCACAAGCCCTTGAAGCCAAAGCGTTTTCCGCAGCTATCCACAGAAACGGCGTGCCCTTATCTACTACTACTATTTTTATATAGATAAAGAAGTAAACAGAAACAGACAGCAGGCCTGTTCGTGCGGCGATCTTTGGAAGGCGAATCGACGTGCATCACGTCACTGCAATCGCCATCGCCTGCGCGCTGATCACGAGATTGCGGCCGGCTGCCTTCGCCTGGTACAGCGCGGCATCGGCTGTTTCGACCAGCACGTCGACGGAGACGGCCTCGGAGTCAGGGATGGCCGTGGCGCAGCCGGCGCTGACGGTCACGTAGCGCAATGGCGCGGTGGCTTCCATGCGCAGGCGCAGAACGGCTTCGCGGGCACGCTCGGCCAGCGCCTGCGTCTCGTGTGCGCCCGTCTCGGGCAGCACGATGACGAACTCCTCGCCGCCATAGCGGGCAATGAAATCTCCGGGATGGCGCACCACGCCGGCCAGCGCTGCTGCAATGGCTGCCAGGCAGGCATCGCCCTTGAGGTGGCCGAAGGCGTCGTTGTAGCGCTTGAAGTGGTCCACGTCGACCATGACCAGCGACAGCGGCTGGCCGCTGCGTTGTGCCGCGCTCACCCGCGTACCGATCTGCTCGTTGAAGTAGCTGCGGTTGTACAGGCCCGTGAGGGCATCGCGCATGGAGGCCTGCCGCAACGACATGTGCGCCTCGAACAGCCGCCGGTACAGTGCCGTCACCTCCCACACCAGCACGCACACCAGCACCCCCGGCGCGAACATGCTGAACAGGCGCGCCACGTACCAGCCCACGGTAAAGCGGTCGGAGCTCAGCAGGTTCAGGCTCGTATCCGCAAAACACGCCAGCGCCGCAACCACCAGCCACACATCGAGCACCGCGCGCATGCGGCCGCTGGCAACCACCACCAGCACCGCAATCGCATTGATTGCCCATAGAACGACGGCCACCGTGCCGTTGCCCGCCGCGCTGAACGGGGCCGGCAGGTCGGCCAGCAAAACGACGGCACACAGCAGGGCGCCTACCACCACTGGCCCACCGATCAGCAGACAGGCCCACGGGCCGATGCGCTGCGCGGGGATGGCGCCACGCGGGAGCCGGTCGCGCAGCAGTACCGCCACGATCACGAACAGCGGAAAGCCGCCATGCCAGAACACCCACATCCACAGCGCACTGGCGGGGTGGGCGCCAAGCAACCCCGTGGGTGAGAACACGCCCGGAAACATCAGCAGTTGCAGGATCACGGCCAGCGCGGTGAAGGCATAGGCGCCGCCCAGTGCGCCCAGCATTGGCTGACGCGTGATCGCAAACTGCGCGCCCAGCAGGAACGCGGCGATGCACGCGGTGGTGAACACGGTCAACGCGCACATCGGCATGAAGGGGCCGATGGCCGGCCACGGCAGGCTGGCGCGGGGTGCGGAAACGACCAGCGTGAGCAGGATCAGCAGCGCAATCGCTCCGGCAAAGGCCGTTTGCCGGCGTGTGGCCTGCTGGATCAGGAAGCTTTCCATCCAACCCCCGGTTTGGTTGTACGCGCTCAATGGCTCAATCGGCCTGTGTCCGCCGTGTTCTCCGGCGGTGCAGCAAGCGACTGGCCGACGGCCGTGCGCTGCCTGTGTGCCTCCATCATAGGCACCGGCAGGCGGAGGGAAAAGCCTAGGAAGTGACTGGGGCATTGCTGTGTTGTGCCTAAGCCTGGCGGCGTACCCTCCTGCCGCAGTGCCATCCAAGGGAACACACCGCCACGTGTTGGGGGCAAACCTCCGCCTTTGAATCAACCGCCGGCCCCCAGGGCCGATGCTGCATGGAATCGCTCAATCACACCTTGTTTCTCTGGATCAACGCTCCGGCCGAGCCGTCGCCCGCTACCGTGTGGCTGGCCATGGCCTTTGCCGAATATGCGATCTGGCTGGCGCCGCTCGCGCTCGTGGCCGGCTGGCTGTGGGGCGAGCCAGCTACCCGCCGCCAGGCGCTACATGGCCGCGCGCATCGACCTGACGGGCGTTCAGGCATGCCGGCGCCATGCGCGCCAGAACAGCATGAGGGCGAGTACGGTGGCGCCCACGTTGTAGAGCGTCGCCAGGGCAAACGCGTGGCCATAGCGTGCGGCATGTGCGGCCGAGCCCATCGCATCTGCCATGCTGTTGCCCTCCGCAGGGCCGAGCAGCGAGAACAGCAGCACGCCCACCACCGTTACGCCCACCGCGTTGCCCACCGCCTGCATGGTGGTGACGGTGCCGGCACCCATGCCGGCCTGCGCGGTGTCCACGCTACTCAGGATGGTGTTGAGCGACAGCGGAATCACCATCCCCTGGCCGAAGCCGTTGAGCACCAGCGGCACGATCAGCAAGGCAACGGCGGTGCCGGCTTGCGCCATCGTCGACAGCAGGATCAGACCCACGGCAAAGATCGCCACGCCCAGCAACAGCGCGCGCTGCCCGATCCGTTCGGCCAGTCGGGGGGCGCTCAGCGAACCCGTGAAGAATGCGATCGCCGCCGGCGTGAACACCAGCCCCGCTGTGAGCGGCGAGAGGCCACGCCCGAACTGCAGCAGGATCGTCAGCGCCAGGAAATACGAGCTGATGGCCGTGTAGAACAGGAAGATCGCCAGCACGCCCAACACGAAGCTGCGGTTGGCGAACAGCGCCATTTCGATGATGGGGACGCGGCCACTTGTTCCATTGGCTGACAGCGCCCGCTCGTGCCGCACGAAGTGCCGGAACACCAGCAGCGAAGCCAGCGGCGCCGCCCACGACCACCACGGCCAGCCGAACTCGCGCCCCTCCATGAGCGGCACCAGCAGCATGCCCAGCGCCACCGCACCGGCCACCGCGCCATGCACATCCAGGCGGGCCGCCACCGGCGCGCGCGATTCCGTCACGAAGGTGCGCGCGGCCAGCAGCGCCACGATGCCGATCGGCACGTTCACCAGGAACACCGCGCGCCAGCCTGCCATGTCGGCGGCCAGCGGATGCGCGATCAGCCAGCCGCCGATGATCTGCGACACCGACGCGGCCACGCCCTGCACCGCGCCCATGGTGCCGAACGCGCGGCGTCGTGCATCGCCGTCGAACAGCACGCGCAGCGAGGCCATCACCTGCGGCATCAGGATGGCGGCGCCCAGGCCCTGCGCCACGCGCATGGCAATCAGCATCCACGGGCTGGTCGCCAGCCCGCACAGGGCCGAGGCCAGCGTGAAGAGCGCCATGCCCGCCAGGAACATGCGCTTGCGCCCGAACAGGTCGCCCAGGCGCGCGCCGTTGAGCAGGAACACCGCATACGCCGCGCTGTAGCCGACCATTACGAGCTGGATCTCAGCAAAGCTGGCGTGCAAGCTGGCGCGGATGTCCGGAATCGCGACGTTGACGATGAACAGGTCGAGAATGGTGACGAAGTTGCCGGTGAGCAGGGCGGCCAGCGCAGGCCAGCGTCGGGCGGCATGCGCCTGGGTGACAGCAGCGCCGCCGACAAGGGAGTCCGTTGACATAATGGGGTCTCGGTTCTTAATATACGGTCGTACGTATACTAGAGAGCAATCGACCCGCGTCAAGGGCCGATTGCGTTGACCCTACACACCCACAGGGCATTGCCATGAACGAGACCGACGGCCGCCGCCTGCGCGGCGAACGCGCCCGCGCCCAAGTGCTGGAGCACGCCACCGCCATCGCTTCCACCGACGGGCTGGAAGGTCTGACCATCGGCCGGGTCGCAGCCGACGCAGGCGTGGGCAAGGGCAACATCCAGGTGCTCTTTGGCGACAAGGAAACGCTGCAGCTCGCCACGCTGGAGGCGGGCGTCGTGCACTACCTCACAACGATGGTGCGGCCCGCGCTGGCGCTGGAGAGCCCGCTTGCCCGCCTGCGCGCGTTGGCTGACGGCTGGTTCGACTACATCGCGGGCGGGCAGTCGCCGGGCGGCTGCTTCGTGTGCGCCACCAGCTATGAGTACCGCGCCCGCCCGGGTTTGATCCAGGATCGCGTGCGTGGCCATCGTGAGGGGGTGCGGGCGCGTTTTCGCGAGGTGATTGCCGCGGGCCAGGCGGCGGGCGAGTTGCGTGCGGACCTGGATGTCGAGCAGCTCATCTTCGAGATCGAGGCCTTCCGCTCCGATGCCAACGTCGCTTTCCTGATGGGCGAAACGGCGGTCTTCGAGCGCGCGCGGCGCAGTACGCAGGCGCGTATTGACGCGGCCGTCGAGGGCCAGTGACACCCGGCGCGGTTCGCGCCGCCCATTCAGCCCTGCCTGGCGAAGATCACAAAGGCACTAAAATCTGACCCTTTGTGCGTTCCACTTTGGATTGGCCCCCTCTTATAGGAGCGATGGAGGGGAGCGTTTTATGCAAGTCGAAGAAATGTGCCTTAGTGTTAAATTGGCCGTACAAATGTCGTCCTCTTCGGATGACGCTTCCAATCCCGCCCGCCCAGCCATCCCGTAACGCGCCAAATAGGAATCTGCCAACATGAACTGGACCGCGACCCGACCGATCCGAGTGATCGTGCTCGATGACCATGCGGTCGTCCGCCACGGACTGGCCGCGCGCCTGAAGCAGGAGGCCGACATTGAGGTCACCGGCCTGTTCGCGTCGGGGCGGGAGGTGGTGCAGGCGCTCAAGACCAACACCATCGAGGTGGATGTCCTGCTGATGGATTACTCGCTGGGCCCCTCCGAGATCGATGGGCTCAACCTGATCCGCCTGATCCGTGTGCGCTATCCGGAATTGAAGATCCTGGTGGTTTCCGCGCATCACAACAAGGCGACGGTCGGGCTGGTCATGCATGCCGGTGCGCGCGGGTTTGTCGGCAAGGAAGAAGAGCTGTCGGAAATGGTGCGGGCCATCCGCACCGTGGCCGCGGGCAACAAGCGCCTGAATGCCACGTTGGCCGTCGAGATGGAGCACGATGCGCACGCCGAGGCCGAGGCCCCGATCGAGACCCAGGCCCCCGACGGCGCCGAGCTCTCCGACTTGGTCGACCGCCCGCAACTGAGCCCGCGCGAGCGCGAAGTGCTGCGCTGCTGCCTGGACGGCATGTCCGTCAGCGACATTGCCGAGAAGTTCGCGCGCAGCATCAAGACCATCAGCTCGCAGAAGCAGTCTGCCTACCGCAAGCTGGGCATCCGCTCAGATACCGAGCTGTTCAAGATCAAGCACGAACTGGAGGGGCTGTAAGCCTCGGGCAGCGTCTCGCACGCTGCCTGGACTGCTGGCTGCGCTTGATTACCGAGCGGCACCGCCGGCGCGACATCCTGCGCGCCGATAGCACCATCGGCCACTGCCCCGCGTGTAACGCCCGAGCTGATCAGGCGTTGTGCAGCACGCGCAGGAGCAGGTTCTCCAACTGCTTGACCTCGGCATGCGAGAACCCGCGCAGCAGGTGGTTCAGCACGTCGATGATCAGCGGCCGGATCTCCGGATACAGCGCGCGGCCCTGGTCGGTGAGCGTGACCACCACCGAGCGGCGGTCCGCATCGCTGGGCGCGCGCTTGACGATGTTCTTCTTCTCCAGCCGGTCGATCAGCCGCGTCATTGCGCCCGGATCGTAGTTCAGCAGGCGAGAGAGCTCGGCCGGCGTGCTGGCCAGGTCTTCGGCCAGGTAGACGACCACCGTCCACTGCGCGGCGGTCAGGTCCAACGATGCCAAGGCACTGTCGATCTGCGTCACCAGCGCATGCCGGGCCCGATGCAGGAGCCGGCCGATGTTGGTGTCGCGATCCATTGTGTCGAGCTGATACGCCCCCTCGCCACTGCCGTTGCTTGCAGCGACCGCGCCGGGCGGTGTTTGTACGTCGATTGTCATGGTGGTGCTCCCCGTTCTGCCGGTGATCCGGCTTGTAAGGCGCGCCATGCGTCCCCGATAACGCGAGCGAGCTTCATTGCACACTAATCGTCGCTTGCCCAGGCCGTCAAGCCGGGGTCGACACCGACGCCGATCGTCAAATCACGTTGGAAATCGCTGCAAAACGATTGCGCCCCCAAGAGGCGGGGCGGTTCGTATCATGATAGAAACGCCAGTGCCACGCGATGTGGCGCATCGTACGCGTTCTCCCCCATATTCCTTTTTCGACTGCCATGAACCTCAACCTTCAGAACAAGCTTGCCCTCGTGACCGGCTCTACCAAGGGTATCGGCCATGCCATTGCTGTAACACTGGCCGCTGAAGGCGCCCGTGTCATCGTCAACGGCCGCACCGAGGCCTCGGTGGCTGATGCCATCGCGCGCCTGCGGGCCGCCGTGCCCAATGCCCAGGTCGAAGCCTTTGCCGGAGACTTGTCCGATCCGGCGCAGGCCGCGGCGCTGTCTGCACGCTTTCCCAAGGTCGACGTGCTCGTCAACAACCTCGGCATCTTCGACCCCAAGCCGTTCGAAGCCATCGACGACGCCGAATGGCTGCGCTTCTTCAACGTGAACGTGATGAGCGGCGTGCGTCTGTCGCGCGCATACCTCCCCGCCATGCGCGCGCAGAACTGGGGCCGCATCGTGTTCATCAGCAGCGAGAGCGGCGTGCAGATTCCGGCCGAGATGATCCACTACGGCGTGACCAAGACGGCGCTGCTGGGCCTCTCGCGCGGCTTGGCTGAGCTGTGCGCCGGTACCGCCGTCACGGTGAATGCCGTGCTGCCGGGGCCGACGCGCTCGGAGGGCGTGGACGAATTCGTGGACAAGCTCTCGGGCGGCCAGAGCTTCGAGGCTTTCGAGAAGACCTTCTTCGAGACCGCCCGGCCCACCTCGCTCATCAAGCGCTTTGCCACGCCGCAGGAGGTGGCCAATCTGGTCGCCTATGTGGCCAGCCCGCTGTCGGCAGCCACCACGGGGGCTGCGCTGCGTGTGGATGGCGGGGTGGTGAAGTCGGCGTTCTAGGCCGCGTTCTGGGTTGACTCCCGCGCTGCCGACCCGGGCCGTCGGCCCTGACGTGCGCTCCATTCCGCCGCGCCGGCGCGGGCCGTACGCTGGCCTTGTCGCTGGCGCATGCCGGCGGGACAAGCCGGCAGCGCGTCTGTTCGCCCATGTTACAGACCGGCCAGACCGAGCGTGTCCCTGCCCGTGCGTTGGCGGCATTCCCATTGCCAATCCAATCGGAGCGATCGCCATGCCCACTTGCAGCGTCTACGGACACAACCCCAGCAACGGCCCCGGCCAGCTTGCCGCCCAGGCCGCATTGACCCAAGCCCAGACCGACCACCCCGGCTGGGCTGTGACGCTTCAGTACGACGCGTCGACCACCACGGCCAAATACACCTCGGCCACCGCCACGGCCGACGAACTGGAGACCTACTTTACGCAGCGCTTCCCGCAGTCGAGCTACCACGTCGTCGGCGCTTGAGTGGGGGAGGACCTGCCGGCATCACCTTTCCTCCTGCAACAAACGTTGCAATTGGGCGCCAGCTCGACACAATGCAGTCTTGGATGACTCCTCGAGGATCAGGATGCACGACAGGCAGGCGGTGGGAAGCAATCGGCAGTGGCGTTGGACAGCGTGGCTGGGCGCCGCCGCGCTGGCCTTGGTGGGCACCTTCACCCACGCGCAGCCTGTCACCACCGCCCCCGACCCGCAGATCGCCTTCTACTACGGCCGTGATGTGCCGGTGCCCGAGCTGCAGGCGTTCGACTGGGTCGTGCTGGACCCGGCCGTCGCCGGTACCTTCGACGCGAAGCAGCCGTCACCCACGCTGTGGCTCGCGCGGGTGGACCTGACGCAGCAGGTCGATGCGATGCGCGGCGGGAACTGGCCTGCCGGGGTGATCGACCAGGTGTTTGCGCCGTTGCTGGCGAAGGGGTATCAGGGTTTCCTGCTCGACGGGCTCGACACACTGCAACGCACGGCACCCGACACGGCGGCCGCTGCCGCCTCAGCCGATTCCGTGGTCGCACTGGTGCAGGCGCTGCAGGCGCGCGCACCGCAGGCCAAGCTGCTGGCCGGCGGCACTGCCTGGCTCGACCGGCTCTCTCCGCAACTGGCCGGCGTGGTTACGCCGGGCCTCGTGCGCGAACGTGCCGCTGGCAGCGACAGCCTGCAGGACGTGACCGACGCCGACCGCGCCGCGCGCATCGCCACACTGCGCAGCATCGGCGCGCAATACCACCTGCCCGCCGTTGCGCTGGACTACTGCGCCAGCTACAACCGTACCTGCCTGCGCGACACCGCCAACGTAGCGCGCGCCGCCGGCGTCACCAGCTACGCCACCACGCCCGGCGCGGATTTCATCGGCATCGGCCGCCTGGAGGTGATGCCGCGCCGCGTGCTGCTGGTCGAGCCGAAGCAGCCCGGCACCAGCGCCAACACCGCGCCGTCGGTGCTGTACCTGTCCATGCCGATCAACTACCTCGGCTACCGCACGGAATTTGCCGACGCCTACCAGCCGCTGCCCAACGTCACGCCAGACCGCTATGCCGGTGTCGTCACGTGGTTCGATGCCAATGCGCCGCGCCCGGCGGTCTGGGCCGCGTGGCTCAAGCGCACCGTGGGTGCCGGCGTGCGCGTGGCGATGTTCAACCAGTTCGGCATGAGCATGGATGCATCGATGGCGCATACGCTCGGCCTGAAGCCTGTTCCGGGCACGCCCTCCGGGCCGCTGTCGATCGTCTCGCGTGATCCGATGATCGGCTTCGAGCTGCAGCCGCATCCCGACCGGCGCACCGCCGTGGGCGTGCAGGTGGACCCGAACGTGGCGGGCGCGCAGTCGCTGCTGCGGCTGTCGGCCGGCAGTTACACCTACGACGCCGCGGCCATCACGCCGTGGGGCGGCTACGTGCTGCAGCCGTTCGGCGTGTTTCGCATGCCCGACGTGGATCAGGCGCGCTGGGTGATCCAGCCGCTGGACTTTCTGCGCCGCGCGCTGGCGCTGCCCGCCATGCCGGTGCCCGACACCACCACCGAGAACGGCCGCCGCCTGATGACGGTGCATATCGACGGCGACGGTTTTGCCTCGCGCACCGAATTCCCGCCCGGCGAGTTCTCCGGCCAGGCACTGCTGCGCGAGATCTTCGAGCGCTACAAGGTGCCAACCACCGTGTCGATCATCGAAGGCGAGGTGGCGGCCGACGGCATGTACCCCAAGCTCACGCCGCAACTGGAGCCGATCGCGCGCAACATCTTCGCGCTGCCCTATGTGGAGCTGGCCAGCCATACGTTCTCGCACCCGTTCGATTGGCTGCGCACCACCAAGCCGCCCGAGCCGCCGTACGTGGCAGACGGCGAGGGGGGCGCCTTCGCGCTGAACATTCCCAACTACCGCTTCAGCTTCGATCGCGAGATCGCCGGCTCCATCGACTACATCAACACCAGGCTGGCGCCCGCAGGCAAACGCGTGAAGGTGCTGCTGTGGAGCGGCAACGGCCAGGTGCCGCCGATTGCCGTGCAGAAGACCAACGAGGCCGGCGTGCTCAACATGAACGGCGGCGATACGTACATCACGCGCTCCAACCCGAGCTGGACGGCCGTGGCGCCGCTGGGCGCGGACAAGGGCGACGGCCTGTTCCAGGTGTTCGCGCCCGAGCAGAACGAGAACATCTACACCCACCTCTGGCACGGCCCGTACTACGGTTTCTCGCGCGCCATCGAAACGTTCGAGCTGACCGACAAGCCGTATCGTTTCAAGCCGATCGGCATCTACTACCACACGTATTCGGGCACCAAGCTCGCTTCACTCTCCGCGCTGCGGCAGGTGTATGACTGGGCGCTGACGCAGCCCGTTATGCCGATCTACGCGTCGGACTACATCCGCAAGGTGCTCGATTTCCGCGCTTACGCCGTGGCCCGCGACGGCGACGCCTGGGTCGTGCGTGGCGCGGGCGACCTGCGCACCGTGCGCTGGACGGGCGCCGGCGTGCCGCGCCTGGCCGATGCGCGTGATGTGGCGGGTTACCTGGCTGGCCCTGGCGGTACCTACATCCACCTGGCCAGCGGCTCGGCGCGCTTCACGCTGGACGGCGCCCAGCAGGCGCTGCCCTACGTGCGCGAGGCCAGCGGCCGGCTGTCGAACTGGCGGCGTGGCGCCGATGGCCGCTCGCTATCAGTGGAGGTGGCCGGCTACACGAGACCGTTCATCCGCTTTGCCAACGCAGGCGGTTGCCGAGCCACCGTCGACGGCCGCGAAGTGGGTGGCGCGCACGGTGCCGACTGGCGCATTGACCTGGGCGCGGGCAACCCCGCCAAGCCGGTGCCGCAGCGGGTGGAGTTGCGTTGCGGTGGCTGAACCAGAGTGGGTTGCCCTAAGGTAGCGGCGCGAACGTGTGGTCGTGCAGCGCGCGGTCGCCGCGCTTGAGTTCGCGCTGCAGCTCGCCGTGCGGGCCGATGTCGCGGATGCCCTCCCGCACGCGGGCCACACCCTCGTTCACCAGATCGCCCCGGTGTACCACCGTGCCGATGGCGGCTAGGTTGAGCCCTGCCCAGTACGTCAGGTTGTTGTGCAGACTGTTGATCTCCTGCGTATCGCGCGTGGCGACGGCGATGCGCGTGAGCCAGTGCGTGATGGTGGCGGTGCGCGCTGCATCCGGATGGCCGAGCTTCTGCGCGCGCATGAACACCAGCGCGAAATCCGTTCCTGCCCACGAGCGTTCGTAGTGGCGCTGGTAGCCCCGGATCGGGCCCATCAGCGCGTCGGCCTGTGCCCGGCCGTCGAGCAGGTCGAGCGTGCAGGCCCAGTCGCCGGCTTCGGCAGCCTTGGTGAGCTTGTCGATGTAGGCGCCATCGGCTTGACGGCTTGCTGGTAGCCAGCGGGGTCGTCGTAAAAGCCGGGCGGGCGGGGCGCTAGTGCAGCATCACGCGTCGCACCAGCGCCACCAGCGGTGGCCGGATCGAGCGCTCGATCCCCGGGCGCAGGCGCAGCGGCTTGAGCAGCATCTTGGCTGCCATGTCGAGCGGCAGGTACGAGCGCACCAGCGCGCTGACGCGCGAGTTGAGCGCGCGCACATCGTCCTCGGGAACGTCTTCCCGGTCGCGCTCGATGCGCAGCACGTTGCGCAGGGCGATCATCGAGTCTTCATTCTTGATTTCGCGCAGGCGCGAGGCGAGCGCCTTGAGCACGCGCGCGCGGCCCACGCCCTCGTGCGCATTGCACTCGTTGAAGAAGCGAAGAAAGTGCTTGTAGTGGCGAACCTCGTCGGCCGAGATGCGGCTGGCAAGATCGCGCAGCACGGGCTCGTCGGCATCGGCGGCGGCCTGGGCGATGGCGCGGTAGAAGGTGGCGGTGCCCATTTCGACCACGCAGCGCGCGACCATTTCCAGCGCCTGGGTCGGCTCGAACTGTTCAATCGAACAGGTGACGGAGTATTCGTCGAAGAAGCGGGTGTAGCCGCGCTCCCAGTCGAACTCGGGCCAGACGGTCTCGACATAGCGGCGCAGCGCGCGGCCGTGCTGCAGCTCTTCGCGCTCCCAGTGGTGGATCAGCCAATGGGCGGCTTCCGGGCGGTCGGCGTAGTACTGGGCGAGGTTGCTGGCGTAGAGGTCGGAGCCGCTCTCAATAAACGAAGCGCTGGCTACGAGATAGAACAGCGTGCGGTTTTCGCGCACGCATGCCACGTCGATGCTGCCGTAGGCGATTTCGTGCATCGACCACGGCAGTTGTTCGGGAGCGGGAGATGTTTCCTGATGAACCTGTGACACAGTGCGTCCTCCGCTGGCAACGCCGCAAGAAACGGGCCGCCTTAACATGAGAATGAAACATCACGTCTCATGTTTCAAGACACATTTGCGTCAATAAAGGTTCCTATAAGCAATCTTCTGCGTACAAAAGTGGCGCAAAGGCTATGGCGATTGCGTCACTCCGGTGTCTTGCGCGCTGGCGGGTAGCGGGCGCGCCTGCGCATGCCGCAGGCCGTAGCTGAATACCATGAGCGCGACGAGCGCCGCTGCCACCATCGCCCATTCGACCGCCGCATAGCCGCCGCTGGCCTTCCACAGCAGGGCGCTCAGCCATGGGGCGCTGGCCTGGGCCAGCAGCACGGGCGTCATCATCAGGCCATTGAGCGTGGCGTAGTGGCTGCGCGAAACGAGTTCCGGCATGGCGATCGCACGCACCATGGTGTTGATGCCGTTGGCGGCACCGTAGACGAGTGCGAACACGATCAGCAGCGGCCCGCTGGAGAGCGCCAGCAACACGAGCGCCAGCGCCATCGCCACGTAAGTGGCCGGGGCGATGCGCACCGGGTGCGCCAGCCGGAAGCGCATCATCGCCAGCCGCCCGAGCACTTGGGCCGGGCCGATGAGCGCGGCGATCAGCAACAGGCGGCCGGTGGGCACGCCTTTCTCGGTCAGCAGCGGAATCAGGTGCGCGCCCAGCACCGTGTTGACGAGGCTGACGGCCACGAATGCTACGACCACCGCCCAGAACACCGGCATGCGCAGCGCCGTGCGCCATGCGGAAGGCTGTACCGGCGCCGCCGGATCGATCGCATCCGCCGGCGCATATGCGGGCGGCCGCACGCGCAGCCGTGCGTGGATCGGCAGGCAGATCAGCACATGCGCCAGCGCAAACACGTGCAGCGTATGCCGCCAGCCGATGTGCTCCACGCCCCAATGCGCCAGCGGAATGCAGATCGTGCTGGAGAAGCCGGCGATCAGCGTCAGGCCGATGATGGGGCGCTGGTACGCATCGCCAAACGCCTGACGCAGCACGACGAAGGCGGGGTCGTAGAGCGTGGTCGACATGGCCATGCCCATCGGCAGCCAGAGCAGCAGGAAGGCCGTCTCGCCCGTTTTGCCGCCCACGAGCGACCACGCCAGGAGGCTGCCCGCCGCCAGCACCGTACCCGCGCTCATCACGCGCCGCGCCGGCCATCGGTCCAGCGCGCGCCCCACCCAGAACGAGCACAGCGCCCACACCAGCAGCCCCAGCGAGAACCCGCCAGCCAGGAACGGCCGCGCCCAGCCGAGCGTGTCGTGCATCGGCGCAAGAAACACCGTGAAGGTGAAGTACAGCGTGCCCCACGAGACCGTTTGCGCAAGGCCGAGCAGCAATACAAGGCGCCGGCCTGCGGGCGAGCCCGGCGAGAGCATGGGGGTCATGGAGACGGAGATGGGGATGGCGGCGACGGGCGGGAAGATCCGCGCGAAGTGCCGACCATTCTAGCGACGCAGGCCAAGGCGCGCGTGCCTCGTCAGCAGCGCATGCTCAGGAAGCGGCATGGCTGCCCGCCAGCCTTCGCAGCGGCGCCGCGTCGACGATCTCCACCGTCCGGTAGTGGCAGCGGATCCACCCCACGCGCTGCCAAGCCTGCAGGTACTTGGAGATGGTCTGCCGCGAGCGCGCCAGCATGCGACCGAGTTCTTCGTTGCTGGCCGCCACGGTGCGCCCGTCGCCGGCGCGGGCGAGTTGCAGCAGGCGCTGGGCGAGGCGCGCATCGGCGGGCATTTCGCTGGCGTGCTCGAACTCGTCGAAGATCAGGCGGATGCGCTGGCAGAGTTGCTGCATCAGCGCCCACATGCCGGCCGGGTAGGCGCCCACGACACGTGCAAACGCGGCGCTGCCCAGCAGGATGAGCGTGGTCGGCCCCTGGGCATGCGCGCTGTGCGTGCGGCCGCCGCCATCAATGAGCGCAATCTCCCCAAACCACTCGCCCGCGCGCAGCACGCCGTAGACGAGTTCACTGCCAGCATCCGTCGTGCGGCTGATGCGCACGCGGCCCCGCGCGATCAGGAACATGCCCTGCGCCGGGCCGCCGTGTGGGTGGATGCATTCGCCATCGGGGTAGGTGATGAGGCGGGCGGTGGGCGCGATCTCGGCCAGCAGGTCGGCCGGCGCATCGCGCAGCCAGCCCTGCGCGAGTTGCGTGGGCGCCGGCGCAGGGTGGGTGTGGGTCTGGGGCTGTGAGGCTTCGGCAGGCATGGTGGCAGGATGCAGCGAAGGGCGGGCGGTGCATTGTCAAGCGCTTGACAGTCTGCGTGCAAGTGCCGGGCAGAGAATGGCCCACAGAAGCACCCTCAAGCCGCGCGCCCATGACGCGGCATCCCAGACCCGTTCAGGCGACGAAGGAGACACCCCCATGACTGATCACACCCATACCGCCCCGCGCGCGACCTTTTCCCACATGGAGCACGGCACGCGCGAGGACTGGGCTGCCATCTCGGCCGAGTTCATGCCCTACGCCCGCGCGCTGCCCGACCGTGTGCTGGCACACCTGAAATTGCTTGACGGCGATTGCGGTGGCTTCCCCATCGACCGCCTTGCGCACTCGCTGCAGACCGCCACGCTCGCCCACCGCGACGGCCGCGACGAGGAATACGTGGTCTGCGCGCTATTGCACGATATTGGCGACACGCTGGGCAGCTTCAACCATCCGGACATCGCCGCGGCCATCCTCAAGCCGTTCGTCAGTGCCGAGAACCTGTGGATGGTCGAGAAGCACGGCATCTTCCAGGGCTATTACTTCTTCCACCACCTCGGGCTTGATCGCAACCTGCGCGAGCAGTACCGCAGCCAGCCCGAACTGTTCGAGCGCACCGCCGAGTTCTGCGCCAAGTACGACGCCGCCGCCTTCATGCCGGATTACGATAACCTGCCGCTCTCGTTCTTCGAGCCGATGGTGCGCCGCGTGCTGGCGCAGCCGCGCAACTCCATCTACGTAAAGGACGGCGAACCGGCGATGGTGAAGGCTGGCGCCGAGGCCGCTTAAGCCTTTACCACGTTGACGGGCGCGCCAGCCGCCCAGGCCGCCACGTTGGCGAGCGTGGTGTCGGCGATGCCCGCCAGCGCCTCGCGCGTGAAGAACGCCTGGTGCGCGGTGACGATGACGTTGGGAAACGTCAGCAGGCGCGCAAAGACATCGTCCTGCAGCACGTCGGCCGAGCGATCTTCGAAGAACAGGTCGGCCTCTTCCTCATACACGTCCAGGCCCAGATGGCCGAGTTGGCCGGTCTTGAGCGCGTCGATCAGCGCCGGGCTGTCGACCAGGCCGCCGCGGCTGGTGTTGATGAGCATGGCGCCCATCTTCATGCTGGCGAGCGTGCTGGCGTCGATCAGGTGGTGCGTATCGGCATTGAGCGGGCAGTGCAGGCTGACGATGTCGGACTGCGCCAGCAGTTCCGGCAGCGGCACGTAGGCCACGCCCAGCGCCGCCAGCGAGGCTTGCGGAAACGGATCGAACGCCAGCAGCCGGCAGCCGAAGCCCGCCATGATGCGCGCGAATACCTGCCCGATCTGGCCGGTGCCGACCACACCCACCGTCTTGCCGGCCAGGTCGAAGCCCAGCAGCCCATCCAGCGAGAAATCGCCCTCGCGTGTGCGGTTGCAGGCGCGGTGCAAGCGCCGGTTGAGCGTGAGGATCATGCCGACCGCATGTTCGGCCACCGCGTGTGGCGAATACGCCGGCACGCGCACCACCGTCAGCCCCAGGCGCTGCGCGGCAGCCAGATCGACGTGGTTGAAGCCCGCCGAGCGCAGGGCGATCAGGCGCGTGCCACCGGCTGCCAGGGCGGTCAGTACATCGGCGCTCAGGCTGTCATTGACGAACGGGCACACCACCTCGAAGCCGGCGGCGAGCGGCGCCGTCTGCGCGTCGAGGTGCGCGCGCTGGAAGACGAGATCGAAGCCGTGGCCGCCGCGCGCCTGGGCAGCGCGGAAGCTGTCTTCGTCGTAACGGTGGCTGCTGAAGAAGAGGATGCGCATGGCGGTGGAGCAAGCGGACGTGATGCCGACAGCTTACCCGCACCGCCGGGCGGTGCTCAGAGTGTCAGGACAATGCGGCCATCCACCTTGCCCGCCTTCAGATCAGCGAGGACCTGGTTGATGTTGTCGAGCTTGTCACGGTGAATGTGAGCGCGTACCAACCCCTCGGCGGCAAACTGCAAAGACTCCTGCAAATCAAGCCGCGTGCCGACGATGGAGCCGCGCACCGTGATGCCATTGAGCACGGTGGAGAAAATCGGTAGCGGAAAATCCCCCGGCGGCAGCCCGTTGAGCGAAATCGTGCCGCCGCGCCGCACCATGCCCAGCGCCTGCGCGAAGGCGCTGCGCGAGACCGCCGTGACCAGCACGCCGTGCACGCCGCCGATCTCTTTCTGGATGACGGCGGCCGGGTCCTGTTGGGAGGCATCGACCGCCAGCTTGGCGCCCAGCTCGCGTGCCAGTGCCAGCTTTTCGGGCGCCACGTCCACCGCCACTACGTGCAGGCCCATGGCAATCGCATACTGCACGGCCACGTGCCCCAGCCCGCCGATGCCGGAGATGGCAATCCATTGGCCGGGCCGCGTGTCGGTCATGCGGATGCCCTTGTAGACCGTCACGCCCGCGCACAGGATGGGCGCGATCTCTTCAAAGCCGACCTGTGCGGGCAGGTGGCCGACGTAGTTCGGATCGGCCAGCACGTATTCGGCATAGCCGCCGTTGACGGAGTAACCGGTGTTCTGTTGCTCGTGACAGAGGGTTTCCCAACCGCTCAGGCAATGTTCGCAATGGCCGCAAGCGGTGTAGAGCCAGGGCACGCCCACGCGGTCGCCTTCCTTGACGGCGGTGACACCTTCGCCCACTGCCGCCACGAACCCCACGCCCTCGTGCCCGGGGATGAATGGCAGGCGCGGCCGGACGGGCCAGTCGCCATCGGCGGCGTGCAGATCGGTGTGGCAGACGCCCGAAGCCTGGATCTTGACGAGAATCTGCCCACGCCCGGGTGTGGGGATCGGCACTTCCTCAAGGCGCAGGGGCTCGCCAAATGCGTGGACAACCGCGGCTTTCATCATCTGGGCCATCACTGGTCTCCGAGTTGGGGGAGCTACCAGTCTGGTTGACGCCCGGCCCGCCCGGGTTGATGTGAGTCAACCGCTTCCGCGTGTGATGCCGAACGCATCGGAGGGGCTTGATCGACCCGTCATGGAAGGAGTGCTAGCCTGAAACCTCCTGCCGCTTTTTTTCTTGACGGAGTCCGGCATGCCCCGCTTCTCCCAACTCGTGGGTGGTGAGACTTACCGCTTCGACAGCCTCAAGGACGTGCTGGCCAAAGCCAGTCCGGCGCGCTCCGGCGATGCGCTGGCCGGCATTGCGGCAGCCAGCGCGGCTGAACGCGTGGCGGCGCAGATGGCACTGGCCGAGATTCCCCTCAGGCACTTCCTGAACGAAGCCGTCATCCCGTACGAGACGGACGAGGTCACGCGCCTGATTGTCGACACGCACGACGCAGCGGCCTTCGCGCCGGTCAGCCATCTCACGGTCGGCGATTTCCGCAATTGGCTGCTGAGCGACGCGGCGGACGAAACCGCACTGACCGCGCTCGCGCCGGGCATCACGCCCGAGATGGCGGCGGCGGTGTCCAAACTGATGCGTGTGCAGGACCTGATCCTCGCAGCGCAGAAGGTGCGCGTGGTCACGCGCTTTCGCAACACGCTGGGTTTGCGCGGGCGCATGTCGACGCGCCTGCAGCCGAATCACCCGACCGACGATCCGGCCGGCATTGCCGCCAGCCTGCTCGACGGGCTGATGTACGGCAGCGGCGATGCGGTGATCGGCGTCAATCCGGTGTCGGACAGCACGGCCGCCATCTGCAACCTGCTGGAGATGCTCGACGCGGTCATCCAGCGCTATGCGATTCCCACCCAGGCCTGCGTGCTCACGCACGTGACGACTTCCATCGAGGCCATCCGCCGTGGTGTGCCGGTGGACCTCGTCTTTCAGTCGATTGCCGGCACGGAAGCGGCCAACGCCAGCTTTGGCGTGAGCCTCGCGTTGCTGCAGGAGGCGCATGAAGCGGCGCTCAGCCAGCAGCGCGGCACCGTGGGCAACAACGTGATGTATTTCGAGACCGGCCAGGGCAGCGCGCTGTCGGCCAACGCGCACCACGGCGTCGATCAGCAAACTTGCGAGGCGCGGGCCTACGCGGTGGCGCGGCGCTTCAAGCCGCTGCTGGTCAACACGGTGGTCGGCTTTATCGGGCCGGAGTATCTGTACGACAGCAAGCAGATCATCCGCGCCGGGCTGGAAGACCACTTCTGCGGCAAGCTGCTGGGCGTGCCGATGGGTTGCGACATCTGCTACACCAACCACGCCGAGGCCGACCAGGACGACATGGACACGCTGCTGACGCTGCTGGGCGCGGCGGGCGTCAACTACATCATGGGCATCCCCGGCTCCGACGACGTGATGCTGAATTACCAGACCACCTCGTTCCACGATGCGTTGTATGTGCGTCGCGTGCTGGGCCTGCGGCCCGCACCGGAGTTCGAGGACTGGCTCGCGCGCATGGGCATCGCCACGCAAGCCGAGGGGCAGGGTGGGCATCTTGCGCTGGCCGATGCGTTGCCCGACACCTTCCGCCGCGCCGTGGCGCAACTGACCTAAGGCGTGCCATGACCGACAAAGATGACGACACGCCAGCCATTGCCACGCAGAATCCTTGGCAGCAACTGCGGCGGCTGACCCCCGCGCGCATCGCGCTCGGCCGAGCCGGGGGCAGCCTGCCAACGCAGCCGCAACTCGCGTTTCAGGCCGCGCATGCGCAGGCACGCGACGCCGTGCACCTGCCGTTCGATCATGCCGCGTTGCAGGCGCAACTGGACGGCCAGGGCATTGCATCCTTGCTGCTGCACAGCGCCGCTCAGGATCGGCACGCCTATCTGCAGCGGCCCGACCTCGGCAGGCGGTTGGACGCGGCTTCCGCGCAGCGATTAGGGCAGGCCCCCGCCAGCAGCGTGGATGTTGTCATCGTGGTGGCCGATGGGCTTTCCGCACTCGCCGTGCATCGGCACGCTGCGCCGCTCGTCGCCCGTGTGGCGGAGGACATCCGCGCCGAGGGTTGGAGCATGGCGCCGGTTGCGCTGGTGGAGCAGGGCCGCGTTGCCATCGCCGACGAGGTGGGCGAGCGGCTGCGCGCGCGCATGTCCGTCATCCTTATCGGCGAGCGGCCGGGGCTGAGTTCTCCGGACAGCCTGGGCATCTACTTCACCTATGCGCCCAAGGCCGTGCTGACCGATGCGGCGCGCAACTGCATCTCGAACGTGCGCCCCGAGGGTTTGAGCTACGCCATGGCCGCGCACAAGCTGCTGTACCTGATGCGCGAGGCGTGGCGGCGGCAGCTCTCCGGCGTGCAACTCAAGGAGGAGGCCGAAGTACCCACGCTGGGCACCGCGCGCCGCAACTTCCTGCTGGATTGATGTGCCGGCCGGCCGGGCTGTTAGCATGCCGGGATCTTTTGGCTTTCCTGCGAGCAGAGTCCCTTGCCCGTCACCTCCACCTTCCTCTGGCACGACTACGAAACCTTTGGCGCCGTGCCGCGCCGCGATCGACCCGCGCAGTTTGCGGGCATCCGCACCGATGCCGAACTCAACGAGATTGGCGAGCCCGTCGAGCTGTTCTGTCAGCCCTCCAACGACTGGCTGCCCGACCCGACCTCGTGCCTCATCACCGGCATCACGCCGCAGCAGTGCGCCAAGCAGGGCATCCCGGAATATCGTTTTGCTCAGGCCATCGAGCGCGAACTGGGCACGCCCGGAACCATCGGTGTCGGCTACAACACCATCCGCTTTGACGACGAGATCACGCGCCACCTGTTCTGGCGCAACCTGATCGACCCCTATGCGCGCGAGTGGCAGAACGAATGCGGGCGCTGGGACTTGCTGGACGTGGTGCGCACCACCTGGGCGCTGCGCCCGGAAGGCATCCAATGGCCGACGAACGATGAGGGCAAACCGAGCTTCAAGCTGGAGCATCTCTCGCAAGCCAACGGCTTGGTGCATGAAGCCGCGCACGATGCGGTGTCCGACGTGCGCGCGACGATTGCGCTGGCACGGTTGATCCGCAATGCGCAGCCGCGCCTGTTCGATTTCTGTTTTGCGCTGCGCAAGAAAGAGCGCGTGCTGGCGGAGATCGGGGACACACCACGGCCGCTGCTGCACATCTCCGGCATGTACGGCGTAGACCGCGGCTGCATGGCCGTGGTGTGGCCGCTGGGCTGGCACCCGACCAACAAGAACGAACTCATCGTGTGGGACTTGGCGTTCGACCCGTCCGAGCTGTTCAACATGGACGTCGCCGCCATCCGCGAGCGCATGTTCACGCGCAGCGTTGATCTGGCCGAGGGCACGACGCGCCTGCCGATCAAGTCGATCCATATCAACAAGTCGCCCATCGTCATCAGTAACCTGAAGACGCTGCAGGCTGCACAGGCCGAGCGCTGGGGCATCGACTTTGCGATTGTTGAACGCCACGCCGGCATCGCCCAGGGCGCGCCGGATATGCGCGAGACGTGGCGCCAGGTCTACGCGCGCGAGCTGGCGCCGATCGAAGACGTGGACCAGAACCTCTACGGCGGCTTCGTCGGCAATGACGACCGCCGCACGCTCAACGAACTGCGCACGCTCAGCGGCGAACAGCTCGCGCGCTTGCATCCGGAGTTTGCGGATGCGCGTCTGCCGGAATTGCTGTTCCACTACCGCGCGCGCAACTTTCCCGATACGTTGAGCGAAGACGAACACGAACAGTGGGAGCAGTTGCGTGCGGAGCGGCTGTTCGAGGGGCGCGATGGTTATCTGACGCTGGATGCGTATATGGAGCGCATCGACCAGTTGGGTGCTGAGGCCGCCGAGCGCGGCGACGCGCGTGCAGAGCGCATCCTTGCGGTGCTGCATGACTACGCTGAAATGGTGGCGCCGGAGTAGGTTGTCGCGCTGGAGCTGGTTTGTTGTTGGTTGCTTGGGGTGCATCCCTTGTTTCATCCCCTGCCGGGGCTGACTCACTTTTCTTTGTCTTGCCAAAGAAAAGTAAGCAAAAGAAAGGCGTGCCCAAGATGGCGACTTCCCCTTGGATTTGTGTCGCGGGGAGGGAAGGGAGGCAAACTCGCTGCGCTCAGACAAGCCTCCCTTCTTTCTCCTCCCCGCAACAAAAATCCAAGGCGCCATCAAGGGCAGGAAAGGCCAAACCGACGAAGAGCAGAAGGGAGCGCCAAGGCCGGTTGAGCGCACTGCGAAGGGTTTGGAATGCAAGACGGAGTGGTGCACAGGCAAAAGCGGGTGTGCTTTGCCCTTGCCCTTGATGGCGCCTTTCTTTTGCTTACTTTTCTTTGGCAAGACAAAGAAAAGTGAGTCGGGCCCGGCAGGGCACGAAACAGGGGATGAACCACCAAGCCCAAGCCACCGACGGGAGCCGCCCAAACAACGCGCCATCTCCCGCAACAACTCGAAACTTGCCGCGCCGCATCCGCAACCGCTAGACTCCCCGGGCTCGCGCAAAAAAAGCGTGAGCCGGGAGTGCAATCCCGAATTTAGAGAAATCCGTGAGTGCCGTTATAGCTCTCGCGTGCCAGCGTTCGCCTTACGGGCGGGCCCGGCAGGGAGGGCTTCGGCCCTGCCGATTCTTTGATTTCTCTAGTCGGTATTGCACACCTTGTCGCGCGCCCGCCCACCCCTCGCGGTGGGTGGCTCCTCAATTCACCAGAGGACAGGACAATGGTTCCACCGCCCCAGGTTGCGCTTATCACCCACGGGTCTCGCTCCGCATCGATACCGCCCGACGATGTGGCAGACCTGCAGCACGAAGTCCAACGCCTGTTTGGCCGCTGCCTCCTTCGCTTGCAGCAATACGAAACCCTCATCAAGCACCTCGTTGCGACCCATCGCCTTGCGGGGCCGCCATCCGCCCTGGAGCGAATCCGCGCGCAGCGTATCAAGAACTACGCGACCAAGCCGCTGGGCTACCAGATCGACGTTCTCCTCAACTCGTTCTTCACCACCGAGCCAGCGCCGCACGCAAGCATTGACGATGCTGCACGCTCCATCGAGTCGCCCGCGTTCGGCTATCGAAGCACGATACAGATGTCTGCCGAGGACTACGCCAGGACGAAAGCCGAACTGAAGCGTCTGGTCGATTCCCGCAACGATCTCGTGCACGACTTCGGCGGTCGGTTTGATTTCCAGACGCGCGATGGTTGTGGCGCAGCTAGCGCGTATCTCGACGATTGCTACTCCCGCATCGATGCGCAGTACCGGCGGCTATGCGTGTGGGTCCGGGGCGTGGATGCGGCCCGAGCCATGGCTGAGGCGTTCATGCCGGCGCCTGGATTTCCCGAAGTCTTTCAAGATGACACCGTGCCTGACGGCACGACGCCGTGGGCGACGGCGGGCATTGTTGCCACGCTGCGCGACGCGATTGCGGAACTGAATGCAGGCGAATGCGCCTGGACAAGGCTCGACCATGCGGTTGCTCTTATTCAGCGCAAGCATCCCGGGCAAACGCCGCGCAAGTACGGCTGCAAATCTTGGCGGCACGTCTTGAATGTGTGCCGGGTGTTTGATCTGGAATACCGGGCGGGTCAGAACGCCCGACGGGTGGCGTGGTTCAGAGAGCGTGATCGCTAGCGCAATCTGCTTCCGACAAAAAAAACCGGAGGCCAATGCCTCCGGTTCCCCCAACTTCACTTCCCCGACCATCAATGCATCAGGCAGCCCGCTGCGCCGCCGCCGGATCACGCCACTGTGCCAGCAGCTTGTTCCAGCGGATGCGAGCAGCCGCCAAGTTGGCTTCCTTCACATGGCCGAAGCCGCGGATGTCTTCCGGCAGGCGTGCCAGTTCCACCGCTTGGGCCAGCTTCTGCGCGGTCAGCCCCTTCACGAGTTCTTCCACCAGCGCCCGGTATTCGCCGATCAGCGCGCGCTCGGTGCGGCGCTCTTCAGTCTTGCCGAAGATGTCGAGCGCCGTGCCGCGCAGGCCCTTGAGCTTGGCGAGCAGCTTGAAGATGCGCATCGTGTTCGGGCCGAAGCGTTGCTTGATCAGATGCCCCTTCTCGTCGCGCTTGGCCGTCATCGGCGGCGCGAGCCAGAAGTTGAGCTGGTAGTCGCGGCCTGGCTCGCCTTCAAACTGCGCGCGCAGCTTGTCGAGGAAGGCTGGGTCGGTGTACAGGCGCGCGACTTCGTATTCGTCCTTGTACGCCATCAGCTTCGACAGGTTGCGCGCCACGGCTTCGGTGAGCGCCAGCGGCTGGTTGGCTCCGACGACTGCGGTTTCAGCCGTGCGCACGCGCTCGACCACCGAGCGGAACTCTGCAGCGTACGCCGCGTTCTGGTACGCAGTCAGCAGATCGACGCGACGGGCGATCAGCGTGTCCAGCGAGGGCAGGGCGATCACATCCGCCTTGGCACGCGGCGCGCCGTCGGCCAGCATCATCACGGCATCGCGGTCGTGCGCAAGGTGACGGCCCCATTCAAATGCGGCCTTGTTCTTGTCGACCGCCACGCCGTTCAGTTCGATGGCGCGGATGAGCGCGTCGTGCGTGAGCGGAATCCAGCCCTTTTGCCAGGCAAAGCCCAGCACCAGCGGGTTGGTGTAGATCGCGTCGCCAAGCAGGCGCACGGCCAGCGCGCTGGCGTCTTCAAACGCGCAGGCGTCGCCCACGGCGGCGCGAATGTCCGCTTCAGCCGAGCTGCCCGGGAAGCGCCAGTTCGGGTTCTTGATGAAGTCGGCCGTCGGCGTAGCGGCGCTGTTGACGATGGCGCGCGTCTGGCCGTGCTGCACCTTGGAGAGCACCTCGTCGGAGGCGGAGACGATCTCGTCGCAGCCGATTACCAGGTCCGCCTCGCCCATGGCAATGCGCGTCGCGTGAATGCTGTCCGGACGTTCGCCGATCTGCACGTGCGAGAGCACTGCGCCGCCCTTCTGCGCCAGGCCCGCCATGTCGAGCACGGTCACGCCCTTGCCCTCGATGTGCGCCGCCATGCCCAGCAGGCCGCCGATGGTCACCACGCCCGTGCCGCCCACGCCCGTCACCAGCACGCCGTATGCGCGCTGGATGGCGGGCAGTTCGGGGTGCGGCAGCAGCGGCAGGCTGTCGGTCGACACGCCGCGCGACTCGGGCTTGCGCACCTGCGCGCCTTCAGCCGTCACAAAGCTCGGGCAGAAGCCGTTCACGCACGAGAAATCCTTGTTGCACGACGACTGGTTGATCTTGCGCTTGGTGCCCAGCTCCGTGTCCAGCGGCTCGACCGACAGGCAGTTCGACTTGACCGAGCAATCGCCGCAGCCTTCGCACACCGCGTCGTTGATGAACGCGCGGCGTGCCGGATCGGCCATCGTGCCGCGCTTGCGGCGGCGACGTTTCTCGGTGGCGCAGGTCTGGTCGTAGATCAGCACGCTGGTGCCCTGTACCTCGCGCAGTTCGCGCTGGATGGCATCGAGGCGGTCGCGGTGGTGCACGGTCACGCCTTCGGGCAGCTTGATGGCCGCGTTGTACTTCTCCGGCTCGTCCGTGACGATGACGATGCGCGACGTGCCTTCGGCATGCACCTGCGCGGCAATCTGCGGCACCGACAGCGGGCCGTCGACCGGCTGGCCGCCCGTCATGGCGACAGCGTCGTTATAGAGCAGCTTGTAGGTGATGTTCACCTTGGCCGCGATGGAGGCGCGAATCGCCAGCAGGCCCGAGTGGTAGTACGTGCCGTCGCCCAGGTTGGCGAACACGTGCTTGTCGCCCGAGAACGGCATCTGGCCGATCCACGCCACGCCTTCGCCGCCCATCTGGCTGAAGGTGTCGGTGCGGCGGTCCATCCACACGGTCATGTAATGGCAGCCGATGCCGGCCAGCGCGCGCGAGCCTTCGGGCACGTTGGTCGACGTGTTGTGCGGGCAGCCCGAGCAAAACCACGGCTTGCGCTCGGCGGTGATGCGCGGCTTGGCCAGCGCCTTTTCCTTCGCGGTGATGATGGCCAGGCGCGCTTCAATGCGGGCGCGCACGTCGGAAGGCAGCTCGAACTTCTCCAGGCGCGTGGCGATGGCGCGGGCGATCAGCGCGGGCGACAGCTCGTAATGCGCCGGCAGCAGCCAGTTGGCCATCGGCACCGACCATTCGCCGCCGGCGTTGTCGCGCTCGTCGAACTTGCCGTACACGCGCGGACGCACGTCGTCGCGGTAGTTGTACAGCTCTTCCTTCAGTTGGTATTCCAGGATCTGGCGCTTCTCTTCCACCACCAGGATCTCTTGCAGCCCCTCGGCAAAGGCGCGCGCGCCGTGGGCTTCGAGCGGCCACACGCAGCCGACCTTGTACAGGCGGATGCCGATGCGGCGGCAGGTTTCCTCATCAAGGCCGAGATCGACCAGCGCCTGACGCACGTCGAGGTATGCCTTGCCGGCGGTCATGATGCCGAAGCGTGCCTGCGGCGAATCGAGCACCACGCGGTCGAGCTTGTTGGCACGCACGTAAGACAGACCCGCGTACCACTTGTAGTCGAGCAGGCGGGCTTCCTGCACCAGCGGCGGATCGGGCCAGCGGATGTTCAGGCCGCCCTGCGGCATGACGAAATCTTCGGGCAGGATGATCTCGGCGCGGTGCGGATCGACGTCCACCGAGGCAGAGGACTCCACCACGTCCGTCACGCACTTCATCGACACCCACAGGCCGGAGTAGCGGCTCATCGCCCAGCCGTGCAGGCCGTAGTCGAGGTATTCCTGCACGTTTGACGGATATAGCACCGGAATGCCGGCCGCCTTGAAGACGTGCTCTGACTGGTGCGCCAGCGTGGACGACTTGCACGCGTGGTCATCACCCGCCAGCACCAGCACCCCGCCGTGCGCAGACGAGCCCGCCGAGTTGGCGTGCTTGAACACGTCGATGGTGCGGTCGACACCCGGCCCCTTGCCGTACCACATGCCGAACACGCCATCGAACTTGGCCGACGGATACAGGTTGACCTGCTGCGAGCCCCAGACCGACGTGGCGGCCAGGTCTTCATTGAGCCCCGCCTGGAAGACGATGTTGTGCCCGGACAGATGCTTCTTGGCCTTCCACAGGGCCTGGTCCAGCGCCCCCAGCGGCGAGCCGCGGTAGCCGGAGATGAAGCCCGCCGTGTTCAGCCCGGCGGCGCGGTCGCGCTCCTGCTGCAGCATCGGCAGACGCACCAGTGCCTGCGTGCCGCTGATGTAGATGCGGCCACGCTCGAGCGTGTACTTGTCGTCCAGGGAAACGGTTTCGAGCGCGCGGCGTAGCGCGTCGTTCAGAGGGGCATTCATGCGTGCTCCGTGTGGGTGTGCCGGGATCGCCGACAGCAGGTCTCTTTTGGTGCCGCCTGCGCCGCTTCTTGTGGAAGCTGACAGACAGCCATGGGTGCGGGCATCGTAGCATTGCGTGACATTCCCAACACCGTGCAACGCAGCAAGAATGGGGGTGGGTTTTCCCGAGGTTGCGGCGCTTTCGGCACAGATGTGGCGCATCGGCCGGACCGACAACGCGGATGCTGCGGTGCAGGCAAATGCGAGAAGGCGAATGCGACGGGCGCGCCATGAATCCGCAAACTTGCGTCAAAAAGCAAAGCCTGCGTCACCTTGCCTCTGGACTTTCCTTGGCAGCGCCGCCATCCTGCGCGGTTCCGTTCAGAGAACCCTTTTTCCCCTTCCCAGGCCATGCTTCACACCCAACACATTCGCGCGCGTCGCCGGCAAGCCTTGCCGGTTGCTTGCACGCGCGTGCGTTGCGGTGCCGCGCATGATCTGCTGCCACCCACGCACGCTGCCCTCCGGCACTTCCTGCTCGCCCGGCTTTCGTAAGCCGTGCGGGGCGTCGCCCATTCGGGCACAACAGCCCCGTACGGCCACTCCCGCTTCTGCCTCGTCTTCAACTCCGGTGCTGGCGCCATGCGCGCCAGCACCGGCACGTCCGCCACTTCCGATTGACCACCGGGTGGCCGGGCGCAGGAACCGCCATGGAACTCACCCAGAATTTCGTCAAGGCCAAGCAGCCTTGCGCGGATGGCTATCGCTGGTACATCCGCAACCGCCGCAACGGCACCGATTACCAACATCTGCTGGACGGCCTCGTGCGCGACGGCCGCGTCTCCGATGCCTGCTGGCTGCTCGACCAGTTCGGCCCGACCGACACCGTGCTCGAAGCCGACGACATCGAGGCCGATGCGCTGGTCTTTGCCGGCACGATCATCGTGCGCGGCGGCATTCACGTCGACACCGTGCTGCGTGCGGGCCAGGCCATCCGCGTGGGTGGTGGTGTGCGTGCGGGCGAGTCCATCATTACCGGCGGTGATCTGGACGCCAAGGGCGGCGTGTATTGCGGCGGCACCGTGGAGGTGAGCGGCGACATCCGCGTTGGCTGGAGCCTGACCGTCACCGGCGCGCTGCATTGTGGCGGCGTCGCGCGAGTGCATCGCGACCTGCATTGCGACGCCAACATCGCCGTGGGGGCCGATCTGCTGATCGGCGAAGCGTTGGCCGCATGCGGCAACGTGCGTTGCGGCAAGGGGCTGCGCGCTGGGGGCGAAGTGATCAGCGAGGCAGCGATCACCACTTTGCAAGGCATGCTTGCCGGCGCCGACCTGCGCGCGGGCACGCATCTCGAAGCCGGCTGGGGCATCAAGGCTGGCGGTGACATCGAAACCGGCGGCGCCATCCGCGCAGGCGAGGGCGTCGAGGCTGGCGGCGCGATTGTTGCCGGGCCGGGCTACGGCATTCACGCCGGCCTGGCCGTGCGCATGGATGATTGGCCTGCCAGCGCCCGCATTCTTGCGGCCGAGCGTCCGGCGCGCCTCGTCAGCGGACACTGGGAGGCCGCATGACCGGCACTCTCCCATTGCCTGCGCTCCGTGCTCTGCCAACGTTGGCGTCGATCACGCAGGCCTTGCGCCAATGGCTGCAGCCACTCGCGCTGCGCATCGACGTTGAGCACGGCAGTGACGATATCGAGCGCGAAATCGACTCGCTGTATGAACGCATGCAGACGCCAGGTTTTGCATTGCACGGCATGACGATCGACGATCGCACGCTGCCCGGTTTCCGGCTGCACACGCGCGAGGCCGATGGCGAGATCTACGTCTATGTCGAAGACGTGGCTGCGCGACGGCTGGCGGGCTATACGGTGTTCAACCGCCTGATCGAGCTGGACAAGCGCGCCGACCGCGTTCTGCGCGCGCCGCACTCCAAGTACGCGGCGGCGTATCAGCGGCGCGGGCTGGCTTCGGCGGTGTACCGGCGCGCGCTTGACGACGGCATGTGCCTGATGAGCGGGGCGCGGCAATCCACCGGCGCGCATGCGCTGTGGCAATCGCTCGCGGCGCGCTATGCCTCAGGGTACGTGGAGGTGCGGGACAAGCGCCTGCGCTACTTGGGCGACCGCGTTGACGCTGACGTGCTCGACGCCCTGCATACGCGGCGCGTGCTGCTGGGCGTGGGCTGGAGCGTGGAGGCCTTGGCTGCGGCCACGAAGATGGCCGTCTGACCGATCCTACGCGGCAACCTGTTCGATCACCCGCCGCATCTGCATGACCAACCCGTCCATCGCCTCGGCCGGCACGTTGCCGTAGCCGAGGACGAAGCCGTTGTATTGCGCGCTCTGCGTGCCCGGCAGGCAGAAGCGAGACAGCGGCCGCAGCACCATCCCCTGCGCGCGGGCAGCAACGGTGACGTCCACGTCCCGCACCGGCGCGTCGAGCCGCGCCGACAGGTGCATGCCCCCCGCGCCGCCCGAAACGGTCACCACACCGCTCAGGTGCGTTTCGAGCGCCGCCTGCAGCGCGTCGCGGCGCTCGCCGTACAGGCGCCGCATGCGCCGCAGGTGCCGCGTGAAATGCCCCGCCTCAATGAACTCCGTCAGCGCGAGCTGTTCAGGTACGCGTCCGCGCAGCATCAGTGCGCCGGCGCTCAGGCGCAGCACGGGCGCCAGCGCTGGCGGCACCACCATGTAGCCCAGGCGCAGCGCCGGAAACAGCATCTTGCTGAAGGTGCCCAGGTAGATCACCGGTGCGTCGGCGGCGAGGCCTTGCACGGCAGACAGTGGCGCGCCGCTGTGGCGGAACTCGCTGTCGTAGTCGTCTTCGATGATCCACGTGCCGGCCGCACGTGCTTGCTGGATCAGCGCGAGCCGCCGCTCCAGGCTCATCACCGCACCCAGCGGGTATTGGTGCGACGGCGTGATGTAGATCAGCTTCGGCGGAGTGTCGCGCCAGTCTTCCGGACGTGGGGCGAGGCCATCTGCGTCGATGCCGATCGGCACCAGCCGCAGGTCGGCGGCCAGCAGGGCGGCGCGTGCGCCGTAGTAGCCGGGGTTCTCGATCCAGGCGGTGTCGCCCGCGTCGGCCAGCGCTCGGGCGCACAAGTCGAGGCTGTTCTGGGTGCCGTCGGTGATGAACACCTGCGCCGCCTCACAGCGTGCACCGCGCGAGACGCGCAGGTATTCCGCCACGGCCTGGCGCAGCGCCACGTTGCCTTCCACCGGGCTGTAGCCGAGCTGGCCGGGGCCGACGCGGCGCCATGCGCGTTCCACGCAGCGCCGCCACTGCGCGAGCGGAAACTCGTCCAGCGCGGGTGTGCCCGGCAGAAACGGCAGCAGGTCGGCCATCTCTCCCCTTGGGCGCTCGAGCCCGGCCACACGGCGCGACAGCGCGGGCGGTGCGGGTGGTGTTTGCGGCGGCTGTGCCGGAGCCTGCTGCCGCCCTTGTTGGAGACCAACATGCGCCACCACAGTGCCTTGCCGCCGGCTGAGCACAAAGCCCTCCGCCGCCAATTGCTCGTACGCATACAGCACCGAGTTGCGCGCGATGCCCAGTTCTTCGGCCAGCGTGCGCGACGGCGCCAGTCGCGTGCCTTCCTCGATCTGGCCGCTCAGGATGGCCGCGCGCAGGCAGGCATACAGCCGATGCTGCTGCGAGGTGCGTGTGCCGCTCTCGCCTGTGCCGCGCGCCGCGGTGCGTTCGTAGTTCGACAGCAAGACGCCGTAGTCCATCCTGGCTCCAAGACTCTGCATTTCAGTGGGTCTATGCATGGTGCCACGATTTTTCTATCGTCGGCACATCGATTCCCATCCGGAGCCTTGCCATGACCACAACTGAAACCATCCCGCCCTCCGACCGCACGCGCGTGCGCCGCGTTGCCCGCCGCGGCAGCTACGAACGCGACACGCTGCAAGCCATCCTCGACGAGGCTTACGTCTGCCACATCGCCTTTGCCGACGAGCACGGCGTGCATTGCATCCCGACCGCGTGCTGGCGCAAGGGCAATCACCTCTACATTCATGGTTCCAACGGCAGTCGCATGCTGAAGCTGGCGGGCAGTGGGGCGCAAGTCTGCGTGACCGTCACGCATATCGACGGTCTCGTGCTGGCACGCTCGGCGTTCAATCATTCGATGAACTATCGCTCGGCGGTCATCTACGGCGCGTTCGAAGTCGTGTCCGATGCGCAGAAGCCTGCCGGGCTCGATACCTTCATGGAAGTCCTCGCGCCGGGCCGTTCACAAGAGGCCCGCCCCGGCAACGCCAAGGAGCTTGCCGCCACGACCGTGCTGCGCATTCCGCTGGATGAGGCTGCGTGCAAAGTGCGCACGGGTGGTCCGAAGGATGATGCTGAAGACCTCGCCTTGCCGGTGTGGGCCGGCGTGCTGCCGATGGCGCTGCTGCCGCTGCCGCCCGTGGTAGACGCCGCGCCTGCAGGTACGCCTGACTACGTGCGGGAGTGGAAGGACACTGCGCGTGCGCCGGTGGTGGGCGCGGTAATGTCGTGAGGGCCGCGGGGAGCTAGTTGGTTTTGTTTTTTTGTTTGTGGTGCATCCCTTGTTTCATCCCCTGCCGGGGCTGACTCACTTTTTTTGGTCTTGCCCAAAGAAAGTAAGCAAAGAAATGCGCGCCCGAGATGGCGACCCACTCCTTGAATTTATGTCGCAGGGAGGGGAAGGGAAAAACTCGCTGCGCTCAGACAGTTTCCCTTCCTTTTTCCTCCCTGCAACAGAAATTCAAGGCGCCATCTAGGGCAGGGAAAGTCAAAAGACAAAAGCCGCACCATCTGGGCCCAAGCCCAAACGACAAAGGCCAACCGCGCGATGGGTTGGCCTTTCTCTTTTGACGTTGAAGCCTTTGATGGCGCCTTGAATTTTCGTAAGCAGGCGGAAAAGAGGTGGGGAACTGTCTGAGCGCAGCGAGTTTTCCCCGCCTCCGCCCGGTTACGCAAATTCAAGGAATCTTTCGCCATCTCGGGCGCGCCTTTCTTTTGCTTACTTTTCTTTGGCAAGACAAAGAAAAGTAGGTCGTGCCCGGGAGGGTACGAAACACTGATGGACCACCAGCAAAAAACTCAGTGCACCAACTGATTGATCTCAATAATCGGCATCAACACCGCCAACACGATCAACAACACCACCACCCCCATCGTCAGAATCAGCGCCGGCTCCAGCAAGCCAGTGAGGAACAACGTCCGGCGCTCCAACTCCTGCGCCTCGCCCTGCGCAGCCCGCTCCAACATCGCAGGCAGATTGCCCGTCGCCTCACCCGAGCGGATCAAGTGCACCAGCACAGGGGGAAACTGATTCTGCGCCGCCAATGCCCGGGCCAGCGATGTCCCTTCCCGCACGCGCGTGGAAGCATCCTCAACATTGGTCTTGAGCGCGACGTTGTTCAGCGTCTCGCCCGCCGCCTGCAGCCCACGCAGAATCGGCACACCGGCACTGGTCAGAATCGCCAGCGTGCTCGCAAACCGCGCGGTGTTGTAACCGCGGACGAGCTTGCCGAACAGCGGTGCGGTCAGCAGCCACCTGTGCCACGACAACCGCAGCGCTGGCTGCTTGAGCAGGTTGCGGATCAACAAGCCGAGTGCGACGAGCACGATCGCCGCCAGCCACCCCCAGTTGCGCACGAAGTCCGACAGCCACAGCATCACGATGGTGAGCGTCGGCAGCTTCTGCTTGGTGTTGGCAAACACGCTCACCACCTGCGGTACCACGTACGACAGCAGGAAGATCACGATGGCAAACGCCACCACTGTGACGATGGCGGGGTACGTGAAGGCCAGCTTGATCTTGGAGGTAAGGGCGTTGCGGCTCTCGATGTAGTCGGCCAGGCGCGAGAGCACGAGGCCCAGGTTGCCCGAATGCTCGCCGGCGGAAACGAGCGCGCGGTAGATGTCCGGAAAATCCTTCGGATGCTGCGCGAGCGCCACCGACAGCGAACTGCCGCCCACCACCTCGGCGCGAATGGACGCAAGCAGCTCGCCTACGTAAGCGCGCTCGGCCTGATCGGCTAGCGCGGCCAGCGCTTCGTCCAGCGGCAGACCAGCCACCAGCAGGCTGGCGAGCTGGCGCGTGACCAGCGCATTTTCCTGGGCGGAGAGCCGCTTGCCGAAGCTTGACCCGCCGCGCTTGGTGGCTTGCGCGCCCAGCGCATCGACCACCAGCGGCGTGAGCCCGCGGGCGCGCAGCACGGTGCGCGCCTGGCGCGCGCTGTCGGCTTCGATGACGCCTTTGTCGGTCTTGCCGGCGGCGTCGGCGGCTTCGTAGCGGAAGGCTGGCATGGTTGTCCGCTATCCGTTCAATCGCGCGTCACGCGCAGCACTTCTTCCAGCGACGTGGCGCCTGTGTCGATCCATCGCTGCGCATCCATCCGCATGGTCTGCATGCCCTGGCCGATGGCGAAGGCCTTGATCTCGGACTCGGCGGCCTGGCGGTGGATCATGGTCTGGATCTCGGGCGTGACGGTCAGCAGTTCGTACACGCCGGTCCGGCCCTGGTAGCCCGAATTGCCGCAGCGCTCGCAGCCGACGTGGTGCCACACCGAGCGCTGCGCCGGAACGGCATGCGGATTGCCGTTGTCGACCGGCGTGCCTGCCACGGCTTCGATCTCGGTCGGCGTGAGTTCCAGGACTTCCTCGCGGCGGCAATGCACGCACAGGCGACGCACCAGCCGCTGCGCCAGCACGCCCAGCAGCGACGACGACAGCAGGAACGGCTCGATCCCCATGTCGATCAGGCGCGTGACGGCCGAGGCCGAATCGTTGGTGTGCAGCGTCGCCAGCACCAAGTGACCGGTGAGCGAGGCCTGCACGGCAATCTGCGCTGTTTCCAGGTCACGGATTTCCCCGATCATCACCACGTCCGGGTCCTGGCGCAGGATGGCGCGCAGGGCCTTGGCGAAGGTCATGTCGATCTTCGGGTTGACCTGCGTCTGGCCGATGCCGTCGAGGTCGTATTCGATCGGGTCTTCCACCGTCATGATGTTGGTGGAAGCTGAATCGAGCCGGGACAGCGCCGCATACAGCGTGGTCGTCTTACCGGAGCCAGTCGGACCCGTGACGAGCACAATGCCGTGCGGCTGGTTGATCAGATGGTCGAAGCGTGCCAGCGTGCCGGCACCCATGCCAAGCTTGCTGAGGTCCAGTCGGCCGGCTTCCTTGTCAAGCAGACGCAGCACCGCGCGCTCGCCGTGGCCGGTGGGCAACGTGGAGACGCGCACGTCCACCGGGCGCCCGCCCACACGCAGCGTGATGCGGCCATCTTGCGGCAGGCGTTTCTCGGCGATGTCGAGCTGCGCCATGATCTTGATGCGCGAGATGAGGGCGCCGTGCAGCGCCTTCTTCGGGCGCACCACGTCGCGCAGCGTGCCGTCCACGCGAAAGCGCACGACGGACGCATTCTCGAAAGGCTCAATGTGGATGTCCGATGCGCCCTCGCGCGCGGCCTGCGTGAGCAGCGCGTTGATCATGCGGATGATCGGTGCGTCGTCTTCGGATTCGAGCAGGTCTTCCACGGCGGGAATGTCCTGCATCAGGCGCGAAAGATCGACTTCGCCTTCGACTTCGCCCACCACTTGGGCGGCGCTGCCGTCTTGCGCGTTGTAAGCCGTTTGCGTGGCGGTGGAGAGCGCCGCGGCGTCCAGCGTTACCAGATGCAACGCGCCGAACACGCGGGCGAGTTCGGCCAGCGCCGTGCGCGAGGTCTCGGGGCACACCCACACTTCCAGCGTGTCGACGTCCTGCCGGGCGACGAGCAGCTTGGCGTCACGCGCGAACGCGTACGGCACCAGCCGCACAGCCGATTGCGAGGGCGGCTCAAGCGTGCGCGCGTCGGTGGTGGGGGCTTGCGTTGCCATGGTTCTATCCTTCGCTGCCTGAGCTGCTTCAGCCACCATTGCGCGGCGCGTTACCGTCGTAGCCGCCCGAGGTGGGCGGCGCGAAGTTCTGCAGGCGCGGCTGGCTGCGCGTGGTGCCTTGCGGCATCGGCATCGGCGCGCCCGGAGGCACTTGCACGCCCGGTGCGCCTTGCGGCACGACCGACACATCACCGTAGTTCTGCGCCGGGCGCACGCTCTCTGGCGCGGGCAGCACCGGCGTGTCTTTGTCGGAGGTGGTCGGCAGCATGTTGGGCGAGACAAAACCCTGCTGCGTCTCACGCATGTAGTTGTAGCGGTTGTCCGACAGCATGCTCGTTGCTTCAGCCGTGCGCAGGATGATCGGGCGCAGGAATACCAGCAGGTTGGTCTTCTTGCGCGTTTTGGTCTCGGAGCGGAACAGCGCACCCAGGATGGGGATGTCGCCCAGGCCCGGCACCTTCTGCTCGCCGTCCTGATAGTTGTCTTCCAGCAGGCCGCCGAGCACGACGATCTGGCCGTCGTTGGCCAGCACATTGGTCTCGATCGAGCGCACGTTGGTGGTTGGGCCCTGCGTGGCGTTCTGCGTGCCGTTCACCACGGCGGACGATTCTTGGAAGATCTGCATCTTCACCAGCCCGCCGTCGGTGATCTGCGGCTTGACCCGCAGCGTGATGCCGACGTCCTTGCGATCGAACGTCTGGAACGGTGTGACCGATGCTGCGGTGCCCGTCTGTGCATATGAGCCGGTGGTGATCGGCACGTTCTGGCCGATCAGGATCTTGGCCTCTTCGTTGTCGAGCGTGATCAGGTTAGGTGTAGACAGCACGTTGACCGAGCCGTCCGAGCCCAGTGCCGAAAGAATCGCACCCAGGCCCGTGGCCTTGTTGAACACGCCAAAGTTGCCGCCGTTGAGCTGGCCGACGTTGCCTCCAAGCGAGCTGATTGCTGTCTGTGCGGCCGAACTGCCGATGCCGCCCGAAGTGATGGTGGCGATCGTGCCAGCCAGCGAGAGCAGGTTGCCCGCGCCGGAGCCGAAGTTGGTGCCGCCACCGCCAAAGGTGTTCGGCCCGCCCGCGCCCACCATCCACTGGATGCCAAGCTGGGAGGCCTTGTCCGACGTGACTTCGACGATCATCGACTCGATGTAGACCTGAGCGCGGCGCGCATCCAGGTCGTCGATCACGGCGCGCAGGTTGCGATAGACCGGCTCGCTGGCGGTGATGATCAGCGCGTTGGTGGCCGGGTCGGCCTGGATGATGCCGCCGGTGGTCGGCAGGTTGCTCTGCCCGAACGAGGCGCGGAACGACGAATTGCCACTGCCCATGCCGCTACCGCTGCCCGAGCTGCCGCCAGTGTTGCTCTGCGTGCTCTGGTTGTACTGCGTGCCGGTGCCGCCGGTCGGTTGGGCGGTCGCGCCTTGCGCAGCGCTCTGGCCGCCTGGGCCGGTGGATTGCGACGCCGACAGCGTAGCGTCCGCCGCCACGATGGCGCGCAGCGTGGTTGCCAGTTGCACCGCGTTGGCGTTCTTGAGCGGCACCACCCAGATGTTGCCGGGGCGCGCGGCGGGCACGTCCAGCTTGGCGACCAGTTGCTTGGCCTGCGCCAGGCGTGCCGCGCTCGACGCACGGATCATCACGCTGTTCGAGCGCGGCTCGGCCACCACCGACGTGCGCAGGCTCGGGTCCGACAGCGCTGCACCCGCGCCGGCCGCACCGCCTGCGCCCGACGGGTCGAGCAGTTTCTGCAGCGTGGCGGCCACGTCGATGGCCACGGCATTCTTGAGCGGAATCAGCTCGGTCTCGCCGGCGGCCGGGGTATCGATCGAGGCGATGATGCGGCCGATGCGGCGCAGGTTGTCGGCGTAATCGGTAATGACCAGCGTGTTGTTGGCCGGGTATGCGGTGATCGTGTTGTTGGGCGCGATCATCGGCCGCAGCACCGGCACCAGGTTGTTGGCCGATTCATGCTGCAGGCGGAAGACCTGCGTGACGACCTGCTCGCCGCCGCGCGCGCCGGCATTGCCCACCGAGGTGGGCGAGCCCTGCAGCTTGGCGTCGGCCTCGGGCACGACCTTGGTAAAGCCGTTGCCCTCGACGATGGCGTAACCCTGCATGCGCAGGATCGAGCCGAGCGATTCCAGCGCCTGTGCGCGCGTCACCGGCTTCTCGGTGACGAGGTTGACAGTGCCCTTCACGCGCGGGTCGACGATGAAGTTCTTGCCTGTGGCCTGGCCCACGGCCTTGACCACGGAGTCGAGGTCGGCGTTGACGAAATTGAGCGAGACCTCATTGCCCGGATTGCCGGGGTTGCCGCTCTGGGCGGATGCCGCGCTCGGCGGAGCAGCGTAGACGGGCATCGAGCCGGCCACCATCGTTGCGCAGCATGCCAGGACGATGGCGCGAACGGTGAGTCGGGAAGAGGCGTTGTGCATGGTCTCGTTCATGGTTGTCGGCACGCTGGCTCGCGCGCCGGCTTAGGAATCAAAAGCGTAGTCGATAGTGCGACCCGTCGCGCGGGCCCAGCAGGCTCAACAGGCCGATCAGTTGCGGTTCCGACTCCGGCGTGGCGCTCGCCACCCCGTCAAAATGCGCGCCCTGGCCGAGGGTGCCCTGGCCTTGCAGGGATAAGGGGCCGGCTAGCGTCGAGAGCGTCAGTTGAGCGGGCGCAGCGCTCACGCCGCTAAACGACACCACCGCCTGGTAGCTGCCCAGCGGCCGTACCCGGCTGAGGCTGGATGATACCTGCTCAAGCGTGACAGTCAGCGCGCCCTGGACAGTGTCCGGCTGGCCCTTGCCGGGTCCGGAAGCACGCCCGAACTGGCCCGACAGCGGCGTCCATTGCGCACGCAGCCGGCCGTCCAGCTTGAGTGTGTTGAACGGCGCACCGATGCCCTGCAGCAGCGAGGCCGGCAGCGTGACCGCGCCTGCCTCGACCTGCCAGCTGCCAGGCGAAACCGTGAGCGTCACCGGCTGCTCCAGCGCGCGGTCGTGCGTCACGTGCGCACGCAGCGTGCCGGTCAGCAGCGGCAGCATGTCGATCGACCACGACAGCCGCCCGGGCAGCACGGTCGCGTCGGCGCCGCCATTGCCGGCGGTGAGTGCCA
Source organism: Ralstonia sp. UBA689 (assembly GCF_002298975.1). GTDB lineage: Bacteria > Pseudomonadota > Gammaproteobacteria > Burkholderiales > Burkholderiaceae > Ralstonia. The sequence goes on from NZ_DBMV01000019.1 coordinate 71,773, forward strand.
GCGTGGCGCTGCCATGCCAGAGACTGCCTTGGCTGTCGGCCAGCAGCACGCGCCGCCCGGTAGCCTGGGCCACGCGCTCGGCGGCCCACGCGGCCGGGTATTGCGACACCACCGTCACCCCCACCGCCAGCAGCGCGGCTCCACCCCAAAGCGCGTACCACAGCAGGCGCCGGCCGAGGCTCGGGCGCTCGGTGTCGGTGCGGCGGCGCAGACGCAGCGGCGGCAGCGATTCGATTCCGATCGGCATGGTGCGATTCGCCCCAGCCCGTCAGTGGCTGGCGGCGGCGGGGCCTTGCAGCGTCGCCGTCACGTTGACCAGGGCGGTGGCGCCCACGTACTTGATGTTCGCGTCGATCACCTTCATGCGCTGCGCCTGGCGTACCTCCTGCAACCACTCGGCGACGGCGCCAAAGGGCACCTTGTCCAGTTGTACCTGCACGCTCTCGCCCGACATTGCGGTGCGCGTGGCCTTCAGGCCGTGGTTGGTGAGGCTGGTGGTGAGCGCTTGCTGCAGCTCCGCGCCACGCGGCACGGGCGCGGCGGCGATGGCGGACAGCCCGCGCGCCTCCTGACCGAGCGTTTCCATCTCGGCCAACTGGGTGCGCATCTGCGGCAGGGCCTTTTCGATGCGGCGCTGGCCTTCGAAGGCGGGCTCCCACAGCACCAGATAGATGATCACGAGCAGCAGGATCACGCCGCCACTGGCCAGGATGCGCCGCTCGCGCGGCTCGCGCTGCATCCAGAACGTGGTGGCCGCGTCACGCAGCGCATCCGGCGCGCCGATGCGGGGCAGGCGGGACTTGGAGGCGCCGGACGCGGAGGAAGGAGAGGAAGTCGCCATGGAGGAATCGTTATTGGGCGATGGAGACCGTCCAGCGCGAGCCGGGCACGGTGCTTTCGGCACCGCGCGGGGCTTCGGCCGTGGCCATGTTCAGGCCGACATTGCGGGCGGCGGTGCGCAGGGCGGTGGTGTCGGTGCCGTCCTTGAGCGTGACCGTCAGCGCGCGGCCGTGGTAATCCAGCGCGAGCAGCGCGTCGGGCGCCAGGCCCGTGGCCGCCTGCGCGAAGCGGTCGGCCAGCGGCAGGAAGTCTTCCGGCGCGGATTTGCCGGCGGCCAGGCGCAACTGCTCGACCTGGCGGCGCATCTGCGCGGGCGGGTCGAGGATCACCGGCGTGTTCGGGAACGCCGTCTGCAGTTGCGAGCGCATGGCGGTATCGAGCCGCTTCTGCTCTGCGCGCAGCGTGAGCCAGCGTGCGTTCATGCCGATCAACTGGGCGACCACGATCAGCACGGCCAGCGCGATCGGCAGGCGCCATATGTTCCAGTCCACGCCGGCCATGCCGCCGTTGGCGAAATCGAACTGGCAGAGATCGGCATCGCCCGAGGCCAGTGCGTTGCGCGCGCCGGCGGCCCAGGCAGCCCAGTCGAGCGTGGCCGCCGCTGGATCAGTCGACAGGCTGGGCGCCAGCTCGCGCAGCGCGGGCGAGACCATCAGCCTGGCCGGCGTGGGCGCAATGGCGAGCCAGTTGGCCACGTTGGCCGGCAGCAGGCGCAGGCCGTAGCCATCGGCGGGGCCGGTGCGCACGGTGATATCGACGGCAACGGGCGCGTCAGGATCTGACGGCGGCGCGGCATCGAGCGCGATGGTGGCCGGGGTCGGGTTGATCGCGGAAGCGGCCGCGGTAGCTTCAGGGGCCACCGGTTCGTCAGGTGTTTGGAGGGAAGGCTCGGTGCGTTCCGCGTCTTGGTCCGCTTCGGGGGCCGGTGCCGGGGTGAGTGCAGCGGCAGCCGGCGTTTCAAACGGCAGGCAAAGCTGCGCAGGCAACAGATGGCAGGTGCGGTGCTTGTGCGTACCGAAGCTATCGAGGATGAAACGGACCCACGCGCGGTCGGCAATCATCAGCGCGCGCGATTGCGGCTCCCGCGGGGCACGCCAGCCGCGTGCCGGGGCAGCGCCCAGGCGCGGGCCCAGCGCGATATGGCATTGCTGTGCGTCCTGCACGAGGCGGTCTTCCACCAGATTGGGCAGGGCCAGGCGCAGCTTGGGCAAGGCCAGCGGCGGCACATTGGCCGGCACCAGCAGCACGTCGGCGGCGGGCAGCAGGAGGATCAGGCGGTCAGCGGCGGGCAGCTCGTCGGTGCGCGACGAGCCTTCGCGCACGATGCGCTGCGGGCCCTGTGCGCCTTCCTCGCGCACCAGCGCAAAGGGCACGGAAGCCAGCGCGCCCGTCGACCAGCGCTCGGGCGATTGAATGGGCCGGTGCGGCAGGCGCACGTACAGGGAGGTCGTCAAACCGCTCCTCGATTGAGCTAATGAGAGTATTTATTGACGCGAGCCACCAACGGAGCCGCCGGATTGCGCAAAACCCACGATGCTGAACGATGCGGATGACAATACGGCGAAGGCTGGGGTCTGTCTACTTGCCAAACGTACGCACGTAGAGGGGTGTTGCGGCGCCGTCATGACGGAATTCCGTCGATGCGGCGGACCCAGACGATGCGGGTCGCGTTATTGTTGACCGGATCGCCACGTGAAACAAGCGCCACTTGGCCGATCTGTGCGCGCTCGTGGCGGGCCATGCCGTAGACGAGGAAGTAGTGCGTCTGCACGTCCAGCAGGTTGCTGACGCTGCCGGCGTCTGCCCCGGCAGCGATGCCGCGCAACTGGTTGGTGACGTCGCCGACATTGCGGAAGTAGGCGCGGTCGCGCGCTTGCACGAGCGCGCGGGCGCGGTCCAGGCTCAGGTTGGGGATGACGGCCGCCAGCACTTCGGCGCTGGCGGTGTTGGCGTTGACCAGCGTGCGTGTGGGCAGCACGATCACATAAGGCCGCAGCGCGCGGATCGCGTCGGCGGTATAGCCGGGGATGGACAGCAGGCCGTCGACGTCGTCCAGCGGGCGCGGGCCGTTGCCGCCACTGCCACCGCCGCCGCTGTCATCGCCGCCGCCCGAGTTGCCTTCGAGCGATTGGACGCCACCCAGCATCTGCGCCAGGTACGTGGCCGTGATCTTGGCCAGGCTCGGGTCCTGGCCCAGCGTCTGCAGCAGCACGCCATAGGCCTTGACGCCGGCCTGGTCGAGGCCCGTGACGACAGTGCGCGTGCCCAGCGTCTGCATCTTCAGCAGGTTCATCAGGTTGAAGCGCGCCTGGGCATCGAAGATGCGGCCCGACAGGTACGACTCTTCGCCCGCCGTATCCGTGCGCAGCGAGCTGCCGAGGAAATCCGACAGCTTGGTCTCCTGGATGGGCACGGCCCAGATTTCGCCCAGGTGGTCGACGGCGCCGGTGCGGCGCTGGTCGTCGCGCAGGATCAGGCGGGCCCAGTCGATGCCCGCGCGCGCGATCCACGCGGCCTGCGCCTTCAGGCGCTGGTTCTCCACCGCGCGAATCTCCACCTGCTGCCGCCACAGCATGCCCGAGACGATCACCACCGCCAGCGTGACCACCAGCAGCGCGGTGACGATGGCCGCGCCGCGCTGGTGCGCAGCCTGTCGACAAGAGAGGTGTGAGCGTCGTGCCATCACAGCCCCGTCATGCAGATGCGCGTAAAGCGCTGCGGCGCGCCCTGCGGCGTCATGCGCACCAGCAGGGCGAGTTCCACCGCGCGTACCGAGGCGGCCGGCACCACTATGCCGGGGGTGTTGGCGGCCGGTGCCGATGCGCTGAGCGTGGATGCGCTGGGCGTGGATGCGCTGGGCAGGCCGTTCAGCGTGGTCGTGTTGCTGCCGGCCGGGAACAGCGCCGCCGACAGCGCGCCGGTGTTGTCCATCCAGCCGCCGGGTTCGATCCAGGCGCGCGCGCTGATACCGTCGATGTTGTCGGCCAACTGGTAGCGTGCCGCATTGGCGCCGCCTTGGCGCAGGCTGTCGAGCGCGCCGCGCAGGTCGCCGCGGTTGGTGATGGGCGGGCTCTGCAGGCGTTCGAGCCGGCCGTCGACGATGCGGTAGAGCACGATCTGCCACGCAGGCGGCTGGCCATCGTCGCGGCGGTCGCGCACCAGCAGCACGCGGTTGGCGTCGACTTCGATGGGCGTGCGCGACAGCGTGTTCGGATCGGCCAGTTGCGTGCAGTCGGCATCGAACTGGGCGTAGGCGGTCTTGAGCGCTTCGATGCGCTCGTCGCGCTGGGCCAGCGCCTCGTGCGTGCGGGTCATGCTGTCCAGGCCGCGCCAGGCGAGCACGGCCAGGATGGCCAACAGCGTGATGGCCACCAGCAGTTCGAGCAGCGTGAAGCCGCGCGCGCCACGATGGGCCGGGGCCGGGCGGCGCTCAGAAGACATTGCGCGCATCGTTGGGCAGCAGGGTGACGAGCCAGGCCAGGCGCACGGACTTGGACGCGTCCGCATACACCGAGACCTCGACGCGGCGGAATACCGGGTTGGGCGTGGTGGCGATGACTTCTTCGCACCACAGCTCCGTATCGCCCTGCGGGCACGAGAAGCCGCGCGCGCCAGGGTCGGGGAAGGCGCGCGCGAGGCGCAGATTGACGAGGTGGTTCTCGGCGCTCCAGGTGGCGATCATGCGCGTCTGCAATGATTCGCTGGCGTTGGTCATGCTGCCCATGGCGCGCATGGTGGCGGTCAGCGCCACGGCCACGATGGTCAGCGCCACCAGCACTTCCAGCAGGGTGAAGCCACGCGCGCGCGCGGAGCCGGTGCGGCGGGCGCGGGTCATTGGGTTTCGGTCAGCACGCGCGGGCCGCCGTCCGACACTACGTCCGCGCGCGCGCCCTGGGAAGACAGCGCCACGCGCCACGGCAGGCCGATCGCCTCTCGGCCGAACACCAGCCGCTGCGGCGCCCCCGGTGCCGCGGCCGCACCGGCGACGATCCGCACGTTGTCCATCGCCTGCCGCCAGTGTCCCGGGGCCAGCACGTCACGCGTGAGCAGACGCCAGCCGTTGGGCGTCGATTCATAGAAGCGCCAGCCCTGTGCGTCGCCTTCCCACGCCACCGGGCGCGAGGTCAGTTGGGCTTCTTCCTGCGCGAGTTCGATCAGGCGGGCCATCTTCTGCGCATCGTCGGACAGTTGCGAGCGCGGGTTGGGCGTGGCGTTCACGGCCACCACGCCGAGCACGATGCCGATGATGACCACCACCACCAGCAGCTCCAGCAGCGTGAAGCCGCGAGCGTGCCTGCGGGGCCGTGAATGGGCGGTCATGGCAAGGGGCGGCGCGCTGGGTTTGGGGCTGGGTCTTAGTTGTCCCAGTTGCCGATGTCGGCGTCGTTGGCCGTGCCGCCGGGCTGGCCGTCGGCGCCGAAGCTGAAGATGTCGACTTCGCCGCGCACACCCGGGTTCAGGTACTGGTACGGATGGCCCCACGGGTCTTTGGGCAGACGCTCCAGATAGCCACCGGCCTTCCAGTTGTTGGGGACCGGCTCGGCGGTCGGCTTGGTAACGAGTGCGGCAATGCCCTGCTCGGTGGTCGGGTAGCGGCCGTTGTCCAGGCGATAGAGCTTGAGCGCCTGCGAAATGGAGGCGATGTCCTGCTTGGCCGCGATGATGCGCGCCTCGTCCGGACGGCTCATGATCTTCGGCACCACCAGCGCGGCAAGGATGCCGAGGATTACCACCACCACCATGATCTCGATCAGGGTGAAGCCGCCGTCAGCGCGATGGGCCCGGCGTGCATGCTGGCGGAAGGGGGAACGGAGTTGGCCTTGCATCATGGCGAGAGAGTTGGCAATAGGAGTGGGAACACAGTATAGCTGTGACATATGACGTTAGAACGCAGATCGGGGTCTTGCCGCGCCTGTGTTTAGAAGGTGCCTTCCAGGCCGTTCACCGAACCGGCATAAAGGGCGGATAGAATCGCGATATTCCTACGGTGCGTCGCCCCTTTTCTTCATTTTCATGAACGCTCAACAGTCGTCTCGCCTGCTCAGTCTTGTACTGTTTGCTGCCTTGTGCGCGCTGTTGACGCATTGGGTGCTGACGCTGTCGTCGCTGCGCTCGCTGGGCGTGCCGCGCGAGGCACGTATCGCGCAGACCGAAGCGTTGGACACCGGCGCGGCCGTCACGCTCTTCGGCGGTGGCCCGCATAGTGGCCCGCGCGATGTGCAGGTGGCCGGCGTGGTGGCTGATCTGGCGGACGGCACCGGCGCGGCCATCGTGTCGGTGGACGGCGGCCCGCCGCAGGCCGTGCGTGCCGGCAAGGCGCTGTCGTCCAACCTGAAGCTGGTGGAGATCAAGGCGCGCTCGGTGGTGATCGAGCGCAACGGCGCACGCCAGGAGATTCCGCTTCCGGCCAGCGCGGTGGCCGGCGTGTCGCCCGCCAATCGCAATGCGCCGTCGCTGCCGCTGCCGCCCTCGGGCGCGGCCGCTCCGCTGGCGACGCCTGCCGCGCCGCCGGTGCCGGCAGTGCCCAACAACCCCGCCAATACAGCCATGCCGGGCGCCATGCTGCCTCTTGCTCCCTCGCCGACCAACATGGGTGAGGAGGCTCCCAACCTGGGCGGCGGCATCACCGGCCCGCGCCACCGCGCTGCAGCGGCCGCGCGAAGCAAGGGCGATAGCGGCCAACCCAGCGGCCAGCCGGCCCAGCAGTAAGGCGTTTCAGACCTGCCCCGGCGTGGGCGGGCGCGCATATTACAGCGCGTGTCATTGGGGTAACAGCGTGTAAAACCCGGCAACGCGGTCGTCGGGTCAGGTTCTAATCCGCTACACAGTCCATGTGAAAAGGAGCTGACCATCATGACCAACAAGCGTGCTGTCCAAGCCTTCCTCGCCACCTCGGCCTTGTTCCTGGCCATGGCGGGTATGAACGCCCGCGCGCAGGAGGCCAGCGCCCCGGCCGCTCAGGCGCCCGCGACCACCCAGGCGCCGCAAACGACTCCCCGTGCTGCCAAGCCGGGCCGCCACGGCGGTTTCAAGGCCATCGACACCAACGGCGACGGCCAGATCTCGCGCGACGAGGCCAAGGGCCACGCCTGGCTGGAAAAGAATTTTGACCAGATCGACACCAACCACGACGGTCAGCTCAGCAAGGAAGAACTGGCCGCCTGGCGCAAGGCACACAAGGGCGAAATGCGCGGTGAAGCACGCGCCAAGATGGCCGAACGCTTTGATGTCAAGTTCAAGGCCGCCGACAAGAACAGCGACGGCGTCCTGACCAAGGACGAAATGCAGGCTGGCATGCCCAAGCTCGCCAAGCAATTCGACCAGATCGACGCCAACCACGACGGCAAGGTCACGGAAGACGAGATTCGCGCATACATGAAGGCGCGCCACGATGCCCGCAAGGCGCAGAAGGCCGCCTCGGCAACGGCGGCTCCGTCGACCACGCAAACGCAATAACGCATCGCTCGCCCGACCCCGGGCAATGCAGCCAACGGCGCCTTCGGGTGCCGTTTTTCATGGGCGAAAAAAAACACCTCGATGGCGAACCATCGAGGTGCGGAGGATGCAGGTCTGACGTGAGGGTGTTCAGGCCGGCTGATCAGCCTTGAGCACGCCGCGGCGCATCTGGTCGAGTTCGATCGACTCGAACAGCGCCTTGAAGTTGCCCTCGCCAAAACCTTGGTTGCCCTTGCGCTGGATGAACTCGAAGAAGATCGGGCCGAGTTGGTTCTCGGAGAAGATCTGCAGCAGCAGGTCGCCCGGCGCGCCATCGATCAGGATCTTGCGCTTCTTCAGTTCCGCCACGTTTTCGCCATGGCCGGGGATGCGCTTGTCGACCAGTTCGTAGTACGTGTCGATGGTGTCCAGCAGCTTGATGCCCTGGCCGCGCAGTGCGTCCACCGTGTTGAACAGGTCGGTCGAGCCCAGCGCGATGTGCTGGATGCCCTCGCCGTGATACATGTCCAGGTACTCCTGGATCTGGCCGGCCTTCTCCGTCCCTTCCTCGTTGATGGGGATGCGGATGTTGCCGCACGGGCTCGTCATCGCCTTGCTCTTCACGCCCGTGACCTGGCCTTCGATGTCGAAGTAGCGCACTTCACGGAAGTTGAAGAAGCGTTCGTAAAACTCGGCCCATTCCTTCATGCGGCCACGGTAGACGTTGTGCGTCAGGTGGTCGATGTAGGTCAGGCCGTGCCCGGTGGGGTTCGGGTTGGCGCCCGCGATGGGCACGAAATCGACGTCGTAGATGCTGATGTTGCCGATGTCGCCCGGCTTGGCGCCGTTCTTGCCGGCCCAGCGGTCCACCAGGTAGATCAGCGAATCGCCGATGCCCTTGATGGCCGGGATGTTCAGCTCCATCGGGCCGCTGTGGGTGTCGAAGCCCCAGGCGCCCAATTCAAGTGCGCGCTTGTAGGCGAAGGCGGCATCTTGCACGCGGAACGCGATGGCGCAGATCGACGGGCCGTGCAGGCGCGCAAAGCGCTGCGCGAACGAATCCGGCTCGGCGTTGATGATGAAGTTGATCTCGCCCTGGCGATACAGCGTCACGTTCTTGTGGCGGTGCTTGGCAATGGCGGTAAAGCCCATCTTCTCAAACAGCTTGCCCATGGCAACCGGGTCCGGCGCGGCGTATTCGATGAACTCGAAGCCGGCGGTGCCCATCGGGTTTTCCCAAGGCGTGAATTGCATTGTGGTCTCCTGCGGGGCGGGCGCTGTTGGAGCGCTCAGGTTTTTGACGATCCTCGCAGTGTAGAAGTGTCGAACAAAGCAAAAATTGCGAAGTTGTGCCCGTCTTGCTAAATTTGCGCAAGAAAATTGCCGAATAAATTGGTGCGGAGCAACAAAATGAGCAAGGTGGAACTCGACAAGATCGACCGCAAGATCCTGGAAGTCCTCCAGAACAACGGCCGCCTCACCAACCTGGAAGTCGCCGAGCGGGTGAACCTCTCACCCAGCCCGTGCTTGCGACGCATCCGCCGCTTGGAGGAGTCCGGCGTCATCCGCCAATACGCCGCGCTGCTCGACCCGAGCAAGATCGGCCTGGGCCTGTCGGCCTATATCAACGTGCGGCTGGAAAAGCAGGGGGGCGCACCCAAGGGCAAGGGCCCGTCAGACGTCTTTCGCGCGGCCGTTGCGACCTGGCCCGAGGTGGTCACGTGCTACGCGATGACCGGCGAGATGGATTACCTGCTCAAGGTCTTCGTGGAAGACATGGAGCACTTCGCGCGATTCATTCGCGATCAACTGCTCGCCCACCCGGCGGTGATTGATGTGAAGAGCAGTTTTGCGTTGGAGCGGATCAAGGATACGACGGCGTTGCCGGTGGTGGTTTGAGGGGAGTTTCGTGAAGCCGCTGTTTTTTTGGGGGCGCTGTTGAGCTATTCCGCCGTCTCGCATGAGTGCGCTTGAGCGGGAAGAAAACTCAAACAGCAGGAAGGCTTCCCCGAGACGGGTGGGGATGCCTGAAAGAATCAATCGTGCGTTGGCGGAACGACTCGCCTACTTGGCGTCCGAATCCGACATCACCAAATTCGCATCCCGCGACAGCCGCCACTTCCCATCGGCCGCTTTGCGCAGAATCGTCAACGTCTGCCCCGACCGTTGTACCGTCTTCCCATCCCGCATCGTGATGACGATGCGTAGCGAGTTGCGCAGGTAAGCCACATCCCCAAACACCTGCACCTCCTGGATATCGCTCGTGCCTTCAAAGTGCACATCCTTCATGCCCTCGGACATCTTCGCGAAGACCTCCTTGCCGAACGGCGGCTGGCCGGGCGTGAGGAACAGGCAATCGTCGGTCATCAGGCTGAGCACGGTGGGCAGGTCGCCGGCCTTGCTGGCGGCGAGCCACGTGTCTACTACGGCGCGGATGGCGCGTTCGTCGTCGGTCATGGCGGTGTGGGCGCGAGAGCGGTGGTGGCGACAGGCGCCACTTTACCGCTTGCGACGGCGATGGATGGCGGTTGCGCTGCCGCAAGCCCTCCCATGCGCCAGCCGACGTGGCTTATTGCTTGGGCGACGGATCGTCCTTCGGATTGACGTAGTTGATATCCAGCGGCCCCATGCCGTGGATCTGCACCACCGTCACCGTCTTGGTAAAGGCGTAGTGGTGCATGCCGCCCGGCAGGTTGTGAAAGCCGCCGGCCTTGAGCGTGTGCGCGGCGCCCACGTCCATGCTGTCGCCACCGCCCAGGTAGAGCGTGCCGGAGATCACCGTGAGGTTTTCGGTCTGGGTGTGCCAGTGCGGGGGCACCTTGTAACCACCCGGAACCTTCATGCGGATCACGTACGGACCCTCCTTGCCAGGGTCGCCTTAGAGCACGGCCAGCTTGAGGCCCTTGGGCATGCTCGGGGGGCCGTCGACCCACTTCAGGCCAGCGGGATTCATCATCATCATTTCGCCCGCGGCGGTGTCCTGGGCGCTGGCGGGCAGCGCGCCTAGGCACAGCAGCACGATCGCCACCAGCAGTGGCAGTTGCGCAAGTTGCCTGTTCATCTTCGTCTCCTTCTTGCCTCGGCATCGGCTCGCGGGCGGCCGCGATGGCCACCACGTTGACGGCGAGCGTGCCTTGGGAATCAGCGTAGTGAGACGCAAGCCAGGCTGACAAGGAGGCAATCGCTCTAGGCGGGGTGCGGGTTTGCGTCGGGCGCGGCTGGCGCAGGCGCCGCTCAGTCGGTTGTGAAGCGGTGCAGACGATATGCGCGCGGCGCGAGGATCGACAGGTAACCATGCACGGCATTGCCGGCAAGGCGTCGAAGCGCCGCAGCATCAATGTGGTCGGGCGCGGTCATGAGGGCTTGCGACACCAGGCTGTAGGCCATGGCGTGGGCGGCGAAGGCGGCCCGTTCGGCATCGGCGTCGGCAGGCCAGTCGGCACCGGCGGAAAGCGCTTCCGCCCACAACGCCACGAATTCGCCGTACATGCGCCGGAACGCATCGATGCCCGACACCTTGCGTTCGAGCAGGAACAGCGCCGCCCACTGTTCGGGTTCGGCCAGCGCCGGGGCGGATTGCGCGTCGAGCAAGGCGTCGACGCGCGCCGGCAGGGGTTCGGCACGGTGGGCGTCGATGCTTGTGCGCATGTCTGCAGCAATGGCCTTGACGCGCAGGTGGATGCACACCGCCGCCAGCGCTTCCTTGCTTGAAAAGTATTCGTAGAAACTGCCGATGCCCACGCCCGCCAATCCGATCACCTGACGGATCGAGACCTTCTCGTAGCCTCGTTCAACCAGCAACTGGACGAACGCTTCGCGGATGGCGTCGGCCGTGGCGCGCGCGCGGGATTGTGCCGGCCGGCGGCGTTGCGTCTTCGTTGTTTTGAGGGCGGAAGCGGGGGTGTCCTTCATGTCTCCAAAACCCGAACACCTGCGGGCGGGCTCATTTTTATACTCATTGCGACCAGCAAAAACCGGCTTTGCCTGTCGCCGCACACGAACGTCGCACCACGTGCAGAGCCGTCGCCTTAATCAAGGAGACCTGTCCATGAACTGGAGCACGCACGACGTCACAAACGTGGTGACGGAGTTGCAAGACTATAACCTCTACACCACCGACCACGCGCTGCAGGAGGCGGTGCGGCGGGGAGGCGGCGCGGCGCACGAGGCCGAGCTGGCCAGCTATGGCGCGCGCCTGGGCAGCGCAGAGACCATCCGCATGGCCGAAGAGGCCAACCACTTCAAGCCCGAGCTGCACACCTTCGACCGTCAGGGCCGCCGCATCGATCGCGTCGAGTTTCACCCGAGCTGGCACGGCGTGATGCGGATGGCGCGTGAGCAGAACCTGGTGACGCAGCCGTTTTCCGATCCGCGCCCCGGCGCCTGGGCGGCGTATGCGGCGGGGTTCTCCATGCACGGCCAGATCGAGGCCGGATCGCAGTGCCCGAACTCCATGACCTTCGCCTGCATTCCGGTGTTGCAGCGCGAACCCGAATTGTTTGCTGCACTTGCGCCCAAGCTGTACTCGCGCACCTACGATGCGCGCGATATTCCGCTGGAGCAGAAGGATTCCATCCTGGTCGGCATGGGCATGACCGAGAAGCAGGGCGGCTCCGACGTACGCGCCAACACCACGCGCGCCGAACCTGTGCGCGGCGAAGGTCGCGGCGGCGAATACGAGATCACCGGCCACAAGTGGTTCTTTTCCGCGCCGATGTGCGACGCGCACCTGGTGGTGGCGCGCACTGAGAGCGGTCCGGCGTGCTTCTTCGTGCCGCGCTACCGGCCCGACGGCACGAAGAATGCGGTGTACATCCAGCGCCTGAAAGACAAGGTCGGCAACCGCTCCAACTCCAGCAGCGAAGTCGAGTTCCAGGGCGCGTGGGGCCGCATGATCGGCGAAGAAGGGCGCGGTATTCCGACCATCATCGAAATGGCGACCTTCACCCGGCTGAACTGCGTGATGGGCAGCACGGGGCTGATCCGCCAGTGCCTGGTGCAGGCGATGCACCACACCAGCAAGCGCCACGCCTTCGGCAAGCGCCTGATTGAACAGCCGCTGATGCGCAACGTGCTGGCTGATATGGCGCTGGAGTCTGAAGCTGCGACCCAAATGATGATGTGCCTGACCGAGGCGTTCGCACGCGCCGATGAAGACCCGCTGCAGCGCGCCTACAAGCGCATCGTCACGCCGGCCGCCAAGTTCTGGCTGGCCAAGCGCAGCATCGAGCTGTCCGGCGAGGCGATGGAGGTGTTCGGCGGCAACGGCTACATGGACGAAGGCCCGATGGGCCGTCTGTACCGTGAGGCGCCGGTCATCTCGATCTGGGAGGGCTCGGGCAACGTTATGGCGCTCGACATGATGCGCGCCATCAGCCGCGAGCCCCAGGCCATGCAGGCATTGCTGGACGACCTGGCGCCGTTCTGCCAGAGCGACGCGCGCCTGCGCGAGCCGGCTGCCGCGCTGACGGCAGGGCTGCGCACGCAGGGTGACGCGTCGGAATGGCTGGCACGCCGCCACGCGCAGCAACTGGTCTTGCTGGTGCAGGCGCGCCTGCTGCGCGAGCACGCGCCCGCAGCGATGGCCGACGCCTTCATCGCCAGCCGCTTCGACGGCCAATGGGGCCGCGTGTTCGGCCTGCTGCCGGACGGCATCGACCATGCTGCCATCCTGGAACGCGCCTGGCCGATGTGAGCCACACCGCGCGGCGGCCCCAGTGCCCCCCCGCCGCCGCGCGTGACAACAAGACTGGTTGATTTGCTGGAGACGCCCCGCCATGAACATCGTTGCGCTGCTGGACAGCAACGTTCGCAAAAATCCGGACAAACCGTTCCTCCGCTACGCCGGCCAGTCAATCACCTATGCCGATATGGACGCGCAGTCGCGTCGCGCCGCCACGGTGTTCGCCTTGCACGGCGTGCAGGCGGGCGACCGGGTCGCGGCCATGTGTTTCAATACGCCGGGTTTCGTGGCGGCGATGCTGGGTGCTTGGCGCCTGGGCGCAGTCGTGGTGCCTATCAACCACAAGATGCAGGCACCGGAGGTGGACTACATCCTCGCGCATGCCGGTGTAAAGCTGTGTCTGTTCGATGGCGCATTGGCGCCGGTTGTCTCGCGCCTCCAAACGCCTGTCGCATTGCTGAGCACGGAGACTGCACCGGACGGGTTTGCCTCGTTTGATGCGCTGCTGGCATCGGCCGCGCCGCATGACGCACCGCCTCCGGCCGACGACGCACTGGCCGAGATTCTCTACACCTCCGGCACCACCGGCCGCCCCAAGGGTTGCCTGCTGAGCCACCGCAGTGTGTGCGTTGCCGCCATGACCTCGGCACTGGCGCTGTCCATGCACCGTGACGAGCGCACCCTGATGGCGATGCCTCTGTGGCATTCGTCGCCGCTCAACAACTGGATGCTCGGCACGCTGTATGTGGGCGGCACGGTCATTCTGCTGCGCGAATACCACCCGCTGCATTTCCTGCAGGCCGCGCAGGACGAACGCGCTACGCTGTACTTCGGTGCGCCGGTGTCGTATCTGCTGCCGCTGCAGATGAAGATCGACGTGGCGGCGTTCGACCTGAGCTCGGTCCGTGCGTGGATCTACGGCGGCGGCCCCATCGGCGCCGGTACCGCACGGCAGCTCGCCGCGCTCTACCGCAGCGACCGCTTCTACCAAGTTTTCGGCATGACCGAAACCGGCCCCTCCGGCACCGTGCTGTATCCGGAAGAGCAGATCGCCAAGGCCGGATCGATCGGTCGCGTGGCCACGCCCGGCGTGGATATGCGTGTGGTCTGCGCGGACGGTGCCGATGCCGGCCCCGGCGAGATCGGCGAGATCTGGCTCAAGGCCGATTCCACCATGCAGGGCTATCTGGACAACGACGCGGCCACGCGCGAAGTCCTGCGCGATGGTTGGTACCGCAGCGGCGATCTGGCCCGACGCGACGCCGACGGCTTTCTGTTCGTGGTCGATCGCACCAAGGACATGATCGTTACCGGTGGCGAGAACGTCTATTCCAAGGAGGTGGAGGACGTGCTGGCAGCGCACCCCGACATCCAGGACGCCGCCGTGATCGGACGCCCGCACGATCAATGGGGAGAGACCGTGGTGGCCGTGCTGGTGGCCAAGCCCGGCACGCAACCGGACCCGGAAGCCATCAAGGTCTTCGTCGCTGAGCGCTTGGCGCGCTACAAGGTGCCGCGCGACTTCGTGATGCGCGACGCGCTGCCGCGCACACCTACCGGCAAGCTGATGAAGCACGTGCTGCGGTCGGACGTGGCCTAGCGCAGCGGCTGGCCGCTCAGTCCATCGTGTCGAACGCCGCTTTCAGCGCGTCCAGCTTGTAGGGGATGCCACTCGGGTGGCCGGGTGCCTGGGCGGCACGGGCCGTCAACTGCGCGCGCAGGTCCGCCAGATAGTTGGCGCGGTGCTTGCGCAGGACGTAATCGCGAAAGTTGCTCTGCTCGAGTGCCCGCCAGGCTTCCTGACGCGCCGCATCCGAGCGTGCGCGCGCCGCCTCCAGCGCGATGGTATCGGGCAGTGCGCTGGCGTCAGTCATCCGCTCGTAACCGTAGCGCGCCATCTCGTCTTTCGTCAGCGTTTCGATGAGCACAATTTCCTCCATCGAAAGCTGCTGACGGAACTTGTCGATGTTGGCGGCGATGGGCGCAAAGCAGTTGGACGTCCACAGCGCGGAGAGCTGCGAAATCTGCCGCGCCTCGGGCGAGCGCGAGACATCGAGCATCTGCGGCAGGAAGTCGATCCCGAGAAAGGCGCATACGCGGCGCAGCGTGGTTTCCTGGTCGGTCAGGAAATCTTCATAGCGGAGGGTGAGCGTGCGCTCGGGGTGCTTGGCGATGAGCGCGTTGGCAGCGCGGTGCGCGGCCACCCAGGTTTGCGTGTTCAGCAGCGTGTCGAAGTCGTGGATGATGGCGCGGTTCATCGATGCCACTTGCGCACGCGGGTCGCGCACCACGTTCAGGAAACGCATGTCTGGGAGCAGCGCCATCAGCTCATCGGCGTAATGCACGCTGTCGAGCGATTTGTCCATCACCACGCGCGCACCGTGTTGCGTGCCGGCGCGCAGCAGCAGTTCCCACACCACGCGGTGCACGCTGTGCGGCTCGTCGCGCAGGGCTTCGAAAATCTCCACCGGGTCGAACACCACGCCCGGCCACTTGACCATGCTGGCCGCCTGTAGACCGATCACGTCGGTGACGAGGCGGAAATAGGCGCGGTCGTCCTGCAGATTGCCGTACAGCGGCACCAGCGGCATGAAGTCGACAATGTGCAGCGGATAGGGCGCGTAGAACGCCGGGTTGAAGTTCAGGCGCAGGCGCAGCGCGTGGCTGCCGCAGCGGCGCAGCGGGATCATCAGGACGGGGAGTGGGCGGGCGGTCATCGTGTGGGCTCCGGTTGGCTAGCGTTCAGCCATTGGCTCAGGTGGGCATGCAGCGCGGCGGTGCCGGCCGCCAGCGGCAGGGCGCCGGTGTCGATCTGCAGCGATGGCGCCATCGGCATCTCGTACGGCGAAGAAACGCCGGTGAACTGCGGAATCAACCCGCCGCGTGCACGGGCATACAGCCCTTTCGGGTCACGCGCCTCGCACACGCTGAGCGCGGTGCAGACGTGGACTTCCATAAAACGGTCTGCGCCGATGATCGCGCGCGCCATCGCCCGGTCTGCGCGCAGTGGCGAGATGAACGCGGTGATCACGATCAGCCCTACGTCGTTCATCAGGCGCGCCACCTCGGCGGCGCGGCGCAGGTTCTCGGTGCGGTCGGCCTCGGTAAAGCCGAGGTCGTGGTTCAGGTGGTGGCGCAGATTGTCGCCATCGAGCACGGCGCAGGGCTGGCGCGCTTCGTACAGACGCTTCTCCAGCGCGTAGGCGAGGGTGGATTTGCCCGCGCCGCTCAGGCCGGTCAGCCACAACGTGAGCGGTGCGTGGCCGAACTGGTGGGCGCGTGCGTCGTCGGCCAAGGTGCCGGCATGCCAGTAGACATTGCGGGCGGCGCTGGAAACTGCGGCGGCGGGTTTCATGGCGGCCTCCGTGTCAGGCCGGCAGCTGGGCGGGCCGGCGATAGCCGATGCGCGGTTCCGACGCGGCGATCTGCGGCTGGTCGGCCACCTTGAACACGCTCACCACGCGCACGAGCCGGCCGGTCTGCTCGCGCATCGACTCGGCTGCGGCTGCGGCCTCTTCGACCAGCGCGGCGTTCTGCTGCGTGACTTCGTCCATCTGCGTGATGGCGCGGTGGATCTGGTCGATACCGCCGGCCTGCTCATCGGTGGCGCCCATGATCTCCGTCATGATGGCCGTCACGCGCTGGATGCTGGTCACGACGTCGTGCATGGTGGCGCCGGCCTGCTCGACCAGCAGGTTGCCCGAATTCACCTGGCTGACCGAGTCGCCGATCAACTGCTTGATCTCCTTGGCCGCCGACGCCGAGCGCTGCGCCAGCCCACGCACCTCGCTGGCCACCACGGCAAAGCCGGCGCCCTGTTCGCCGGCGCGCGCGGCTTCCACTGCCGCGTTGAGCGCAAGGATGTTGGTCTGGAAGGCAATGCTGTCGATCACGCTGATGATCTCGCTCACCTTGCGTGCCGATGCGCTGATCGCGCCCATGGTGTCGACCACCCGTGCCACCACCGCGCCGCCCTGCGTGGCCACATCGGCCGCCGTGGTGGCGAGCTGGTTGGCGTGCCGCGCGTGTTCGGCGTTCTGCTTGACGGTGGCGTTGAGTTCTTCCATCGAGGCGGCGCACTCTTCCAGCGCGGAAGCCTGTTCCTGCGTGCGCGTGGACAGATCGAAGTTGCCGCTGGCGATCTGCTCGGACGCGGTGGCCAGCGTGTCGGTGCTGGTGTGCACCTGCTCGGCAATCGCGGCCAGGCTGTCGCGCATGCGCTTCATGGCGTGCATCAGGCTCGCCTGGTTGTCGTTGCGCGTATGGATGGCGACAGCCAGGTTGCCACCGGCAATTTGCCCGGCAATCTCGGCCACGGTGCTGGGCTCGCCACCGAGCTTGCGGATCAGCCCGCGGGTGATGAGCGCGCTGGCCACCAGGCTGGCCAGCAGCGCCAGGCCACTGAGCACCAGCAGCCAGTTGCGGCTTTCGATATAGCTGGCCTTGGCTTTGACGGTGTTCTCATCGTTGAGCCTGTCTTCAAAAGCCTGCAGCTTGGCCAGCAGATCCCACCAGTCGCGTTGCACCGGGCGGAACTCGAAGCGCAGCAACCTGTAGGCATCATCCTTGTGTCCGGCCGCGATCAGCGCCTTGGTGCGTGCGATAAATGGGGCGGCCAGTTCGGCTTGGTGCTTGATTTGCGTGAAGAGCGTTTTTTCGTCCGCCGTGGTATCCGGCAGCGTCTCGAACATGCGGCCGAGCCGGCTTTCAGTCTCTGCGTATAGGCGTTCCTGATTCTCGATGCGGTTCAGTTCGATCTGTATTTCATCGCGCTGCTCCAGCAGCACGATATTGCGAAAGGCCAGGGCGCGTTCGGTCACGCTGTTGTGCATTTTGGCCGCCAGCTTGGCTTCCACGGCGTTGATTTCCGTGGTTCCCTCTAACAGCCGTCGAAAATCGGACAAGCGGTGCAAGCTGAATATCGTGAGAAGCACAAGCAGGCCCATCGTCAGGCCGAATCCCAACGTCAGTTGGGCGGCCACTTTCATTCGCGAAAAACGCATGATCATCCCCGTCGCGGTCCATAACGATTGCTGTAACGAACGGTCCGGCGGGAGCTTGAGTGGTCTAAATCGAATTCCCGAATATCAATATCCGCGCGTCGAATGGAGATCACAAAATGGCGCGCTGGATAAATATTTTATTTTCAGCAGATATGAATCTTGTGAAATGACTTGTATTGAATTGCGCGAAACATAAGCGTTTTGCGCAAACAAAAACGCCCGGTCAAAGCCGGGCGTTTTTTATCTGGGGTGCTGCGCAATCAGACCGTGCGTTTGAGCGGCACCAGCGAGCGCCAGAAGCGCTGGCCGAAGCGACGCACATCGCGCAGGTTGCGCTTGAGCAGGTAGTCGAGGTCGGCCACCTGTTCGTCGATGGCTTCCGTCAGCAGGCTCACCGTATCGGCGGGTGGCAGCTCCAGGTAGGCATCGGCTTCACCATATGCATATTGCACGCGCATGCCGGCCTTCTTGGCGATGTGCATCATGGCCGCGTTGCGCGACAGGCAGTGCATGTACAGCGTGCGCACCTTGGTGTTGCGGCCGTGGATGGCGGCACGCTGGAACAGCGCACTGCCCACGCCCTTGCCGCGCGCCGATTCCGACACCGACACGCCGAACTCCGCCACGCGGCCCTGCGGGTTGTCGCGCAGGTAGGCGAGGTGACCAACGCCGATCAGCGTCAGGCGCTCGTCATACACGCCGAAGACCTTGTCGTGGTCAAAGTCGATGCTGTCGACGTACGCTTCGATGACGTGATCGCCCACCACCTGGCCGAAACGCAGCAGGCGGTCTTCCTGGCCCAGAGCGAGCAGGTGTTTGAGCAGGCGCGACCGATGGTGCACAGCAAGCTCGCGCACCAGCACGGTGGAGCGCGGCGCGCCTTGCGCCGCTTCCGTCTTGTCGATGTCGTCCTGAGTGACGACGCCGATGGCCTTGCTCAGTTCGAGCGGGTTCACGGCAACGTTTCCTATTCTGTGGGCGCCCCTTTCGTGGGGGCGGCGAGGTGATGAATCGAAGAGGCGGGTGGCCTCTCCGGCACACGCAATCGGATGCAATCGTGTGTTGTGCAATGCACCATATTATTGTAGTGCAATCAGGGATTTCCCGTAAGGCTGGTGTCAGTCTTCTGCCAGGATTTCCCGACAAACCATTGATTTATCGCAGTCGAGTGCGGCTTCCAGGGTTGTGGTACGTCAACAACGTGTGATGCTGCGTTGCGCAAAAAGCGAGAGATGGGGCGCTTTGCAAAGCGGGTGTGCCGATTTGTTCACTCGAAAATCCCGCGGCCTCTTCGTGACGCCGCTCCACGATAGCCGTGCGAAGATGCGCGTTCAAGACGCCCCGCCTCCTGATTTTCCATGACGCCCTCGCGCATTCTTGTGATCTACGCGCATCTTGCGCCGCGCCGTTCACGCGCCAACAAGCCGCTTGCGCGTACGTTGGCCAGCCTGCCCGGCGTGGCCATGCACGACCTGTATTGGCATTACCCCGATTTCGATATCGACGTGCGTGCCGAGCAGGAGGCGATGGAGGCGGCAGAGCTGATTGTTTTGCAGTTTCCGGTGCAGTGGTACGCCACGCCGTCGCTGCTCAAGGAATGGCTGGATGTGGTGCTTGAAATGGGCTGGGCGTACGGGCCCGGCGGGACCGCGCTGCGCGGCAAGCACCTGATGGTGCTGGCCACCACCGGCGGCCGCGCCCATGCTTACAGCGAAGCCGGCATCCACGGGCACACCTTCGATATGTTCCTGCTGCCGCTGCAGCAGACCGCTGCGCTGTGCGGCATGCAGTGGCAGCCGCCGCACGTGTTGCACGATGCAGACGATGCGTCACCCGAGGTGATCGACGCCCATATCGCCCAGGTGCGCGCTGCGTTGCAGCCTTGGCTGGCACCAGTGCCGGCCTGACGTTCGCGATTCTCCGCTCCTTCCTCGCCCATGCAATCGCACGACCTGCTTGTCAATTTCGTCATCTACCTGGCTGCGGCCGTGGCAGCGGTGCCGCTGGCGCGCCGGCTGGGCCTGGGCTCCGTGCTTGGCTATCTGCTGGCTGGCGTGATCGTCGGCCCGTGGGGCCTGCGGCTGATCACCAGCGTGCAGTCGATCCTGGATTTCTCGGAGTTCGGCGTCGTGCTGATGATGTTCGTGATTGGGCTGGAACTGGAGCCGGCGCGGCTGTGGTCGCTCCGGCGCAGCATCTTCGGTTATGGCGGGTTGCAGCTTGCGGTATGTGCGCTGGCCGTCGGCCTGGCGGTGATGGCGGTCGGCCACCCGTGGCGCGCGGCGGTGGTGGCCGGGCTGGGGCTGGCGCTGTCATCCACGGCGATTGCGTTGGCCACGCTCACCGAGCGCAACCTGATGCGCACGCCGGCGGGCTCGGCCAGCTTCGGCATCCTGCTGTTCCAGGACATCGCGGCCATCCCGATGATTGCGCTGCTGCCGCTTCTGGCGCCTGAGCCCAGCGACGCCTCGGGCGGCCATCACTGGCTGGCGGCGGCCAAGGCGGTGGGCGTGGTGGCGGCGGTCATCTTTGGCGGGCGCACGCTGCTGCGCCCGGTGCTGCGTGCGATTGCCCGTACCAACATGCGCGAGATGTTTACCTCGTTCTCGCTGCTGCTGGTGGTGGGTATTGCGTTGCTGATGCACAGCGTTGGCCTGTCGATGGCGCTGGGCGCCTTCATTGCCGGCGTGCTGCTTGCCGATTCCGAATATCGCCACGCGCTGGAAACCGACATCGAGCCGTTCAAGGGGCTGCTGCTCGGGCTGTTTTTCCTGGCCGTCGGCATGTCGATCGACTTTGGCGTGCTGATGCGACAGCCGCTGGCGGTCGTTCTGCTGGTGGTGGTGTTTCTGGTGGTGAAGATCGGCGCGCTGCGTGTGCTGGCAACGCGCTTCGGCATCGCGCGCGGGCAGACGTGGCTGTTTGCCTTGCTGCTCTCGCAGGGCGGTGAATTCGCTTTTGTGGTGTTCGGCCCCAGCGTGGCGGGCGAGGTGCTTGGCGCCGAGACAGCCGCCACACTGAATCTGGTGGTGGCCCTGTCGATGGCCGCCACGCCGCTGCTGCTGCTTTTCCACGACAGGATCCTGGTGCCGCGCCTGATGGATGGCAAGAAGCGCGCGCCCGACGCCATCGAGCCGCAGGACAACCAGGTCATCATCGCCGGCTTCGGGCGCTTTGGGCAGATCGTCGGCCGCCTGCTCTACAGCCAGGGCTACAGCGCCACCGTGCTCGACCACGACCCAGACCAGATCGACATGCTGCGCCGCTTCGGCTTCAAGGTTTTCTATGGTGACGCCACGCGCATGGACCTGCTCGAAACCGCCGGCGCCGACAAGGCCCGCATGATGGTCGTCGCCATCGACGACATGGAGACGAGCCTGGAGGTGGTCGACCGCGTGCGCGAGCGCTTCCCGCACCTGACGCTGTATGTGAGGGCGCGCAACGTGTCGCACGTGTACCAGTTGCGCGACCGCGGTGTGGAGGTGATCGAGCGCGAGATGTTCGAGGGCTCGCTCATGCTCGGCCGCCGCGTGCTGGAGGGCTTGGGCAAGGAGCCTTATGAGGCCCACCGCATCGCGCAGACGTTCCGTCGCCACACGCTCAATTCGATGGACCAGGTCTACCCGGTCTACCGCGACCAGAAGCAGTTGGTTTCGCTCGCGCAACAGGGTCGCGACGAGCTGGCCGAGATGTTCCAGCGCGACCGCGCGCAGCGCAAGCGCCTGCGCGAATCGGGCCTGCCCTGGGGCGAAGGCGATGCGCACGGCGGCGAAGCCGAAGCCCCGGCCGACACCGACGTCGCCAACGAGGCGGCTGGCGCCGATGCGGCCGGCATGCCGATTGACTGCCCGGCGCGTGCCGGCATCGGCCGCGAGGGCTGACGCCGGTTGACGAACATAAAAAAGGAGCGCTCACGGGCGCTCCTTTTCTTAGGGGGCGTGCGCAGCGCTAAACCGCCACGCTCACATTGCGGCGCAGCTCGCAGGTGGAGAGCGAATCGGCCTCGCCACGCAGCAGCAACTGGCCGCTGCCGACCAGTTCGCGGCAGCGCCAGAACACGAACCAGTCGCTGGCGAGCAGGCCTTCGATGGCGCCCATGATGCTGCCGACCACCTCGCGCGCGCTGGCCCAGTCGGTCGGTACATGTTCGAGAATCACCTCGTCGACCGTGCCATACGACACGGGCACCAGCGTGTTGCCCTTCCACAGCCGCACGTCGGCGTTCTCGCGCACGGTCTGCTGCCACTCGTAGGCCAGGCGCCCGATGCGCAGCACCGACACCGGCGCGATGGTCGAAAACCGCCGCGCCAGCCGCGCGCCCGAATACATGCCGATGGCCGTCAGCGGCCCTTGGCCGTTGGGCGTCTCCAGTTCGCGCGCGTCCATGCCGATCTCGTTGATCCGCTGCGGCGACTGGTGCAGGTGAAATGCCACCCGGCGCAGCATGAGCTGATCCGACGCGCTCTGGCCGTGCCAGAGCGCCACTTCGGTGGCGTCTTCGCGCAGGTCGGCCAGGGAGGCCAACGCATCGCGCATCTCCGCAGCAAAGTCGATGTTGCTGTTGGGGGCCACCCGCTGCCAGAAGCCCGAGCGCGCCATCGCCACGCTGTCGACGTCGGCCAGCGGCCCGACGGCGAGATCGTCGCGCAGAACCACTACGGAATCGGGGCGGCCAGCCTGTGCGAGCGCCTGCTTGAGCGTGGCGCCGGCAACATCGCCGTTGACGACATGGATGTATTGCATGGCGGCAATTGTAGCGACAGTGTCAGCGGTGCGCTTTCGTTTTGCGCAGCTCTGCCGATATTCCATTGAGCGGCGTCATGGCCTCTATCCGAAGGTGGGATGGCACCACGGGCAACCGTCAGGCGGACGTGCGAAGATGGCACTTTTGTTGCAGACCATAACTAAGAAGCAGGTGAGGGATATCCATGAAAGCTCAATCGGTTGCGCAGCGAATGCGTCCGGCCATGTTGTCGTTGCTGGTGGCTGCCGGCTCGCTGGCAGCAGGCCAAGCCGCCGCTGTGCCGCCCGCCGAGGTTTACAAGCGCGCCCAGCAGGAAAAGCCCGCGCTGATCGACACCATGAAGACGCTGGTGTCGATCGAATCGGGCAGCAAGGACATCGAGGGCCTGGACAAGATCGCTGGCGTGATTGCCGATCGCCTGCGCGGGCTGGGCGGTGACGTCAAGCTGATCGACCCGAGCGACCACGCCTACCGCATGGCCGACACGCCAGAGAAGATCGGCAAGATGGTGCTGGCGCGCTTCAAGGGCGAGGGCAAGCGCAACATCATGCTGATCGCGCACATGGATACGGTGTACCTGAAGGGCATGCTCACGCAGCAGCCGTTCCGCATCGACGGCGACCGCGCCTACGGCCTGGGCATCGCCGATGACAAGAACGGCGTGGCGGTCATTCTGCACACGATCTCGATCCTGCAGTCGGTGGGCTTCAAGCAATATGGCACGCTCACGGTGCTGATCAACGGCGATGAAGAGATCAGCTCACCCGGCGCGCGCGCCATGCAGGCCAAGCTGGGCGCCGAGCAGGATGCCGTGTTCTCGTGCGAAGGCACCCGCGTGAACGCCGACAAGCTGTCGCTGGCCACCAGCGGCATCGGCGCGATCCTGCTCGATGTGAAGGGCAAGGCCTCGCACGCCGGTGGTGCGCCGGAGCAGGGCCGCAACGCGCTGTATGAACTGTCGCACCAGGTGCTGCAGATGCGCGACCTCTCCAACCCGCCGACAGGCCTGAAGGTCAACTGGACGGTTGCCCAGGCTGGCACCAACCGCAACGTGATTCCCGCCGTGGCCAGCGCCCAGGCCGACGTGCGCCTGCTGCGCGGGGCCGACGCCGACAAGCTGGAAGAAGCCGTCAACGAGCGCATCAAGAACAAGCTGATCCCGGATGCGCAGGTCACGGCCAGGTTCGAGCGCCGCCGCCCGCCGCTGGAAGCCACGCCGGCCGCGCGCGTGCTGGCCGAGCACGCCCAGAAGATCTACGGCGAACTCGGCAAGACGCTGGAGATCGACGATAAGGCCGAAGGCGGCGGCACCGATGCTGCGTTTGCCGCCTCCAAGACGAAAGCGCCGGTCATCGAGCGCTTTGGCCTGGCGAGCTTCGGCGCGCATTCGAACGACGCCGAGTACGTCGACCTGAACTCCATCGTGCCGCGCCTGTATCTGCTGACGCGCATGGTCATGGACGTGTCGCGCGACCGAGTGGGCGTGACCAAGTAAAGCGATAGGTCCGGATGGGGCGGTAACGGGTTGCTCTACGGACACGGGGCGGTTGCCAATTGGCGCCGCCCCGTTTTCTATTGGGCGCGCCGCAATGAAGAAGCCCCGCTGGCGCATCACCAGCGGGGCTTGAGTGGGCCAAAGGCGGGAAGTGGAGGATGCTTGGAGAGCGGCCCTTAATCGGAACAGCGACAGTTTGCCGATCAAGGCATCAATTCGGTACCGGATAGCCGTAGACCGTGCCGCCACCATCGCGCGAGCGGCCGGCCGGATCGCTGCGCGTGCCTTCGGTGTACGGGTCGAAGCGCCCGCGCCCGCTGCGCATGCCTTCTGAATAGGGATCGAAACGCCCACTGCGGGCGCCGTCGCTATACACGTCAAAACGATCCGCCCGGGCAGCTTGGCCAAACACTTCAACACGGCTGGCCTGCGCCCAAGCGCTACCTGCCGCCAGGGCACCGGCCGCCAACAGCGCGGCCATACCAATTTGCTTGAGTCGCATGGCGAACTCCTTCTTCAACTGATTTTCGATGCTGTTTTTCAGGCGTGGTCTTGTGTACGTCCTGCCACGGCCTGAAGGTTAGGTCAGGGGGCAGGCCCTATCCACGGTGGTGCGACGAACGGTTTGTTGTCGGCGCCGAAATGATGCAAGTCAGCGTGAAAAGAGGACGAAAGACGCGCCAACCCGCTTGATTGTCTGGGCATTGATTCAGCCTTTTTGCCTAATCAGCGGAATGTTTGAAACGGGGCGGCCAGTCTTGGTGCACCACAGCAGGGCGCGACGAGCTGATAAGCCTTGCCAGAGGCCGTTTTGGTGCGCCGCATTAAGAGCGATGCGCGCTTACCACACTTCGTGGGGCGATTCTGTGAATTGCTTTGCCGGGCTTAAGGGCTTTTGTTAAATTTGCGCGGCGTTTCCGACAAGGAAACAAATGAAATCGGAGGAGCCCAACCTCATGCACACGGGGGCGGGCGGTTTGAGACAACTCTTTTATTTACGAGCCCACATGAAAAAGTCTGCCATTCTGGTTGCAGTTGGCACCCTGTTCGCAGGTGCTGCTTACGCCCAATCGAGCGTGACGCTGTACGGTATTGTCGACGCTAGCATTCACTACACGACCAACAACGATGCCGCGGGCCACAGCCTGCTGCAATTGGACAACGGCGCGGTGTCCAACAGCCGTTGGGGCCTGAAGGGCTCGGAAGACCTGGGTGGCGGCAACAAGGCGCTGTTTGTGCTGGAAAGCGGCTTTGATCCGGATACCGGCCGTGGCAACGGCGGTGCACTGTTCAATCGTCAATCGTTCGTGGGCCTGTCCAACAGCAGCATGGGCACCGTCACGCTGGGCCGTCAATACAACTTCGGCTTCACGATGGGCGGCAACTTCGATCCGCTGGGCGTGGGTAACTACCTGGAAAACTCCTGGGTGTACTACGGCGTGACCGGTCTGCGTGAGTCGAACATGCTCAAGTACGAAGGCAAGTGGAACGGCCTGTACGTTGGCGCGGGCTATGGTTTCGGCGAGAAGGCCGGCAGCGCAGCAGACAACCGCTACATGGGTGGTGCCGTGTCGTATGAATTCGGCCCGGCCTTGATCGGCGCGTTCTACCAGCAACAGCAAGACTCCACCGCCGCTGGCAACAAGCAGAAAGTCTGGGGTGTCGGTGGTAACTACACCGTTGGTCCGGCCAAGCTGTTCCTGGGCTATATCGACAGCAGCGATAACACTGGGTGCGTGAATGTGGGTAACGGTGCCACGGGTTGCGCGGGCGACCACAGCACGTTCGGCCTGAACCTGTATAACATTGCTTCCGGCCCTGGCACGGTGCCTGGCGCAACGAAGCGCCGCGACCGTATCGGTCTGGGTGGTGTGACGTATCAAGTCACCCCGGCATTGGCTCTGACGGGCGCGTTCTACTACGACAGCATCAAGAATGCTGCGCTGGACTCGGGCAATGACGGCAAGCGCTACACGGGCGTGCTGCTGGCTGAGTACTCGCTGTCCAAGCGTACCCAAGTGTATGGCACCGTTGCGTACGATAAGGTGAAGGACGCTGCAGTTCCGGAAGTCCCGGGCGGCACGAGCACCGGCGCAGGCGCCAAGACCAACCAAGTTGGCGCTAGCGTGGGTATCCGCCACATCTTCTAATCGACGCAGTCGCTCGATTGGGAACGGAAAAGGCGCCTTCGGGCGCCTTTTCTTTTGCCCATCGTCCAGCAAGTCTGCCTGGGCATCTGCCTACAATGGCACTTTCCGATTCCTCTCTCTCGCGTGCCATGCCTGCTGAACGTTCCGCCCGTCGTCGTCTGATTGTTTCTGCCGCGCTGTTGTGTGCCGGTGTGCCGCTGTTTGCGGCCATGCCCGCGCTGGCGCAGGATTATCCGGCCAAGCCGATCCGCATCATCGTGGCGTACCCGACCGGTGGCATTTCCGACAACGTGGCGCGCGCGCTGGGCGAGAGGCTGTCTGCCCAGCTCGGTCAGCCGGCGGTGGTGGAAAACCGCGCGGGCGCGGGCGGCAGCATCGGCATGGACGCGGTGGCCAAGGCGGCGCCGGATGGCTACACGCTGGGCTTCTCGTCGGTGAGCCCGCTCACGCTCAACCCGTATTTCGGCAGGCTGCCGTACGACCCGCTCAAGGACATCGTGCCCGTGGCCAATGTCATGTACGCGCCGATGATTTTGCTGGGCACGCCGTCGTTCACGGGCAAGAGCTTTGCCGACATGCTGAGCCAGTCGCGTACCAAGCCGGGTTCGATCCGCTGGTCGACCTCGGGTAACGGCACCGTGGGGCATCTGGCGCTGGAGCAGATCAAGTCGCAGGCGCGTGTGGACATCACGCTCATTCCCTACAAGGGCGGCGGCCAGCAATTGACGGATGCGCTGGGCGGGCAGGTGGAGGTGATGTCGACCAACGTTGGCCCGACGCTGATGCAGCACATCACTAGCGGCAAGCTGCGCCCGCTGGCGGTGGGTGCGCCGCACCGGCTCGATTCCCTGCCGAACGTGCCGACTTTCGTCGAGCTGGGCTACGCCAAGGCCAACATGGCATCGACCTTCGGCGTGTTTGCACCGGCCAGGACACCCGCGCCGGTCATTGCACGGCTGAACACCGAGATCAACAAGGCGCTGGCGGCCCCCGACCTGCGCGAGCGTCTCATGCAAGCCGCGGTAGTGCCGGCCGGCGGCACGGCCGAGCAGTTTGCCGCCACCATTCGCGCGGAATACGACAGCAACGGCCGCATCGTGCGCGCCGCCGGCATCAAGGAGCAGTGAGACTCAGGCTGGGTCAGGCGGTAAAGCGGTAGCCGACGCCGACCTCGGTCAGCAGGTGCTCCGGCCGCGTCGGATCGCGCTCGAGCTTGTGGCGCAGGTGGCCCATGTAGATGCGCAGATAGTGGCTGCTGTCCGAATGAGCGGGGCCCCAGACCTCGCGCAGCAGTTCGCGGTGCGTCATCACCGTGCCGCGCCGGCCGAGCAGTACGGCCAGCAGCCGGTACTCGATGGGCGTGAGGTGCACCGCTTCGCCGCTGCGCGTGACCAGGCGACGCGCGAGGTCGACTTCCACCTCGCCGAAGCGGACGACGCTGCCGCCGTCCTCGCCGCGCTTGGCATGGCGGCGCAGCAGCACACGCAGACGGGCGATCAGTTCCCCCACGCCGAAGGGTTTGGTGAGGTAGTCGTCGGCGCCGGCATCGAGCGCGTCGATCTTGTCACGCTCGTCCACTCGGGCCGAGAGCACCAGCACAGGCACCTCCGTCCAGGTACGCAGCTCGCGAATCAGTTGCATGCCGTCGCCGTCGGGCAGTCCAAGGTCGAGGATGACCGCATCCGGCTGGCGCGTGCCGGCCTCGATCAGGCCGCGCTCCACACGATCGGCTTCATGGACTTCGCAGCCTTCCTCCTCCAGCGCGGCGCGGACGAAGCGGCGGATATGCGGCTCGTCGTCGATGACGAGGACGGTGGGCGTAAATGTGAACGGCATGACGCGCATTGTAGAGCGCCGGCCATAAAAAAACGGACCCCGCAGGGTCCGTTCATATTGGCGTGGATGCTGCTTACGCCTTCTTTGCCCAGGCGCTGCACCAGCCCTTGTTGGCGACATCCTTGCCGGCAAACAGCGGGCAGCCGCCTTGTGCCGCCGTGCCGCCCTGATACAGCGCGCAGTTGCCGCAGTGCTGATCCGGAGTGTGCTTGGGGTACTTGGCCTTGTCGGCCTTGGCGGTGTCGCTCACGTAGCCCAGGGCGATAGCTTGCGGGTCCTTCTCCGACACCATCGGGTTGGCTGCGCGAGCCAGGCCCGACATGCCGACGGCGCCAGCGGCGGCCACGATGGGGATGCTCTTCAGGAATTGACGACGGTTGGACATGCTGATTCCTTTTGTGGGAGTGTGTTGTTTGGCGTCCCATGCATCGCTGGTGCCCAAGCACCGGCTCGCCCTAGGGGACAGCGGACGGCGTCGGCGCGCCATTTTCCCGCCCGTGCATTCTGGCACAGCAATCGGCCGGTGGCATCTGCGTGTGGTCAATGTTCCCCATACCCAGGCGCAGCAATCGCTCACTTCCGTGGCCCGCAGCCCGATCGGGAACGGGCCGCAGCGCGGCGCGTGGCTCAGGGATGGCGCGGCAAATTCACTCGCCATCGGCCATCCAGCTGATCCTGTTTGTCCGCTCGAGGGCAGCGTGTGCGCCAAGGATGACAATTTGCCGCACGTGATCACGCCATCAGGTCACGCAGCGCTCCGATGAGTGCGTCGCATTCGTCGTCGGTGCCGACGGTGATGCGCAGATGCTGGTCGATGCGCGGCAGCTTGAAATGGCGCACGAAGATTTCCTGCTCCTTCAGGCGTGCCGCGAGCGTGGCGGCGTCGTATGCCGGATGCCGTGCGAAGACGAAGTTCGCCGCCGACGGCACAACGTCGAATCCCAAGGATCGCAGGGCCGCCGTCAGCCGTTCACGGCTGGCGATTACGCGCGCGCAGGTTGTGCGGAAGTACGCGTCGTCTTCGTAAGCCGCCTGGGCGGCCACCTGCGCGAGGCGGTCCAGCGGGTATGAGTTGAAGCTGTCCTTCACGCGATTGAGCGCTTCGATGAGCGCCGCGTGGCCGAACGCGAAGCCGACCCGCATGCCGGCGAGCGAGCGGGACTTGGACGTCGTGTGGACGACAAGCAGGTTCGGGTAGCGGTCAATGAGCGCGACCGCCGAATCGGCGCCGAAATCCACATACGCCTCGTCGATCACGACCACGGACGACGGGTTGGCCGCCACGATCCGTTCAATCTCCGTCAGCGGCAGGGCGTGGCCGGTGGGGGCGTTCGGGTTCGGGAACAGCACGCCGCCGGCATCGCCCAGGTAGTCGTCGGCCCGGATGGAAAAGTCATCGGCAAGCGGAACGACCTCGCAGCGCACGCCATACAGCCGCGCGTAGGTGGGGTAGAAGCTGTACGAGATGTCGGGAAAGCGCAGCGGCTTGTCATGCTTGAGCAGCGCTTGGAACACATGTGCGAGCACTTCGTCCGATCCGTTGCCGGCAAAGACCTGCTCGGGCTGCAAGCCGTGATGGGCGGCCACCGCCTCGCGCAGCCGGCGCGAAAGCGGGTCCGGATAGCGGCGCAGGGTGTCACCCCTTTTTTCGCCTTCGCCCAGCTCGCGGGCGATCGCCTCAACGACGTGCGGTGACGGCGGGTAGGGGTTCTCGTTGGTGTTCAGCTTGACCGGGTGCGCCAGCGCCGGCTGCTCGCCCGGCACATAGGGCACAAGTTGCTGAACGATTTCGCTCCAGTAACGGCTCACTGCTCGACTCCTGACTGGTGAATGTCCCAGATTGCCTGACTTGCGGGCGGCGGGATCGCGGCGCGCGGGAGGAATGGCTGGAGACGGGTTTGGTGCTGCCTTGCGCCGCATCTGGCGGCTGAGCCGTACATTGCAGCAAAAATGCGGCGCGGGCGGGAGGTTCGGGCAGGAAAACGCCCAAAAAATGCCCCAATGCTTGATTTTTGGCGCGCCCGGCTGGGATCGAACCAGCAACCCCTGCCTTCGGAGGGCAGTACTCTATCCATTGAGCTACGGGCGCACGTCGGCACAGAACATGCCGAAAGAGAAGCCCCGCAGAATAGCGTATTTGCGCCCGGGCGTCCATCGCGCCCAGGTGACGGCTCGCGATGCAACGCCGTTTCCAGCGGTTTTTGACGCAGGTCGAAAAGCGCTGCCTAGGGCTCTCCCGCGTGTCAAACGGCCGGGCATTGTGGATATAATCGCCCGATATTTGCCAGAAGAGATGCGGGGACAGTTCTGTTCGGGCCGATGCGGCAACGCCGCTAAGCCTTCCTGCCCTCATCGCGACCCCACGCGGCCCCATGCACTGTCGGCGATGCTCATATTCATGCCGGTGGCGCCCTGAGGCTCCGAGAGCGGTTCCACCATCCTGAGAGTTGAGCATGAGCGACGCGCAACACGACGAACACGAGCCTCTGATCAAGACCCCGAAGCAGCTGATCATCGCGGTGATCGCCGCGTTTGCCGTTCCCATCCTCATCATCATCCTGCTGGCCAACTACGTCGGCCTTGGCGTCAAGGAGGGCGCTGGCAGCTCGGGCATGTCGGAAGAGGCGGTGAACGACCGCATCAGGCCCGTTGCGCAGCTCGAACTGAAAGACCCGAACGCCCCGCACGTCTTCAAGACCGGCGAGCAACTCTACAAGGAAGTCTGCGCGACTTGTCACGCAGCCGGTGTGGCCGGCGCGCCCAAGTTTGGCGATGCGGCAAGCTGGGGGCCGCGCTTGGCGCCGGGGCTGGACGGCCTGACCAAGGTCGCGCTGGCCGGCAAGGGCGGTATGCCTGCGCGTGGCGGCACGTCGCCGGACGACGTGAGCGACTACGAGATCCAGCGCGCCATCGTCTACATGGCCAACTCCGGCGGCGGCAAGCTGCAGGAGCCGCCTGCACCGGCCGGTGCCGCCGCCGCGCCGGCTGCCGCTCCTTCGACTGAGGCGGCTGCGCCTGCTGCCGCCGCAGCCCCGGCCCCCGCCCCGGCCGCTGCTGCCCCGGCTGCTGCCGCTGCGCCGCAAGCCTCCAAGGGTGACGTCGGCAAGAAGGTCTACGACTCGACCTGCCAGATGTGTCACGCCGCCGGCATAGCCGGTGCACCGAAGTTTGGCGACAAGGCGGCCTGGGCACCGCGCCTTGCCCAGGGCAAGGCCAAGCTGTATGACAATGCCTTGCACGGCAAGGCTGCGATGCCGCCCAAGGGCACTTACGCCGGCTCCGACGACGACGTGAAAGCCGCCGTCGACTACATGGCCGCCGCCGCCAAGTAAGTCGTTACTTCCAATTGCAGAAGAGCCCGCCTTGCGCGGTAATGCCGTTCAGTTAA
>NZ_DBMV01000047.1 GCF_002298975.1 Ralstonia sp. UBA689
TGAAACAAGGGATGGACCAACAGCAAAAAACCTCAAACCATCCCAGTCGCATAAAACATCGCAATCACAAAAAACACCGCCGCCGTCTTAATCAACGTCACGCAAAACACGTCGCGATATGCCTCACGGTGCGTGAGGCCGGTCACGGCCAGCAGCGTGATCACGGCGCCGTTGTGCGGCAGCGTATCCATGCCCCCCGAGGCCATCGCCGCCACCCGGTGCAGCACATCCATCGGGATGCCCGTCGCCTGCGCAGCCTGCACGAACTGATCCGCCATCGCGGCCAGCGCGATGCTCATGCCGCCCGAGGCCGAGCCGGTAATACCTGCGAGCGTGCTCACCGTCACGGCTTCGTTGACGAGCGGGTTCGGAATCGCACGCAATCCCTCGGCCAGCACCAGGAAGCCCGGCAGCGCAGCAATGACGCCGCCGAAGCCGTATTCCGACGCAGTGTTCATTGCCGCCAGCAGCGCACCGCCCACGGCCGCTTTGCTGCCCTCTGCAAAGCGATCCTTCACCGCACGGAAACCGAATACGATCACCACGACGATGCCGATCAGCAGCGCGGCTTCCACTGCCCAGATGGCCGTCAGCTTGTCGGCCTCGACGGTCAACGGTTTCGGCAGGCCCGGCAGCGCGACGGTGACGACCTTGCCGTACCACGTCGGAATCCAGCGCGTGAACAGCAGGTTCATCACGCCCACCAGCACGAGCGGCGACAGCGCGATCAGCGGATGGGCGAGCTTGCCGTCCTCGGCGGTTTCGGGCTCGTTGACGAGCTTGGCGAGGCCGTGGCCATAGCCGTGGCCATTGCGCGCGGCCACGCGGCGGCGCCATTCCAGGTAGGCCATGCCCACGATGATGATGAACATCGCACCGGCCGTACCCAGCCACGGCGCGGCCCACGAGGTGGTGTGGAAGAACGTGGTGGGAATGATGTTCTGGATCTGCGGCGTGCCCGGCAGCGAATCCATCGTGAACGAGAATGCGCCCAGCGCAATCGTGCCCGGGATCAGGCGCTTGGGGATGTTGCCCTGGCGGAACATCTCGGCGGCAAACGGATACACCGCAAACACCACCACGAACAGCGACACGCCGCCATACGTCAGCAGTGCGCACACCAGCACGATGGAGAGCATCGCCCGCTTGGCCCCCACCACGCGGATGACGGAGGCGACGATCGCGCGCGAGAAGCCCGACAACTCGATCACCTTGCCGAACACGGCACCGAGCAGGAACACCGGGAAATACAGTTTGACGAAGCCGACCATCTTGTCCATGAAGATGCCGGCAAACACCGGCGCCACGGCAGATGGATCGGTCAGCAGCACCGCGCTCAGAGCGGCCAACGGTGCAAACAGGATGACGCTGTAGCCGCGGTACGCGGCGAACATCAGAAACGCTAGCGCGGCTAGCACGACGATGACGGACATCGACAATCTCCTCGCATTCTTTTCTTTTTAAGAGCGACGGATTGTATGACGCGATGCAGCAGATTCCTGTTACGCAATCACGCGTATTGAACTGGCGGCGGAATTGGCGTCTGGCCGCACAGGACGCGCGTCTTCGTCATGATGACAATTCAGTGACGATGGCCCCAGCCGCTGTGTCCCCCACCCCGTCCGCTCCAGCCGCCATGTCCCCAGTTCCGGCCACCCCAACCACGATGGCAACCCCAGCATCCGCCACCGCCGATCCACACACTCCCGAAAATCGGCGCCGGATACACCGCGGGGCCGTAGTAGTAATAAGGATCGTATGAATACGCCGGATAGGCAGGCGCCGGCGCGACGGCCGCAGGAGCGATCGGATTGCCATAGGCGTCATAGTAAGGGGCAACCACGCAGCCGCCCAGCAATGCGGCCGCGCATGCGGCCAGCACGCCCGGCAGGAAGGCGGCAACGCGACTGCGATGCGATGTCGGGTCCATGATGTGCTCCGTCGAGTGCATGTGCATATGCATTTGACACCGTTTGGCCCATCCGATTCCAAGGACTTGTGACGCCGGCGCTGCCAATCGCTGCGGGATCACTTACCATGACCGCTTCGCCGCCGCGCGGGGGGGAGAGATCGCGGCGGGGGAACCCACAACAATTGGAGGACACATCCATGCAAGCCACGGCAACGCCCACCCAGGGCGCTCGTGCACCGGCTCCGGCCATCTCCGCCACCACCCGACGTAAGGCCATCATTGCCGCCACCATCGGCAACGGCCTCGAGTGGTTCGACTTCACGGTCTACGGCTTCTTTGCGCTCATCATCGCCAAGCTGTTCTTTCCGACTGGCAATGAACTCACCTCGTACCTGCTGACCGCCGCCACGTTTGGCGTGGGGTTCTTCATGCGGCCGGTCGGCGCCGTCGTGCTTGGCATCTACGCCGACCGCGTGGGCCGCAAGGCGGCGCTCACGCTGACCATCATGATGATGGCGCTGGGCACCGCCATCATCGGGCTGGCCCCAACGTACTCGCAGATCGGCATCGGCGCGCCGATCCTGATCGTCATCGCACGACTCATCCAGGGCTTCTCGGCCGGCGGTGAAGTCGGCGGCGCCACGGCGTTTCTGATCGAATACGCGCCCGACGACAAGCGCGGCTACTTCGCCAGTTGGCAACAGGCAAGCCAGGGCATCTCGTTCATCCTTGGCGCGGCAATGGGCGCACTCGTCATCAACGGGTTGTCGCCCGAACAGGTCGACACCTGGGGCTGGCGCATTCCTTTCCTGTTCGGGCTGCTGATCGGGCCGGTCGGCATGTACATCCGCTCGCACCTGCACGAGCCGCCGGCGTTTGAAGAGCAGAAGGCCAAGGCCGCCAAGGAATCGCGCCTGGCACCGCTATCGCAGGTGTTCCGCGATCACCCGCGCGAAGTGCTCGGCGGCCTGGGCGTGACCATCCTCTGGACGGTCTGCACCTATACGCTGGTGTTCTACATGCCGACGTATGCCAAGCAGCAGCTTGGCCTGCCGCTGGGTGCGACGTTCCAGTCCACGGCGCTGTGCGGCGTGATCATCTTCGTGCTGTGCCCGATCATGGGTACGCTGTCCGACCGCATTGGTCGCAAGCGCATGCTGGGTACCGTGGCGCTCATCATCGCGGCCGCCGCGTATCCGCTCTTCCACTGGCTGAACGTCAACCCGACCGTGCAGACGCTGCTGCAGGTGCAGGTGATCCTGGGCGTGCTGCTGGCCGCTTTCACGGGGCCGGCACCAGCAGTGCTGGCCGAACAGTTCCCGACGGCAGTGCGCTCGACTGGCCTGTCCATCTCGTACAACCTGGCGGTGACGGTGTTCGGCGGCTTTGCGCCGCTGATTGTCACGAAGTTGATCGAGGCCACCGGCAGCAAGCTGGCGCCGTCGTACTACGTCATGGTGGCCGCCGTGATCAGCGTGTTTGCGCTGGCCCTGATGCACGACCGCACGGGCAAGCCGATCGAGAAGTAATCTCGTGTAATCGACCCGATCGACAGCGGCCGGTGGCTCAAACCACCGGCCGTTCGTCTTTAGCGGCAAGCAACGCCGCGTTTTCGACTACGCGCACACCCGGCGCATCCACGCGCGCCGCCGTTACCAGCGCCGCCGCCACCGATTCCGCAGGCACCGGCCGCCAGGGCTTGGGCACGAGCGATCCGATGGCGCGCGACAGATTCTGTGCGATCCGTTCCCCCAGACGGAATTCGGTCCGCTTGCCGAGCAGCAACGAAGGCCGCACGACCGTAACCGACGGAAAGCCGATCGACAGGATCTCCGCTTCCACCTCGCCCTTGCAGCGATTGTAAAAAACGCTCGAGCGAGCATCCGCGCCCAGCGCGCTGACCAGCAGGAAATGATGCGCACCGGCCGCGAACGCGCGCCGCGCCAGCTCCGCCGGATACTCAACATCAACCCGCCGGAAGGCCGCCTGCGAGCCGGCCTGGCGGATGGTCGTGCCCAGCGCGCAGATGACGATGTCGGCAGCGAATTCGGACTGCGCCTCAGGCGCACCCAGCCGCTCGAAATCGACCACGCGCTCGCGCAACCGGCCCGGCATCGCCTGCCCGGCAGTCAACGCCCCAGGGCGGCGCACCAGCGCGGTCACACTGCCGGCCCAGGTTTGTGCAACCAGACGGCGCACCACGGCGCGACCGACCAATCCGTTGGCACCGGCCACCAGCACGGCCGGTCCGCGCGGCTGCTCGGCGGCATAACCATCAGCCGCGGGGCCTTGTGCGACAGGCGTTTGCGAACTCGACATGATGTTCTCCATGAGGTTTGCGCTGGTCGCCAAAAACACAGTGTACGGCGGCTGGCGAGCAAACTTCCGACGTGCCGGGTGCGCGTTTGCGGTGCGCAAAGCGTTTTCTGAAATGCAAACAAACCCTGTCGATATCAGGTGTTTCCCGGATGCCCACCCCGCAAACGTAGACAGGACAAGTGTCGGCTGCGAGCAACGGCCCGCAAAGCCTTGCAGTTAGGGGATTTGCAACCCTTCACAACGGTGATATAAAACGGGTCGCAGTACAACGCTGTCCAACAAACCTGAAGTGGGGAACTGACATGACGACCAAATCCGAACTCGTAGCCGCCATTGCGAAAGACGCTGAACTGAGCAACGCCGCCGCCGAGCGCGCACTGAACTCCGCGCTGGAAAACATCAAGAAGACCGTCGCCAAGGGCGGCACCATCACGCTGGTTGGCTTCGGTTCATTCTCGTCGGGCAAGCGTGCTGCACGCACCGGCCGCAACCCGCGCACTGGCGAAGCCATCAAGATCCCGGCAACCAAGACCGTGAAGTTCACGGCTGGCAAGGGCTTCAAGGACGCCGTGAACAAGAAGAAGTAAGAGTCTTCTGCCGCGCCCCACGGGGCCGGGAGACTTGCAAGGGACCCTCCGGGGTCCCTTTTCTTTTGATCGAACGCAACGTCAAGCGATCGGCCAGAGCGCGACCAGATACCCAACCGACCCGACGCGGGCGACCAGCGTTTCGCCACCAGCGGGTGCATCCAGCCAGACCGCCGCGCCCTGCGGCACGTCGAAGCCTCCCGCCGACAGCGTACCGTGCACGCAATACACCAGCCATTGCATGCCCGGACGCGTCAGCGGCAACGACCGGCGCTCGCCTGCGGCCAGCGCAATCGCCTCGGCGTGATGCGCCCAGGCGTTACGCCGCGTCATCACGTTGAAATCCGATAGCGGCGCATCGAGCGTGGCGTGGATCTCCACTTCACCGGGAAAGCGCGCCGGCGCTTCGCCCGGCGCGAGCGAAACCATTTCGCCATCAGCGCGATGCATCGTCAGCCGCCCGCCCGCGATAACCGCTAGCGACCGGTCGATGCCGGCAAAGCGCGAGAACGGCCCGGCTGCGTCCACCTGGGCGGTGCTCACGCGCCAGTCGAAGTTGTCCAGCGTGGCGCCGGCCGGCGCGATGGCGATCTCGGTGGTGACGCCGCCACCGTTCTTCCACGGCATGCGGCGCATCGCATCAGCGGGGATCAGCTTCATGGCGGCCCAATAGGTGATACGCCAGACGTGCGGCTACGCGCACGGTGCGGCGGTCCTGGTCGTATTCGGGATTGGTTTCGGCGATGTCCGCCACGCGCACCTTGCCGGTGGCGCAGACATGCCGCACGAGTTCTTCGAGCACCGGCAGCGTGACGCCGTATGCGGCAGGTGCTGACACGCCGGGCGCCACGGCGGCGGCCAGCACGTCCATGTCGATGGTCAGGTAGATGTGATCGGCGCCGGCCAGCCATGCATCCAGATCGGCCATGCGGGCGTCGAGGTGGCGCTCCTGCACGCTCGCATCTTCCACGTAATGCGCGTGCAGTGCGTTAGCGCGGTCGAACAGCGCGGGCGTGTTCGACAGGCGGCTCACGCCCAGGCAGCAATATGTCAGGTCGATACCGTGCGCGGCGCAGTCTTCGGCGATCTGGTCGAACGGCGTACCGGAGTTGCCAGGGCGGCTGGTGCGCAGGTCGAAATGCGCGTCGAAATTGACGACAGCCAAGCGCCCGCGCCAGCCCTGTGTCTGCCAATGCTGGCGCAGCCCCTGATAGGTGCCGAACGCAACTTCATGACCACCGCCCAGCACGACCGGATGCGCGCCCGCATTGAGCAGACGGAACACCGCGTCGCCAAGCACGGTTTGCGCATGCTCCAGATCGCCGTCGTCGCAGGTCACGTCGCCGGCATCGGCTAGCCGCGTGAGGCCATGTGCCGGCACGTTGGCCAGCGCGCGGCGGATCTCGCGCGGGCCCTGCGCGGCACCGGCGCGGCCGTGGTTGCGCACCACGCCTGCGTCACACGCAAAGCCGAGCACGGCAGGTGCGCCCGACAGGTTCATCGCATCAGCGGGCCGCACAACCTGGAACAGGCGCGTCACATCACCGCGCTCATCCGTGTCGTGGCGACCCTGCCAGACGGAAGCATCGAACGTCATCATCATGACCGCGTTAGCACCGCTTGCAGGAACGACCGCGTACGCGCTTCCTTGGGCGCGCCGAAAATGGTCGAGGGCGGCCCGGCTTCGACGATGCCGCCGCCGTCCATCACCACCACCACGTCGGCCACCTCGCGCGCAAAACCCATCTCGTGCGTGACGACCAGCATCGTCATGCCCTCCTTGGCGAGCAGCTTCATTACCTGCAGCACCTCACCGACGAGCTCCGGATCCAGCGCAGACGTCGGCTCGTCGAACAGCATCACCTTAGGCTGCATCGCCAGCGCACGAGCAATCGCCACGCGTTGCTTCTGGCCGCCGGAGAGGCTTGCGGGCATCGCATCCGCCTTGTGCGCGAGACCAACCTTCTGCAGCAATTCACGGGCCTCGGTTTCGGCCTCTTGCTTCGATTTGCCGCGCAGCATGCGCGGGCCGATCGTGATGTTGTGCAGCACCGAAAGGTGCGGGAACAGGTTGAACGACTGGAACACCATCCCGACCTGCTGGCGCAGGTGGTTCAGATCGTGCTCGGGCAGCAGCGTGCCGTTGTCGATCAGCCGCTTGCCGCAGATGTCGATGGTGCCGCCTTCGGCCACTTCCAGCCCGTTGCAGCAGCGCAGGAAGGTGCTCTTGCCCGAACCGCTGGGGCCGATCACGACCACCACCTGCGACGCATCGACCTCGAAGTCGATGCCTTTGAGCACGGTGTGATCGCCATACGATTTGGTCAAGCCGCGGATCTGGATCATCGGTACATCCAGCGCGGATTTGAGAGTTTGCGGGTGAGCCGCATTTGTCATGCTCATTGCACCATGCCTCCCGCACGGATGTTGCGTTCAAGCCGATGGAGCAAATAGCTGGCAGCACTGGTCAGCACCAGATACACCAGCGCAATCGCCAGATACACCTCCAGCGAGCGATACGACACGCTGATGATCTTCTGCCCTTCGTGCATCAAGTCGTGGATGGTGAGCAGCGACACCAGCGCCGAGTTCTTGATGAGCGCGATGAACTCATTGCCCAGCGGGGGAATCATCCGCACCACGGCCTGCGGCAGGATGATGGCGCGCATCGACTGCGCC
The DNA here is from genome assembly GCF_002298975.1 of Ralstonia sp. UBA689. Classification (GTDB taxonomy): domain Bacteria; phylum Pseudomonadota; class Gammaproteobacteria; order Burkholderiales; family Burkholderiaceae; genus Ralstonia. Next base: position 7,498 of record NZ_DBMV01000047.1, read on the forward strand.
GACGACATGCCGATCGAGCGCGCCGCCTCCATCTGCCCGCGATCGACCGACTGGATCGCACCGCGCACGATCTCCGACACATACGCGCCCGAGTACACGCCCAGCCCCAGTACGCCGCACACAAAGGCCGGCAGCAGGATGTCGAACTGCGGCAGCCCGAAGAACAGCAGGAAGAGCTGCACCAGCAGCGGCGTGCCACGGATGAACGTCACGTACACCGTGCAGATGCCGTAGATGAAGCGCCGGCGCGGGTTCAGCCGGCCGATGCCGACCAGCAAGCCCAGCACGCAGCCGAGCACCAGCGCGGCGGCCGTCACCTCCACGGTGACGAGCGCTCCGCGCAGGATGTCCGGCCAGCCGGCCAAGACGGGAGAGAAATCGAGTTCCATCAGCGTGCTCGTGCGTCGTTACTTGGCGGCCGCGCCAAACCACTTCTTGAGGATCTGGTCGTACGTGCCGTCGGCCTTGATCTTCTCCAACGCGGCGTTCAACGCCTTGGTCAGTTCGGGCTGGTCACGGCGCACGGCGATGCCGTATTCCTCGGTGGTCAATGCCGGCTCGACGATGCGCAGGCCGGGGCGCGCACGCACGTAGTACGCCGCGGCCGGGCGGCCCGTGACAGCGGCGTCGGCGCGGCCGATCTCAACCAGGTTGAACATCTCTTGATTCTTCTCGACTTCCACGCGCTCGACCTTCGGGTAGTTCTCACGCAGGTAGTTGACCGACTTGGTGCCCACCTGCACGCTCACTTTCTTGCCGTTCAGATCGGCCGGCGTCTTGACGGCCGTGTTGCCCTGCTTGACCAGCGCCACGAGGCCGCCGTGGTAGTACGGCACCGTGAAGTCGACCACCTTCTTGCGCTCCTCGGTGATGTAGATACCCGAGATGGCCACGTCGAAGCGGCGCGAGATCAGGCCCGGCACGAGGCCCTTGAAGTCGATGTCGGTCCACTCGACCGGCCGGCCCATGGTGCGGGCCAGCGCTTCGATCAGGTCCACATCAAAGCCGGTGCGCTTGCCGTTCTCGACAAACTCCATCGGCGCGAAAGTGGCGTCGGTGGCCACGCGCAGCGGCTCACCCGCAGCGTGAGCAACCGAGGCAAAAGACGCCGCAGCGGACAGCGCCACGGCACAAGCCAGCATGAAACGACGGCGATTCCCCATGAGTGGTCTCCTTGTGTGCATGTGGGGTGAGAAAAACGATTCGAAGATTCAGACGTCTTGCAGCCGTGCCGAAATGGACGCAGCCGCAGCCACGGTCATGTCGATCAGGCGCTGCTCCTTGCCGCGCACGCGCGTGGCGGGCGCCATGAGCGTGATGGAGCCGAGCGCGTGGCCTGGCAGCCGGAATACCGGCACGCTCACACCCCAGACGCCCGGGTCCACTTCGCCTTCGGACAGCGCATAGCCGGCGGCACGAATATCGGTGAGTTCAGTTTGCAGTTGCGCCTGCTGGTCGCGATCGATGGCCAGCAGGTCGGCAAGAATGGCGCGCGCCGCAGTCGGCGGCATGAAAGCAAGCAATGATTTGGCGGAGGCGCCGGCCAGCAGCGGCACGCCGCGCCCCTTTTCGAACGAGCAGCGCAGCGATTGCTGACTCTCGACCATCTCCAGGCACACAGCCTGGTCTTTGACGGCCACCACCAGCCCGACCGATTCGCCCGATGCGACCGCCAGCTTGGTCATGCCGATGCGCGCCTCCTGCACGAGGTGCGAAGCGTGGTCAAAGCCGAGCGCAAGCTGCAGACTGATCGGCCCAGGCGCATAGGTGCCGGCCGATTCGAGCACGAAGCCCCAGCGCTTGAGCATCGCCACCTGGCGGTACAGCGTGCTCTGCGGCAGGCCGGTCAGTTCGACCAGCTCACGCGCCGCAACCGGGCGGCCGTGGCGCGCAATGGTGGCGAGCACCATCAGCACGCGGTCCGCACCGGCGGTGGGTTGTGCTGCAGGTTGTGCTGACCCGGGCTCGGTCATCGCAAAAGCTCCGCTCCGTGGCGTGGAATGCGACGGAGAATGCGACGGTTTTCTCAAATCATCAATGAATGATTCCCGCTCAATGGGAATATTTCGCAAATTCGGTATTTACACCTAGAACGCCTCAATCACATTCCAACCGTCTGCGTTCAGGCGTGCCTCCAGAAAAGCAACCGCGGCGTGGGCGGATGCCTCGCTACGGCACGTGGCCAGCGCGGCGGACAAGGGCGCGGCCAGTCCGTTGAGAAAGTCGATCGGCGCCTCGGGCCCCTCCGCGATGTAGCGCTGCAAAGCGGAGAATGCGCCGGCCTGGCTCAAGCGCCAATCGGCGCTCGATGCCTGCCGCACATGGCGTCCTGCCAGCGGCATGGCCGGCGCAGGTTTCGGTCGCGCCTTGGGCTTGGGCGCGGCCTTCACCGGCGCACGCCCAACCACATAGCCTTCGGCAAGCAGGCGCACGAAGTCATCGGTGTCCGGGCTGGCGCTGCTCAACTGCGCCAGGATTTCCGCTGCCGAGCGCTCGCCGTTGACCAGCAGCAGGACTGCGCGCTGGCGATGCGTCAGGTGCCCGCTGCGCGCTTGCAGTTCCTGCGTACCGCGCTCGGTGCGCGACGGGATTTGGCTCAGGTCCATCGTCTCCCTTCCTTGCTCTTGATATGACTGTTCGATGAAGGGGCAGTCTAGAAAAAACCGGCGCAGCGCGGATCGCTGGAACGTCGTGGGACGTGGCATACCGACTATCACGTGCGCGGCATTGCGTTTGCGCAGTCGCTCAGCTTGGGCGTGCATCGTCAAATCAGAATTGAAACTGGATCGACGCAAAGGCCGTTTATCGTGCCCGGAGAGCCCTCTACAGTGCAGCGCATCGCAACCCATTGGAGTCAACCATGTCCGTCCGCCCCACGATCGTTCGCCCCGCGCTGCTGACCGCTGGCGCGCTCACGCTGCTGGCCGCGCTGCCAGTCTTTGCTGCCACGGACGATGCCGACCTGATCCGAGCTGAACATGTGGCCGCGCCCGACACCCCCCAGGCCACCGCCGCCGTGCTGGCCGCACGCCGCTACGCTACGTTCTGGCACACCGGCGATGCGCGCTATGCCTCGGCAGCGCTATCGCCCAACTTTGCCGACCGCACCCTGCCCGCCGGACGCGCGCAGGGCACGCAAGGCCCGCTCGATGCCTCCAAGGCATTCCGCGCGGCGGTGCCCGACATGCGCGTGCAGATTGAAGACATGATCGTTGCCGGCGACCGCGTGGCAGTCCACCTGCGTTTTCGCGGACACTTCACCGGGCAGTTCGGCACCACGCGGGGCCAGAATCAGCCGATCGACTTCCAGGCCTTCGATTTGTATCGCGTCGCTGACGGCAAGATCGCCGAGAACTGGCACCTGGAAGACAACCAGACGTTGCTGCGGCAGATGGGCCTGCAGCCATGATCGACACGATTTCCCACGGCTTCGTTAACACACATTAACAGGCCGCCACCCCGCTCCCGCTATGCTTCTGCCGAGCTTGCAGTCCGCTGAGTGACTGCAGCCACGAGCCAACCAACACACACAAGAAGTCTTCAGGAGAAGCACATGGGAATGGGGTTTCAGGGCGCACTGCGCGCCTGGGCGAGCACGCTTGCCTGCGCATCGATCATGGGATGGGTGAGCGTCACGGCGGCCCACGCGCAACAGGCCGGCAATCCGGAACAGGAAATGAAGCAGGCCTGGGCGGTTGCCAAGGCCGCTGCCCAACTCGGCCCGACCTCGATCACGCTGCGCGACCAGGCCACGCTCAAGATCGGCGCGAACGAAGTCTTCATCCCGCAGCCAGCCGCCGGGCAGCTCATGCACGCCATGGGCAACAGCAACAACCCCGACATGCTCGGCCTGGTCATGCCGACCGCCGAGGACGATGATTGGATGGTCGTTGCCAAGTACGAAGCCTCGGGCTACATCAAGGATGACGACGCGAAGGACTGGAACGTCGACGACCTCTTCAAATCGCTCAAGGAAGGCACCGCCGCCGCCAACGAAGAGCGCGAGAAGCGCGGCATCCCTGCGCTGGAAATCCAAGGCTGGGTCGAGCGTCCGCACTACGACGCCGCCACGCACCGCCTGATCTGGTCAATGGCCGCGCGCTCCAAGGGCCAGCCCGCCGACGATCCGGGCGCGGTCAACTACAACACCTACGCGCTGGGCCGCGACGGCTACATCAGCCTGAACCTGATCACCGCGCGCGACCATGTGGATGCCGACAAACCGGCCGTGCAGAAGCTGCTGGCCGACCTCGACTTCAAGGACGGCAAGCGCTACGCGGATTTCAATTCGAAGACCGACAAGGTGGCTGAATACGGCCTGGCCGCGCTGGTCGGCGGCATTGCCGCCAAGAAGCTGGGTATGTTTGCCGTGATGGCCGCGTTCCTGGCCAAGTTCGCCAAGGTCGCGATCCTGGCGGTGGCGGGCTTTGGCGCGGCCATCGCCAAGTTCTTCAAGCGCAAGCCGAGCGCCTGAGGGTCATACCGTGGCCAAGTTGCTGATCCTGCTGTTCTCGGGACTGAAGTTCGGCAAGCTGCTGACCACCGGCGGCACCATGCTGCTGTCGGTGGCGGCGTATGCCTTTGTGTTCGGCTGGCGCTACGCGGTGGGCTTCGTGGTGCTGCTGTTCATCCATGAGATGGGCCACTTCATGGCGGCGCGCCAGCGCGGACTGGCGGTAGGCGCACCAACCTTCATCCCGTTCGTCGGCGCGTGGATCGACCTGAAAGAACAGCCGATGGACGTCGAGACCGAGGCGTACATCGGCCTGGCCGGCCCGGTTGCCGGCACGGTTGGCGCGATGCTCTGCTACGGCCTCGCGCGCTACGCCGATAGCCAGTTGCTGCTGGCGTTGGCCTACGCGGGCTGCTTCCTGAACCTGTTCAACCTGATCCCGCTCGCGCCGTTCGACGGCGGGCGCATCACGGCGGTGCTGTCGCCGCGCATCTGGTTTCTGGGAGTGCCGGTGCTGGTGGCGCTGTTCGCCTGGCGGCCGAGCCCCATTCTGATCCTCGTGGCGGTGTTGGCCGTTCCGCAACTGATGAAGGCCTGGCGCTATGATCCGCACGCGCCGGAAAATCGCGCCTACTACAGCATCTCCAACGAATCACGCCTGACTTCTACCGTGTACTACCTCGGCCTGGTCGTCTTCCTGGCGATGATGAGCCATGAGCTGCACGACATGCTGGGCAACGTGCGCTCGGTGAGTTGAGTTGCACGGAAACGAAGCGCGCATAAAAAAACCTCCGCCCGTAAGCGCGGAGGTTTTTTCTTGGCGCTGAGTGTTGATACTCGGCGCGCGGGCGATTCGCCTTAGGCGAAGTTCGCGGCGACGAAGTCCCAGTTGACCAGGTTCCAGAACGCCTCGACGTACTTCGGACGGGCGTTGCGATAGTCGATGTAGTAGGCGTGTTCCCACACGTCGCAGGTCAGCAGCGGCTTGGCGTCCGTCGTGAGCGGCGTGGCGGCGTTGGAGGTCGACACCAGGTCAAGCGAGCCATCGGCCTTCTTCACCAGCCAGGCCCAGCCCGAACCGAACGTGCCGATGGCCGTCTTGGTGAACTCTTCCTTGAACTTGTCGAAGCTGCCCCACTTGGCATTGATGGCGTCAGCCAGCTTGCCGGTCGGTGCGCCGCCGCCGTTCGGCTTCAGGCCGTTCCAGTAGAACGTGTGGTTCCACACCTGCGCGGCGTTGTTGAACACACCGCCCGAGGACTTCTTGACGATGTCTTCCAGGCTCAGGTTCTCAAACTCGGTACCCGGGATCAGGTTGTTCAGGTTCGTGACGTAAGTCTGGTGGTGCTTGCCGTAGTGGAACTCCAGCGTCTCTTTGGAGATGTGCGGAGCCAGAGCGTCGAGCGCGTACGGCAGCGGGGGGAGCGTGTGGGCCATTGTTCTTCCCTTTTGTGGGTTGCGTGGGTTGGGAGCGACGATTGTAGGAGACTTGCAAAACCGGCGCAAACCGCGCGCCGAATCGTCGGAATACCCGCGCACCAGGTGCGGAATCGGGCAAAACGGCAATGTCGTCATGCGCCGCTTACATATCGAGCTTGGGCTGCGCCTGGGCGATCTCGATATCGACCGCGCCCAGCGCCAGCCGCGCCTCGATGCGTGCCCGGGCATGCAATGCATTCGGATCGCGGATTGCATGCCCCTTGGCGTCGAGCAGCACCGCGTAGCCGCGCTCCAGGGTGCGCTGCGGCGCCAACATCTCCAGGCCGGTGTGCTGACGCACCAAACGCTCTTGAGCGCGGATCAAGGTCTCACGCATGGCACGTGCCAGCGTGGCCTCGGCCTGCTGCAGCGCGCCGCGCTGCCGGGTGGCATCGGGGCGCGCGGCGGTCAGACGCATCGCCAGCAGGCGCTGCACGTGCTCGGCACGCTGCACGCGGCCCGTCAGGGCAAAGCGCAGGCGCCCTTCCAGGTGGGACAGTTGCGCATGACGCTCGCGCATCTGCGCCTGCGGGCTGCGCAGGCGGCGCGCGAGCCAGTCGACGGTCTGCGCGCGACGGTCCAACTGGCGGCGGAACTGGGCCGACAGCGCATCCCAGTCGCGGGCCACATCGCGCAGCATGCGGGCACGGTCGGGGCTGACGAGTTCCGCCGCCCCCGTGGGCGTGGGCGCACGCACGTCGGCCACAAAATCCACGATGGTCACATCCGTCTCGTGCCCGACGCCGGCCACGATGGGAATCTCGGAGGCCGCCACGGCGCGTGCAACCGGCTCTTCATTAAAGGCCCACAGGTCTTCAATGCTGCCGCCGCCCCGGCACAGGATGACGACGTCGACTTCTGCCCGGGCATTGACCGTCTCCAACATGGCGGCGATGCGTTCGGCAGCCCCGGCGCCCTGCACCGGCACCGGATAGACGACCACGGGCACATGCGGCGCACGCCGGCGCAGCGTGGTCAGCACGTCGCGCAGGGCCGCCGCCTGCAGCGAAGTCACCACGCCGATCGCACGCGGGTGCCCTGGCAGCGGCCGCTTGCGCTCGGCATCGAACAGGCCCTGCGCCTCCAGCGCGGCCTTCAGCCGCAGGAAAGCCTCATACAGATTGCCCAGGCCGGCACGACGGATAGCCTCGACGCTCAGTTGCAGTTCGCCGCGCGCCTCATACAGCGTGACTACCGCCCGCACCTCGACGGCCTCGCCCTCGCGCGGGGTGAAATCAGCGTATTGATTGCGGCCCTTGAACATCACGCAGCGGATCTGCGCGCCGGCATCCTTGAGCGAGAAATACCAGTGGCCGCTGGCCGCGCGCGTGAAGTTGGAAATCTCCCCACGCACCCAGCCGAGCGGGAAGTTGCGTTCGAGCAGCCCGGCAATCCGCCGGTTGACCTCGGTCACGGTCAACACGTCCTGCCCGCCCCGGTTGGGTGCGGACGGAGGCGACGCCGGAGTCACAGAAGCCGCTGGCGTGGCGGCGGGCGCATCCATCCAGAACGGGCGGCGGGAAGATGGCGACGTGGTCATAAGTGGTTGAAGCAGCGCAAAACGATGGGACCTTGGGGCGACTTCTACCTTGAATAGGGGAGGCAATGCTCGCCGGCGGGGCTACCTGTCCACAGCATAATGCCATTGTCAAGCTTGACAGACCTTGCATGACGCGCTCTCTGCATTTGGACGCAACCCGTTGATTCTTATGATAAATCCGCCCATGTCAAAATTTCAGCAGGGCAAGTAATTTCGTTGTGCGTCAAGCATTTAGCGCACGCGCCCCAAGGATGTTCACAAAGTTATCCACAGCGACACTGGAAAACCGCAAAGTGATGCCTGGGCAGTGGATAAATCGACGGCGGATCGCCCGCGTCCGGAGGCTTCTCCCCCGATTCTCTCGTGGAAAACCCTGCTGCCTATTTTTTGAGCGCGACACCCAACACCCTTTTGAATCAGTCACTTAAGGTGCTTGTTCAGGCAATGTCCACAACCGGTCCACAAGACTGTCCCGCTCCGGTGTGGATTATCGGCCAGATTTGCGGCGCGCCACCCGGCTTATCGGCCGATTCGGCACCGGGAGCCCGGTTGCATCATTTTTGAGCACGACATCGAACTTCCTTTTGCATCAAGCACTTAGTGTGCTTGTTCTGACGATGTCCACAACCCATCCACAAAACTCTCCCGCGGCAATGTGGATTACACGCCGGTTTCGGGGACTTTTCCGGGGCCGCTACCCGGTTCGCCCACAAACCGGTCCTGACAGCCACGTTGCATATTTTTTAAGCACAGCCAAGAACTTCCTTCTGCATCAACGACTTAGCTTGCTTGTCCGGGCAATGTCCACAGCCCGTCCACAAGACTGTCCCGATCCGTTGTGGATTGCGCACAGGCCAGCCTTGATGACAGCGCGTTGACCGTCGCGCAGTCGCGTCGCCCCTGCGCGCCATCGTGTTGCCGAGGCTGGTCCGACGCGCTAGAGTGCTGCCTGTTTTTGCCGCAACGGACCGCGTTCGGGGACGCGGACGGCACGAACAGCGATCGGGGACGTGCCAATCGCGCTCCCGAATCACACTCCTTTCACAACGACAAAACGGGTTGTCCAGTGTTTTCCATCATTCAAGCCGCCGGCTGGCCGATCTGGCCGCTGTTGATCGCCTCGGTATTTGCCCTTGCGCTCATCATCGAACGCTTCGTCGCCTTGCAACGCAAGAAGATCATTCCGCCCAAGGTGTATGACGAAGCCCTGACCGTGGCGCACCAGCGCAAGGCCACGCCGGAGGTGGTGAACACGCTGGAGCAAGGTTCGCCGCTGGGCCGCCTGCTGGCCGCCGCGCTGCGCCACGTGGTGCTGCATCCCAACACCACGCGTGACGCCGCCAAGGAAGTGGTGGAAGAAGCCGGCCAGAACGTCGCTCACCGCCTGGAGCGCTACCTCAACGCGCTCGGCACAATCGCCTCGGTGGCACCGCTGATGGGCCTGTTTGGCACCGTGGTCGGCATGATCGAAATCTTCGGCAGCCAGACCGCCGCCGGTACCAACCCGCAAACGCTGGCACACGGCATCTCCGTCGCCCTGTACAACACCGCGCTGGGCCTGGTCGTGGCCATCCCGACGTTGATCTTCTGGCGCTACTTCCGCGGCGTGGTCGATAACTACGTGGCCGAGTTGGAGCACCTGTCGACCATGTACCTCGACGCGATCCTGCCGCCGCGGCGCGGCTGACGCGGCAACGCAACTGGAACACGCCATGCGCTTCCGCCCGCGCCACGCCCGCGAAGAGCCGGAGATCAACCTGATCCCGCTGATCGACGTGCTGCTCGTGATCCTCATCTTTTTGATGATCACGACCACGTATTCCCGCTATACCGAACTGAAGGTCAACCTGCCGACCGCCGACGCCGAGAAGGCGACAGAGCGCCCCGGCCAGATCGTCGTGTCCGTCACCGCCAACGGCGTCTACTCCGTGGACAAGCAAGTGCTCGACACGCGCGACGTCACCAGCCTCGCCGATGCGCTGCGCAATGCCTCGGGCAATGCCGGCGGCCGTGAGCCCATCGTGATCGTCAACGCCGATGCGCAGGCCGCGCACCAGGCGGTGGTCAATGTGATGGAAGCTGCCCGCGTGGCCGGCCTGTCGCACCTGACCTTCGCCACGCAAACCGGCAACGTCGCCCACTGACCCGCCCGTAAACCAGCCGCCCCGACCGCATGCCTGTCGCCCAGCACCGCCTCGCCAGCTTCGTCACCCGCCAATGGCAGCAGCGTGGCTGGTTCGCGTGGATGCTGTGGCCGCTGTCGTGGCTGTTTGGGGCGGTGAGCGGGCTGCGCCGGCTGCTGTTCCGCTGGGGCTGGCTGCGCTCGGTGCGGCTGCCGATGCCGGTGGTGGTGGTCGGCAACGTCACGGTGGGCGGTGCCGGCAAGACACCGGCCGTGATTGCGCTGGCCTCGGCACTGGCCGAAGCTGGCTTGCGCCCGGGCATCGTCTCGCGCGGCTATGGCGTGCAACTCAGGCACCCGCGCCCCGTGCGCGAACACTCCCGCGCTGAGGACGTCGGCGACGAGCCGCTGCTGATCGCCCGCGCGACCGGCCTGCCCGTGTGGGTCTTCCCCGACCGCGTGCTGTGCGCGCAAACGCTACTGGCCTCGCATCCGGGCTGCAACGTGATCGTCTGCGACGACGGGTTGCAGCATTACCGTCTGCGCCGCGACATCGAGATCGTCGTATTCGACACGCGCATGGGCGGCAACGGCTTCCTGCTGCCTGCCGGCCCCCTGCGCGAACCAATGACCCGCCAGCGCGACGCCACGCTCATCAACGATCCGAACTACCGCGCCATGCCCGACCGCCCGAACATCTACGGCATGCGGCTGGAACTGCTGGACGCCTACAACCTGGCCGACCCGGCGCTGCGTCACCCGCTGGCCCAGTTCGCACGCATCGAGGGCGAGCAGCTGCTGGCCGCCGCCGGCATCGGCAACCCCGAGCGCTTCTTCGCCTCGCTGCGCGCCGCGGGCCTCAAACCCGGCACCCTGCCGCTGCCCGATCACTACGACTTTGCCAGCAACCCATTTGCCGAGAGCCACGCCGAGGCGATCCTGATCACCGAAAAGGATGCCGTAAAATGCGGCCATCTCGACGACCCGCGCATCTGGGTCGTGCCGACCACGCCGGTGGTCGACCCGGCGCTGGTCGAGCAGGTCTGCCAGCGCGTGCGCGCCCTGGCCGATCGCGCAACGTCTCGGGCGAGCGCACAATAACGTTCTGCCCCCTCTGCCCACCCGACCCTGTGAGTGGCCGCCCCGGAGCCTCTACCGCCATGGACAATCGCCTGCTGGAAATCCTCGTCTGCCCGCTGTGCAAGGGCACGCTGCAACACGACCGCGCCCACAACGAACTGATCTGCCACGTCGACAAGCTGGCCTACCCGATCCGCGACGGCATTCCCGTCATGCTGGTCGACGAGGCTCGCCAGACCGTGGAAGGCACGCCGGTCGATCCGGCTTGACGCATAGGCCGCCCGATCATGTCGCACGCGCCGTTCATCGCCGTCATCCCCGCGCGGTTGGCTTCCACGCGGTTGCCTAACAAGCCGCTGGCCGACATCGACGGCAAGCCGATGGTGGTGCGCGTGGCCGAGCGCGCGCATCAGTCGTCCGCTGCGCGTGTGGTGGTGGCCACCGATGCCGCATCGGTGGCCGACGCCTGCATGCAGCACCACGTGGAAGCCGTGCTCACCCGCGCCGACCATGCCTCGGGCACCGACCGCCTGGCTGAAGTGGCCACCGTGCTCGCGTTGCCCGATGACGCCATCGTCGTCAACGTGCAAGGCGACGAACCGCTGATCCCCCCCACGCTGATCGACAACGTGGCCGCCCACCTGCGTGACCACCCGGACTGCGCCATCGCCACCGCGGCCCACCCGATCCACGACGCCGCCGACGTGTTCAACCCGAACGTGGTGAAGGTCGTGCTGGACGCTGCAGATCGTGCGCTGCTCTTCTCGCGCGCCCCGCTGCCCTGGGCGCGCGACACCTGGACGCCGGCCGTACTCGCGCTACCCGCCGCCGAACGCCCGCTGCCCGCCATGCCGGTGCTGCGCCATATCGGCATCTACGCCTATCGCGCAGGCTTCCTGCGCCGCTTCCCGCAACTGGCCGCCGCGCCGCTTGAGCAAACGGAGCAGCTCGAACAGTTGCGCGCCATGTGGCACGGCGAGCGCATTGCCGTGCTCACTACCGACGATGCCCCCGCCGCCGGCGTCGACACGCCGGAAGACCTCGCCCGCGTGCGCGCGGCCTGGACCGAACTCCTGTCTCAGGACGGCCCCTGAGCACGGAATTCTCGGAACTTTGCGGCCGCCACTCCGAAACCCCGCCGCCGCCATGGCATAATCGTGCGGACGACAAGCCGCATGCCAGCGCCCACGCTAGGCAAGGCAGCGGCAGCAGGGAGACAAATCGAGCCATGGGTGCCGCCGTCCGGCCGGCGCCCGTTCCACTGAGTGTCCCGGTAAGGCTGGCGTCAACTTCGCCAGCTAGGCTGCCTGTTTGCGTCGCCCAGGCATATCAGGCGTATTGGGAATCCGCCCCACTCGGACCGATTCCCAACGCGCTTACCGTCACCAGTAACGCGACAAGCATTCAAAACTTGAGGAACTCGTCACCATGCGGTTGATTCTGTTGGGCGCGCCCGGCGCCGGCAAAGGTACGCAAGCCAAATTCATCTGCGAAAAGTTCGGTATTCCGCAGATCTCCACCGGCGACATGCTGCGCGCAGCCGTCAAGGCCGGCACGCCGCTGGGCGTCGAAGCCAAGAAGGTGATGGACGCCGGCGGCCTGGTGTCGGACGACATCATCATCGGCCTGGTGAAAGACCGCCTGCAGCAGCCCGACTGCAAGAACGGCTACCTGTTCGATGGTTTCCCGCGCACCATCCCGCAAGCCGAAGCCATGAAGGACGCCGGCGTGCCGATCGACTACGTGCTGGAAATCGACGTACCGTTCGACGCCATCATCGAGCGCATGAGCGGCCGCCGCGTGCACGTGGCCTCGGGCCGCACGTATCACGTCAAGTACAACCCGCCCAAGACCGCAGGCGTGGACGACGAAACCGGCGAGCCGCTGATTCAGCGTGACGACGACAAGGAAGAAACCGTGCGCAAGCGCCTGGACGTGTATGAAAGCCAGACGCGCCCGCTGGTGGACTACTACTCGGGCTGGGCGGCCAACGGCAACGGAGCAGCCAAGGTAGCGCCGCCGAAGTACCGCAAGATCGTCGGCGTCGGTGACGTGAACGAGATCACCGCGCGCGTGTTCGGAGCGTTGCAAGGCTGACACGCGCCGTTCCGTACGGACTGCCTGGAAAAACGGCGCCTCAAACATGAGGCGCCGTTTTTTTTGCGTGAATCACTACACGCGAATTTGCCGAAGGCCGACCGCTTCGCGATACCATATGACGTTGACGTAAACGTCAAGTAACTCGCAGACTACACAAGGAGACACGGCATGGAGATTCGCGACCAGGTATTCATCGTCACCGGCGGCGCGTCGGGGCTGGGCGCCGGCACTGCGCGCGCGTTGGCGGAAGCTGGCGGCAAAGTGGTGATTGCAGACCTGAACGAAGCAGCGGGCACGTCGCTGGCGCAGGAGTTGGGCGGGCGCTTCGTGCGCTGCGATGTCGCATCGGAAACCGATGGGCAGGCAGTAGTGGAAGCCGCCGCATCGCTAGGCACGCTGCGTGGGCTGGTGAATTGCGCCGGTATCGCCACGGCCTCGCGCACGGTGGGCAAGACGGGGCCGCATCCGCTGGACCAGTTTGCGCGCGTGATCAACGTCAACCTGGTCGGCACGTTCAACATGATCCGCCTGGCCGCGACGGCCATGGCGGGCAACACGCCCAATGCCGGCGGCGAGCGCGGCGTGATCATCAACACAGCCTCGGTGGCGGCGTTCGATGGGCAGATCGGGCAGGCCGCTTATGCGGCGTCCAAGGGCGGCGTGGTGGCAATGACGCTGGCGATTGCGCGTGACCTGTCGCGCGACGGCATCCGCGTGATGACGATTGCGCCGGGCATCTTCGAAACGCCGATGCTGCTGGGCATGCCGCAGGAAGTGCAGGATGCACTAGGCAAAATGGTGCCGTTCCCGCCGCGCCTGGGTAAGCCGGCGGAGTATGCACAGCTTGCGCGCGCAATCATCGAGAATCCGATGCTCAATGGCGAGACCATCCGCCTGGATGGTGCCATCCGCATGCAGCCGAAGTAAGCAACGCGATCAGGCGGCCGGCAGCGCCATGCGGCGAATCATCTGCCACGCCGCCTCGGCCGCCGGCGAAAGCGATCGGTCATGCCGGCGCGCCAGCACGATGCCGCGCGTCTCTTTCGGTGTGAGCGACACCGACACCAACTGCGACGACGACGGCAGCGGCAACGACAGCGCCGGCACCACGCCCGCGCCGATGCCCGCCTCCACCATGCCGAACACGGCGCTGCTGTGACCCATCTCCTGCGCCACATCCGGCTGCACGCCGTGGCGCAGAAAGATGCGGTCGATCAGCGGGCGACTGCCCGAGGCATGGTCGAGCAACACGACCGGCGTGCGGTGCAGGTCTTTCCAGCGCACGCTGCTGCGCTGGGCGAACGGGTGGTCGCGGCGGCAGACCAGGCAGAACGGATCGGTCAGCAAAGGCTCCGTCCACAGGCCTTCGGTATCGAGCGGCTCCACCACCACGCCAAAATCCGCCCCGCCCGTGCGAATGAGCTGCAGCGTGTCGACCTGCACCGAGTCGCGCACGATCAAGCGGATGTCGGGATAACGCGCCGCGCATTCGGCCACATAGACGGGCATCAACCGGGTCGACACCGTGGGGCTCGATGCCACCACCACGCGCCCGCGCCGCTGCTCGCCCACCTGGCGTGCCTGGTGCAGCGTGTCATCCAGATCGGCAATCAGGCGGTCGAGCGCGGTGGCCAATGACCGCCCGACTTCGGTCAGCACGACTTCGCGCGTGGTGCGGTCGAGCAGCTTTAAACCCAACTCGCCTTCCAGCTCCGAAATTGATCGGCTGACAGCGGGCTGCGTGAGGCCGATCGTGTCGCCCGCGCGACTGAAGCTGTGCGCGCGCGCCACAGCCAGGAAGACGCGCAACTGACGCAGGGTGACATTCATGCTGGCACCGTATGAATTGATTCGATCAATGCATTTGTATTCTAGACGGGGATGTCGTGCAATAACGCCTATTCCTGCATCCCACCCGCGCCGTGACTGCGCACGCACATGAAGATTCCGCTGTTGTCTCGTATTGATGGGTTCATCCGCGCCATGCTGGTGATGGTTGCGCTGGCCCTGCTCTTCCCGTCGCTGGGTGCCAGCGATGGCCCGCTGCATCTGGACGTTGTCACCATCATTGGTGTGTCGCTGGTGTTCTTTCTGCACGGCGCAGCGCTCTCGCGCGAGAAAATTGTCGAGGGTGCGCGCAACTGGCGTTTGCACCTGTTCGTGCAGAGTTGCACCTTCATCCTGTTCCCGCTGATCGGCGCGGTGATCCTGTTTGCATGCAAGCCGTTCATTCCGGCCGAGTTGCTGCTGGGCGTGTTCTACCTATGCGCACTGCCGTCCACCGTGTCGTCTTCCGTGGCGATGACTGCGATGGCCAAGGGCAATGTGCCGGCCGCCATCTTCAACGCCACCATCTCGGGGCTGATCGGCATGATTGCCACGCCGCTGCTGATGAGTTTCGTGATCCAGGCGTCGGGGGCGGAACTGTCGGTGGGCAAGGCGCTGCTGGGCGTGGCCGAGCAGTTGCTGCTGCCGTTCGTGCTCGGTCAATTGCTGCGACCGGCCATCGGCAGCCTCATCAACAAGTACAAGGCGATCATCAGTAAGGTGGACCGCGTAGTGATCCTGCTGATCGTGTTCAACTCGTTTGCCGATTCGACGCACGCGGGCGTGTGGTCGAAGTATCCGTGGGAGACCATCGTGGCCGTGTCCATCATGAGCGGCGCGCTGCTGTTCGTAGTGCTGGGCACGACAACATGGCTCTCGCGGCGCGCGGGCTTTGGCCTGACCGACGAGATTACCGCGGTGTTCTGTGGCTCGAAGAAGAGCCTGGCCAACGGCATACCGATGGCAAAGATCCTGTTTGCCGGCAACCCGGCACTAGGCCTGATCGTGCTGCCAACCATGATCTATCATCAGTTGCAGTTGATCGTGTGCTCGGCGCTGGCACGCAAGTATGCGGACCGCGTCGCGCACGCGGAGGCCGGCGCCGGCGCACCGGCCCGCCGTCCGGCCTGACCAAGCCTGATCAGATCAGCGCAGGGCCATCAGCCCCGCCAACTCCGGCCAATGGTAGGTAAGCACCCATGCGTGCCCGCCATCGGCTGTCTCCAGCCAGCTTCGGCTGACCGGCACACCGCCCAGGGCTTCGTAGAAGCCGATCGCGGCAGTGTTCGCCTCGTACACCAGCAGATGCAGTTGCATGACACCTTGGGCTGCGGCCCAGCGGGCGGCCTCGCCCATCAGGCGCTTGCCGACGCCATGGCCGCGCGAGGCAGCCAGTAGATGGAGGTTATCGACGAGCGCGCCCCAGGGCGTGCCATCTTCACGCAGCGCGCAGAGGAAGCCGACGGTCTGGCCATCGAGATCGGCGCACCAGACATGCTGCCCGGCCGCCGGCGTAGTCATGCGATGGTGCCACTTGGCTTGCATGTCAGCCGGCGCCGCGTCATCGAGATACACATCGGACAGGACGCCGAGCCCGCGATACGCGCTCTGCCAGCTTCGCGCGTGGATGTCGGCGATGGTGCCAGCGTCCGCCGCGCCACCCTCGCGTAGCACGAGCGTCGCCATCAGACGCCCGGGTTACGCGACAGCGGCGGGTTCTTCGCAAAATACGCGCGGATGCCACGCAGAATCGCATCGGCCAACTGGTTCTGGTGGCCCAGATCGTTGAGCTTGGCCTCTTCTTCCGGGTTGGAGATGAAGGCCGTCTCGACCAGGATCGACGGAATGTCCGGCGCCTTGAGTACAGCAAACCCGGCCTGCTCCACCTGCCCCTTGTGCAGCCGGTTGATGCCGCCGATCTGATCCAGCACGGCGCGACCGACCTTCATGCTGTCGGTGATCTGCGCGGTGGTCGACAAATCCAGCAGCACGCGCGTGACCTGGGCGTCCTTCGAGCCCAGATTGGCCCCGCCAATCATGTCGGAGGCGTTCTCCTTGTTGGCGAGCCACTTGGCCTGTGCGCTGGAGGCCCCGCGATCGGAGAGGACGAACACCGACGCCCCGCGCGCCTCCGGCGACAGAAACGCATCGGCGTGAATGGAAACGAACAGGTCGGCCTGCACGCGGCGCGCCTTCTGCACGCGCACGCCCAGCGGGACAAAGTAATCGGCGTCGCGCGTCATCATGGCGCGCATGCTGGGCTGCGCGTCGATCTTGGCTTTGAGCATGCGGGCAATCGACAGCACCACGTCTTTCTCGTGCGTGCCAGCGCCGCCCGTGGCGCCCGGGTCTTCGCCGCCGTGGCCGGGATCGATGGCGACCGTCAGCAGACGACGCATACGCGGACCACCGCCCGGCGCGCGGGGCACCAGCTGCTCGGGTTCGAAGTCCAGCGGTGGCGAGATGGACGACGGCGGGGGCACATTGGCCAGCGTCGACGGCGGATTCGCCTGTGCAGCCGGTGGCGTCTTGTGCGGCGGCGTGCGATTAGCCAATGTCGGGCGGGAATCGTCCGCCGACGGCGTCGCCGGCTTGGTGGGGCCGTTGCCGTTGTTGCGGCGGGCCAGTGCAGCGATGGGGTCGTCGTCAGCCAGCGATGACATCGGCGTGCCGCCCGAGGCGGCAAAGCGCTGCTGCTTGCCTTCGGTGGCCTGCACGAGCTGCATCAGCGGGTCGGGCGGGTTGGTCGGATACAGGTCGAAGACGAGCCGGTTGCGGTAACCGGCAATCGGCAGCAGTGTGAAGACCTGCGGGTTGACGCTTTCCTTCAGGTCAAACACCAGGCGCACGACGCTCGGCCGGTTCTGGCCCACGCGCACCTGGCGGATGTACGGATCGTTCGGCGTGATCTTGGCCACCAGCTCGCGCAGCGTCGGGCTCAGGTCCAGGCCGTCGATGTCGACCATCAGGCGGTCCGGATCCGAGATGAGCTGGTGCGTGGCCCTGAGCGCAACATCGGATTCGATGGTCACGCGCGTGTAGTCCTCCGCCGGCCACACGCGCACCGCCACGATGTTGGCGCCGCGCGCTATCTGCGGACCGGCCAGGCTCAGGATGACGGTGCCCGCGCCGGCCTTCGCCATGCGCGCGAGCCATTGCCTGCGGGCGTGGCTCGGCAGGGTGGGATCATCCGGTTGATCGGTCGGCAGATGCTTGATCAGCATGGGGCTAGGGTTGCAACGACTGGAGAAGTTGGAGGCCGGTCTGCGTGCGTGCGGTGAGGCGCGCTACGCGCGGTGCGTGTTCAACGCCGTCATCGTAGGTTTCATGCACAACGTCGACCGCCAAAGCGATATGTAAATCGGGCGTGCCGAGCAGCGCCTGTGCCTTCTCGGGCCATTCGACCAAGCACAGCGCGGGCTCGGCAAAGCAATCGCGAAAGCCCGCGTCGGTCCACTCCTCCGGGTCAGCAAAGCGGTACAGGTCGAAGTGATAGACCTTCTGCGTGCCGGAGGTTCCCGCCACGTCGTAAGGCTCGACCAGCGTATAGGTGGGACTGCGCACACGCCCGGTATGCCCCAGGCCGCGCAGGATGGCGCGCGAGAGCGTGGTCTTGCCCGCGCCCAGATCGCCTGAGAGCTGCACCTGCACGGGCCGTGGACCGAGTGCCAGCACGGCCTGCGCGAGCGCCGCGCCAAGGGCCGAGGTGGCCGCCTCATCTGCGAGCGGCATGGAGCGCTCGGCAAGCGGCGGGGTCAGGCCAGGGTGTGTATCGGCAGGGAGCACGGTGGGCATTGCGTACAATTTGGGCATGTCCGCCACCCCCACGTCATCGCTCGAAACGAACCTCGATGCGCGCCTGCCTGCCGCCGAGGCCGGCATGACTGCGCTTGTCGCACAGATTCGTTCCTGGGGCGCCGAGCTCGGCTTCGATGCCATCCGCATCGCCGATATCGACCTGTCGCACGCTGAAGAAGGGCTCCAGACGTGGCTTGCGCAGGGGTTTCACGGTGACATGGATTATATGGCGAACCATGGCATGCTCCGCGCCCGCCCTGCCGAACTTGTTGCCGGAACGGTACGCGCCATCGTCGCGCGCATGCCGTATCTGCCACATGGGCACGAGCAGCGCAGCGAAACGGAAGCGGCTGCCCTCCCCTCTGACGCCGACTGGCGCTCCATCGAGTGGGACCGCCTGCGCCGCCCCGAAGACGCCGCCATCTCGCTCTATGCGCGCGGCCGCGATTACCACAAGGTGCTGCGCCAGCGCCTGCAGAAACTCGCCGAGAAGATTGCGGCAGCCGTCGGGCCTTATGGCTTTCGCGTGTTCACTGATTCGGCGCCGGTGCTGGAGGTGGCGCTGGCCAGCAACGGCGGCCTCGGCTGGCGCGGCAAACACACGCTGCTGCTGGATCGCGACGCCGGCTCGATGTTCTTCCTCGGCGAAATCCTGATCGACCTGCCGCTGCCGGTCGACCCGCCCATCGAGGCGCGCTGCGGCAACTGCACGCGCTGCATCGACGTGTGCCCGACCCAGGCCATCGTCGCCCCGTACGTGGTAGATGCGCGACGCTGCATCTCTTACCTGACCATCGAGCACAAGGGCAGCATCCCGGTCGAACTGCGCGAGGCAATGGGTAACCACGTGTACGGCTGCGACGATTGCCAGCTCGTCTGCCCATGGAACAAGTTTGCGGTGCCGGCCAGTCTGCCCGACTTCGACGTGCGCAACGGGCTGGACGCGGCCACGCTGGTCGAGTTGTTCCGCTGGACGGAAGCGGAGTTCAACCAGCGGCTGGAGGGCAGCCCGATCCGGCGCATCGGCCACGAGCGCTGGCTGCGCAACATCGCAGTGGCGCTGGGCAATGCACTGCGCGGGCCGTTGCCGGAAGCCTCGCGCGCGCAACTGCAAGCTGCATTGCGCGCGCGCGTGGATACCCCCTCCGAACTCGTGCGCGAACACGTAGCGTGGGCGCTGGCGCAGTCGGTGTAAGCGCTTGCTCAGCTCTTGCCGAAAGTGAATCGTGTTGCCGATTTAATTCCGCTTTGCAAGCGTGAACAGCCTTTGTTTTAAAAACAAGACAATTGCCGCCTATCACAGATAGACGAATGTGTAGTTAACACAGATCGAAGCAGAGCCTTATTCCGCTTGAAACGCAAACGCTTGCGCATCAGGGCAGATACCAATTGTTTGTCAATCGAATATCGCGAGAATGAGGGCTTATCAAAAACCGCTCATTTCGATGTTCTCCGCTCTTGTTGACGTACGCCGCGCGCTGCGTCTCAAAGTGCGTGCCCGCTTATCCGCACGCTCGTCGGCCCGCTTGTCCGTCATTCGGCGCGCATGGCGCCACAGCATGCTGGGCGCCGCACTGCTCGCCGCCTGTGTGCTGCCGGCGTGGGCCACGGTGGACATCGAGGGCGTGCACTTCGACGAGGCTGCGCGCCTGGCCGGCCGCGAGTTGCCGCTCAACGGCACGGGGCTGCGCTCGGTGTTCGTCATCAAGGGCTACGTGGCCGGGCTGTATCTGCCGGAGCGGGCCAAGAATGCGGCGGTCATCCTGGGGATGAAGGGGCCGAAGCGGCTGCAGATCCACCCGCTGCGCGACGTCGGTGCCGACACCTTCATCCACGCGCTGAACGACGGCATCCACCGCAACCAGACCGAGATCCAAGTGCAAAGGCTATCCGACCGCCTGACGCAACTCGAAGACGCCATGCGCCAGATCGGCGCCACGCGGCGCGGCGACACCATCAACTTTGACTACATGCCCGAGGCAGGCACCATCATCAGCGTCAACGGCGTGGCGCGCGGCAAGCCCATCCTCGGCGAGGATTTCTACCAGGCCGTGCTGAGCATCTTCATCGGCAATAACCCGGTCGACCGTGACCTGAAAAACGGGCTGCTCGGAACCTGACGATCCGCTTTCCAGGCCCTCCAGGCACGCCGGCTGGCCATGCGATTCTGCAGTCTTTCCACAGAAGAAAGACACAGGAGGAGACGATGCCCCAAAGACGCCTGACTGCCCTGTTGATCGCCACCGCCGCGGCGCTGATGTGCTCGTCGGCGCTGGCGGAAATGTATCCGACCAAGCCTCTGCGGCTGGTGATTCCGTTCCCGCCCGGCGGCACGACCGACATCGTCGGGCGAGGCGTGGCCGATCAGCTCGCCAAGGTGCTCGGCCAGCCCGTGGTGGTGGAGAACAAGGGTGGCGGCGGCGGTTCGATCGGCGCGGACGTCATCGCCAAAGCGGCACCGGACGGCTACACCATCGGCATTGCCACCGTCTCCACGCACGCGGTGAACCCGGCCTGCAACCCGAAGCTCTCGTACGACCCGCTCAAGGATTTCAAGCCGATCACCAACCTGGCCACGGTGGCCAACGTGATTGCCGTCAACCCGACCTTCCCAGCCAAGAACTACAAGGAATTCGTGGCCGTGCTGACGGCCAACCCGGGCAAGTATTCGTTTGCCACCTCGGGCACCTGCGGGATCGGCCACATGCTGGGCGAAGAATTCAAGGTGCTGACCAAGACGCAGATGGTGCACGTGCCGTATCGCGGCGCGGGCCCGGCATTGAACGACGTGCTGGCCAACCAGGTGCCGATCATGGTCGACAACCTGCCGTCGTCGATGCAGTTCATCAAGGGCGGCAAGCTGCGCCCGATCGTGGTGGCGTGGGACAAACGCATCGACAGCCTGCCCGACGTGCCCACCTTTGCCGAGATGGGCCTGAAGGATGCGAATGACCCGGCGTGGTACGGCCTCGTCGCGCCGGCCGGCACGCCGGACGACATCATCCGCAAGCTCAACGAGGCATCGGTGCAGGCACTAAAGGACCCGGGCCTGATCGCCCGCTTCCGCGGTGCGGGCGCCGAGCCGATCGGCAACACGCCGCAGCAATACTCGGCCGAGATCAAGCGCGAATTCGACAAGATGCGCGCGCTGGTCAAGCAGCAGAACATCAAGCTCGATCAGTAGTCCGTCAATCCCCGGGGCCTGTGCTAGATTCGCAGGATCGTTTTTCCACACCGGCCCCTGTCATGCCATCCCCCTTCGATGCCGTTCTGGAAGCGCCCTTCGGCAAGCTGGGGGTGCGCGTGGCCGATGGCGCCCTACGGGAGCTCGCCTACCTGCCGGACAGCACGCCCGCCGTCGACGCCAAGAACGCATTGATCCGCAACCTCGCGCGCCAGCTCGACGCTTATTACGACAACCCGGAGGCTGGCTTCGACATCCCGCTCGCTCCGGCTGGCACAGATTTCCAGCGCCGCGTGTGGGATGCCATCTGTGCGGTGCCGTGCGGCAGCGTCATCACCTACGGCGCCATCGCCAAGCAGATCGGCAGCGTGCCGCGCGCCGTTGGCCAGGCGTGCGGCGACAACTGGTTTCCGATCCTCATCCCGTGCCACCGCGTGGTGTCGGCCTCCGGCATCGGCGGGTTCTCGCACCACGTCGATGGATACCTGCTGAACATCAAGCACTGGCTGCTGCGCCACGAAGGCGTGATGCTGATATGAGCAAAGCCGCACTGAAGACAGTAGAAGCTCCCGCCCTGCCCCCGCGCAGCGCGGACGCCATCCAGCGCTTCTGCGACGCGCTCTGGCTCGAAGATGGCCTCGCCCGCAATACACTCGATGCGTACCGGCGCGACCTCACGCTCTACGCGCACTGGTTGGCCGAGCGCAGCAAATCCATTGCCGAAACGGAAGACGGCGACCTGGCCGACTACTTTGCCGCGCGCCATGCCGAGAGCCGCGCATCTTCCGCCAACCGGCGCCGCACCGTATTCAAGCGCTTCTTCCAATGGGCCTTGCGCGAGCACGTGGTCAGCACCGATCCGTCGCGCCTGCTGCCGACCGCCAAGCAACCGCCGCGCTTTCCCAAGACGTTGTCGGAGACGCAGGTCGAGGCGCTCATCGGCGCGCCGGACGTCGACACGCCGCTCGGCCTGCGCGACCGCGCCATGATCGAACTGATGTATGCAAGCGGCCTGCGCGTGTCGGAAATCGTCGCGCTGAAGACAGTGGAAGTCGGCTTGAACGAGGGCGTGGTGCGCGTGATCGGCGGCAAGGGCGGCAAGGACCGGCTGGTACCGTTCGGCGCTGAGGCCGGCGACTGGCTGCGGCGCTATCTCCAGGATCGTCAAACGGGCCGCACCGCGCTGCTGGGCGAGCGCACCGCCGATGCGCTGTTCGTCACCGCGCGCGGCGATGGCATGACGCGCCAGACGTTCTGGCACCTCATCAAGCGCTATGCACTGCGCGCCGACATCCACGCGCCGCTGTCACCGCACACGTTGCGGCATGCGTTCGCCACGCACCTGCTCAACCACGGCGCCGACCTGCGCGTGGTGCAGATGCTGCTCGGCCACGCGGATATCTCCACCACGCAGATCTATACCCACGTCGCGCGCGAGCGGCTGCGCACGCTGCATGCGCAGCACCATCCGCGCGGATAGTAATCGTTCCCCCCTGCCCCGCATGAGCAAGTCCAAACACGTTTCCGAGACGCCCGCCACGCAGTTCCTCAAGGCGCATGGCGTCGCCTATACCGAACACTCCTACGACTACGTCGACCACGGCGGCACGACGGAATCGTCCCGCCAGCTTGGCGTGGACGAACACCACGTCGTCAAAACGCTGGTGATGGAAGACGAGCATGCCAAGCCGCTGATCGTGCTGATGCACGGCGATTGCTCGGTCTCCACCAAGAACCTCGCGCGCCAGACTGGCCGCAAGAGCGTGCAGCCGTGCAAACCCGACGTGGCGCAGCGGCACAGCGGCTACCTGGTCGGCGGCACCTCACCTTTTGGCGTGCGTAAAGCGATGCCGGTATACGTCGAGGCCTCGGTGCTGGAACTGGAGCGCATCTACATCAACGGCGGGCGGCGCGGCTTTCTGGTGAGCTTGGCGCCCAGCGTGCTGACCACGGTGCTGAATGCGCAGCCGGTCAACTGTGCAAACCCCGATTGAAACGCACACGGCGGCTGAGGCACCCTACGCGCCACGCTACAATCCCGCAGCCTGAATTCACCGATTCCTCATGTCCTCTGTCGTCGCAACCGTCGTTTTTGCCGTGGCCGCCTACCTGATCGGCTCAGTCTCCTTTGCCGTGGTGGTCAGCCGCGCCATGGGCCTGGCTGATCCGCGCACCTACGGCTCGGGCAACCCAGGCGCCACCAACGTGCTGCGCTCGGGCAACAAGAAGGCGGCGATCCTCACGCTGCTGGGCGACGCAGCCAAGGGTTGGCTGGCGGTGTGGCTGGCGCTACTGCTGGCGCCGCGCTTTGGCGTGGAGGAGAGCGGCATCGCGCTGGTGGTCATCGCCGTGTTCCTCGGCCACCTGTATCCGGTGTTCCACCGCTTTGCCGGCGGCAAGGGTGTGGCCACGGCGGCGGGCATTCTGCTGGCGATCAACGTATGGCTCGGCCTGGCAACGCTGGCGACGTGGATCATCATCGCCTGGTTCTTCCGCTATTCGTCGTTGGCGGCGCTGGTGTCGGCGGTGTTCGCGCCGTTCTTCTACGTGCTGATGAACAATAGCTTCGACTGGATTGCCGGTGCCGTTGCGCTGATGGCCGTGCTGCTGATTGCGCGGCATCGCGCCAATATCGCCAAGCTGCTGGCCGGCAAGGAAAGCCGCATCGGCGAGAAGAAGAAAGCCACCTAATTCCGCAGCTCGGCACGCACCGAATGCGCGCGCCGATGTTCTCCCGGCGGCCGCCCCGTGTGCCGCCGGATCAGCCGCCGGAAGGCGGACATATCCTGATAGCCGCACTGCTCAGCAATCGCCGTCAGGCTCAGCGTGCTGACTTCCAGCAGGTGACACGCGCGCTCCACGCGCAGCCGGTGCAGCAGTTGCAGCGGCGATGTTCCCACCGTCTTCGTGAAATGCCGCAGCAACGTCCGCTCGCTGGTCGAAGCGGCGGCGGCCAGCTTTCCCAGATCGAATGGCTCGTGCAGATGCTGCTGCAGATAGCGCCGCGCGCGCAGCACCACGCTGTCGCGGATGGCCGGCTTGCTGCGCAGCCAGATGCCAATGGCCTCGCCGCGCGACGGGTGGTCGAGCACCGTGTTGGCCAGCGTGCGCGCGAGTCGCGCATCGGCCAGCCGGCTGACCACGCGGTGCGCCAGTGCTACGCCATGCTCCATCGCCCGCGCGGTGATCACGTTGCCGCTGCTGACGATGGCCTGCCCCGGCACCACTTTCAAGCGGGGGAAATTGCCCTGCACCCAGCCGGCGATGAGCCACGTGACCGTCAACCGCTGGCCGGGTGGCAGCACGTCGGCCAGCATCGCCACGCCAGTAAAAGACGACGCCACCAGCCGCCCCGCTTCCAGATACCGGCGGATGGTGGCGCGCTCCAGCTCCAGCAGGGCCAGATGCTGCTCCATGGTGCTGATGTGGTCGAAATGCAGGGGCGGAACGATCAGCGCGTCACCGAGCTGCGCATCGTCGTCGGGTAACGGATCGCAGCGGCAGGCCAGCGTCTGGGCGGTGGCCCGCCAGCGTGCCGGATCGCTGGCGACAAGCCGCCAGCCGAATACCGGTGCACTGGCGGCATCAGCCCGCTTGCCGGCCTGCATGGAGGCCAGCGCATTGGCCACACCAAGCGTGTCGGCAGCGGTTGCCAGCGTGGAAAAACCGGCGTCGGGAAAGGTCAGCAGGTCGATGGTCGGCATGCCGCAGAGTATAGGAAAAAGCGGGCACAGGCAGCCATTTTGATGGCGATATTGACACCAACTCTGGCGGGAATACCTCTTTCAGATCAGACCCGTCCGATTGACGATGCGTCGGTGCTGGCGCAGGCACAGACGCAAGCGCCGCCACCTAAAACAACACCGATACCAGGAGACATCGCATGACGCAGGGATTCGCACTGCGCAGCACGCTTGCTGTGGCCGCGCTTGCGGCGCTGGCCGGCTGCGCAAGCACCGCCGACGGGGGCTGGGCTACGCCGTCGGACACCGGCCTCTCGGCCGAAATCCGCCGCACCGCCTTCGGCATTCCGCACATCCGCGCCAATGATTACGCCAGCCTCGGCTTTGGCATGGCCTATGCCTACGCGCAGGACAACGTCTGCCTGCTGGCCGATCAAGTCGTCACCGTCAACGGCGAGCGCTCGAAGACCTTCGGGCCGGAAGGCACCGTGACCGTGTCGTTCAAGCCGATCCCGAATTCGCAGTCGGACGCCTTCTTCAAGGGCGCCTTCGACGAGGCCGGCCTGCGTGCCGGCTATGCACAGATGTCGCCCGAGGCGCGTGAGCTGCTGCGCGGCTACATGGCGGGCTACAACCGCTATCTGAAGGACACGCTGCCGGCCAACTATCCGGCCGCCTGCCGCAACGCCGCCTGGGTGCGCCCGCTCACGCTGGCCGACATGATGCGCATGGGCGAAGAGAAGGCCATCCAGGCCAGCGCGGGCGCCATGCTCGCGAGCATCGTCGCCGCGCAGCCGCCGGGCGGTGCCCCGGTGTCGAGTTCAGCGATCCCGCCGCACGCCATTGATACGGCAGCACTCGACCGCGAACTGCAACTGCGCGACATGCCCATCGGCTCCAACGGCTGGGCCTTCGGCAAGGCCGCCACCGACAACGGCCGCGGCGTGCTGCTCGGCAATCCGCACTTTCCGTGGACGACCACCAACCGCTTCTACCAAGTCCACCTGACCGTGCCCGGCAAGCTGGACGTGATGGGCGCGTCGATCGCGGCCTTCCCAGTGGTCAGCATCGGCTTCAACAAGGACGTGGCGTGGACGCACACCGTCTCCACCGGCCGCCGCTTCACGCTGTTCGAGTTGAAACTGGCCGAGGGCGACCCGACCACTTACCTGATCGACGGCACGCCGCACAAGATGACCACGCGCACCGTGGCCTTCGACGTGAAGCTGCCGGACGGCCGCATCGAGCGCCGCACGCACACCTTCTACGACACCCTCTACGGCCCCGTGCTGTCGATGCCTGCCGGCGGCATGCCGTGGACCACGCAGAAGGCCTACACGCTGCGCGACGCCAACCGCAACAACACGCGCTCGATCGACACGTGGCTGCACATTGCGCAAGCCAAGGACGTGGCGGACATCCGCCAGGCGATCGGCAACCTCGGCATCCCCTGGGTCAACACGATTGCGACCGACCGCAACGGCCGCGCGCTGTTTGCGGATGTGTCCACCACGCCGGACGTTTCTGCCGAGACGCTCAAGCGCTGCGCCCCGTCGCCCCTGGCCGACAAGCTCTTCAAGGGTGTGGGGCTGGTGCTGCTCGACGGTTCGCGCAGCACGTGCAACTGGCAGGTCGATCCGGCCTCGCCGGTGCCTGGGCTGGTGGCGCCTGCGCGCATGCCGGTGCTGGAGCGTGACGACTTCGTCGCCAACAGCAACGACAGCTCGTGGCTGACCAACCCTGCGCAGAAGCTGACCGGCTTCTCACCGGTGATGGGCTCGATCGACGTGCCGCAGCGCCTGCGCACGCGCATCGGCCTGATCGAGATCGGCCGCCGCCTGAACGGCACCGATGGCCTGCCCGGCAACCGCGTCAACCCGCCGAACCTGCAGGCGATGATCTTCCGCGATGCCAACCTCGCCGGACACCTCGTGCGCGACGATCTGCTGGCAGCGTGCAAAGCGACGCCCAACCTCGACGCCGATGCGCGTGACGGTTGCGCCGCGCTCTCGCAATGGAATCGCACCAGCAACGCCGACGCCCGCGCCGCACACCTGTTTCGCGAGTTCTGGATGCGCGCCAAAGATATCCCGCACATCTACGCCGTGGACTTCAACCCGACTGACCCGATCTACACGCCGCGCGACCTGCGCATGAACGATGCAGCGGTCCGCACGGCGGTATTCAAGGCGCTCAAGGATGCGGTGAACGCGGTGCGCACGGCCGGCTTTGCGCTGGATGCGCCGCTGGGCACGGTGCAGGCGTTACGCTCGCCCAACGGCCTCATCCCGCTGCAAGGCGGCGAGGAGTACGAAGGCGTGCTCAACAAGCTGCAAAGCACGCCGATCGGACCGAAGGGTCTGCAGGTGTACTTCGGCACCAGCTACATCCAGACTGTGACCTTCGACGATCAGGGTCCGGTGGCTGACGCCATCCTCACCTACGGTGAATCGACCGACCCCGCCTCGCCGCACGCGTTCGACCAGATGCGCGAGTTCTCGGCCAAGCGCTGGAACCGGCTGCCGTTCTCGGAAGCCGCCATTGCCGGCGATCCGGCACTGAAGGTGACCAGGCTGTCGCAGTAATCACCACACTCAAATGCAAACGCCCCGCTTGTGCGGGGCGTTTTGCCTGGTGACGCGATCGGCTTAGTCGCGGAAGTTGTTGAAATCCAGCGGCGTGTCGGTCACGTCCTTGCGTAGCATGGCGATCACGCTTTGCAGGTCATCGCGCTTGGCGCCGGTCACGCGCACGGCGTCGCCCTGGATGCTGGACTGGACCTTGATCTTGCTGTCCTTGATCTGCTTGACGATCTTCTTGGCCAGATCGCCCGACACGCCCTTCTTGATCTTGACGACCTGCTTCATCTTGTCGCCGCCGATCTTCTGCTTGTCCTGGTAGTCCAGGAAGCGCACGTCGACGTTGCGCTTGGCGAGCTTGTTCACCAGCACATCGTTGACCTGGCCAATCTTGAAATCGTCATCGGCAAACAGCGTCAACTCCTGCTCCTTCTGCTCGACGCGGGCATCCGAGCCCTTGAAGTCGAATCGCGTCGAAATTTCCTTGTTGGCCTGTTCCACGGCGTTCTTCAGCTCCACCATGTTGGCTTCGCATACCACGTCAAACGACGGCATCGTATTCTCCTTGCAGACTTGAATTCGGGTTCCTGCGGCGGCAACCACTCGGCCCGCCCGCGCCATGGCTCTTATAATTCAGGCTTTTCCAGCTTCACCTGCGCCATGGCGTTGCTCGACACGCATTATCCCCTAGGCCGGCACAACACGTTCCGTTTTGAGGCCACCGCCCGCTACGCCGCACACGTGCGCACACCCGAAGACATCCCTGCCGCGCTGGCCGATCCGCGCGTGCAGGACCTGCCAGTGCTGGTGCTCGGCGGTGGCAGCAACGTCGTGCTCACGCGCGATTTCGATGGCTTGGTGCTGCTGATGGAGATTCCAGGCATCGTTACCGCCCAAGCGATGCTCGATGGGCGTGCCGTGCACACCGTCACCGCCGGCGGCGGCGAATCGTGGCACGGCCTGGTTTCGTACACCGTCGCCAATGGCTTGCCTGGGCTGGAAAACCTCGCGCTGATTCCCGGCACCGTGGGCGCCGCGCCCATCCAGAACATCGGCGCATATGGCGTCGAGATCAAAGACCGCTTCCACTCCCTGCGCGCCTACGACCGCCACGCCGGCGAGTTCGTCACGCTGGACGCCGCCGACTGCGCCTTCGGCTACCGCGACAGCCTCTTCAAGCGGGCGGGCGCCGATCGCTACATCCTCACCGAGGTCACCTTTGCCCTGCCCGTCGACTGGCAGCCCGACACGCACTACGCAGAACTGGCGCGCGAGCTGGCGGCGCAAGGCATCACTGCACCGACTGCAAAAAACATCTTCGACGCGGTGGTCACCATCCGCCGCCGCAAGCTGCCCGACCCGGCCGAGATCGGCAATGCGGGCAGCTTCTTCAAGAACCCCATCGTCGATGCCGCCACGCGCGATGCGCTGGTTGAACGCTTCCCGAACCTGGTCGGTTATGTGCAGCCGGATGGCATGGTCAAGCTCGCCGCCGGCTGGCTGATTGACCAATGCGGCTTCAAGGGCCGGCAGAGCGGCGCGGTGGGCGTGTATGAAAAGCAGGCGCTGGTGCTGGTGCACCGTGGTGGTGGCAGCGCCGTGCAGTTGATGACGCTGGCGCGTGAGATTCAGGATACGGTCTATGCACACTTTGGCGTGCGCATCGAGCCGGAACCCGTGGTGATCTAAATCGCCTCGCCGCGCAGGTATTCCTGCTGGATATCGACAGTGCCCTGCTTGCCCACATCGTCGAAATGCTTGCGCAGCCACGCCTTGCCTTCGTGTCGGCCACGCTCCTTGAGCATGGTCAGGAAGCTCCAGTCCGTCACCAGCTTGGTCGACGAGGAGAGATCGCCCAGCGGCTTGTCAGCGCGGATGGCGTGCAGGTAGATGTATTTGAGCCGGTCTCGGTATTCGGGCTTGAGCCAATCCTCGGCAATGAGCTTCTGTACAAACGCGATGGCGCGCATCTCGCGCAGCAATGACGCGTTGAAGGTGATCTCGTTCAGGCGTTCCATCACCTCGTGCGGCTGGTCAGGCACCTCCTTGCGCACGATCGGGTTCACGTGCACGAGCAGGATGTCCTGCGTCTTCGTCTCGTAAAAGAACGGGAACAGCACCGGGTTGCCCATGTAGCCGCCGTCCCAATAGTGGCGTTGGTGGATCTCGATGGCCGGATACAGGTATGGCAGGCAGGCGGAGGCCAGCACAACTTCGGCGTCGATCTCGGGCGTGTTGAACACGCGCACGTTGCCGGTGTTGACGTCGGTGGCGGCCAGGAAGAGCTTGGTGTTGGGGCAGGCGCGCAGGCGGTCGAAATCGACGTGGTTGGCGAGCAGATCGCGCAGCGGGTTGTAGTGCGTGCCCTGTGAGGTGGCGCTGATCCAGTTGTCCCATTGGCGCATCCAGTCGGCCAGGGGCCAGCTATCGGGAAACAGTGGCTTGCCCGAGAACAGTGCCTGTGCGTTCTCGCCCAAAGCAGAGAGCGGCGAGCCGGCGGTGGACACCGCCAGCCAGAATGCATGCAGTTTTTCACGCGCACGCTCGGGGCCGCCTTCGAGCAGCCCGTCCAGCGTCACTACCGCGTTCATCGAACCGGCGCTCGTGCCAGTGATGCCCTCGAACGACAGTCGCCCATCTTCGAGTAGCGCGTCAAGCACACCCCACGTGAACGCCCCGTGGGCACCGCCACCCTGCAGCGCGAGGTTAATGTGCTTGCCATGTGGCTTCTGCATGACTTCCCTCCCCTGGAAGCGTGCGCCCCCGTGGCGCTGGTCGGATCATGCCCTAAAATGGCGGGTTTGACCCTAGACTACGACTTTCGCGTTCCCTTCTTCCTTCCATGACCACCGAAACCATCGACGGCGTCCGCCTCACCACCAAGGCCAATGTGTACTTTGACGGAAAGTGCGTCAGCCACAGCTTTACGCTGCCCGACGGCACCAAGAAGTCCGTCGGCGTAGTGCTGCCTGCCACACTGACCTTCGGCACCGCCGCCGCCGAAATCATGGAATGCGTGGGCGGTTCCTGCGAATACAAGCTCGACGGCACCGACGAGTGGAAGTCCTCCGGCCTCGGCGAAAGCTTCCAGATTCCCGCGAACTCGAAGTTCGACATTCGCGTGACCGAGGCGTACCACTACATCTGCCACTACGCCTGAACCTGTTCAGGATCCAAGCACCGAAAGACTGTTTAGCCGCTGGCGCGACTATTTGAAGAGACACACCATGGAAACCATCCTGCAACACGTTCCCGTCGGCCAGAAGGTCGGCATCGCCTTCTCCGGCGGCCTGGATACCAGCGCGGCCCTGCGCTGGATGAAGAACAAGGGCGCCTTGCCCTATGCCTATACCGCAAATCTCGGCCAGCCCGACGAGGAAGACTACGATGCCATCCCGCGCAAGGCCATGGAATATGGTGCAGAGAAGGCCCGCCTGATTGACTGCCGCCCCCAACTGGCCAACGAAGGCATTGCCGCCATCCAGGCCGGCGCCTTCCATATCTCCACCGGCGGCATCACCTACTTCAACACCACGCCGCTGGGCCGCGCCGTAACCGGCACCATGCTGGTAGCCGCCATGAAGGAAGACGACGTCAACATCTGGGGCGACGGTTCGACCTTCAAGGGCAACGACATCGAGCGCTTCTACCGCTACGGCCTGCTGACCAACCCGGCGCTGAAGATCTACAAGCCCTGGCTGGACCAGACCTTCATCGACGAACTGGGCGGCCGCGCCGAAATGTCGGCCTTCATGACCAAGGAAGGCTTCGGCTACAAGATGAGCGCCGAAAAGGCCTACTCGACCGACTCCAACATGCTGGGCGCCACCCACGAGGCCAAGGACCTGGAGCACCTGAACAGCGGCATCCGCATCGTCAACCCGATCATGGGCGTGGCGTTCTGGAAGCCGGATGTCGAGGTCAAGGCGGAAGAGGTTTCGGTCACCTTCGACGAAGGCCGGCCGGTCGCCGTCAACGGCAAGGAAATTGCCGACCCGGTGGAAATGTTCCTGGAGCTCAACCGCATCGGCGGCCGCCATGGTCTGGGCATGAGCGACCAGATCGAAAACCGCATCATCGAAGCCAAGAGCCGCGGCATCTACGAAGCCCCGGGCATGGCGCTGCTGCACATTGCCTACGAGCGCCTGGTCACCGGCATCCACAACGAAGACACCATCGAGCAGTACCGCATCAACGGCCTGCGCCTGGGCCGCTTGCTGTACCAGGGCCGCTGGTTCGACCCGCAGGCCATCATGCTGCGCGAAACCGCCCAGCGCTGGGTGGCCCGTGCCGTGACCGGCACCGTGACGCTGGAGCTGCGCCGTGGCAACGACTACTCGATCCTGAATACTGAGTCGCCCAACCTGACCTACGCGCCCGAGCGCCTGTCGATGGAAAAGGTCGAAGACGCACCGTTCAGCCCGGCCGATCGGATCGGCCAACTGACCATGCGCAATCTGGACCTGATGGACACGCGCGACAAGCTGGCCATCTACTCCAAGGCTGGCCTGCTGTCCCTGGGCACCAGCAGCGCCCTGCCCCAGCTCGGCGGCGACAAGAAGTAACCGGCTGCCTCGCAGCCTTAAGGCAAAAAAGGCCGCTCCGACATGAATCGGAGCGGCCTTTTTCTTTGTTGTTGACGCAGCTTAGTACCGGCCGCAGAGCAGGTATTCCATCAGCGCCTTCTGCACGTGCAGGCGGTTCTCGGCCTCGTCCCACACCACGCTCTGCCTACCGTCGATGACGGCGGCTTCGACTTCCTCGCCGCGATGCGCGGGCAGGCAGTGCATGAACAGCGCATCGGGCTGCGCGCGCTGCATCATTGCCTCGGTCACCATCCAGTCGCCGAAGGCCTTCTTGCGGGCTTCGTTCTCGGCTTCGTAGCCCATGCTGGTCCACACGTCGGTGGTCACCAGGTGGGCGCCTTCACAGGCCTCCAACGGGCTTTCGAACACGTGCACGAACGGACGGCTGGAATCGGCCACCATGGCCGGATCGAGCTGGTAGCCTTTGGGCGCAGAGAAATGGAAGTTGAAGCCGAGAATCTCGGCTGCCTGGATCCAGGTGTACGCCATGTTGTTGGCGTCGCCCACCCAGGTGACGGTCTTGCCCTTGATCGGGCCGCGCTGCTCGATGAAGGTAAAGATGTCGGCCAGCACCTGGCACGGATGGTATTCGTTGGTCAGCCCGTTGATGACCGGCACGCGCGAATGCGCGGCAAAGCGCTCGATGATCTCTTGCCCGAAGGTGCGGATCATAATGATGTCGGTCATGCGGGAGATAACCTGCGCCGCGTCTTCGATCGGCTCGCCGCGACCGAGCTGCGAGTCGCGCGTGTTCAGGAAGACCGCGTGGCCGCCAAGCTGGTGGATGCCAGCCTCGAACGACAGGCGCGTACGCGTGGAATTCTTCTCGAAGATCATGGCCAGCGTGCGGTCGTGCAGCGGATGCCACGTCTCGTAGTTCTTGAACTTGGCCTTGAGGATCGCGGAACGGTCCAGCAGGTATTCGTACTCTTCCAGCGAAAAGTCCTTGAACTGCAGGTAGTGCTTGATCTTGCTTGGTGGGTTCATAAAACAACGAAGGCGGCCCGCAGATGACGCGCCGGGGAATCCCGTGGCACGTCGCCCTAGCCGCCTTGTCTGGTGAAGATTCATCCCATCATACGGGATCGCCGCCAGTTTGGCGAGTTTCGCACCGGCCGGGCCGAGCTAGCACAAAGACGCCGCTGAAAGGCCGATGAAAGTCTTATATAAGATATAATACTGGCTGTCCTGGAAGCTCCAACCGCCCGCAAACCAGCGTCGGAATTCAATTCGACGGGTTCACGAGCCCGCAACCAGGCCAGCGCATCAGCAGCACCACAAGTGCACCCCACTCGAACGTTGCGGCACCCGTGCGGTCGAAGTCGTTTGCAAATCTCCACAGCCCCACGCAGTCCATGGCAGCCAACCCTCGCCAATTCTTTATCCAGGGCGTCACCCGTGACGGAAAAACCTTCCGCCCGAGCGACTGGGCCGACCGGCTGTGCGGAGTGATGGCGCAGTTCCGCCCCGCCGGCGATACCGGCGACCCCCGCTTCACCTACTCCCCTTACGTGCGCCCCGTCATGTCGGGGGGCATTAAGAGCGTGTTCGTCGACGAACGTCTGCGCGAGATCGAACCCAAGGCACTGGATTTCGTGCTGAACTTCGCGCACGACAACAACCTGCAACTGGTGGAAGCCTGCATCCTGCCGGAAGCCGGCACACCCACGAAAAGCTGAAGCCGGCTCTGCAAGCAGCGCACAAAAGCAAAAAGCCTGTCCGAAGACAGGCTTTTTTATCGTCGGCGCGTGACGTTGACCGCCACGCTATGCCGGCCAAGCCAGCATCACCCGAACTTAGGCAGCCATTGCCTTGATGGCAGCGGACAGACGCGACTTGGCGCGTGCAGCCTTGTTCTTGTGGACGATCTTCTTGTCAGCGATGCTGTCGATCGTGCTCTGAGCGGTTTTGAATGCAGCGGCGGCTGCAGCCTTGTCGCCACCAGCCACAGCCTTGCGGACGGTCTTGATCGCGGTGCGCAGACGCGAGCGCAGTGCCGAATTGTGGGCGTTCAGAACGACGGCCTGGCGTGCGCGCTTGCGTGCTTGTGCGGTGTTTGCCATGGAAAATTTCCTGAAGAAAACTGTTGCAAGCGCCCCGGGAGACACGGAAGGCCGAAGCGCGCGAATGCGTGAGAAACGGCAATTATACGCAGATTCCCCCACCGGATGCAAACCGTGTTGCGAAATCGCCTGAGCAGCGTTGCATTGAGGCTCTTGCTGCACTTTTAGGCATGCAGCGAGGTGATCCCTATAATACGGCCGCAATTGCGCCACACCGCCGCACCGGCCGCGAACCCCGCATGGCAACGCCGGTCTGACCGCCATTGCCGCGCCGTTGTCAGTTGAGGGCGGCGCCCAACCACGCATCCATCTTGAATCTCCTCAAAACCCTCGCCACGATCAGCGGCCTGACGATGATGTCGCGCATCACCGGGCTCATTCGCGAAACGCTGATCGCCCGCGCCTTCGGCGCATCGGTGTACACCGACGCCTTCAATGTCGCCTTCCGCATCCCCAACCTGCTGCGCCGGCTCTCAGCCGAGGGGGCGTTCTCACAGGCCTTCGTGCCGATCCTGGGCGAGTTCAAGAACCGCCAAGGCGAGGCCGAGACCCGCGCCCTCGTCGACGCGGTGGCCACGGTCATGACGTGGTTCCTGGTGGTGATCTCTGCGCTGGGCGTGATCGGCGCGCCGCTGATCGTCACTGCCGTGGCGACCGGCTTCAAGACGCACGAGAGCCAAGCTTACATCTCGGCGATCTTCATGACGCGGGTGA
Organism: Ralstonia sp. UBA689; assembly: GCF_002298975.1. GTDB lineage: Bacteria > Pseudomonadota > Gammaproteobacteria > Burkholderiales > Burkholderiaceae > Ralstonia. Next base: position 42,706 of record NZ_DBMV01000047.1, read on the forward strand.
TGTTTCCGTATATCGGGCTGGTGTCCTTGGTGGCGCTGGCCTCGGGCATCCTGAACACGTGGCGCGAATTTGCGGTGCCGGCCTTCACGCCGGTGCTGCTGAACCTGTCGTTCATCGTGGCGGCGCTGTTTGTGGCGCCGTTCCTGGAGACGCCCATCTATGCACAGGCGTATGCCGTGGTGGTGGGCGGCATTCTGCAACTGGCAATCCAGGTTCCGTCATTGCGCCGCGTCGGCATGCTGCCGCGCGTGTCGTTCAACATGCGGGCAGCCTGGCACCACCCGGGCGTGCAGCGCGTGCTCAAGCAGATGCTGCCGGCCACGCTGTCGGTGTCGGTCGCGCAGATCAGCCTCATCATCAATACCAACATCGCCTCACGCTTGCCGGCGGGCAGCGTGTCATGGCTCAACTACGCGGACCGGCTGATGGAATTCCCGACCGCGCTGCTAGGCGTGGCGCTGGGGACGATCCTGCTGCCGAGCCTGTCCAAGGCCAGCGCGGAAGAGCATCGCGAAGAGTATTCCTCCCTGCTCGACTGGGGCCTGCGGCTGACTGTGCTGCTGGCGGTACCGTCCGCGGTGGGGCTGTTCGTCTTCGGCGCGCCGCTCACGGCCACGCTGTTCCACTACGGCAAGTTCAACGGCATGGACGTCGAGATGACCCGCCAGGCGCTGGTGTCGTACGGCGTCGGGCTGATCGGCCTGATCGTCATCAAGATCCTGGCGCCGGGCTTTTATGCTCGGCAGGACATCCGCACGCCGGTGAAGATCGCGCTGGTGGTGCTGGCGGTGACGCAGCTCTCCAACTACTTCTTCGTGCCGGTGTTCGGACACGCCGGGCTGGCGCTGTCCATCAGCTTTGGCGCGACCATCAATGCGGCGCTGCTGTTCTTCGGGCTGCGCCGCCGCGGCTACTACCACCCGCTGCCGGGCTGGGGCCTGTTCCTCGCGCAGGTGACGTCCGCCGTGCTGCTGTTGGGGGGGGTGCTGCTGTGGTTTGCGCATAACTTCGATTGGGTGGGCTTGGGCACCAAGCCGCTCGTGCGCATCGCCCTGTTGGGCGCTTGCCTGGTCCTGTGCGCGGTGGTCTATTTCGGTACACTGTGGCTGACCGGGTTGAAGTTCTCCACGTTCCGAAAGAAGGCAATCTGATGACCACTAAAGTCCTCGATTATTTTTCGGCCCTGGTCGCGGACGACGACAGCATCCCCCTCACCGAAACCGCCCTGTCCATCGCGCAGGACGCGTATCCGGACCTGGACCTGCAGGCAGAGCTTGCCGCCATCGACGTGCTGGTCGCACGCATCAAGAATCGCATTGCCGACGGCACGCCGGCCATCCAACGCCTGCGCCTGCTCAACCAGTTCTTCTACCGCGAACTGGGCTTCGGCCCCAACGCAAACGATTATTACGACCCCGAAAACTCCTATCTGAACGCCGTGCTGCAGAGCCGGCGCGGCATTCCAATCTCGCTCGCGGTGTTGCTCATGGAGATCGGCCAGCAGATCGGACTGCCGCTCAAGGGCGTGTCCTTCCCGAACCACTTCCTGGTGCGCATGAGCATCCCTGCCGGCGAGGTCGTGCTCGATCCGCTGACGGGGCAGACGCTGTCGAAGGAAGAATTGCAGGACATGCTCGACCCATACCTGGAAAAGGAAGGCATCGAAGACCCGAACACGGTGCCGCTCGGGGTGTTCCTGCAGGTGGCCACGCACCGCGAGATCATTGCGCGCATGCTGCGCAACCTGAAGGCGATCTACTTGCAGGAGTCGCGCTGGCAGCGCTTGCTGGCGGTGCAGCAGCGGCTGGTGATCTTGTTGCCGGATTCGATCGAGGAAGTGCGCGACCGGGGGCTGGCCTACGCCAATCTGGAATGCTTCCGGCCGGCCCTGGCCGACCTGGAAGCTTACGTGGATGCCCGGCCCGAAGCGGCCGACACGCCCAAGCTCAAGGAGCGCATGCCGACGCTGCGCGCCATGAGCAAAAACTTGAACTGACGCTTACTTCTGCGCGACAGCGCTGCCGCGGCGGCGCTTGAGCAGCTTCCACAGCCCGCCGAGCATCAGCGGCACAATCGCCGCACCCAGACCGATCAGCACGATCGTGTTCAGGTGATCACGGACGACGGGCACGTTACCAAACGCCTCGCCCGACAGCACCAGGATCGCCACCCACAGCACGGCGCCGATCATGTTGAAAAGCTGGAACTTGGCGAACGTCATCTTCGAGACACCGGCCACGAACGGCGCGAACGTGCGCACCACCGGGATGAAGCGCGCCATCACCAGCATCTTGCCGCCATGGCGCTCGTAGAAGGCGTGTGTCCTAAGCAACGCTTGGTGATCAAGGAAACGGATGTGACCGTCGAATACCTTGGGCCCGATCCACGAACCGACGAAGTAGTTGACGGTATTGCCCGTGACCGCGGCTGTGACCAGCAGCACGATGAGCAGCCAGGCGTCCATCTGACCTGTGGCGCACATGGCGCCTGCAATGAAGAGCAGCGTGTCGCCCGGCAGGAATGGCAGTACCACCAAGCCCGTCTCGGCAAAGACGATGGCGAACAGCAGCACGTAGACCCACGCGCCGTACTGCTGAATGAGCAGTCCCAACGATTTGTCGACATGCAGAACGATGTCGACCAGTTGCATCACGATATCCAAACCAACCCCCGATTAAGCAGCGGGGAATGATACCGGATGTAAATTTGATTTCCCCTAACGCTTGCTGGGCTCGCGTCGGTGCGCCACACAAGGTGTGACATTTATAATGCCGCGATGACTTCCGCCTCGACTTCCCGCCGCCCCATCCGCCCGCTTCCCGACCAGTTGATCAGCCAGATCGCGGCCGGCGAGGTGGTCGAGCGGCCGGCCTCCGTGGTCAAGGAACTGCTGGAAAACGCGCTGGACGCCGGCGCCACCCAGCTCCAGATCAAGCTGGAAGAGGGCGGCGTGCGCCGCATCGCCATTACCGACAACGGTGGCGGTATTCCGGCCGATGAACTGCCGGTGGCGCTGATGCGGCATGCGACCAGCAAGATCGGCTCGCTGGAAGAGCTGGAATCGGTGGCGACGCTGGGTTTTCGCGGTGAAGCGCTGGCCTCGATTGCCTCGGTGGCGGAACTAACGCTCACCTCGCGCACCACCCATGACGCACACGCCACACAAATCGTTGCGCAAACGGGGCGCTCGCTGCCGGCCTCGGGCGGCGTCGGCACCACGGTCGACGTGCAGCACCTGTACTTCAACACGCCGGCACGCCGCAAATTCCTCAAGACCGAACAAACCGAACTGGGCCACTGCCTGGAGGTGATCCGCCGCACCGCGCTGGCGCGGCCGGACGTAGCCATTTCCGTGCATCACAACGGCAAACCGCTGGAGCACTGGAACGCCACGCAGGCCGACTCGCGCACCGCCGCCGTGCTCGGCACCGAATTTGCCCGCGCGCGGCTGCCCTTCGATGAAGAAGCCGGCGAACTGCGCCTCTTCGGCTTTGCTGGCCTGCCGACGGCCTCGCGCGGCCGGGCCGACCACCAGTTCTTCTATGTCAACGGCCGCTTCGTGCGTGATCGCCTGCTCACGCACGCCGTGCGCAGCGCCTACGAAGACGTGCTGCACGGCGACCGCTTCCCTGCCTACGTCCTCTGCCTGGAACTGCCGCCCGAAGCGGTGGACGTCAACGTGCATCCGTCCAAGATCGAGGTGCGCTTCCGCGACAGCCGCGCGGTGCACCAGTTCGTCTACCACGCGGTGCAGCGCGCGCTGTCCCGACATGCCGGCGAACAGGGCGACAGCCTGCGCACCGACATTGCCGAGGCGCCCGAAGTTGCGGCCACGCCCTCGCCTGCCGACAACACGACGCGCTGGATCAACCAGATGGCCGCGCGGCAGATCTCGCTCGGCATTGCGCAGCCGCGTGCGGAATATCTGTCGATGATGGGTGGCGCCAGTGCGCCGCTGGCCTCGTCCCGCCCGGCCTGGATGGCCGATGTGCCGAGCGCCGCGACGCTGTTCGATGGTGGCATTGCAACAGCAGACGCGCCGGCCACAGTCGTTGAACCCGTCACCGAAACCCAAACCAATGACGACGAGGCCCACCCGCTCGGCTTCGCCATCGCCCAGTTGCACGGCATCTACGTGCTGGCGCAGAACGCGCGCGGCATGGTGCTGGTCGACATGCACGCAGCGCACGAGCGCATCCTGTATGAGCAACTGAAAACCGCGCTGGAAGCCAAGCGCGTCGAAGTGCAGCCGCTCCTCATCCCCGTCACGTTTGCCGCTAGCGCGGTGGAGATCGGCACCGCCGAGGAGTTCCGCGACACACTCATGCTGCTGGGTTTCGACATCTCTGCCGTGTCGCCCACCACGCTGGCCGTGCGATCCGTGCCGACGCTGCTGCAGAAGGCTGACGCCCAAGCGCTGGCCCGCGACGTGCTGCGCGACCTGCAAGCCTACGGCGGCTCGCGCGTGCTGGCCGAACGGCAGAACGAACTGCTCGCCACACTGGCCTGCCATTCGGCCGTGCGCGCCAATCGCCGGCTGAACCTGGACGAAATGAACGCGTTGCTGCGCCAGATGGAAGCCACCGAACGCGCGGACCAATGCAATCACGGCCGCCCAACATGGATTCAACTGACCGTGGCCGACCTGGACCGCCTGTTCCTGCGCGGCCAGTGAGTTTCCGATGACTGCATCGTCCGCAACCGCGCCACAGACCGGGCCCCGAGCGGTCTGCTTGCTCGGCCCCACCGCGTCCGGCAAGACGGCTGCCGCATTGAGGTTGGCCGAGCGCTGGCCCATCGAGATCATCAGCATGGATTCGGCGCTGGTGTATCGCGGCATGGACGTCGGCACCGCCAAGCCCAGCCAGGAAGAACAGGCCATCGCGCCACATCACCTGATCGACATCATCGATCCGCTCGACGCATATTCAGCCGCGCAATTCGCCAATGATGCGAATGCGCTGATCGACGCCATCCGCGCACGCGGCAGGCTGCCGCTGATCGTCGGCGGCACGATGCTGTACTACAAGGCACTCACGCAGGGCCTCTCCGATTTGCCCGGCGCCGATCCGGCCATCCGCGCCGAGATCGACGCCGAAGCCGCGCGCGACGGCTGGCCCGCGCTGCATGCGAAGCTCGCGCTGGTCGACCCCGTCACTGCCGCGCGGCTGCACACGACCGACGCGCAGCGCATTCAGCGCGCGCTGGAGCTCTACCGGTTGACGGGCCAGCCGATGTCCGCGCTGCTGGCGCGCGAGGCGGGTGCCAACGCATTCCATCGGCACGAAGCCGCGGCGCCTTACCTGACGATCGCGCTGGAGCCATCGGACCGCCTCGTGCTGCACGCGCGCATCGCCCAGCGCTTTGACGCAATGCTCGCAGGCGGCCTGCTCGACGAGGTGGAAGCCCTGCGCAAACGTGGCGATCTGTCGCCCGCGCTGCCGTCCATTCGCTGCGTGGGATATCGGCAAGCGTGGGCCTACCTCGACGGCGAGATCGACATGGCCGCCCTGCGCGAACAAGGCATCGCAGCCACGCGCCAGCTCTGCAAGCGTCAGATCACGTGGCTGCGCAGCACACCCGAGCGGCACGTGGTCGATTGCCTCGCCCCCGATTACGTCGACCAGGTCGCGCGCCTGGTCCAAACCGCACTGGAAACACAATGACGACAACCGACGCCGCCACCACCTTCACGCTGCGCCCCGCCACGCCGGACGACTGCACTGCGCTGGTCCGCCTGATTTCCGCGCTGGCGGAGTACGAAAAGCTCACGCACCTTGTGCAGACCACGCCCGAGGCGCTCTCTACGATGCTGTTCGGCCCGCGTCCATACTGCGAGGCGGTGCTGGCCGAAGTGGAAGGTCAGGCTGTCGGCTTCGCGCTGTTCTTCCATAACTTCTCGACCTTCCTGTGCAAGCCGGGCTTGTACCTGGAAGACCTGTTCGTGGAGCCCGCCTATCGCGGCTTCGGCATTGGCAAAGCGTTGCTCGTGCACCTCGCGCGACTGGCACAGGAGCGCGACTGCGGCCGCTTCGAATGGAGCGTGCTCGACTGGAACGCCCCGTCGATCGCCTTCTACGAGGCCATGGGCGCCGATGTGCTGCCGGAGTGGCGTATCTGCCGCGCCACCGGCGATGCGCTGACCAAGATGGCCGCCATCCCGATGCCGGCAGCCATGGACACGCAGGGCTGATTACGGGGCCGAATTCGACCGCAAACTCCGGAGTGCCGTGTGCACGCCGGCAAGCGTAGGCTTGGCATATCGAATCCGATCGGATGAAACGAACATGCCGCCCTCCCCACCCGTCACACATACAGACGCGGGCCACCTCCCAACGCTTGACGGCATCGACTGGGATGCCGTTGAAGACACCCTCAACGACGTCGGCAGCGCCGTGCTGCCGAGCCTGCTCACGCACGATGCCTGCGAGACGCTGGCCGCGCTCTACCCGCACGACAACCTCTACCGTTCGCGCGTGGTGATGGAACGCCACGGCTTCGGGCGCGGCGAGTACAAGTACTTCGCCTATCCGTTGCCCGACGTCATTGCGCACTTGCGTACCACGCTGTACCCGCCACTGGCGTCCATCGCCAACCGCTGGAACCAAACGATGGACATCGACGTGCGCTTTCCCGCAAGGCACGCCGATTTCCTGCGCCGCAGCCACGAAGCCGGCCAGTTGCGACCCACGCCGCTGATCCTCAAGTACGGCCCCGGCGATTACAACTGCCTGCATCAAGACCTATACGGCGAGCACGTCTTCCCGCTGCAGGTGGCGATCCTGCTGTCCGAGCCCGGCGTCGATTTCACCGGCGGCGAGTTCGTCATGACCGAGCAGCGCCCGCGCATGCAATCGCGCCCCGAAGTCGTGCCGCTGCGCAAAGGCGATGCGGTGGTCTTTGCCGTGCACCATCGGCCCGTGCAGGGCACGCGCGGTGTGTATCGCGTGAACATGCGCCACGGCGTGAGCCGTCTGCGTTCCGGGCAGCGGCATACTGTGGGCATCATCTTTCACGATGCGCTGTGAGCGCTGAACGCATGGCAACAGGCGATCTCTTTGCCGACCACGAACACATTGACGATGCGCCCGCCGCACCTCTTGTGCTCGGGCCGGCGTCGTTCGTGCTGCGCCGCTTCGCGCAGGCCGACGCGTGTGCCCTGCTCGCCGCCGTCGAGGCCATCGCGCAGCAGGCGCCCTTCCGTCACATGATCACGCCGGGCGGCTTCGAGATGTCGGTAGCGCTGACCAACTGCGGCGCGCTGGGCTGGACGTCCGACCGACGCGGCTACCGCTACGCCACGCACGATCCGCTGACGGGCCAGCCGTGGCCGCCACTGCCCGACGTCTTTCTTCGCCTGGCCCGCAGCGCTGCCGCTGAAGCCGGTTTCCCAGGCTTCACGCCTGACGCCTGCCTCATCAACCGCTATGTGCCCGGCGCACGCCTGTCGCTGCACCAGGACCGCGATGAACAGGATTACGGCGCCCCCATCGTCTCGGTATCGCTCGGCATGCCCGCTGTCTTTTTGTGGGGCGGACTCAAGCGTTCGGACAAGACCCAGCGCATCTCCCTCTTCCATGGCGACGTGGTGGTGTGGGGTGGGCCGGACCGCCTGCGTTATCACGGCGTGGCGCCGCTCAAGGACACACCGCATCCTCTGCTGGGGAGCCAGCGCATCAACCTCACCTTCCGCAAGGCCGGCTGACATGACGACCATCGCCGCCGATCTGTCCGAAGGCGCCTACGTGCGCGCCGCCGATTTCCTCGCGTCGCTCGACGACGACTGGGCACGCCACATCGCCGCCACCGGCCCGTGCCGCCATGCTGCCAAGCCCGCGCGCGAACCCTACGAAGCGCTCGTGCGCGCCATCGCCTACCAGCAACTGCACGCCAAGGCCGGCGACGCCATCCTCGGCCGGTTCCTGGCGCTCTCCCCTGGCGCGGGCTTTCCCACGCCCGAACAGGTGCTCGCCACGGACGAGGCTGCGCTGCGCGGCTGCGGCTTCTCGGCGACCAAGCTGGCGACCATTCGCGGCATCGCCCAGGCCACGATTGACGGCGTCGTGCCCACGCGTGCGTTGGCGCTCGCCATGCCCGACGAGACGCTCGTCGATCGGCTCGTCACGCTGCGCGGCGTCGGCCGCTGGACGGTCGAGATGCTGCTGATCTACACGCTGGAGCGCTCCGATATCTTGCCCGCCGACGACTTCGGCGTGCGCGACGGCTACCGGCGCCTGAAATGCCTGGAAACGGCTCCCACGCGCAAGCAGATGATGGAGATCGGCCGCGCGTGGAGCCCGTACCGCACCATCGCAGCGTGGTATCTCTGGCGCATGCCACCCAGGTGACGCACTCGCCTCATCGAATTTGACCGCAAGACGCGGAGTGTTCCGACCGGGGCTCGCACCTACAGTACAGGCATCGCTTTCCAATGGATCACGCCATGCAAACGTCCGCCCAAGCCGTACCGGCCACCGCCGTCGAACACGACCCGCGCTGGGCTCGCGTGCTCGCGCGCGATGCCTCCGCCGACGGCCAGTTCGTCTACGCCGTGAAGACCACCGGCGTGTATTGCCAGCCGAGCAGCCCTTCGCGCCTGCCGCGCCCCGAGAACGTCGAGTTCTTCGACTCGGCCGCCGATGCGGAGGCCGCTGGCTATCGCCCCAGCCGCCGCTCCAGCCCCGACCAAACCACAGTGCGCGCGCAGCAGGCCGCGTTGGCCGCTGCCGCCTGCCGCCGCATCGAAGCCGCCGAAACCCCGCCGACACTCGAAGCCCTAGCGCAGGACGCCGGCCTGAGCACGTACCACTTCCACCGCCTATTCAAGAGCGTGACGGGCCTCACCCCCAAGGCCTATGCTGCCGCCCACCGGGCGCGCAAGCTGCGCGCGCAATTGGGCCGCGGCAGCTCCGTCACCGAAGCCATCTACGATGCGGGCTTCAACGCCAGCAGCCGGTTCTACGAGGCGTCGGACAACGTGCTAGGCATGACCGCTAGCCGCTACCGCGCGGGCGGCGCGCAGACCACGATCCGCTTTGCGGTGGGCGAATGCTCGCTGGGCTCCATTCTGGTGGCGCAGAGCGACCGCGGCATCTGCGCGATCCTGATGGGCGACGATCCGGATGCCCTCGCGCGCGACCTGCAGGACACCTTCCCAAAGGCCGAGCTGATCGGCGGAGATGCGGACTTCGAAAATACGGTGGCAAAAGTGGTGGGCCTGATCGAGGCACCGTCCATCGGACTGGACCTGCCGCTGGACGTGCGTGGCACGGCGTTTCAGGAACGCGTGTGGCAGGCCCTGCGCGAAGTGCCGCCCGGCAGGACCACGAGCTACACCGAAATTGCCGCGCGCATCGGCGCCCCCAAGGCGGTCCGGGCAGTGGCCCAGGCGTGCGCGGCCAACCACATCGCCGTAGCCATCCCATGCCATCGCGTGATCCGCCGCGACGGCAACACCTCCGGCTACCGCTGGGGCGTGGAGCGCAAGCGAGCGCTGCTGGAGCGCGAGGCGCATCCCGAGGCCCAGCCGGTCGCGTGAGAACCTGGTCGCTGATCGGCGCGGACGGTCAGTGTTACGAAAGCGTCGTGCCCGGCAGGCTGGGCGGGCACCGGCGCGCACGCATTTACGGCCGCCTCGATTGCCGCGCGGCACGCCAGGCTATCGCGCGTGGCGGCTATGTGCGACATCGCGTGTTCTTTCTGAACGAGGCCGACGCACGCGCGGCCGGTTATCGGCCCTGCGCGGTCTGCATGCCCCAGGCGTACGCGGCATGGAAAGAATCGGTGGGTTCCGGGTAAAGTCGCGGTCTCATCATTGAAGACACGCTCCGCGCGCCATGATCAAACCCCTGCTTCTTGCCGTACTCGCCTCCCTCGCGCTGGCAGGCTGCGGCCGTTCCGACGAAGCGCCAAAACCCGCTGCGCCGGCCCAGGCTTCCGCACCGGCTGCCGCCACAGCAAGCACGCCCACGGCGCCAGCCGCCGGCGTGCCCGCGCTCAGCGAAGCTGAGCAGGCCAAGGCTGCGGACATTGCCCGCGCTGCCATCCTGAAATACAAGTTGACCAGCCTGTCGCCGGAATGCCTGTCGTTCCTCGCCGATCAGGAAGACGCCACACACTACAGCGTCGAAGTGCTGGAAAACCACACGCCGGCCTGCGGCGGCGATCCGAACACCGCGCCGCGTGTCGTCACGCTGCTGATCGACAAGAACACGGGCGCGCTGCAGAAAGACGACCCCGCAACCGGCGACTACGTGCCGTTGAAGTAAGCCGCTTGCCGAACACCGCGCATAAAAAAACCGCCGAACACATCGGCGGTTTTTGATTGGGCGCGAACTTCGCGTCAGACGACGATCGTCTGCGCTTCGCCGGCCTGGCGGGCGCGGATTTCGCCGATCTGGTAGACCGTCTCGCCCGCGTCCTTCAGGTGGGCGATGGCCGCCGGCGCATCCGCCGCCGACACGATCACGATCATGCCGATGCCGCAGTTGAACACGCGATGCATCTCGGCATCCGCCACGTTGCCGGCCTTCTGCAGCCACTGGAACAGCGGCGGCAGCGTCCAGGCGTCCTGATGCAGCACGGCGGTCACGGTCTCGGGCAGCACGCGCGGCACGTTCTCGACCAGGCCGCCACCGGTGATGTGGGCCATGCCCTTGACGTGCAGCTTCTCGATGAGCGCCAGCAGCGGCTTCACATAGATGCGCGTCGGCGCCATGATGGCGTCCTGCAGGCGCTGGCCGTGGAAGTCGGCATTCAGGTCCGGGCGCGACACCTCGATGATCTTGCGCACCAGCGAGTAGCCGTTCGAATGCGCGCCCGACGAGGCCAGGCCCAGCACCACGTCGCCCTCGGCAATGGTGGTGCCGTCGATGATCTTGCTCTTCTCGACCGCGCCGACGGCAAAGCCGGCCAGGTCGTATTCGCCGTCCGGGTACATGCTCGGCATTTCGGCCGTTTCACCGCCGATCAGTGCGCAGCCGGCCAGTTCGCAGCCCTGGGCGATGCCCTTGACCACGGTGGCGGCGGTGTCGACGTCCAGCTTGCCGCAGGCGAAGTAATCCAGGAAGAAGAGCGGCTCGGCGCCCTGCACCAGGATGTCGTTCACGCTCATGGCGACCAGATCCTGGCCGACCGTGTCGTGACGGTTGAGGGCAAACGCCAGCTTGAGCTTGGTGCCCACGCCGTCGGTGCCGGACACCAGCACCGGCTCCTGGAACTTCTTGGACAACTCGAACAGTGCGCCGAAGCCGCCGATGCCGCCCAGCACGCCTTCGCGCATGGTGCGCTTGGCAAACGGCTTGATGCGGTCGACCAGGGCGTCGCCCGCCTCGATGTCGACGCCCGCATCGCGGTAGGAAAGGCCGCCCGACGGGGATACGGTGGATGCGGATGGGGTTTCGGAGGCGCTCATACAGTCGTCTGAATGGTAAAAATCCGGTGGCACGCGGCGGGAAGTCAAAAAAACCGGCCCCGGCGGTCCAGTAAAATCGCGATTTTACCGGATGCAGCCTCCCCAATGGCTGCTTTTCGGACCCGCCTACCCGCCACAGGAACCCCAGTCGCCCATGAACGCCCCCGTGCTGTCGCAGGAAACCAAGCGCACCGTCGCCTGGCTCGCCGTGGCGATCGTCTTTCTGGTCCTGCTCAAGCTGCTGGCGCCAACGCTTACGCCGTTCGTCTTCGCGTTCATCCTCTCGTACATCCTGCACCCGGGCGTGGAATGGCTGCAGCGCCACCGCGTGCCGCGCGCGCTGGGCGTGTTCCTGATGATCCTGCTGCTGACGGTGGTCGGCGCCGCGCTGATGCTGCTGGTCCTGGCGGTGCTGCAGAAGGAGGTTCCGACCATCCACGAGCAATTGCCCGGCATGCTGGCCAAGCTCAACGCCGTGGTCTCGCCCAAGCTGGCGGAAATGGGCGTGCATGTGAGTTTCGATTTCCCCGGGCTGCGCAAACTGCTGACCGAGCAGTTTGCCTCCAGCCCGGAAGATGTGATGTCCAAGACGCTGAACACCCTGCGTGTGTCGGGTTCGGCGGCAATCCAGGTGCTGGGGATCGCCTTCCTGGTGCCGATCGTGATGTTCTACCTGCTGATGGACTGGAACATGCTCATGCGCCGCCTGGAGAGCGCCGTGCCGCGCCGCTGGCTGCCCAAAACGCGCGAGCTGGCGCAAGAGACCGACGGGCTGCTCTCCCAGTACCTGCGCGGGCAGATCATCGTGATGCTGGTGCTGGCGATGTACTACTCCACAGGCTTGGCGCTGGCGGGCTTTGACGTCGCGCTGCCGATCGGCATCTTCACGGGCCTGGCGGTGTTCATTCCGTACATCGGCTTCGGCATCGGGCTGACGCTGGCGATCCTGTCGGCGCTGCTGCAGTTCGGCAACCTGTACGGCCTGCTGGCAGTGGCGGTGGTGTATGGCATCGGCCAGGTGATGGAAGGGTTCTATCTGACGCCGCGGCTGGTGGGTGAACGCATCGGCCTGCATCCGCTGGCCGTGATCCTCGCCTTGCTGGCTTTTGGCCAATTGTTCGGATTTTTCGGTATCCTGCTGGCCCTGCCGATCAGCGCAGTGCTGCTGGTCGGCCTGCGGCAGCTCCGGCAGCTCTACCTGAGCAGCAAGCTGTACCGCGACTGATCCACTTGCCGTCTTACGTTTCATGGCCCACCCAGAACAGCTACCGCTCGAACTCGGCGCAACACCTGCCCCGACCTTCGACAACTTCGTCGCCACCGGCAACGAAGAGGCGGTGCTGCGCCTGCGCGGCCTGATTCCGCAGGTGGTGGACGGCACCGCCACCGACCGCCTCGTCTACCTGTGGGGCGAATCCGGCAGCGGCCGCAGCCATCTGTTGCAGGCCATCTGCGCCCAGACCGAGGCCGGCGGCTACGAAGTCCGCACGCTGGAGCCCGACGCGCCGCCCGAAGCCCTCGAATTCGACCCGGCCGTGACCGTCTGGACCATCGACGACGCCGAGCGCCTGGACGAATGGGCGCAGATCGCCGTGTTCAACCTCGTCAACGAAGTGCGCGCGCATCCGCATGCCGCCATCATCATCGCCGGGGCGGCCGCGCCCATGTCGATGCCGCTGCGCGAAGACCTGCGCACCCGCCTGGGCTGGGGCCTGGTCTACTGGCTGCGCCCGTTGTCCGACGCCGACAAGGTCGAGGCCCTACGCCAGGCCGCCCGCGAACGCGGCATGCAGCTCTCGGCCGACGTTCCGCAGTGGCTTGTCACGCACTCCTACCGCGACATGCCGAGCCTGATGGCCCTGCTGGACGCGCTGGACACCTACTCGCTCGCCCGCAAGCGCGCCGTCACCCTGCCGCTCGTGCGCGACATGCTCGCGCTGATGAAGTGAGCGCCGGGGCCCGCCGCCCGGGCGGCCGCGATTGAATGCCACGCCTTCGGGTAAAATCGCCGCCCATGAATCTGGCCCTCTTTGACCTCGATCACACCCTGATCCCCACCGACAGCGACCACGAGTGGGGACGTTTCCTCATCCGTCGCGGCGTGGTGGATGAAACCGAATACCAGCGCAAGAACGATCAGTTCTATGCCGATTACAAGGCCGGCACGCTGGACATCCGCGCGTTCCTGCGCTTTGCCCTGGCGCCGCTGGCCGCGCACCCGCGCGACACGCTGGCCCGGTGGCACGCAGAATTCATGCACGACGTGATCGCACCCAACATCACGCCGCAAGCCCGCGCTCTGGTCGACAAACACCTGGACGCTGGTGATCTGTGCTGCGTGGTCACGGCCACCAACAGCTTCGTCACCCGCCCGATCGCGCAGGCCTTCGGCATCGAACACCTGATCGCCACCGAACCGGCCACCGCCGACGGCACAGCCGATGGCGCCTTCACCGGCGACGTGGCCGGCACGCCGAGCTTCCGTGAGGGCAAGGTCGCGCGCGTGCACGAGTGGCTCGCCAACATGGGCCGCTGCTGGAGCGACTTCGAGCACAGCACCTTCTACAGCGATTCGGCCAACGACGTGCCGCTGCTGGAAGAAGTGACCGACCCGGTTGCCACCAACCCGGACGACACGCTGCGCAATCTCGCGGCCAAGCGCAATTGGCGCATCATGGACCTTTTCTGAGCAGGGCGCGGCGTGATCAAGAAACTCATCAATCGCCTGCTGGGCAAAACCACCGCCGAGCCGGCATCGGCCACTTTGGCCGCTGAACCGGGAACACCCGCAGCCAAGAAGACCAGGACGCCCAGGACGCCGAAGCCGCGCACCAAGTCCAGCGGTGGCCTGCCACGCCAGGCGCGCGTCTGGACGGTCGAAGAGCATGGCATCGACCCGAAGCTGCTCTCGCGCAATGCGGTCAAAGTCACCTCTACGCTGCAGGAAGCCGGCTACGCCGCCTTCATCGTCGGCGGCGCGGTACGCGACCTGCTGCTGGGCATCAAGCCGAAAGACTTTGACGTTGCGACCAACGCCACGCCCGAGCAGGTGCAGGCGCTGTTCCGCCGCTCGCGCATCATCGGCCGACGCTTCCAGATCGTGCACGTGACCTTCTACGGCGGACGCGATCAGGAAATCATCGAAGTCTCGACTTTCCGCGCGCTGGTCGATGCGGTGGATGCCGAACAGGTCCCCGCCGGCAAGCGCGTCAAACGCACCGAGCTGGACCACCACACGCACGCGGTCGATGCCAGCGGCCGCGTGCTGCGTGACAACGTCTGGGGCACCCAGGCCGAAGACGCCACCCGCCGCGACTTCACCGTCAACGCGATGTACTACAACCCCGCCGACCAGACCGTGCATGACTACCATCACGGCATGGAAGACATGCGCGCACGCACGCTGCGCATGATCGGCGACCCGCTCACCCGCTACCGCGAAGACCCGGTGCGCATGCTGCGCGTGGTGCGCTTTGCAGCCAAGACCGGCTTCGACATCGACCCCGCCACGCGCGCGCCGATCGCCGACCTGGGCCCGCTGATCCACAACGTGCCGGCCGCCCGCCTGTTCGACGAGATGTTGAAGCTGCTGATGTCGGGCCACGCCTGGGCATCGCTGCAGGAACTGCGCAAGGCCGGGCTGCACAGCGGCCTGCTGCCGCTGCTGGACGTGGCGCTGGAGCAGCCGATGGGCCAGCGCTTCGTGCAGCTTGCGCTCGATAGCACGGACGATCGTGTGAAGGCCGGCAAACCGGTCTCGCCGGGCTTTCTGTTCGCTTCGCTGCTGTGGCACCACGTGGTGGAGCACTGGAACCGCCGCCGCTCTGCCGGCGAGCCGCTCATCCCCGCGCTGCACACCGCCATGGACGAAGTGCTCGACCGCCAGACCGAGCAACTCGCCATCCAGCGCCGCTTCACGGCCGACATGAAAGAAATCTGGAGCATGCAGCCGCGCTTTGAAAAGCGCTCCGGCCGCATGCCGTATCGCCTGCTGGAATCGCCGCGCTTCCGCGCCGGCTATGACTTCCTCGCCCTGCGCTGCGCCTCGGGCGAATTGCCGCAGGAACTGGCCGACTGGTGGACCGACTTCCAGAGCGGTGACGGCGAGACACGCGAAGCCCTGCTCGCCCAGGCCAAGCAGGCCCCGGCCACCGGCGGGGGGTCCACGGGGCCCGCCAAGCGCCGGCGCCGCCGACGCGGTCCCGCAAAATCGGATACAGTCGATCACGTTGGTCCGGAAGGCTCGGAGGGAACGTGAAGACAGTGGCGTACATCGGCATCGGCGCCAACCTGGGCGACGCACGCCAGGCTGTGAAGGATGCCGTCGTCTGCCTCGCGCAACAGGTCGGCATCACCATCACCGGCAAATCGAGCCTGTACCGCAGCGCGCCCGTGGAGGCCACCGGCGACGACTACATCAACGCCGTGGTACGCATCGAGACGCCGTTCACGGCCGGTCAACTGCTCCGCATTTGTCATCACATCGAAGACCAGTTCGGTCGCGAACGCCCGTTTCGCAACGCGCCGCGCACGCTGGACCTGGACCTGCTGCTCTACGGTGACCACGTCCTCACCTCGCCCGAACTGACCGTACCGCATCCGCGCGTGGGCCAGCGCGCCTTCACGCTGCTGCCGCTACATGAGCTGGCGCCGGATCTCGTGATTCCGGGCATCGGCACCGTGGCGGACCTGCTGCCCGGCGTGGCCGACCAGCGCATCGAGAAGACCACGATGTGCCAGTGCATGCGCGCCAAGCAGCCCGCCGCCTGAGAACCTATTCACGTATTACCGCCTGCCGATGGCACTTGATCACCTGCGCCGCATCGTTGTTGAAGGGCCCATTGGCGCGGGCAAGACTGCGCTGGCCCAGCGCCTGGCCGACCACCTGCGAGCGGCCACGCTGTTCGAGACGCCCGCCGAGAACCCTTTCCTCGCCCGTTTTTACGAAGAGCCCGCGCGCTATGCCCTGCCGGTGCAGCTGCGCTTCCTGCTGCAGCGTGCCGAGCGTCTGAAGGCTTGGCACAAGGCGACGCTCGCCGGCGAGCGCATCGTCGCCGACAGCTTCCTGCCGCGCGATCGCCTGTTCGCCCAGCTCACGCTGCCCGCCGACGAACTCGCGCTGTATGACGCCATGGCGAATGCACTGGCGCTCCCCCAGCAACGCATCGATCTCGTGATCTGCCTGCAGGCGCGCGCCGAAGACCTGCTGCCGCGCATTGCCAAGCGTGCCGTTCCTTACGAAACGGGCATCGACGCCGAGTATCTCGAACGCATCTGTGCCGCATACGGCGAGCTGTTTCTGTATTACGATGCCGCACCGACGCTGATCGTCGACACCGCTGCCTTCGACCCCGCAGGCAACGACGACGATTTCCGCACCTTGCTCGCCCGCATCGACGCGATGCGCGGGCCCAAGGAATTCATCAAGCTGGCAACGCGATAGCTGGTCCGCCACACGGGTAGTGTGGGCCGAGCCATTGCGGCGCCCAACTCCAGTCCAGTCCATGAGCTATCTCCAGGATTCGAACCGCAAGGCCGTCACGGTGACTGCGCTGCAGGCCATGCGCGTCGCCGGCGAGCGCATCGCCATGCTGACGGCCTACGACACCAGCTTTGCCGCCCTGATGGACCGCAACGGCGCCGACGTGCTGCTCGTCGGCGATTCGCTCGGCAACGTGGTGCAGGGCCAGAAGACCACCCTGCCGGTCACGCTCAACCACATCGTCTACCACACCGAGTGCGTATCGCGCGGCATCGATAAAGCGCTGCTGATCTCTGACCTCCCGTTCGGCACGTACGGCACGCCCGAGCAGGCATTCCACAGCGCCGTGCGCGTGATGCAGGCCGGCGCGCAGATGGTCAAGCTCGAAGGCGGTGTGTGGCTGGCGCCCACGATCAAGTTCCTGGTCGAGCGCAGCATTCCGGTATGTGCGCACATTGGCCTGACGCCGCAATCGGTGCATGCCTTTGGCGGCTTCAAGGTGCAAGGCCGTGGCGACGAAGCGGCCAAGCTGCTGAAGACCGACGCCCTGGCCGTGCAGGACGCGGGCGCGCAACTGGTTGTCATGGAAGCGATTCCCGCTGCGCTGGCCGGCGAGGTGACACGCCTGCTGGCGATCCCCACCATCGGCATCGGCGCGGGGCTGGAGTGCTCGGGCCAGGTGCTGGTCATGCACGACATGCTGGGCGTGTTCCCCGGCCACCGGCCCAAGTTCGTGCGCAACTTCATGGATGGCCAGACCACCATCGACGGCGCCGTTGCCGCGTACGTGGCTGCGGTCAAGGACGGCACCTTCCCAGGGCCGGAACACACTTTCGCTTAACGCGCGCGTGGAAATCTGGTCGGCCACCGTCGGCGCCTTCACCCTGCTTGCCAGTGGCGATGCGGCGCTCTGGCTGATCGTTTGGACTTCACTCAAGGTCGCCATCGCCGGGTTGCTGCTGGCCGCACCGCCCGGGCTGCTGACCGCCTACGCCATCGCCATGCACCGCTTTGCCGGACGCCGTGCACTGGTGGTGCTGGCGCAGGCCTCTCTGTCGTTTCCGACCGTGCTGATCGGGCTGGTGCTGTACCTGCTGCTCTCGCGCCAGGGGCCGCTAGGCGGGTTCGGGCTGCTGTTTACGCAAGGCGGGATGATCCTCGGGCAGGCGGCGCTCGGCTTGCCCGTCATCGTTGCCTTTGCGCTCACCACGCTTGAGCGCGCCGACCCACGCTTGGCCGAGACGGCGCGCGTGCTGGGCGCCGGACGTGTGCGGCTGCTGCTGACGATCTTCCGCGAATTACGCTTCGGTTTGATGGCGGCGGTGGTGGCGGGCTTCGGCCGCGTCATCGCCGAGGTTGGCTCCGCGCTGATGGTCGGCGGCAACATCGAAGGGCTCACGCGCACCATGACCACGGCGATTGCGCTGGAAACAAGCAAGGGCGAGTTTGCGCAGGGCATTGCGCTGGGCATCGTGCTGATCGTGCTGGCACTGCTCGTGAATCTGGTGCTGGCGTGGTTGCAAGGGGGCGGCAATTACCGGCGGGGGACGGTATGAGCAGTAAGCAAGGGCCCCGCGCAGCGGGGATGCGCACGACCGCGAATACCGCCAGCCATCGACACCACCCAGGCCGGATGATCGTCATATGTGTGGAAGTGGTCGCATGAGCACACCCTCGCAACCGATGATGGTGTTTGAAGGCCTGCGCTGCCGGCACGGCGCGCGCGTGCTGTTCGAGATTCCACGCCTGGTGTTGTCGGCGGGCAATGCAATCGTCATCACGGGCGCCAATGGCGTCGGCAAGACGACGCTGCTGCGCATGCTGGCCGGCCTCGCACCGGCCAACGGTGCGACTGTCGATCTTGGGCATGGGCCGCAACCGCTGTCGCCATATCCAGCCGAGCTGCGTGCCCGGCTCACGTACGTGCACCAGCATCCGTATCTGTTCCGCACGTCGGTGCGCGCCAATCTCGCCTACGGGCTGACGACCGGCGCACACCGCGTGCCGCGCGCCGAACTCGCCGACCGCATCGACAAGGCAATCCGCTGGGCCGGCCTGCAACAGGTGGTGGATGTGCCGCCAGAGCGCCTGTCCGGCGGCGAGACGCAACGCCTGGCGCTAGCGCGCGCCCGAGCGCTGCAGACCGACGTGCTGCTGCTCGATGAACCAACATCCAGCCTGGACGGCGCCGCGCGCGAGCAGGTCATCGCACTGGTGGGTGAACTGGCGGCGGAAGGCCGCGCCCTCCTGATGGTGTGCCACGACCGCGAGCTCATCAACCTGCCCGGCGTGGCGCGCTGGAAACTAGAGCAAGTGGGCGGCCAAGGGCGGCTCGAAATGCGCGGGCAGCACACCACGTAGGGCGTTGCATACTGCAACAGCCTCGGCGCGGGCGACATCGGCGCGCGTCAGCACGCGTTCATGCAATGGCGCGCCAAGCCAAGGCGTTGCGTCTTCCAGCAGCACCTCGCGCATCACGCCCGGCAGCACCCCCGCTGACAACGGCGGCGTCCACCATGCACCGTCGAGCTTGACCAGCACCGTGCTGCGGCCACCCTCTGCCAACGTGCCGTCCGCGTTGAAGAACACCGCATCGAAGGCACCTGCGCGCTCGGCGGCCTGCCAGGCAGCGTCGTAGCCCGCGCGCAGGGTCGTCTTATGGGTCGGCAGGCTGTGTGCGGTCTCGCGCGATTGCGGTGCAGTCAGCAGGCGTACCGGCGCATCCCACGTCGCATGCAAGGGTGGCAGCAGCGCCGCCGACACGCTGGCCTCGCCGCCGGGCGTGAGCGACAGGCGCATACGGTACACGCCATGCCCCTCCAGCAACGCGCAGGCACGCGTCACCTCACCCGCCACCGCACTCCGCTCGAACGGAAAGCCGAACGCGGTTGCGGATCGCTCCAACCGCGTCAGATGGCGATCCAGCAGCGGCACGCCATCGCGCGTAGCGCGCATCGTCTCGAACAGCGACAACCCCGGATCAAGTGCCGTGACGAAGCGCGCCTTCAACTGGCATTCGGCATATTCGTCATCGGCCACGCTGTCGTGCACGATGCCCGAGCCGATGCCGAGTTCACCGGTGCGCAGGCCATCGGCGCCGGGCACGCTTAGGACCAGCGTGCGGATCGCCACGGAGAGGCACGCGTCGCCCAGCGCGCGGCCACCGGAGGGTGCATCCATCCAGCCGATGGCACCGGTGTAGAGGCCGCGAGGCTCAGGCTCCAGCGCCTCGATGATCTCCATGGTCCGCCGCTTAGGCGCACCGGTAATGGAGCCGCACGGGAACAGCGCGCGCAGACAATCGGCGAAGCCGGTGGCGGGCGGAATCTCCGCCTCCACGGTGGACGTCATCTGCAGCACGCTACCGAACGGCGCTACCTCGAACAGCGCCGGCACGCGCACCGAGCCCGGGCGCGCCAGGCGGCCGAGGTCGTTGCGCAGCAGGTCGACGATCATCAGGTTCTCGGCGCGGTTCTTATCGTCGGCAGCCAGCGCGATGGCGCGGGTTTCGTCGACTTCCACGTCGCCGGTGGCGGGCGCGGTGCCCTTCATCGGCCGCGCGACAAGGCGCCCGGCGTGGTGCGAGAAGAACAGCTCCGGCGAGCACGACAGAATCGCTCCACCCTCCGGCAAGCCGATGAACGCGCCGTACGGCACCGGCTGGCGCGCACGCAGGCGCCGATACAGCGCTGCCGGCGTGCCGAATGCGGTCATGCGCAGGCGGTAGGTGTAGTTGACTTCGTAAGTGTCGCCCGCCGCGATCCAGTCGTGGATGCGCGCGATGGCGTCCGTATAGGTGGCGTGATCAACGCTGGCAGCACAGTCGAACAGGCCCGCTGCGCCCATTGCTTCGGGCCACGCGTCGAACAACGTATCGACTTCTGCCGGCGACAGCACCTGCATTGCGCGAAACAGCAGCACGCGCAGGCGGCCATCGTGACCAGGCAATGAGGAAGAGATTTCGGTGGAAGCCGGCAGGCCGACCAGCGGCCCACCAAACTCATACGGCGCAACGATCAGGGCATGCAAACCCTGGCGCCAGGCGGCACGAAGATCGTCGTCCAGCCCATCCAGGACGCCGGCCGGCCGGAAGAACTCGCCGGCGTAACCGGTGTACCAGCGCGAGCACGGCGCGCCGCCCGAGGTGGCATCGTCCAGCAGCGCAAACGGCGCGCCGACCTCCGGCAACTGCATAACGATGTCCCTGATTGAAAAGGTGGTGTTTAAGAAGCCTCGAAAAGCGTAGCGAGCGACCCGAGGTTGGCGCGAGAAGCGCAGCCGTCGTACATGGGTACGGCGAGCATCACAGTGCCAAGATCGGGCCGCGCAGTAGCTTTGCGAGGTTTCTTACGAGGAGAAGAAGTTCTTCACCTTGTCTAGCCACGACTGCTCCTGCGGGCTGTGCCGCGAGCCGCCTTCGTGCACGGACTTGTCGAACTGCTTGAGCAGGTCCTTCTGATGCTCGGTCAGCTTGACCGGCGTCTCGATGTTGACGTGCACATAGAGATCACCCGCGTAGCCCGAGCGCACGCCCTTGATGCCCTTGCCGCGCAGGCGGAACGTCTTGCCCGCCTGCGTGCCCTCGGGCACCGTGAACGAAGCACGGCCGCCCAGCGTCGGCACCTCGATGTCGCCACCGATGGCCGCCGTGGCAAACGAGATCGGCATCTGGCAGTGCAGATCGTCGCCGTCGCGCTCGAACACAGCGTGTTGCTTGATGTGGATTTCCACATACAGGTCACCCGGAGGCCCGCCGTTGATGCCCGGCTCGCCATTGCCCGATGAGCGGATGCGCATGCCTTCGTCGATGCCGGCCGGAATCTTCACTTCCAGCGTCTTCTGGCTCTTCAGCTTGCCCTGCCCGTGGCACTTGGTACACGGCTTGGGGATGTACTTGCCGCTGCCGTGGCACTTCGGGCACGTCTGCTGCATCGTGAAGAAGCCCTGCGACACGCGCACCTGACCCGCGCCGTGACAGGTCGGGCAGGTCTCGACGCTGGAGCCGGGCTCGGCACCTTTGCCGTGACAGTGGTCGCACTCGTCCCAGTGCGGCACGCGGATCTGCGTGTCGTAGCCGTGCGCGGCCTGCTCCAGCGTGACTTCCATGCTGTAGCGCAGGTCGGCGCCGCGATACATCTGCGGGCCCGAGCCGCGAC
Source organism: Ralstonia sp. UBA689 (assembly GCF_002298975.1). Classification (GTDB taxonomy): domain Bacteria; phylum Pseudomonadota; class Gammaproteobacteria; order Burkholderiales; family Burkholderiaceae; genus Ralstonia. The sequence continues at coordinate 64,757 of NZ_DBMV01000047.1, forward strand.
GGCCGCCCTGGCCCTGCGCCTGACCGAAGATGTCGCCGAAGATATCGCCGAACGCCTCGGCAAAACCGCCGAAGCCCTGTGCGCCCGCACCGAAACCGCCGGCCATGTTGGGGTCAACACCCGCGTGGCCGTATTGGTCGTACGCGGCCTTCTTCTCGGCGTCGGAGAGCATCTCGTAGGCCTCTTTGACCTCCTTGAACTTCTCTTCCGCTTCCTTGCTGTCCGGATTGCGGTCCGGGTGGTACTTCATCGCGAGCTTGCGATAAGCCTTCTTGATCTCTTCATCGCTCGCGTTCTTGCCCACCCCGAGCACTTCGTAGTAATCACGTTTTGCCATGGTGGCTTGAATAGTCGCCTGTTTTTACTGCTTGGTCGAATAGCAAAAAAGCCGAGCGTGGCATCGGGTGCGTCCTGCACAACCCAATAGCCACCGCCCGGCGTACCCTCACGTCCGCTGGGCGGACGATCCGGCTTACTTCTTGTCGTTCACTTCCTTGAACTCGGCGTCGACGACGTTATCGTCGTGCGGTGCGCCTTGGCCTTGTCCAGCGGCCTGAGCACCTGCTGCGGCTTGTTCAGCACCACCGGCTTCGCCCTTGGCCTGCATGTCGGCGTACACCTTTTCGCCCAGCTTCTGCGAGGCCGTTGCCAGCGCTTCGACCTTGGCGTCGATCGCGGCCTTGTCGCTGCCCTTGAGGGCTTCTTCAAGTTCCTTGATCGCAGCTTCGATCTTGTCCTTCTCGCCGGCATCCAGCTTGTCGCCGTACTCACCCAGCGCCTTCCTGGTCGAGTGCACCAGCGCATCGCCCTGGTTGCGCGACTCAGCCAGCTCGCGCAGCTTGTGGTCTTCGGCAGCGTTGGCCTCGGCGTCCTTCACCATGCGCTGGATCTCGTCTTCCGACAGGCCCGAGTTCGCCTTGATGGTGATCTTGTTTTCCTTGCCGGTCGCCTTGTCCTTGGCGCCCACGTGCAGAATGCCGTTGGCATCGATGTCGAACGAGACTTCGATCTGCGGCGTGCCGCGCGGTGCCGGGGCAATGCCTTCGAGGTTGAACTCGCCCAGCATCTTGTTGCCGGAGGCCATCTCGCGCTCACCCTGGTAGACCTTGATCGTCACGGCCGGCTGGTTGTCGTCGGCCGTCGAGAAGGTCTGCGAGAACTTGGTCGGGATGGTCGTGTTCTTGCCGATCATCTTGGTCATCACGCCGCCCAGCGTCTCGATGCCCAGCGACAGCGGGGTCACGTCCAGCAGCAGCACGTCCGTGCGGTCGCCGCCCAGCACCTGACCCTGGATCGCGGCACCCACGGCAACGGCCTCGTCCGGGTTCACGTCCTTGCGCGCTTCCTTGCCGAAGAACTCCTTGACCTTCTCCTGCACCTTCGGCATGCGGGTCATACCGCCGACCAGGATCACATCATGGATGTCAGACACCTTCACGCCGGCGTCCTTGATGGCGGTGCGGCACGGCTCGATGGTGCGGGAAATCAGGTCTTCCACCAGCGCTTCGAGCTTGGCGCGCGTAATCTTCAGGTTCAAGTGCTTCGGACCGGAGGCATCGGCCGTAATGTACGGCAGGTTGATCTCGGTCTGCTGCGTGCTCGACAGCTCGATCTTGGCCTTCTCGGCCGCGTCCTTCAGGCGTTGCAGCGCGAGCACGTCCTTCGACAGGTCGACGCCCGACTCCTTCTTGAACTCGCCGATGATGTAATCGATGATGCGTTGGTCGAAGTCTTCGCCGCCCAGGAACGTATCGCCGTTGGTCGACAGCACCTCGAACTGCTTCTCGCCGTCCACGTCGGCAATCTCGATGATCGAGATGTCGAACGTGCCGCCGCCCAGGTCATACACGGCGATCTTGCGGTCGCCCTTCTCGTTCTTGTCCAGACCGAAAGCCAGCGCGGCTGCGGTCGGCTCGTTGATGATGCGCTTGACGTCCAGACCGGCGATGCGGCCGGCATCCTTGGTAGCTTGGCGCTGCGAATCGTTGAAGTACGCCGGCACCGTGATCACGGCTTCGGTCACTTCCTCGCCCAGGTAATCCTCGGCGGTCTTCTTCATCTTGCGCAGGACTTCGGCCGAGATCTGCGGCGGGGCAAGCTTCTGGCCGCGCACTTCCACCCAGGCGTCGCCGTTGTCAGCCTTGCTGATGGCGTACGGCATCAGGCCGATGTCCTTCTGGACTTCCTTCTCTTCAAACTTGCGGCCGATCAGGCGCTTGACGGCATACAGGGTGTTCTTCGGGTTGGTGACGGCCTGGCGCTTGGCCGGGGCGCCGACCAGAATCTCGCCGTCTTCCATGTAGGCGATGATCGACGGGGTGGTGCGTGCGCCTTCTGCGTTCTCGATCACCTTGGGGGTGTTGCCCTCCATGATGGAAACGCAGCTATTGGTGGTACCGAGGTCGATACCGATGATTTTGCCCATGTTCTTGCTCCTCGAATCTGGTGTCAGGACAGCGCTGAATACAAACTTGGATCGGATGTGGGAGTGCCGCCCGGCTTTTCAAGGCTGATTTTTGAAAAGTTGAGCATTTTGGCCGGTTTTTCTCGGGAAAGCACCCGAAAACAGGCCCTCCTGGGTCAAAACCAAGCGTTTGCGACGTGCCAAGCGCGGTAAACGGGGCACAAAAGGTCACGATGGTACTCTTGGGCGCATCGCCACTCGCCGGAGAGAACACTCTGGTTGCTCGTGCCCTATGCCTCTGTCCGCACCCCGATCCATGCTTGGCGCCGCCCTGCTTGCCGTGTGCACCATGGCCAGCGCCGATGCCGCCGTCTCCCTGCTCCAACCCGCACGCCGGGTCGACGCCACCCAGCCGTTCACGCTAACCCTCGTCATCTCGGGCGATGCCGCCCAGCGCAGCTACACCGTCCCCAATCAACTTCGAGTGACGGCCACTGCCGACCTGCAGGGATCGGTTGAAGTGACCCTGAATCGACATGACACGGGCGCCGAAACCCTGCACCTGCGCCCAGGCCAAGTCCGGACCGTCGCCTATAGCGGCGTGCTGCCGGAGGTATTGCGCGGCGCGGTCCGCATCGACGTGCCGGACCTGGATGCCGCCCCCGTATTGGTAACGCTGGTGCGTGGTGCCGACGCTACGCAGATCGCCGCCGAAGGCGCCCCCAGTGGCGCCGCGCGCAACGCCGCAGCGGATGGCACCCGCCCAGGCGGCGCACTGGGCACGAACCCGAACGCGCCGGCCAGCAGCACAACCGTTACCTCACCTGCTGCCGTAACGGTGGCCGGTACCAGCACAGCACCGCACCCACCCGAGGAAACCTCGCGCCTGACCTTCCATGAGCCGATGTTTGCGGCGGTGGGCCTGCACGAAGGCCTGAACGTCAAATTCCAGTTGAGCTTCAAATTCCGCATCTTCCAGCCCGAGAACCCGGCGTCGACGGCGCTGCTCGACAACCTGTATTTCGGCTACACGCAGTTCTCGCTGTGGGACCTGGGGAAGGAATCGGCGCCGTTTCGCGATACGAACTACCGGCCGAGCCTGTTCTACTACCGGCCCGACACTGGCATCCACGGTGGCGCGCTCACACGGCTGTCGTTCGCGGGCGGGATCGAGCACGAATCCAACGGCCGCGACGGCGACGCCTCGCGCGCCATCAACACCGTCTTCGTGCGTCCGACCTTCCACTTTGGCGATCTGACCGACTACCACTGGAAGTTCGAACCCAAGCTGTACGCCTACCTCACGCGCACCGGCAACACCGACATCGCACACTATCGCGGCTTTGGGGATTTCCGCGTGGCGTACGGTGCGCCCAACGGCTGGGAACTGGCGGCCACGCTGCGCAAGGGCACGCGCAAGGGATATGGCAGCATCGACGCGCAGCTCAGCTATCCGATGCGCGGCATCTTTGGCGGCACGGCCGGCTACCTGTTCATCCAGTACTTCACCGGCTACGGCGAGAGCCTGCTCGACTACAACCACAAGCTTGGCTCGCAGTTGCGCGTCGGATACAGCCTCTCGCGCTAGGAACCTGCTCACGATCTGTTGGACGGCCCGATCTTGGCCCTGTGAACTCCCTACGGATCGTGAACAGGGTCCAAGAGGCAGCCCTTTTACAGCGTGTGCTGGCCGCTGGCCTCTGGCTGGAAGGCGACGCGCTCAATGCGCAGCGCGTGCTTGGCGCCGTTGGGTGCCGTGTACTTGACTGACTTGCCCGCGCGCTGGCCCAGCAGTGCCGCACCCATTGGCGAGAGCACCGACAGCTTGGCCGAGGCGACGTTGGCCTCCTCCGGGTAGACCAGCGTCCACTCTTGCATCGCGCCGGCATCGTCGACCACGCGCACCACCGAATTCATCGTCACCACATCGGCGGGAATCTTGTTACCCGGCACGACGTTGGCACGGGCGATGAGGTCGTCAACGAGGTCCGCCAGCGGCGAGCTGCTGCCGGCACGTGCGGCGGCATTTTCCAGGCGGGTGAGGTCGAGTTCGGTCAGGTAGATGACGGGTGCGGACATGGCGATCTCCTACGGAATTGTCTTGAACACTAGATGAAGCCTCCGCCGATGGCTTTCCGGGCCAGGAGGACGGCAAGAAGACCAGCGAGCGCGAACGCTGGCCGGCGGTGATACCGAACTGCAGGTGTGGGGTGGGCCCGGCGGCAACGTGCCGCTAGGGCACTAGGGCAACCGCCGGGCGGCGGCAAGGGCCGCGGTCATCGCCTGGGCGGCGTGCGGCAGCATGCGTGCCGCACGATTCGAGCGCACGGCACGGGAAGACGAAACGAAGAGGAAGGCCGCAGCCATCGGCATTGACGTCATGATGAACGGCGCCTCAGACGAGCGGCCTGCCGGCCAGCTTGTTGCGAGCATTGGCAACCGCGGCGGCAAACTGCGCGTGGCCGTGCCAGCCGGTCGCCCGACCAAGCTTCTTGCCACGGTGGAAAAACAGAAACACCGGAATGCCGTGCAGGCCGAAACGCTGACCCAACTCGGGATGTTCATAGACGTTGGCATGCAGCCAATGCAGCCTGAGCGAGCGCACAGGTTCCGGCTGCGCGAGCATGGCCTTCTTGGCCATCTCGCAGTTAAAGCAATTCTCACCCCAGAAGAACACGCAGGCGAGCGCATCGCCCGCGGCCGCAATGGCCGCGTCGATGGTCTCGCCGTTCACCTCGCGCATGCCGAATACCGCGAACGCGGTCGTATCGACCGGGATCGCGGTAGGCGCATGCGAGGTGGAGGTGTGCGGGGTTATGGGCAAAGCAGCTTACTTGGGCGCAGCCACCGTCACCAAGGCCGGGCGCAGCACGCGGTCGGCCAGGATGTAGCCGCGCTGAAGCACGTTCACCACGGTGTTGGCTTCCTGATCGGCCGGCACCATCGAGATGGCTTGATGGCGATGCGGATCGAACTTTTCGCCCACCGGGTTCAACTCGGTCACGCGGCCCTTCTCGAAGGCGGCGTTGAGCTGTTTGAGCGTGAGCTCGACGCCCTCGCGCTGCTTGGCGACGTCGCCGGACGTGTCGGCCAATGCAGCCTGCAGGCTGTCCATCACGGGCAGCAGGTACTCCGCAAAGCTCTCGATGGCGAACTTGTGGGCCTTGGCCACATCTTCCTGCGCACGGCGGCGAATGTTCTCGCCCTCGGCCGTGGCACGCGCCCAGTTTTCGTAGTTCTGGCGAGCCTTCTCTTCGGCGGCTTCCAGCTGGCGGCGCAGTTCGGCGACGTCCACGTCGGCCACGGCGGCTTCATCACCGGCGACGGCCTGGGCATCTGCGCTGGCGCGCTGGGCCTGGTTCGAATAGGCGTTGGCGGCCTGACCGGCAGCAGACGACGGGGTCGGCTGGGCGGCTTGCGTGTCCGGGTTCGAGGGAGTTTCCGAAGTGTGTTTCATAGCGCTGGATAAGGGGATCGATGCACGACATGTGCCGGCCGTCGATTCCATTGGATTTCACAAACGATTTCTCCCCAATATGGGGCATTTGGCGCGCCTTTCAAGGGCGCCGGATGAACACCGCATGCACGGAAACTGTGCACCGTGCATCACGAAATATCGCGTTACAACTTTCATCTGACTGCAACGGCACAGCAATTGCGACGCCTCAGTCGGCCGCCTATGATGCAAGAAAAATCTGGGGGGCGCGAGCTTCTTCGAGGGTTCGTACCATGCACAAGCTGCCAGTTCTGACCGTGCTTCTGCTGTTGACCCTGACGGCAGCCACAACGTTCATTTGCCTGTCCGGCGCCGTCACGCCACATTACACGGAGTACGGTAGCGGCAAGGCCGTGTTCAAGCACTACCTCAGCAAACCGCTGCAAATGCAGCAGATGCCGCGCGGCCTGAACCTGCCAAGTTAGCACACACTCGCCGCTAATCGCCCAATTTGTCGATGCGCCGCCGGTCCCGCTTGGTAGGTCGACCGGCAATCTGCGTGGCAGGTTCCCGGTACAGCTTGCGCCTGTCGATCTCTTCCTCCCGTTTCAAGCGGCTCGCCTCGGTTTCGGCGTAGAGCGTTTGCGCAACCGTGGCCGGGCCACGCACTTCGGCCAGCGCCAGCACTTCCAGCTCCCACTGCTGCTCGTGTGCGTAGACCCGTACGCGGTCACCAATCTTCACATCCTTGGCTGGGCGGACCGGCTGATCATTGATCTGCACGCGGCCGCGCTCAACGGCGTCGGTCGCCTGCGAGCGCGTTTTGAAGAAGCGCGCCGCCCACAACCATTTGTCGATGCGTACGCGGTCTGAGCTGGCGGTGCTCACCTTCATGCGGCGGCTCCCTTGCTCTGGGCGCGTGTACGGCTGGCTTCCAGCACGTGCGGGTGCGTAAGCGTGAGCGGCCAGCCCTGCAGATGCGCCAGCGCAATATCCGCAATACCGGCGACCCATGCTTCGCTGTCGTTCAGGCACGGAATGTAGTGAAAATCCTTGCCGCCCGCGACGCGGAAGGTGGACTGCCCTTCCATGGCGATCTCTTCCAGTGTCTCCAGGCAATCGGCCGGGAAACCCGGGCAAAACACGTCGACGCGCTGAGTGCCGACGCGGCCGAGTTCTTCCAGCGTGGGCGCGGTATAGGGCTGCAGCCATTCTGCGCGGCCAAAGCGTGATTGGAACGTGACCAGGTACTGCCCGGGCTGCAGGCCGAGCGCCTCGCCCAGCAGGCGACCCGTCTTCAGACATTCGCAGTGGTAAGGGTCACCCAGTTCGAGCGTGCGGCGCGGCACGCCATGGAACGACAGCAGCAGCTTGTCGCCGCGCGCAAAGTCCGGTGCGCCGTGCTGTGCCCAGTACGCCCCCACCTGCTGATGCAGTGCGTTGATGTAAGCGGGATCGTCATGGAAATGCTTCACCAGCCGCAGTTCCGGCTGATTGCGCATCTCGCCCAGCACGCGAAAGACCTCATCAAACGCGGTGGCCGTGGTGGTGCAGGAATACTGCGGATACATCGGCAGCACGAGGATGCGCTCCACGCCCTGCTTGCGCAGTGCCTGCATGACGGAAGGGATCGACGGATTGCCGTAGCGCATCGCGCAGGCAACCACCACGTCGTGGCCCTGCGCATTCAGCAACTGCTGCAGTGCGTGCGCCTGGCGCTCGCTGTAGACGAGCAGCGGCGAGCCCGTCTTATTGGCCTCGCGCAGCCAGATGCTTTCGTACTTGTGCGCCGACGCGCGCGAGCGCAGCGGCAGGATCAGCACATTGAGAATGAACCACCACGCGGCGCGCGGAATCTCCACCACGCGAGGGTCGGACAGGAACTGGCGCAGGTAGCGGCCGACCTCGCGCGGCGAGGTGCCGTCCGGCGTGCCGAGATTGACCAGCAGGATCGCCGTGCGATCAGGCTGGCCGTGCTGGAACAGGGGTTCGGGCAAGAAGGGCATGGGACGCGGCTTCGCGAATGTCGCGGATAACCCGGCCGATTATACGAGCCGTGTCATCGCGCCATCCTTACACCGCCACCGCACCGTCCTTGACCACGCTCACGCAGGGGTTGAGGCCCATCGCATATGCCAGGTCCGCCGGCCGGTCGATGCGCCACAGGGCGAAATCCGCTGCACAACCCGGGGCAAGCACGCCACACCTGCCTGACAAACCGAGCGCTGCGGCTGCGTGGCGCGTCGCGCCGGTCAGCGCTTCCAGCGGCGTCAGCCGGAACAACGTGCAGGCCATGTTCATCGCCAGCAGCAGCGACGACAGCGGCGACGTGCCCGGATTGCAGTCGGTCGACACCGCCATCGGCACGCCGGCTGCGCGCAGGGCGGCCATCGGCGGCAGACGCGTTTCGCGCAGGCAGTAGAACGCGCCAGGCAGCAGCACAGCCACCGTGCCGGCTTGCGCCATGGCGGCAACGCCTGCATCGGTCAGGCATTCGAGGTGGTCGGCAGAGAGGCCGCCGTAGCGGGCGACCAGCGCCGCGCCGCCCTGGTCGGAGAGCTGTTCGGCGTGCAGCTTGACGGGCAGGCCGAGGCGCTGCGCGGCATCGAACATGCGTGCCGTCTGCACGGGCGTGAAACCGATCGTCTCGCAGAATGCATCGACGGCATCGACGAGCCCCTCCGCCGCCAGCGCGGGCAGCACTTCGGCGCAAAGATGGTCGATGTAATCATCGGCACGACCGGCGAATTCGGGTGGCACGGCGTGCGCACCGAGGAAGGTCGTGCGTACGCGCACCGGCAGCGCCTGGCCGAAGCGACGCGCGACGCGCAGCATGCGGCGCTCGGTCTCCAGATCCAGGCCGTAGCCGGACTTGATCTCGACGGTGGTGACGCCCTCCGCGCGCAGCGCGTTCAGGCGCGGCAGGCTGGCTTCAGCGAGCGCATCTTCGCTCGCCGCGCGTGTGGCGCGCACGGTGGAGAGGATGCCGCCACCCGCGCGCGCAATCTCTTCGTACGGCACGCCATTCAGACGCGCCTCGAACTCGTTGCTGCGGTTGCCAGCGTAGACGAGGTGCGTATGGCAATCGATCAGGCCGGGCGTAAGCCATGCACCGCCGCCATCGTGCTCACGCGTTGCGCTGGCGCCAGCGGGCAGATTCGCACGCGCACCGAGCCACGCAATGCGACCGTCCTTGACGGCGATGGCGCCGTCGCGAATCTCGCCGTAGCCGTCGGCATCGGCCGTCAGCGTGGCAAGGTGGACGTTCGTCCAGAGCACATCCCATTGCGTGTCAGCCATGAGCCGCTCCTTGCTGGGCGATGCCGTCAGCCACGCGCGCGACCAGACGGGCGGCGACGCGTGCCGTATGGTTGTCGATATCGAGCGACGGGTTCAGTTCTGCCACATCAGCCAGGCGCAGCTTGCCGGAAGCGGCCACGCAATCGACGATGGACTCGATCACTTCCATCGCCACGCCGCGTGCGGACGGTGCGCTGACGCCGGGCGCAATGCTGGCGGGCAGTACGTCCAGGCACATGGTCAGGTAGACGTGATCGACGTCGTTCAGGAACGCTTCGACGGTCTGCAGCACATGCGCGAGACGCAGGATGTCCATCTCGTCATCGTGCAGCCAACACACACCGAGCTGGCGTGCTCGCGCAAACAGCGCCTCGGTGTTGGCGTAAGTGCTCACGCCCAGGCAGGCGTAGTTAAACGACCAGCCGCGCCGTTCGCAGTCTTCGGCGATCTGGCGGAACGGCGTGCCGGAACTGCCGCGCTCGCCCGCACGCAGATCGAAGTGCGCATCGAGGTTGAGGATGCCGATGCGTGGTGCCGATGCGTTTGACTTCGACTGGCCCGCCAGATGCCGCGCCAGTCCGCCGAACGACGCCCATGCAATCTCGTGCCCGCCGCCCAACGCGATCGGAAATGCACCACGGTCAAGCAGATCATGCAGCACACCGGACAACTCGCTCTGCGCGTCTTCAAGCGCATCGCCCTGGCACGTCACGTCGCCTGCGTCGACGACCACACGGCCGGCACGTGCGGGCAAGTTCGCGAGCATCTTGCGGATGGCTGCCGGGCCCGCCTGTGCTCCGGTTCGCCCGTGGTTGCGCGCGACTCCCGCATCGCAGGCGAAGCCCGCCAAGGCGACGGTGTTCGCCAGCGGCGTCGATGCATCGATGCGGCGCACGGTCTGGTGCCAGCGTAAGCCCAGCGGGCCCTCCTCCGCGTCGACGCGGCCTTGCCAGACGTTCGGTTCAGCTTGGGCGAGCATGGTCAGACGAGTGCGAGTTCGCCCACGTGCGCGCAGCACGAGTCGCCAAGGTCGCCGTCGAGCACAAGGCGGCGGGCGGCTTCGATGTCGGGGGCAAACAGGCGATCTTCACCGTAGTACGCCACGCGTGCGCGGATGCAGGCATGCGCCTTCTGCAGCGTGTCGGACGTCGCCAGCGGCTTGTGAAAGTCGATGCCCTGCGCTGCCGCCAGCGCTTCGATGCCGACGATGGTGGCGGTGTTCTCTGCCATGTCCTGCAGACGTCGGCCAGCAAAGGTGGCCATGCTGACGTGGTCTTCCTGGTTGGCCGAGGTCGGCAGACTGTCGACGCTGGCCGGGTGGGCGAACGTCTTGTTTTCCGATGCCAGCGCAGCGGCTGTAACGTGCGCGATCATGAAGCCCGAGTTCAGCCCCGGCTGCTCGACAAGGAACGGCGGCAGGCCCGACAGCGTGGAGTCGATCAGCAGCGCGATGCGGCGCTCGGACAACGCACCGATCTCGGCAATGGCCAGCGCCAGCATGTCGGCGGCAAACGCCACCGGCTCGGCGTGGAAGTTACCGCCCGAGATCACCTCGCCGGCCTCGGCGTAGACCAGCGGGTTGTCGGTGACGGCGTTGGCTTCGGTGAGCAGCGTGGCGCCCGCCTGACGGATCAGGTCGAAACACGCGCCCATGACTTGCGGCTGGCAGCGCAGGCTGTACGGATCTTGCACGCGCTTGTCGCCCACGAGGTGCGACTGGCGGATGGCGCTGCCGGCCAGCAGGTTGCGGTACACCGCAGCGGTGGCAATCTGCCCGGGCTGGCCACGCACGGCGTGCACGCGCGAGTCGAACGGCGCATCGCTGCCCTTGGCGGCATCCACCGACAATGCACCCGACACGGTGGCGGCTTGCAGCAGACGCTCGGCCAGGAACAGGCCGTTGAGCGCCAGCGCGGTCGACACCTGCGTGCCATTGATGAGCGCCAGCCCTTCCTTGGCGGCCAGCGCAATCGGCTCGACGCCGGCAGCGGCCAGCGCTTCGCGTGCAGGCTTGCGCACGCCGTTGACACGCACATCACCTTCGCCCAGCAGGGCCAGCGTCATATGCGCCAGCGGCGCCAGATCGCCCGAGGCGCCCACCGAACCCTTGGACGGAATGCACGGGACAATGCCTGCGTTCAGCAGCGCTAGCAGTGTGTCGATCACCACACGGCGCACGCCCGAATAACCGCGCGCCAGGCTCGCTGCCTTCATCAGCAGCACCAGTCGCGCCACGTTGTCGCTCAGGTCTTCACCCGTGCCAACGGCGTGCGACAGGATCAGGTTGCGTTGCAGGCGCTCCAACTCGTGCGTAGCGATCTGCGTTTTGGCCAGCAGGCCGAACCCGGTGTTGATGCCGTAGGCCGGCGCGCCCTTGGCGACGATGGCCTGCACCGTGGCCGCAGAGGCTTCGATCGCGGCAGCGCAGTCGCCCGACAGCGCGACGGGCGTCGGGGCAAGCCACACGCGGCGCAGGTCGGCAAAGTTCATCTCGCCGGGTTGCAGCGTGAGGATGGGGGGCGTGGTCATGGTGTTCATAAGAATCTGTACGTCTGTCTCTTTAACTTAGCCGATCATCGGCAGGTTCAAACCATTGCGCTTGGCGCAGGCGATGGCCGTCTCGTAACCGGCATCGGCATGGCGCATGACGCCCGAGCCGGAATCGTTGACGAGCACGCGGCCGAGGCGCTTCGCGGCAGCCTCGGTGCCATCGGCAACGATCACCACGCCCGAGTGCTGCGAGTAGCCCATGCCGACGCCGCCGCCGTGGTGCAGCGACACCCACGTCGCGCCGCCGGCCGTGTTGAGCAGCGCGTTGAGCAGCGGCCAGTCCGACACGGCGTCGGTACCGTCGCGCATGGCTTCGGTTTCGCGGTTGGGGCTGGCGACCGAGCCGGTGTCGAGGTGATCGCGGCCGATCACGATCGGGGCTTTCAGTTCGCCGTTCTTGACCATCTCGTTGAAGGCCAGGCCGGCAAGGTGGCGCTCGCCCAGACCCAGCCAGCAGATGCGCGCGGGCAGGCCCTGGAAGGCAATGCGATCACGCGCCATGTCAAGCCAGCGATGCACGTGCGTGTTGTGCGGGAAGAGTTCCTTGATCTTGGCGTCGGTCTTGTAGATGTCTTCCGGATCGCCAGACAGCGCCACCCAGCGGAACGGACCCTTGCCCTCGCAGAACAGCGGGCGGATGTAGGCCGGCACGAAGCCCGGGAAGTCGAAGGCGTTCTTCACGCCTTGGTCGAACGCGACCTGGCGGATGTTGTTGCCGTAGTCGACGGTCGGGATGCCCATGGCCTGGAAGGCGAGCATGGCCTGCACGTGCACGGCGCACGACTTCGCGGCCTCGTCGGTCAGGCGGGCGTGCTGCGACGGATCGCGTTGCGCAGCACGCCATTGCTCGACCGTCCAGCCGACCGGCAGATAGCCGTTGACCAGATCATGCGCCGAGGTCTGGTCGGTCACCAGATCCGGCTTCAGGCCGCCGGCGCGGGCACGCTTGACCAGCTCCGGCAAGATTTCCGCCGCATTGCCGAGCAGGCCGATGGACACGGCCTCGCCGCGCTCGCAATGGTGGCGAATCAGGTTGAATGCATCGTCGATGTCCTTGGCCTGCTTGTCGAGGTACCGCGTACGCAGGCGGAAGTCGATGCTCGACTGCTGGCACTCGATGTTCATCGACACAGCGCCAGCCAGTGTTGCGGCCAGCGGCTGTGCGCCGCCCATGCCGCCCAGGCCCGCCGTGAGAATCCAGCGGCCGGCAAGGTTGCCGCTCGTCCCCTCGGGGGACCGCCCTTGCGCCAACAAGGGCGAGGGGCTGTTCGAATAGTGCTGGCGGCCGGCTTCGGCAAAGGTCTCGTACGTGCCTTGCACGATGCCCTGGCTGCCGATGTAGATCCAGCTACCGGCAGTCATCTGACCGTACATGAACAGGCCCTTGCGGTCCAGCTCATTGAAGTGCTCCCAGTTCGCCCATTTCGGCACCAGGTTCGAGTTGGCGATCAGCACGCGCGGCGCATCCGGGTGCGTCTTGAACACGCCAACCGGCTTGCCGGATTGCACCAGCAGCGATTCGTCATCGTTCAGCTCGCGCAGCGTTTCCAGAATCTTGTCGAAGCAGGCCCAATCGCGCGCGGCACGGCCGATGCCGCCATATACGACGAGGTGCTTCGGGTTCTCGGCCACGTCCGGATCGAGGTTGTTTTGCAGCATGCGGTAGGCGGCTTCGGTCAGCCAGCTCTTGCAGTGCAGCTCGGTTCCGCGCGGGGCGCGGATCTCGCGCGAGGCGTCGTAACGCGGGTCGTTGGTGAGGTGGGCAGCGTTGGTCGGGGCATTCATGTGAGGTCTCCTGCAAACTCCGATGGCATGCAGCGCATCCTATGTTGTATATACAAATAACGCAAGAGAACTTTACAACCTGCGGGCAAACCCCGATCATGGACACCGATCATTCGTCACTTCTGCCCAGCCAAGTCGCCTGTATGCCACCCGAGCCGTCTGCCGCCACGCCCGCCTTCCAGCGCATCAAGGAAGACATCCTGTCCCGCATTCGCAACGGAGAATGGAAAGAAGGCGAGATGATTCCAGCCGAGGTCGCGCTCGCGCAGACCTTTAGCGTGTCGCGCATGACAGTCAACCGTGCGCTGCGTGAGTTGACCGCCGAGCAGATCCTCACGCGCGTGCAGGGGCTGGGAACGTTCGTCGCGCAGCAGAAGTACCAGGCGACGCTGGTGGCGATCCGCAACATCGCCGAAGAAATTGCCGCACGTGGTCACAAGCACCGCGCGGAACTGCACAAGCTCGAACGTGCGCGCGCCAATGAAGCGCTGGCTGGCTTGTTCGGCGTGCAGGCCGGACACGTGCTGTTCCACTCGCTGATCGTGCATTTCGAGAACGACCTGCCGATCCAGGTGGAAGACCGTTGGGTGAATGCCGCGCTGGCGCCCGACTACATGGAACAGGATTTCACGCAGACCACGCCGAACGCCTATCTGATGCGCGCCGCCCCGCTGCATGGCGTGGAGTACGGCATCGAGGCGCGCCTGCCCCCGCGTGAGATTGCCGAGATGCTGCACATGGACGTGCGCGAGCCGTGCCTGATGCTGCGGCGGAAAACGCTCTCCCAAGGCCAGGTCGCGTCGGTGGCGACCATGTGGCACCCGGGTGGGCGGTATCAGTTCACGGGCAGCTTCTGAGTCCCAGCGGCACTAACTGCGGCCCTTCCAGGGCACCACGCGCGCTTCGATGGCGCGCATTGCGAGGTCGAACGCCCACGCAATCGCGCCGATCAGCACGATGCCCATCACCACGAGGTCGGTGCGCAGAAAGCTCGACGCATTGAGCACCATCTGCCCCAGGCCCACGGTAGCCGCCACCATTTCCGCCGCCACCAGCGTGGTCCAACCGAAGCCGATGGCGATACGCAAGCCGGTCAGGATTTCCGGCAGCGCCGCCGGCAAGATCACATGCCGCACCACCTGCGTGAAGCTTGCGCCAAGCGCATAGGCGGCGTTGATCTGCTCAAGCGTGGCGCTGCGCACGCCTGCACGCGCAGCCATCGCAATCGGCGCGAAGCACGCGAGATAGATGACGACAATCTTGGCGCGCTCGTCAATGCCCAACCAGATGACCACGAGCGGCAGATACGCCAGCGGCGGCAGTGGACGATAGAACTCGATGGGCGGATCCAGCAAGCCGCGCGCGGTGCGGGATACACCCATCGCGAGCCCGATCGGTACCGCAGTCACTGCCGCCAACGCAAAGGCACCGAACACTCGCACCGCGCTCCAGCCCAGATGCGACGCCAGCGGCTGGCCGCCTTGAATATCGCCATGCCAGGCATTGATGAACGCGCGCCCCACCGCTTGTGGCGAAGGCAGGAACAACGGCGGCACCCAACGGAACGTGGTGGCCGCCCACCAGAGCACGAGCAGCACACTCACCGACAACACGCTCAGCCCCAGCGCGCTGCCCTCGCCCGGCAAACGATAGCCGCGCAGCTTGCGCGCCGGCGTGTTGGAAGGCGACGCGGTGTCGACGGAAGTGCTCTCGAGCACGGCAGTTTCCAGCGCGCTCATGCGAGCAGCTCCTCGGGTGCATGATGGATCAGCGCCAGCACGCGCTCGCGCCAGGCAATGAATTCCGGCGACGATTTCACCGCACGGGCGTCACCGCCTGCCAGCGCCTGCCGCGAGAACGGCAAATCGAATGTCTGCACGATGCGCCCCGGCGACGGCGACATCACGACCAACCGCGTCGCCAGGAACAGCGCCTCCTCCACGTCGTGCGTGATGAAGAAGACGGTCGTGCCGGTGCGTTGCCAGACATCGAGCACCAGCGTCTGCATGGTCTCGCGCGTAAAGGCGTCGAGCGCGCCCATCGGCTCATCCATCAACAGAACGCGCGGCTCAGTCGCCAGCGCTCGGGTAATGCCCACGCGCTGCTGCATGCCGCCTGACAGCGCATAGACGGGCGATGCGGCATGCGCTTCAAGCCTGACCAACCGAAGCAACTCAAGCGCACGCGCATGCCGCGTCTTGCGGTCGACACCGCGCAGCTTGAGACCAAGCGCCACGTTGTCACGCACGTCCAGCCAGGGCATGAGCCCATAGCGCTGGAACACCACGCCGCGATCCGCGCCCGGGCCATCGATTTCGTGGCCGTCGAGGAGGATCTGTCCCGACGTTGGCGCAACAAAGCCCGCGAGGCAGTTCAGCAGCGTGGTCTTGCCACACCCAGACGCTCCCAGGGCAACAACGAATTCGCCGGCGTTGATCGATAAATCCACACCGTCCAGAGCGCGGGTGGTGCGGCTTAGCGCGTCGGTGTAGTCGACGCGCAAGCCACGCACATCGATACGGCTCATCGCGCTGCGGTGGCGACTGTCTTGTTGACAGCACCGGCCGCGCGCTGGACAAAGCGCGAGTCGATGGTCGCACCGTAATCTGGCAGCACCGTCTGGATCGTGCCCTGCGTCTTCAGGAACTGTGCGGTGGCGAGCAGCGATTGCGCGGCGCCCGACTGCGCCCCGCCGCCCAGCCAGCGCTTGGAGGCCTGCTCCGCCGCATCCGGGAAAGCATATAACGCAAGACTTGCCGGCACATCTGCCGCCGTCGCGCCCGAGGTCTTGGCCACCGCTGCCACCTGCGGCGACGTCGCCGTCCATGCGGCCTTGTTGTCGCGATAAGCGGCATCGGCCTTGGCCAGCACTTCGACAAACTTGGCGATGAACTCCGCATGGTCACGCGCGAACTTGCGATCTGCCACGAAGCCATCGAAGGTCGACTTGCCGGTGGCGGCGGCGATCTTGCCGGAGGTGGTTAGCACCGTGCCGTTCTTCTTCACCTTGGCGAGCACCGGATCCCAGATAAAGGCGGCATCGACATCGCCGCGGTCCCACGCGGCCGACAACTCCGGCGGCCGCAGGTTGATGACCTTCACGTCGCGCGGCTCCAGGCCCGCTTGTTGCAGCGCCACCAGCGCATGGAAATGCGAGGTCGACACATAGGGCACGCCCAATGTCTTGCCCTTCAGGTCGGCCACGCGCGTGACGCCGCTACCGTTGCGTGCGACCAGCGCTTCGGCATCGTTGATGTTGTCGAGAATCCAGAACAGCGACAGGTCCACACCCTGAGACACACCCGCCGCAATCGGGCTCGATCCAGCTTCGCCGATCTGCACTGAACCCGACGCGATGGCACGCACCACGTCGGCGCCGCTGGCGAGCTGGCGGTAGGTCATCTTGTAGCCGGTGGCGCGCTCGACCTCGCCGGTGGCTTGGGCGTAGCGCCAGGGCAGCACCATGTCTTGATAAGCGACAACAACCTCGCGCTCTGCCGCGCGTGCAGGAGCAGCCCCAAGCAGGGCGAACGAAATGGCCGCAGACATCGCCGCGGCCAGAAAACGGGAAAGGGAAGAACCAGCCATGAAAGACTCCGGCAGAAGAGAATCGCGCACATGCGCCGGAGTCGATTGTGAAAGACGGCAGCGTGGGCTGTCGTCGAAGAAAATCGGCTGAGCTTATGCAGCCCGCATGCAGACCAACCGGTACATCAATATTGGCTGAGCGCGCTGGACAGCAGCTTGGCGGTGATGTCCACGATGGGGATCACGCGCTCATAGGCCATCCGCATCGGGCCGATCACGCCCAGCGTGCCGACGATCTTGCCGTCCACCTCGTACGGTGCGGTGATGACGGCCATGTCTTCGTGCGGCACCAGGCTGCTCTCGCCGCCGATGAAGATCTGCACGCCCTCGGCGCGGCTCGATACATCCAGCAGTTGCAGCAGGCCCGTCTTCTGCTCGAACACGGCAAACAGGCGCCGCAGCTTGTCCATGGAAGACGACAGATCCTCCACGTCCAGCAGCTTGCGCTCGCCGGAGATGACCACCGGGTCTTCGTCCGACACGGCGCTGCTGCCCGCCTCCACCGCCGCCTGCATCAGCGAGGTCATGTCGGCCTGCAATGCAGACAGCTCGCCGCGCAGGCGTTCGCGCACGGCGTCGAAGGTCATGCCGCCGTAGTGCGCGTTGATGTAATTGGCCGCCTCCACCAGTTGCGACGGGGTGTAAGGCGTATCGGTATGGATGATGCGGTTCTGCACGTCGCCCTCGGGCGTGACGACGATCAGCAGGATGCGCGACTCCGACAGCCGCATGAATTCAATCTGCCGGAAGGCGTGCGAGCGGCGTGGCGTCATCACGACGCCGGCAAACTGCGACAGGTTCGACAGCGTCTGCGCCGCCGCCGCAATCACCCGCTGCGACGACTCCGACCCATGCGAAGCCAACTGCGTGCGCACCTGTTCGGCAATCACACCGGCCATCTGCTGCGCCATGCGGTCGTGCGCGCCCAGCATGCCCAACGCGTCCAGCGGGCTGGCAGTCAGCATGGTGTCAACGAAGAGGCGGTAGCCACGCGGCGTCGGCACGCGGCCGGCCGAAGTGTGCGGGCTGGCGATGAAGCCCATCTCCTCCAGGTCGGACATCACATTGCGGATGGTGGCCGGCGACAGATCGAGGCCCGAATACTTCGACAAGGTGCGCGAGCCCACAGGCTGGCCCTCGGCGATATACCGCTCGATCAGGGTCTTGAGGAGGATGGTGGCGCGTTTGTCCATAATTTCTCAATTTTACGCAAAATCGGGGCCCGCCCAGGAGTGACGCAGGCGTTTCTTCGCCAAACGCGTGCCAAACGTGGCGACGGTCATATCGATATGGTGTAATGCGCGCATGTCGATTCCCCCGTCTGCCGTGGCCCCGCAAGCTCCCGCCGCCTCGCCTGTTTCGCCTTTCAAGACCGTCGCGCTGGTCGGCCGGTATTCGGCCGCCAACATTGCCGGCCCGCTCATGGAACTGGCCTCGTGCATCGCCGCAGGCGGGCACGACATCGTGTTCGAGCGCGAGACGGCGCTCAACATCGGCGTGCAGGATTACGCTGCCCTGCCACCCGAAGAGATGGCCCGCCAGGCCGACGTGGCCGTCGTGCTCGGCGGTGATGGCACGCTGCTCGGCATCGGCCGCCACCTGGCCGGCGCCGCCGTGCCCGTGATCGGCGTCAACCACGGGCGGCTCGGCTTCATGACCGACATCCCGTTCGAAGACGTGCACAGCGTGCTGCCCGACATGCTGGCCGGCCGCTACGAGGCCGAGACACGCACGCTGCTGCAAGCGCAGGTCGTGCGCGACGACGAGAGCATTTTCTCCGCCCTGGCCTTCAACGACGTGGTGGTCAACCGTTCGGGCTTCTCGGGCATGGTCGAGCTGGCCGTGTCGGTGGACGGCTTCTTTATGTACAACCAGCGTTCGGACGGCCTGATCGTCTCCACGCCCACCGGGTCGACGGCCTATGCGCTGTCCGCCGGCGGGCCGATCCTGCATCCGGCGCTCTCGGGACTGGTATTGGTGCCGATCGCGCCGCATTCGCTGTCCAACCGGCCGATCGTCATCCCGCACGATGCGGAGGTGGTGATCCAGGTCACCAGCGGGCGCGATGCCAGCGTCAACTTCGACATGCAGTCGCTCACGTCGCTCCTGCCGGGCGACCGCATCGTGGTGCGCCGTTCCGAGCGCACCGTGCAACTGCTGCACCCGGTCGGCTACAACTACTACGCCACGCTGCGCAAGAAGCTGCACTGGCACGAGTACCCGACCGAAGACAACCGGCTCTAAGAACCTGCTCATGATCCTAATGCGCGCCCCGATCTTGGCCTTGCGATCCTCACCGTACCCATGTACTGCTGGGCTTCTCACGCCAACCTCGGGCCGCTCGCTACGGATCATGAGCAGGTTCTGACCCAACCATTGCTTCCGCCATGCTGCGCAGCCTCACCATTCGCGATTTCGTCATCGTCCACGCGCTGGACCTCGACCTGGCCGACGGCTTTACCGTGTTCACGGGCGAGACCGGCGCGGGCAAGTCCATCCTGATCGACGCGCTGGCGTTGACGCTCGGCGAGCGCGCCGATGCCGCCGTGGTGCGCGAGGGTGCGCCGCGCGCCGACATCACCGCGGAATTCGACGTGCATCCGCACGTGACCGCGTGGCTGGAGGCACACGAGCTGCACGATGACGAGGGCGTCATCCTCCTGCGCCGTACCGTCGACGCGGCCGGCCGCAGCAAGGCGTTCATCAACGGTGCGGCCGTCACACTGGCGCAACTGCGCGAAGTGGGCGAACAACTGGTCGACATCCACGGCCAGCACGCGCATCAACTGCTGCTCAAGACGGACGCCCAGCGCAGCCTGCTCGACGCCCATGCCGGCCTTGAAGCTTCCGTGCGCGTGGTCGGCGGGCACTATCGCGAGTGGCAAACCGTGGTGCGCCTGCGTGAAGCAGCCGAACAGCAATCGCGCGAGGCGCAGCTCGAACGCGAGCGCGTCGAATGGCAGGTCAACGAATTGCAGAAGCTTGGCCCCCAGCCCGGCGAGTGGGAAGACGTGCAGGCCGAGCATCACCGCCTGTCGCACGCCGCCAGCCTGATCGAAGGCACGCGCGCGGCGCTCGATGGCCTTTCCGAAGCGGAAGGCGCAGTGCTCACGCAACTGGGCGCCTCGCTCCACACGCTGCGGGAGCTGGCCGAAATCGATCCGGCGCTGGCCGACGTGCTGGCCGCGCTGGAGCCGGCTGAAGTGCAGATCCAGGAAGCCGTGCATTCGCTTGCCCGCTACGCCGATCGCACGGAGCTGGACCCGGACCGCCTGGCCGAAGTCGATGCGCGCATGCAGGCGCTGCACACCATGGCGCGCAAATACCGCGTCGCCCCCGAAACGCTGCCGGCCGAACTGGCCGAGCGCCAGGCACAACTGGCCGCGCTGCAGGCCGCGTCCGACCTCGATGCACTGCAGGTGCAGGAAGCCCAAACCCACGCCGCCTACATGGTGGTCGGGCAGGCACTGTCGCGCGCCCGTGCCAAGGCCGCGCGCGAGCTGGCCGATGCCGTGACCGACGCCATGCAGGGCCTGTCGATGGCGGGTGGACGTTTCGACATCGCGCTGCACCCGCTGGAGCATGGCGGCGCGGCCGGACTGGAACAGGTGGAATTCCTCGTTGCCGGGCATGCCGGCGTATCGCCGCGCCCCTTGGCGAAAGTCGCGTCGGGCGGCGAGTTGGCGCGCATCAGCCTGGCCATCTCGGTGATCGCCAGCGAAGCCAGCCCGACCCCGACGCTGATCTTCGACGAAGTCGATTCCGGCATCGGCGGTGCAGTGGCCGAAGTCGTCGGCCGGCGCCTGCGCGAACTGGGCACGCGCCGCCAAGTGCTGTGCGTGACCCACCTGCCGCAGGTGGCGGCGCTGGCCAATCACCATATCCAGGTCGCCAAGCAGACGGTGGCTGGCAGCACCCGTTCGGATCTGGTGGTGCTGGACGCCACCGGCCGCGTGGATGAAATCGCCCGCATGCTGGGCGGCGCGTCGCTCACCGACACCACGCGCCGCCATGCCGACGAAATGCTGGCCGCCGGCCGTGCGCACGCTGTCCCCGCGCCGGCCGCGCGAAAGTCCCGACGCGTGGCGCAGTGATTGCATACCCGGCACTGCCCCGCGCAAATGCCCTCACCCGAATCCAAGGAGAACCTCATGGCCCGTCCGGCTGCCCGAACCCGTCCTCTGCTGTCGTCTGCCAAGCCCGCGTTGGCGGCGGCGCTCGGCCTGTTCCTGCTGGCCGCGTGCAAGTCCGTGCCGGCCATTGACCCCGGCAAACCGCCCGCCATGGACCCCGCCTCGGTCAACACCCAACCGCCGGCGTCCGTGTCGGCCGCGCAAACCCTGGGCGACATCATCATCGGCTTGCGCACACCGACGGATTCGTCCGCCGCGGTGCAGAATGTGGTGGATGCGGTCGGCGCCCGTGCCAC
Organism: Ralstonia sp. UBA689; assembly: GCF_002298975.1. Taxonomy (GTDB): domain Bacteria; phylum Pseudomonadota; class Gammaproteobacteria; order Burkholderiales; family Burkholderiaceae; genus Ralstonia. The sequence continues at coordinate 86,249 of NZ_DBMV01000047.1, forward strand.
GCCGCGCCTGGCTTTTGCCATTGTGCGGCCGATGTCGGGCGGCTTCTGGGTCGTGCGCGCCAGTTCGGGCGATGCTTCAGCCACGCTGGACGGCGCCGTCGCGGCCTTGCGTGCAGCGCCTGGCATCGCCTCGGCCGATCCGGATCGGATCATGAAGATCCAGCGCTGAACGCCATCGGCAACGCCCAATGGCTTCTGCGGCCCGGCGCCGCCTGGCGGACGTGGCGATCTTCACACAGTGAATGTGCGGGCGCCCTCTGGCGCCCTGTTCCGGACTCAAGCCCATCGGCGCCGCTTCGCGCTTGGGATCCGTCTGCCCTCAATCAGCAATTTCCCGAATGTGCAGTCGGATTCATGCCACAACAAATGGGCAGGTCGCGTGCTACCTTTGATTTTGTGTAACGTACCGTCAACCGGCCGATCTTGACGACGTTTCTCAGACAACAAGATGCCACGGAGCGCGCACGATGACCCCTTCCCTTTTTCGGTTGAAGTCCTGGCTCCATGCAGGTGCCAGCGTGGCCTTCGCCGCGTGGCTGATGGGTGGCTACCCGGCCAATGCCGCCCCCGCCTCCACCGTGCAGCCGCAATACACCGGCGACCTGATCATCAAATGGCGCAACGACACCAGCGGCACGCGCAAGACGCTGTCAGCCGCCGAGGTGAACAACCGGCTGCTGTCCGTCGCGCAGGCCGCGGGCAGCACGCTGCAGGTCAAGCGCACACTGGCCAGCCAGGCGCAGCTCATGGGCACCGGCCTGACCGACGCCGCCAGCATCGAGGCGGCGGCTGCCAAGATCGCGCAGGACGCGCGCGTGGCCTATGCGGTGCCTGACCGCATTCTCCGCCCAGCGATCGTCCCTAACGACGCACTCTTTGCCACCCAGACCAACCTGGCTTCGCCGACGGTCGTGGCGGGCGGCATCAACGTCGCTGCGGCCTGGGACATTACGAAAGGCTCGCCCAGCATGGTGGTGGCCGTGGTCGACACGGGCTATACCGACCATCCGGACCTGTCCGCCAAGATCCTGCCCGGCTACAACTTCATCTCCGACCCCGTCCGCGCAGGCAATCTCTTCGGGCGTGGAACCGATGCGTACGACATGGGCGACGGCGTAACGTCCACCTCCCAGTACCCGAGCCTCTCGTGCACGACGTCCGACGTGCACACCAGCAGTTGGCACGGCACCGAGGTGGCCAGCGTACTGGCCGCCAGCACGAACAATCTGATCGACATCGCCGGGGTAGGCTGGAATACGCAGGTCGTGCCGGTGCGTGTATCAGGCAGGTGCGGCGCTCTGCTGTCCGATACCGTTGACGGCATGCTGTGGGCCGGTGGCATCGCCGTTTCGGGCGCGCCCACCAATGCCAACCCGGCTCGCGTGGTCAATGTGAGCTTGGGCAGCGTGGGCCAGTGCTCGGCTGCTGAGCAGGATGCAGTGAACCAGCTTGCGGCGCGCGGCGCCATCGTGGTGGCCGCCTCGGGCAACGAAGCAGCCCAGAGCGTCGATGCGCCGGCCAACTGCTCGGGCGCCATCGCCGTGACCGCACACGTCGACAGCGGAGAAAACGCCAGCTACGCCAATGTCGGACCGCAGGTGGCCATCAGCGCGCCCGGCGGCGGTTGCCCCAATTCGCAGCCGTCATGCGCGTTGCCGTCCACCATCGTGGTCGATTCCAACGACGGCTCGTATTCGCCGGGCAACCCTGTCGTCAAACCGAACACACCGGGTGGAGTCGTTGCCGGCACCAGCTTCTCGACGCCGGAAGTGGCCGGCACCATCGCGCTGATGCTGAGTGTGCAGCCGCAACTGTCGAACGCGCAGGTGCTGGCCGGCCTGCAGCAGACGGCGCGCGCGCATCCGAGCGGCACGTTCTGCACCACCAATGCCGGCGTTTGCGGCGCGGGGCTGCTGGATGCGGCGGGCGCGGTGGGCTATGCACAGCGGACGGCGCCCGCTGGGGCCGGCAACGGCTCATCCGGTTCGGGCAGTTCCGGCGGCTCGGGCGGCTCGGGCGGTGGTGGTACCGTCCCGTTGATGGAGGCGACCCTGCTGCTGGCCCTCGGGCTTGCATGTCGGCGCCGGCGCCTGCTGCCGCATTGACCCTGCCATCGGCCAGACAAGACTGCCTCCCATGTGGAGGCGGTTTTCGTTTGCCCCTCCTACGGCACCTCCTTTCCTCACCTAGCGTCGCCCGCATATCTGCCTAGGCTGTTAACAATAGGGTTTTTATTTAGCCCAGTCTTGACCACACCTTCACGATCCTTTTGGACAATGCCGTCACCAAATTTCAATTGCTGACAAGAACAGGACTGCTTGAATGAAAACAATGGCTCCCGGGGGTATGGTCCGTGCGCTGGTGGCGCTCGGATTGGTGTCGTATCACGCTCTGCCGGCACTGGCGGTTGAAAAATCGACAACGTTCAACTCGCAGTTGCAGTGGGTCACACAGTTGATCGTCAAGGAAAAGACCGACACCAGTGGCGCGTTGAAGACGCAATCGATTTCGTCGGACGGCACAGCGATGCGTGCCGACGTAGCAACGGTGCAACGGTGGTCGGCCGCGGCGCAGTTGCCGGTGACATACAAGCGGCCGATGTCGGGCGGTGCGCACGTGGTGACGCTGCCCAAGGTCATGACGATCGAAGACGCGCAGGCCGTCGCGCAGCGCATGGAGTCGAGCGGCCAGTTCGAATACGTCTCGCCAGACCGGATCATGCGGCCGATGGCGCTGGCCACCGATCCGCTATTCAACCAACAGTGGAATCTGCTGCCCGGCACCAGCGTGGCCGGCGGTGCCAACGTGACAACCGCCTGGAACACGACCATGGGCGTAAGCACCATCGGCATTGGGATCGTCGACACTGGCATTCGCGCCGACCACGCGAATTTCAGCGGGGCGAAGTTCGGCACCGGCTACAACTTCGTCAGCAGCAGTGCGATGGTGGGCTCGACCGATCCCAAGACCGGCAATGCCATCACCAGCGGATTCGTCAACAACGGCGCCAACGATAACGCGAACAACAACGACCCGTCAGACCCTGGTGACTGGGTCAGCAGCAGCGACGCCACTTCCTTCCCGACGCTGTGCGGCAGCCAAACCGACAGCAGTTGGCACGGCACTTTCGTGGCGGGCCAGATCGCGGCGCAGATCAATAACGGCATCGGCATCGCCGGCGTCGCACCTGGCGCGCGCGTGCAGATGGCGCGAGCGCTGGGCAAGTGCGGCGGCTCGACATCCGACATCATGGATGCGATGACTTGGCTGGCCGGAGGCTCTGTGCCGGGCATCACGAACAATCCGACTCCCGTCAAGGTCATCAACATGAGCCTGGGCAGTCACGGCGCCTGTTCTCCGAGCGAGCAGAGCGCCATCACGATGGCGCGGGCATCGGGCGTGACCATCGTGGTCGCCACCGGCAATGAATCGGGGCCAGTCGATGCACCTGCCAACTGCACTGGCACCCTTGCTGTCACGGCACACACGTTCGAAGGCGATAACGCCTGGTACGCCAATGTGGGCGCGCAGACCACGATCAGCGCGCCGGGCGGCGGCACGGGCACGGTCATCAAGGGCAGCGGCAACACCATCGTGTCGTTGTCCAATACCGGCAAGACATCGCCGGTTGCCTCGCCCACGGGTGACAAATATGCCAACGACATGGGCACGTCGATGGCCACGCCGCACGTTGCCGCTGTGGCCGCGCTGATGCTGTCGATCCAGCCTGCGCTCACGCCGGACAACGTTGCAACGATCCTCAAGCAGTCGGCCCGCCCATTCCCGCCCGGCACGTACTGCGCTACGCATGCAGGCAATTGCGGCGCCGGCATGCTGGACGCCGGCTCGGCCCTGGTCCAGACCCAGGGCACGCCCACCGTGCACGCTTCCACATCGGCTTCGAGCGTGAGCGCCAACACGGCGGTCACGCTGACCGCCGTGGGCGGCGCGGGCTACGGCAAGACGGCAGGCACTCCGGTCTGGACGCAAACCGGCGGAAGTTCCGTGACCCTGACGACCTCCACCGATGCCAACGGCAATAGCACGGCCACCTTCACGCCGACCACTGCCGGTGTCTACACCTTCAGCGTCGCCCTGACCAACAGCGCGGGCGCCACAGCCACCGACACCACCAGCGTGACCGCCACGACCTCGGCACCGGGCACCGGCTCCAACGCCGTGACCGACAGCAACAACGGCGGTGGTGGTCACCTCCCGCTGTGGCTGGCCGGCCTGCTGCTGGCCGCCGGCGCCTTCGGTTTGCAGCGTCGCAAGACCGCGTAACCGACCCGCGTTCACGCGAAACGGGCACGCCGGCAGTGAGCTGGCGTGCCCGTTTTTCGTATCCGATGTGTCATTCGCGCTCGCCGCGCACCCGCTTTCCTTGAGCGCGCCACTCCCCCAGCACCCAGATCAGCAAGCCGCTTGCCGCCCCGAAGGCATGCGCGATGCGCACCACACCGAAGCCCCAGTGCGGGTCGAAGACGATGGGCGAGAGCCACGATTGCTCCAGCCACACCTTTGCCAGCACGCCCACGCATAGCAGGACGCCGATCCAGCGCGAGAGGCGATCATCCGCTTCGCCTGTCGGAGCGCGCAGCAGCCGCAGCCCGCCCCACGCCGCCAGCCCGTGCAGCGCGCCGGAAAGTCCGCCATACCACTGCACGGCCGGCTGATTCAGTAGCGCCAGTTGCACCAGCACCCCGCACGCCACCAGCGCACCGACGATCGCTTGCGGCCGCAGCACGCGCGCCAGCAGCTGGATCAGCCCCGCTGCCGCCATGGCGTCGGCCAGCCAATGCCACACGTCCAGATGCACCCACATGGCCGTGACGATGCGCCACCACTGGCCCGCACGCACAGCATCGCGCTGATACAGCCCGACGGCATGCAGCCACGGCACGAACGAAAACGCCGCCGACACCCCTGCGACGCCGACGCACGCCGCCCAGGCACGCGCCGTTTGCAGACGCGCGCTCATGCGGCGTGCAGAGGTTCGCCTGCCGGTGCCGTGCCGAACACGTCTTCCCACAGCGAGCGCACCTGGGCGGCCTCATGCGCGCAAGTGCCGGCCGCCACGCGTGCGGCGGACTGCCCGTCCAGCCGCAGCTTGTGCTGGCGCGCGCGGAAGTCGCGGTACGCGTCGGCCACCTGGGCAGCGCGTGCGGGGTCGATCAGCCCCAGCTCGCCGGCCATGCGCAGCAGCGCGATGTTGCCGGCATTGCGCGTAAGCTCCGCATGCGCCGCGCTGTGCAACAGCACCAGGAACTGCACGGTGAATTCGATATCGACCATGCCGCCGCGGTCGTGCTTGAGATCGAAGAACTGCGTGGGGTTGGCATGGCCCTCCAGCACGCGTTCACGCATCGCCACGATCTCATCGCGCAACGGGCCCGCCTCGCGTTCCTGTCGCAGCACGGCGGTGCGCAGTGCCTCGAAACGCGCGCCGATCTCCGCATCGCCCGCGCAAAAACGCGCACGCGTAAGCGCCTGGTGCTCCCACACCCACGCGGCGTTGTCGCCCTCGCGCATCTGATAGCGACGGAAGGCTTCGAAATGCGTGACCATCAGGCCAGCCGCGCCGTTCGGCCGCAGGCGCGTATCTACGTCGAACAGCGTGCCGGCGGCGGTATGGCTGGTCAGCCAGGTGATGAGCTTGCGCGCAAAGGCCGCGTATACATCGGGGGCGCGCTCGTCGTCATCGTCGTAGAGGAAGATGATGTCGAGGTCCGACGCGTAGCCCAGTTCCTTGCCGCCCAGCCGCCCGTAGGCCACCACGGCAAAGCGCGGCACCTCGCGGTGGCGCGTCGCCACCTGCTGCCAGACGGTTTCCAGCGTGAGGTCCAGCACGGCATCCGCCAGGTCGGAGAGCCGATCGCTGATGTGCTCGACGCTGAGCATGCCCTGCAGATCCTGCAGCAGGATGCGGAAGGTTTCCGCATGGTGTTCCTGGCGCAGGATGTCCATCTGCATCTCGACGTGATCGGCGGCAGCGCGCAAGCGGTCACGCACGCGCTCGCGGAACGCCGGCCAATCCGGATCGGCAGACAACGCCTCCACGTCCAGCAGTTCATCCAGCAGTTGCGGATGGCGCGTCAGATAGTCCGCCGCCCAGCGCGACGCGTGCAGCGTATGCGCCACACGCTCCAGGGCCTGCGGGTATTCACACAGCAGCGACAGGTACGACGCGCGCCGGCTGATGGCACCGAAAAAATCCAGGAAGCGCGCGATGGTGACATCGGCATCGGTCTGCCGCGAGGCATGGTCGAGCGCGCGGTTGATAAGCAGGTCGAACCGCTGGCGGCTCACCTCCGACAGCGCCCGGTAACGCGGCGAGTAGCGCGACGCGCGCAGGCGCTCGAGCACGCCGTCCGGGTCGGCATAGCCGAGTTCGGCGAGCTGGGCGCGGGCGGTCTCGGTGTGCTCATCCTCAAGCAGATCGGCATGCCACACGGAAGCGCACGGCGGCTGGCTGTCCTGCTTGTCGGAGAACGTCTGCTCGAACTGCTGGGCGACTTCGTCCTGATACGCCTCAAGCTGCGCGACCAGCGCGGCGTAATCGTCGAAACCCATCATGCGCGCCACGCGCAACTGGTCTTCCGGCGAGCCGGGCAGGTTGTGCGTCTGCGCATCTTCGATGTACTGCAGGCGGTGTTCGAGCTGGCGCAGGAAGCGGTACGCCTCGGTCAGGCGCGCGACCACCTCGGCATCAATCAGGCCGCGCTCGGACGCCGCACGCAGCACATCCAGCGTGGGCCGCACGCGCAGCGCAAAATCCTGCCCGCCGCGGATGAGCTGGAACACCTGCGCGATGAATTCGATCTCGCGAATGCCGCCGCGCCCGAGCTTGATGTTGGGCGAGCGCGCATGCAAGTGGCCGCCGTGTCCGCTACCGTGCTGGCGGTTTGCGCCATTGCTGCGCTTGGCCGCCTCGGCGCGGATCTGCGCGTGCAGCGCACGGATGGCGGCGATCACGCCGTAGTCCAGGTAGCGGCGGAAGACGAACGGCCCGGTCACGCGATCAAGCTGCTGGATCACGCGCACCGCGTGCGGGCTGGTCGGGTCGGTAATGACGCGGCCCTTGATCCAGGCGTAGCGCTCCCACTCGCGGCCCTGCACGACAAAATATTCCTCCAGCATGCCCAGGCTGCACGCGAGCGGCCCAGCGTCGCCGTTCGGACGCAGGCGCATGTCGACGCGGAAGACGTAGCCGTCTTCGGTCACGTCGGCCAGCGCGTTGATCAGGCGCCGGCCCAGCTTAGTGAAGTACTCATGGTTGGACAGCGGACGCGGACCACCTTGCGTATCGCCCTCCTCGTCGTAGAGGAAGATCAGGTCGATGTCGGACGAGACGTTGAGTTCGCGCCCGCCCAACTTGCCCATGCCGACCACCACCAGTTCCTGCTCCTCACCCGAGGATTGCCCGATCGGCTGGCCGTGCAGCGCGCCCAGCTCCTGGCCGATGACGGAGATGGCGGCCCGCACGGCAAACTCGGCCAGGTCGGTCATGGTGCCCGTCACCTCGTCGAGCGTGGCGACGCCGGACAAGTCGCGCTCGACCACGGCCGCAAACACCTCGTTGCGCAGCTGGCGCAATGCGCGCTTGAGCGCGGCTTCCGGCTCGATGGCGGCGGTGTCGAACAGCTCGGCAAAGCGCGCCGACAGCCATGCCTCATCGATGGGGCGGGCAACGGCGGCCTGCGTGCGTTCGGCCCAGCCCTCACGCGCCTGCGCCTGGCGCTGGACGTATCGGGAATACGCCAGCGCAAACGGCAGCGCGGTGTTGGGAGCGGCAGCGGCGTGGGCTTCCGGCACACAGGCCGGAGCTTGCAGGAACGGCTGGGCAGACAGGGCGGAATCGGTCATGCGAACCATCAGGGCAGGGCGGGAAATATCCATTCTCGCTGAAATGCGTGCGGGCCGGTCGGTGGTCACGTACTTTCGCGGGCAACGGGCATGCTCCGCGCTCGGCTGAGACGACGCCGGCCATCAAATGTGGCGCCGCCGCGCGAATATCGGATAATCCGGATCATGCCTCGCCCGCCCCAGCCCCCAGATTCGCCGAAGTCCGAAGGCAGAAACGCCAGCACCCTGCCCCCCCACCGGACGGGCATGCGTGCGGCTGCGCCGACGGCCTGGGCGTGGATTCTGCGGCTGGCGGGCAAGACAGGCGGGGGCATCAAGGCTGTCCTGCGCGCGCCGATCTGGCGCAAGCTGTGGCGCATCCTCTGGAAAACGGCGGCTGCACTCGTCATCCTGGCGCTCGTCGGGATGCTGCTCGTGCGCTTTGTCCTGTGGCCGCGCGTGAGCGTGGCGCGCGAGTGGATGGAGCACGAGGCGTCCAGCGCACTGCACGCCACGGTCGGCATCGGCTCGCTGGACACCTACTGGGAAGGCTGGCACCCCGCCTTCCGTGCCCAACGCATCGAGGCACGCGACATCGCCGGCCGCCAGACCTTTGCCGTGCAGGACGTGCAGGCCCGATTGTCGTGGCGCTCGTTGCTGCGCATGCAGATCACCTTTGCCGTGCTGCACGCCAATCGCGCCGACGTGCTGGTCCGCCGCAACGCAGCCGGCGCTCTGTTCGTGGCGGGCATGCCGCTGTCGCCCGACACGAGCGGAGACGGCAGCTTCTTCGACCAGTTGCTCTCCCAGGGCGACATCGATTTCCGTGAAGGCGCCGTGCGCTGGCTCGACGAGCAGCAGAAGCTGCCCGAGGTGGCCCTTGGCAACGTACATGTGCAACTGCACAGCGGCCCCACGCGCCACCAATTGAACGCCAGCGGCACCTCGCCCACGCTCTTCACCGGCCCGATCAAGCTACAAGCGGATTTCCGCCACGACCTCCTGGCCCGCCCGGGCGACTGGCACCACTGGCGCGGCCAGGCCACCTGGCAGGTCAACACGCTGCAACTGGCCGCCGTGCAGCGCTACGTGCCCGTGCTGACCGCCGCCAACAGCGGCACGCTCACCTCCGATGGCTCGGTGGAATTTGCGGGGGGCGTCTTCACGCGCAGCCAGGCGCGGCTGACCGGCCAGCAACTCGACCTCCAGGTCCGCAAAGATCTGGACCCGCTGCAGTTGCGCAGCCTGCAGGTGCTGGCCACACACCAGCGCACCTCGGGCGGCGAACACACACTGCGTGTCGATACGCTGCTCTGGCAACCGCTGAACCCGCCCGCACAGCCTGCGCCAGCGCCAGAGCTGGCCGGCCCCGGTATCGAAGCCCCCGCCAACCCCGCAGGCACGCCGCGCGGCCTGCGCAACGTCACCGTGGGCTGGGCGCTCGACACGCGCGACGCCCTGCGCCGCCTGCAGGTCAAGGCCACCACGTTGGACCTGGCCGACCTGCGCAGCATCGCCACCGCCTTGCCGCTGCCAGCCGGCGTGCTGGAACCGCTGCGCACCAAACAACCGGCCGGCCGCATCGACGATCTCGACATCAACTGGCAGCGCGATGTCTCCCGCTGGCGGCCGGACACGCCGGTCCCTGTGCACTTTACCGGCCGCGCCACGCTGCGCCAGGTCTCGTTCGGACCCGGCGCGCTGCCCGCCCTGCCACCGGGCCATCACCCGGAATCGGCCGTGCCCGGCATCGAGAACCTCTCCGGCAACGCTGTCTTCTCCGACGACAAGGGCACGCTGCGCATCGACTCCGCCGACGCCGCCCTGCTCCTGCCCGGCACCTTTGAAGATCCGCGTGTGCCGCTGGACCGTCTGCAGGGCACCTTCAACTGGACGTACCGCAAGCAGGAACTGGTGGTCACGAGCGACAACCTGACGTTCTCCAACGGCGACCTGTCGGCACGCATCTCCGGCAACTACCGTCATGCGCCAGACACCAGCCACGTCGGCACCGTCGATCTGAAAGGCACGCTCGAACGCGCCAACGTGCCGCGCGTGCCGCGCTACCTGCCGCTGTCCATCGGGCAGCAGTTGCGCGAGTACCTGGCCGGCGCGCTGCAGGCCGGCACCGCCAGCAACGTTGGCTTCGTGCTGTCGGGCGACCTGTTCGACTTCCCGTTCCGCCCGCCGCACAAGGGCGCGTTCCGCGTCGAGGTGCCGATCCAGGGCGTGAGCTATCAGACGTCTCCGCACGAGACCGCACACAATCCGCCGGGCCAGGCACCGGCGCGCGTCAGCGAATGGCCTCTCTTCACCGATATCGACGGCACGGTCATCTTCGACAGGGCATCGCTGGCATTCAAGGTCGCGCGCGCCAGGGTGATGGGCGTAAACCTGCAGGACGTGAACGGCAGCCTGCCCGACATGGACGACCACAGCCCGCTGCTCACCATCGAAGGGCGCGGCGACGGCCCCACGCAGAACTTCCTGCAATACATCGAGGCCAGCCCTGTCGGCCAGTGGATCGGCCACTTCACCCAGGATGCGCGTGCCCGGGGCAACGCCACGCTAGCGCTCAAGCTGGACCTGCCGCTGCACGAGATGCACAACTCACGCGCCCAGGGCAGCGTCACCTTCCTGCGCAACGACATCACCCTCATTCCGCAGGCGCCGCCGCTAACGGACGTGACGGGCGCGCTCACCTTCACGCACAAGGGCATCGGCTTCGACAACCTGCGCGCGCGCTTTGCCGGCGGCGAAATCCGCCCGACCGGCGGCACCGCGCCCGATGGCACGATCCGCATTCAGGTGGCGGGCACCGCAACGGCGCAGGGCCTGCGCGAGACGGCTCCGGAAGGCGGCCCCATCGCCGCGATTGCCCGTACGCTGGAGGGCAGCGCGCCGTACAGCGCGACCATCAGCGTCAGGCAGCATCGGCCGATCGTGCAGGTGCAATCCGACCTCACGCCAATGACGGTGCGCCTGCCTGCGCCGCTCAACAAGGCCGCCGGCCAGCCGCTGCCGGTGCGCTTCGACATGCAGCCGCTGGCCACCAACGGCGCCCTGGACGAGGTCTCGCTGCAGATCGGCGATATCGCCGCCGCACGCTATGAACTGCGCAGCAACGGCAATGACACCGAAGTCCTGCGTGGCGGTATCGGCGTGCGACAGCCGGTGCCGCAGCCGTCCGAGGGCGTGCAGGCAAATCTGGCGCTGGACCACCTGGACATCGACGCCTGGCGTCAAGTCTTTGCCACGCCCGCCTCCGACAAGAGTGCCAGCCAGATTACCGCCGAACACGCCACGGCCAGCGCCGCTGGCAACCCCAACGCCTATCTGCCCAGCCGCCTCAACGGTCGCGCACAGACCCTGCGCATCCTCGGTCGCGACTTCAACGCCGTCAGCATCAGCGCGACGCGCGACGGCGCCAACTGGCAATCGACCATCGAGTCGCGCGAGATCGCGGGCAGCGCGCGCTGGCACGCCGAGAGCGACGCCGTGCCCTTTGGCGAACTGACCATGCGCCTGTCGCGCATGAGTATTCCCGATGCACAGGAAGAGACCGCGCTGACCGAATCGCTGGCACGCAGTTCGCAGGAGATCCCATCGCTAGACCTGGTGGCCGACAAGTTCGATTTGCGCGGCAAGGCGCTGGGCAAGCTAGAGATCAAGGCGCGCAGCCAGATCAACGACGGCGCGCCGGTGTGGACGCTGGAGACGCTCAAGATCGAGCAACCCGCCGCCACGCTCACCGCGCAAGGCACGTGGCGCATTCCACGCCGCCTGCGCAATACCAGCCTTGGCGATGACCCCGACCGCCGTACCCAGCTCGACTTCCGCCTCGACCTGCGCGACTCCGGCGATCTGCTGCAGAAGATGGGCTTCGCCAAGGTGCTCGACGGCGCCAAGGGCAAGCTTGAAGGCCGCGTGGTGTGGCGCGGTTCGCCGATGTCGATCGACTATCCGACGCTCAACGGCCGCATGGCGCTGAACCTGGAGCGCGGCCAGTTCCTGCCGGTCGATCCGGGCCTGGCCAAGCTGGCTGGCGTGCTGAGCCTGCAGGGGCTGCTGCACTTCGCCACCGATCTGCGCAGCGCCACCGGACGTGGCACGCCGTTCGAGAGTGTGGCGGCCACCGGCACCATCGCCAACGGCGTTGCCAGCACGGACGATTTCATCGTCAAGGGCCCGCAGTTCCAGGTCGCGATGAAGGGCTCGGCCAATATCCTCGACGAAACGCAGGACCTCTATGTCAACGTCACGCCCAAGGTCGATGCAACGTCCGCCTCGCTGGCCGCGGCATTCATCAATCCGGCCCTCGGGCTGGGGACGCTGGCGGCCCAGTTGATCCTGGGCGAGCAGATGTCGAAGGCGTTCGCCACGGAATACCGTGTCACCGGAAGCTGGGCCAACCCGAAGATCGACAAGGTCGCGTCACACTCCGGCGCAGGCAGCCATTCCGAAACCTCGGCAAAATAGGCCCCATGACTTCCACGACCGTCACCTCAACCTCCGCCGCATCCAGCACGGATGTGCGCTCGGATATGCCGTTTCCGGCACCTTTCCGCGTCGCGGCCATCCAGACCGTGTCAGGCATTGGCGTGGACACCAACCTGGCGCGCGCCGACGCGCTGTTGGCCGAAGCCGCCGCCCAGGGCGCGCAACTGGCGCTGCTGCCCGAGTACTTCTGCATGATGGGCCGGAAGGACAGCGACAAGGTCGCCATCCGCGAGGATGATCAGAACGGCCCGATCCAGTCCTTCCTGGCCGATGCCGCGCGCCGCCACAAGCTGTGGCTCGTAGGCGGCACGCTGCCGCTGTGGTGCGAAGACGAGCAGCGCGTGCGCAACACGTCGCTCGCGTACAACCCGGCCGGTCGGCGTGTCGCGCGCTATGACAAGATCCACCTGTTCAACTTCGTGCGCGGCGAAGAACGCTATGACGAAGCCCGCACCATCGAGGCGGGCGACACGCCGGTCGCATTCGATGCGCCGTGCGGGCGTGTTGGCATGTCGGTGTGCTACGACCTGCGCTTTCCGGAGCTGTACCGGGCGCTGTCATCGCAGGGCAACCTGAACTTGATTCTGATGCCGGCGGCCTTCACCTACGTGACCGGCGCCGCGCACTGGGAGATCCTGCTGCGCGCCCGCGCCATCGAGAACCAATGCTACGTGCTCGCCGCCGCACAAGGCGGGCGCCATGAGAACGGCCGCCGCACCTGGGGCCATTCCATGCTGGTTGATCCGTGGGGCGAGATCATCGCTTCCGTGCCCGAAGGCGAAGGCATTGCCATCGGCGACATGGACCCGGCGCGTCTGGCCCAGGTGCGCCGCGACCTGCCGGCCCTGAAACATCGTGTGATGTAAGCCCAACCGAATTCTTTTGCTGCTTTTGCGATAAGCGAGAACCCACCATGAACGCAGGCGACATCGCCATCCAGAATCTGTCCATCGCGCGCCGCGTGCTGCTCGATCCGTACGGCCTTGACGAAGCGCACCTGCAGCGCGCGCTGGCCGACATCTTCACGCACCGCGTCGACTACGCCGACCTGTATTTCCAATACACGCGCAACGAAGCGTGGAGCCTCGAAGAAGGCATCGTCAAGTCGGGCAGCTTCAGCATCGACCAGGGCGTGGGCGTGCGCGCCGTCTCGGGCGACCGCACCGCGTTTGCATACTCCGACGACATCAGCCTGCCCGCGCTGATGCAGGCCGCCGGCGCCACGCGCACCATCGGCCGCGCCGGCGCCGGGCGCGTCAAGGTGGCGAGCAGCCTGCAGAGCCAGAACGGCGGCCGCGCGCTGTACGCGCCAAGCGACCCGCTCGACTCCATGACGGCGACGGATAAAGTCGCCCTGCTTGAGCGCATCGAAAAACTCGCTCGCGCCAAAGACCCGCGCGTGGTGCAGGTCATGGCCGGCCTGGCCGGCGAATACGACGTGATGCTGGTCGCGCGCAGCGATGGCGTGATCGCCGCCGATGTGCGACCGCTGGTGCGCATTTCCGTCACCGTCATCGCCGAGCAAGGCGGGCGCCGCGAGATGGGCAGCTCCGGCGGTGGCGGCCGCTATGCCTACGGCTACTTCTCCGACGACCTGCTGCAGCAATACGTGGACGAAGCGGTGTCTTCCGCACTCGTCAATCTGGAAGCCAAGCCCGCACCAGCCGGCACCATGACCGTCGTGCTCGGCCCGGGTTGGCCCGGCGTGCTGCTGCACGAGGCCATCGGCCACGGCCTGGAGGGCGACTTCAACCGCAAGGGCTCATCGGCATTCTCGGGCCGCATGGGCGAACGCGTGGCGGCCAAGGGCGTCACCGTGGTGGATGACGGGACGCTGGCCAACCGCCGCGGCTCGCTCAACCTCGACGACGAAGGCAACCCCACGCAGTGCAACACCCTCATCGAAGACGGCATCCTCACCGGCTACATGCAGGACACGCTCAACGCGCGCTTGATGAAGATGCCCGTGACGGGCAACGCCCGCCGCGAGAGCTACGCCGCCCTGCCCATGCCGCGCATGACCAACACCTACATGCTCGGCGGCGACAAGGACCCGAAGGAGATCATCGCCAGCGTCAAGAAGGGGCTGTATGCGGTCAACTTCGGCGGCGGGCAGGTCGACATTACGAACGGCAAGTTCGTGTTCTCGGCCAGCGAGGCCTACCTGATCGAAGACGGCAAGATCACCACGCCGGTCAAGGGCGCGACCCTGGTCGGCAGCGGCCCGGAATCCCTCAAGCACGTGACCATGATCGGCAACGACATGCGCCTGGATTCGGGCATCGGCGTATGCGGCAAGGAAGGCCAAAGCGTGCCGGTGGGCGTGGGCCAGCCGACCCTGCGCATCGAGAACATGACGGTGGGCGGCACGATTTGATTGGCCGCGAAGCCGTCGTTTGGGTGCCGCATGCCCGGAAAATTCGTGCTTGCGGCCCCCAGAAAAAGGGGTTATAAAGACGGTTCGATTGGTGCAGCGCGATAGCGCAGTTCCCGAGTTTTTGTTGCATTGCCTAGCTTTCTCTCCATGTCCTTCGCCAAGTTTTTTTACTTTTACTTTTGGCATCTCGCACCGCTGGCGGAAGGAGAGGGGCGCTTGCAGCAAAAATAAAAGCACCCGATAGATACCGAAAACCGCCAGCGACCCTGGCGGTTTTTTTTCGCCCAGTCTCCGCCCCACCCCGGCACCGACGCGAAACATAATCCGAACACAGTAGACGTTTCCAATAGAACTCAAGACACATCCCCGGAGCTTTCCATGCCGAAGAACACCGACGACTTGCGTATTCGCGAACTCAAAGAGCTGACACCACCGTCGCACCTGATCCGCGAATTCCCGTGCAGCGACACCGTGTCCGATCTGATCTACCAGAGCCGCAACGCGATGCATCGCATCCTGCATGGCATGGACGACCGCCTGATCGTCATCATCGGTCCCTGCTCTATCCACGACACCAAGGCAGCAATGGATTACGCCCGCCGCCTGGTCGAGCAGCGCGAGCGCTTCAAGAACGAGTTGGAAATCGTCATGCGCGTGTACTTCGAGAAGCCGCGCACCACGGTCGGCTGGAAGGGCCTGATCAATGACCCGTACATGGACGGCAGCTTCAAGATCAACGATGGCCTGCGCACCGCACGTGAGCTGTTGATGAACATCAACGAGCTGGGCCTGCCCGCCGGCACCGAATACCTCGATGTGATCAGCCCGCAGTACATCGCCGATCTGGTGAGCTGGGGCGCGATCGGCGCGCGCACGACCGAAAGCCAGGTGCACCGCGAGCTGGCTTCCGGACTGTCGTGCCCGGTCGGCTTCAAGAACGGCACCGACGGCAACGTGAAGATCGCCGTAGACGCTATCAAGGCCGCATCGCAGCCGCACCACTTCCTGTCGGTCACCAAGGGCGGCCACTCGGCCATCGTGTCGACGGCGGGCAACGAGGATTGCCACATCATCCTGCGCGGCGGCAAGACGCCCAACTACGACGCCACTAGCGTGCAGGAAGCCTGTGAGGCAATCGCCAAGTCGGGCTTGGCCGCACGTCTAATGATCGACGCGTCGCACGCCAACAGCAGCAAGAAGCACGAGAACCAGATCCCGGTGTGCGAAGACATCGCCCGCCAGATGGCCAGCGGCGACAACCGCATCGTCGGCGTGATGGTGGAGTCGCATATCAACGCCGGCCGCCAGGATCATGTGCAGGGCACACCTGTTTCCGACCTGAACTACGGCCAGAGCGTAACCGACGCGTGCATCGGCTGGGATGACTCGGTCAAAGTGCTGGAAACACTGGCTGATGCCGTGCGCAAGCGCCGTCTGGTGCCGAGCAGCGGTAACTGATCAGCGTTGACCGCCCATGAACGAGGACGCCTGCGGGCGTCCTTTTTTTTTTGCCCTGAGGAAGCCCGGATATACAACAAATGTGAGCAATAATTATCAAAATCACACAAGTGCGTTGTCTTTGACATATCGTTGGTGGGTTTCCCCCCCCTGCTCACTCTCTGGAGGCAACTATGGCAGACAACTTGGTGGACACCACCGTCAGCACCGCAAGCAAGTACCAGGCGATCGTGGCGCAGTACGCCGCTGACGTCGGCATGAAGATCCTCGCCGCCATCGTCTTCTGGGTGGTTGGCCGCTGGCTGATCCACGTGGCCGTGCGCATGGTGCAGGGGTCGCTGGAGCGGCAGAAGGTGGACCCAACGGTGTTGCGCTACGTCGGTTCAGTCATCACCGTCACGCTGAACGTGCTGCTGGTGATCGGCATTCTCGGCTACTTCGGCATCCAGACGACGACGTTCGCAGCGCTGATTGCTGCCGCCGGTGTGGCCATCGGCATGGCGTGGTCGGGGCTGCTGTCAAACTTTGCGGCGGGTGCGTTCCTGATCGTGCTGCGGCCGTTCAAGGTGGGGGACTTCGTCACGGCCGGTGGCGTGACGGGCACGGTCAAGGAGATCGGCCTGTTTGCCACGGCCCTCAACACGCCCGACAACGTGGTCACGATGGTCGGCAACAACAAGATCTTCTCCGACACGATCCAGAACTACACGGTCAACCCGTTCCGCCGCGTGGAGTTGAAGGCCCAACTGGCCGGCAATGCCGACCATCGCGCCGCCATCGCGCTGCTCAAGGAGAGGATCGCAACGATCCCGAACGTGCTGGCCGATCCGGCGGTCGATGTGGAGATCCTGGAGTTCAACCTGGTCGGGCCGGTGCTGGCGGTGCGTCCGTACACGCACAACGACAACTACTGGCAGGTCTACTTCGACACCAACCGCACGATCAAGGAAGCGCTGGCCGAGGCCGGCTTCCCGGCGCCCACGCCGTCGCAGGCGCTGACCATCACGACGCCGGGCCAGTTGGCAGGGCTGGCTGCCATGACGCAGAACGCCGCGCCAACGAACTTGAACTGATCCACACCCCGCAAAGCAAACGGCCCGGTGCGAATACCGGGCCGTTTTGTTTTGGGGCGATGACGATGGTCAGGCTGGCTTGTGCACGTCACGTTCCCACAGGACGTCCGCGCCGCCACTGGCGCGGTTCAGCACGCGCGCCAGCACGAACAGCAGGTCCGACAGGCGATTGACGTACTGGCGCGGCGCCTCGCCAATCGACTCCGCGCGGCCGAGCGCGACGATGCTGCGCTCCGCCCGCCGCGCGACCGTGCGGCACACGTGGGCCTGCGCTGCAGCGCGGCTGCCGCCGGGCAGGATGAATTCCGCCAGGCGCGGCAGATCGGCGTTGTAATCGGCCAGCCACTGGTCCAGGCGCAGCACGTGCGCCGGCGTGACCATCGTGTAGCCCGGAATGCACAGCTCGCCACCCAGGTCAAACAGGTCATGCTGGATGGCCGTGAGCGCAGCGCGCACTCCGTCCGGCAACGTTTCCGTCAGCAGCACGCCGATGTGCGAATTCAGTTCGTCGACGTCGCCGATGGCGGCAATGCGCAGGCTATCTTTTGCTGTGCGGCTGCCGTCGCCGAGGCCAGTGGTGCCGTCGTCGCCGGTGCGGGTAGCGATCTTGGATAGGCGATTGCCCACGATGGGTCTCCCTTGGAAAGCGGTGCAATGTTGATGGCGACCATTATCGCAAGCCACGCGCAACCCCGGCGTTAGAATGACAGCCCAGCAGAGCTCCAAACTGCCGGCTCCAGACCGCAGCTACCCGCGAGACGCCATGAACCACCCTGCACCTCCCTCCCAGTTGATGCGCAAGCCGATTCCCTCAACGATGCTCGACGCGCTGCGCGCGCGTTTCGGCGACCGACTCTCGACCAGCGATGCCGTGCGCGCCCACCACGGCCGCGACGAATCCGCCTACGACCCGATGCTGCCCGACGCGGTGGTCTTCGCGCAGACCACGGAAGAGGTCGCGACGGTTGCCAAGCTCTGCCACGAGCACGCGATTCCGCTGATCCCCTACGGCGCCGGTTCGTCGCTCGAAGGGCATCTGCTGGCCGTAGCCGGTGGCGTGAGCCTCGATCTCTCGCAGATGAACCATGTGCTGTCGGTGCATCCGGAAGACCTGACGGTGACGGTCGAGCCGGGTGTCACGCGCAAGCAGCTCAATAACGAGATCCGCGACACGGGCCTCTTCTTCCCCATCGACCCGGGCGCGGATGCGTCCATCGGCGGCATGTGCGCGACACGCGCGTCCGGCACCAACGCCGTGCGCTACGGCACGATGCGCGAGAACGTGCTGAACCTGACGGTGGTCACGGCCGATGGCCGCGTCATCAAGACGGCCAATCGCGCGCGCAAATCGTCGGCGGGCTATGACCTGACGCGCCTCTTCATCGGCAGCGAGGGAACGCTGGGCATCATCACCGAGATCACGCTGAAGCTGTATCCGCAGCCGGAGGCGGTGTCGGCGGCCGTGTGCGCGTTCCCGAGCATGGGCGACGCGGTGTCCGCCGTGATCGACACCATCCAGATGGGCGTGCCGATCGCGCGCGTGGAATTTGTCGATGCGCTGGCCATCCGCGCCATCAATCAATACGACAAGCTGACGCTGCCCGAGCTGCCGACGCTGTTCTTCGAGTTCCACGGCTCCGAGCACGGTGTGCAGGAACAGGCCGAGACCGTCCAGCAGATCGCCGCTGACCACAAAGGCCAGGGCTTCGAATGGGCCACGCGCCCCGAAGACCGCAGCCGCCTCTGGAACGCTCGCCACAACGCCTTCTTCGGCTTCCTGCAGCTCAAGCCGGGCTGCCGCGCCGTCACCACCGACGTGTGCGTGCCGATCTCGCGCCTGGCCGAATGCGTGGTGGAAACGGAGAAAGACCTGCGTGCCAGCCCGCTGCAACTGCCCGCGCCCATCGTCGGTCACGTGGGCGACGGCAACTTCCACGTTGCGCTGCTGATCGATCCGAACAAGCCGGAAGAACTGGAAGAAGCCGAACGCATCAACCAGCGCATCGTCGCGCGCGCCATTGCCATGGACGGCACCTGCACCGGGGAGCACGGCGTGGGCCTGCACAAGATGGAATTCCTCGTCGCCGAGCACGGCAACGACGCCATCGACCTGATGCGCAGCATCAAGCAGGCGCTGGACCCGAAGCACATCCTGAACCCCGGCAAAATCTTCCATCTGTAACTTCATCGGTCGCCCGCATGTCTTCCGTGTTCAAGCGCGTTCCTCCGCTGCACCTGCTGATTGCCTTCGAGGCGGGGGCGCGCCATGCGAGCTTTGCGCGCGCGGCGGAAGAGTTGTCAGTCACGCCCAGCGCGGTGTCCCACCGCATCAAGAACCTCGAAGAGCTGTGGGGCGAAGACCTGTTCGTGCGCACCGGCACGGCGCTGCGGCTCACCGCCGCCGGCACGCGTTATCTGCGCAGCGTGCAGATTGCGCTCGATACGCTGCATGAGCTGGCGCGGCCGGAGTTCAGCAAGCAGCGCGCACGGTTGCGCGTGGCGATTCCGCCCACCTTCGGGCGCCAGCACCTCGTGCCGCGCTTGCCTGAGTTCAACGCGCTGTACCCGCACATCGACCTGGAGTTGCACCTCGCCATTCCGTTTCTCGATGTGAAAGCCGAAGACACCGACGTCGAAATCCGCTACGGCACCGGCCGGTACCCGGAATTGAAGACCACGCTACTGCTCAACGAGCCGGTCTTTCCGGCATGCGGGCGCGCCTATTTCGAACAGATCAGCGGCAACACCATCACCGAAGCCTCGCAACTGCTGAACCTCACGCTGCTGCGCAGCCCGCTGGAGCCGTGGCGCCCGTGGTTCGAGGCGGCAGGGCTGGATGCGCCGGAGCCGTCGACCGGGTCGCTCTTCAACGACATCGGCCTGATGCTGGAGGCGGTGGCGTCCAACCAGGGCGTGGCACTGGTGCGGCAGGCAATGGCGCGCAACTGGCTGGCCTCGGGGCAGATCGTGCGGTTGCTGGACATCGAGTCCACGTCGCCGCATGCTTACTACATCGTCCAGCGCGAGCAGGCGCCGATGAAGCCCGAGGCGCAGCAGTTTGTGGATTGGCTGCTTGGGTTGGATTGGTAGGGCTACCGGGCTGATCCGCATCTTCGATTGCGCAAGAAGCGAATCAGCCAATCAACATAAGTCAGGCCATCTCACTGAAGACTGCAACCAGTTCGGCTCCGTTACTCGGCTCGAGATAGAGCAACCCCAACTCCCCGCCCTTGATTCTCTCGATGAGCACTTTCAGCCTCTCGGGCGTTAGGAAACTCGGCGCATCGACTTTGCTTGACGCCCACCGCAATTTCTCTTCCACAGCGTCTGCGTCAACGCCGCTGCCTCGAATGAACAACAGACGGGAGACGATATTTTGGGCACCAAAATCAACGACTCGATAAAACTGACATTCACGTAATATCAGAGTAGTTTCGTCGCCATTTTCGGCCTTGAAGGAAAGAGCCAAATCGTTATGCACGTCTCCCGTTGCCAAACCAACTAGAGCGGCATCGTGATACTTGGTCAGTACTTCCATCGTGTGTTCTCTCACTAATATTTCACCCATCAATTTTCGGATCATATGGCCTACCCGATCCTCGGACGGGATTTCCGTTGGCGTCGCGATACCAGTCATGGACATGAGGAACACCCTGTCCATGGTCGTGGTCATGGTCGATGTCCTTAGATGGCAAACCATCATCGCCATACCAGCGTTCTTGACCACTTCCGGGATTCGTATGCTTAGACCCCGGTGTTCCGGTGTTTTGGATGGTCTCTGTCCCGTGTCTGGGTTGGCATCATCACCCATGCCGCATACTGACGCGACTGCCTGTACTGCACCTTGTATGGACTCCCATATGCTATGGAGTGCATTGCCTAACTGAGACCGTAACACCTGACTTGGATCTCGCCGCTGTCCGATTGTTGGGTCGAGCACATTGGCTGGGTCCCCTCCTACAACTGTCGCATCGATTCCGCCTCCCGGGCCCGGCAAGGCGCGCACGTCGATCCGCGACATTGCTCCCTGCGCATGCGCATCGCCAATCCACTTACCCAACCAACCCAGGAACCACGACCAGATACGAGTCCAAAGCGGTTGCGTGCCAGCTTCTGCCGTCTTGGCGGTGCCATCATTCAGGGTGAACGGACTCATCACTCCATTTTCGTCGAATGACGTGTCTACCGCAGTTGCAGGACGCAGGATAGCAATCAAGCGATGTGCTGCGTCATATTCGTAGCCCATATAGAAGTCGCCGGGCCCTCTAATAGCCGTCAACAAACCCAATGCGTTGTAGTCGTACCAAGTCTGCCGACCTGCTTTCTCATAGAGAGTACGTTGACCACGACTGTTGTACTGATAGCGAATGCGTTCATTGTTGGCATCGACAGCCTCTAAGAGACGACCTGCGCCATCGTATGCAATTGCTTGGCCTGTCTTCCCCGCACCATTGGTAACAGTTCTAAGATTCCCCTCTGCGTCGTAGGTAGTCGGCCCTGAACAACGCCCTCAGTCCTTTCGAGACAAGGCTTTGCGGCCGAAAGTACGTTGCCGCAATTGCAGGAATCAAGCATATTGAGTCGGCCCTGAACAACGCCCTCA
>NZ_DBMV01000048.1 GCF_002298975.1 Ralstonia sp. UBA689
CAACTGAGCTATTCCCGCATTTTGGCTACCAGCACTGCCGTACAACCTTTGTGCTGCCAGACCGTTGCGTCACATCACTGCAACGCGAGAACGAAATTATGGCAAAAAAGAATCGCCCTCGTCAACAGTTTTGCGCAAGAGTTTTTGCAGGCTCATTTTGCGCGCTCGCGAATCTGCGGCCAGGCGAGCTTCATGTAGTACGCCATCGACCACAGCGTGAGCACCGCCGCTACGTAGATCAACCATGTGCCCCATACGCGCGTGTCGATCATGCCAAGCAGGCGGCCATCGAACAGCAGCAGCGGAATCGCGATCATCTGGAAGGTCGTCTTCAGCTTGCCGAGAAAATTGACCGCCACGCTCTTCGAGGCGCCGATCTGCGCCATCCACTCGCGCAGCGCCGAGATGGTGATCTCGCGGCCGATGATGATGAGCGCAATGACGTCCGCCACACGACCCAGCGCCAGCAACACCAGCAGCGCAGCGGCCACCATGAGTTTATCGGCCACGGGATCGAGGAAAGCGCCGAAGGCCGAGGTCTGGTTCCAGCGGCGCGCGAGGAAACCGTCAAACCAGTCGGTCAGGCTCGCAACGATGAAGAACACCGCCGCCGTCAGGTTCTTGGCGGGCAGCGCCATCCAGGTGTCCGGCACGTAGAACACGCCCACCACCAGCGGGATCATGGCTACGCGCAGCCAGGTCAGGAGGATCGGGAAGTTGAAAGGCATGGCAAATCGAGAGGACGACCGCCGCGCCAGCTCAAGAACAAACTCAGCACCAGCGCGGCAAGATGGGGCATTGTCGCCGATCAATGAAGCTGACGGTAGATTTCTTCGGCCAGGGTCTGGGAGATGCCTTCGACTGTGGTCAGCTCATCGACGCTGGCGGCCATCACGCCGCGTAGGCCACCGAAGCGCGCCAGCAGCCGCTGCCGACGCTTGGCGCCGATGCCTTCGATCTCTTCCAGCCGTGACGTGTTTCGAGCCTTGGCACGCTTGGCACGCATGCCGGTGATGGCAAAGCGGTGCGCCTCGTCCCGGATCTGCGCGACCAACATCAGCGCGGCGCTGCCCTGCCCGAGCTCCAATGAGGGCCGGCCGTCGGCAAACACCAACGTCTCCAGGCCGACCTTGCGACCTTCACCCTTGGCCACGCCGACCAGCAGGCCGATATCGAGCCCCAGTTCTTCAAACACCTGGCGCGCGACTTCCACCTGCCCCTTGCCGCCATCGATCAGTACGATGGTGGGCATATTGGGCGCGTCTTCGCCGGCTTGTTCGACGATCTTCTGGTAGCGGCGCGTAAGCACCTGGCGCATGGCGGCGTAGTCGTCGCCAGGGGTAATGCCCTGGATGTTGTAGCGGCGGTATTCGCCGTTCTGCATGGCGTGGCTGTGGAAAACCACGCACGAAGCCTGCGTGGCTTCGCCGGCGGTGTGGCTGATGTCGAAGCACTCGACGCGCAGCGCAGCCAAATCTTCGAGGTCGATGCCGATGGTCTCGGCCAGTGCGAGCGTGCGGGCCTGCTGGCTGCCTTGCTCGGAGAGGCGCCGCATCAGCGACAGCTCGGCGCCCTTTTCGGCCATCTCCAGCCACGCGCGGCGTCCGCCCTGCGGCTGACGCACGACCGATACGCGACGACCGGCCTGCTCGGCCAGCGCGTCGATCAGCTCGGTCGCGTGGATCGGGTGACTGACCACGAGCACCGGCGGCACAAACTGATCGAGGTAGTGCTGCGCGACGAAGGCTTCCAGAATGTCGCTGGCCACGCGCTCCGGATCGCGCAGGGTCTCTGTCGCAGCCTCTGCGGTTTCGGCTTCCACGTCTTCGCCAACGATGGCGGCGCCCTCTTCCACGTGTGTGGGGAAGTAGGCTTTGTCGCCAAGATGGCGACCGCCACGCACCATCGCGAGGTTCACGCAGGCATAACCGCCTCGGATCGCCACGGCCAGGATGTCGATGTCGCTAGCATGGCCAACCTCTTCCACCGACTGCTGCGTGAGCACAGTCGACAGCGCGCCGATCTGGTCACGCACGACGGCGGCCTGCTCGAACTCCAGTGCCTCGGCATAGCGCTGCATCTTGCCCTGCAGCGTCTGCATGACTTCGTCCTGGCGGCCTTGCAGGAAGCCGGCCGCGTTGGCGACATCGCGAGCGTAGTCCTCGGGGCTGATCGCCTGCACGCAAGGGCCGCTGCAGCGATGGATCTGGTGCAGCAGGCACGGGCGCGTGCGGTTGTTGAAGACAGTGTCTTCACACGTGCGGAGCTGGAACACCTTCTGCAGGATCTGCATGCTCTCGCGCACCGCGTGCGCGCTCGGAAACGGGCCGAAGTACTGGTGCTTGCGATCCGTCGCGCCACGGTAATACGCCATGCGCGGATACGCGTGCTGCGTGAGCTTCAGGTACGGATACGACTTATCGTCGCGAAACAGGATGTTGTAACGCGGCGCCAGCGCCTTGATAAGGTTGTTCTCCAGCAGCAGCGCTTCGGCTTCACTGCGCACGACAGTGGTGTCGATGCGCGCGATCTTCGCGACCATCATCGCAATGCGCGGCGAGAGCAACGTCTTATTGAAATAGCTCGACACCCGCTTCTTCAAGTCGCGCGCCTTGCCAACGTAAAGCACGTTGCCCTGCGCATCGAAATAGCGGTACACGCCCGGCAGGTTCGGCAGGCGCGCGATGTGGGCCTTGGCGTCGAAATCGGGCTCGCTCGGCTCTACGGCAGCACTCTGCGGTGCGGGCGGCACCTGCGGAGGATTGGGTGGCGTGGAATCGGACGGCATGGCGTTCGCAGAAAGAGAGGCCGTCAGTGTAGAACAAGCAGCCGACTACAATGTCGGCCCATCGCTATCCTCGCTTTGCTGCATGCGCACCATCACCTCCTGGGATCTCTTCTGCCGCGTCGTCGACAACTACGGCGACATCGGCGTGTGCTGGCGCCTGGCACGGCAGCTCGTGCAGGAGCACGGCCACACGGTGCGCCTGTGGGTGGACGACCTGCGCTCGTTCGAGAAGCTGTGCCCCGCCGTCGATGTGGCAGCCGACGCGCAACGCGTCTCGGGCGTCGATATCCGCCGCTGGGGCGACGATGCGCAAGTGGCCGCGCTGCTCGCAGCCGATGCGCACCCTGCGCCGCATGACGTCGTGATCGAAGCTTTTGCCTGCGCCGCCCCGGAAGCGATGCTGAAACTTATGGCCGACCAAGCCACCAACGGCACCGCGCCTGTCTGGATCAACCTCGAATACCTGAGCGCCGAAAACTGGGTGGCTGAATATCACGCGATGCAATCGCCACATCCGCGTCTGCCACTGGTCAAGCACTTCTTCTTTCCGGGCTTTGCGCGCAACACGGGCGGCGTCTTGCATGAATCGCACCTTGGCGCACAACGCTCGATGTTCAACGCCAGCCCGACAGCCCACCAGGCGTTGTGGCACCGCCTCAGCGTGGACGACCTGATGCGCGCGAACCCCCGCGCATTGCGTGTGAGCCTGTTCGCATATGCCAACGCGGCGTTGCCGACGCTGGTCTCCCAATGGGAAGCCGCGCCCCAGCAGGTCATCTGCCTGGTACCCGAAGGCTTGGCCGCCACGCAGATCGCCGAGCTGCTTGGCGACGCCGGGGCCGCCAAGACGGGCGCCCGCTGGACGCGCGGTCAACTAACCGTTGCGGTGGTGCCATTCGTGCCCCAGGAGCACTACGATCCACTCCTCTGGGCGTGCGACATCAATTTCGTACGCGGCGAAGATTCCTTCGTACGCGCCCAATGGGCGCTGCGGCCTTTTGTCTGGCACATCTACCCGCAAAGCGACGACGTGCACCTCACCAAGCTGGATGCCTTTCTGGCTCGCTATACGCCCGCCTTGCCGCAAGCGGATGCAGATGCACTCACCACGTTCTGGCATGCGTGGAATGGGAAGCCCGAGACACTCGACTGGCCCGCTCTGGTGGCCGCAGCACCAGCTTTGCGCACCCGTGCGATCACCTGGGAGCACACCTTGTTGCATCTGGGTGATCTCACTGCGAATTTGGTGGCATTTTGCGAAAAACAGGTAAAATAGCGGGCTGATCTATATGCGGCCCCGGCTTTGACCTGGTTCGCGCGACCCGAGGGTATCGCGCGGTGCTTCGTTGCTTGGCGCGCATCGAACCCTCTTACTCTCAGGAAATGTGAAATGGCTTTGAAAATCGCGCAAGAACTCCGCGCTGGCAACGTGTTTATGTGGAAGGACGAGGCGATGGTTGTGCTCAAGACCGAGTACAGCCGGTCCGGCCGTTCGGGTGCCGTTGTCAAGATGAAGTACAAGAACCTGCTGACGGGCGCAGGCGGCGAATGGGTATTCAACGCCGACGACAAGTTGGACCAGGTCATCCTCGACAAGAAGGAAGCCGACTACTCCTACTTCGACGGCACGATGTACGTATTCATGGACCCGGTCAGCTACGAGCAGTACAACGTCGAGCCCGCCGCTATGGGCAACGCGCTGAACTATCTGCAAGACGGCATGAAGGTGGAAGTGACCTTCTACAACGACAACGCCATCTCGGTGGAACTGCCGACCACGGTCATCCGCGAAATCGTCTACACCGAACCGGCCGTCAAGGGCGACACCTCGTCGGGCAAGGTTCTGAAGGCCGCACAGATCAACGACAACGCTGAATTCCTGATCCAAGTGCCGCTGTTCTGCAACACCGGCGACAAGATCGAAATCGACACGCGTACGGACGAGTACCGCAGCCGCGCCAAGTAAGCTGGCGCCGCACCAACAAAAGAGGCAGCTTCGCGCTGCCTTTTTTGTTGCCTGCGAAGAACGGGCAGACCTGCCGCCCGCCCTTCCGATGCCTTACGCGATCAGCTTCGCCTCGTGCAGCGTACGTAGGGCCTGCTTGTAAGCCGACTGCTGCTGCAGCTTCGCCCAGTCCTTCACCGCCTTGCCACCGAACAGCCGGCGCACACGCCGCTGCGAAGCCTTGCCCATCGTCACATCCAACTCGCCCAGCAGACGATCGGCCTTGTCGGGCGCATTGCAGATCAGCACCATGTCGCAACCGGCTGCCAGCGCCGCGCGCGCGCCGTCCACCACCGAGCCGGCCACGCTCGCGCCTTCCATGCTCAGGTCGTCGCTGAAGATCACGCCGTCGAAGTTGTAGTGCGCGCGCAGCATGTCCTGCAGCCAGAAGCGCGAGAAACCGGCCGGGTTCGGATCGACCGCCGAGTAGATGACGTGCGCCGGCATCACCGATTGCAGACCGATGCCCATCCAGCCGTAGGGCTGTGCGTCGTCGTCGAGGATGGCCTGCAGCGGGCGGTCGTCCACCGGCACGGCGACGTGCGAATCGGCCTGCACGTAGCCGTGGCCGGGGAAGTGCTTGCCGCAGTTGGCCATGCCGGCCAGGCGTAGGCCCAGCGTCAGGTGGTTGGCGAGCATCGTCACCACGCGCGGATCGCGATGAAACGCCCGGTCGCCGATCACGCTGCTGGTGCCGTAGTCGAGATCGAGCACGGGCGTGAAGCTGAGGTCGATATCGCAGGCGCGCAGTTCGGCGGCCAGCACGTAGCCGCAGGCCGTGGCGGCACGCGTAGCGGCCAGCACGTCGCTGTCCCACAGCTTGCCCAGGGCGCCCATGGCGGGCAGGTGCGTGAAGCCGTCGGTCTTGGCGCGCTGTACGCGGCCACCTTCGTGATCAATGCAGATCAGCACATCATCGCGCACGGCGCGGATGGCGCACGTAAGTGCTGCGAGTTGTGCACGCGATTCAAAGTTGCGCGCGAACAGGATCACGCCGCCCGTTAGCGGATGGGCAATGCGGCTGACATCGTCCGGGCCGAGTTCAAGACCAGCAACGTCGAGGACGATGGGGCCGGGACACTTCTGCTTCTTGGTGGTGGTCATGCGATGGGTTTCGTTTGCAACTCGGCGACGGCAAAGGCGACTGCGTAGTCGCGCTCATCCGTCACGCTGATCTGGACATGGAGGCCGCGCTGCGCGATCCAGTCGGCCAGCTCGCCGCTGTAGCGCACCACGGGTTGGCCTGACGGCAGGTTGAGCGTCTGCACCGCGCGCCACGTCATCGGCCAGCGCATGCCCAGGCCGATTGCCTTGGACACCGCCTCCTTGGCGGCAAAGCGCGTCGCGAGGAACGCCAGGCCGCGCCGCTCCGACCGTGCCTTGCGGGCGCGATAGACGCGCAGCTCATCGAGGCCGAGCACCTTTTCGGCAAAGCGGCCGTTGGTCCGCTGCATCACGCCTTCGACACGCTCGATCTGGATGATGTCGGTGCCGATGCCGTAGATGGCGCCGGACACCGAGGCGGTGGCCTGCTCGTTCATGCGGGCAGGCCCGGATGTGCGGCGGCCGGCGTCGTGGACGATAGCCGCGCCGCGACCATGATCGCCTTCATCTCACGCACCGCGTTCTGCCAACCGGCAAACACGGCATGTGCAACGATGGCGTGGCCGATGTTTAGTTCATGGATGCCCGCGAGGGCGGCAATCGGCTGCACGTTCGTATAGTGCAGGCCGTGCCCAGCATTGACGCGCAGGCCCCAGCGGATGCCCTCCTCCACGGCGGTCTCGATGCGCACAAGCTCGGGACGCGCCTCAGCCGCATCGGTAGCTTCGGCATAGCGGCCGGTATGCAGTTCGATGACGGGTGCGCCAGTGGCCGCCGCTGCCTCGATCTGTGCCGCGTCCGGATCGATGAACAGCGAGACGCGAATACCGGCATCGGCAAGCTGCTTGCAGGCTGCCTGCACCTTGGCGAAGCCTCCCACCACGTCCAGACCACCTTCGGTGGTGACTTCCTGACGGCGCTCCGGCACGAGGCAGACATCCTGCGGGCCGATGTCGCAAGCGATGTCGAGCATCTCCTGCGTGACGGCGCACTCCAGGTTCATGCGCGTACGCAGTTGCGGGCGCAGCGCGCGCACGTCGGCGTCCTTGATGTGGCGGCGGTCTTCACGCAGGTGCAGCGTGATGAGATCGGCGCCGGCCTCTTCGGCCAGCAACGCCGCGGCGATTGGGTCCGGGTAGACAGTGCCGCGCGCGTTGCGCAACGTGGCGACGTGATCGATGTTGACGCCCAGGTCGATGACCCCCGGCGAGGCATGAAAGATCATAGTTTCTGCAAGTCGATGAGGATCTGGCGCGTCGAAAGCGGCGTGCCGTGCAAATGATAATGCAGCAGGAAGCGCATCAGGCTGCGGCTCTGATGGGCAGTGATCGGGCGGGAAGCGTAGTCGTCGCGCTCCATGTCGATCAGCGTCTGACCGCGCAGCACGGGCCAGGAGGACGGATCGCTCGGCAACGAGCGTCGCACGCCGCGCTCGGGGTGATAAACATATTCGCCGTCTGCTTGTACAGGCTCGCCGTCGATACAGCGATCGAGTTGGGCGGCAAACCCGGTCTCACGCAGCAGCACGCGCTCGAAAGCACGCAGCGTGAAGGCGGCAGATTCGCCGTGGGCAAGCTTGTTGAGTGTTTCGACGTAGTGTGCAAACAGCACCGGATGACCGTCTTCGCGGGCGACGAACTTGACCAGCAGTTCGTTCAGGTAGAAGCCCGAAAGCAACCCCTCCCCGCCCAACGGGAGCATGCCGCCGACCCACTCGGCACGCGTAAGCGTACGCACGTCACCGCGCCCACTCCATGACAGAGACAACGGCTGGAAGGTCTGCAGCACCGCGCGCAGCGCCGAATGTGGCCGTTTTGCGCCCTTGGCCACCAGCGCCATACGGCCGTAGTCCGGCGTGAAGACGTCGATGATGAGGCTGGTCTCGCGGTATGGGTAGCTGTGCAGCACAAAGGCCGGCTGCGCGGCGACGCGCGTCTCCGAGCGCGCCGCCGGAAAACCCTTGCGCTGCGCAGCACCGGCAACGCCTTCCTCGGCCAGCCATTCCGCTGCCTCGTCCGGAATCGGATCGGATCGTCCCGCCATCGACCGTGTGTGGAGTGATCCGGCTAGCGGTTACTCGTAGCCGTAAGCGCGCAGGCCGGCCTCGTTATCGGCCCAGCCGCTCTTGACCTTGATCCAGACCTCCAGATAGACCTTGCCGTCGAACAGTTTTTCCATGTCCATGCGGGCTTCGGTGGAGATCTGCTTGAGCTTGGCACCCTTGGCGCCGATGATCATCGCCTTGTGCGCATCGCGGTCCACCAAGATGGTCACGAACACGCGACGCAGGCGACCTTCGGTCTCGAACTTGTCAACGATGACCGTGCTGGAATACGGCAGTTCGTCGCCGGTCCAGCGGAAGACCTTCTCGCGGACGATCTCGGCGGCCAGGAAACGCTCGCTGCGGTCGGTCAGCGCTTCGGGGTCGTACATCGGTTCGCCCTCGGGCAGATACGGGCGCACGATGCCAAGCAGGCGCAGAATGTCGTCGCGGTTCTTGGCCGACATGGGCACGATTTCCTTGAACGGAAACACCTGCGCCATCTCCTGCAGGAACACGGCTACCATTTCGGCGCGCGTGTAGGCATCGAGCCGGTCGACCTTGTTGACGATCAGGATCACGGGCGTCTCGCGCGGCAGCAGCGACAGCACCTTCTCGTCGTCCGGGCCATAGCGGCCGGCCTCGACCACGAACAGCACGGCGTCGACCGAGGTGAGCGTGGACGTGACCGCGCGGTTCAGCGAACGGTTCAGTGCCGTAGCATGGCGCGTCTGAAAGCCCGGCGTATCGACGAAGACGAACTGCGCGTCTTCCGTGGTCTGGATACCGGTGATGCGGTGGCGCGTGGTCTGCGCCTTGCGCGACGTGATGCTGACCTTCTGGCCCACCAGGGCATTCATCAGCGTGGACTTGCCGACGTTCGGCCGCCCGACGATGGCGACCATGCCGCAGCGGAACCCCTCCGGCACACCAGATTCTGGCTGCGGAGGCTGCAATGGGGTGTCGCTCATTTACCTGATTATTCCTTCAACCTGAGAGACAACTGCGGATCGGGCGGCGTGGCCTGCTTGCGCGTCTTGCCGGTGCGCTCGGCGCGGCTGCGCTTGACGAGTTGCGGCACCAGGCGATGCGCCTCTTCCAGGGCCAGCTTGGCCGCCGATTGTTCGGCCGCGCGCCGCGATGCCCCGCTGCCGGAGACACGAATCTCCAGCTTCGGGATCGTGCACTCGACCTCGAATTGTTGATTATGCGCCGCGCCATGCGTGGCAACCACCGTGTACAGCGGCAGCGCGATCTTGTGACCTTGCAGATACTCCTGCAGCAGCGTCTTGGCATCCTTGCCGAGCGTGCGCGGGTCGACCTGCTCCAGGATCGGGATATACAGCTTGCGGATCAGCGTGCGGGCGGCATCGAAACCGCCGTCGAGAAACACCGCACCGAAAATCGCCTCCAGCGCATCGGCCAGGATGGACGGCCGGCGGAAGCCTCCGCTCTTCAATTCGCCCTCGCCCAGGCGCAATGCGTCGGGCAACTGCAGCATCTGTGCGATCTCGTACAGCGCCTGTTGCTTGACAAGATTGGCCCGCACGCGTGAAAGGTCGCCTTCATCCAGCTTGCCGAACATGCCGTAGAGCATGTCGGCTACGGCACAGTTCAGGATCGAATCGCCCAAGAATTCCAGGCGCTCGTTATGCATCGCGCTGTGGCTGCGATGCGTGAGCGCCTGCTGCAGCAACTCCAGTTTGCTGAAGCGGTAGCCAAGACGTTGCTGCAATGCTTCCAAACTCATGTCAACGCTGGGTCCCCGAATAAGTGATCACCAGACCGATGGGGCCATACAACGGAATCTCTCGCTTGTACGAGAAACGCACCGCCTGGATGGAACCACCCGCGTCCAGCACTTCCAGGTCTTCGCCCTTGATCGACGTAATGTCGTCAATCGCGGCCTGCTTGTCGAACGCTACAACGATATCTTCGCGCGTAGCCGCACGCTCACGGGCCTGCTTCACGGCGCGGCTGATGGCCTGGTATTCCATCAGGCTCGGAATGGACCGGATCGCGGGCAGCACGGCCGTGATGATCACGATGATGACGATCAGAATCCCAAACATCGTAATCCCGCGCGACCGGCGTTTCAGAGCGGCCTGACGATTCCGCATTGCATTTCCCCCGTTGTGCAATTGCCGAGCTTCAATAAGAGCTTTAACAGTCACTTATAGGATCAACGGAAACCGCCGATCCGCTTCAAGTCACCCAGATTCATCCAGATGAAGAACGCTTTCCCGACGATGTTCTTGTCGGGCACAAAGCCCCAGTAACGGGAATCCGCGCTGTTGTCGCGATTATCGCCCATCATGAAATAGTGACCTTCAGGTACCTTGCAGGTAAAGCCGGTCTGATTGTAAGTGCAGTTTTCGCGGAACGGAAAATCGTCCGGGCCAGACACGTAAGCCGGTCGGTCGGCATCGTTCAGGATGTTGTGCGTAACGTTGCCGAGCATCTCCTGGTATTGCTTGGAGTAGGTCAGGCGCTCGCCGTCGAGGTAATCGGATTGCGGCGCGTAGGTGGCCGGTTGGCCATTCACCGTCAGGCGCTTGTTGTTGTACGACACCACGTCACCCGGCACGCCGATCACGCGCTTGATGTAGTCCATCGACTCGTCTTTCGGGTAGCGAAAGACCATCACGTCGCCACGCTGCGGCTGGTTCAACTCGACAATCTTCTTGTTCACAATCGGCAGACGGATACCGTACGTGTACTTGTTGACGAGGATGAAGTCACCGATCTGCAGCGTCGGGATCATCGAACCCGACGGAATCTTGAACGGCTCGATCACGAACGAGCGCAGCAGAAACACGGCCGCGATCACCGGGAAGAAGCTCGCGGTGTACTCCAGCCACCACGGCTGGCGCAGCTTCTCTTCGGCCAACTGGAGACGGGCGGCGCCGATGTCGCCACCGCCGCCGTACTGCGCCTGCACCTGCGCACGCGCATCAAACTCGGCCAGCGCGGTGGCGGCGGCAGCTTGGCGCTGGCGCTGGAATACAAGCTTGTCGGCCACCCACGCAATACCGGTGATGACGACGAGAACAAACAGAATCAGGGCGAAGTTCATGTATGAAAGCAGCGCTGTTGCGCGATTCGTCCAGGTTATTTTTCTTCAACGCGCAGGATGGCGAGGAACGCCTCTTGCGGAATCTCAACGGTGCCCACCTGCTTCATGCGCTTCTTGCCCTCTTTCTGCTTTTCGAGGAGCTTCTTCTTGCGCGAGATATCACCGCCGTAGCACTTGGCCAGCACATTCTTGCGCAGTGCCTTGACGTTTTCGCGAGCGATCACGTTGGCGCCAATGGCTGCCTGGATGGCCACGTCGTACATCTGGCGCGGAATGATCTCGCGCATCTTGGCGGCCACTTCACGGCCACGATATGTGGCGTTCGAACGGTGGACGATGATGGACAGCGCATCGACCTTATCGCCGTTGATCAGGATGTCGACCTTGACCACGTCCGATACGCGGTATTCCTTGAACTCGTAATCCATCGACGCATAACCGCGCGAAACGGATTTCAGCCGATCGAAGAAGTCCAGCACGATCTCGCCCATCGGGATCTCATACGTGAGCTGAACTTGGCGGCCGTGGTAACTCATGTTGATCTGCGAGCCGCGCTTCTGCTCGCACAGCGTAATCACGGCACCCACGTAATCCTGCGGCATGTACAGATTAACCGTGACGATCGGCTCGAGAATCGCCTCGATCTTGCTCGGGTCCGCCGGCATCTTGGCGGGGTTCTCCACCTGCACCATCGTGCCGTCGCGCAGTTGCACCTGATAGACCACCGTCGGCGCGGTGGTGATCAGATCCATGTCGAACTCGCGCTCCAGGCGCTCCTGCACGATCTCCATGTGCAACAGGCCAAGGAAGCCGCAGCGGAAGCCGAAGCCCAGCGCCTGCGACACTTCCGGCTCGTACTGCAGCGACGCGTCATTGAGCTTGAGCTTTTCCAGCGATTCACGCAGCGCTTCGTACTGGTTGGCTTCCACCGGATACAGGCCGGCAAACACCTGCGGCTTGACTTCCTTGAAGCCCGGCAGCGGCGCCTCGGCCTTGCGCGGTGCAACGTGGGTGATGGTGTCACCGACCTTGGCGGCCTTCAGTTCCTTGATGCCCGCGATGACAAAGCCTACCTGCCCGGCAGACAGGGATTCGCGCGGCACCGACTTCGGCGAGAACACGCCCACCTGCTCCACCAAGTGCTGCGCACCGGTTGCCATCAGCAGGACTTTGTCTTTGGCGCGCAGCGTGCCGTTCACCACACGCACCAGCATCACCACGCCGACATAATTGTCGAACCAGGAGTCGATGATCAGCGCTTGCAGGGGTGCAGCCGGGTCACCCTTGGGCGCCGGCACCTTGGCGATCAGCGCTTCCAGCACGTCAGCCACGCCCACGCCCGTCTTGGCGGAGCAGCGCGTCGCGTCGGTCGCGTCGATGCCAATCACGTCTTCAATTTCCTGGATCGCGTTGTCCGGATCGGCTGCAGGCAGGTCGATTTTATTGAGCACCGGCACCACTTCTACGCCCAGCTCGATGGCGGTGTAACAGTTGGCGACGGTTTGCGCCTCCACACCTTGGGAAGCATCGACCACCAGCAGAGCACCTTCGCAGGCGGACAACGAACGGCTGACTTCGTAGCTGAAGTCAACGTGACCCGGGGTATCGATCAGGTTGAGGTTATAGACCTTGCCGTCGCGCGCTTTGTAGGACAGCGCTGCTGTCTGCGCCTTGATGGTGATGCCGCGCTCCTTCTCGATGTCCATCGAGTCCAGCACCTGGGCTTCCATCTCACGGTCAGAAAGTCCGCCGCACAACTGGATGATGCGATCGGCCAGCGTCGATTTGCCGTGGTCGATGTGGGCGATGATCGAGAAATTGCGGATATTGTCCATCGAATGCGTCGAAAAGCGCCCGTCCTGGGCGCGTCTGCCGGGAGCGCGAGCGGTTCCGGTATGGCCGACGCGCGTTGGCTGCGCCGGCGGGAGGTATTGGGTTCTAAGCCGAGGTTGCGGCACAAAAATCGTGCAGTGCAAAAATCGGCGCTAACAGGCGATTTTACCGGATTTCAGGGGGCTTCCCGCGCCTCTTTTTGCGGCAGGTTCAAGTCAGTTGTGCGCGGTCTGCGCCGCCAACCAAGTCCGTACGGCCGACACATCAAGGAAGTAGTGACACAGCTTATGTGCGTTCTCGGCAACCACATGCGGCGCACCGGTCATCAGCACCGGCACCAACTCGCCAAATCGATCTTCCAGTGCCGCATCGCTGTCAACGTCCACCTCATGCAGCACAAAGGAAAAGTCGCGCCGGAGAGGTTCCAGCGCAGCTTTCATGTCGTCACACAGGTGGCAATACGTGCGACCGTAGAGCGTGAGCTCGATCACTGGCCACTGCCCGAACGCGCGGTGCTCGGGCGCATCGTCACCACCTGGGTAGCATCGCCACGGCGCACGAATACGGCCACCATACGGTTCTTGTCGAGCTTGGCGACCACGTCATTGAATTGCTTGGCACCGGTGATATCAGTGTCGCCCACGCGCAGGATCAGGTCGCCCGCGCGAATGCCGACGCGTGCTGCCGGGCCTTCAGCCACCTGCACCTCGACGCCGGTCTTGGTCTTGAATTCGCGCTGCGCGCCTTCGGACAGGTCTGCCACCACCAGCCCCAGCGCGTTCGGCTTACCCGGGCCCTGTTGGCTGTTATCCGGCTGAGCACTCTTGCCGCGCTGAGCAACCTTGGTGTCGGATTGCAGCTCGGCCACGGTCACGGTCAGATCGCGCGTTGCCCCCTTTCGCCAGACTTGCACGGTGGCGCGCGAGCCCGGCTTGGTCTCGCCGACCTGGCGCTGCAGATCACCCGCCTTCTCGACGTCGCGGCCGTTGAACTTCAGCACGATGTCACCAGCCTCGATGCCAGCCTTGTCGGCCGGACCGCCCGATTCGACGTTGCCCACGTATGCACCACGCGCCCGGCCAAGGCCCAGCGACTCGGCGGCATCCTTCGGCACGTTGTCAATCGCCACGCCGATGCGGCCACGCGTCACGCGCCCCTGCGTCTTGAGCTGCTCGGCCACGCGCATCGCCTCGTCGATCGGGATCGAGAACGAAATGCCCATGTAGCCACCGCTCTGGCTGTAGATCTGGTTGTTGATGCCGATCACCTCGCCGCGCAGGTTGATCAAGGGCCCGCCCGAGTTGCCCGGGTTGACGGCAACGTCGGACTGGATGAACGGCAGGTAATCGCCCGTGTCACGTCCCTTGGCCGACACGATGCCCGCTGTGACCGTGTTGTCCAGCCCGAATGGTGAGCCGATCGCGAGCACCCACTCGCCCACGCGCACCTTGTCCGAATCACCCAGCTTGAGGCTCGGCAGGCCAGCGGCCTCCACCTTGACGAGGGCAACGTCGGTGCGCTTGTCCTGGCCGATCAGCCTGGCCTTGAATTCGCGCTTGTCGATCAGCGTCACGTAGATGGTCTCGGCGCCTTCGACCACGTGCGCATTGGTGAGGATGTAGCCGTCGCCCGAAATGATGAAACCCGAGCCGACCCCGCGGCTTTGCTCTTCCTCGCGCTGCGGCGGCGCGTTGCGTCGCTTCTGACCCTGACCGGGCGCACCTGGCATCGGCACGCCGAAGAAGCGGCGGAAGAACTCGGCCATGTCGTCGTCGCTCGGGCCGCTTTGCATGCGCACTTTCTCAGTCGTGCGGATGTTGACAACGGCCGGGCTGACCTTCTCGACCAGATCGGCAAAATCGGGGACGCCGTAGGCACCCGTAGTCACGCCGCCGGTGGTGTTCTGTGCGTAGGACGGCGCGATTGCGCCCCCGGCCGCCACAACGGCGGCAACGCACAGCAGACGCAACGCATGAACGGTTCGAGCGGCACGCATGAAAGCTCCCCGGAACAAAGACCTGGAAAAATAGAAATGGCGCTGCACGGATCACCCGCGCAGCCAAGATAGGCGCCGGCTCACTGCGGCGCGCTGGCCGACCTGTTGGTCGCGCTGGCCGCGTTGGCGGCAATCGGCTTGTAGTCCACAGCCGCGCCAAACTGCTTGATGGTAGCAAACGGCACTTCGCCCACCACTGTCAGCCAGAAATCGGCAATGCGACGCACCATCAAGTGTGTGGCACCCTGGGAGAAGAACCCCTCGCTGCGCATGCGCTTCTCGGACACCGGCTCGATGAAGAGCGATAACCCGGCAAGCCCATCGCTGAACACGACCTGCTGCACCTCGACGCCCGAACCACTCTTGCCAGCCGGCGCAATGCCGCCCAGCGGACGACGCACTTCACGAATCTTCTGGAAGCCCTTGATGGGGACACCGATGGTCCAACCCTGCTCAGCCAGATTGGTCGGCTGCGTGACGATCTCGTACTGGTTCCAGCCACTCAGGCTCTTGAGCGCTGCAACGATCTTCTGCTTCTCCGACG
Organism: Ralstonia sp. UBA689; assembly: GCF_002298975.1. Classification (GTDB taxonomy): domain Bacteria; phylum Pseudomonadota; class Gammaproteobacteria; order Burkholderiales; family Burkholderiaceae; genus Ralstonia. The sequence continues at coordinate 15,388 of NZ_DBMV01000048.1, forward strand.
GCACGCCCACCTCGACTTGCGAGAAGGCGACCTGTTCCAGCACCTTCCCGTCCTCGCCGATGGTCTGGGCGCGTATCAGCAAACCGCTGTTGCGTTCAGCCCAGATGCGATAGGCATAACGGAAGCCGTCTTTCGGATCAAGCTGGAAGACCTCGCAGTCCATGCCGGCCACCCGCTCAGCAGCCAGATGGCGCATATCGTATTGATCGAGCACATCACCATTGGTGGTGGCGAGCAGCGCCGGGAAGCTGTCCTTGTGCTCCTGCTTCTCCGTCACGACCAGCTTGACGTCGTAGATCAGGTTCCGGACAACATCGTTCTGCCGTAGCAATTCGTGCTGCTTGCCGTCCAACGCCTCGACGCGCTCGTACTCGTTGTTGAACAGATCGGTGTAATGCTGGATGCGGGTGGAATGCATGCCGGTGCCACGCTGGTACGTCAGCGTGCCGACATAGTTCTGCTTGAGGGCCGCGCGATGAATCTTGGTCAGCCAGGAAGCAGCATCCTTGCGCGGCATGGGCTCCGGCTGCGACTGTGCAGCCGCCGCCAGCGCCGAAACACACAGAAGAAGAAAAACGGACCGACGAACGGCCTGCAGCTTGCGAGCGCCTGCCCCGGCAACGGGGTGCCACACCTTCGACATGGATGCCCGCATTATTCCTGATTCGAGTCCTGAGAGTTTGCCACCCCATTGGCGACGGCTCGCAGATAGGGAACCACCATGCCGTTAGTCGCGGACTGGCGATGGGCGCTCAGGTATTCGTCCAGGCGGGCATCGCGGATCATCGGCGTGGCATCGGCAGCAGCCACAGTCACGGCCTGCGCATCGGCACCCTGTGCCGCCTTGGCGACCAGTGCGGGCGAGGCGTTGCCTCCATCGGAGGGGCCGCGCAATTGCGGCACAACCACCCAGCTAACGGCCGCCACCGCCGCTGCCACGGCCGTCGTTGGCATGATCCGGCGGACCCACGAGGGGCGGACCAGAAAGCGATGCCTCTCTTGGGCTTGCGCGCGCTGCGCCACAGCCGGCACCAGCAGGTGCGGCTCGGCCTCGAGCTTGGCCGAGAACCGGCTGAGAAAATACTCGGAGGAACGCGTGTTCAGCAAATCTTCCGACCGGAGCACATCACTGATCAGTTGATACTCGCGCCAGTGAGCCGCACCCTCACCATCCTCGACCAGTTCCACGACAGACGACACCTCGTGCGCCGCCAATTCACCATCCATCAAGGCGGAGATGCGCTGTGCGAACTCCGCTTCTGCCGTCTGCATTTGAGCCTGACCCATTTCCCGACCCCAAAAAACTCCAACGTCCAATCAACGATCCGAGAGAAGACTTCCCGAGGTTTCACCGTTTGCGGCCAGGTCACTCACACCCGCGGCCGCCGGCTTGTCATATCGGCTGGCTACCACCGTTTGCCCTCGACTGTTCCCAGCAGGGGGCGCAACTTCTCGGCAATCGCCTCGCGTGCCCGGAAGATCCGTGAACGGACCGTCCCGATCGGGCATTCCATCGCTTCGGCGATTTCCTCATAGCTCAGACCCTCGATCTCCCGGAGCGTGATTGCGGTACGCAATTCTTCGGGCAGCGCCTCCATCGCGCGGTTGACCGTTTCGGCCACCTGCTTGGTGTGCAGCATGGAGTCCGGCGTATTGATATCCCTTAGTTGTTCACCGTCGGCAAAAGTTTCAGCCTCTTCAGTGTCGATGTCACTGGACGATTCGGGGCGCCGGCCCTGCGTCGCCAGGTAATTCTTGGCCGTGTTGACGGCAATGCGATACAGCCACGTATAGAACGCGGACTCGCCCCGGAATTGGGGCAGCGCACGGTAGGCCTTGATAAAGGCATCCTGTGCCACATCCTCGACTTCCGCCGGATCACGGATCAGACGCGAGATGAGGCGAATGATCTTCCGGTGGTACTTGACCACCAGCAGCTCAAACGCCCGCTTGTCGCCTTGTTGGACGCGTTCGACGAGGATCTGGTCGGCTTCGCGTTCGCTCACGGATTCTTCACCTGCAGTGTATCGTCTTGAATTTTTGTGACTTCGAAACGTTGTATTTTACCTACGACACACCGGCTGCCCGAGAGCCAACCGGTGGCGGCCCCAGGCGCAACAGACTTCGCGTGCGACGCAATGGCCCGGCGGCGAACCAGGGCGGCATCAGCACGAAGATCTGCGGACACCAGCCGCGCTGCGCGACACCCAGGACCAAAATGCGCTCGCCGAACGGCCATGACCATAGCAGAGGCGCATTTCTGACCGCTTGAGACATCTCCAGCCGGACCTGCCAGACCGCTTGGCCTGGCTCGCCATCTTCTTTGAGACGCGCGCGCCACATCAGTTCCATCGCAAGCGGCGAACGGTTCATCGCCAGCGGAATACACGCCGTGATCGCCAACACGCAGATCGCAATCCACGCCGCCTTCGGCAGCGTCGCACCCCATGCGCCGATCAACCAGCACAAAACAATGCCGACAAGACCCGCCATGCCAAGCCGGGCGATCATGCACAGCCGCCGATACGGCGCCGGAAAGACGATGCGCTGGACGATCAAGGTAGAAGCAACATGCGGCAGCGCGACCCTCCGGCCACGCGCCGCAATGTCTTACGGACGCTTGAATACCAGCGTGCCGTTGGTCCCGCCGAAGCCGAAGTTGTTCTTCACGGCCACGTCGATCTTCATGTCACGCGCGGTATTGGCGCAGTAATCGAGATCGCACTCCGGGTCCTGATTGAAGATGTTGATGGTCGGCGGCGACACCTGATTGTGCAGCGCCAGCACCGTGAACACCGACTCCAGGCCGCCCGCCCCGCCCAGCAGGTGGCCGGTCATAGACTTGGTGGAGTTCACGACGACCTTGCCGGCGTGATCGCCGAAAGCCGCTTTGATGGCGTCGGATTCGTTCTTGTCACCCAGCGGCGTGGACGTGCCGTGTGCGTTCAGATACTGAACCTGGTCTGCGTTGATGCCGGCGTCGCGCAGTGCGTTGAGCATGCAGCGGCGCGGACCGTCCATGTTCGGCGCGGTCATGTGATACGCATCGCCGCTCATGCCGAAGCCAACGACTTCCGCATAGATCTTGGCGCCGCGTGCCTTGGCCGCTTCGTACTCCTCGAGCACCATCACGCCAGCGCCCTCGCCCAGCACAAAGCCGTCGCGGTCCTTGTCCCACGGGCGGGACGCGGTTGCCGGATCTTCGTTGCGGGTCGACAGTGCGCGCGCCGCAGCAAAGCCGCCGATGCCCAGTGGCGAGACGGTCGATTCCGCGCCGCCGGCGACCATCACATCGGCGTCGCCCGCCTGAATCAGGCGCGCGGCAAGGCCAATGCTGTGCAAACCGGTCGTGCAGGCTGTCACGGTGGCCAAGTTCGGCCCTTTCAGACCATGCATGATGCTCAGGTGACCCGAGATCATGTTGATGATCGAACCCGGCACGAAGAACGGCGAAATGCGGCGAGGGCCGCGTTCCATGTACGTGGCGTGGGTGTCCTCGATCATCGGCAGACCACCGATGCCCGAACCGACCAGCACGCCGACGCGCTCGGCGTTGGCTTCGGTCACTTCCAGCCCGCTGTCCTTGAGCGCCTGCACGCCGGCAGCGATGCCGTAATGGATGAAGGTATCCATCTGGCGGGCGTCCTTGGCCGAGATGTATTCCTCGACGTTGAAGCCCTTCACCTCGCCGGCGAAGTGCACGGCCAGATTGGAATGATCGAATTTGGTGACGGTGGCAATGCCGGACTTGCCGGCGACCAGATTGGCCCACCCTTCGGCGACCGTATTGCCCACCGGCGAGACCAGCCCCAGGCCGGTTACGACTACGCGACGACGGCTCACTATGCTTTCCTGCAACTCTGTATCAGCGACAAAGGCCACAGAAAGCGCGCCACCCGGTCAAACCGGACAACCGCCCTTTCTGTGGCCCGCGATGTCAAGAGATCGATTGACGCTTACGCCTTGACGTGGGCGGTTGCGTAGTCGATAGCTTGTTGCACCGTGGTGATCTTCTCGGCTTCCTCGTCCGGGATTTCCATACCGAACTCATCTTCCAATGCCATCACTAGCTCAACCGTATCGAGCGAATCCGCGCCCAGATCGTTCACGAACGACGATTCGTTCTTGATGTCCGCCTCGGCTACGCCGAGTTGTTCAGCGACGATCTTCTTGACGCGTGCTTCGATGTTGTCCATTTAACCCTCCAGGGAAGTCTTCGACAAAAAGTGCGCGCATTCTAGCAGGTTTGCGCGATGAAAAACCGCGCTGAAATTCATGCAGAAAGTGCGCCCAACGTGATGCTAAAAGCCTGTTAATTCGGCGATTTCACAAAATTCCGCGCCAAGCGCAAGACCCCGCACAATCGCCGCCGGGACGGCTTCCTTATCCCATGTACATGCCGCCGTTGACGTGCAGCGTCGAGCCCGTAATGTAGCCCGCCGCCGGTGACGCCAGGAAGGCAACCGCGCTGGCGATATCTTCCGGTGCGCCCAGGCGGCCCAGCGGAATCTGTGCCTTCAGCGCGGTATGTTGCTCTTCCGACAGAACCTTCGTCATGTCGGTATCGATAAAGCCCGGTGCGATGCAGTTGACCGTGATGTTGCGGCTGCCAATCTCGCGGGCCAGTGCACGCGACATACCTTCCACACCGGCCTTGGCCGCCGCGTAGTTGGCCTGACCCGGGTTACCGGCCGAGCCCACCACCGAGGTGATGTTGATAATGCGGCCACCGCGCGCCTTCATCATCGGGCGCAGCACAGCGCGTGACAAACGGAATACGGCCGAGAGATTCGTATCGATAACCGACACCCACTCCTCGTCCTTCATGCGCATCGCCAGGTTGTCTTGCGTGATGCCGGCATTATTGACGAGGATGTTCAGGCCGCCGTGGGCCTTGATGGCCTCGTCGATGACGGCTTCACAGCGCGCGGCGTCATTGACGTTGAGCACCACACCCGCACCCTTCACGCCGGCCTCGGCAAAGTAGGCCGTGATGGCCTGCGCACCGGCTTCCGACGTGGCCGTGCCGACCACCGTCGCACCCTGGCGCGCCAGTTCCAGCGCGATGGCGCGGCCGATGCCGCGCGAAGCGCCGGTAACGAGCGCGACCTGGTTATTCAATGCTTGGGTCATACGAATCCCGTTGATTACTTGAGTTGGCCCAGCACGGCTTCAAGCGTTGCCGGATCGAAGATCGCATCGCCGATGATCTCGCCATCGATGCGTTTGGTCAGGCCAGCCAACACCTTGCCCGGGCCGCACTCGACCACGCGGGTGATGCCATCGGCCTTCATCTTCTGAACCGTCTCGACCCAGCGCACCGGCGAGGCCGCTTGGCGCACCAGCGCATCCTTGATGGCTGTCGGATCGCTCACGACCGCCACGTCCACGTTGTTGATGACAGGAATGACCGGCGTGTTGACGGTGACGCCGGCAAGATACTCGCGCAGGCGATCCGACGCCGGCTTGAGCAGCGACGAATGGAACGGCGCCGACACCGGCAGCGGCAGCGCGCGCTTGGCGCCCTTCGCCTTGGCGATCTCACAGGCCTTTTCGACAGCGGCCTTCGCTCCGGCGATCACTACCTGCGCCGGCGCGTTGAAGTTCACTGCTTCGACCACGCCCGCAGCCGAGGCTTCGACACAAGCGGTACGCACGTCGTCGTCGGACAGGCCAAGGATTGCAGCCATGCCCCCCTCGCCCACCGGCACGGCTTCCTGCATGGCCTTGGCACGGAAGCGCACCAGCGGCACAGCATCCTTGAATGCAATGGCGCCCGCGGCCACCAGCGCAGAGTATTCACCCAGGCTATGACCGGCCACCACGGCCGGCACCGGGCCACCTGCCGCCTGCCATGCGCGATACACAGCGACGGCGGCCGTCAGCATGACCGGTTGCGTGTTGGCGGTCAGGTTCAGTTCTTCGGCCGGGCCTTCGGCAATCAGCTTGCCGATATCCTGACCCAGCGCGTCGGATGCTTCGGCCAGCGTGGCGGCGACGGCCTGATGATCGGCAAACGCATTGAGCATGCCGACCGATTGCGAACCCTGGCCGGGAAAGACGAAAGCGAATGTCATGGCTCGTATTGTCTATTCTGGAAATTCGTCGATCAGAAGCGCAGCAGTGCCGCGCCCCAGGTAAAGCCACCGCCCACGCCTTCGAGCATCACGTGCTGGCCACGTTGGATACGGCCATCGCGCACGGCGACATCCAACGCCAGCGGAATCGATGCCGCCGACGTGTTGCCGTGCTCGTCGACGGTCACGATCAATCGCTCATTCGACATGCCCAGCTTCCTGGTCGTGCCCTGCATGATGCGGATGTTGGCCTGATGCGGAATCAGCCAATCGACCTGCGAGGCATCGAGCTCCGCGGCAGCCAGCACTTCGCGCGCGACCTTATCAAGCACGTTCACCGCCAGCTTGAAGACGGCTTGTCCATCCATGTAAAGGAAGGCACTGCCCTGGATCGCGCCCGCGGCCACGTTGCCCGGCACGCACAGGATGTCGGCGTGGCTCCCGTCGGCGTGCAAGGCGGTCGACAGGATGCCTGGCTCATCCGAGGCCTGCAGCACCACGGCGCCAGCACCGTCGCCGAACAGCACACAGGTAGTGCGGTCGTTGAAATCGATGATGCGCGAGAACACTTCCGAGCCGATCACCAGCACGTTGCGGTACGCACCCGAACGGATGAACTTGTCGGCCGTCGCCAGCGCGTAGACAAAACCGGAGCACACAGCCTGCACGTCGAATGCGGGACAACCATTTGTGATGCCCAGCTTCTGCTGCACGAGACACGCCGTGCTCGGGAAAACGAAATCCGGCGTCGACGTAGCCACCATGATCAGATCGATCTCGGCGCGGTCGATACCGGCTGCCTCGATGGCGCGCTCGGCCGCCTTCACGGCGAGGTCGCTGCACGTGACATTGGCTTCTGCGAAACGGCGCGCGTGGATCCCGCTGCGCGTGACGATCCATTCATCGCTCGTCTCGATACCCTTCTCGGCCAGCTGGGCAGCCAGCTCGTGATTGGTGACCCGCTTGGGCGGCAGGTAGCTGCCCGTGCCGATGATCCTTGCGTAACGTGTCATGTGCGGTGAGGTGAAATCTGACTCGGAAGCGACGCGCTTTTAAGCGGCATCAGCAGCCGGAGTGGAGGTGGAGACCGGCGCAGCGCCCGCTGCGTCATGGTTCGATTCGAACGCCTGCGCAATGCGGGCGATCACGCCGTTGGCCGCCGCGTCGTAGGCGCGCTTGATGGCCCATTCGAACGCATAGGCGTCGGCTGAGCCATGGCTCTTGATCACCAGCCCACGCAACCCGAGCAGCGCAGCGCCATTGTGACGACGATAGTCTACGCGTCGTTTGAAACGCGACAACACCGGCAGCGCCACCACGGCGAGAAGCTTGGTGACCCAGGAACGGCTGAATTCTGCGCGCAGCATCTCACCAATCATCTTGGCGAGGCCTTCGCTACTTTTGAGCGCCACGTTGCCGGCAAAGCCATCGCAGACGACGATGTCCGTCGTGCCCTTGAAGATGTCGTTACCCTCAACGTTGCCGAAGAAGTTGAGGTCGGAGGCACGCAGCAGCTCACCTGCCTGCTTGACGACCTCGTTACCCTTGATGACTTCTTCGCCAATGTTGAGCAGACCGACCGTTGGACGCGGCTTGTGCTCGACCACCGACACCATCGCCGAGGCCATCTGCGCGAACTGCAGCAGGTGCTCAGGCTCGCAGTCAGCATTGGCACCAAGATCCAGCACCGTGGTGCCGGAGCCCTTCTCGTTCGGGATGGCGGTGGCAATCGCCGGGCGATCGATACCGTCCAGCGTCTTGAGCACGTAACGCGACACCGCCATCAGGGCGCCGGTGTTGCCAGCGGAGACGCAAGCTTGAGCAGCGCCGTCCTTGACCTGATTAATGGCCACGCGCATCGAAGAATCCTTCTTCTTGCGCAGCGCCACCTCGACCGGATCGTCCATCGATACCACCTCGGAGGCGGCAACGACGTGGATGCGGGGGTTCGCGCTGGCGTGAAATCGCTTGAGCTGCGCCGCAATGACATCGGGCTGCCCGACGAGCAGCATTTCGACGTCTTCGTGTGCGGCGAGAAAGTGGATCGCTGCAGGGATTGTCACGCCAACGCCGTGATCACCACCCATGCAGTCGATGGCAAGCTTGATGGTCATGCGAGTCTGAATTGCGGTTTCACGTGCGGCTCCGGCCGTTGGCGCGCGTATGGTACACAACTCGGTGCATCATTCGATACGCGCTTTACCGGGGTTCCGTTCAGCAAAAAAGCGGCAAATTGGCTTGCCGCTTTTTTGTTTGCATCATGAACCTATACGTTCAGACCAACCCAACACGCTTAGCCAGTGTGCTGGCAAAACGCATCAGTCGTTCTTGGTCTTCACAACCTTGCGGCCGCGATAGTAGCCGTTCGGGCTCACGTGGTGGCGCAAATGGACCTCGCCCGTGGTCGGCTCGACAGCGATCGGGGCCGTCGCGAGGAAATCGTGCGAACGATGCATGCCGCGCTTGGACGGCGACTTCTTGTTTTGTTGAACAGCCATGACTGACTCCTAAGCAATTTGATCAATCTTATCACATCACACGGAGCCGGAGCGTAGCCATTCCGGTAGGCGTGTGAAACGTACTGCCATCAGCGCGCGCAACACCCGCGCACGCGCCTAATGTTTGGTCTTGAGATTGGCCAGCACCGCGAACGGCGACGGCTTCTTTTCGGCTTCGGCAGCTTCCGGCAAGACCTCATCCGGACACACCGCATGACGAGGCGACACGGGCAGCGCCAGCAGCAACTCGTCTTCAATCTGCGTAATCAGGTCGAAGCTGCGCGAGCCGACAATGACATCCGCCTCGTCGTCGTCCAGCGGGGCCGAATCGGCTTCCGCCTCCGAACGCATGACTTCCAGGCGCGTGTGCACCGGCAACGTCTGCTCATAGGCTTTCAGGCAGCGTTGGCATTGCAGCCAGACCGAGCCCTGCACTTCCAGATCGAGAAACAGATGCTGGCGAGCCGATTGGCCCGGCGCTGCGGTTTCGTCACGCACCGCACCCCGCACCTGCCAACGGAACTGCCTGCCGGCATCGGCCGGCGCGTCGGCGGCCTGCTCGGCCAGCAGACGGGGCATTTCGGTCAGGCTGACCGTACCGCTTGCCTGCTCACCGCTGCGGATGAACGCAAAAAGATCGAATGCACGAAAATCCACAGATCGAGCCCGCTGGATGCGCCACCCACGCCGAATGCGTCGTCATTAGTGCGCAAAACCTGATTTGGACCGCCTTGCGCGCCGCCCCGGCATCTTGCGCCTAGGCGCCCGGTTTGCGACACTGCGCGGCCAAACCGCGAAACGCAAAATTATAGCGGGCAAAAACCTCTGGCGTCAAAAGGTTTTCCGCGCAAAATCCACTGCATCTTCAAGCACTTATGACTTCTGCCTCGCGTCCGCCGCTGATTCTTGCTTCCAGCTCGCCTTATCGGCGGGAATTGCTCGAACGTCTGCGCCTGCCGTTCGAGATCGTGGTACCCAATATTGACGAGACGCCCGCTCTAGGTGAATCGCCCGACCAGACCGCCCTGCGCCTAGCCCTACAGAAGGCGGAGAAGGTGGCATCCGGCCATCCGGGGGCGCTGGTAATCGGCTCCGACCAGGTGGCCACGCTGGACGGCAAGCAGGTCGGCAAACCCGGCGACCATGCCCGCGCGCTGGCGCAATTGCACTGGATGCGTGGCCGCACCGTCACGTTTCACTCGGCGTTGTGCCTGTACGACGGCCGCACTGGCCAACATCAGAGCGAAGATGTCCGCACGCTGGCGACCTTCCGCAACCTCTCCGACGAAGAACTGGACGCCTACCTGCACCTGGAACACCCATATGACGTGGCCGGCAGCGCCAAGTCCGAGGGCCTCGGCATCGCTTTGCTGGAGCGTGTGGAATCCTCGGACCCGACCGCGCTGGTCGGCCTGCCGCTAATCGCGCTGGCCAGCATGCTGCGCAACGTGCACTACCCTCTCTTCGCGTAAATCATGGCGGGCACGCTTTACCTGATCCCCAATACGCTCGGCCTGCGCGACGCGGCCGACCCGTTGCCCGACGTGATTCCCACTGGCGTGCAGCACATCACTGCCCGGCTCGACTACTTCGTCGCCGAGCACGCCAAGACGGCGCGCGCGCTGCTCAAGAAACTGGCCGAGACGACACCGCTGGCGCGTCCGCTGCAGGAAATCACCATCCGAGAACTCAACGTCAAGACGCCGGAATCCGAGTTGGAAGCGCTGCTCGCACCGGTGATCGGCGGGCAGGATGCGGGACTGATGTCGGAAGCCGGCGTGCCGGCAGTGGCCGATCCCGGCGCGAACCTCGTTCGCCTGGCGCATCGGCATGGCGTGCGCGTGAAACCCCTGGTGGGGCCGAGCTCGATCCTGCTGGCGGTAATGGCGTCCGGCCTGAATGGCCAGAGCTTTGCGTTCAACGGCTACCTGCCAGTCGACGCGGGCGAGCGCAAAATCAAACTGCGCGCGCTGGAACAGGCCTCACGCGCGGCGGGGCAAACCCAGGTATTCATCGAGACGCCGTATCGCAATGGCGCGCTGCTGGAAGCCATCCAGGCCGCCTGCGCACCGGGCACGCTGCTGTCCATCGCCGTGGACCTGACGCTGCCCAGTGAGCAGGTCGTGACCCTGCCCGTGAGCGACTGGCGCGCCGACCGCATGGACTTGCACAAGCGGCCGGCCATCTTCTCGCTGCTGGCGCGCTGAATGCGCCGCAGCGCTTACTCCTTCATCAGCAGCTTGAGCTGACCCGTGGCGGCCAGCGCTTTCACAGCCCCCGCACCCATCGCCGTACCAAGCTTGCGCGCCACGCGCGAGGCGATGTTTTCCTTGACGGTGTAGTCGACCACATCCGGCGCCTTGATGACGTTGCGCGCGACGAAATCTGCGCTGCCGATGGCGTCCGCCAAGCCCAGATCGACCGCCTTGGCGCCCGTCCAGAACAAGCCCGTGAACAGCGTCGGATCATCCTTGAGCCGATTGCCGCGGCCCTGCTTGACGACGTCGATGAACTGCTGGTGCACCTCGTTGAGCATGTCCTGCGCATACTGCTTCTGCTGCGGCGACACCGGCGAGAACGGATCCAGCATCCCCTTGTTCGAGCCGGCCGTCAGCAGGCGGCGCTCCACGCCCACCTTGTCCATCAGTCCGGTAAAGCCGAAGCCATCCATCAGCACGCCGATCGAACCGACGATGCTCGCCTTGTCGACGTAGATCTTGTCCGCAGCGGCAGCCACGTAATAACCGCCCGAGGCGCACATCTCCTCGACCACCACGTACAGCGGGATGTTCTTGTGCTTGGCGCGCAGTCGGCGGATGTCGTCGTTGATCATGCCGGCCTGCACCGGCGAGCCACCCGGCGAGTTGATCTTGAGGATCACGCCGACCGTGTTGTCATCGGCAAACGCGGCATCGAGCGAGGCGTTGATGTTCTCGGCGCTGGCGTTCGTGTTGGCAGCGATCTCACCGTCGAGCGTGACGAGCGCGGTGTGCCGGCCGGCGCTGACCGTTTCGCCCTCAAGGCTGGCGAACGCATAAATGATCAAGCCGACGATACCCAGCGACACGAAGCGGAAGAAAATGCGCCAGCGGCGCGCGGCGCGCTGTTCGCGGATGGAGGCCATCAACACGTTTTCGAGCACCTCGCGCTCCCAGCCACCCGCCTGCGCGGCTGCCGCCGCAGCGGCAGCCTTGCCTGCCGCAGGACCACGCAGCTCGGCTTCAAGCGGGTGATCGGCCTGTTGCGTGACGTCCAGGGTTTCCGGTTTGCCAGCGCCCTCTTCAGGCGCGCCTTTGGGCTCGTTCGGCGGGTTCGAGTCGGTCATGGATGAGATGAGAAGCGGTCGAAGAGAAGGATGGCGCCATCATGCCGCAGGCGTCGGCGCGGGAACCGGCGCACGAAATAATGCATCGGGCTGCCACCACACCCCGCCATCGCGCTCGGCAATGTCGAGTTTGGAAAGATGCGCGCCCCGGCACGGCCCGCCGACGCAGCGGCCGGTATCCGGCTCGTAGATCGCGCCATGCGTCGCACACATCAGATACAGCCCCGAGCTTTCAAAAAACTGACCTTCCTGCCAGTCCAGTTCCATCGGCACATGCGCGCATTGGTTCAGATAGCCGTATACACCGCCGGCGTAGCGGACGACAAAAGCGCTGACCATGCGCCCGCGCACTTCCACGGAAAAACGCACACCCTGGCCGCCGTCTTCGAGCGCAGCGCTCTCACAGATGTGGACCGGCTCAGTCATCTCAGGCATGTTGCGCCAGCCAGCGATGCAGATCGGCAACCGACTGCGCGCAATACAGCGGCGTCAGCGCGTGCAGCACATCGGCAGGATGCGCGCCGTAAGCGACGGCCACGCCAGCGGCGCCCGCGTTGGCCGCCATCTGCAGGTCGTGCGTGGTGTCACCGATCATCAGCGTACGCTCGACATCCATGCCGAGATCACGCGTGAGTTCAAGCAGCATTGCCGGGTGCGGCTTGGAAAACGTCTCGTCGGCGCAACGCGTGTTGTCGAACACGCCCGTCAGGCCGGTGACCTCCAGGGCGCGCTGCAGGCCGACGCGCGACTTGCCCGTTGCCACTGCCAGCAGGTAGTTCTCGCCGCGCAGCGCGTCAAGCATCTCGCGCACGCCCGGAAACAGCACCAGCTGCGAATCCCGGCTGAGGTAGTGGAAGCGGTAGCGTTCGGCCAGCTTGCCGTAATCGGCGGGGTCAAGCGTCGGCACGGCATATTCAAGCGCATCGCGCAGGCCCAGGCCGATCACGTGGCTGGCATGTGCATCATCCGGCACCGGCAAGCCGAGGTCGCGGCAGGCAAGCTGGATCGACCGGGTGATCGCCGGCGTCGAATCCATCAAGGTACCGTCCCAGTCGAAGACGATCAGGTCAAAGCGCTGCTGCGGCATCGGAATCTAGATCCTGAGATTGGAAGGCTTTGAGGAATTCGGCGCACTCGGCCGGAAGCGGCGCGCTGAACGTGACGACCTCGCCGCTTTGTGGATGCGTCAACTGCAGGCGATGCGCGTGCAGGAACATCCGCGCCAACCGCGGCGATGCGTTGGCGCGGGATAGCGCCTTGTTCAGCGCGAAATCGCCGTATTTGTCGTCGCCGAGAATCGGGAAGCCCGCATGCGCAAGATGGACGCGAATCTGGTGCGTGCGGCCGGTCTTCAGCTCAGCTTCGAGCAACGTGTAGGGCCCGAACACGCCCACCTTGTTGAAGATCGTATGCGACGGCTGCCCGTCGGCCTGCACGCGCACGCGGCGCTCACCCTCGGGCGTGGTGAACTTGTGCAGCGGCGCCTTGATATGCTGGCGCTTGTGCGGCCAGACCCCCTTCACGGCGGCGAAATAGCGCTTGTCGAGCCGCCCTTCGCGAATCTGCTCATGCAGCGCCACCAGCGCCGAGCGCTTCTTGGCCAACAGCAGCACACCCGAGGTCTCGCGGTCCAGCCGATGCACCAATTCGAGAAACTTGGCCTCAGGGCGCGACTGACGCAACTGCTCGATCATGCCGAACGCCACGCCAGAACCGCCGTGCACGGCCACCCCGGCCGGCTTATCGATCACCAGCAGGTGCGTGTCTTCATGGAGGATCGTGAATTCTGCGGCCGGCACGGCACGCGGCGTTTCGGTCTGCTGAGCAATCCGAAGCGGCGGAATACGCACCAGATCGCCGAGTTTCAAGCGGTATTCGGCGTCGACGCGGCCCTTGTTCACGCGCACCTCGCCGGAGCGCAGGATGCGATAGACATGGCTCTTGGGCACGCCCTTGGCCAGGCGCATCAGGAAGTTGTCGATGCGCTGCCCCTCGGCGTCGTCGCCGATTTCTACGTAGGCGACCGACTTGCCGTCGAGCGCGTCACCGAGTGTGCCACGTGCGGCCTGTTGAATGCGGCCATCAAATGGATGGCGTAACTCATTCATTTTCAATATAATTTTCTCGCTGGACAGTCGTACAAGCGCCAGCAAGAGCCGGTCGGGACGAAACAACAGGTATTGTACACAGCCACCGTTTCCGTCCGGAACGTACCGATCTCCCGCCCACTTGTGTTACAAAGCTAATCACGTGGCCGGTCCAATCGGCACGAAAGCAGCACGCACCGCTGTCCCATCGCGCAGGACGTGAACCAAAGATCACGTCGGCAAGGTCGGCCAGCGTAGAACGAGCAGCTGGTAGAACAGAATTCAAAGGCGGGCGCCACATGGTCTCCATACGGCGCCCGCTTGGTGAAAGAAGCCCTTGCCGCACCACAGTTGGTGCCGGCCGGCTGAGTATCCGGTTACCGCATTGCCATGGCGGTCCGGCGGCAAAACTCTAACAAGCAGCACGCCGCCCGATCTGCCCGCCGCGGGTTTCGCCCGGACAGGCCGCGCCGTCTATTCGCTCTTTGTGGTCGCTTCACGCGACTCGCCGCCACCGGCCCGCCCGCACAACGCGCTGGGCCCGTGGCACGAGTGACAGGACGCGCGACAGGACGCCAACCGCGTTCAGTGAACTTCGCCCTGCCGTCCGTGACGCCCTCATTTCTTTCGCCCGTGCCCCGTCGCGCCGTTTTTTGTCGGCCGACACTCCGGCAATTCGTTGACCACCCGCTCCGCCTTCGCGTGCTCCATGAAGCGCCGTGCATGCACGGCATTGGAGTGAGGTTGCAATGAAACGCATGTTGTTCAATGCGACGCAGCAAGAAGAATTGCGCGTCGCCATTGTCGATGGTCAGAAGCTGATCGATATCGACATCGAAACCGCCGGGCGCGAACAGCGCAAAGGCAATATCTACAAGGGTGTCATCACCCGAATCGAACCATCGCTGGAGGCCTGCTTCGTCAACTACGGCGAAGAGCGGCACGGTTTTCTCCCCTTCAAGGAAGTCGCCCGCGCCTATTTCAAGAGCGGCGTGGACGTGCGCACCGCCCGCATCCAGGACGCCCTGTCCGAAGGCCAGGAACTGATCGTCCAGGTTGAAAAGGAAGAGCGGGGCAACAAGGGCGCAGCCCTGACCACGTTCATCTCGCTGGCCGGCCGCTACCTGGTGCTGATGCCGAACAACCCGCGCGGCGGCGGCGTGTCGCGCCGCATCGAGGGCGAAGATCGCCAGGAACTGCGCGAGACGATGGCGCAACTGGAAGTGCCGGACGGCATGAGCATCATCGCCCGCACCGCCGGCATCGGCCGCTCGGCCGAAGAGTTGCAGTGGGATTTGAACTACCTGATGCAGCTATGGAAAGCCGTCGATGGCGCTGCCGTCGATAACAAGGCTCCGCTGCTGATCTATCTCGAATCCAGCCTGGTGATCCGCGCCATTCGCGATTACTTCCAGCCGGATATCGGTGAAATCCTGATCGATACGGACGATATCTACGATCAGGCCCGCGCTTTCATGAGCGTGGTGATGCCCGACAACATGAATCGGGTGAAAAAGTACCGCGACGACGTTCCCCTGTTCTCGCGCTTCCAGATCGAACACCAGATCGAATCGGCGTACTCGCGCATGGTGATGCTGCCGTCGGGCGGCGCCATTGTGATCGACCATACCGAGGCGCTGGTCGCCATTGACGTGAACTCGGCACGCGCCACCAAGGGCGCCGATATCGAGGAAACCGCCGCGCGCACCAACCTTGAAGCTGCCGACGAAATCGCTCGCCAGCTCCGCCTGCGTGACCTCGGCGGTCTGATCGTGATCGACTTCATCGACATGGAGTCGAGCAAGGCCCAGAAGGACGTCGAAACCCGCCTGAAGGATGCGCTGCGCCACGACCGCGCCCGCGTGCAAATGGGCAAGATCAGCCGCTTCGGCCTGATGGAGCTGTCGCGCCAGCGCTTGCGCCCGTCGCTGTCGGAAGGCTCGCACGTCACTTGCCCCCGCTGTAACGGCACAGGCCACATCCGCGATACCGAATCGTCTGCCCTGCAGGTGCTGCGCATCATCCAGGAAGAGGCGATGAAGGAAAACACCGCCGCAATCCACTGCCAGGTGCCGGTGGAAGTGGCTGCGTTCCTGCTCAACGAGAAACGCCCGGACATCAACCTGATCGAGACGCGCTTCAAGGTCAATGTGCTGCTGATCCCGAACAAGCATCTGGAGACGCCGCACTACAAGCTGGAGCGCCTGCGCCACGACGATCCACGCCTGGACGACAACAAGGCCAGCTACAAGATGGCCGAGGAAGCCGCCAAGGAGCTGGAAGCCGACACGGCCTACAGCACCCGCAAGGAAGCCGCCAAGCCGCGCCAGGAAGCGGCCGTCAAGGGCATCACGCCGGAACAGCCGGCGCCCGTGTCGGTACCGCGCGCCGAGCGCCCTGCCCGTACCGAGGCTGCCCCTGCTCCGCAAGCGCCCGCTCCGGTGCCTGCCCAAGGTGGTTTCGTGTCGTGGCTGAAGTCGCTGTTCGGCGGCAAGCCGGCCGAGCCGGTGGTTGCTGCGCCGGCCGAAGCCCCAAAGCAACGCGCTGAAGATGCCAACCGCCGCGACCGTGGCGGCCGCCAGGATCGTGGTGGCCGTGGCCAGCGCGGCGAACGTGGCGAGCGCCAAGCTCAAGGCCAGGGCCAGGGCCAGAGCGGCCGCGACGGCAACCGCCAGGGCCGCGAACGCAATGAAGCCCGCGAAGGCCAACAGCAGGCCCAGCGCGAAGGTCAACGTGACGGCCAACGTGGCAACCGTGATCGCAACCGCCAACCTGCCCAGGTCGAAGGCGGCGCGCGCGAAACCGCTGAAGCCCGCCAGCCGCAGCAAAGTCAGGAAGCCCGCGGTGAAGGTCAAGGTCGCCGTGAGCGCAACCAGGAACGCCGCGAGCGCCAGCCGCGCGAAGGTCGTGAAGGCCGCGAGCCACGTGAAAACCGCGAGCCGCGCGAAGGTCGCGAGCGTGACCAGCAAGCCAAGGAAGCCGCAGCCGTGGCTGCTGAGGGCTTGATCGACCAGACCGCTGCACCGCAAGTGCCGCAGAACCTGCTCGACACCACTGCCCTGACGGAAGCCACCGCCGTGGAAGGCGTTGCTCCGGGCGCGGAAGGCAATGGTGAAGGTGAAGAACGCCGCCGCCGTGGTCGCCGTGGCCGCAACCGCTATCGCCGTGACCGCGAAGGCGCGGAAGGCGTGCGCGCTGAGGGTGAAGGCGAAGTGGAAGGCAGCGAGAACGCCGCCGACACCATCGCAGAAGCCGAAGTGCATGCAGCCCCCGAAGGTGGCCAGCCCGTTGAGCCCGCACTGCGTGCGCCCGTGACCGAGTCGGTACCCGCCCCCGCCTCATCGTTCGCTCCGGTCGAGGCACCGGCCCCGGTGGTGCACGAACCCGTGCACACGACCGAAGCTGTTGCACAGGTTTCCGCCCTGCCCGCTGCGCAGCCGACCGAAACGGCCGTGACGGCCGCTGCTCCCGCAGCGGAAGGCGCGGAGGCTGCCATCGTGACCGCGCTCGCCGAGACGCCAGCGCCAGTCAGCATGGTGGCCAAGGCTTCGCCGCTGCCGATCGAGACGCTGCAAAGCGTCCTGACCGACGCGGGCATGACATGGGTCCACACGGATGCGCAAAAGCTGCAGGCCGCGCAGGACGAAGCTGCCCGCGCCGTCACGCCGCCGCGCGTGCCGCGCGAGCGCAAGCCGCTGCCGCCGATCCAGCAAGGTCCGATGATCCTGGTCGAAACCGGCCGCCCGGCGGGTGGTGCAGACCAGCAATAAGGGACAGCATCGGCAGATCACTCGCCGGCGCATTGCCTGAGGGCGGCTTCGGCCGCCCTTTTTCCTGCGCGCGGTGCGCGGCGCCGAATCTGTGATCCCGCATCAAACTGGGGCTGCGCTACACTCCAAGTTGTATCGGGTGCAACAGTCCTGCTCTATGGATTGACGCGCCGCACCACGTCATGACCGAAACCGTCATCCCCCTCTACGATCTGCGTGATCTACGTGATGGCCAGCACCATCGCGCTACGGTGCCTGCCGTGCCGGATGCGCTTGTCCCTGCGCAGGGCTGGCTGGCGGACACGCGCGGCCGCCGGCTGCACGATCTGCGCATCTCGGTGACGGACCGCTGCAACTTCCGCTGCGTCTACTGCATGCCGAAGGATGTGTTCGACAAGGACTATCGCTTCCTGCGCCACTCCGAGCTGCTGTCGTTCGAAGAGATTGAGCGCATGGTGCGATTGTTCATCGAGCACGGTGTCGAGAAGATTCGCCTGACGGGCGGCGAGCCGTTGCTGCGCAAGGACATCGAACGCTTGGTCGAAATGCTCGCGCGCCTGACGACAACGCAGGGCAAGCCGCTGGACCTGACGCTCACCACCAACGGCGCCCTGCTCGCCCGCAAAGCGCAGTCGCTCAAGGATGCGGGCTTGAGCCGCGTGACGGTCAGCCTCGATGGCATCGACGATGCGACCTTCCGCCGCATGAATGACGTCGACTTTGCCGTGAGCGAGGTGCTGCACGGCATCGAGGTTGCGCAGCAAATGGGCCTCGCACCGTTGAAGGTCAACATGGTCGTCAAGAAAGGCGACAACGACGACCAGATCGTGCCGATGGCGCGTCACTTCCGTGGCAGCGGCATCATCGTGCGGTTTATCGAATACATGGACGTGGGTACGACCAACCACTGGGACATGCGCTCGGTAGTGCCGTCCGCCGAGGTGGTCAAGCGTCTGTCGGCGGAATTTGCGCTGGAGCCGTTGTCGGCCAACTACAGCGGCGAGACCGCCGAGCGCTGGCGCTACGTGGATGGCGCGGGCGAGATCGGCGTGATTTCGAGTGTGACGCAGGCGTTCTGCCAAGACTGCACGCGCGCGCGGCTCTCGACCGAAGGCAAGCTGTACCTGTGCCTGTTCGCGACCGAAGGCTTTGACCTGCGCGCCCTGCTGCGCGGCGGCGCAACCGACCTCGAACTCTCCAATGCGATCCGCGCCATCTGGCAAAGCCGCGCGGACCGCTACTCCGAACTGCGCGCCAGCGGCCAGGCCCATCCGGCAGGCCGGCGCATCGAAATGTCCTACATCGGCGGCTGACGCCCAGTCGGTCGCCCACGCATCCACATGATTTCCACTTCCGATATCACCGGCCTGATCCTGGCCGGCGGCCGGGGCAGCCGCATGGGCGGCGTAGACAAAGGCCTGCAGGTCTTCCGTGGTGCACCGATGGCGATGCACACATTGATGCGTCTGTCTCCGCAGGTCGATCACGTACTCATCAATGCCAACCGCAACCTGGCAGCGTACGAATCGTTCGGGGTGCCGGTGGTGGTGGATTCCGTCCCGGATTTTGCCGGGCCGCTGGCAGGCATCCTGGCCGGGCTCGAGCAATGCCAGACACGCTATCTGCTGATAGCCCCGTGCGACTCGCCGTTCGTGCCGGCCGACCTCGCCGCCCGGCTGTCGAAAGCCCTGGAAGAAGCTGGCGCGCGCATCGCCATGCCCGTAACGATGGAGCCGGATGAGCACGGTCAACCGCGCCGGCAAGCGCAGCCGGTATTCTGCTTGATCGACGCGCTGCTCGCCGACGATCTGACCGCCTACCTGCAAGGCGGCGGCCGCAAGATCGAAACCTGGACGGCGCGCCATCCGACAGTGGACGTGCCGTTCGACGACACCGCCGCCTTCGCCAACATCAATACGCTGGACGAACTGCATTCCCTGGCCGAGCGCCGCTAGAGCGCTGCCTGATCCCTCACCAACGCCATGACCACCCTCGCCTCCGTCGTCTCCTGCCTGTCCGACTACGATCCGAACGCACTGCCCGTGGCGCAGGCGCAAGCCATCATGCGCGGCTTCGTGCAGCCGGTCAGCGGCTTTGCACGCGTGCCGATTCGCAGCGCGCTTGACCGCGTGCTGGCCGAAGACGTGCTGTCGTCCATCGACGTGCCCTCGCACGACAACTCGGCGATGGACGGCTTCGCCTTTGCCAGCGCCGAGCTTTCGAACGGCACTGGCGATGTATCGCTGCGTGTGATCGGCACGGCGTATGCGGGCGTCGCCTTTGATGGCACACCGGGTGCGGGCGAGGCCGTGCGCGTGATGACGGGGGCCGTCATGCCCGCAAACTGCGACACGGTGATCCCGCAGGAATTCACGCAGGGCGATGACGCCAACGTGCGTTTTGCCCGTGACGCCGTCCGCGCAGGCGACAACCGCCGCCTGCGCGGCGAAGACCTCGCCTGCGGCAGCCCAGCCCTGTCTGCCGGCCGCATCCTCCGCCCTGCCGATATCGGCCTGCTCGCTTCGCTCGGCATCGCTGAGGTGCCGGTGCGCCGCAAGCTGCGCGTGGCGTTCTTCTCCACCGGTGATGAACTGCGCTCCATCGGCGAACCGCTGGACACCGGCTGCGTTTACGACTCGAACCGCTATACGCTGCACGGGATGCTCTCGCGCCTGGGCGTGGAACTGCTGGACATGGGCGTCGTGCGCGACGACCCGGCCGCGCTGGAAGCCGCCTTCCGCACCGCCGCCGAAAATGCCGATGCGATCATCACCTCGGGTGGTGTCTCGGTCGGCGAGGCTGATTTCACCAAGCAGATGATGGCCAAGCTTGGCGACGTGACGTTCTGGAAGATCGCCATGCGCCCGGGCCGGCCGATGGCCTTCGGCCGCATCACATCAAACAACCACAGCGCTTTCCTGTTCGGCCTGCCGGGCAATCCAGTGGCGGTGATGGTGACGTTCTATCACTTCGTACGCGGTGCCCTGCTCCGCATGATGGGTGCCACCGATGTCGGCGCGCCGCTCGTGCCGGCCGTAAGCGTTGCGCCGATCCGCAAGCGCCCGGGCCGCACGGAGTACCAGCGCGCCATCGCTTCGTTGAGCGACCGCGGCCAGCTCGAAGTGCGCCTGACCGGCCAGCAAGGCTCGGGAGTGCTGCGTTCCATGAGCGAGGCGAATTGCTTCATCGTCCTCGCACACGAGCAGGGGCAGGTCAACGCGGGGGATACCGTGCAGATCCTGCTGTTCGACGGTCTGGTCTGAAACTCGACTCCGAGCGCGCCACAACAGTGCAGGCGTGGCGGCTGCAGCCCTTGCATCGCTCGCAAGACCGCATGCTGTCGGTTTTTTGCGTCACCCACGGGCCACGGGTATCGGCAGGTCGGTCGATTCGCTACACTTTGCGCCAGTTTGAATGTTTTGAGTTTGCCTGAGCTTGCGTACTGCCATGATGACCAAGGAGATTGCCTACCTCCACCCCGCCCACACCGCGCGTGCGCTGGTGCTGGTGTACCTGTGTTTCTCGCTTCCGGTCGTGGGGCTGTTCTTCTTTGTCGGTTTCGTCCGCTATGGCGAATTGCCGACGGTGGTCGTGCTCAGTGGCCTGATTCTCAATGCGCTGGTCGGCTTTGGAGCGCTCTGGCTGGCCTGCCGCGCCTACAACTGGGTGGCAGCACGCTTCGGCGGCATCGAGATCGTGCTGCGCGACGTGCCTGAAGAAGCCTGATCGGCCAGCGCACGATCCACGAAAAAGGGGCGGAAATTTCCGCCCCTTTTTGTTTGCCGATCCCGACGCCGGATCACTCCGCTTCAGCTTCGTCGTCCGCCGGCAGGGCCGCCTCCAGCCCCAGCACGTTCTGCGCTGACTCGCTCGGCAGCGCTTCCACCGCCTTAAGCTTGCGGTTCATCTGGCGCGTGCGTACCTCCGCCTGTTCAATGTTGCTGACCGCGCGCTCCAGCGTCTTCTTGGTCGCGGCCAGCACGTCGCCGAACTTGCCGAACTCGCTCTTTACCGCGCCCAGCACCTGCCAGACCTCACTGGAGCGCTTCTCCAGCGCCAGTGTGCGGAAACCCATCTGCAGGCTGTTCAGGATGGCCGTGAGCGTGGTCGGCCCCGCCACCGTCACTCGGAACTTGCGTTGCAGCTCGTCCGTCAGGCCCGGACGGCGCAGCACTTCGGCATAGAGGCCTTCGGTCGGCAGGAAGAGGATGGCGAAGTCGGTGGTGGCCGGTGGCGCGATGTACTTCTCGTGGATGGTCTGCGCTTCCCTGCGCACGGCCACTTCCAGTTCGCGGCTGGCGACGGTGGCGGCCTCCACATCGGCGCGTTCCTGCGCGTCGAGCAAGCGTTCGTATTGCTCTTTCGGGAACTTGGCGTCGATGGGCAGCCAGACGGTGGCGTCATGATCCGCATCGGTCTTCCCGGGCAGGCGGATGGCGAACTCCACGCGCGCACCGGTGCCGCGCACGGTCTCGACGTTCTTGTCGTACTGCTCGGGCGTGAGCATCTGTTCGAGCAGCATCTCCAACTGGACTTCGCCCCAGGTGCCGCGCGTCTTCACGTTGGTCAGCACCTTCTTCAGGTCGCCCACGCCCTGGGCCAGCGCTTGCATCTCGCCCAGGCCGCGGTGCACTTGTTCGAGCCGATCGGACACCAGCTTGAACGATTCACCCAGGCGCTGCTCCAGCGTGGCATGCAGTTTTTCATCGACGGTGCGGCGCATCTCGTCGAGCTTGGTGGCGTTGTTGGCCTCGATATCCTTGAGCTTCTGCTCCAGCGTGGCGCGCACCTCCGCCAGACGGCGTTCGTTGCCCTCGGCCAGTTGGGCGAGCTGCTGCTGCATCGTCTCGCCAAATCGGCGCAGCGCGTTGCCCTGCTCTTCGCGGGCCTGCTGGGCTTGTTGCTGTAGGTTCTGGCGCACAGCCTCAAGTTGCTGCGTGTTGGTCTCGGTCAGCTTGGTGAGCTGCTGGGCGAACGTGTCGATCTGGTTGTTCTGCAGCGTGGCGACGCTGGTCAGCTGTGTGGCCAGCACCTGCTGGAACTGGCCGAGTTGCTGGGTGACATCGCTGCGGCCAATACGCGCCGTCTCGGCGATCTCTCCGCGCAGCTCGCGCTCAATGCGCTCGTTGCCGCGCATGAGCTCTTCGCGCAGCGTTGCGAGCATCGGCGACACGTCGTTCGCTGCCGGGCGCGACACGCCACGCCAGATCAGCGCACACAGCGCGGCCACCACAGCCACGCCCAGCAACGTCAGTAAAGCCATCCAATCCATATGTCAGTTCGATCAGGCAGAGGGGCGCTGCACAGCCAGCGCATCCGGGTTCAACAGGTTGGGCGGTTGCCCGGCGCGCGGCCCGAAGCCGAGCGCTGAAATCAGGTTGTCGGCCGCCAGATTGGCCATCCCCAGCCGCGTGCCGTACGTGGCGCTGGCGATATGCGGCGTGAGCGCAACGTGCTCGGCCTCCAGCAGCGCGGGATGCACCTTGGGCTCGCCTTCGTATACATCCAGACCTGCGGCAAAGATGCGCTTCTCGGCCAGCGCCCGCGCCAGCGCCGCGTCATCGACGATGCCGCCACGCGCAAGGTTGACCAGCGTGGCAGTCGGCTTCATCTGCGCCAACTCGGCCGTGCCGATGGCGTGGTGGCTGTCCTTGGAATACGGCAGCACCAGCACAAGGTGGTCGGCCTGCTTCAGCAAGTCTTCCTTGCTGACATACGTGGCGCGCGTATCCTGCTCGACCTCGGGCGCGAGCCGGCTGCGGTTGTGATAGATCACGCGCATCGAGAAGCCACTGGCTCGCCGCGCCAACGCCTGGCCGATGCGACCCATACCCAGGATGCCCAGCGTGCTGCCATACACTTCAGCGCCGAGGAACATGTCATACGTCCAGCGCTGCCACTGCCCCGCTCGCAGCCAGCGCTCGGATTCCGAGACGCGCCGCGCGGCCGCCATCAGCAGCGCCCAACCAAAGTCGGCCGTGGTCTCGGTCAGGATGTCGGGCGTGTTGGTAGCCAGGATGCCCGCGCGCGTCATCGCCGGCAGGTCGAGGTTGTTGTAACCGACGGCCATGTTGGCGACTGCGCGCAGCGTCGGCACGCGGGCGATCAGATCCGCGTTGATTGCGTCTGCGGCATTGGCCAGCAGGCCCACGCGGCCCTGTAAGCGCTCGGCCAGCGCTTCAGGCGGATAGACGACGTCGGCCTGGTTATCGACCACATCGAACGTCTCGCGCAGACGCTCCAGCACTTCAGGAAACATCGCACGGGTGACAAGGATTCCGGGTTTCATGCGCGTATCACGTCTAGCGGAAAAAAACGAACGTCATCAGGACAAAGATCGGCACCAGAATGCCCACCGACCACAGCATGTAGCCGAAGAAGCTCGGCATCTGCAGGCCCCGGCTTTCAGCAATGGCCTTGACCATCAGGTTGGGCGCGTTGCCGATGTAAGTGTTGGCGCCCATGAACACGGCACCGGCCGAAATGGCGGCCAATGTGGCAGCGCCCTCGGTCATCAGCATCTTGGCGTCGCCGCCGGCGGTATTGAAGAACACGAGATACGTCGGCGCGTTGTCGAGAAACGACGACAGCAACCCCGTCGCCCAGAAATACATCGCGTTGTGAGGTTGACCGGAGCTGTCGTTGACCAGCCGCACGATGACCGCGAACGGGCCGTCGACGCCGGCCTTGAGCATGGCAATCACCGGGCCGATCGTAATGAAGATGCTGGCGAACAGCTTGGCAACTTCCAGAATCGGCTCCCAGTTGAACTCATTGCCGGTGCGCGCGCTGCCGGATGTGACCCCCAACGACAGCAAGGCGATCGCCACCAGACCGATGTCGCGCACCACGTTCTGCAGCAGTACCTCGGTGCCCATCACATGGAAGACGATGCCGGGCTTCCACAGGCCGCTCATCAGCACGAGGCCCAGGATGCCTGCGAGCAGCACGAAGTTGACGTTGCCTTCAAAGCGCAGCGGGCCGGCGTCATCCGGTGTGGCGTCGGTGATGTTAGGCAGTTCTTCCTTGCCCGTGTGGTAGTAGTAGCTGTCGACGATGAAGAAGATCACCAGTAGCAGCACCCACATCGTCAGCGTCTGGCGCCACAGAGACTGGGTGGTCCAGAAGAAATCGACACCTTGCAGAAAGCCGAGGAACAGCGGCGGATCGCCCAGCGGCGTGAGCGCCCCACCCGCATTGGCCACCAGGAAGATGAAGAACACCACGACGTGCGCACGGTGCCGGCGCGCCTCGTTGGCGCGCAGCAGCGGCCGGATCAGCAGCATGGCTGCCCCGGTCGTCCCCATGATGCTGGCCAAGCCGGTGCCCAGCGCGATCAAGCCGGTATTGAGCTTGGGCGTACCGTGGATATTGCCGCGAATGCAGATGCCGCCCGCTACGACATACAGCGCGGCAATCAATGCAATGAAGGGGATGTACTCAGCAAGCGCGGCATGAACAACAGAGGCGATCGCCGCCTCTGCGCTGAAGCCGATACCGAACGGCACCAGAAACGCTAACGCCCACGCCGCCGCGATCTTGCCGTAATGCGCATGCCACAGTTTGGGCGCCACGAGCGGCGCAATGGCGATCGACAACAGAATGCCCGCGAACGGCACACCCCACCACAGCGGCAACTCTGCACCATCGATATCGGCGGCACGCGCCAGGCCACAAAGAAACAGGAAGACGACGGGCCAGAGGCGTTTCACGCGGGCGTTCTCCTAGACATCGGCGCACTGCGAACACCGCCGCGCCAGACGGACAAAGACGCCAGTGTAAACGCCCAGGCAAATTTCGCCGATCAGGCGTCCGTCACGACGATCACGTGTACGCGGTACGGGCCATGCGCGCCGAGCACGATGGTCTGCTCAATATCGCCCGTGCGCGACGGGCCGCTGATGACGTTGGTAGCGCGCGGCAACTCGCCTCGCTCCGCGCGCATCAGCGCATAGGCCTCTTCGAGGTTGGCGACGATGCGCGACTGCGGCACCACGGCGATATGCGTCTCGGGCAGCAGCGCCGTGGACGCCACGTTCTCCGGCCCGGACAGCAGCATCAGCGAGCCGGTCTCGGCAATCGCACAAAAACAGCCGGTGATGCCGATGAGGTCGCCATGATCGTGATCCGCTTGCGGTTCGCGCACAGGGGGACGGAAGTCGACGGCGATACCGGAGGCAGCCCAATCGAGCGATTGCAGCGTGGTCCACGCCACGGCGCGCGGCGCAAGGCTCAGGCCAGACAGGTAACGGGCAGCGGCCGCCGGCACGTCAGCCAGCGTGGCGACGGTGTCCAGCGTGGAGGCCATCTTCAGCGCCCGCTCGGCAAAATGGGCGGCAAGATTTTCGGGCGCCAGCGGGCGCGGGCCAGCAGGATGTCGCGTGAGGTAGTCCGCCACGGCGTCGTGTTCGCCCTGCGTCGGTTGCTCGGGACGGTTCTGCGCATTGCGGATGCGTGCAAAGATGGCGTCGCGGGCGCTGGTCGTGTCGAGCGGGTCGGCGGGGGTGTCCGGTCGTGTGTCCATGGCGGCTCCGAAAGATCGGCTGATTATACGAGCCGGCCGCGCGGGCGCCTGGCGGCGCCCTTGAAACTTATTCGGCGCCAGCGTGAGCCTTATTGCACGCCAAACACCTGCTTGAGGTATGTGAGGTACGCCGGGTCGTCGCACATGGTCTTCTCCGGCGCGTCCGACAGCTTGGCGACCGGCTGCCCATTGCAACGGACCATCTTGATGACGATCTGTAGCGGCGTATAGCCCAGGTCGTTGGTCAGGTTGGTGCCCACCCCGAACGCCAGCTTGCAGCGCCCATGGAAGCGCTCGTACAACGCGATGACCTTGGGCATATCCAGGCTGTCGGAGAAGATCAGCGCTTTGGATTTCGGGTCGACGCGCAGGTCTTCATAATGCTGGAGCATGCGTTCACCCCACTCGAACGGATCGCCAGAATCGTGGCGTACGCCGTCAAAGAGCTTGCAGAAGAACATGTCAAAGTCGCGCAGGAAAGCGTCGAAGCCATAGGTGTCCGACAGCGCGATACCTAGATCGCCGCGGTATTCCTTGGCCCAGGTTTCCAGCGCGAAAGTCTGCGAATCGCGCAGGCGCGGGCCCAGCGCCTGGCAGGCCTGCAGGTATTCGTGCGCCATGGTGCCCAGCGGCGTCATGCCGTGCTTCATGGCGAAGTAGACGTTGCTGGTGCCGGCGTACTGGGCGCCGAGCTGCGTGCGCGTCTCCAGCAGCACATGCTCGTGCCAAGTGTGCGAGAAGCGGCGGCGCGTGCCGTAATCGGCAATGCGGCAATCCTCCAGCCCCGGGCGCATCAGCGAGCCAAGCTTGGCAGTCAGGCGACGCTTGCCCTCGTCCCACTGTGGATGGCTTTGCGTGCGGCTGAAGAACACTTCGTTGACGATGGCCAGCACAGGCACCTCGAACATGATCGTGTGCAGCCACGGCCCCGCGATCACGATCTCGATCTGCCCGTCATTGCTGGACGCCGCGCGCACCTCGATGTACTTCTCGTTCAAGTGGAACAGGCCGAGAAAATCGACGAAATCGCTCTTGATGAAGCGCAGGCCGCGCAGGTAATCGAGTTCTGTCTCGGTAAAGCGCAATGTGCAGAGATGGCGGATCTCGGCACGGATTTCCTCGATGAACGGCACCAGATCAACGCCAGCATTGCGGCACTTGAAGCGGTATTCAACGTGCGCGCCAGGAAAGTGATGCAAGACGACCTGCATCATGGTGAACTTGTACAGATCGGTATCGAGCAGCGAATGGATGATCATCTGGACAGCCGGTAAAACGCGGCACCTGCGCGCGGGATGGCCGTCATGCTAACCGAAGGCCCTGCAGATCGAGGGGGACGACCCACAAATCTCTTCCAAAACACGGCTTTTGCCAGCCCGCGCGGGCGGAAAACCCCTTGATTCCGCTATAATTTCCGGTTTCCGATCGGATTTTTGCACCATGGAAGCAGAACGCCTCAATGCCATCCAGAACACGTTGGCCGACCTGAAGTCGCGCGCCGACGAGCTTCGGAGGTATCTTTGACTACGACGTCAAATCTGAACGTCTGACCGAAGTCGATCAAGAGCTCGAAAACCCCGAGGTCTGGAACGACCCCAAACGCGCCCAGGAGCTGGGCCGCGAAAAGAAATCGCTCGAGGGCGTGGTCTTTGCGCTGACCAAGCTCGACGAAGACCTGACCGGCGGCGCCGAGCTGTTCGAGCTGGCCCGCGAAGAAGGCGACGACGACACCATCGAGGCCATCGAGGCCGACACCGCCGGCATGCGCGCCATTGTCGAAGACATGGAATTCCGCCGCATGTTCTCCGGCCCGATGGACGCCGCCAACTGCTTCATCGACATCCAGGCCGGCGCAGGCGGCACCGAGGCGTGCGACTGGGCATCGATGCTGCTGCGCCAGTACCTGAAGTACTGCGAGCGCAAGGGCTTCAAGACCGAAGTGCTGGAGGAGTCCGAAGGCGACGTCGCCGGCATCAAGAGCGCATCGATCAAGGTCGAAGGCGAATACGCATTCGGCTTCCTGCGCACCGAAACCGGCGTGCACCGCCTGGTGCGCAAGTCGCCGTTCGACTCGGCAGGCGGGCGCCACACGTCGTTCTCGTCGATCTTCGTGTATCCGGAAGTGGACGACTCGATCGAGATCGAAGTCAACCCGGCGGACCTGCGCGTCGATACGTACCGTGCTTCCGGTGCGGGCGGCCAGCACATCAACAAGACCGATTCAGCCGTGCGGATCACGCACATCCCGACCGGCATCGTCGTGCAGTGCCAGAACGACCGCTCACAGCACCGCAACCGCGCCGAGGCGATGTCGATGCTGAAATCGCGCCTGTATGAGCACGAGCTGCGCAAGCGCCAAGCCGCGGCCGACGCGCAAGAAGCCGCCAAGACCGACGTGGGCTGGGGCCACCAGATCCGCTCCTACGTGCTGGACCAGAGCCGCATCAAGGATCTGCGCACCAACGTGGAAATCTCCAACACCCAGAAGGTGCTGGACGGCGATCTCGACGCCTTCATCGAGGCCAGCCTGAAGCAAGGCGTCTAACCACGCGACGGAGCCCACTTCCATGGCTGACACGTCCCTGTTCATCCTGACCGGCGCCTCGCGCGGCCTGGGCGCCGCGCTGGCCCAGGCATTGATGAAACCCGCCCACCACCTTGTCTGCGTCGCGCGCGGTGACAACGCCGAACTGCGCGCGCAGGCGGCCGCCGCTGGCGTGACGCTCGACTGGCATCAGGTCGATCTGTCCGAAGCACATGCCGCCGAGGCCTGGATGACCAAGACGCTGGCTGCCCTACCTGCCTTTGCGGCCGTGACGCTAGTGCTCAACGCCGGCGCAGTCGAGCCGATCGGCACCATCGATACGCTGCGTGCCGACACGCTGCTGCCGCACCTGCAACTGAATCTGGCGGGCCCCATGGCGTTGACCGCCGCCCTGCTGCGCGGCACCGCCGCGTGGGGCGCACAACGCCGCGTGCTGGCGATCTCGTCGGGCGCCGCGCGTCGGCCGATCGCCGGTTGGGCCGCCTACTGCACGGGCAAGGCCGGGCTGGACATGTTCGTGCGCGCCCTCAATGCCGATGGCGATGCCAGCGTGCGCGCCGTGGCGCTGGCCCCGGGCGTGATCGACACCGACATGCAACGCACCATCCGTGGCGCCGACTTTGCCGGCGTGCAGCGCTTCCGCGATCTGCACGCGCATGGCGAGCTGGTCTCGCCGCAAGACGCCGCCGCGCGCATCGCCGCCTACCTCGCCCGCCCCGACTTCGGCGCGACGGAGATCGACGACCTGCGCAATTACGCGTGACCCGACACGACTTTCCTCACATCACCACCATGACCGAACCGAACAACCCAGCCGTGCCGGCGCAAGACGACAACCAGATCATCGCCGAGCGCCGCGAGAAGTTGGCTGCGATCCGCGAGCAAGGCGTTGCCTTCCCGAACGACTTCCGTCCGACGCACCACGCTGCCGATCTGCAAGCCAAGTACCGCGAGACCGAGCAGGCTGCACTCGAAGCCGAGCCGGTGCAGGTGGCCGTGGCCGGCCGCATGATGCTCAAGCGCGTGATGGGCAAGGCCAGCTTTGCCACCGTGCAGGACAGCACCGACCGCATCCAGTTCTACATCAGCCGCGACGCAGTGGGCGAAGACGTCTACGCCAGCTTCAAGAAATGGGACCTGGGCGACATCGTGGCCGCGCGCGGCACGCTGATGAAGACCAAGACCGGCGAACTGTCGGTGGCCGTGACCGAGCTGCGCCTGCTCTCCAAGAGCCTGCGCCCGCTGCCGGGCGACTACTACGGCCTGGCCGACCAGGAACAGAAGTACCGCCAGCGCTATGTCGACCTGATCGTCTCGAAAGAGACACGCGACAACTTCCGCGCCCGCACCAAGGCCATGGCTTCGCTGCGCAACTTCATGGCCGGCAACGGCTTCATGGAAGTGGAAACGCCGATGCTGCACCCGATTCCGGGCGGCGCGGCGGCCAAGCCGTTCATCACGCACCACAATGCGCTGGACATGCAGATGTTCCTGCGAATCGCGCCGGAGTTGTACCTCAAGCGCCTGATCGTTGGCGGCTTCGATCGCGTGTACGAGATCAACCGCAACTTCCGTAACGAAGGGGTGAGCCCGCGCCACAACCCCGAGTTCACGATGATGGAGTTCTACGCGGCCTACACGGACTACCGCTGGCTGATGGACTTCACCGAGCGACTGATCCGTCAGGCTGCCATCGATGCCTCGGGCACCGCCACCCTGACCTACCAGGGCCGCGAGCTGGACCTGTCCAAGCCGTTCCACCGCCTGACGATTTGCCAGGCGATCCAGAAGTACGCGCCGCAGTACACCGACGCGCAACTGGCCGACGCCGACTTCCTGCGCGCCGAACTCAAGAAGTTCAAGATCGACACCAACGCGCCGCAATTCCTGAACGCCGGCGTGGGCACGCTGCAACTGGTGCTGTTTGAAGAGACGGCCGAGTCGCAACTGTGGGAACCGACCTTCATCATCGACTACCCGGTTGAAGTGTCGCCACTGGCACGCGGCTCCGACACGCTGCCGGGCATCACCGAGCGCTTCGAGCTATTCATCACCGGCCGCGAGATCGCCAACGGCTTCTCCGAGTTGAATGACCCGGAAGACCAGGCCGAGCGCTTCCGCAAGCAGGTCGAGCAGAAGGACGCGGGCGACGAAGAAGCGATGTTCTACGACGCCGACTACATCCGCGCACTGGAATACGGCATGCCCCCGACCGGCGGCTGTGGTATCGGCATCGACCGCCTGGTGATGCTGCTGACCGACAGCCCGAACATCCGCGACGTGATCCTCTTCCCGCACCTGCGCCGCGAAGACTGATCGATCACTCGATATCCGCTCGAAAAGAAAATGCCCCTTCGGGGGTAATGCCGTTCAGTTAA
>NZ_DBMV01000022.1 GCF_002298975.1 Ralstonia sp. UBA689
GATCAGCCAGCAGGCGGGTGCGGCGGGCCGCTACACCTTTACGGGCACTGCGGGCCAGTTCCTGAATCTGGGCTTCAGCGGCGTCGCCATTACACCAGCTGGCAGCACAGTCACTATCACGGTAATCGCCCCCGACAACGTCACCACGGTCGTCAATTGCGGTAGCTTCAGCACGAGCGGCAGTTGCAGCGTACCCGCGTTGTCGAGAACGGGCACCAACAACGTGGGTCTGCCTAGCACCGGCACCTACACCGTGGTGGTCACACCAAATAGCTACGCGACCGCAGTGAGTGGCTCCCTGAGCCTGAAGCAATTCAGTCTGCGCCCATAGAGCAAGAACAAGACGCCGACGACGATGACGAGAACCCTCCGAATGAAAGAAAGAGAAGCGATGTCGAAACCGAACGCTCTTGGTCTTGATGTGGTGCCGCGCTGGCGCCTTTCGCTGCGCCACATGGTTCCAGCAATCCTGTTGGCCGTTGGGATGCTTCATGCGTCGCAGTCAATTGGGCAGGGGCAGGTTGCGCCGGTCGCCTCCACGTCCGCGAGCGACTCGCTCATGAGTTTGCTCGCTTCTCGGCCCACGACCCTCAGAGGTCAGAGCGCTACCCAACTCGCCAATGGTCAGTGGCTAGTACTGGGTGGTACTGCCGCCAATGCAGCAGGCAACGGGGCTTGGGTGATCAATGCAGCTGGCAAGTCTATTCCGCTACCCGCCACCTTGCGCACAGCGCGCATGAACCACAGTGCGACCCTGTTGCCTGATGGCACCGTGCTCGTTTTCGGCGGACTTGATGCCAAGGGCAACACGCTTACCGATCTGGAGATATTCGCTCCTGCGACCAACAGCTTCAGCAGTCTCGCCAATCCGGGTCTGCTGGCACGGAGTGGCCATAGCGCGACAGTGCTGACGGATGGCCGCCTCCTGATAGCAGGGGGGGCCGACGCTGCAGGCAAGCCGCTGCGCACGGTCGAACTTTACGACCCTGCCACGAACCAGGTCGAACGGGTCAACACCGCCTTGGACGCAGCGCGCATGCAGCACATCGCGACGCTATTGCCCAGCGCCAAGGTTTTGCTGTGGGGCGGTCAAGACGGTGCTGGCCAGACACTGGCCAGTGGCAGCGTGTTCGATGCCACTGCGCAGCAATTCAGTGCTGTTGCAGTCGATGGCGCGCAGTCGCTGGCGCAGTCGCTTAATCCGGGAACGGTGCCGACCTTGGTGACTAGTGTTCCTGCGAACCAAGCCAAGCACGTGCCGGTTGCGCAGCGCTTCATGCTCCGCTTCAGCCAGCGCATGGCCGTGACGACGTTGAACGCCAGTACTGTCACCCTGATCGGTCCCAGTGGCGCGGTGGACATCCAGCCGGTTCCCGTGGAAGGCGGGATGTTGCTATTTGTCACGCCCAAGCAAGAACTGCTTCCAGGGACCGCTTATACGCTGTTCGTGCAAGGCGCGACCGATCAATTTGGCAACGCCTTGCCGCTGACCGCAGTGGGCTTCAAGACCGTCACGCTTGGGACGTCCGCAGCGCGGTCCACAACAACGCCTGCTGTCGCGCAGGCAATGCTCGCGGCAGCACCGGCGCAGGGTGGGGCTGCTGTCGCCGCAACGGCAGGTAGCACTACCGTCAACGGTACGGTCGCCACCCCCAAAACCCCCGCGGTAGCCAGTGCTGCGTATGACGCGGCAAACCGGGCCGCTGCGGATGCGGACGAAGACAGCGATATCTGGATCCCTGGCCCGGGCAACTTTGGGGGCAAGTGGCGCCGTGGCAACCGAGAGGTTTCGCGGCAGTACCTGCCCAAGAACGAGCACTTGCGCCACAGGCTGTACGGCTACCCACAGCTGATGAAGCTGACGCCCGCCGACGTGGCCCAGCACAAGATTCCCGATGTCACACCGCCCGCCGATGGCGTGACGGGCGTTGCGGGCCAAGTGTTACGCCTCAATGGCAAGCCTTTGGCAGGCGCGACGCTGTCCATCGGCTCGCAGAAGGTGGTGACTGATGAGAACGGCGAGTTCCTGCTCGCAGGCGTGCCTGCCGGCCGTCAGATCCTGGTGATCGACGGTGAGACAGCCAGCCGCGGCAACCGGCACTATGGGCGCTACGAGTACGGTGTGAAGATCGAAGAAGGGCGGACCACGCTGCTGCCCTTCGTCATCTGGATGTCGCGCTTGAACCCGCGAACCGTCACGCTGGCCTCCCCCACCGCGACCGATACTGTCGTGACCAACCCGCAGATTCCGGGCATGGAGTTGCGCATCCCTGCGGGCATGGTCATCCGAGACTCGCAGGGCAAGATCGTGACCGAGATCAGCATGACGGCGGTGCCCGTTAACCAGCCGCCGTTCCCGCTACCGCACATTGAAGTGCCGGTCTACTTCACCGTCCAGCCGGGAGGCTCACGCCTGGAAGGCATCAACGCCAATGCCAAGGGCGCCCAGCTCATCTACCCGAACTACCCGAACGCTGCGCCCGGCACGCGCATGACCTTCTGGGATTACGACGCCACCAACCGGGGCTGGTTCGAGTACGGCCACGGCACTGTCACGGCTGATGGTAAGCAGGTGATGCCCGATGCGGACGTGCGCATCTACGAATTCACCGGCGCGATGATCACCACCTTCACGCCAGAGTCCCAGGCGCCGTCGGAGGGCCCGACGCCGAACTGCCAGTGCAAGGAAGAGGCCGAGGCCGGCGACCCGGTGGACACCGCCACGGGCCTGTTCCTCAACCGGGAAACCGACCTCGTCATTCCGGACGTGATGCCCATCACCATCGGCCGCACCTACCGGCAGGCCGACGAGACGTCCCGCGCTTTCGGTATCGGAACCAACCTTTCGTATGACCTCTTCCTTGTGGGGGGCTACGACTCCGCCAAAGATCAGATCAAGCCGTATTCCTATTTGATCCTGCCTGACGGCAGCCGCGTCTATTTCAGCCGCGTCTCTGGCGGTACCGGCTACACCGACGCCGTGTTCCAGAGCATCGCTGCACCGGGCAGCATCTACTACGGCGCCATCATCAAGTGGGACAACGTTAGTTACCCAGGCGCCAACTGGAGCCTGGTCCTTAAGAACGGCACTAGCTACTACTTCCCTGGCGTGGGGGATGGCGGTGGCACGGCGCGCACGGCCGCAGTAGTTGGCATTAAAGACCGATTTGGTAACACCATGCAGCTGGTGCGCAGTTCGGGGAGCGCCAACCTTACTCAGATCATTTCGCCCAACGGACGGAACGTCTACCTGAGCTACGACGCGTCCAACCGCGTTACGCAGGTCAAGGACGACCTGCAGCGCACCTACAGCTATGTCTATGACACGCAAGGCAGGCTGACCCAAGTTACGGACCCACTGGGCAAGACTCGAGCCTACACCTGGGCCAGGCAAACAGTACCCGCAGCACACTCGATCGGTGGCGTTGCGACCAGCACCAATATGCTCACGGTGCAGGACAAGAACGGCAACATCGTTGTGACGAACACTTACGATGCGAATGGCCGGGTGGCGACCCAGACCTATGCCGATGGCAAGACCTATTCGTTCGCCTACACGCTGCTGTCCGCCAGCCAGACCCTCCCGGCAGGCAGTTACGACGCGGTGACCCAGACGGATGCCACGGACGAACGTGGCACGGTCACACGCTACGCGTTTAACACCAGCAAGGCCATCACTAGCATGACGGTGGGCCAAGGCACGACGGTGGCTCAGACTCGCACATACAACTGGAACGCCAGCACCAATCTGCTCGACAGCATCACCGATGCCCTCGGCCGTACCACCGCGTACCAGTACGACCGGCTGGGCAACACCACACAGGTCACCGCTGCCTCGGGCACCAGCAGCGCGGCAACCACCAAGATTGGTTGGGATCTGAACTACAGCCGTCCGACCACCATCACAGACCCGAATAACAACACCCTGACGCTGAATTACGACAACCTGGGCAACCTCGTCAGAAGCACCGACGCTCTGAATCACAGCGTCGCCTTGACCTACGACAGCCAAGGCCGTCCCACCAGCATTGCCGACGCGCTAAGTGGCACGACCACCTTCAGTTACAGCGGCGCTGACCTGCAAACCGTAACCGATCCGTTGGGCAATGCGGCGAGCCAAAGCACCGATGCCGCCGGACGCCCCATCGGTCGGACTGATCCATTGGGTCGCCGCAGCTACCTGGCCTACGACGCCCTGAACCGCGTTACCAGCGTGACCGACCCCAAAGGCGGCGTCGCTCAAGCAAGCTATGACCCGAATGGCAACCTGCTGACCCAAGTCGACCAGAACAACAACACGACGAGCTTTGCTTACGATGGACGCAACCGCCTTACCCGCACGACTGACGCGCTGGGGCATGTAAGCACACTGGCCTACGAGCCAGGCGGCCGCCTCAGCCAAGTGGTCGACAACAAGGGCCAAGCCACCAACCGCACCTACGACGCGTTGGGCAGACCGACTCTCATTTCCTTCGGCGCCGCGGCTGGCGGTGGCTCGCCGGTGAGCACCATCGCGGTGACCTGGGACGCCGGCAACCGGCTGACCCAGCTTGTTGACTCCGTTGGCGGCACCATCACGCGCAGCTACGACATGCTGGATCGTCTCACTAAGGAAACGACTCCGCAGGGTAGCGTGAGCTACACCTACGACGTGGGCGGGCGGCGCCAGAGCATGACCGTGGCCGGCCAGCCAACCGTGAGTTACAGCTGGGATGCCGCCAATCGTCTGACGCAAATCCAGCAGGCCGCCGGCAGCACGAACGGCAACACAGCCCAGACGATCAGCTTTAGCTACGATGCGGCGAACCGCCGGGCAAGCACCACCTACGCCAACGGCATCGTGGCCACCTACAGCTACGACAAAGCAAGCCAACTAACCGGAATCACCTACAAGAAAGCCGACGGCACGCCGATTGGAGACCTGAGCTACACCTACGACGCCGCCGGTCAGCGCACCGGCATGGGTGGCAGCCTCGCGCAGGTCAATCCCGGCACCGCCGTCACCGGCACCCAGTTCAACGCCAACAACCAACTGACGAACTGGAACGGCCAGAGCCTGACGTATGACGCCAACGGCAACCTGACAAGCGACGGCACGAACACCTACACGTGGGACGAACGCAACCAGCTGCGCAGCATCGGCGGAGCGACCACGGCCAGCTTCCAGTACGACGCACTGGGACGGCGTACCAGCAAAACTATCGGCAGCAATTCCACTGGATACCTGTACGACGGGGCGAACTTCGTGCAGGAGCAGAACGGCGGCGCCGGCACGGCCAACCTAGTTACTGGCCCCAGAATGGACGAGCCCTACTTGCGCGAGAGCAGTGCGGGCTCGCACAGCCTGTTGCCGGACGCGCTGGGCAACATCCTGATGGCGACCGATGCGACGCAAGCGATCGTGACGAGCTACAGCTACGACGCCTACGGTGCCACGATGCAGACGGGGACAAACGACAACAGCCAGCAATACACGGGACGGGAGAACGACGGAACGGGGCTGTACTACTACCGAGCGCGATACTACAGTCCGCAGATGGGGAGGTTTATTTCGCAGGACCCGATTGGATGGGCCAGTGGGCAGACCAACAACTACGCATATGTCAATGGAAACCCGCTGATGTACACGGACCCCTATGGCCTGTGGGCATGGGGTGACCCGCTGCCGCAGGGAATGGTCGATTTCTCGGCAGGGTTCGGGGATACGATGTCGTTCGGCGCGACCAACTGGGTACGCGACCAGATGGGCACAAATGGGGCGGTAGATAAGTGCTCGGGTTACTACACGGCTGGCGAAGTAGCTGGTGTTGCGGTCGATGTTGCACTAGCAGGTGCGGCAGGTTGGGAGGCCGCAGGGGCTAGGGGTGCTGGCAAGGAGTTCTCACATTGGATTCCGAACCGTATGGGCGGGCCACGCTCGAAGTGGAACGGTAACTTCGTGTCAACGGTCGAGCATGCTATGTCAGACCCGTACCGTTACCGATTTATGCCCAGAGCTTGGAAGGCTGAGAACCCAATGCCGAACGTGGCATGGCAGCAATGGGCCCGCATTCCGAATGTCTATAAGGGGGCTGCCGCCGGTGGTGCCTACGGGGCCGCTGGTGCTGCCATGAGCAGTGATTGCACATGCCGATAATGAAATCCTTCATCGCTAAGTTGCTCGGGGCAGGCTCGCGGCTGTCAGCCCTTGAAAAGATGGTGCTCGACTGCGTGAGAGAGCATCTTGAGACTCAGACTTCGGATCTGTGGGACCGCCAAGTGCTGGAGATTAACAAGGTCCAACGCCTGCCCGAAGGCGTCGAGGCTAACTTCTACAGGATGAAGAACGGTCGTCCCAGCTTCGACCAAGAGCTAGCGTTCCCGAACAAGACGACGGAATTACTTGTCGCTAACGTGAAGATTGAATTGACCGGAATGGGGAAGCTGAACGCGAAGGTGTGGTGCGTTAAGGGGTTCGTCTTCTCAATCGCGTATGAGGGGAGTGTTAGCTACTTCGAAGAAGCTGCTGGAATGGACCCACGGCCTGAGTTCAAGTTGACTTGCGAGCTGCTGGCCGACCTAGCTGCAGCACGATCACCTACGTAGCAGTCATCTGACGAGACCCGGCTTCGGCCGGGTCTTTGCTTTAGAGCTGTTGCTGCACGTCGTGCCAGGCGAGGCCGGCGGCAAGAGCTGCACCGCGAGTGGCAAAGGTCTCGCTGGGACCGCTGATGAAAAGCACGCGGGCATCGCGCGCGACGGCCACCACCTCGCGCGTCCAAAGCTCCCACCGCCCATCGTTGCGCCAGCTCGGCACGGCGGCGTAGCCATTGGCTTCCAGCTCCGACTCGACGGCTTCGACCTCGGGGCGGAACGCGAGTTGCCCGCTCATCATCAGCTCACATTGAGCAGTCCAGACTGCTGGTCCAGGAGGCAATGCCGCTTACTCACAGTGCTTGATCCGCAGCCACTGGCCCAGCACTTCCCGCAAGCAGTGTTGGCACAAATCAAGGCTGACCGTGTTGCGGTCGCCAAAGACTGAATTGAAGCCGCAGTCGTGATCGAACGATAGGCGTTCCTGCCACTCTCCATCATTAGGGGTAAGCCGGCGCTTACAGCGATCGCAAGTACTCGCAGCGAGAACTTGGACGGTCTGGGGTTGGTACCTCTAGTGCCCTTTGCTGGTCTTGCGTCAGCGCACCTGGCGATGGTTGCGAGTGAGACCTCAGCGCTGCCGGGAGATCCACGCGAATCGAAGCGGGTGCCGTGGGCCCTACTGCCAGCACGAGTCGATCCTTGTTCGGGTCGAGAGAGCGATCCCAAAATTGTTCGCCCTTACCATCGCGGCAGACAAGCCAGTGTCGAATGAACTGCTGGACGGTCTTGGCCAATCCTCCGTCTGCCTGGGACGAGAGGTTCACGGTCGTCTTGGCCTGCACCGCGATGAACCCGCCTTCCGAAGTTGCCACCAGGATGTCGTCCACAGGTGCTTCGGTCTCAAAGCGAATCCAGGCGGGAACGGCGGCGCCCAATTCCAGTACGTGGTCGACCGGAACTTGAGCAAGCAATTGCAGACCGAAAAGCGCCCCTAGCTGAGCCTGAAACCCAATACCCGCCGCTGCTGCGGCGCCGCCACTGGGGATGGTTCGAGAACTCGTCGGATTATGTGAGGTTGCCAAGTTGATTCGCTTAAGTTGACTTCGGCGTGTGGCCGCCATGATTGTCCACGGTGAACTGCCCCGAGTCGGATAGACAAGCTGACCCTAGCCTAAACAATGTATCGATCAAGCCGGCAGGCAGCCTACATATCAGACATAGCGCTGTAGTTCCTCTACGGCCACCGACATGGCACGACGGCTTTGCAGTTTGAACAGCCGTAGCTACCGCTGCGAAGCATACATTGGCAATCGAAGCTCGAATGGCAGCAATGGGTCGGGCGGCAGCTGGAAAGTGGCAGAGCTAGCGCATCATGGTTTATCCGAGTGTCGGTAGTCGCGTGCGATTCGGCACGTCGGGTAATATTTTGTGCTTCATGATGCACAAAAATGACTTCCCAAAGAAGTTGTTGAGCTTCACTCGTAGCGAGTTTCGAGGTTCTTTCGCCGGTCAGTCTCTGTCACGCTACGTCCAACAACCTATTGATGGAAAAGGGATTCTCCGGAGTGAGGTCGAGTAGGGGCGCGATCGAGTTCAGAGTTGAGTGAACAAAGTTCAGCGTTGAATGAATCTCGACAACGAATCTCGATATTTCCCCGTTCTTGAAATCGTAATACCCCGTCCCTATAATTAGCACTCGCCGGGTTGGAGTGCTAACAATGCCTCTGTCCCCCGATGCTTTTCCGATGCGCCGCGCCCAGCGGCGCGTTTTGTGAATAAACACTCACTTTGCATTGAGGAGTCTGTATGAACCTGCGTCCCTTGCACGACCGCGTGATCGTGAAGCGCCTGGACAACGAAACCAAGACCGCTTCGGGCATCGTCATTCCCGACGCCGCTGCTGAAAAGCCGGACCAAGGTGAAGTTCTGGCTGTCGGCCCGGGCAAGAAAGACGACAACGGCAAGGCGATCTCGCTGGACGTGAAGGTCGGCGACCGCGTGCTGTTCGGCAAGTACGCC
Organism: Ralstonia sp. UBA689; assembly: GCF_002298975.1. Lineage (GTDB taxonomy): Bacteria > Pseudomonadota > Gammaproteobacteria > Burkholderiales > Burkholderiaceae > Ralstonia. The sequence goes on from NZ_DBMV01000022.1 coordinate 8,596, forward strand.
GGCCAATCCGTCAAGGTGGAAGGCCAGGAAGTCCTGGTCATGCGCGAAGAAGACATCATGGCCGTGGTGACGAAGTAAGCACGCGTTTACTCGCAGCGGCTTACCTGTAACCCCTCATTCCTTGTCTGCGCATGCTGCGCGGGCAATACCCCAAGATTTCGGAGATTCTCAAGATGGCAGCTAAAGACGTAGTGTTCGGCGATGCCGCACGTGCCAAGATGGTTGAAGGCGTGAACATTCTCGCCAACGCAGTGAAGGTGACCCTGGGCCCGAAGGGCCGCAACGTGGTGCTGGAGCGCAGCTTCGGTGGCCCGACCGTGACCAAGGACGGTGTGTCGGTCGCCAAGGAAATCGAGCTGAAGGACAAGCTCCAGAACATGGGCGCGCAAATGGTCAAGGAAGTCGCTTCCAAGACCAGCGACAACGCCGGTGACGGCACCACCACCGCAACGGTGCTGGCTCAGTCGATCGTGCGCGAAGGCATGAAGTACGTGGCCGCCGGCATGAACCCGATGGACCTGAAGCGCGGCATCGACAAGGCTGTGCACGCTGCCGTCGAAGAGCTGAAGAAGATCAGCAAGCCCACCACCACCAGCAAGGAAATCGCTCAAGTTGGCGCCATCTCGGCCAACAGCGACGAATCCATCGGCCAGCGCATCGCTGAAGCCATGGACAAGGTCGGCAAGGAAGGCGTGATCACNNGAAGGCATGCAGTTCGACCGCGGCTACCTGTCGCCGTACTTCATCAACAACCCGGAAAAGCAAGTTGTCCAACTGGACAACCCGTTCGTGCTGCTGTTCGACAAGAAGATCAGCAACATCCGCGACCTGCTGCCGGTGCTGGAACAAGTGGCCAAGGCTGGCCGTCCGCTGCTGATCATCGCTGAAGACGTCGAAGGCGAAGCCCTGGCAACGCTGGTGGTCAACAACATCCGTGGCATCCTGAAGACCGCTGCCGTCAAGGCTCCGGGCTTCGGCGACCGCCGCAAGGCCATGCTGGAAGACATCGCCATCCTGACGGGCGGCCAGGTCATCGCTGAAGAAGTCGGCCTGACGCTGGAAAAGGCAACCCTGAACGATCTGGGCCAAGCCAAGCGTGTCGAAATCGGCAAGGAAAACACCACGATCATCGATGGCGCTGGCGATGCCCGCAACATCGAAGCGCGCGTGAAGCAAGTGCGTGCCCAGATCGAAGAAGCGACCTCGGACTACGACCGTGAAAAGCTGCAAGAGCGCGTGGCCAAGCTGGCCGGCGGTGTTGCCGTGATTAAGGTTGGCGCTGCCACCGAAGTCGAAATGAAGGAAAAGAAGGCCCGCGTGGAAGATGCTCTGCACGCAACGCGCGCTGCCGTGGAAGAAGGCATCGTGGCTGGCGGCGGTGTTGCACTGCTGCGCGCCCGCGCTCTGATCTCCAGCCTGAAGGGCTCCAACGCTGACCAAGACGCCGGCATCAAGATCGTGCTGCGCGCCATGGAAGAGCCGCTGCGCCAGATCGTCACCAACGCTGGCGACGAGGCTTCGGTTGTGGTGTCGAAGGTCATCGAAGGCAAGGGCAACTACGGCTACAACGCCGCCACCGGCGAGTACGGTGACCTGGTGGAAATGGGCGTGCTGGACCCGACCAAGGTGACCCGCACCGCGCTGCAGAACGCCGCTTCGGTCGCTTCGCTGATGCTGACGACGGACTGCGCCGTGGCAGAACTGCCGAAGGACGATGCAGCTCCGGCAATGCCGGGCGGCATGGGTGGCATGGGCGGCATGGACGGCATGATGTAATTTGCCTGTCCGGCAACCCGGCCCGGCCGTCCTTTCCGGACGGCTGCTCCAAACAAAGAACCCCGCGGGTGCGAGCCTGCGGGGTTTTTTGTTGGGCGTGCGTCTCCATGATTTGTTAAGGCGACGTTAACGCCATACCGCAACGGTGTTCGCTACAATCGGCTCACCCCAGGGGCAGGCTCCCACGCGGGGCACGACAACAATCACAGGGAAGGGAAATCAGATGAACGACATCGCACGCGAGCCCGTCCTGGGCGGTGCTCCCGCTCCGGCGGCTCCGCAACCGTTGCGGATGCGCTTTATCGGCAGCGGCTCAGAGTACTTCCGCATCTGGATCGTCAACCTGCTGCTGACCATCGTCACGGTGGGCATCTATTCGGCTTGGGCGAAGGTCCGCACGCTGCAGTATTTCTATCGCAACACGCAACTGGCCGGGTCGAGCTTCGACTACCACGGTAGCCCGATCGCCATCCTCAAGGGCCGCGCGATCATTTTTGTGCTGGCCCTTGCGTTCAACATTCTCAGTCAATCCTCGGTGGCGTTGTCGATGGTGCTTCTCGCGCTGTTGGCGGGCGCGTTTCCCTGGCTGCTGGTGCGTTCGCTGCGCTTCCGCATGGCCAACTCAAGCTACCGGGGCCTACACTTTGCGTTTACAGGCAAGGATGCCGAGGGCTACATGGTATTCCTGGTCTGGCCGATTCTGAGCGTGGTCTCGCTGTACCTGCTGGCCCCGCTGGCGCACCAGCGCTTCAAGCGCTACCAGCACAAGAACACGCGCTTCGGCACCACGCCGTTTGATTTTTCGGGCACGCCGGGCAACTTCTACGGCGTGTATCTGCGTACGTTCGGTTTGGCGGTGCTGGCATTTGTGGTGGGCATCGCGCTGGCATTTCTGCTGGGCGTGTCGGTCAAGAATGCGCAGGCCGGTGCAGGCCAGATCGTGGGCCTCGTCATCGTTGCCGTGTTCATGTACGCGTCAATGCTGTTCCTGGCGCCGTACTTCATGTCGCGTCTGCAGAACGTGGTTTGGAACCACACCACGCTGGGCGCGCACCGCTTCCAGAGTCAAGTGGGCGCAGGCAAGCTGTTCTGGATCTACGTGTCGAACGCGGTGCTGATCGTCATCACCATCGGCCTGTTCACACCGTTTGCGCGCGTGCGCACGTTGCGCTACAAGCTCGACTCCATGACGCTGCTGGCAGCCGGTTCGCTCGACACCTTCGTGGCCGGCGAGACCATCAAGGTGGGTGCACTGGGCGATGCGGCGGTGGACTGGTACGACATCGACATCGCGCTGTAAGGCTGTTTCCATGATCCTCGCTACCTACTTCGACGGCCGGACCTCGCGTGCGCAGCCCGTGCGCCTTGCCGTCGAGGCGGGGGAGGCGGTGCTGTACGACACGGATGGCACGCTGCTGCGCCGTGCATCGCTTGCCGCGCTGCGCGTGTCGGAGCGCGGCAAGCATGCGCCGCGTCTGATCACCTTTGAGGACGGTGCCTTCTGCGAGATTGCCGACCCCGCTGAGCAGGCTGCGCTCAACGCGCTGCTGCATCGCACCGGCCACCACGAAGGTTGGGTCGTGCGCGCGCAGAACAGTTGGAAGCTTGCGCTGGGCGCGCTGGTTGTGACGGTGCTGGTGCTGGTGCTGGGTTATCGCTATGGCCTGCCGTGGGGCGCCAAGGTGGTGGCAACCCTGGTGCCGCAACGCGTGGAGTCGCAGCTTGGGCGCGGTACGCTACGTGCGCTGGATGAGCGCTGGCTCGAGCCCAGCAAGCTGCCGCAGGCGCAGCAGGCACGCATCCGTGCACGCTTCGCAGCCCTGCGCGCGCCGCGGGCTACCCACACGTACCACATTGTTTTTCGCGATGCTGGCAAGTTGGGTGCCAACGCCTTTGCGCTGCCCGGCGGCGACATCATCGTGACCGATGCGCTGGTCAAGCTGGTGGGCGAGGGCGATGGCCTCACGGGTGTGCTGGCGCACGAGGCGGGGCATGTCGAATACCGGCACGGGCTGCGCCAGTTGATTCAATCGTCGGCGATTGGCGCGACAGCGGCGCTGCTGTTTGGTGACGTGTCGACCATCCTGTCGGGCGTGCCCGCAGCGATGCTCACGCTGCGCTACTCGCGCGACTACGAGCGCGATGCCGACCGCTACGCCGCACAACTGCTGCAGGACAACGGCCTGTCGGTGGGCGCGTTTGCCGACGTGCTGCAGGCACTGGAAGAGACGCACGGCGGCACGCGCAAGGCCGATACCGCGAAGCATTCCAAGAATGCCGATGAGACGAGCAACGCCGACGACGACGCCTCTGCGTTCTTCTCTTCCCACCCGCTCACACGCGAGCGCATCGCCACCTTGCGCCGCTTTGACCGCACGCATGGCGGCAGCGACGCCGAGTGACGCACCAGGCGGTGCGTTCTCACCCGTAGTTCATTTGACGGATTTCTATCCGGCGACGCGATGACCAAGATGGGCTCAGGGGAGAAGGAAACGCCTTGAGCCAGCGGCGTCAGGTGCATTGCGTGGCGAACGACAACGATTCCCATAGCGCCCGCGACTTGCGGTAGGCAACCTCGCGACACAGCGAGGAACATCGCCAGACTCCGTTCCCTCAATCCGTGTCGACTGCAAGACGGGGGAAGCCATGCGACAAGCGGAACAGAGCGTCGGGGGCGCTGCAACAGGCGCCGTTCTGGAGAGGGTCGCGCGCCGCATCCTAGACCAGACGCCAGACCGTCTCACGATCGTCCGGCTGGCGCGCTTTGGGGTGTCAGGCGTGATTGCCACCGGCGTGCACGTGGCCATCGCCACGCCGCTGGCGCTCGGGATTGGCGTGTCGCCCGTGGTGGCAAACGGCGTCGCCTTTGTCTGCGCCACCGTCTTCTCATACCTCTTGAATGCGCTCTGGAGCTTCTCCGCCAAGCCCAGTCGCGACAATTTCCTGCGCTTTGTCTGCGTGGCCGTCTTCGGGCTGCTGCTGACGCTCGCCATCTCCTGGACCGCACAAAGGCTGGGCGCGAACTACTGGGTTGGGCTGTGCGCAATCCTGATGATGGTGCCGCCGATCACCTTCGTGCTGCATCGGACCTGGACCTTTCGTTGATCGCGCGCACCGCGTTTCAACGCTGAATCATCCCTACGGCCAGTTTCGGTCTGCGGTTGGCGCAGCTACAACTACTTATAAACAACGGCAAACCTGCATGCGGAGTTGAGCGCAGCAGGTAGCCAGATCAACGTGCAGCGGGCGTGCTGCGGGGCGGGGGTGGCGTAGCTGGCTTCGCCTTGTTCAGCCACCGCGACGCGCGGACTGGCCGATCGAATGACCTCACCGAACGGGGGCGACGAGCTATGCGTAACGGCAACTATTCGAAGCGGCGAGAACGCGGGGTCGTTCTTCCCATCGTTGGCCTGGTGATTGCAATCTTGCTGGGCATGGCGGGCCTCGTCATCGATCTGGGTGGCCTGTTTGTCGCCAAGTCGGAACTGCAATCCGCGGTGGACAGCTGTGCGCTGGCTGCGGCGCAGGAACTGGACGGCAATTCGGATGCGCTCACGCGCGCCACGAATGCGGGGCTCACGGCAGGCAATGCCAACAGCGTCACATACCAGAAGGTTTCGGCGTCGTTGGTGGCGAACGACGTCACGTTCAGCACATCGCTGACGGGGACGTACAGCGTCGCCGCAGGCGGGTCTGCCAGTTCGGGCTATGTGAAGTGCACCCACACCACCAGCGGCATCGTGGCGCGCCTGATCAGGTTTGTGGGCGGTGCCACCACCAACTCCGTTGCCGCGCTGGCTGTGGCGACGCGAGTCCATGCGCAGAGCACCTGCCCGATTCCTGTGGCCCTGCTCCCGAAGAACGGCGGAACCGCCCCCAACTACGGTTTCCAAGTAGGCGAGTGGGTCAATATGCTCTATGGCGGCGGCTCGCTCACCCCGGGGGAAATGGGTTGGTACAACCTGGATGGCTCCACCAACGCCAATGAAACGAAAAATGAGATGCTGAACGGCTACTGCAACTCCAAGATTGGCGACACCTTGGGCACACCCGGTGCGAAGGTCACGGTGGACGACGCCTGGAACTCCCGCTTCGGCATCTACAAGAACAAGTCTGGCGCTTCGCAATTGCAGCCCGACCTCTCGGGCTACGCCTATACGTCGACCAACTGGACCAACGCCGTGCCGCAAAACGCCTACAGCGGCACACCCGCCAAGGGCTCCGACCCAACTGCCGCCAATTTCAAGACCAAGCGGCTGGCCTACGCCAACTACGACGATACCGGCAGCAGCATCAATGGCGGTGACAAGATCACCGGTCTGAACATCAAAGGCGGCTACAAGAGTCTCGCTACTGCAGGAGCCGGCGGCGACCTTGCCACCTACGGCGCGAACCGGCGTCTTGTTCTCGTGCCGGTGATTTCCTCTGCCTCCAAGATCATCGACTACGCCTGCATGCTGATGCTGCAGCCTGTTGACGGCGTGCACACCACGATGCAGTTCGAATTCCTGAGCAACGGGGGCAGCCTGACCAGCCCGTGCACGCCCAGTGGTTTGGCGGGCGGTACAGCAGGCCCCCTGGTGCCGGCCCTGGTGGAGTAGGAGCAAGCCATGAAGACACGACAACACGGTGTGGCGCTGATCGAACTGGCCATCACCATTTGCCTGCTGCTGGCGGTCACCTTTGCGGTTACGGAGTTTGGCCGGGCCATCTACACCTACAACACGCTGACCAAATCCACGCGGGATGCCGCACGCTACCTGAGCACGCAGGCGGCCGGCAATTCGGCCGCCTACACCACGGCACAGAACCTGGCGGTGTACGGTACGCCCACCGTGGGCAGTACGCCGCTGGTGCCGGGGCTGAAGACCAGCATGGTGTCGATTTGCGATGCATCCAACACGAGCTGCACCGGCAACATCGTTCAGGGCTCCAACCCCGCCATCAACACCGTCACCGTCACGATCTCGGGCTACACGTTCAGCCCGGTGCTGGATATGTTGGCGTTTACGCGCTACTACACCGGCGGCACCGGAAAGCTGACATCGATCGCGTTCAGCAACATCTCCGTGACCATGAGGCAATCCTATGAATAAGCGACAAAAAGGGACGACCGCGGTCGAATTCGCCATCGTGGCGGTGCTGTTCCTCACCGTGTTGCTGGCGATCCTGGATTTCGGCCGCATTCTCTTTACGTGGAACGCGGCGGGTGAGGCAACGCGCTGGGGCGCACGCCAGGCGGTGGTCTGCGCGCAGGGGTCCAGCTCGGTGCTCTCGCGCATGCAGCGCATCCTGCCAAGCCTCACGTCATCGAACGTGACCATCCAGTGGTACGACTCCACTGGCGCGGTAAGCGCAACGTGCGATGCGTCGAGCTGCGCGGGCGTGTCTGTTGGCATTACGGGGCTAACCATCTCGCCGGTGTCTCCGGCCACATGGATCGGCTTCTCCAGTCTGGGCGTGCCGGGTTTCTCAACGTATCTGCCCAGGGAGGTCATGGGGCAGGACGCGAACAGCAGCAGCGTTTGCTCTTGATCTTCCTGCTGTGCACCCAGGCCCCAGGCCAGAGCGGTCTTGAACTCGGCGTGTGAGGTTCTGAACTCGGCATTTGGCGTTCAGAACGCGACGCGCCGTGCTTCTTCACTCGCGGCTGCTGCTTTTTTGAGCGACCCCATGACGCTTTCTGCGCCGCACGCCACGGTTTGAACTCGGCATTCGGCGTTCAGAGCGCGACGTGCCGTGTCTATTTCCTCGCGGTTGCTGTTTTTTTCAGCAACCCTCCGAGCTTTTTGTGCCGCACGCCACGGTTTGAACTCGGCGCGCGACGTTCTGAACTCGGCATTCGGCGTTCAGAACGCGATGCGTCACGCTTTCTTCCTCGCGCTTGCTGTTTTTTTGAGCGACCCCTGACGCTTTCCGCGTCGCGCGTCACAGTTTGAACTCGCCGCTTGAGGGTTTGCGCCGGAGGCGTCAGCCTCGGACCGTCGCGCACAAGGGTTTTTGCTTGGCGTCCCCGCCCGTGCCGGGGCCGCGTTCACTGCTGCTCTTCTGCTGTTCTTCTATTTCTGCGGATTCCCGCGCTCCAGTATGCGCAGGATCTCCCACCGGTACAGCTCGACCAGCACGCCTTCCAGCGTGGTCAGCACGTACGCACCAATGGCGTCCAGAAACCCGGCCTGGTACTCGCCAGATTTGTCCTGGATGTGGATCTGATATTCCCAGCGCAGCGTCTTGGGTTCGAACTGTCGATGCAGCTTCAGGCCTGCCTGCGTGCGGCGCAGGAAGTCACGCGCAAACAGCGCGCCCTTCAGATAGTCGCGGTTGTGTTCGAGCTTCATTACGCACCTCAGCACGGCGTGCATCGGGTGTGATGCGTGATGCGAAGCGGCGGCGGGTGGATGGCGGGGCAATGCCCGCGTGAGGATGAAACAGCTTGAATCGGGTGATCCATGGTCTTGCCCTCGTGGTGAGTTGAGGAGCCACCCACCACGAGGGTGGGCGGGCACACGACAGGCTGGAAACACCGGACAGATCTTGCGAAGAGAACCGGCACGGCCGAAGCCGTACCTGCCGAGGCCCGCCCGTAGGAGCGAACACCGGCGCCGCAGAGCCATAAACGGCTCTTCGTCACAAGATCTGAAAAACGGGGTTTCCAAGCCCGGCCGCATCTGTCTGATGCGAGCCCGGGCAGTGTAGCGGGCTCGCGCGGCGTGGGGCAAGTCGGAGGTTTCTGAATCGGTCTGGAATTCACCTCAGCTCGACCGAGACAAAGATGCGGGCGTTGTTGTGCAGGATCAGCAATGCGACCTGCTTCCCGGCCTTTGCAGTGAGTGCGCTCATTTGCTCGGGTGATTTGACTGGCGTGCCATTGAACGACAGGACGATATCGCCGGGTTGGATACCGGCACTTGCCGCGGGCTCCTCGACTGCATCCACCGCCAGTCCTTCCGTGAGCGCGGTAGCGAGCCGTTCGGCCTCATTGAGCGGGCGCACGGCCAATCCGAGGCGATGGGCTGCGCTGCCTTCGTCCTGCTGCGTGCCGGGTCTTCCCTCGGATGCGGCGGCCACGATTGTGGCCGTCATCGGCTTTTGATTGCGGATCAGCGTGAGCGCGATCTTTGTTCCGGGCTTGAGCGCAGCAAGATGTTCGGCGAGTTCAGCGGAGCGGTCGACTGCCTTGTCGCCAATCTGCGTGATGACGTCGCCGGGCTTCAGGCCGCTGGCGGCGGCAGGCGAGCCGGGCTCGACGGAATTGACCAGTGCCCCGGCCGGCCGGGGCAGGCCAAAGGCCCGAGCCAAGCCAGGGTCGACGTCTTGCATGCCGATGCCAAGGTTGCCCTGGGGCACCTTGCGCAGGGCCAGCAACTGCTTCTCCACCTGCACCGCGACGTTGATCGGGATGGCAAAGGTCAGGCCCGAGTATCCCCCCTCCGTTTGCCCATAGATCTGCACGTTGATGCCGATGACCTCGCCGGAGCGGTTGAGCAGGGGGCCGCCCGAGTTGTCGGTCACGATGTTGACGTCGGTCTGGATGAACGGAGTCGAGACGCCCTCCGGCAGCGCGCGGGGGGCGACACTCACAATGCCGGCGGTCACGGTGTTCTCGGGGCCGTGGGGCGATCCGATCATCAGCACCAGTTCGCCGGCGCGCACGCGCGACGAGTCGCCAAGTTTGACGGTCGGCAGCTTCTTGGCGTCGATTCGGATCACTGCCACGTCGCTCCGCGGGTCGACAGCCAGCACTTTTGCCTTGAACTCACGCCGGTCAGTCAGTTTGACCGTGACCTCTTCAGCGCGGTCCACCACGTGCGCACTGGTCAGGATCAGGCCGTCCGGGCTGACGATGAAACCCGAGCCGGTTCCCCTGATTGCATGCGGCGCGCCGCTTTGCGGCTGCCGAAACTGTGGGGCGGAGCGCTGAAAGATCTGGATGAAGGGATCGTCCGGATCGAGGTCCTCGGGGGCCTGCCCTTGCGTTGGCTGCTCCGGCGCGGTTGCGCTGATATTCACGACGGCCGGGCCGTATCGCTCAACGATGGTGGGGAGATCGACCGGCGCAATGCTCGCCCCTTTGGCGGGTGCAGGTGCGATGCCTGCGGCGATTGCCGTTGGCTGCAGATACGAAACGCCGCCGAGCACGGAGGCGATCACGACAGCATCGCGCAAGGCGCGGGTCAGGATGTTGTGGGTGTTGCTGGTCTGGCGGAGCATGGTGCATCTCCAATGCGGTCATCACGCCGGCAGCCGGAAAGCGACCCGGCACCGTGTGCCAACTGCGCGCCAAGGGAAGGAAAAAACCCGGCGCGCGTCCGGGAAACAGGACCATCGCCCCAGCGTCGCGCGCCAAGTGATAGTCCGGGGGCCGTTGCAGCCAAGTTATGTTCGCTTTCGCATGTCAGCCTCCCGTGCTGCCGGTGATGGTGGGAAGCAGCACACGGTAGATCTGGATGAAGGCCGGGCCGAGCAGCACCAGAAGCAGGGTCGGGAAGATAAAGAAGATCAGCGGGAAGAGCAGCTTGAGCGCGATCTTGGCGGCCTGCTCTTCGGCGATCATGCGGCGCTTGGTGCGCAGCATGTCGGACAGCACGCGCAGGGAGTCTGCCAGGCTGGTGCCGAAGCGGTCGGCCTGGATCAGCATCGACGCGAACTTGTCCACGTCTTCCACGCCGGTGCGCAGGGCCAGGTTCAGCAGGGCTTTCTCCTTCGAGAACCCCGAGCGCAGTTCCAGCAGCATCAGCTCCAGCTCCGATGCCAGCACGGGGCAGCGTAGCGCGAGTTCCTGCGACACGCGCAGCAGCGCGGCATCCAGCCCGAGGCCGGCCTCCACGCAAACGGTGAGCAGGTCGATCATGTCCGGAAACTCTTCGAAGACGGCGCGCTTGCGGTTCTCGATCTTGCGCGCCAGCACGGCACTGGGCAGGTAGTAGCCGATGGCGCCGAGCAGCCCCAGCACGGCAAAGGTCATCTCCTGGTCGTGGAACGTGACGTGCCGGGCGCTCATGGCCGCCAGCCCAAACAGCGGAAAGGCGATGGCCAGCACGGTCTTGATACCGAAGTACAGCGGCGCGGCCGACGCGTGGCGCCAACCGGCGTTCATGAAGCGCACGCGCAGTTGCGAATTCTCCCAGCCCTCCTTGGGCAGCGAGAGCTGCGAGACCGGCTTGGCCCACGTCGCCAGTTTTTCAACCCAGGCGTTGTCGAGCCCGTCTGTGGCACCGGTGTCCACTGTCTGGCCGGCGATCTGCTGCACCCGGCCGCGCGTGCGGCTTGGCGAGAAGATCTGCAGCAGACCGAGCGCGGCAATAAAGGCGGCAATAAAGACCAGCACCAGCACCACGTTCTGTGTGGAATAGATGGTTTGCATGATCGTCTCCCTCTACGGCATTGCGGCATTGCGACATTGCGGGATTGCGGCTGCGCGGACCGATGTCCGCATATCAGTGCCTGTCGATTCGTCACACCCGGATGCGGATGATCTTGCGCATCCAGAGCACGCCCAGGACCATGTTGAGCAGCGCCGCCCCGATCATCTTCAGGCCGATCGGGTCGTGCCACAGCACCTTCATGAAGTCCGGGTTGACGACCAGGATCAGCCCGGCGGTGCAGAACGGCAGCAGCCCGAGAATCCATGCCGACAGGCGACCTTCGGCCGACAGCACGCGGATCTTGTCGTACAGCTTCAGGCGCTCGCGCACCAGCATGCCGATGGTGTCGAGAATCTCGGCCAGGTTGCCGCCGCTCTCGCGCTGGATGAGCACCGCGATCACGAAGTAGCGCAGGTCATTGACGGGCACCCGCATGGCGAGGTTGGTCAACGCTTCATCCACCGCAACGCCGTAATTGATCTCTTCGAACGTGATGCGGAACTCGGGGCCCATCGGCGGCTTGATCTCCTGCCCGACCATGCCCAGGGCGCTGGCGAAGGAGTGGCCGGCGCGCAGCGCGCGGGCGATCATGTCTACCGCGTCTGGCAGTTGCGCCTCCAGGTGCTTGATGCGCTTGTGCCGGAGCCTGACGATGTACAGCACGGGCAGCATGCCCGCCAGCAACGCCACCGCGCCGACGATGGCGATGGGAACCGGCAGCCAGGCGCCCGCCGCCAGCACACCGAAGCCAAACAGGCAGCAGATTCCCAGCAACTGGCCGACCGACCACGAGCTGCCGGACTGCTCCAGCCAGCGGTCGATGACGGTCACCCGGGGCAGGCTCATCAGCCAGCGCTGGAAGCGCGGCGAGTCGCTCAGCAGCCGCTTCTTGAGGATCGTGAGCCGTTCCTGATCGACATGGCCGCCTGCGGACAAGGCGCGGATGCGTGCGTCGACGCGCTTGGCCGCGGGGCCGTGGTAGTTGTTCCACCACTGGTAGAGCCCCTCGATACAGAGCACCACCGCGGCGAACAGCAGGATCATGAAGGCATAGAAGATTTCGCTCATTTGAGGTTCCCCCTTTTTCCGGATCACGCCGTCTGTGCGGCTTCAAACCTCGAACTGTCTCGCGGGGTCGAAGGTCTCGTCAGGCAGGCCCACCCCGTACACGCGCAGCCGCTCGGCAAAGCGCGGATAGACACCCGTGGCATGGAAGTTGCCCTTGACGGTGCCGTCCTGCATCACGCCGGTGCGCTGGAAGGTGAAGATCTCCTGCATGTTGATCGTGTCGCCTTCCATGCCGGTGATCTCCTGGATGCTGACCACCTTTCTGCGCCCGTCGGTGAGCCGCGCCACCTGGATCACCACCGTGATGGCCGAAGCGATCTGCTGCCGGATCGTCTTGGGCGGCAGGGCCAGGCCCGCCATGTTCACCATGTTCTCCATGCGGGTCAGGGCGTCGCGCGGGGTGTTGGCGTGGATGGTGGTGAGCGACCCTTCGTGGCCGGTGTTCATGGCGTTGAGCATGTCCAGCGCCTCGCCGCCGCGCACTTCGCCCAGGATGATGCGGTCCGGACGCATGCGCAGGGCGTTGCGCACCAGCGCACGCTGCGTGATCTCGCCCTTGCCTTCGATGTTGGGCGGGCGTGTTTCCAGGCGCAGCACGTGCGGCTGGCGCAACTGCAGTTCCGCCGCGTCTTCAATCGTGACCAGGCGTTCGTCGGCCGGGATGAAGCCCGAGAGGATGTTCAGCAAGGTGGTCTTGCCGCTGCCAGTGCCGCCCGAGACGAGCACGTTGAGCTTGGCGTGCGCCAGCGCCTGCACCAGCTTGGCCATCGGCGGCGTCAGGGTCTTGAGCTCGATCAGGTTGGCGATCTGCAGCGGGTTGGCCGCAAACCGCCGGATCGACAGCAGCGGGCCGTCGATGGCCGAGGGCGGGATGATCGCGTTCACGCGCGAGCCGTCGGGCAGGCGTGCATCCACCATCGGGCTGGTTTCATCAATGCGGCGGCCGACGCGCGAGACGATCTTCTCGATCACCTTCATCAGGTGGGCGTCGTCGTAGAAGGTGATGTCGGTCAGCTCGAGCTTGCCGCGCCGCTCGACGTAGGTCTGCTTGGCGGTGTTGACCAGGATGTCGGACACGGTCGGGTCTTGCAGCAGCGGCTCCAGCGGGCCGAAGCCGAACATCTCGTCATACACGTCTGTCGACAACTGGCGGCGCTCGGTGTCGTTGAGCAGCAGTTTTTCTTCATCGATGATGCCGTTGACCAGGACGCCGATCTCCTGGCGCACTCGTTCCGTCGGGAAGCGGGCCAGCCGCTCGAGGTCCACGCGGTCCAGCACGGCTTCATGCACCGTCTTCTTGAAATCGCGATAGTTGGATTGCCCCGGTGAGACGTGCAGGGTAGCCGCGTGCCCGTTCATGGTCAGCGGCGGAGGTTCCGGCAGGATGAGTTGTTCGCGGATCGACATGATGGGCTCCATGTGGCTGGAGAAATCAGGCAACGTTGGGTGAGGACGCCCTGGTCCGCATGAAGAGCTTGCTCAGTGAGAAGCCCTTCTCCTGCGGCTGGTGGCGTTCGTTTTCGCGCGCCGTGGCAAAGATGTCGGCCAGGGCCAGCGTGGCCTTGGCAATGGCGCTGTGCCGGTGTTCGCGGATGACGGGCACGCCTTGGCAGATGGATTCATCCACCGCTGAAGGATCGTCGGGCAGCATGTGGAAGATCTTCATGCCGAAGACGTTTTCCAGCGTGCCGCGCGGCAGCTCGTCGCGCCGGCCGTGGCGGTTGACCAGCACCCGGATCTTGTCGGCCGGGTAGTGCAGGCCGTGCAGGATGTCCAGCAGGCGCCGCCCCGTGCGGGCAAAGGCGATGGTCGGCTGGACCACCAGGCAGATCTGGTCGCTGCGATCGAGCACCGCGATCGACAGCGGATTGATGGCCTGCCCGATGTCGACCAGGATGAAGTCGTAGCTTGGCGCGACCAGCGAGAGGACGTATTCGATCCGGTCCTTTTTGATCTCACCGGCCTTGATCGGATCGGTGGCGCCGGCCAGGATGTCGAAGCCCTTGTCGACGCGCGTCAGGCAGGCTTCCAGGAAGGCGTCATCGAGCCGGTCGATCTGCGCGCAGACCTCTGCCAGGGTGGCCGGCGGCGTCTGGTTGCTGACCAGGAAGTGGGTGTCGCTGAACTGTGTGTTCAGGTCGATCAGCAGCACCCGCTTGTGCTCATGCGTGGCCAGCGCATGGCCGACGTTGCTGGCAATGAAGCTGGCTCCGGCGCCGCCCTTGCTCGACACAAAGGAGATCACGCGCGCTTCTTCTCGTGCCCTGGGAGTGAAGTTGCTCTCCAGGCGTTTGAGAGCGTCGGCCAATTGGCTGCGTTCCAGCGGCCAGGCCAGCACGTCGCTCACACCGGCACGCAGCGCGCGGATCAGCAGGTCAGGCTGCTGCGTCTGCGTGACGAGGATGCAGGGCAGGTCGGGCTGCTGCTGGCGCAGCGCTTCGATGCACTGCATCTGCGGGGTGCCGCCGTGCGCCTGGTCGATGATCAGCACATCGGCGCTGCGCAACTGGCAGGCATGCGATGCCAGGTTGCCCGGCGCGTCCTGCAGCCGCATGACCTGGTAGCTTCCGCTGGCGGCCAAGAGGCGTGCGATTTCCGCCAAGCGATCGCCGTCTTCGGATGCGATCAAGATCTTGAGCATGGCAAGGACTCCTGTTTTTATCGTTCCTGCTGTGTTCCGTAGCGCCGCTTGGGGCGGCGTCCGGCCCGCCACCTTGCGTCAGCGCGAGCTGCCGCCTGACATGCCGACACCGCCGTAACCGCCGCCACCAAAACCGGCGCCGCCCAGGCCCGTCGTACCGCCGGCGCCCCCCGTGCCGAGCCGGTACAGCGAGCGGTCGTAGTTCGACATGGCGGCCACTGCTGCCTTGCCGTCCACGCCGTTGGCTGGGGGCAGGTTGGCCGGCGCATCCGGGTTGATGACCTGGGCGTGGCTGACGGTGGTGACGGCCTCACCGAAGTGCTTGTCCCACACGGGCGTGGTGGACATGCAGGCGGTCAGTGCCTGGCTGGCCAGCAGCAGGAGTGCTACGCGGGACAGGAGTTTGAGGTTCGCGTTCATGGCTTGTCTCCAAAGGGTTCCTGGTGCTCAGCGCGATTGCGGGGTGCCGGCCGCCTTGGCTTGCGCCAGGCGAGCCGCGGTGGCTTCGATGCGGGCAACACGCGCGGCGGTGTCATCTGCCGGTGCTGCGGCGTGTTCAGGCGGCGCCAGCTCCACAGCTTTGGCAACGGGCTCGGCGGTGATCGGCTTGGCGACTGCAGGCTCGGCAACTGCAACGGGCTCGGAGGGTGTTGCCTTGGCGGGCTTGTCCGCCGGTGCGGTGCTCACTTCCGTGCGCTGTGCGGGCGCAGGGGTGGGCGTTGCAGGCACAACCGGTGCAGGCACAGGTGCTTGCGAGGACGGCGCGGACGGCGCGCTCGGTGCGGGCGGCATCGGCTTGGCAGGGCGGTTCTTGCCACCGGAGCCTTCCATGTTGCCCATCAGGTAGACCTGGAACTCGTTCGGCGTCGAGAAGCTGTCGGTCGGCAGCGGATACGAAGCCGCCTGCATCGGCTGCACCAGGTGCGGCGTGATCACGATCACCAGTTCCGTGAGGTCCTGCTGATACGACGTGCTGCGGAACAGCGTGCCGAGCACGGGCACCTCGCCGACGCCAGGCACGGCCTTGAGCGTGCCGCGTGCGTTGTCCTGCAGCAGGCCGCCGATGGCGAAGCTTTCGCCATCGCGCATCTGGACCGTGGTGGAGGCACGCCGGGTGGTGATCAGCGGCAGGATGGTCTGGCCGTTCAGGCTCGAACCCGAGACGGTCGCGCCGGTGGGCGAGAGTTCGGACACTTCCGGCGCGACCTTGAGGTTGATGCGGCCGTTGGCCATTACCGTTGGCGTGAACTTCAGCCCCACGCCAAACTCCTCTTGCTGCAGCGTGATGGTGGAGGCGCCGCCCAGGGCGTTGCTTTGCGCGACCGGGATGTAGATCTTGCCGCCCGCCAGGAAGCTGGCTTCCTGGCCACTGAGCGTCACCAGGTTCGGTTCGGCCAGGATCTTGACCAGGTTGTCGTTCTTCTGCGGATCGAGCTGGACCTGGAAGGGCCGGTTGTTGTTCTTGTTGCCGAACAGCGCCGTGGTGGACCCAGCCAGCAGGGAGGTCAGCAGCCCACCGCTCCAGGAGCCGAAGCCGCCCTGGATGTTGAGCGCCGAGCCCATCTGGTTGAGCAGGGTCTTGGACACTTCGGCCACCTTCACCTCCAGCATCACCTGCTGCGGGGTGTCGACGGTCATCATGTTGAGCACGCCGCCACCGGGGGTGGCGCCACCGCCCTTGTCATTGCCGCTTTGTGCCGAGGCCGCATAGGCGCGTGCGATTTCCATTGCCATCGAGGCGGACTGCGCGTTCGATACGGAGCCGGTCAGCACGAGGTTGTCGGCAGCGGTTGTGACGCGGATCCTGGATTCGCCCGGCATCAGTTGCGACAGAGACGTTTGCAGGCCGCCGGCATCGGCGTTGACCACCACGTCGACCACGCTGCAGGTGCCGCTGCGGCCTTGCACGATCATGTTGGTGGTGCCCACGCTGCGCCCCAGCAGGTACATGCTCTGCGGCGACACCATGCTGGCCTGCACCACGTTCGGGTTGCCCAGGGTGCGGTTGCGCACCGGTTCGGGCAGCGAAATGATGGTCGACTTGCCAACTGGCACGACCACGTTGCTTTCGCTGCGCACGGCGCCCGTGCAGTTCGGGCCGCGTACGTCGGGCTGTGCCGGTACGGTGGCCGGAGCCATGCTGATCGTCATCTGCATGGGCGCTGTGCCACCCGCACGGGACTGCGTGACGACGGGCGCCGTGGTGGACTTGGCGACGGCGCCGGCCTCCATGGCCGTTTGCGCACTCGCGCGATTGGGCGTGCCCAGCATGGCACCTGCTGCCCCCGCCAGGACCAAGGCGCAGGCCTTGGCGCGGGCATTCAGCAGTGCGGCATTGGTTTTTTGGTTCGTCTTCATATCTCCCCCCCGGAGAGTTGGTGCTGCACACGAAGAAAATGTCTGTGAAACCCTCTGTTGACTGGACTGGTTGATGTGCTCAGATCAGAAGCATTCGACGCTGCCGTGCACACCGGACAGGACGCCGATGCAATCGCGCTGCTTGACTGTGGCGGTGCTGGCGCGCCGGACCTTGACGGGCGTGCGTACCGGCACGTTGACCATCTCCACCTTGGGGGCAGGCTCGGCTGCCGGGGTGCCCAACAGGGTGCCCTTGGTTGCGCCGCCGGTTGACACCGCGGCCACATCGACCTGATTGCGCAGCACCAGCGACAGCGTGCCGACGCTGCGTGCGACATCGAGCTTCTCGGCCTGCTCGGGCGTGACTTCGAGCGTGACCGCGTTGACCACCTTGGGTTGGGTATCGTCGCGGCTGACCTGCTGCGCGACCGCCAGCACCAGGATCTTTTCGAGCACGATCTTGGAGATGCTGTTGCCGTTGTTGGCGGCCTTCGTGTCTTCATTGGTGTTGACGATCACGTCGACCCGGTTGCCTGGCAGGGCAAAGCCGGCCACGCCCACCACATCGTTCACGCGCACGGTGATGGCGCGTTTGCCTTCGCCGATGACCGCCGACAGGCCGCCCTTGGTGCCGAGCGGGGCGAGCTTGCTCTCCAGGATCGGTTCACCCGCCTGCAGGCTGGTGCGCACCACGCGCCCCTGCAGCGCCTTGATGTCGTCGAAGGTGCCGGGAGGCACGCTGCCCGACGGCCAGCTCACCGTCCGCAGTTGGTCGCTGCCCAGTGGTTGGCCAAGATCCATGTCGACGGTGGCCACCACGACCTGTTTGACCGAGCTGGACGACTGTTGGGCCAGCCACCGCGATGCGGAGATGACTGCCGCGATGCCGGCTGCAAGAGCGATAACCAGCATCAGGATTGCACGCGCGTTCTTCATGATGAGTTCCCCCTACTGAGATCAATGACGCGGTTCGGATACGCAAGCGTCAGGTGGCGGCCGGTGTGTCCGGCTGCGCGCCCGTGTTTGCATTCGTGGGCTGGGTTGTCTTGACATCCACGTGTGCGCAGAAATAGCTTTGCCATGCCCGGCGCAAAGCGTCTTCGCTCACGTGGGGCTCATGCCCGTGATACTGGACAGCGGACGCCACCAGCCGCAGCAGGTCGCGCGGAATGCAGGCCAGAAGCGGCTTGCCGGCGGGGCCGTGCAAGGCTTCGAGCAGGTAGTCGAAGGCCGCATCTGCCTTTTGCAGGCCGAGTTCCTGCGCGGCACGCATGTAGACCTCGCGGTATTCGTTGACCGACAGCGGGCCGACATGGAGCTTGCTGCCGAGCCGGCGCAGGAAGGCGTCGTCGCCCAGGTCGCTCGGGTTCAGGTTGGTCGAGAAGATCGGCCATACGTCGAACGGCACCGAGAAGCGCACGCCATTGCGCAGCGAGTACATGTCCACGCGGCGGTCCAGCGGCACGATCCACCGGTTGAGCAGTTCGCTCACGCCCACCTGCTGGCGGCCGAGGTCATCCACGATGTAGATGCCGTTGTTGGCCTTCATGTGCGGCGGGGCCTGGTAGAAGCCGGTCGCATGGTCGTAGCGCAGCTCCAGCATTTCGAGCGTGAGTTCGCCGCCGGAGAGCACGGCCGGCCGGTGGCAGACCAGCCAGCGCCGGTCCAGCGGGCGTTGCGTCAGGGGGCTGTCAGTGCCGTCGTACAGTTCGTGCACCAGCGGATCGAAGATCTGGATGATCTCGCCGGCCACCGTCACGGCATGCGGCACGGGCACCGCGCCCGGCAGCAGGGTGCCCAGGTGCTGGGCCAGGTAGGTCTTGCCGCCGCCGGCCGGGCCGTACAGCATCACCGCCCGGCTGGTGTTGAGCGCGATGCCCACGTTGTCGAGCAACTCCGACGGCATGACCAGGGCGCCGAACGCAGCCGTGACATCGGCCTTGGAAATCGACGCGAGTTGGATGGAATGCTGCTGCACGGCCTCCACATAGGCTGCCAGCGTGACAGGTGCGGCGCCCACGTAGCTGCAGCGGGCGGTGAACTCTGCGGCACGCGCATAGCCGGCATCCGTCAGCCCGAAGCGCACGTCCAGATCGTTGGAGCCGCGGTGGGCGACTTCCAGCAGGCGCTCGCGCACCGCGTAGGCGGCCACCTCGTTGATGACCATGGCCGGCAGCTTGAGCGTGTCCATCAGCATGACCAGCGTGGCGCTGCGGTGCAGGTAGGCCACTTTCAGCAGCAGCCCCAGCAGCAGTGAGATGTCCAGGCCGGTCTCGGCAACGGTGCGCGGCAGCGCATGCCAGGGCGGCACCGGTTTCTTCTCGGCTACGCTTTCCCCAGCAGACGGCACGGGCTCAAGCATGTGCGTCACGTGCCCGATGTCTTTGTGCTCGATCATTTCGTCCAGGATCATGTTCGTCACCGTTTGTCTGTGTGGAGTGGGGGTGTGCATGACCTTGCTCACCAGGCGGAAGCCAGCAGCATGGTGATCGTGCCCGCGGCAATCGCCACCCCGTAGGGCAAGCTGCCGACCGACCACGACGCGTCCACGCCTGGCTTGGGCGGTTGCGCATCACGGCTGACTTGTCCCTGCGTCAGCAGAATGCTGGCCAGGTTGCGGCGCAGTTGGACCATGCGCTTGCGCCGCACGGTAATCGCCAACGCCCACACGCCGCCGATCACGAATGTGGCCAGGGCGATCTGCAGGGCCATCGACGCGCCCAGCCAGGCGCCGACGGCGGCCATCAGCTTCACGTCGCCAGCGGCCATGCCGCGCACCAGGTAGAAGGGCAGGACGATGGCGAGCCCGGCGACCCAGCCGGTCGCCCAGTCGGCTGCACCGTGCCCGAGCCCGTGGACGGCAATCTGCAAGGGCAGTGCCGCCAGCCAGGCGCCGAAGGTCAGCCAGTTGGGTATGCGGCGCTCGTGCAGGTCAATGGCCGCCGCGGTCAGCACCATCCCCATCGAGGCGGGGGCGATCATTGGCGAGAGCAGGGTAGCGGCGTTCATGGTGTCCTCGTGCGCGTTTGCCGGGTCAGCTCGGCAAGTTCGGAATTCTTAGGCGTTCATCGGTGTTCAGCAGGCGGTGTCATCAAGGGATGGCAGCGGCAATCATCTGGTAGAGGGAGCTCACGCTGCTGCCCACCGCAGCGACCGACGCGATGATGACCATGGCGATCAGCGCGCCCAGCAGGGCGTACTCGATTGACGTCACCCCCTGTTCGCCGCGCAGCAGCTTGGTCTGATCCATTGGTCGCTTCATGTCAGTCTCCAGCGATGTTCTGTAAATCCCCGCGAAGCGCCGTTGTGCAGTGCTTCGCGGGGCCCTCCTGCGCGTGATGTCGTCACAGGACACGTGAGGGCTCCTGTGCGCACCCGCTTCCCCGTTGTTATTCGACTTCATCGGACTGGTTATCCAAGCTCAGTGGCGATGTAGCTGAACACCGTGCTCAGGTTGGTGCCGACCGCCTGAACTGAGGCGATGATGACGACGGCAATCAGTGCCGCGATCAGGCCGTACTCAATGGCGGTGACGCCCTGCTCGTCGCGCAGGAGCAGGGCAAGTGCGTTGTTGGTCAGTTCCATCTCAATCTCCTTCATGTGCAGAGGGACGGCGTGTTGCCGAGTCAGCAACGCCGGCAAGCGGTGGGTGGAGTGCGTGGACTGCCGACCTCCTGGCAGCCCACGCCTGCTCCGCACGCCGTCGCTGCGTGGCGACCCCGATACCGATACGCGGCGCAATCGACCCGTGCCGCTGGTCAGCCGAGTTCCGTCGCGATGTAGCTGAATACGGTGCTCAGGTTTTTGCCCACGGCATTGACCGAGGCGATGATCACGACAGCGATCAGGGCGGCGATCAGCCCGTATTCGATGGCGGTCACGCCATCTTCATCACGAACGAATTGCTTGAGAGTGGTAGTCAGGCGGTCCATGACAATCTCCTTCACTGAATTAAAAAAGGTACTGCTGTGAAAAGGCTCGATGAGGGAGCGCATGTCGGCGGCGCACAGATGGCGCAGGCATGGAACGGCCAGCAGCCTCCGTTGTTGCCGGGCACCCGCTCGCGGTGGATCTGCAGCAGACGCGCAGTCCGTTCTTGCGTGTGCCGGGCCGAGCGTGCCAGCGTGCCGGGCCTGCCTGCACGCAGCAGAGACACACGCGAGGCGCACCATGCGGTGACGCGGCTTGCGTGGTTCTGTGCGGACGATGTGAGCACGGCATTGGTAGACATTGGCTCGGGTCCCTTGGTCGGTTTCAGCGTGAGTACTTGAGCGTTCGTTCTGCCCTCCCGTCGCCTTTGACTCTGCTGCTCCCCTCGCTGATCGAAGGTGGCGGGTGTTGCGAGCGGGGATAGGCAAAAGGCGGGCCACCTCTATGTCGATCTAGATGCGACAAGGGTTTGCGGGCGATTGTTGGGTGCCTGGCGGAAGCGGCGAGGGCGGCCAGAAGGGTTCCGCCTGGGTGCCGTTGCCGGGTGGAAACGCGCGCCGTGGCACGCGCATTTGGATGAGGCGCCATAGGGATGAGGCGGTCCGGACGCGCCCTCATTCGAACGGCCAGAGGGGTGTTAGCGTGGTGGACGGTGGTAATCCACCACCGGATTGGCTTGGGCCCCACATGGGTGGGTTCAACGAGGGTGTGGGCCGGTCCCCCCATTGCAGACGCGACGTTTCCGGCTGGAAACGCGGGTGGCGCCCCTTGCGAGGTCACCTTCGTCGTCATGCACGTCAACGCCGCACAGATGGCTGGTCCGCAGGTGCATGGCGCGCGATTCAGCGCTGAAACGTTGAGGCTCAATTGGCTGTTCGCAAGCCGCCAACACCCGCGCCACGCGGGCCTCCTGCCTTGCCTTATCCAACCCGGCGAACAAGACTGATTTCAAACCTGTTCAGTAGAACCCGCCCGGCATCGCGCACGCTTCATGACATGCGCGGCGCCCCGGGGAACGCGGCGAGGAGAAGGCATGAACCAGAAGTCTGTGCGCCTGCCGGCCAAGAGCGATGCGCTGGCGCATGCGGGTGTCGCTGAAGGCTGGCTCGATCTCGATCGGGTCCGCGTGTACAGCGCTGCCCTGCTGGTGCTGTTTGCCGCGCTGCTCATCACGTGGGGATGGGTCAGCAAGGGTTTTTCCGACGCGACCATCTCCCGGCCCGGTTCGGACTTCTCCGTGTTCTGGGGTGCTTCGCATCTCGCCCTGACCTTGGGCCCGCTGCATGCCTATGACGTCGGCCAGTTGACTGCCGTCATCGCCCAGTACGGCACCCTGGGCAAGGACAGCACCGTTGTGTTGCCCTGGCTCTATCCGCCCACGTTCCTGCTGATGGTGTTGCCGCTCTCCTTGCTGCCGCTGGCGCAGAGCTATCTGCTGTTCCTGCTGGCAACGGGGGCGATCTATCTGAAGTCGGTTGCGGCGCTGCTGGGCACCGGTGCCTTCTGGCGCCGGGGGCTCTGGCTACCGGTGATCGCTTCGCCCGCCACCATCATCGCGGCCGTGATGGGACAGAACTCGCTGCTGACGGCAGGCCTGGCGGCATTTGCTGTGTACTGGGTCGAGAAACGGCCCGTGCTGGCCGGCGTGCTCATCGGCATGCTGGCCATCAAGCCGCAGCTTGCGATGCTGTTTCCGCTGGCGTTGGTCGCAGCGCGCGCATGGAAGACGTTTGCGAGCGCCGCGTTGACGGCGGCGCTGTTTGCCGCCACCAGCGTGGCGGTGTGCGGTTGGGAGACCGTGCCGGCCTTCCTGGAAAACGCGCAGTGGGCGCGGACGCACTACATGGAAGGTGGCGTTATCGCGTGGTATGGCATGCCGACGCCGCTGGCGGCGGCGCGCCTGGGTGGCGTGGGCATCGCCAGTGCTTATGCTGTGCAGGCCCTGGTGGCGTTGGGCGGTGTGGCCGCGCTGGTCTATGTCTGGCATCGCACGCCCGATTTCGGTTTGCGTGCGGGGGCGCTGGTGATCACCACCATGCTGGCGACGCCTTATCTGCGTGACTATGAACTGACCTGGCTTGGCGTTGCCATTGCCGGCGTGGTGGGCGACGGCATCCGCCATGGCCTGTCACGCGGAGAGCGCATGCTGCTCGTGCTGGCGTGGCTGCTGCCGCTCTTCGAGCATGCCAATCCGTTCCTCAAGCTGCCGCAGTTCGGGCCGCTGATCTTGATGGCCATGCTGCTGCTGATCTTGCGGCGCGTGGCTGGCCGGACGTGAGCGCGCATCATGGCTGCCGCTGAGATCACACGAGATCCACTTCGCGTTGCCGCCGGGCACTGGCTCGACCGCGAGCGCGTGCGCGTGTACTCCATCGTGGCGCTGGTCTGCTACGCCGCGTATTTCGGCATCTGGTGCGTGCGTGCCGATGTGCTGAAGGTGGACGGCGTGTTCCCGCTGGGCGGCGACTTTGTCGTGTTCTGGAGCGCCGCGCAACTGACGCTGCAGGGCACGCCGCTGGGCGTGTACGACTTCGCCACGCTGCACGCGCTGGAAGTGGCGACCGTGCCATTGATCGCCACCAACCACGCCATCCTGCCGTGGTTCTACCCGCCCACCTTCCTGCTGTTCGTCCTGCCGTTCGGCCTGTTGCCGTATTGGCTGGCGGTGCCGGTGTTCTTTGGCGTGAGCGCCGGCGCCTTTCTCTCGGTTGTGCGGCGCATCGTGCCGTGGCGCGAGGCGTGGCTGCCGTGCGTGGCATTCCCCGGTATTGCCGTGGTACTGGCGACCGGCCAGAACGCGCTGCTGCTGGCGGCGTGCGCGGGGCTGGCGCTGACGAAGCTGCAGTCGCGCCCGGTGGTGGCGGGCATGCTGCTGGCGCTCCTGACGCTCAAGCCGCAACTGGCCCTGATGGTGCCGGTGGCGCTGGTCTGCGCAAGGGCGTGGAAGACCTTGGCGGCGATGGCGTTGACCACGCTCGGCCTGACTGCCGTTGCGCTGGGTGCGTTCGGCGTGCAGTCGTTCACGGCCTTCCTGCACAACGCGGGGTTCGCGCGGTCGGTGGTGGAATCCGGCGCGGTCATCCTCGCGCGCATGCCGACGGTGTTCGCCCTGGTGAAGATGCTGCACGGCGGCGTGGTGCCGGCCTATGTGCTGCATCTGGCCGTGGCCGTGGTGGCCGCCGGCGTGGTGGTCTATGCCTGGCGCCGCCCCTGCGCGTTCGCGCTGCAGGCCAGCGCCTTGATCGTCGCCACGCTGCTCGCCAGCGCTTATCTGTACGACTACGACCTGGCGTTTCTCGGCTTGGCAATCGCCTGGTTTGGCACGTATGCCTGGCGCCAGGGCTGGCTGCCCGGAGAGCGCGAACTGTTGGTCCTGCTTTGGCTGCTGCCACTCGCCGGGATGCTGTTGATCGAATCGATCGGCTTCCAGTTGATGCCGATCATCCTGCTGCTGGCACTCGCGCAGATCGCGCGCCGCATTCATCTTGAGCGCGCAAGCAACACATAAAAGGAACCGTGGGCGCACGCGCCGCGGACGGGGAGGAAATGATGACGGAATACAAGAGAACGCAACTGCTTTCGCTGGTCGTGCCGTTCTACAACGAAAGCAAGGCTCTGCACGCATTCTTTGCGCGCGTCGTGCCCATCCTGGAAGCCATCGAGTCGATGCAGTTTGAGATCGTGTGCGTGAACGACGGCAGCACCGACGACACCTTGGCGCAACTGATCAAGGTCTCGCACAGCGACGAGCGCGTGCGGGTGATCGACCTGACGCGCAACTTCGGCAAGGAGGCCGCGCTCACGGCTGGCATTGACGAGGCGTTCGGTGATGCCGTCATCCCGATCGACGCGGATCTGCAAGACCCGCCGGAGTTGATTCCCACGATGGTTGCGCATTGGAAGCGGGGGGCAGAGGTGGTGCTGGCCCAGCGCACCAGTCGCGCTTGTGATTCGTTCCTCAAGCGCGTTACGGCGAAGGCGTACTACCGTGTGCACAACAAGCTGTCCGACCTGAAACTGCCCGAGAACGTGGGTGACTTCCGCCTCATGGACCGGGCCGTAGTCAACGCGCTCAAGCAGTTGCCCGAGCGGCACCGCTTCATGAAGGGCCTGTTTGCCTGGGTGGGCTACAGCACGGTCATCGTGCCGTATGAGCGCGAACCGCGCAGCGCCGGTACCTCCAAGTTCTCTGGGTGGCGCCTGTGGAATTTCGCGCTCGAGGGCATCACCAGCTTCAGCACGCTGCCGCTGCGCAGTTGGACGTACCTGGGCGTGGCCATCGCCAGCCTGGCGTTCTGCTATGGCAGCTTCATCGTTGCACGCACCTTGATCCTGGGTGTGGATGTGCCGGGCTATGCCTCTGTGCTGTCGCTGCTGCTGTTCTTTGGCGGCTTGCAGCTCATCGGCCTGGGCGTGGTCGGCGAGTACATCGGCCGCATCTACGACGAGGCCAAGGGGCGGCCGATCTATCTTGTAAAGCGCCGCTATCAGGAGCGGCGCGTGCGCAGTCGGGTGTCGGGTGAGCGGCGGGTCATTCCGCTGGTCAGGGGGCAGCGCGGTTAGCGGCGTTGCGTGACGTGCATGGCCTGCGCCCGCGTATGCGGGATGGATGAAAGGGGAGGGGAGCCATGTCGTCACCCTGGTATCGGCGCCCGGCGGCGCGTCGCCTGGCGGTTTACGCCACGGCGGCTTTGGCGATCCAGATTCTGGCACTGCTGGTCTGGATCGTCCGTTTCTACATGCTGGAGGACCACACGGCCCCCATGGTCGGGTTTGATTTCGGGGTCTTCTGGTCGGCCGCCCGCGTGACATTGGCGCACGGTGCGACGGCGGTGTTTTCGATGCAGTGGATGCAGCCCATCGAGGTGTCGGTGTGGCATGCCTTCAACTACGCGCCGTGGCCGTATCCACCCACGTTCTTGCTGGCGGTTTTTCCGTTTGGCCTGTTGCCGTTCGGTGCGGCGCTGGTGCTTTATTCCGTGCTGGGCCTGTGCATCTATTGGGGCATGCTTACACGCCTTGGGCGCCATGTCGATCGCGTGCTGTGGCCACTGCTCGCTGCCTTCCCCGGGCTGTGCGTCGCGCTTGGGTTGGGACAGAACACGCTGTTGACGGTCGGGGCCGCAGGCGCGGCGCTGGCCTTGCTCGAGATTGATTCCGCGCTTGCCGGGGTGTGCATCGCGGCCCTTGCCATCAAACCGCAGTTTGGCGTGCTCTTTCCGCTGGCGCTCGCTTGCAGCGGGCAGTGGAAAGTGTTCAGTGTGGCCGCGCTGTGTGCCCTTGGCTTTGGCGCGATCAGTGCGCTGGCCTTCGGGGGCGATGCATGGACGGCGTTTGCCACCTACCTGCCGGAGTTTCGCCGCCTGGCGGTGGAAGAAGGCGGCCCTTCCATGTGGATTGGCATGCCGACAGTCTTTGCCATCAGCCGCAGCCTGGGCCTGCCGGTGAACGCGGCCTATCTGGCACATGCGCTGGTTGCCGCGCCTGCGGTCGTGGCGATGGCATTCCTGTGGGCCAGACGCGCCCGGTTCGAGTTGTGCGCGTCCGCCTTTGTCGTGGCCACGCTGCTGATGCAGCCCTACGTCATGTTCTATGACCTGGCGTGGCTGATCCTGCCAATCGTCTTGCTCCTGCGCGATGCGAAGGCGCAACCGCTGCACCGCGTTGAATGGCTGGTGCTTGCCGCTGCGTGGCTGGCGCCATTGCAAGGCGTGTTGGCGGCCTACCTGGGGCGGTATCTGCAGGTGGTGCCCGTGGTGCTGGTTGGGTTGCTTGCGATGGTCATGCGCCGGTATTGGACGAGCGTGCGGGCGCAGGAGGCTGGTCAGCGGATGGCCGCACTCCGCCATTCCTGATTGGACCCGGCGTGGCTGCAACCCAGTCGGGTGTGGCGGCGGTTTCGCTGCGCCGGGCTTGGCGTGCGCGCTGCGCGGTCATCACGAGCAATGCGATGAGTACCAGTGGAGCCCACTGGCCCATGGTGTGCGAAAAGACCACAAAGAACGCTTGCGCCGGCACCAGCCAACTCGCGACCAATATCGCCCGTTCGGAACGGCTGCTGCCGTGGCGGAGGCAGTCGAGCGTGAGCCAGGCGATCGGCAGGGCCAGCCAGGCGAGGTCGTAATACAGCAGATAGGGCTGCACCAGCATGGTCGCGATCGGCAAGGTGGCCGCGCGCAGCGCGAAACGGCAGCGGCTGCGCCAGAGCCATACGCAGGTGCTGACCACCAGCAGCGATGCGAGCGCATGTGCCAGGTACGACACGGCGAGCGAACAGCCCGCGGTGCGCAGCACACCGAACACCGTTGGCGCGCCGTACAGGACCGAGTCGCCGTTCTCGACCACCACGTGCCGGAACATGGCGAGGCTGTGGGTGAACGCGAGAAACGTCTCCGTGCCGAGGGCCAGCCAGCTCAGCGCCAGCGACAGGATCGAGAACACGGCGGCTGACGCGAGCGCCGTCCATTGCCGTTGGCACAGCAGGAACAGCGGGAACAGCACTCCCAACTGGGGCTTGATGCACAGCACCGCGATGCAGGCGCCGCTGGCGATGGGGTGGCGCCGCAGCAGGAGCAGTGCGCCCGCCGCCGCTGCCAGCGTGAAGAGCGAGTTTTGCCCGGCGAGCAACGTTACCCAGACTCCCGGAAACGCCAGCGTTGGGAGGAACCAGCCGGCCTGCAGCCGCAGCATCGATCGCAGCACCGTCAGATAGAGCGCCACGCCGCCAGCGGACAGCACAAGTGCGGCTGCGCCGAACGGCAGCTTGCCGAGCGGGTAGATCAGCAGCAGGAACGTGGGCGGATACGGGAACGGCCCGAACGTACTGGTGGACAGTCCCGCCGCTTCTGCTGCCCGCAGCAGTTCCCAGTCGTAGGCGGCGGGGGCCCCATGCAGCAGGGCCACGCTGGAGGCACTCCAGAAGACGCCAAGATCCCAGGCGAGCCCAGGGATGGTGGGATTCTTCAGGACGGCATGCCCCCATAGCCACGCACCGAGCGCGAAAACCTCGCAGAACAGCAAGGCTGTGGCATAGAAGGCCAACCGGTGCGCGCTCTGCTGGCCTTTCGACGTCAACGTCAACGTCAGCGCGGGCAGGACAGGCTTCGTCTTCTGCTGGAAGAGGGGCATGGCCGGGTGTGGTGGTGATGAGGTTGCAGGCGCGCCGGAGCACCGGAGTACCCGGGCACGCTAACCCTGCACGCAGACCATCCCGAGTTCGCCCTTGCGGATCTGCAGCTTGTATTCGCGCATCATGCGGAACAGCGTGACGCGCGAGATGCCCAGCTCTTCGGCCACGTCGATGAGCCGCTCGTGATGGCGCTGCAAGGCTTCCTTCACGGCGCTGCGCTCGGCTGCTTCACGCACTTCGGCCAGCGTGAGCGGGCGGACGGGTTCCGGCGGCGGCTGCAGGTCCAGATCGCGTGGCTTGATGATGCCGTCTTCGCACATCGCCGCGGCTTGCCGGATGCGGTTGATCAGCTCGCGTACGTTGCCCGGCCATTCGTGCTGGTTGAGCGCACGGATCGCCGCCGGAGAAAAGCCCTTGATGTGCTCCGGCGAGTGGCCGCGGATCGTGTTGAGGATGTGCTCGGCCAGCAGCGCGATGTCGCTCTCGCGCTCGCGCAGCGCCGGCTGCTTCACCCGCAGCACGCAGAGCCGGTGATAGAGGTCGCCGCGGAAGCGCTCGGCCATGACCGCGGCTTCCAGGTCGACGTGCGTGGCGGAGATGACGCGCACGTCCACCGCCACCGATTCGGTGCCGCCCAGCCGTTCAATGCAGCCGGTTTCCAGAAAGCGCAGCAGGCTGGTCTGGCTCTCCAGCGGCATGTCGCCGATCTCGTCAAGGAAGAGCGTGCCGCCCTGGGCCAGTTCAATGCGGCCAAGCTTGCGCCGGGTCGCGCCGGTAAAGGCGCCGCGCTCGTAGCCGAACAGTTCCGACATCAGCAAGGTGGGCGGGATGGCCGCGCAGTTGACGGCGATGAACGGGCGGTCTGCGCGGCGCGAGGCTCGGTGGATGGCCTGTGCGGCGAGTTCCTTGCCGGTGCCGGATTCGCCAGAGATCAGCACGGGAGTGTCCCACTTCGATACCTTCTCGATGCCGCGGAACAGCGCCTGCATTGCGGGGCAGTTGCCGATCATGCCGTCTGGGCGCAGTGCGTTGCGTGCCGTGGTCGCGCTGGGGCGCAGGCTCGCCATGCCCACGGCGTGACCTAGCGCGCGGGCCAGCTCGGCGTTGTCGCAGGGGACGTTGTAGTAGTCGACGAAGTACAGGCTGAGCAGCTTGCGAATCGGGTCGGTCAGCACGTCGCCGGTGCCGGTCACGCCGATCCAGCCGATGTTGCGTGCGGCCAGCCAAGGCTCCAGCTCTTCCAGCTCGGCATCCGAAAAGCCGCAGGTCAAGTCCATCAGGCCGCCGAGCGCGGGGTCTTCGTCCAGGTCCAGGGCTTCGAGTTCGCGGCGGCTGGTCGCGAAGATGAGCCTCCAGCCCTGTTGTGCCAAGGTGCGGCACAGCGTTGCGTCGTGATGCAGCGAGACGTAGAGCAACGGGCGGTTGATGTACGCGTTCATGGCTTCCCCCAGTTTCTTGTATTTGGGTCGCATTTCCTGTTGCGACCGCTGGCCGACAGCTGAACTGACTACTCGGACAAAGGCGACAAGGGCCACCTGTCCGCAACTGACTTCTGTCTGGGGGAGGGTCATGCCGGCGCCGAACAGCAACCGCGCATCGGGCGGCAGCTTGCTTGGCAACTTATTCATCTCGTCGCGACGAGACCGGCATGGAGTCGGCTCGCGCCGACGATGACATCCCCCGGGTACTGCAACTGTTCGATCACTCCTATCGCGTTGCCGGCAGCGCGTGCAGTCACTGCCCTTGGCGCAACTGCGGGGCGCGTGGCCATCTCATGTGGCTGGTGCACCCCTTTCTGCCGGTACTTCCCCTCAGAGTGCTTTCGCTGTTGATGGCATGGCACCCTGTCTTCTTGATCTGGCCTGCGGGTTCGGTTGCGGCATCGCCTGCGGTGCCGATTTATGGTCTGGACTGCCGAATCTCTGCATTGCCTTGTTGGCGGGAACACATGAGCGACGACCATGCCACGGGCCTCAACCCCTTGATTTGCAAGGGCTCCTACTCGAAACGAGGTGCTTGCGGCGGCAGGCTTCAGGGAGATGTTTCGAAATGGAAACCCTGCGAACGACCGTTCGCGCCATGAAAAACACGCGATTTCCCGCCAATTTGTGCGTGATCCGATACGCAAACGACCACAAAAGGTGATCGAAGCAGCCTGCTGCGGTGCCGCAGGTTGGGGACAACCAGAAGCACGCGCGGTGGTTGCATCCGTGAAACATGGCTCATGGATATGGCACCTGCCCAGGCGGCTTCACATGCCGGGCGTATCGCACCGGTCACGCCGGCGTCGCGGAAATGACGTAGCAGCGACTCGGCGATGTGGACGAGTGCACCGCACGTGATGCCGCTGATTCATGAGAGGGGATACCCGTCAGCTCATCCTAAAAGATGAGGCGTCTCGCTGGCCGTGCTGGGTGCTGCCGGAGTCTGCTTGCCTGTGCAAGGTTGTATCAGTCCTGAAACAGGGGCCGAGGGGCCGAGGGGCCGGCCTGGCGTGAAACATCGGCGCAACAGGGGCGCGATTGTCGCTACCTGCTGCGGCTGGACTGAGCAGACCCTAGAGCACGAGCGGTTTGTCCGCCAGCTCGTTGGCGCGCGGTGTGCCGTCGAAAGGTGCGTGCGTGGCGAGGATGTCGTTGATCTGCGCCAGCGCTTCGAGCACCGGCGTGATCGTCACCCGCTGCGCAAAGCCGCGTGTGATGGTTTCGCACACTGCGTGCCACGCGTGCGCATCGACCTTGGCCGCGATGCCATGATCCGCCAGGATCTCGACCGCGTGATCGGCGAAGTTGATGTAGAGCAGCACGCCCACGTGCTCGTGCGTGTTCCACACCTCCAGCAGGCCGAACAGCGTGCGGGCACGCTCGCGAGGCGTGACACCTGCCCAGGCGTCGCGCACGGGCAGCGAACTTTCGATGACGACGCGCACCTCGCCGCGATGGCGTTGCTCGCCCTCGCGCACGGTGGCCTCCAGCTTGAGCAGATCGGCAGGCGGGAAAACGCGCCGCGCATGCGACGGGGTCGTCAACAGGTGGGTGAGGGCGCGGCGGGCGCCGCGATGGTGTTGGGTCGTGGATGCCATGAACGTCCTCGTGCTCACCAGTTGCCGGAGGCACCGCCGCCGCCGAAATCACCGCCCCCACCGCCGCTGAAGCCGCCGCCATCGCTGCCGCCGAAATCACCACCGCCGCGCCCCCAGCCGCCGCCGAGACCACCGCCCAGCCCGCCGATGGTGCCCGGGCCCCAGCCGCGGTTGCCCATCATCACGCGCGAGCCGGGCCGGCCGGGCAGGCTGCCCGTCACCCGGCCGCCCGAGCGCATGGCCGCGCTCAGCACGAAGAACACGATGATCGCCAGCGGGAACAGCACTGGCAGCCAATCGCCGATACCGCCGCTGGCCTGCTGTTGCTTGGCGCGCTCTGCCGGCGGCAGATTCTCCTGGGCGATGACGGTCTGGATGGCCGAGATGCCCGCCGACAGCCCGCCGTAAAAATCCCCCTGACGGAAGTGCGGCGCCATCACGTCCTGCAGGATGCGCTTCGATTGCAAGTCGGTGAGCGAGCCTTCCAGCCCGCGTCCGACTTCAATGCGCATCTTGCGCAGGGAAGCGGGGTTGTCCTTGGCGATGAGGATGATGGCGCCGTCATCCACGCCCTTGCGGCCGGCCTTCCACGCCTCCGCCACGCGGATGCCGTAGGCCTCGATGGGCTCCGGTGCGGTGGACGGCACCATCAGCACGAAAATCTGGCTGCCGTGCTGCTGTTCCTCTTCGGCCAGCACCTGTTCGAGCGCGCTGCGCTGCTGGGCAGACAGCGTGCCGGTCAGGTCGGTCACGCGCGCGGCCAGCGGCGGCACGGCCACCATGTCGCTCTGCGCACGCGCAGGCAAGGCGACGGCCAGCCACAAGGTTGCCGTCATCAGGAAGGCGAAGAAGGCACGCGCGCGCATCGACATGATCGTCAGCTCGTCAGAACTTCACCGCCGGGGCGGTGGAGATGCCCTTCTCGTTCTCGACCGTGAAGTTCGGCTTGACCTGGTAGCCCATCACCTTGGCTGTCAGGTTGGTCGGGAAGCTGCGGGCCAGCACGTTGTAGTCCTGCACCGATTTGATGTAACGCTGGCGCGCCACGGTGATGCGGTTCTCGGTGCCTTCCAGTTGCGATTGCAGATCGCGGAACGACTGATCGGCCTTGAGCTGCGGATAGTTTTCCGACACCGCCATCAGGCGCGACAGCGCGCTGGAAAGCTCGCCCTGTGCCTGCTGGAATTTCTGGAATGCGGCCGGATCGTTCAGCGTTTCGGGGGTGACCTGGATGCTGGTGGCCGCGGCGCGGGCGCGCGTCACGGCTTCGAGCGTGTCTTTCTCATGTGACGCATAGCCCTTGACCGTGTTGACTAGGTTCGGGATCAAGTCGGCCCGGCGCTGGTACTGGTTGACCACCTCGGCCCAGGCGGCCTTGGTGGCCTCGTCCTTGGACTGGAAATCGTTGTAGCCGCAGGCGGACAGGAACGGGGCGGCCAATACGGCCAGCGCCAGCGCCAGCCAGCGCAGCATCGAAAAACGCGCCGCGCGCAAAGACAGGGCAGGGGTCATGAAGTCCTCTTGATCGGAAAAACGATGTGGCATGAGACCGACATCGTCTCACGGTGTTCCGTCGAACTCTAGCCCATGTGCTTGACGGTCCAGTCACACATCGGTACGGTATCGAGACTTTTTTGACAATTTCCATGCGCGCGATTTCCTCTGTTTCGTCGATTCGCTCTGTGCCGGCACTTTGCCTGTCGGCTGCGTCGACGCTCGCGCGCGCCAAAAAAGCCTCCAAACAGCCGCTCGTCTGACCGGGGCGCTGTTCCGTCAGATGGGCGACGGAACAGCGGACAGCCAGCACGGTTGACCTCTACCCGCATCTCGCGGGCCCTGCATTCCCGATGCTCTCCTGATGGTTCTTGATCGGTCGTTGATTCGTCCAGGAGTGTTGTCATGCTTGAAAACCAGTCCGCCACCGTGCGCCCGTCCTATGCAGGCATCTGGGTGCCCATCGTTACGCCGTTTGCCGACGACGCGACGCGTTCGGTCGATTACGGCGCGCTGTATACATTAGTGGCGCGGTATCGCGCGCAGGGCGTGGTCGGTTTTGTCGCGTGCGGCAGCACCGGCGAGGCGGCGGCGCTGACCGACCAGGAACAGGCCGACGTGCTTGATACGGTACGTGCCGCGGCCGACGGCCTGCCCGTGGTAATGGGTGTGTCCGGCAGTGCGCTGGCATCGGTGCGCGAACGCATGCTGCGGCTGGCCGAACACCAGCCCGCTGCGTTCCTCGTGCCGCCACCTTCCTACATCCGCCCGTCGCAGGCGGGGATCGTTGAATACTTCATTGCACTGGCCGATGCATCGCCCGTGCCGGTGCTGCTGTATGACATTCCGTATCGCACCGGTGCGGACATCGCCACCGAGACCCTGCTCACGCTGGCGGCACACCCGAACATCCACGGCATCAAGGATTGCGGCGGCGATGCAGACAAGACGCAGCGCGTGATTGCCGACGGGCGGCTGCAGGTGCTTGCGGGCGAGGACGCGCAGGTGTTCGGTACGCTATGCGCGGGCGGCGTTGGGGCGATCATTGCCGCCGCCCACGTGCGGACTGAGTTGTTCGTCGAGATGGCGCGGGCCGTCCACGAGCAACGCCTGAACGATGCGCGGCGCTTGCATCATGCGCTCGCGCCCGTCATTCGGCTGTTGTTTGCACAGACGAATCCCGGGCCGTTGAAGGCTTGGTTGGCTGATGAGGGATTGGCGAAGAATGTGCTGCGACCACCGATGACTATGGCGTCTGACGAGTTGCGCACTCAACTGCTGGCGGCGGTCAAGGCGATTTGATTTCTTCCGTTCATGGCATGCTCCTTATAAAGCGGGTCCCTCCCAAAAAAGCGATGCTGAATTTCACCTCGATCCAATCTCGAAATGAGAGTCAGCAGTTTTTTGGGGGCGCCAACCTATCAGGCCTGTCTGAGCCGGGAGGCATGCTAGCTCGCAAATGTCGGGTGGCATGCGGTACGCAGTCCGAAATCTCGATTATGCTTGCCACCCTGCTGAAGTAGGGCGCGTCCAGTTCAATTGCCGCGCTACATTACCGGCCATCTGCGACAGCGTCGATACCGAAAGATTGAAGAACAAAACTCCGGGGCGTCAGGGAAAAATGCGGTCAACGCTGTTATTGCTCATGGCCAGCGCGAGTCTGGCAAGCGGTTGCGCGTCCATTGTGGGCGGCACCGGGCAGGTGGTCTCCGTTGAAACCCATCAGGCCGAACGTCTTGTGGAAGGCGCCCGCTGTGAAATGGCCAACAGCAAGGGCACGTATTACGTGACGACTCCCGGCACGGTAACGATCAGCCGCGCCTACGGCAACCTGACGGTCCGTTGCGACAAGGAGGGCATGGATACCGGCCAGGCGACGGTGATCTCTGCCACCAAGGCACTCGCGTTCGGCAACCTTATCTTTGGTGGTGCGATCGGGGTCGCTGTCGACGCGAGTTCGGGTGCTGCCTACGACTACCCGGAAATGATCCGCGTGAGCATGGGTGAGAGTGTGGTCATCGATGCACGCGCGGGGGGCGGCCAGAGTGATCCCTTGATCGTCGCGGCCGGCACGTCGTCCTCGGCTGCGACGACATTCGGCGCGCCGTCTGCGCTTGCAGCCCAAGTCAACGCGCCGGGTCAGGCGAACCGTGAGCCCAAGCACCCGACATTGGACGACCTGCGCTACGTTTTGCCGCGCTGACCCCGCCTTCAACGTCTTTCATGCTGCGGCGCAGGGCGGACAACGTCCGCACGCGCCGGTCCTACCGTCCTAAACTTTGCTGCCATGCATACATGCCGCGTTCCTGTTTTGCTCGGATTGCTTTCTGCTGTCGCCACCCCGGCCGTGGCCCTCGACCTTGAACGGCTGAACGCGAGCGTCTACGCCGTTCAAGCCCGCGGTCAGCAAGAGACGCTGTTGCGTGCCGGATCGGGTGTCGCCATTGGGCCGCGGCAGGTCGTCACCACGTGCAATGTGTTGGCGGGGTCAAGGTCGATCGCCGTGCGTCGCGGCAACGTGAGCTATGGCGCAACACTCGAAGCGCCGGATATCGAGCGCAACCTGTGCTTGTTGACGGTGGCGGATCTCAACGTGCCGGGCGTGCCGTTGTCGCCGTCAGCAGCGCCCGGCTTCGGCCAGAAGGTTGTGGCTGCATCGGTCAGCGGCACGGCACTCGCAGTGCGCACGGCGACGATTGCTGGCCTGCAGGCGGATGCCGGGGGCAAGCTGGACCGTATCGAGGCGTCGGTCGCACCCGATGCCGGCGCGGCCGGCGGTGGGCTGTTCGATGAAAGCGGGCGGCTGATGGGGATTCTCGTTAGTCCGGCCTCGCCCAAAGATGCGCGCCAGCAGGCAGTGCCGGCGTCGTGGATTCCCGAGATCCGGGCGCGCGGTGCCGCCGCCATGGCGAGTTATCGGGTGGCGGCAACCAACCTTTCATCGGATCTGGTTCCGGCGCGCGAAGCGTCGGCCGGTTCGCCGAGCGTGGGTGAAGTGTGGCGCTACCAGTTGCACGACGACCTCACGCGGAAGAATCAGGAGGTCTCCTACCGCGTCGACCGGATCGACAATGGCCGCGTGATCTACAACCAGGGCTCGCGCATCGAGTTTCTGGATGGCCGAGTCGATCGTATTGATGTCCCGATTGCCGGTGAATTCGACCTGGCGTCGCCGCCGGGCGGCTGGGTGCCTGCAAACGTGAAGGTGGGTGACCGCTGGAAAGTGGCGTACAGCCGGGCGAAGGGGCGGAACGATACGAGCCTTGAAGCCGTGGCCGAGAAGGAGGAGATGATCCGCGTTCCTGCAGGAGCCTATCGC
Source organism: Ralstonia sp. UBA689 (assembly GCF_002298975.1). GTDB lineage: Bacteria > Pseudomonadota > Gammaproteobacteria > Burkholderiales > Burkholderiaceae > Ralstonia. The sequence goes on from NZ_DBMV01000022.1 coordinate 44,758, forward strand.
GCGATCCGCATTGCCTATCGGGGCTACGCCAATCGAGCCGCCAACGTCAACGGCATGGGCAGCTCAGCGGTGCCATACAGAACCACAGTCTGGTATGCGCCGGAACTGGGGCGCGTGGTGCGGTTCACCGCCGGCTATTCCAACCGCTGGGAACGGCTTTCCGAGACCCTCGAACTCGTCGAGCACCGCGTCGATTGATCGGAAGCTGTGCCCGGGCTAAGGGACGGACCACGATGTCCGTCTCTTAGCCCTGTCGCATCAAACTGCCTTGAACGCCTTCCGTGCCGCATCAAAGGTGGCATCGAGAATCGCATCGTCATGCGTCGCCGAGACGAAACCGGCCTCAAACGCAGACGGCGCCAGATAGACGCCCTGATCCAGCATGGCATGGAAGAACGCATTGAAGCGCCCCACATCGCTCTTGGTCACCTCGGCAAAGCTCGTCGGCACGCCCTCGCGGAAATAAATGCCGAACATGCCGCCGACGCTGTCTGCGGCAAACGGCACGCCAGCCTCGCGGGCGATGTCGCTCAGGCCATCGACCAGCTTGCGCGTCTGCGCGGCCAGGCGGTCATGGAAGCCATCGACGGCAATCAGGCGCAGCGTCGTGAGCCCGGCCGCTACGGCCAGCGGGTTGCCTGAGAGCGTCCCGGCCTGATACACGTTGCCCAGCGGCGCAAGGAAACCCATGATGTCGCGGCGGCCGCCAAACGCCGCGGCCGGCATGCCGCCGCCGATCACCTTACCCAGGCATGTCAGGTCTGGCTTGATGCCGTAAAGCGCCTGCGCACAGCCGAGCGCCACGCGGAAACCCGTCATCACCTCGTCGAAGATCAGCACGGCGCCGTGCTCGGAGCACAGCGCCCGCATGCCTTGCAGGAAATCCTCGGTCGCACGCACGAGGTTCATGTTGCCGGCCACCGGTTCGACGATCACGGCGGCGATTTCCTTGCCGTGGCGGGCAAACGCTTCGCGCAGCGCGCTCACGTCGTTGTACGGCAGCACCATCGTGTGCTTGACCACGTCTTCCGGCACGCCCGCCGAGGATGGCGCGTTCTGCGTCGTGTCTGCAAAGGTCAGCAGGCCCGAGCCGGCCTTGACCAGCAGGCTGTCGGCGTGGCCGTGGTAGCAGCCCTCGAATTTGACGATCAGGTCGCGCCCAGTAAAGCCGCGTGCCAGGCGCAGGGCGCTCATGGTCGCCTCGGTGCCGGATGAGACCAGCCGCACCTGCTCGATCGAGGGCACGAGCCTGCAGATCTCTTCGGCCATGACGACTTCGGCCTCGGTCGGGGCGCCGAACGAGAAGCTGTCGGCTGCCACCTCCTGCACGGCGCGCACGACATCCGGGTGCGCGTGGCCGACGATCATCGGGCCCCACGAGCCGACGTAATCGATATAGCGGGTGCCGTCGGCATCCCACAGGTACGGGCCGGCTGCCTTGGCAATGAAGCGCGGCGTGCCGCCCACCGAGCGGAAAGCGCGCACCGGCGAGTTCACGCCGCCGGGGATGGTCTTCTGGGCACGTTCAAACAGGGCAGCGCTGCGGGAAGAGGTCGACATGGATGCAGTTGGAAGAGAGAGGCGCCGCGCTGGACAACGCAGCGACACGGTTTGGAGCGTGAATTGGACCGATTGCGTGGCGGTTTGACGCAGATGCAGTGCAGATGCAATCAAACACGTCGCCCGCCCTACGCCTGTTCTGGCGTGGGCGGGCGCGATTCGGTACCATCTGGCCTGCCATTTTAATAGACGGAACCACCAAAGCTTTGCCCTATGGAACAGCAGATTGAATACAAGACGTGGATGTGCCTGATTTGCGGCTGGATCTACGATGAAGAACAAGGCGCGCCGGACGATGGCATCGCCCCCGGCACGAAGTGGGAAGACGTGCCCATCAACTGGACGTGCCCCGAGTGTGGCGCCCGCAAGGAAGACTTCGAAATGGTGCAGATCTGATCCGGATCTGCCGTTTTTCTGCTCGGCAAGTGAGCGGTTGCCCTCTTGCCGACAGCCAAATATCAGGAAGTGACGGATCGATCGAATCCATTCATTCGGGCTCGTCGCTTCCATGCCACAGGCAGCAGGCGGACGGTCGGCGCCATTGACGGCGAATAGGTGACTTGTCACACTTCGTCAAATTCTGAGCTTTACACTTCATAAGCGGGCCGGGGGGCGTAGTTTTGAAGTCGTCGCTAGCGTGGGCCCAACATCCGATGTATGGGCACGCTGTGCGTCGATTTGCCGCGATCCATCCGGTCAGAATGTCGTGGCGACCCGTGGTCGCGCACTGCGAGAACATGATGCAATCCGCGCGGGTGGAACAACTGACCGAATCCCAACCGCTGGCGAATTCACCGCTGGCGAATTCCCTGACAGGCCGCAAAGTGCTGGTGATCGATGACTCCAGCACCATCCGCCGTACTGCGCAGATTTTCCTGACCCAGGCCGGCTGCCAGGTCGTGCTGGCCGAAGACGGTTTCGACGCGCTGGCCAAGGTGGGCGATCTGAAGCCCGATCTCGTGTTCTGCGACATCCTGATGCCGAATGTAGACGGCTACCAGACCTGCGCGCTCATCAAGAAAAGCCCGAAGTTCCATGCCACGCCTGTGATCATGCTGTCTTCGCGCGACGGGATTTTCGACCGCGCGCGTGGCAGGTCGGTCGGGGCGGTGGACCACCTCGCCAAGCCCTTCACCAAGGAAGCGCTGCTGGAGGCGGTCCTGACTCATCTGCCGGCGGCCCAGGTTCTGGCTGGTCCGCAATGATGGCATCTCTCTAAACGAAGGACTGTTTGTATGGCAATCAAGAAAGTGTTGGTGGTCGACGATTCCCCGACCGAAGCGCTGCACCTGTCGGAAATCCTCGGCAAGAACGGTTTCAAGGTGACGGTCGCTGCCGATAGCGATCAGGCCATGGCCAAGCTCGAAGCCGAAGCCTTCGACCTGATCCTGATGGATGTGGTGATGCCCGGCCAGAACGGCTACCAGGCCACCCGCGCGATCAAGAAGGACGCGCGTTTCCAGGATATCCCCGTAATCATGTGCACGACCAAGGGGCTGGAAACCGATCGCGTGTGGGGCATGCGCCAGGGCGCGTCGGACTACATCGTCAAGCCGGTCAAGGCTGAAGAACTGCTGGATAAGATCGGCAAGTTGCCGCAATAAGAACCTGTCCATGATCCTACTGCGCGCCCCGATCTTGGCCCTGCGATGCTCGCCGTACCCATGTACGGCTGCGCTTCTCGTGCCAACCGCGGATCGCTCGCTACGGATCATGAACACGTTCTAGGCCCGCAGCCAACCGGAACGCAACGGACATGAGCCAGACGTGAACGAACCGCGCACCAACCTGACCTCCCGCCAGCGCCTGCATGAATACCAGGCGATGCTGGCACGGCGCCTGCAAGAGGCGCGCGCCAAGGCGTCGACGGACAGCTTTCTGGGCGTGCAGATCGGCGAGCATCATTGGATGCTGTCGCTGTCGGACACCGGCGAGGTGCTGGACTACCAGCCGCCCGCGCGTGTGCCGCTTACGCAGCCGTGGTATCTCGGTCTGGTGAACGCGCGCGGCAACCTGCTCGGCGTGATTGATTTCGGCCTGTTCTGCGGCGAGGCGCCGGCGGCCGGCGGGGTGGGCAGCAAGATCGTAGTGCTCTCGAAGGACCCGCAGCGTGCGTGCGCGATTGTCGTGCCGCGTGTGGCGGGGCTGCGCAGCGTTGCTGACCTGCAGCCGGTTGAGGCTGCGCAGGACGAGAGCCACCCGTGGCAAGGCCGCGCGTGGCGCGATGCGCAAGGCACGCTGTGGCGCGAGCTGGACGTGCGTCAGTTGCTGGCCGATCCGGCTTTCCTGCAGGTGGGCCGCAGCCGCGCGTGAGGCGCGGTGACCGTGGTGCAAGACCTGGCCGCTTGATCGGCCCGGCAATGAACAAGAAACAAGAAATGATTGGGCGCATCCGCAACGGGAGCGGAGGCGCGCGCGGGGCAAGACGGTGGTACGTGGCGCGGCAACAGGGCGCGTTTGATCTAACGTTTCACACGTATCGCGGAAGGTGCGGACCACGCAGGGCAAGAGAAGGCGTGGCCGCGGACGGGAAATCCATGCCGCTGATCTCGAATTGACGGGGCGGCTGCATCGACAAAACAAGAGGGTCCTATGGGGTTCAAGTGGTTCAACGCGGGTCGCCGTGCTGGAGCAGGGGCAGGGGCGTCGGAGGTTGCATCGGAGGGCGCTGCGGCTGCCTCCGTGCAGTTGGCGCAGTTGGATGATGCGGCCCACGTGGATGACGACAATCCCGCTGGTGCGTCGACGCAACTGGGCCGCACGCCCATCGACGCCGTGGTTGGCTGGATGGAGCGCGTGCCGTTCGCGGCGCAGCAGCGCGTGTTCACCATCGGTCTGGTGGTCGGCCTGCTGGCCCTGCTGATCTCGGTGTACCTGGATAACCGCCAGGCCAACAACGGTTCGGTGCAGATTGAAATTGCCGGTGACACGCTGATGCACTCGCAGCGTCTGGCCAAGGCAGTGCCGGTGGCGCTGCTCGGTAACGCCAACGCATTCGCCCAGCTCAAGGAAAGCCGCGCGCGCCTGCAGGAGAACCTCGAAGCGCTGAAGAACGGCAACTCCGAGCGCGGCGTGCGTGCCTCGGGCGGCGAAGCCGAAGCCCTGCTCGACAAGTCAATCGACGAATGGAAGCGCAGCGACAAGAGCGCCCAGGCCGTGCTGTCGCAGGAGAAGACGCTGGTGGCGGTGGGTAAGACGCTGAACGTGTTCAACGCGTCGAACCCCGAACTGCTGGAAGAAGCCGAGCAGATCTCGTCGATGAAGCTGCAGACCAATGCGCCAGCGCGCGAGGTGGCGGCATCCTCGCAGCTCGTGATGTTGACGCAGCGTCTCGGTAAGAACATGAACGAGTTCCTGGCCGGCGAAGGCGTGAACCCGGAAACGGCGTTCCTGCTCGGTAAGGACACCAACACCTTCCGTGAAACCCTGAACGGTTTGCTCAATGGCTCTGAAGCGCTGCGCCTGTCGGCCGCCACCGATGCCGAGACCAAGGGCTACCTGCAAGAGCTGTCGACCCGCTTCGACAACGTGCAGAAGACCACGCAGATCATCCTGGAAAACCTGCCGGGCCTGATCGCCGCCAAGCGCGCCCAGCAGCAGATCTTCAACGACAACGAAAAGCTGCGTGCCGATCTGTCGGATCTGCAGTCGGCGTACGCGAGCAGCGTGCGCAACCGTCCGCTGACCCTCGGCGCGGTGGTGCTGTCGGCCATCCTGACGGTGGTCTGCCTGGCCGGCCTGGCCGCCCTGTACCTGCGCGATTCGCGCGTGCGTACGATGGAAGCAGAAGCCCGTCAGCGTGAAGCCGAAGAACGCCGGATGGTGGAAAAGCGCAACAACGACGCCACCCAGGCCGCAATTCTGCGTCTGATGAACGAGCTGCAGGACATTGCAGACGGTGACTTGACCAAGCAGGCCACCGTGTCCGAAGACATTACCGGCGCCATCGCCGACTCGGTGAACTACACCGTGGAAGAACTGCGCGAGCTGGTCGGCCGGGTGCAGCAGACCGCCGAGCAGGTGACGCAGGCATCGTCGGCGGTGCAGACCACATCGGAAAGCCTGGTGGCCGCATCGGAAGAACAATCGCGCCAGATTCGCCAGACCGGCCAGTCGGTGGTGGAGATGGCCGACCGCATTACGCAGGTCTCGCGCGGCGCAGCCGAATCGGCCAACGTTGCACGCGCCTCGCTGGCCGCTGCCGAGCAAGGTCAGCAGGCCGTGCAGAACGCCATCACGGGCATGAACGACATCCGTGACCAGATTCAGGAAACCTCGAAGCGGATCAAGCGTCTGGGCGAATCGTCGCAGGAGATTGGTGAAATCGTGGAACTGATCTCGGACATTACCGAGCAGACCAACGTGCTGGCACTGAACGCTGCCATCCAGGCGGCATCGGCTGGTGAAGCCGGTCGCGGCTTCTCGGTGGTGGCAGAGGAAGTGCAGCGCCTGGCAGAACGCTCGGCCGAGGCAGCCAAGCAGATCGGCGCGCTGATCCGCACGATTCAGACCGACACGCAAGATGCGGTGCACGCCATGGAGCGCAGCACGGCGGGTGTGGTGGAAGGGGCGAAGCTGTCCGATAACGCCGGTGCGGCACTGGTGGAGATCGGCCGCGTGTCGCGCCAGCTTGCCGAACTGATTGAGAGCATTTCGCAGACGACGTCGCACGAAGCGACGCTGGCTTCGGACGTGGCGCAGAACATCGAACAGATCCTGCACATCACGGAGCAGACGTCGACCGGTACCCGCCAGACTGCACAGTCGGTGCGCCAGCTCACGCAGCTTGCTGAAGAGCTGCGTGACTCGGTTGCGCGGTTCCGCATCGCCTGATTCGCGTAACGACGCCGTCACTGGATTTCGGGCGGGAGCGCCGAAGGGGTCACCCAGGCAACTGCGGCAACCGCCACCTGCTTTTTGGAAGCACACATGCGTCATCAATCTTCCGCCCAGCCCGAATCCGCCTCGCTCGAGGCGACCGGGGCCCCTGCGGTTCGTCCGAAAGCTACCGTCCCGGCGCGTGACCTTTCCGCGCTGGCCTGGGTTGCGCCCAACATGCGCGCCGCGTTGGACGATGCCGTGCGCGAGTTCGGCGAATACGCGGCCGAGGTCATGGCCAGCCCGGAAGTCATCGGTGCGCGCGATACCACGTCGCTGCGCCTGGCTGGTCAGTATCTGCACCAGGCGGCCGGCGCGCTGCTGATCGTCGGCCTGCGTGGCGTGGACGTTTACTGCCAGGCGGCCAAGCGCCTGCTCGAAGCCGTCGACGCCGGCGCCGTGCCTGCCGATGTGCAGACACTCGATGTGTTCTCGCGCGCCGTGCAGGCATTGCAGGAATACGTGGCCGACCTGATGGCCGGCATGGCCGAAGAGCCGCTGCGCCTGTTCCAGCCGTATCAAGCCGTGCTCGCCCGCCTGGGCGAAGAGCGCATCCACCCGGCCGACCTGTGGGCCGATGAACTGCGCCATCTGCCGGCGTTGCTGCTGCCCTCGCGTGATCTGCCGGGTCTGGCGCGCCTGCGCCGCAAGTTCGAACTCGCGCTGCTGACGGCGCTGCGCACGCCTGCGTCCACCCCGGAAGGCACGCAGGCGGATCCGGCCGCCGCTGCCGCCGCCTATGCTCCGCTGGAGCAGTTGCTGCACAGCATCCGCGCGATCGAGCGCGAACTGCGCCGTACGGGTGACGACCTGCAGCGCGACCTGTGGCTCGTGCTGGCGTTGACCTTCGGCGCGCTGCGTGCCGGCCTGGTGCCGGCCGATATGACCGCCAAGCGCCTGGCCGCACGCGTCAACCTGCTGCTGCGCCAGTACTCGCACAACAATATCCACCTGCCGCAGGGCCTGCTGACCGACGCGCTTTACTTGCTGGCCGGCATGGCCTACGGCAATGCGCCCGCCACGCCCGTGGGCGATGACACACTCGGCCCGGACATCATTGCCTGTGTCGAGGCGTTTGCGATTCCGCCCACGCACGCGCCGGCCGGTGCGTTGCACACGCGCCAGTATTACGCGCTGCTTCCCGTCGATGCGAGCGATACGCTGCAGCGCGTCGGCCGCACGCTCGAGTCGCTCAGCCAGCAGCCCGAACCCGCTGCCGACGAGCTGGATGCCGCGCTGCAGACGCTGACGCTGCATGCCGAGTCGCTCGGGCAGCCCGTGCTGTCCGAGTTGTCGAACCGTCTGGCCCACGCCGTTGGCAGCCCGGTCGCCCCGGTCGCCCCCACGCTGCAATTCCTCTCGCGCATGCTGGCCCGCCCGTGGGCGCTGCATGGTGAATCCGGCGATCTGCGCAGCACCTGGTTTGCCGCCCGCTGTGCGGAGCTGGCCGAGCACGCCCGTGCCACGCAAGACGGCAATGCGGTGCCTGCACCCGCGTGGCTGTCGCTGCTGGCTGAAGAAACCGCACAACGCAACATCCGCGCTGAGCAAGTCCGCGCGCTGCAGACGCTGCTGGCCTCGGCCGAGACGCATCTCGATGCTTTCGAGCGCGAAGGCGAGCAGAGCGGTGGCCTGCAGGAAGCGAGCCGCCTGTTCGGTGAGATGCAGGGGGCCTTTGCCGCACTGGATGCCTACGAAGCTGTGCACGCGGCCGAGGTCGCGCAATTGACCATCGCCGCACTGCAAGCCGCAGGCGAGGGTGCTGCGGCGGATCGCGAGCGCTATCTGGCTGCGCTGGCCGCCAACGTCAGCGGCCTGCAGGGCCTGCTCGATGCGCTGTCCGCCGGCACTGAGCTGACCGGTGCACAGATCGACGAGATCGTCATCGAGGGCAAGCTGACCCCGGCCAAGCGCGAGACCGCCTGGCGCGAGTTCGCTTTCGACACCGAGTCCGGCATGCTCGCCCGCCGTGAGGCACAGGCCGAGACACACGCCGACGCACAAGCTGCCGATGCCGTTGCGGTCTCGCCGCTGCAATCGCTGCTGGACCGCTTGCTGGCCAAGCAACCGGTCGACCCGAGCGATCCGCTGGCCGCCGAGCTGCGCGCCGCGCTGCAAGAGGCACGCGACGCCGCCGCCATCGACGACGACCCGGCACGCCGCCGCCGTCTGGAAGAGGCCCTGGCGCAGTTCGACGCGTGGCAGGTCGGCAGTGCAGGGGCGCTGGAACGCATGCAGGCCGCGCTGGCGGCACCCGCAGCCGCGCCGTCCATGGCCGCGCCCGGAGTCGCCCCAGCTCCTGCTGCCGCACGCGACACCCAATCCGTCGATGCCGAGCTGCTCGACATCTTCTTGTCCGAAGCCGAAGAAGTGCTGACTGGCGTGCGCGCCGATCTGCGCGCCCTGCAAGCCGCCGCCGGCGCGGGTTCCGGTGGCCTGGCCGCCGGTTCCGACCTGGACCTGCTGACGCAACTGCGCCGCGCGTTCCACACGCTCAAGGGCTCGGGCCGCATGGTCGGTCTCACGCGCTACGGCGAGGCTGCCTGGGCCATCGAACAGGTGATGAACGTGTGGCTGGCCGAGAGTCGCGTGCCGACGCACGACTTGGCCGCGCTGCTCACACGTGCCGAGTCCGAGCTGTCGACCTGGGCGGCTGCCATTGCGCAATCGCCGCAGGCCGATCATCCGATCGAGCCGCTGGTCGCTGCCGCCGAGCGCGTGCGCCATGGTGGCCCGTTCGTGTGGCTGGAGTCGGTGCTCGAGGTGCAAGACGCAGCTGCAACCAGTGAGCCTGTGGCCTTGGTTGAAGCTGTCGAACCGGCCAATGACGCGTCTTCCCTGGTTTGGGAAGATGAACCTGCAATCGCCGAGTTCCAGGCTCCGAGCGCCGAGTTCGAAACGCCGAACGTCGAGCTCCATGCTTCGCGCGCCGAGCACGAGACGCCGAGTGCCGCGTTTGAAACCCCGACGGCCGAGTTCGAAACGTCGAATGTAGAGTTTGAAATGCCGGCTACCGAGTTCAAGTCATCGGACGCGGAGTTTGAAACGTCGAACGCCGAGTCCGCAACGTCGGATGACGAGTTCGAAACCCCGGTCGGTAAGTTCCAGACTCCGCACGCCGAGGTTGACGCGCCGGCGCACACCGTCGATGCCGGCACCAAGGTGATCCCGTTCCCGTTCGCGCAGACTGGCGCGCCGGAAGAAGCGCCGCACGACGATGGCGTGAAGGAGATCGGCCCGGTTCGCATCAGCGTGGCGCTGTACAACGTCTACCTGCAGGAAGCCGATGACCTGATCCGTCGTCTGGGCGTGGATTTCTCGGAGTGGCGCCATGAAGGCCGCACGCCGCCGAGCGAACTCGCCCTGCGCGCGGCGCACACGCTGCAAGGCAGCTCCGCCGTGGTCGAACTGGAGCCGGTGCGCCAACTGGCCGACGCGCTGGAGCAGGTGCTGCTGAACCTGAACAGCCGTCCGGTGGCCATGCATCCGGGCGACTTCCGCCTGCTCGACCAAGCCGTCGAGCGCATGCGCGGCATGCTGCACCAGTTTGCCGCCAGCGTCTGGCCGGACGCCGATGAGCCGTTGCGCCGCGGCATCGAAGAGCTGTGCGAGCGTGTGCTGGTGCGCCCGCGCCTGCCGCTGGAGCCTGCCCCGCAAGCCTTTACCGAAGCCGAACAGGCCGAGAATGAAACCGCCGGCCTGGCTGGCGAGCCCGCCTTTGCGCCGGCCCAAGACCTCGTGCAACTGACGCCGGTGTACGCGCCGCCCGTGGCCGAGCCGGCGGTCGCGGAGCTCGTGCGCCAGGCACCGTCCGATGCACTCGATCCGGCGCTGCTGGAAATCTTCCTGGAAGAAGCGCACGTCGCGCTGCCCGAACTCGGTCAGCACCTGCGCGCGTGGGAAGCCGCACCGCAGGACCGCGCAGCCTCCGGCCTGCTGCTGCGTAACCTCCACACCGTGAAGGGCAGTGCGCGCATGGCTGGCGCCATGACGCTGGGCCAGGCGGCGCACGAAATGGAAAGCGCCATCGAAACCGGCCTGCGACAGAACCGCGTGGACGACGCGCTGTTCCGCAAGCTTTATGTGTGGTTCGACCGCATCCAGGCACACGTCGATGGGCTGGGCTCGGGCAAGGTGCTGCCGCTGGATGCCGGCCTGGCGGATGCCGCCGAAGCACCGCAGGCCCCGGCCGAGGCACAAGCTGCGTCGAACACGTCGATGCTGCCGGCCGTGACCACCACCAGCGTTGACCTGACCGGCACGCGCAGCCCCGAAGCCGAGGCGCTGGAAGTGGCTGAACGCCAGCGCGCCATGGTGCGCGTGCAGGCGCGCGCGCTCGATGCACTCATCAACGATGCGGGCGAGGTGGGTGCCGCGCGGGCGCGTCTGGAATCAGAAGTCGATGCGCTCAAGACCTATCTGTCGGAGTTGAACGACAACGTGGCGCGTTTGCGCTCCCAGGTGCGCGAAATCGAAATCCAGGCCGAGACGCAGATGGAGTCGCGCATTGCCGATGCGGCCGCGCACTCCGAAGCCTTCGACCCGCTGGAATTCGACCGCTTTACGCGCCTGCAGGAACTCACGCGGATGATGGCCGAGTCCGTCAACGACGTGGCGACGGTGCAGCAGAACCTGTTCCGCGGTTTCGATCAGGCTTCGCTCGATCTGGAAACGCAGGCCCGCCTCACGCGCGGCCTGCAGCGCAGCCTGATGCGTGCGCGCATGGTGCAGTTCGATACCGTGGCCGATCGTCTGTATCGCGTGGCCCGCCAGGCCGCGTCGGAAACCGGCAAGGAAGTCCGCTTGGTTCTCAAGGGCGGTACGGTGGAGCTGGATCGCAGCGTGCTGGACCGCATGGGCGGCCCGCTGGAACACATGATCCGCAACGCCGTCGCGCACGGCATTGAGTCGGCCGACGAGCGCCGCGCGAAAGGCAAGTCGCCCGCCGGTGAACTGACGCTGGAAGTGCAGCAGGAAGGCAACGAAGTCGTGCTGCACTTCGTGGACGACGGCGCCGGCCTGAACCTGGACCGCATCCGTGCCCGCGCGCTGGAGCGCCAGCTCCTCGCTCCGGACGAAGAGGCCAGCGACGCGCGCCTGACCGAGATGATCTTCTCGCCGGGTTTCTCCACCGCCGATCAGGTGTCCGAACTGGCAGGCCGGGGCGTCGGTATGGACGTAGTGCGTGCCGAGACTGTGGCGCTGGGCGGCCGGATCTCGCTGCAGACCACGCCGGAGGTCGGTACGCGCTTCACCATCCACCTGCCGTTGACGACGGCCATCACGCAGGTGCTGCTGGTGCGCGTTGGCGAGCGTGTGTACGCGATTCCGTCGGGCATGATCGACCACGTGCAGCAACTGCGCCCGCAGTCGCTGGCCGAGGCATACAACGCCGCCGCGCTGCAGTTGCCGACCGGCCCGGTGCCGTTCCACTACTTCGGCGCGCTGCTTGAAGAGGCGCAGCCCGTGGCCGGCGGTCGCAAGTATTCGCCCGCCGTTGTGGTGCGCAACGGCGCCGACCGCGCCGCCGTACATGTGGACGAAGTGCTCGGCAACCGTGAAGTGGTGGTCAAGCACATTGGCCCGCACCTCGCGCGACTGGAAGGCATTGCCGGTGCGACCACGCTGGGCGACGGCGAGATCGTGCTGATCTACAACCCCGTGGTGCTCACGCAGCGCTTCGAGCGCGAAGCCGCCGCGCTGGGCTTGCCGCAGGCGGACCAGGAAACCACGGGCGCTGTGGCGGAACTCTCACGCAACGGCAGCACCGGTGCCGTGCCGGGTCTGGCCACGCAGCCGATCGTCATGGTGGTCGACGATTCGCTTACGGTGCGCAAGGTCACGCAGCGTCTGCTCACGCGTTCCGGCTACCAGGCCGTGCTCGCCCGCGATGGCGTGGACGCGCTGCGTCAGCTGCAGGAGATCACGCCCGACGCCATGCTGGTCGACATTGAGATGCCGCACATGGACGGCTTCGACCTCACGCGCAACGTGCGTGCCGACGAGCGCATTGGCGCGACGCCGATCATCATGATCACCTCGCGTACGGCGGACAAACACCGCCGCTACGCTGCGGAGATTGGCGTGAACGTCTACCTCGGCAAGCCGTACAACGAAGAGGAATTGCTGCAGCACCTGCGCAACCTGATCGGCGAACGCGCGCCGGCGGCCAACGTCGGCTGACGCGGTTCACAGTAGCAATGACAACGGGCCGGAGCGATACCGGCCCGTTGTTTTTTTCGCGTCAGTCGTCGGTGGTGTTACCTAACGCCGCTGCCTCCGCATCTGATGTGCGGCGCGCCTTGGTGACGGCGTAACGGTCCAGCGTGGCCGCCCGCGCGCCTGCGTGGTCGACGATGGGCACAGGATAGGTCTCGCCCAGCACGATGCCCGCATCCTTCAGCACATCGGCCGGGGCCGTCCACGGGGCGTGAATGAACTTGTCGGGCAGCCGGGCGAGCTGTGGCAGGTACTTGCGGATGAATCGGCCCTGCGGGTCGAACTTCTCCGATTGTGTGACGGGGTTGAAGATACGGAACCACGGCTGCGCATCGCAACCGCTGGAGGCCGCCCACTGCCAGCCGCCGTTGTTGGCCGCGAAATCGAAGTCATTGAGCATGTCGGCAAAGTACTGCTCGCCGCGCCGCCAGTCGATGCCCAAATCCTTGATGAGAAAGCTGGCGGCCACCATGCGCAGGCGGTTGTGCATATAGCCGCTCTGGAAGATTTGCAGCATGGCCGCATCGACGAGCGGGTAGCCGGTGCGTGCGGTCTTCCATGCTTCGAAGCGCGCATCGCCGGTTTCACCTTCGACCCAGCGGATGCGGTCGAACTCGGGGTGGAACGATGCACCATCGGCCAGGTCGGGCCGGTGATGCAGGATCATGAAATAGAAATCACGCCAGATCAGCTCCGACAGCCACGTGGCCGCCCCACGGCTGCCGCGCAGCATGGCGGCATGGGCGCGGGCCGCCAGTGTGCGGATCGACACGGTGCCGAAGCGCAGGTGTGCCGACAGGTAGCTGGGCCCCCGTACGGCGGGGAAATCGCGGCGCGCATGGTAGTCGTCCATCCGTGCCTCAAAGTCGACGAGCAGCGCATCCCCACCCGACATGCCGGTCGGCAGGGCGATATCGGCGAGGTTTGAAGGCGCAAAGCCCATCGCCTCCAATGAAGGCGTGGCATGCACAAGTGCACGTGGCGGCTTGGCCAGCGCGCCAAAGTACGGCTCGGTCGGATACGCGCGCAGGTCAAACGGCGTGAGTGCGGCCAGCCACGCGTTCTTGTACGGCGTGAAAACGCCGTATGGCTTGCCTTGGCCGTTGAGGATCTCAGCGCGCTCGAAGATCACCTGATCCTTGAAATCGAACCACGCGCATGGCTGCTGGGTGAGCGCCTTGCGCACGGCTTCATCGCGGGCCTGCGCAGCGGGCTCTTCGTCGTGGTTGGCGAAGACGGCCTCCGCGCCCAGCTTGCGTGCGAGGTCAGGAATGGCATGGCGCGGGTGGTCGTGCACGACGATGAGGTCGCCGCCGGCTTCGCGCAGCGCGATGCGCAATTCCTCGATCGATGCGCGGAGGAACGCGATGCGACGGTCTGCCTTGAGCCCGCGCGCGAGTAGTGCGTCAAGGATGTCGCGGTCGAACACGAACACGCAATAGACCTCGCGGCAGTGGCGCAGGGCATAATGCAGCGCCGCGTGGTCGAAGTGCCGCAGATCGCGCCGGAACCACACCAGACCGCGCTGGAAATGCGTGTCGATGCGATAGGGCTGGCGGGTTCCAATAGGTAGCGGCATGGTCGGCGGTCGGAAGATTCGGCCGAGCGTATCGCAAAATCGGCGCGGTATCTCCTTATTCACGTTGTTGTCATGACTGCTTCATCTGCCCGTCTTCCGCTGTACCGCATCCTGCAATCCCAAGGCTTTGGCACACGCCGTTATTGCAAGGACCTCGTGCTCGCCGGGCTGGTGCTCATCAACGGGGTCGAGATGGAGGACCCGGACGCGCTGGTCGATACCGCCGGCCTGGTGCTGGACGTGGATGGCGAGCGCTGGGCGTACCACGCGCGCGCCTACCTGATGCTCAACAAGCCGGCCGGGGTGGAGTGCTCGCAAAAGCCGAAGCACCACCCGAGCGTCTACACGCTGTTGCCGGTGCCGCTGCGCGAGCGCGGCGTCCAATGCGTCGGGCGGCTTGATCAGGACACCACCGGCCTGCTGCTGCTGACCGACGACGGCCAGTTCGTTCACACGCTCACCAGCCCGCGCCACCAGGTGCCCAAGGTGTACGAAATCACCACCGCCGAACCGGTAACCGACGAACAAGTCGCTCGGTTGTGCGCAGGCGTGCTGCTGGCAGACGAGAATGAAAACGTTGCCGCCGCCTGGGCCGAGCGCGTGGACACTTACCACTTGCGCATGGCGCTCACGCAGGGCAAATATCATCAGGTGAAACGCATGGTAGCCGCCGCCGGCAACCACGTGGAAGGGCTGCACCGCAGTGCCATCGGTGGGCTTTCCCTCGGAGCCGATCTGGCGCCCGGTGAATGGCGCTGGCTGGAGGCGGCTGATCTGGAAGCACTGAATACCACACCGCCACACGCTGGCCGGGGTGCGTGAGTCACCACAAAAATAATCCCCTCCCAAGGCTGACTCCTCCAAATGAAAGGGGCGATGGTCGGGGGCTTTTGGTAAACTAGTCGCATGGCCTCGCCGGACGCACCCATCAATCTCACGAATCAGTTCCTGATCGCTATGCCCGGCATGGCGGATTCCACATTTTCGGGCACGGTGGTGTACATGTGCGAGCACAACGAGCGCGGCGCGCTCGGCCTCGTCATCAACCGCCCCATCGACATCGACCTGGCGACGCTGTTCGACAAGATCGACCTCAAGCTCGAAATTCACCCCCTCGCAGAACAGCCCGTGTATTACGGTGGCCCGGTGCAGACCGAGCGCGGCTTTGTGCTGCATGACGCTACAGGCGCGTATTCATCGTCGCTGGCGGTGCCGGGCGGGCTGGAAATGACCACCTCGAAGGATGTGCTGGAGGCCGTTGCCCAGGGCGGCGGGCCGCACCGATTCATCCTGACCCTCGGGTATGCGGGCTGGAGTGCCGGCCAACTGGAGGAAGAAATCAGCCGCAACGGCTGGCTGACCGTCCAGGCCGATCCCGAGATCATCTTCAACGTGCCTGCCGAAGAGAGGTTTGCCGCCGCGCTGAACCTGCTCGGCATCAACCCCGCCATGCTGTCGGGCGAGGCTGGGCATGCCTGAGCCGGCGCGTCCGGCTCCCGCCCCCGTCGTGCCCGCAGAGGGTACTTTGCTGGCATTCGATTACGGCGAAAAGCGCATCGGCGTGGCGCTGGGCAATTCCATCACGCGCTCGGCGCGGGCACTGGAGACGATCTCCAACCGCTCGGTCGACTTCCGCTTTGCGCAGATCACGCGCCTGGTCAACGAATGGCAGCCGGTCGGTTTCGTGGTCGGCATGCCGGTCCACCCGGAAGGGGATGAGCAGCCGATGATCAAGCTGGCCAAGCGCTTCGGCAATCAATTGCATGGCCGTTACGGCCTGCCGGTGACCTGGGTGGACGAACGTTACTCGTCGATTGCCGCACAGGACGCCGGTGCCTCCGACGATGTGCTCGACGCTGAGGCCGCGCGCATCATCCTCCAACAGTTCTTCGACGAATCACACGCATGACATCGCAACAGATTGATGCCGAGGCGCTGTATCAGAGCCTCGTCGCGCAACTGCGCACGCAGGTGGCCTGCGGCCATGCCTGGTCGGTGGCCGGAATCGTCAGTGGCGGCGCCTGGATTGCCAAGCGCCTGGCGCTTGACCTGGGCCTGCCGGAATTCGGCGTCGTCAACGTGGCAATGCACCGCGACGACTACGCCAAGAAAGGCCTGCACGCGCAAGCCCAGCCGACCACGCTTCCGTTTGACGTGAACGAGCGCCGCATCCTGCTGGTGGACGACGTGCTGGCCAGCGGCCGCACGATCCGCGCCGCGATCAACGAGCTGTTCGACTACGGCCGCCCGGCCGCCGTGGAACTGGCCGTGCTGGTCGACCGCGGCGAGCGCCAGTTGCCCATCGCACCCGACTACATTGGCGAGCGCATCACGCTGCCGGCCAATGAGTCGCTCGTGCTTGCCGAGGTGGGGGAGGGCGAGGCCACACGTTTTACCTTCACGCGCGAGGCCAAGGGTGCCTGACCCTGCGCGCCGCATCGTTTCCGCTTTTGATCTGACCGCTTTCGTCGCTTTTCGTCTCTCATGACCAAGACTTTCGCCAACCCGCAGCTCACGAAAAACGGCGAGCTCAAGCACCTGCTGTCGATCGAGGGGCTGTCGCGCGACATCCTCACGCATGTGCTGGACACCGCGCAGCAGTTCGTCTCCGTGTCGGATTCCGACCGCGAAGTAAAGAAGGTGCCGCTGCTGCGCGGCAAGAGCGTATTCAACCTGTTTTTCGAGAACTCCACGCGCACGCGCACCACGTTCGAAATTGCGGCCAAGCGGCTGTCGGCGGACGTGATCAACCTGAACATCAACGCGTCGTCCACCAGCAAGGGTGAGTCGCTGCTCGACACGATCAACAACCTGTCGGCGATGCAGGCGGACATGTTCGTCGTGCGGCATGCGAGCTCGGGCGCGCCGTACCTGATTGCCGAGCACGTCGCGCCGCACGTGCACGTGATCAACGCGGGCGATGGCCGCCATGCACACCCCACGCAGGGGTTGCTCGACATGTACACCATCCGCCACTACAAGAAGGATTTCTCCAACCTGACGGTGGCGATCGTCGGCGATATCCTGCACTCGCGTGTGGCGCGTTCCGACATCCATGCGCTGACGACGCTGGGCTGCGCCGAGGTGCGCGCCATCGGCCCGCGCACGCTACTGCCGGGCGGCCTGGAGCACATGGGCGTGCGTGTCTTCCACAACATGGAAGAGGGTTTGAAGGGCGTCGATGTGGTCATCATGCTGCGCCTACAGAATGAGCGCATGAGCGGCGCGCTGCTGCCCTCCGCGCAGGAATATTTCAAGGCGTACGGTCTCACGCAAGAGCGCCTGGCGCTGGCCAAGCCGGACGCCATCGTCATGCACCCGGGCCCGATGAACCGTGGCGTGGAGATCGACTCCGCCGTGGCCGACGGCCCGCAATCGGTGATCCTGAACCAGGTGACATTCGGCATTGCCGTGCGTATGGCGGTGATGGGCATCGTGGCGGGCAACAACGACTAAGAAGACCGATGAAACTGCATATCAAGGGTGGCCGCCTGATCGACCCGGCCAACGGCATTGACGCGCAACAGGATCTGTACCTCGCGGCGGGCAAGGTGGTCGGTGTTGGCCACGCGCCGGCGGATTTCCATGCCAACAAGACCGTCGACGCAACGGGCCTGATCGTCTGCCCGGGCCTGATCGACCTCTCCGCCCGCCTGCGCGAGCCCGGCTACGAATACAAGGCGACGCTTGAATCCGAAATGGCCGCCGCGATGGCCGGTGGCGTGACCTCGCTTGTATGCCCGCCTGACACCGACCCCGTGCTCGATGAGCCGGGCCTGGTCGAGATGCTCAAGTTCCGCGCGCGCAACCTGAATCAGGCGCACGTGTATCCGCTGGGCGCGCTGACGGTTGGCCTGAAGGGCTCGGTGCTGACCGAGATGGCTGAGTTGACCGAATCTGGTTGCATCGGCTTCTCGCAGGCCGATGCGCCGATGACCGACACACAGGTGCTGATGCGCTCGCTGCAATACGCGCAGACGTTCGGCTTTACCGTCTGGCTGCGCGCAGAAGACCCCTACCTGGGCAAGGGTGGCGTGGCGGCGAGCGGCCCGCTGGCTTCGCGCCTGGGCCTCTCCGGCGTGCCGGTGATAGCCGAGACGGTACGCCTGCATACCATTTTCGAACTGATGCGCAGCACCGGCGCGCGCGTGCACCTGTGTCGTCTGTCGTCTGTCGCCGGCATCGACCTCGTGCGCCGCGCCAAGGCCGAAGGCCTGCCGGTTACCTGCGACGTGAACGTCCACCACATCTCGCTGACTGACGTCGATATCGGCTACTTCAATTCGCAAATGCGCTTCGTGCCGCCGCTGCGCTCTGGCCGGGATCGCGACGGCATCGTGCGCGCACTGGCCGACGGCACTATTGACGCGATCTGCTCCGACCACACGCCGGTGGACGATGACGAGAAGCTGTTGCCGTTTGCCGAGGCCTCGCCCGGCGCGACAGGGCTGGAGACCCTGTTGCCATTGACCCTGCGCTGGGCGGTCGAGCACAAGGTCGGCCTGCCCAAGGCGCTGGCCCGTATCACGAGTGAGCCGGCCCGCGTGCTGGGCCTGCATGCGGGCTCGCTGGAAGTGGGTGCCATGGCCGACGTGTGCGTGTTTGATCCGGACGCGACCTGGAAGGTCGAGCCGCGCAGCCTGCGCAGCCAGGGCAAGAACTCGCCGTACCTGGGCTTTGAGCTGGCCGGCCGCGTGCGTGCCACGCTGGTTGCCGGTCACCTTGCCTATGACGGGCATTGACCAGCGCGTGCAAGGCGCGCCGTCTGACGTGAGCGGGCAAGCTCAACCGCAGCGCAAGCACGTGTTGCGCAAGCTGCGTCTGCTCGTGCACTTGGCTGAAGGCATTGCCACCTGCGCGCTGCTGTTCTGGTGGATTGGCCCCAAGCGCAGGCAGGCGCTCATCCAGCGGTGGTCGCGCAAGCTGCTGGCGTTGTTCCGTGTCTCGCTGGTCGTGCATGGCGAGACGGCCGAAATCAAGGACCTGGCCGGGTCGATGCTGGTATCGAATCACGTTTCATGGCTCGATATCTACGCCATCAATAGCTGGCATCCGCCACGCTTCGTCGCCAAGTCGGAGATCCGCGGCTGGCCGGTGATCGGCTGGCTGTGCGCGCAGACCGGCGTGCTGTTCGTCGAGCGTGCCCGCAAGCGCGACGCGCACCGCATCATGCACGCCATCGCTGACGCGCTTCGCGGCGGTGATGCGATCTGCGTGTTTCCCGAAGGCACAACGTCGAACGGGCTGCATTTGCTGCCGTTCCACGCCAACCTGTTCCAGGCGCCGGTCAGCGCGGCAGCGCCGATTCGCCCGCTGGCATTGCGCTATCGCGTTGCCGCCACGGGTGAGTTGACGACGATTCCCGCGTACATCGACGACTTGTCGCTGCTGGATTCAGTTAACGCCATCCTGAACGGGCCGCCGCTGGTGGTCGAGGTCTACGTGGGTGCCACTGTGGCTCCGGAGATGGACCGCCGATCACTCGCCGCGCACAGCGAGCGCGCTGTCGCGGCCCTGATTCAACGCGCTGGCTGAGGCGGTCGGCTGTTTCTACTTCGTCTTGTGAGCGAGTGGGTCCTGTGCCTGCTCGCATACGACCTGCACCACGTCACGCCCCGCCGGCGCGAGCGACAGCTTCGCCGCCGACAGATGGCCGCCCCACACGCACCCCGTATCCAGGCCGATCAGGTCGTCGCGCATGACCAGCCCCTTCGTGGACCAATGTCCAAAGACAATCGGCGTACCGCGTGTGCGGCGGCCCGGAACGTCGAACCACGGCATGTGGCCGTCCGGGGCACCATCGGCGTCGGTCGTTTCGAACTCCATCGCGCCATCGGGCGTGCAAAAGCGCAGGCGGGTGAGGGCATTGATCGTCAGGCGCAGGCGGTCGATGCCGACGAGATCATTGCTCCACTTGTCCGGATGATTGCCGAACGCGTCGGCCAGGAAGGTTTTCCAGTGCGGGCTGCGCAACTGGCGCTCCACGGCGCCCGCCAGCTCCAGCACGTCACCGGTCGTCCATTGCGGCAGCACGCCGGCATGCACCATCAGGAAGCCGTTTTCGAAAATGGCCAGAGGCTGGTGCCGCAGCCAAGTGATGAGCTGGTCGCTATCGGGCGCAGAGAGGATATCGGCGATGGTGTCACGCTTGCCCGGCTTGCGCACGCCGGCGGCCACGGCCAGCAGGTGGATGTCGTGGTTGCCCAGCACCGTGCGCGCACGGCCGGATTCGCACAGCGCGATGACCTGGCGCAGGGTGCCGAGGGAGTCGGGGCCGCGGTTGACCAGATCGCCTACGAAACGCAGTGGTGCGTCGGCAGGCAGGGCAGCCAGGATGGTTTGGAGGGGGGCGCAGCAGCCTTGGAGGTCGCCGATGGCGTGGGGGAAGATCGACGCGGCTGTCATGTAGTGTTGAGTGCGCATTTAGTGGATTGAGGCGCTGAAGCCTCAAGTGTTACAGCGCGCTACAAAAATATGACGCCCATTGGTAGGGCTACCCATGGGGTCGGATAGAATATGACACTTCCAATTGTACGTAACATTCCGTGCGCTTCGATGGTGACATTGCGCGGACCTCAAGGCGCGTGGCTGGGCCCGCAGCAAGGAGCACTGAGTTTTGTCTTACAGTCTCGTGACCGGCGGTGCCGGTTTCATCGGCGGCAATTTTGTTCTGAACTGGCTGGCGAATCCTGACGCTGATGGTGTTGTCAATGTTGACAAGCTGACCTATGCCGGCAATCGCAAGACACTGGCATCGGTCGAGGCTGATCCGCGTCACATTTTTTCCCAGACAGATATTTGTGATCGCGCAGCACTGGACGCCTTGTTCGCTAAGTACAAGCCGCGCGCCGTGGTGCACTTTGCCGCAGAAAGCCACGTCGATCGGTCGATCCACGGGCCGGGCGAATTTGTTCAGACCAACATCGTCGGCACGTTCACTCTGCTGGAAGCTGCTCGCGCGTACTGGGGTGGGCTCGATGCTGATGCCCAGGCAGCATTCCGATTCCTGCACGTCTCGACCGACGAGGTGTTCGGCTCACTAGGCCCCAACGATCCGCCGTTCTCTGAAGTCACGCCGTATGCGCCGAATAGCCCCTACTCGGCATCCAAGGCCGCATCGGATCATCTTGTGCGCGCCTACCACCATACGTACGGCTTGCCTGTCCTGACGACCAATTGCTCGAACAACTACGGGCCGTATCATTTCCCGGAAAAGCTGATTCCGCTGATGATCGCGAATGCGCTCGGCGGGAAGCCGCTCCCGGTCTATGGTGATGGGCAGAACGTGCGGGACTGGCTCTACGTTGGCGACCATTGCGCCGCCATTCGCGAAGTGCTTGCGCGCGGCCGTCTGGGTGAGACCTATAACGTTGGTGGCTGGAACGAGATGACCAACCTTGAGGTTGTGCACACGTTGTGCGACCTGCTGGATCAGCTCAAGCCGAAGGCAAGCGGCTCGTATCGGAACCAGATCACGTTTGTGAAGGACCGCCCCGGCCATGATCGTCGCTATGCGATCGATGCCCGCAAGCTAGAGCGCGAACTGGGCTGGAAGCCTGCCGAAACGTTTGAGACGGGGTTGCGCAAGACAGTGCAGTGGTACTTGGATAACCAGGCCTGGGTGCAGGACGTGATGTCCGGCGAGTATCGGAACTGGGTGGCGAAGCAATATGCTGCGTAAGCCGCGCACCGTTCCGAAGTTCTTGGTCACCGGAAGCAACGGTCAGGTTGGCTTCGAGCTTCGACGCAGTCTTGCACCGTTGGGTGAGGTGATTGCGCTCGACCGGGTTGCGTGCGATCTAACGCAGCCCGATACGCTACGCCAATTGGTGCGCGAATGCCGCCCCGACGTGATCGTCAACCCGGCTGCCTACACGGCAGTGGACAAAGCTGAAAGCGATGCGGATACCGCTTTTGCTGTCAACGGCACGGCGGTGGGCGTACTGGCCGAAGAAGCGCGCGCATTGGATAGCCTGTTAGTGCACTACAGCACGGATTACGTCTTCGACGGCAGCAAGGCTACCCCCTATACCGAGACCGACACGACCAATCCGCAGTCTGTCTACGGTAAGAGCAAGCTTGCAGGCGAGCAGGCGATTGCCGCATCGGGCGCGGACGCGCTAGTGCTGCGCACATGCTGGGTGGCTGGCGCGCACGGTGGCAATTTCGCCAAGACCATGCTGAAGCTGGGGCGTGAGCGGGAAAGCCTGCGTGTGATTGCCGACCAGCTCGGCGCGCCCACGACCGCTGCGCTGATCTCCGATGTAACGGCACAGATCATCGCGCGTTCATGGCTTGCAGCGGATCGTTCGGTCTTTCCTGGTGGCACCTATCACTTGGCTGCCGATGGGGAGACCACCTGGCACGGCTATGCCACTGAGCTGTTGCGTTATGCGGTGGCGCATGGCGTGGAGCTTAAGGTGGATCCGGAGGCGATTGTCGCCATTCCTACGACTGAGTACCCATTGCCGGCGCCACGGCCAGCCAATTCACGCCTCGACACTAGCAAGCTGCGAGAGACGTTCGGCATCCATCTTCCCGATTGGCGCCAGGGTATTCACTTTCTGCTCGACCAGATTCTTTGAATTTTCTCGATCATGCGTAAAGGCATCATTCTCGCCGGCGGGTCCGGCACGCGGCTGTATCCGATTACTCGGTCGGTATCCAAGCAATTGCTGCCGGTTTATGACAAGCCGATGATCTATTACCCGCTGTCCACGCTGATGTTGGCTGGGATTCGCGATATCTTGATTATTTCCACGCCGGAAGATACGCCGCGTTTTACCGAGATGCTCGGCGATGGTAGCAAGTGGGGTATCAATCTTCAGTATGCCGTGCAGCCGTCGCCGGATGGTTTGGCCCAGGCATTCATCATTGGTCGTGACTTCGTTGGCAATGATCCATCAACGCTGATTCTAGGCGACAACATTTTTCACGGGCACGATCTAGTTAGCCAACTAACGCGCTCCGCTGCGCAAACGGAAGGTGCTACGGTTTTTGCATATCACGTTCACGACCCAGAGCGCTATGGAGTGGTTGAGTTTGATGAGCATTTCCGGGCACTTTCTCTTGAAGAGAAGCCCGCAGAACCGCGCTCTCATTACGCGGTGACGGGGTTGTATTTCTACGATAACCAAGTCTGTGATATTGCAGCGGAGATTAAACCTTCGCAACGCGGCGAACTCGAGATCACGGATGTCAATAAGCACTATCTGGCCCAAGGGCAGCTTGAAGTCGAAATCATGGGGCGCGGATACGCGTGGCTGGATACCGGTACCCATGAGTCTCTCTTGGAAGCTGCGAGCTTTATCGCTACGCTGCAGAATCGGCAGGGATTGATGGTGGCTTGCCCCGAAGAGATTGCCTATCGAAGCAAGTGGATTGACGCAGAGCAAGTTGGGGCACTGGCGGAGCCACTGGCTAAGAATGGTTATGGAAAATATCTGCGACAAATTATTTCGGAGTCCGTTAAGTGAGTTTTAAGGTTATCCCTACTGCGCTGCCAGAGGTGCTCATTCTTGAGCCGGAGGTATTTGGTGATAGTCGTGGTTTTTTCTATGAAAGCTTCAATTTCAAGGAATTTGAGCGCGTGACTGGGCTGAAGTGCACTTTTGTCCAAGATAATCATTCGCGCTCGGCGAGAAACGTGCTGCGCGGCCTGCATTACCAGATTCAGAACTCCCAGGGGAAATTGGTTCGTGTTGTCGCAGGCGAGGTATTCGACGTTGCAGTCGACATGCGTCGTAGCTCACCGAATTTCGGAAAGTGGGTCGGCGTCTCCTTGTCTTCGGAAAATAAACGGCAGCTTTGGGTTCCAAAGGGATTTGCCCACGGTTTTGTCGTTATCTCAGAGATTGCGGAATTTTTGTATAAGGTGACGGACTATTGGAGTCCAGAGCACGAGCGGAGTTTGATCTGGAACGATCCTCAGGTTGGCATCGAATGGCCGATTGATGGGCAACCAATACTTGCCGCAAAGGATGCGGTTGGTAAAAAACTTGCCGAAGCGGATACATTTGACTAGTAACTATCTTGCTGAACGGTTTTTGTGAGGCCGGCTACTCCGAACGCCGTGCCGCTGTACGTCGAATTTTGGTCGTGGAGCAGTTTCGGCGATTGCATAAAGCCCTTTTCCTATGCAGACATTTTCGATTGCTTTTGCTCTCTCGTTCCTCATCACAATGATGGTGATACGTTATTCGAGCATGCACGCTCATATCACCGCGGATTGGGATCTGAACGGGGTGCAGAAATTTCATGCCCGACCGGTTCCTCGGATTGGTGGGCTCGGTATCGTTCTCGCGTCGGTAGGCGTGGGCGTTGTAGTGTTCTTTCGCGACTCGAAAGGCGTTGGTGTGCCGCTAGCGTTGCTACTTGGTGGTGCAGCCCCTGCATTTATGGCTGGTTTTGTTGAGGACTTGACTAAACGTGTGAGCCCGAGAGAGCGGTTACTTGCAACGATGATTTCAGCCATTCTCGCTGCGTATCTGCTTGGTGCGCGAATTGTGCGTATTGATGTGCATTTTTTGGATGTGGTACTTGCGATTCCATTGGTATCAGGGGTCATTACTGTATTGGCAGTTGCCGGTGTGGCCAATGCGATTAATATCATCGACGGGTTTAATGGGCTCGCTTCGATGGTTGCAATGATGATGTTTGTGTCGCTCGCATACGTGGCTTTTCAGGTGGGTGATCCACTAGTTGTTACTGTGTCGTTTGCTATGATTGGCGCAATTCTTGGGTTCTTTATATGGAATTTTCCGGCGGGCCATATTTTTCTTGGTGATGGTGGAGCGTATTTTATTGGATTCGTTCTCGCTGAATGCGGAATTCTCCTGGTGCTACGAAATCCTCATGTGTCGGCATGGTATCCGGTATTAATGTTGATCTATCCGATATTTGAGACATTGTTTTCCATCTATCGGCGACGCATATTGAAGGGGGTGCCTGCCGGATATCCAGATGGTGTGCATCTTCATACGCTAATTTATCAGCGTTTGATGAGGTGGGCTGTTGGTAGTAAGGATGAGCGGCATATCTTGCGAAGAAATTCGATGACTTCTCCTTATTTGTGGCTTTTGAGTCTCCTGGCGGTGCTGCCTGCAACATTGTTTTGGAATAATGGAGTTATTCTGTTGATTTTTATTGGTGCCTTTGTGATCTTGTATGTCCGGTTGTATTGGAAGATCGTTCGATTCCGATCGCCGCGTTGGATGATTATTAAGAGATAGCTCTTGTTTTTTAGCGGATGAATGAGCGATGGTTGGCTGAATTTGTCGGGCGACTTGTCATCGTGAGCCGCATATAGATCCGAAGCAGAGTGTGCAGATTTTTTATAAAAAATTGGCGAGTCGTAGCAATTCACTTGAAGGATTCCGACTATGAATAGTCAATCTCCCATGATTCCGTTGGTAAAAGTAGCAATGCCGCCCCGAGATGTCCTGATGCCGGCGCTGGAGTCGGTGCTGTACGGTGGGATGATCGCGGAAGGTGAGCACGTTTATCGCTTCGAGGCCGCGTTCAGTGAGCACTTTGGGCTGCCGGGCACTCTCGCTACGAGTAGCGGAACAGGGGCACTACACATCGCATTTGAGCTCGCAGGCGCTGGCGTCGGCGCTGAAATCATCACCACGTCGATGACGGCCGAGCCGACGAATACAACGATTCTGCAAACTGGCGCCGCTCCTGTTTTTGCCGACGTCAATCCGCGAACAGGCAACATCGACCCTGCTTCCGTTGAATCGCTCATCACCGAGCGTACCAAGGCCATTTGCGCTGTGCATTACGCGGGTTACCCGGTAGAACTCGGAGAATTGCGCCGAATCGCTGATCGTCATGGCATTGTATTGATTGAAGACTGCGCGCATGGGCTCGGTGCTCGCTTTAACGGGCTTTCTGTGGGAGCGTTCGGCGACTCGGCGATCTTTTCCTTCCAGGCAATCAAGCATATGACGACGATCGACGGAGGCGCGCTAACGCTCAAAAACCTGGATCAGATTCCGGAAGCCAAGCGCCTACGCTGGTTCGGCCTGACCAAAGGTGTGCCCCGCACCGAGGTCGACATTGTCCGGCCGGGGTACAAGTACAATATGCACAACGTCGCCGGCCTGCTCGGGCAACTGCAGTTGCAGGGCATCGATGAACTGTTGAATCAGCATATTTCCAACGGCCGATTCTATGATGAGCGACTCTCATCGGTAGCGGGCATTGTGCCCGCGGCCATTCCTGAAGGTGCGGAGCCATCCTATTGGCTCTATACGCTTCTTGCAGAAGACTCCGACGATGTTGAGCAACGCCTCGCCAGCATTGGTGTGATGGCGTCGAAGTTGCATCGTCCCAATCACTATCATTCTGTCTTCGAGCCATATCGCCGTCCCATGCCTGGCCTCGATGAGTTCTATCGCAAGCTGGTGCATGTCCCCTGCGGTTGGTGGGTGAGCGATGAAGACCGAGAAAGAATCGCGGACGCCCTGGCTAGGGGTTAAACATCATGCCGTCATCAGAAGTCTTCCGTCTTTTCGACGCTCGCCCAACCGCAGCGATGGATGCGGCGGCGTTGGGTGTGCTGTCGACAGGGCAGATTGCAAGCGGACCGTTTGTCGCGCAGTTTGAAACGGCGTTTGCGAAGACAGTCGCCCGCGACTTTGCGGTGGCGACCGACAACATGACGAACGCATTGGTGCTCGCGCTCCATCTGGCCGGCGTCGGGGACGGGGACGAAGTCGCGACGTTGGCGTACTCCTGCCTGTCCTCGAATTCGGCTATTAAGCGCGTTGGTGCAACCCCAGTCTGGGTCGACATTGACCCAGAAACGGCGGCGATATCGTGTGAAGATCTGTCGCGGGCTATTACCGAAAAGACAAGAGCTGTCACCGTTTATCACGTAGCGGGTTACCCAGCCTCGATGCGGGAAATCGCCGAATTCTGTCGGGTGCGTGGTTTAGTGCTGATCGAGGATTGCAACGCCGCGCTCGGCGCCGAAATCGATGGACGGCCGGTGGGGGCATTCGGCGATTTCGCCGTCTATTCTTTCTATCCGAACCGTCAGGTCAACGCGCTGGACGGCGGCGTGCTGTTTTGTCCTGATGAGGCGACGGCACAGCGCGCGCGGCGACTGCGACGCTTCGGCATCGATCTGGGCGGCTTTCGCGATGCGCGCGGTGAAATCAATCCCGCCGCCGACATTGCTGAGATCGGATGGTCGTGCGCAATGAGCAATTTGAACGCAGCCGTTGGCCTCGCCCATCTGGCTGATTGGGATCGGAACAAAACACGACTCCGCGAAAATGCCGCGTATGTGGAATCGATCATCGATTCGCTGTGCGGCGTTCAGGCAGTACGTTGCACGAATGACGGTCAATCAGGCTGGTGGGGATTTGCCGTGCTGAGCCGTGATCGGGACGAAAAACTTGCCAAGCTGAAGTCCTTGGGTGTGCAGGCATCGATCCTCCATCAGCGCAATGACGCCTACTCTGGCTTTGTCGCAAAGTCGCGGCCATTGCCAGGGACAGAGCGGTTTCAATCCGAGGTCATCGTGTTGCCTTGCGGACCCTGGCTCGACGCGCAAAGCATTGCCGCGTTGGGCCGCTGCCTTCAGTCAGTATGGTCGCCTCGATGAAACACTTGCGGTCGATGGTCGCAGGGAAGCATGCTCGCGCGGGCGCGGCTGGGCATCTCGTGCGCAGCCTGATCGATATGGCCATGCTGTATGCGAGCAAGGCTGGCGCAGTGATCGTCGGCGTTCTGATCCTGCCGCAGTTCAACCGATTGCTGGGGCCGGAGCAGTTCGGCGTCGTGGCGGTCATTTTTTCGCTGCAGGCGCTGTTGCTGATTCTCGACCTTGGTATGTCGACCATTGTCGGGCGCGATATCGCCGCAGACGACAGCTCACGACAGGCGTCGGTTGATATCTGGCGCTCGGCGGAAACAGTGCTGAACGTCTCGTATGCGGCACTGGGCGTAGCGTTGATCAGCGTAGCATCGCTGATGGGCGTCTCCCTTACGTTACCGCAGATGCTTCTGACCCTTGTGTTGCTATGGGCCCTTACGCAACAGAACGTCGCAATGTCAGCACTCCTGGCGAAGCGCCGCTATCTGGACGCCGGCATCATTCAACTGGCGGGTGTGTTGGCGCGAGGGGGGGGGACGCTAGCGGCAATGAAGGTCATTGGGGTCTCGTTGGACGTATTTCTGATTTCTCAGTGCGTGCTGGCGCTTGCGCAGTACGTGGTGACCTGGGTGCATTGCAACAAAGTACTCTCAATTGACGGTGTGGTCGGCCGCGTCACACTCGAAGGCTGCCGGAAGCTGTTTCTTCGCGGCAAGCCCTTAATGCTGTTTGGTTTGGCAGGGGCGGCGGTCATGCAACTCGACAAGCCGATCGTTTCGGCGTTCATGTCACCAGCGGAATTGGGGCCATATTACTTGGCGATGGTGTTGTGCCTGACACCGATTTCGACGCTTGCAGGGCCAGTGATGCAGTTCTTCCAGCCACGGCTGGTCAATGCTATCCATGAGCGGGACCACGCGCGTGCGGGACAAGTGCTTCGGCGCTATGCCACGATCATCGTGTTGGCCACCATTTTGCCGACAGGCATCTTGTGGCTGTTTCGGGACCCGCTTATTCACCTTTGGCTGCTCCATGGAACGGGAGCGCCACAGGTCATTAAATATGCCGGCATTCTCTTGCCGGGTATCGCAATCGGGGCACTGGGATATGTGCCCTACGTGCTATTGGTCGCCTATCAGGACTTCCGATTCCAGGCCGTCGCTTCGACTGTTATGACGGTCATTACCCTGGGGCTCGCACTGTTCGCTGCCTCCCGCAGCAGCATTATTGGCGTGTGCTTGGTGTATGCGTGCTATCACTCTGTCTCGACCCTGGTTTCATGGGCTAGATGCCTAGTGCTTGCGCGAGGGGGCAGGACGCGGTACGTCGAACGCAACGCGGTGTTGACTGCGCTCTGGGTTGTGGTCGGAGGCGGAGCAGTGATTGCTCTGTACGCATTGAAGCAAGCGCTCTAACAATTATTTTTGAGAAGTCGTTACTACCATGCTTAAAGACAAAGTCTTGATGATCACGGGGGGGACCGGATCGTTCGGGAACACCGTTCTGAACCGTTTCCTAAAAAGCGATGTGAAGGAAATCGTCATTTTCAGCCGGGATGAAAAGAAGCAGGAAGACATGCGCATTGCTTTGCGCAGCCCGAAAGTCCGCTTCTGCATCGGCGACGTGCGCAACTACGATTCGATCGCGCAAGCGATGGTAGGTGTCGATTTCGTCTTCCATGCCGCCGCATTGAAGCAAGTACCGTCTTGCGAATTCTTCCCAATGGAAGCCGTGCGTACCAATGTGCTGGGGACTGAGAACGTGCTGAACGCTGCGATCGCGAATGGCGTACAGCGTGTAGTGCTGTTGAGCACCGACAAGGCGGTGTATCCGATTAATGCCATGGGCATTTCCAAATCTATGGCGGAGAAGGTGCTGGTGGCTAAGGCACGCACGGTACGCGAGGGCGGTCCCGTCTTGTGCGCGACGCGCTATGGAAACGTCATGGCATCGCGTGGTTCGGTGATTCCGCTGTTTATGGAAAAGATTCGCGCCGGTCAGCCAATGCGCGTCACAGATCCGAACATGACGCGTTTCTTGATGTCGTTGGAGGATTCCGTCGATTTGGTTCTCCATGCATTCCAGCATGGAAATCAGGGGGACATCTTTGTTCAGAAGGCACCCGCCAGCACCATTGGCGACCTCGCGGTCGCGCTCAACAAGATGTTTGGTACGACGGCTCCGACCGAAGTGATTGGTACTCGTCACGGCGAAAAGCTCTACGAGACGCTGGTCTCGCGAGAAGAGATGGCAAAGGCAGAGGATGCAGGCCGGTACTATCGGGTACCGGCGGACAACCGCGACCTGAACTATGAGCTCTTCATTTCGGAAGGTTCGCCGAGCGCCAACGTGGTGGATGACTACACGTCGCACAACACGGAGCGGTTGTCCGTCGACGAAATCATCAAGTTGTTGCTGACGTTGCCAGAAGTGCGTGAGAACTTGCGCCAAGTTGGTCGTCTCGATGCATTGATGAACGAGTGAGGACTCATATGCGCCCGCTTCTTTCGATTGTCATTCCGAGTAGCAATCGGCAACACTATCTCGCGTCTGTCATCGAGACGTTACTGCGAGTCACGCAAGCGGAGGTGATCGTTCGTGACAACAGCGATCAATCTTTGAGCGAAGGGACGCTGGCGCCGTTGCTGACGAATTCGAGGCTCGTCTACGTTCACGATGCCACCAAGATCAGTGTGGTCGATAACTTCGAACGTGCGCTCGCAATGGCCACAGGGGAATACCTGATGTTCATTGGCGATGATGATTGCGTTGGACCGTGCGTGGAGGAAATAGCGTCATGGGCGAAGGCCAACGAAATCGATGCGATCGTCTCCTACACGGATCGATTTATTGCGAATTACTTTTGGCCGGGCGTGCGTTCCAAGTACTTTGCGGATGGCTATGCAGGCAAGCTTTTTATTGCGCCAAGCTCTGGCCGGGTCGAAAATTTGGATGCGATGAGCACCATCGCGTCTGCTGCGAATCGGCCAGGGGGGGGGTTGCGCAATATGCCGCGCGCTTATCACGGATTGATCAGCCGTCGTGTCGTTGATCGGGTCATCGAAAAGAACGGGCACCTGTTCGGCGGCGTGAGTCCGGACATCTACAGTGCAGTCATGTTGAGCGCGGAGGCGCGTCAAGCCGTGCGTATCGACTATCCGTTCGTCATCCCGGGCGCGTCGGCGCAAAGTACGGCAGGTGAAGGGGCGGCACGTCAGGACCAAGACGATTTGCGCGCCCGCGACCATATTAAGCGTTTCGGCCCTGGATTGATCTGGGAAGATCGTGTACCGGAATTTTACTCTCCAGAGAACGTTTGGACGTATTCGTTACAGTGCGCATTGAGCGATAGAGAGCTCGTGGGTTGCCCCGTCAATTACCCTCGACTGTACGCCAAGCTGTACTTCCAATATCCGGCCCGTCGGGAAGCGGTCAAGCACAGCGCGAAGCTGTGGATTTCACAGAACGGGTATCTCAGGTTCGGGCTCGGCGCATTGCGCGGAGCCTATGCGGAGGCGCTATTGCAATTCCGCCGCGTATGGCTCCGCTTCGGTACGCCGCCTAGGGAGATCGCGGGACTGGAGACAGTCGGTGCCGCATATGAAGCCCTCAGTAAGGCCGTGCCCGTATGGCAGCCGCCGAAGCCATGAGTAGGCTAATAACGGGCGCCGTGCCGTCGGGTCCGCACGATGCTAGTCGACTGACGCTGCTGATATTGTTGCTGGTAGTGGTGCTTCCGAGCGCCGTCATGACGATATTCGGCGCAACTTCGATGGCGTTAGGCATTGCGCTGACCGCTGTGATTCTGATTTCTCACGGCGTAATTGACTTGTACTTCGGTACGCGGATGTCTCGGCGCCGTTTGGCGCGGTGGATTCTTGTGACGACGGGCTTCGTACTCGTGCTAACCGCACAGAGCCTGTTCGCATCGGCATACGGCGATGAACAGGATACGCAACGTCTGTTCGGGGGGCTGGCATTGCTAGTCTTGATCTGGGGAGCATCTGGTATTTTCGCGGAGCGCCTGTCTACTTGCAGCGATCGCTCAGTAGATCGGTTGGTGACGTGGGGCCTTTGGTTTCTGGCGGTTAACGCTGCGTTGGGCTTGTCTGGGGTCGTTGTCGTCGCACACGCATCGTTTAAGGCCTGCGGCGTCTTTTCGGAGCCGTCGCACCTTGCTATGGTCTCAGCGCCGCTTCTGCTCTATGCGACGGCTCGACGGCTGCGGCGCTGCGAACTCGTGCTGGCGAGCTTCTTCATGTGGGGCTTATTGATCCAGAACCTGACCATGCTGGTAGTGGTGATTCTTGCTGTGCTTCCGCTGATTCGCCTCAGATTCAAAGCGTTGCTAATGCTGAGCGTTTTTGTCGCTATGCTAATGATGGTACTCGGTCAATCAGAACCGGCGATGGAATATTTTCGCGATCGCCTGGTGATTGATGAGAGTACAGACAATCTGTCTGTTCTCGTCTTACTGCGTGGTTGGGAGTATGCGCTTCAAGCCATCGATATTTCGCGTGGCTGGGGGCTCGGATTCCAGCAGTTCGGTGTCACGTATATCGGTGGCGATGTTCTCGCCAAGCTGCAGGCGCAAGGTCTCGGGGACCAGAACCTGTTGGACGGCGGAACGGCTGCGGCAAAAATCGTTGGCGAACTGGGCTATGTTGGCATCTTTCTTTTGGCGTGGTATGTCCTGTTTGCGGCGAAATGCATGTGCGACATGCGGCGGGCTTCTGGGGGAGAAACGCCGCATTGGCGCACGTTCCTGCGGGCCGGGGTCGTCGGTGTGTCCATCGAAATGTTTGTTCGCGGCGCCGGTTATTTCACCCCCGATTTTTTTATCTTGTTTACCGCGATCTCGGCTGCAGTGATTGGCTTAAAGAGGATCAACACGTGAGTATCAGAAAGAAACTAGTGATCTCAGGCGTCAATTTGACGGAAGGAGGGACGCTTACTGTTTTTCGCGAATGTCTTGCTGCGGCGGAGCTGTTCCTTTCGGATAAATGGGATATCGTCGCAATTGTTCACGACGCGGAATTGTTTCAATCTGAGCGGACGAGGTTTTTAGCGTTTAAGGAGATTAAGCGAAGCTGGTTTGCGCGCTTGAAATTCGAATTCTTTGATTGCCGAAAAATTGCTCAGGATCTCGCCCCCGATTTTTGGCTATCAATCCACGATGTGACCCCGCGCATCGGTAGGGTGCCTCAGGCAACATATTTCCATAATGCGGCGGCGTTCTATCGTATGGGCATGAAGGATGTGTACTACGAGCCGAAGCTTCTGCTGTTCTCGCTGTTCTATCGCTACGCTTGCGCGATAAACGTCAAAAGCAATCGGTATATGATTGCGCAACAGGTTTCGCTGCGCAAAAAGCTTAATGAATATTACGGTGATGGTGCTGTCATCGTGGCATACCCAACTCCCGATGTGCTTGCTGGCGTGTGCAAGAAGCAGCGGGCGACGCGGTATATTTATCCGGCTTTACCACGTCCATTCAAGAATATTGAGCTGGTGTTGGAAGCATGGCGGATACTGGAGACAATGGAGGGCTGGCGAGGTGAGCTGGTTCTTACGATTGACGGTGCCGAGAATCGCTATGCGCAAATGCTCCACCGGAAATACGGCGGGCTACGCGGTGTTATATTCGCAGGTCGATTGTCTACTACAGAGATGGCCAATGCCTACGAATCGTCGGATTGTCTTGTGTTCGCCTCCAAGGCCGAGACATGGGGTCTGCCGCTGACCGAAGCAAAGCGCTACGGACTGGCGATTCTGGCGGCGGATCTACCTTACGCGCACGAATCTGTGGGGATGTACGACGGCGCATCGTTCTTCGATGTCACTGACAGCAATGCGTTGGCACAACAAATGTATCAACTCTCGCAAGGGCGGCTCCAGTTCGACGAATGTATTGCCGTGCGCCCGGCGGATCCATTTGCAGAGAATTGGAATCAGCTTTTTGACATCCTACTGGAAAAGACTGTCACGGAGTCTGGTAGTGCTTTCGTTGACATGGTTGGCTAACCCATTGCGCGTGCATCGGTGACGACTCGAGGAGCGTTTAATGCAGTCGTCGTTCCTTTTGTCCGCTCGCGTGCAACGGCCTAACTAGTCGGCCCTGAACAA
>NZ_DBMV01000029.1 GCF_002298975.1 Ralstonia sp. UBA689
TTACTCGATGATCTTAGCGACGACGCCGGCGCCGACGGTACGGCCGCCTTCACGGATAGCGAAGCGCAGGCCTTCTTCCATGGCGATCGGGGCGATCAGCTTGACGGTGATCGACACGTTGTCGCCCGGCATGACCATTTCCTTGCCGGCCGGCAGCTCGATCGAGCCGGTCACGTCCGTGGTACGGAAGTAGAACTGCGGACGGTAGTTGTTGAAGAACGGGGTGTGACGGCCGCCTTCGTCCTTCGACAGGATGTAGACCTCGCCCGTGAAGTGCGTGTGCGGCTTGATCGAACCCGGCTTGCACAGCACTTGGCCGCGCTCGACGTCTTCGCGCTTCGTGCCGCGCAGCAGGATACCGACGTTGTCGCCGGCCTGACCTTGGTCCAGCAGCTTGCGGAACATTTCCACGCCCGTGCAGGTGGTCTTCTGCGTGGCCTTGATACCGACGATTTCGATTTCTTCGCCGACCTTGATGATGCCGCGCTCGATACGGCCGGTCACCACCGTGCCGCGACCCGAGATCGAGAACACGTCTTCCACCGGCATCAGGAACGTGCCGTCAACAGCGCGCTCCGGCGTCGGGATGTAGGTGTCCAGTGCGTCGGCCAGGTTCATGATGGCCACTTCGCCCAGTTCGCCCTTGTCGCCTTCCAGCGCCAGCTTGGCCGAACCCTTGATGATCGGGGTGTCGTCGCCCGGGAAGTCGTACTTGGAGAGCAGCTCGCGCACTTCCATTTCGACCAGCTCCAGCAGCTCAGCGTCGTCCACCATGTCGCACTTGTTCAGGAAGACGATGATGTACGGCACGCCGACCTGGCGGGCCAGCAGGATGTGCTCACGCGTTTGCGGCATCGGGCCGTCTGCGGCCGAGCACACCAGGATGGCGCCGTCCATCTGGGCGGCACCGGTGATCATGTTCTTGACGTAGTCGGCGTGGCCCGGGCAGTCAACGTGCGCGTAGTGGCGGTTGGCCGTTTCGTACTCAATGTGCGCGGTGTTGATCGTGATGCCGCGCGCCTTTTCTTCCGGTGCAGCGTCGATTTCGTCGTACTTCTTCGCTTCGCCACCAAACTTGGCGGACAGCACGGTTGCGATCGCTGCGGTCAGCGTCGTCTTGCCGTGGTCAACGTGACCAATCGTCCCAACGTTCACGTGCGGCTTGGTCCGCTCGAACTTTTCCTTTGCCATGTCAGCTCCTCAATTCGGAATTGGCTAATTGCTAGATTTAGATGCGGGCGATCGCACGCGCGACCGCCCAAACACGTTGATTACTTCGAACCCTTGGCGGCCATCACGGCTTCGGCGATGTTCTTCGGTGCCTCAGCGTATTGCTTGAATTCCATGGTGTACGTGGCGCGGCCTTGCGTCTGCGAGCGCAGCGACGTCGAATAACCGAACATTTCCGACAGCGGGACTTCGGCCTTGATGATCTTGCCGCCGCCCACCATGTCGTCCATGCCCTGCACGATGCCGCGGCGGGACGACAAGTCGCCCATCACGGTACCCGTGTAGTCTTCCGGCGTTTCCACTTCCACAGCCATCATCGGCTCGAGCAGAACCGGGGTCGCGCGACGCATGGCTTCCTTGAAAGCCATCGAGCCGGCCATGCGGAACGCGTTTTCGTTCGAGTCCACATCGTGGTACGAACCAAACGTCAGCGTGACCTTCACGTCCACCACCGGGAAGCCAGCCAGAATACCGGCCGGCAGCGTGTCGACGATACCCTTCTCCACCGCCGGGATGTATTCACGAGGAATCACACCGCCCTTGATGGCATCGACGAATTCGAAGTTCTTGCCAGCCTTCTTCGCCTCGTCATCCGCCGGCTCCAGCGTGATCACAGCGTGACCATACTGACCGCGACCGCCGGACTGCTTGACGAACTTGCCTTCGACGTCTTCAACCTTCTTGCGGATGGTTTCGCGGTAGGCAACCTGCGGGGCGCCGATGTTGGCTTCCACGCCGAATTCGCGCTTCATGCGGTCGACCAGAATTTCGAGGTGGAGCTCGCCCATACCCGAAATGATGGTCTGGCCCGATTCTTCATCGGTACGCACGCGGAACGACGGATCTTCAGCGGCCAGGCGGTTCAGGGCGATGCCCATCTTTTCCTGGTCGGCCTTGGTCTTCGGCTCGACAGCCTGCGAAATCACCGGCTCCGGGAACACCATGCGCTCGAGAATGATCGGAGCGGTCGGATCGCACAGCGTGTCACCCGTGGTGGCGTCCTTCAGGCCCACTGCCGCGGCGATGTCGCCTGCCAGCACTTCCTTGATTTCTTCGCGCTGGTTGGCGTGCATCTGCAGAATACGGCCCAGACGCTCCTTCTTCTGCTTCACCGGGTTGTACACGGTGTCGCCGGAGTTGATCTTGCCCGAGTAGACGCGGAAGAAGATCAACTGGCCCACGAACGGGTCAGTCATGATCTTGAACGCCAGCGCCGAGAACTTTTCGTTGTCGTCAGCCTTGCGCTCGAGCTTCTTCTCTTCGTCGTTTTCGTCGATGCCCTGGACCGGCGGAATGTCGACCGGCGACGGCAGGAAGTCGATCACGGCGTCGAGCATACGCTGCACGCCCTTGTTCTTGAACGCGGTGCCGCACAGCATCGGCTGGATTTCGCAGGCGATGGTACGGTCACGCAGCGCCTTGACGATCTCGGCACGGGTCAGCTCTTCGCCGCCCAGGTACTTTTCCATCAGCGCTTCACTGGCTTCGGCAGCCGACTCGACCATCTTCTCGCGCCATTCTTCAGCGGTAGCTTGCAGCTCGGCCGGAATGTCGTGGTATTCGAACTTGACGCCCTGGCTGGCTTCGTCCCAAATGATCGCCTTCATTTCCAGCAGATCGACGACGCCTTGGAAGCCGTCTTCCGCGCCAATCGGCACCACGACGGGCACCGGGTTGGCCTTCAGGCGGGTCTTCAGCTGATCGTAGACCTTGAAGAAGTTCGCGCCGGTACGGTCCATCTTGTTGACGAACGCCAGACGCGGCACCTTGTACTTGTTGGCCTGGCGCCAGACGGTTTCCGACTGCGGCTGCACGCCACCCACTGCGCAGTACACCATGCAAGCGCCGTCCAGCACACGCATGGAACGCTCCACCTCGATGGTGAAGTCCACGTGGCCCGGGGTGTCGATGATGTTGAAACGGTGCTCGGGGTAGTTGCCGCCCATGCCCTTCCAGAAGGCGGTGGTAGCAGCAGACGTGATGGTGATGCCGCGCTCCTGCTCCTGCTCCATCCAGTCCATGGTGGCAGCGCCATCATGCACTTCACCGATCTTGTGGTTCACACCGGTGTAGAACAGGATCCGCTCGGTCGTGGTAGTCTTGCCGGCGTCGATGTGAGCGGAGATACCGATGTTACGGTAGCGCTCAATGGGGGTCTTACGAGCCACGGTTAATCCTCTGATTCGTCAACGGGGCGCTTAGCCACAGGCCCAAGCGCCCCTAATACAAATGGGCGAGATGTGCGCACACAGCCCGCCCAGCAACCAACAACGTCTCGCGTCGCTTAGAAGCGGAAGTGCGAGAACGCCTTGTTGGCTTCAGCCATGCGGTGCACTTCGTCGCGCTTCTTCATGGCGCCGCCGCGGCCTTCCGAGGCTTCGAGCAGCTCACCAGCCAGACGCAGGGCCATCGACTTCTCGCTGCGCTTCTTCGCAGCTTCCCGCAGCCAACGCATCGCCAATGCCAGACGACGCGACGGCCGGACTTCGACCGGCACCTGATAGTTGGCGCCACCAACACGACGGCTCTTCACTTCGACCACCGGCTTGATGTTGCCGATTGCCAGCGTGAACACCTCGATCGGCGCCTTGCCTGCTTTCTTTTCGATCTGGTCGAACGCACCGTAGACGATACGCTCAGCCACCGACTTCTTGCCGTCCAGCATCAGGACGTTCATGAACTTGGCGACTTCCACATTGCCGAACTTCGGGTCCGGCAGAATTTCCCGCTTGGGGACTTCACGACGACGTGGCATCTTCTTTCCTTCTCTGTTCAGTTGAGAACCGCTTCGGTTCTCCGGCCACCAACTAGCTTGTCTTCCAACAATCTGAGCCGGGTGACCACTTACTCGACGGTGCCAGTGCGGTCAAAAAACGCACCGTTGTACCGCCTGCTCATGACAAGACCGTGACCGCAAAAGCGGCGCGATCTCACTGACGA
Organism: Ralstonia sp. UBA689; assembly: GCF_002298975.1. Classification (GTDB taxonomy): domain Bacteria; phylum Pseudomonadota; class Gammaproteobacteria; order Burkholderiales; family Burkholderiaceae; genus Ralstonia. The sequence goes on from NZ_DBMV01000029.1 coordinate 4,171, forward strand.
CTTAGGCCGCCTTCGGACGCTTCGCGCCGTACTTCGAACGCGCTTGCTTACGGTCCTTGACGCCTTGCAGGTCAAGGGAGCCGCGCACGATGTGGTAACGCACACCCGGCAAGTCCTTCACACGGCCGCCGCGGATCAGCACGACGCTGTGTTCTTGCAGGTTGTGACCTTCACCGCCGATGTACGAAATGACTTCGAAACCGTTGGTCAGGCGCACCTTGGCGACCTTACGCAGTGCCGAGTTCGGCTTCTTCGGCGTCGTGGTGTACACGCGGGTGCACACGCCGCGACGCTGCGGGCAGTTCTCAAGTGCCGGGCTCTTGCTCTTCAGCTTTTCCGAGACGCGGGGCTTGCGAACCAGTTGATTGATGGTTGGCATTGTTCAATCCAGCTTGGTTTTTGAAAAATCGCCGGTTCACATAACGTGAACGCCTCATTTGTGAGGCGGACGGCGCAATCGGGTTTTATGGAAGTGGCGAGCAGAACGCTCTGAAGGGAGGACCTGCGGGAACAGATCAAGACCAAAGAGCGCGAGCCCGCCTGGTTCAGATGTCTTGCACAGCGCTTGCCGGGCATGGACGCGCGAAACCAGAAGCCAAAAACTCGAATCTGGCACTATAGCGGGCCGTATTGCAAGCGTCAAGCGCGCCGCCAGTCTGGCGACGCACGCCATGATTCAGCAGCGACGCGGTGTGGCGCCGATGGCACGCGGAGCATGAACGGGCCAGAGGAAGACGAGTGCTGCGGTCACCACAAAACCCAGTGCGAGGACCGAAACGCCAATCCAGCCGGCACGTGCCCAGGCCACCCCGGCCAAACCGCCGCCTGCGGCCGCGCCAAAGAAAAACCCGCCCGTGTACAGACCATTCACGCGCCCGCGAATCTCTGGTGACAGCGTGTTGACCATATAACGTCCAAGCGCCTGGTCGCCGATGGCGCCGAAATCGAGCAGCAGCGCCGCAGCCACCAGCATCGTCAACATGACGGGGACGCTCAGGCCTGGCAGCAGCGCGGAAGCCAGCGCCAACAACAAACCAGTCGCCGCGCTGCCGTGCGCGAGCAGTGTACCCACGCGCACCAAGCCGCGATCCGCCAGCCGTCCGGCAATGGGCGCCGCCACGACTCCGGCCGCGCCGCACAGCGCAAAGATGCCGATGCCGTTCTGCGAAAGATGGAACGGTGCCGCCGCCAACCTCAGCGCCACAGCTGTCCAGAACAGCGTGAACGCCGCCATCAGCAAGGCCTGGGTGGCGGCGCGGCGGCGCAACAACGGTTCACTGCGCAGCAGACGCCCGTACGAGCCCAGCAGCGCGCCGTACGACAGCTTGCGCGGCGGCACGAAAGTCGGCATCACGCGCGGGAGGAGGACGGCCAGCACGGCAATCGCCACCGCCGATGCACCGTAGAACGCCCGCCAGCCCCACTGCGCGGCAATCAGGCTGGCCGCCGGGCGCGAGAGCAGGATGCCCAGGTTCAGGCCGATCATGATGTCGCCGAGTACGCGCCCGCGCCGGTGGTCGGCGGCCAAGCGTCCGGCCAGCGCAATCAGCATCTGAATGACGGTCGATGTAAGGCCAATGGCGAATGCCGCCAGCATCAACACCTGCCCGCTGCGTGCCGCGGTGGTCAGCGCCAGCGACGCCACGGCGCCCCACAGCGTGCGCGAGACCAACGCTCGGTTGTCCTGCAGATCGGTCAGCGGCATCAGCAGCAACAGGCCGATGCCGTAGCCGATCAAGGTGGCGGTCACCAGCAGGCCCGTAGTCGCCGTGGTCCAGCCTATGCTGGCCGCGATCTCGGCGATGAGCGGCTGGATGCCGAACAGGTTGACGACGATGAGGCCAACGGCGGCGGCGAACAACGGCGTGACGCTGCGCGGCAGGCGATCGGCGGTTGGCGGATAGGACACGGAGACGGCGGGGGCTTCGGTGGTCATGATGTGAGGAACGAAGGATCGGAGCGCCCATCGTAGCCAGCCAATTCGCTCAGATTAAGGTAGGCTTTGGTGCCATATTGTTTCCGCAAATGAGCAAATATGGACCGAATCTCCGACGTGGTGATCTTCGTGCAGGTGGTGGAGCGCGGCAGCCTATCGGCTGCGTCGGACGCGATGGGCGTGTCGCGCGGCGTCATCAGCAAGGCGCTCGCGCGACTCGAAGCTCGGCTGGAAACGCGCCTGCTGCAACGGACCACACGGCGCCTGTCGCTAACCGAAGCCGGCGCCGCCTTCTTCGAGAAAAGCCGCGAGGGCCTCGCACTGATGGATGCCGCCGAGCAGGCCGTCACCGCCCTGCGCGACGAGGCGCGCGGCACGTTGCGGGTGTCCGCGCCGGCGTCGTTCGCCGTCACGTTGCTGGCGCCCCTGCTGGGCGCGTTCCAGGCGCGCTACCCCGCGGTGCAGATCGATTTGGATATGAATGACCGTTATGCCGATCTGGTGGCCGGGCGCATCGACGTGGCCATCCGCATCGGCATGCTGGAGGATTCATCGCTGGTGGCGCGGCGGCTGGCCAACTGCGCACATGCCATTTACGGCGCGCCGTCGTATTTCCGCGAGCGGGGCATCCCACGTACGCCGGACGATCTGCGTAATCACAATTGCCTGGTCTATGCCAATTACGACGGACCGTACGACTGGGTGCTGACGGATGCCGCCGGCCAGCGCCACATCGCACACGTGCAGGGCTCAATGCTTGCCAACAACAGCTTGGTGCTGCGCGAGGCGGCGCGCTCGGGGCTGGGGGTATCGCTGGGGCCGGCGTATCTGATACGGGACGACATTGCCGCCGGGCGGCTGCAGGCGGTGCTGACCGACTACGCCGCGCGCGAGGTGCCGCTGCACGCGGTATTTACGCAGCGCGTGCATCTACTGCCGAAGGTGCGCGCGTTTGTCGATTTCCTGGGCGACCACCTGACCCGCACCGGAGTTATGGGGCCGTTGCCGCAAACGGTCACCGAAGTCGACTAGGCTTCCTCGCGGCACTTCTCCAGCACGTCGAGCAACGCCTGCCCGTAGCGATCCAGCTTGGCCATGCCGATGCCCGGCAGTTCGGCAAGCGCCTCGCGCGAATCCGGATCGGTCTCGGCAATGCGCGCGAGCGTGCTGTCGTGGAAGATCACGTAGGCCGGCACGCTGTGCTCGCGTGCCATCTGAGCGCGCCAAGCGCGCAAGGCCTGCCAGCGCACCTGCGCCTCGACGGAAAGATCGGCGGCTGGATCGGCGCGACGCTCCTTCCTGGCCGACGACGATGACGACCCGCCGCGCACCTTCTCCGTCTGGCGCCGCAGGACCACGCGCTGCTCACCCTTGAGCACGGGGCGCGCCGCATCGGTCAGGATCAGGGCACCATGGCCGCCGTGGTCCACCGCGAACAAGCCTTGCGCCACCAACTGGCGGAACACGCTGCGCCACGCCGCTTCCGACAGCTCGCTGCCGATGCCGAAGGTGGAGAGCGTCTCGTGGTGCCATTGCTTGATGCGCTCCGTCGCGTTGCCGCGCAGGATGTCGATGAGCTGCCCGGCGCCGAAGCTCACGCGGCTGGCCTGCTGCACGCGGTACGCGCATGACAGCGCCATTTGCGCCTCGCGCGTGGCGTCCCAGGTTTGCGGCGGCGTGAGGCAGGTATCGCAGTTGCCGCACGGCTGGCTGCTCTCGCCAAAGTACGCCAGCAGCGCCACGCGCCGACAACTGGCGGCTTCGCACAGGCCGAGCAGCGCGTCCAGCTTGGCGGTGGAAACACGCTTGTGCATGTCGTCGGCATCGGACTCGTCGATCATGCGGCGCTGCTGCACTACATCGGCCAGGCCATAGGCCATCCACGCATTGGCGGGCATGCCGTCGCGGCCCGCGCGACCGGTTTCCTGGTAATAGCCCTCCAGGCTCTTGGGCAGATCCAGATGCGCGACGAAGCGCACGTCGGGCTTGTCGATGCCCATGCCAAAAGCGATGGTCGCCACCATCACGACGCCCTCCTCCTTGCGGAAGATAGCCTGGTGGCGCGCACGCACGTCGGCGTCCATGCCGGCGTGGTACGGCAGCGCGCGGATGCCCTGCTCGGCCAGCCACTGCGCGGTTTCCTCCACCTTCTTGCGCGACAGGCAATAGACGATGCCGGCGTCGCAGGTGTCGCCGTCCATGTGTTCGGCGCGGATGAAGCGCAGCAACTGCTGACGCGCGCTGTCCTTCTCGACGATGGTGTAGCGGATGTTCGGGCGGTCGAAGCTGGAGAGAAAGACGCGCGCCTCGGTCAGCGCGAGGCGCTCGACGATCTCGTCGCGCGTGACGGCATCGGCCGTGGCCGTGAGGGCGATGCGCGGCACGTGCGGAAAGCGCTCGTGCAGCACGGAGAGCTGGATGTACTCGGGCCGGAAATCGTGCCCCCATTGCGACACGCAGTGCGCCTCGTCAATCGCGAACAGGCCGATGCGCGAGCGCTCCAGCAAGTCCAGAAAGCGCGGCGTCATCAGCCGTTCGGGCGCGACGTAGACGAGGTCAAGCCGCCCGGCCGCCAGATCGCGCTCGACCTGCGCAGCCTCGGCGCCGGTCAACGCCGAGTTCAGGTACGCGGCGCGCACGCCGGCCTCTTCCAGCGCGGCCACCTGATCCTGCATCAGCGCAATCAGCGGCGAGACGACAATGCCCGCGCCCTGCCCGCGCCGGTGCCGCACCAGTGCCGGAATTTGATAGCAGAGGGATTTGCCGCCGCCGGTCGGCATCAGCACCAGGCAATCGCCGCCGTCGGCCACATGGGTGACGATCTCCGCCTGCGGGCCACGGAACGCGCTGTAGCCGAACACGTCGTGCAGCACGGTGTGCGTGGCGGTGGCGGTGTCCTCGGGCAGCGCCTGCAGCGCGTGGTTGATGGCGGGAGAGTCGTACATCGGGACGGCGGGTGCGCGCGATGTTACGCGCGGTCTGGGCGAAACCGCTATTGTGACAAACCCCGCCGGGGGTCGGGCAATCGGATAGTGCGCAATGTGTGCCGTCAGGCCTTGCGCGCAACGATCCGGTGAATCGTCTTGCCCGACGACTGGCTCACCGCCGCCTCGTCAAAGACGATCTCGGCGCCGGCCAGCGCTTCGCGCACCGGCGCGGTATCGAACGCGGCGTAAAGGCGGCCGCGCCCATCGCGCTGGTCGGCGTCGGACGTCACGCGCCAGCTCAGGTACAGCGTGCCGCCCGGGCGCAGCAGCGACACCAGCCGCCGCACCGACGCGCCAATCTGCTCGGGCGGCAGATGCATGATGACGGTCTCGCAGACGACGTTGTCGAACGCGCCTTCGGCAATGCCCACCAGCTCGGGCAGCAGCGCCCGCCGGAACGACAGCCCCGGATACTGCGTGCGCGCCGCTTCCAGCAGCCCGGCCGAAGCGTCATAGCCGACCGCGGGATAACCGTTGGCGTTGAGCCACGCCACCTCGCGTCCTGAACCACAGCCGATGTCGACGGTGGCTCCGCCCGCCTTGAACTCGCGGCGCAGCAGCGCGTACAGGTCTTCCGGCGCCGGCTGCTCGCGCCACTCCTGGGCGAAGGTCTCGGCGAGGGTGTCGTAGGCGGCGACGGTCTGCGTGTCCATGGCGGCTCCGGAAGCGTGTGGGCTACTTCATCGTGAAACTGCGTAACAGCGTCAGATCGCCGGCCTTGCGCATCGGCACCACAAAGGTCTGCTGGCGCTCAGATGGCGTGTTCTCGTCGGTGATGATGTTGACAGTGGCCGTGGTGATGATGCTGTTGTCGCTGCCGCTGCCGTAGTAGTTCACGTAGACGAGGTACGTGCCCGGGATCGGCGCGGGGTTCGAATAGATCTCGGGGCCGTAGCCGGTGGTGACGTCCACGTCGAGCGCGCCGCCGTTTTCGGCCACGCGGTTGCCGTACCAGGTGTGCTGGCCGTCGGGCGAAATGACGTGCAGGTCCAGGTCGGTGCCGTCGGTGTCCCACGACAGGACCACGCGCAGGCGCGGGCGGCTGCGTCCTGCATAGCTGTCATAGAACTGCACGCGCTTGGACTCGCCACGGGCGCTGCGCAGCTCGACGCTGTTACTGCCGGCGCCGAACGCGTACGGGCGCGAGAACGTGCCGTCGGCTTCGATGCGCTGCGGCATGGCCACACCGTTGACCACCAGCGTGCCGACCGACGAGCCATCCGCGCCACGGCGTCGGCGCGGCTTGCTCTCGTCCGTGGACGCGGCAGCCTTGGGCGTGTTGCGGATGCGCCCGGCGATCATCGATGCCGCGCCCTGCCCCTGCGGCGTGCTTACGGACACGGCCGGGTAATGCACGTCCTGCATGTAGCGCGAATCGTCGCCGGCGGAGTTGCGCCAGCCATTGAGCGGCGCGCTCATCTCGATGCTGCCGGAGTCGGCCTGCCCGGTTTGCGCAAAAGCAGCGCTGCCGACCGCGCCCAGCGCAGCGAGCGTGAAGGCAACGACGAAGCGAAAATTGGAATGCATCATAAGCGTCAGAAGCGGATCGATTTCATCAGCGCCAGCTCGCCGATCTTGCGCAGCGGCACGGTGACGAACTCGCGCCGCTCGTTGGGCGTGTTCTCGTTATAGATCAGCGTCAGTTGCGCGGTGATGAGATCGCGATCATGCGCCTTTTCATCAAAGTTGTAGCCGCCGGCGTTGAAGTTGCCCCAGTAGTTCACGTAGAACAGCCACACGCCGGGGCGCGGCGCGGCGGTGGAGAAAATTTCCGGGCCGGCGCCATCCACGCTGTCCACGTCGAGCCCACCGCCGTCGGACAGCAGCGGTTGCGCCCAGAACGCGTGATCGCCGATCGGCGAGATGACGTGCATGTCGACCTCGGCACGCGGGTCGTCCCAGGTGAGGATGGCGCGCAGCTTCGCCGAGGTCTTGGTGGTGTCGGCCTCGTAGAACTGCAGGCGCTGGCGCGTCTGGCCGTCGGGGCTGACGATCTCTACGCTGTTCGAGCCTGGGCCAAACGCCCACGGGCGCGCGAAGCGGCCTTCGCTGTCGCCATAGAGCGGCATGGCGTTGCCGTTGACCACCAGCACCGGCGGACGGCGCTGCTTGCCCACGGCACGCAGGCGGCCGACGATCAGCGTGCGGTATTTCTGTGCGCCGCGATCGACGGGCGGCTTCGGGTAGGCGGCGGTGTAGCGTTCGAGCTCGTTGGTCAATTTGCTGTTGCGCCAGCCGCCGATCGGGCCATCCAGGTCGGCTACCGGCTCAGCCATCACCGAGGCACCGAGCAGCAACGCCGCCGCACCGAAGAGCATCCGTGTTGTCCACATTTTCACAGCAAACCCTCCCCACGGATGAGACGTCGCGCTGTCGCCTCGACAAACCGTTCGTCCTGCCCAAGCGGATGCCGCGCAAAGGCCAGATGCAGATATTCGTGCGCCAGCGCGATGCGGTCTTCCTCGCTGGCGAGCCTGTGGATGTAGAGACGGTTGCGACGCGCATCGGCGTATGGGCGGCCTTCGCGCACGACGCACACGGCGGGCAGCGGTGGCGTCTCGTAGCCGGGCTCGGCACCCAGGCGCACCGACCAGCGCGGCGCCTGCGCCTGCAGCCACTGCTGCGCCCCCGCCACCGGCGAGCAATCGCCCGCCACCGGGCTCTGGAACGAAGTGAGCGTCGCCTGCGGCCACCATTGCGCGAGGATGGCGTCGAAACCCTGCCCACGCTGGGCGGCGGCGCGCGCGGCCGTCCAGCTCATCTGGCCTCGCGCACCAATGGTCCCGTGGTACTGCACAGGCTGACCGGTGAGCACCAGCGCATCGGTGAATTCAGCCGCGTTGCGGGCGGCGGCGGTGGGTGGGCGCGGCAGCACGCGCTGCGTGCGGGAACTGTCGTCGATGCGGTAACAGCCCTTGTCGCGCGTGGCGTGCTGCACAAGGTAGCTGCGCGCCGCCACGGCCAGCGCGCGGGCGGCCTGTGGCTCGGCGAGTTCGCCTTCGCGCTCGACCACGCGCGCGACGTAGTCGTTCATGCCGAGTCGGCCCGTGATCAGCGAAGCGCCGTTCTCGCGTGACAGCGTCAACTCACCGCGACTCTCGATCGGCAGCGTGTTGCCGTTGACGAAGCGCACGGTATAGCGGCCTTCCAGGCGCCCCTCGGCGACGGGCCTGCCGCCGCCGTCGCGCAGTTCGCGAATGGGATAGCGCGCAAAAAAATCCACTGCCACGCAGGCGTCGTCGTCGGGCACGGGCGTCTGCTCGACCAGCGGCGTCAGGCGCGGCGCAGCGGCAGCCAGCACCTGGTTGCTGGAGCCGGCACCGCCCAGCCACACGGGCGTGCCGTCGACGAGCCAGCCGGCTGCGCCGCCGATCGACGCACCGGGGCGCTGCGGGTCAGGCATGGTCCACGTCTTGGCGCGCAGCAAGCCGCCGAAGTACGACACGGTGCCCTCGCCGCGCCCGACCGTCAGCACGGAGACGAGCGTCTGCGCGGCGGTTTCGCGTCCATCAGCCGGGACGCTGCGCAAGGCGGCAAGCAGATCGGCGACGGCGACGCGGCGCGTGGGCTGCATGGCGCGCAGATCGCGCAGCCACGCAGGCGAGCCCGCCTGCTGCCAGAAACGCCGCCAGTCAGCGCTGTTGAGTCCGAGGCGTGCCGGCTCGAAATAGCGACCGCACGATTGGATCAGCGCGCGCTCGCGGTCGATGCTCTGACCTGCCGTGCAGCAGTAGACCTCTTCGGCGTCGTTACCGTGGCACGCATAGTCGGGCGCGTTGATGCGGCGCGAAACGAGATAGCTGTAGACGAACAGTTTCCAGACGCTGCCGAGCGGCGTTTCGGCGTCGCGCGCCAATGCCGCGGCTTGCGGTACGCCGGCAGCAGGGTCGGCGCTGAACTGCCAGAGCTTCGCTTCATCACCTTGCAGCGCGGCATAGCGCAGGGGCTCGGATGCGGTTGCGGCGACGGCATGCCCGACGGGCGCGAGTGCGCCGCCGGCCCAGATCAGGCTGGTCAGCACACCACGCACGAGCAGGCCGGAGCGCATCGCCGACTCACTCCACCTTGAACGGATAGCTGGCCGTCTTGCCTTCGCCCTGGAACGCCTTGGCCTCCGGCTGGTACATGCGGAAGTAGCGCACCGGCGGCAGCGCAAAGCTGCCCGGCAGCGAGAAGCGTACGAGCTGGCGCAGCGCGATCGGCCGCTCCAGCGCGGGCACCGGCTGGTTGTACGAGAGCTGGCCCATTTCGTAGGCAGCCTTGCGTTCGAACGGCTGCGGGCCGTTGCCTTCATTCGGCTCGCCCTTCAGGCCATCGATCTGAATGCCCCAGGTGGTGGCCTCCACTTCGGCGCCCGGCGGCAGCGGCACTTCGACCAGGCCGTAGCGATAGGTGCCCTGGCGCGGCGTCAGCACGACCTCGTCGACGTAGAGCGCGTTGCTGTCGAGCGTGTCGCCCGGCTTGACCGGCTTGGCCTTGAAGGTGATGCCGGCGTTGGCCGTGGCGGCATCGGCGCGTGGCTGCTTGGGCGCCTTGGCATCCTCCTTCGGCGCGGGCGCTTCGATCGGCTCCAGGCGGTACAGCTTGCGCTCCACCGTGATCGGCAGCTTGGACGCCTCCGCCGCACGGCTGCGATACGAGACGATGGCCGATTGCGTGGTCACGTCCGACGGAGCGGTGCTCAGATCCAGCGCGGCGGGCACCTGAGCGCCAGCCCAACGCCACGTCGGCACGCCGACTGCCGAACGCGCAGCCTGCCAGCCGCCAGCCGAGACCGTCGGCTGGATGGCCGCGACGTTCGCACCTTGCAGACCGCCCAGGCCCTTCTGCAGCCACACCAGCGTGACAGCGCGATCCATCGTCGGCATGGCGGCGCTGGCGCGGGCCAGCAGCGGCGCCGGGTCGGCCGCCGAACGGCCACCGCCCATCAGCAGCAGGCTTTGCACCAGCGGCGAGTTGTCGGCCGCCAGCGCGCTGCGCGCCGCCACCTCTGCAGAGACCAGCGCTTCCGGCACCGGTTGGCCGATCTGGCGCATCAACTGCGCCGTGAGCACCGTCGCCACCTGACGGCCGCGCGTGGAATCCGGCGCGACGAAGATCAGGCTATCGCCCGCTGCGGGCTCGGCGTCGGCCGGGGCCTTGGCCGCCTTTCCGCCACTAGGCGCAAGCTCGTTGGCCACGCCCGAGAGCGGTGTCGCCACCGGCAGGCCCATCTCGTTGGCAAACCACAGCGCCAGCGCGCGGTGCAGCAGCGGCTCGTTCTGGCTGGTGCGCTTGTAGGCTTCGAGCACCCGCTTCCAGTTGTCGGCAGGCAGGCTGATGCCGACCGAGCGGCTGGCGAGCCAATCCGCGTAGTACGCATACGACGTGATCAGCGCGCTGCTGCTGGTCAGCTCGCCCCACCAGCCGAAGGTGCCATTAGTGCCGGCCAGCAATGCCAGACGCTGGCGCTGCGTGCGCAGCAACGCATCGACGCCTTGCGTCCCTGCCGGGCCGCTGTCGCCCAGGCGCGCACCCGTGGCAGCCAGGCTCTGCTGCGCAATGGCCAGCGGGATCAAGCGGCTGGCGGTCTGCTCGGCGCAACCATATGGGTACTCGATCAGGTCATCCGCCACACGCGCGAACTGGCTGGCTGTGTTGCCGACCACACGCAGGCGCACGTCGCGCGCATCGGCGGGCAGGCCGAGCGGCAGGCGCGTGCCTTGCAACTGCGTGAGCGGGACGACGTTTTCGCGGTCCGCCAGCCAGCCGGTTGCATCCAGCTTGAGCGTGGTCTGCAGGCGGTCCGATACCTTGTCGTTCTGCTTCAGCTCGGCATTCACGACGCCCGCCTGCAACGCCGTCACAGGCGCGCGCAGATAGTTGGCGCCGCGCTTGAGCGTCACACGCTGGTTGATGTTCAGGCCGGCACCCGAGACGATCCAGTCTGCCGTGATGTCCTTATCGGTCTGGTTGAAGGCAACCATGTCCAGGCGCGACTGATCGCTCTCGCGGAAGCGTTGCGGGCCAGTCCACTTCAGGTACAGCGGCTTGTCGGAGCGGATGCTCGCGGTGCGCTGTCCGACGATGCCGTCCGATGCGCCGGTGGTGGAAACTGCGCGCACCGTGATGCGCCAGCGCGCCAGCGAATCCGGCATCGTGAAGGTCATGCGGGCGCGGCCATCGGCGCCGGTCTGCAGGTTGGCCTGCCACGCGGCGGTGTCCTGCTCGTCGCGGCGCGGGCGCTCGAGCACCTTCACGCCGCGCTCGTTGTGGCGGCCGTACGTGCCACCCGGCTTGCCCGGCAGCGACGACAGCGCCAGGTCGTAGCTGATGAAGCTCTGGCTCGACGTGGTACGCACGCTGTTGCGCCGCGGGTGGTAGAAGAAATCGACAATGCTGGGGGCCACCTCGGGCTGTAGCACGTAGATCATCTCGTCGACCACCGACACGGTCAGATTGGCCGGCACGGGCTTGCCCGCCAGCGCGCTGGTGAGGTCCAGCGTGACGGTCTCACCCGGCGCGTAGACAGCCTTGTCAGCGCGCACGGTCAGGTCCAGCGTCGGCTGCGTGACGACGATGCCGGCGTTCTGGAACACCATGTCGCCGTCGCGCACGTACAGCACCGAGAACGTCATGTTCGGGGCGAAGTCGGGGCCGATCTTGATGCGTGCGCGATATTGCGACGGCGTGACCTTCTGCAAGCTGAGCCATTCGCCGCCGCGAGTGAGCAGCGCGTGGCGCTCGACCTTGTCGCGCTCCAGCGTGAGCAGCGCGTCGTCCACCGGCAGCGGGAAGGTGATCAGCGCCTCGGCCGTGTCGCCGATCTGGTAGCGATCGCGGTCGAACACCATCTCGATGTTGCCCGGCACGGTCTGCACGCCGTCGCCGGCCACCCAGTGGCTGGCTGCGGCAAGCAGGTTGCCGGCCGCATCGCGCACCGACAGCGTGTACGAACCCGGCTGGTCGAACTTGACCGGGAAGGCAGCATTGCCCTTGGCGTCAGGCTGCAGCGTGCCTTCGGTGCGCGTGCGTGTTTCCAGCCGCACGAGGTCCCACTTGGCAGGCGCCGCGGCAGCACCGCTCGCGCCATCCACGGCCGGCAGCGGCGTCAGGTTGAACGTCACGTTCTGGCCCGGCGTGGTGAAGTTCGACGTGGTCGACAGCTTGTACGGCGTGGCGCCGCGTGCGATCAGCAGTTCGCGTGTGACCTTCACGCGGTAGGCGGCACCGTCGTTGGCGAACACCGTCACCACGTAGCGGCTCGGTTCTTTGGCGGCGGGCAGCGTGAGCGCGGCATTGCCATCGCTGTCGGTGGTCAGTTCCTGCTGCTCCAGCTTGACGGGGAACAGGCCCGCGTAGCGCAGTTCGCCCTCCACCATCGTCACCTGTTGCGCGCGCAGGCTGACCGACACCTTGCCGTTCTTGACCGGCTTGCCGTCCGGATAGCGCAGGCTGATCTTGCCCTTGACCGCCTCGCCCGTGCCGTAGCTCGCCTTGTCCAGCGAGAGGTTCACGTCAAAGTGCGGCTTGATGTATTCGGCCACGCGGAAAGCGCCGCCATAGGTGCCGCCGTTGTAGTCGAAGCGCAGCGTGTAACCGCCGGCCGGGGCATTGGCGGGCAGCGTAAAACGCGTGTCGGCGCCGCCATCTCCGGCCTGGCCGGCCATGCGCGTGGTGGATGTGGCCACCGGCGCGCCGTTCGGATCGATCACCTGGAGCTTGATGTCGCCGGCTGCGGGCACGGTCGATTCAGTCGCGTTCTTGAAGTTGCGGCCGATGAACTTGACGCGCACCTCATCGCCCGGGCGGTACAGCGGACGATCGGTGAAGGCGTACAGCTTGGTGTTGTAGATCTCGCTGTCGTAATAGAAATTCTCGGAGATGAACACACCGCCCGCGCGGTCGCTGCCAATCAGGTAGCTGCGCTCGGGCGCGACGTGGCGCAAGTCGGCGGTGCCATCAGCTTCGGTCGTGCCGGAAGCGAGCACGCCAACGCCGTCTGTCCAGCTCACCGATGCACCGCTCACCGGCTTGCCGCTCTTGCGCTCGGCCGTCCACACCATCATCCCCTGCGAGGTGCCCTTGGTGACGGCCACGGTGTCCGACACGAACAGCAGCGTGTGCGCACGGTACGCGCCAATCACCGCTTCAACGATGTACAGACCGGCCGGCAGCTTGCCAACCGGGATCATCACGTTGCCGGCGTTCTGCGGCATCCATTCGCTGCTGCTGCCTTCGAGCTTCACGTCCTTGGGCGGCGCGATCGGCTTGGCGTCCCAGATCGGATAACGGAAGCGGCCCAGCAGTTCGTAGCCCTTGAGCGGCGCGTATTGCGGGTTGTTCGAGAAACGGGTGGGCGCGGTCATCTGGTCGCCCATGCTGAACTGCGGCGCGGTCTCCACGGCCTTGCTCCGCGCGGCGAACGACAGCACGCGCTGCCAGGCGCGGCGGGCCTGGCGCGTCCAGTTGTCCCACAGATAGGCCAGCGTGTTGGCCAGGCCTTCGCCCGTGTAGTTAGCCTTGACGTCGATACGGTGCAGATTCTTCTGCGCCTTCAGAAATTCCAGCGGCTGCGGCACGCGATAAACGAGGATGTCGGCGCCGCCGTAGCGGGAGAGTTCGTCCTTATATTCGCGGCCCGGCGCCTCCAGGCGCACCATGGCTTCCTGGTCGGTACCGTAGCTGGCATCCGACAGCAGGAAGAAGGGCTGACCCTTGAATGGCTCGTAGCCGCTACTCGGCACGTCGAACAGCGTGGGGTTGGGCTTTTCGGGCGCATCGGCAGCGTGCGCAACGCCGACCAACGCCAACACCGTCAGGCAGACGGCAGCGACCAGGTTGAACGAACCGAACGACCACTCGCGGTTGCGCATCATTTTTTTTACCGTGTCAAAAAGGCCAGACGAAACACGCCGATGAAGTTGGGGTTGCCGCTCTGCGGCTGCCAGCGCGAGTCTTTCCATTGCATCAGTTCGGAAACCGGGACCGCGCGCAGGCCGTTGTCGGTGCGCGTGACGGTGCCGGTGTGGTAAGCGATATAGCGATCCATCCAGATCATCAGATGCTGGTCGTCGCCTTGATCGAAGAAAAGCAGATCGCCAGGGAGCGCCTGGTTGACGTCCTTGGCAATAAAGCGGCTGTTCTGCTGGATGAGCCCGAGCGCGGAGACATACGCGCCGGTGCTGCCGTCGAGTTGCGTCCAGCGCTGCGCGAGCGTGCGCTGGGCGGGCGTCAGATTCAACTCGGGCGGCAGTTGTCGCGCGGATTCCGCATCGCGCATGCCGTTGGCGCGCAGCCAGCGGGCGTCGTGCGGGCGGAGCGCCTCACCTGCCGCGAAGCGCACGAGACCAGCGCAATCGCGGTGCGTCCAGCGCGGCGTCGGGCCCTGGCGGAGTTGCTCGTTGACGATGCGCACGAACCACGCGCGGAACACGCTGGATTGATCCGGCGTCAGTGCATCAGAGGCAGCGGGTGCGGCGTCGGCCCAGCCGGACAACGCATGCGCAGCCGGCGTCAACAGGCAGGCGCCGGCAGCCGCCAGCCAACGGCGGCGGCTTTGCGCGGCGACCTGGGCGCGCGGCGTCATTGCGTGCTGGTGTTGTCAGCGGGGACAGGCGCAGCGGCTTCGGTTGCCGGCGCCTCGGCAGGCGCGGCGGGCGCTGCAGACGCATCGGCCGGCGGGGGCGTACCTTCGCCGTCGGCCGGCAAGCCACGCCCGCTCGACAGCCACATCACCGGCACCCAGCCGCGCGACGACAGCGCACCGCCATCCAGCGCCAGCGACACCGGCGCATAGCGCGCCAACGCCTTCAGCTTCGGGAACAGGTGCGTCTGCGCCGCATTCAGGAAAACGGCTTCTTGATCGGCGGGCAATGCGGCACCGGCTTCGCGGCGGATCAGCGGTGCCAGCGATGCGGGCGTCATCGTCAGCACGATGCGCTCGGTCTTGTCGCGCGGCAGGCTGTCGGCCACGGCTGGGAAGCGCTTGGCGAGCACGGCCAGCGCGTCATCGACGAGGCGAGCGTCGGGCGAGAACACCACCACATCGCCCGCAATCGCCAGCGTGACCGGGAAATAGCGATCCGATGACAGTTGCGCCGCAAACGGTGCACCTGCCGACTGCGCCGTGCCGTAGCGCGCGCTCACCGGGCGCTGCCAGAGCATGGCGTTGGCCGGGCCCTGGCGCGTGGTCACGGGCAGGCGCTTGTAGGCGCCAGATTTGTCATCGGCCTGCGCCTTGGCTTCGTACGACCCGACGATCTGGCCGAACAACGCGGCCAACGCCGGCTTGACGGCCTCCGCCTGCGATGCCGACGACAGGCGAGCTACAAACAGCGGCGCCACCAGCGACGACTTGCCATACCAGCACGCAGCGGCGGGGCCGGCAAAGGCATCGCCCACATGTGCTGCGGCCTCGGTGATGTCCTTGGCGTCGCCGGCCACGGTGCGGAGCAGCTTACCGGCGGCCTTCCAATCGACTGGCAGCGTGGCGCAGGCGGCCGGGTCGGCCGGCAGTGCGTGCCACAGGGCAGCGTTGTCCCACTTGCCGGACAGATGGCTCGGATCGATCAATGCGGCGCTTTGCCAGCCATTGCCGGTAGCGCCTGCACCAAAGTCGAAGCGCAGCGCTTCGATGCCCGGAAAGTACTGCTGATAACCGAACGACAGGTAGTTGGCGCTCACCACGACATGGTGGCCGGTCGCCTCGGGGGCATTCAGCGCGTAAGCGTTGCCCTGCACGTTGCGCTTGCCGGCGTCGTCCGACAGCAGCGCCGCCAGCGCGCTCGCCTGCTTGGAAATCGGCTTGCCGTCCTTGTCGAGCAGGATGCCCGGCTCGGACAGCGCGATCAGCCGGTCGCCCTTGCTGGCGATCAGGATCGAGCGCGTGGCGGAGAGCTTGAGCGCATAGACCGGCGCGCCGGAGTCGCCCAGCGCATCGGCCACCTTGGTGAGCTGTGTGTCGCTCGTGGCCACGGTGGCGACGGCTTCCAGCGCCTTGGCCAAGCCGTTGCGCTGCATGGAGAGCACCCAGTAGCGCAGCTTGTCGTCGGGGCCGCGCCACAGCATCACGCGGGCGGGCTCGTCAAAGACGTGCTTGAGCACCGTCTCGGCCAGATCGAGCTTCTGCTCATACGCCAGGCGACGCAGCGCACCGGCCACCGAGAGGCGGTCTTCGTTGCCTTCGTAGTAGGCGACGAAATCCTCGGTCAGCACATCGCGCAGCAAGGGCACGCGCAGCACGTCGCGCGGCAGTTGCGACAGGCTCTGACTGTCGATCAGGACGTCGGGGTAAGTCAGGTCAAGCTGGACCTGGCGGGCGTGCAACGGGCGCGTGCGGCTGAACGGATGCCAGACCATCTGCACCACCGCTGCGCCGGCAACGACCAGGGCGATCGCGCCAACGGCGATCTGCTTGCGTGTGAGCTTCATGGAGGATTCGCGGCAAGACTGGAGAGGAGGCCGGCAGCGTGCGAGAAGTACCGGTCTATCACCGCGAGATCATAGCTGTTGCAATGTTAAGCCGGGTTAACGTTTGGAGAAAATCAGAATGAAGCGATATTGAATCCGCTGCCTCATGAGCAAAAAAAAGCCCGGCACCCACAAAGGGGCCGGGCTTTGATGCGGAGAACGCTGCCTTAACTTCAGGCGGCGCCGCCTTCCTCTTGATGGACGACAGGCGTCTCGAAGATCGAAGCGGCTTCTTCTTCGGCAATCGCTGCAGCGCGGTCGCGGTCGGCGGCTTCCTTGGCCTTGCGGGCACGGTGGTAAGCCAGACCGGTACCGGCCGGGATCAGACGGCCGACGATGACGTTTTCCTTCAGACCACGCAGGTCGTCGACCTTGCCCATGATGGCGGCTTCGGTCAGCACGCGCGTGGTTTCCTGGAACGACGCCGCCGAGATGAAGCTGTCGGTCGACAACGAGGCCTTGGTAATACCCAAGAGCAGGTTCTCGTAGGTGGCAGGACGCTTACCCAGCGCGATCACCTTGTCGTTTTCGTCGAGCAGGTCCGAACGCTCCACCTGTTCACCCGGGATGAAGCGAGTGTCACCCACGTCGGCGATCTGCACGCGGCGCAGCATCTGACGAACAATCACTTCGATGTGCTTGTCGTTGATCTTCACACCTTGCAGACGGTACACGTCCTGCACTTCGTCGACGATGTAGGTCGCCAGCTCTTCCACGCCCTTCAGGCGCAGGATGTCGTGCGGATCGGCCGGGCCTTCGACAATCATTTCGCCCTTGTTGACCACCTGGCCGTCGTGCACCAGCACCTGCTTTTCCTTGGCGATCAGGAACTCGTGGGCATTGCCGTCGAGGTCTGTAATCACCAGGCGCTGCTTGCCCTTGGTGTCCTTACCGAACGAAGTCGTACCGGTGACTTCCGCCAGCACGGCGGCGTCCTTCGGCGAACGGGCTTCGAACAGTTCGGCCACACGCGGCAGACCACCGGTAATGTCACGCGTCTTCTGCGATTCGGTCGGGATACGTGCCAGCACTTCACCCACGTGCACCTGCTGACCGTCCTTCACGGTGATCAGCGCGCCCACCTGGAAGCCGATGGTCACGGAGTGGTCCGTGCCCGGGATCTTCACTTCGGCGCCCGACGAGTCGAGCAGCTTCACCTGCGGACGGATGCCCTTGGTGGCAGCGGTGCGACGCTTGGCGTCGATCACCACCAGCGTCGACAGGCCGGTCACTTCGTCCATCTGCTTAGCAACGGTCACGCCTTCTTCGACGTTCTCGAACTTGATGGTGCCCGAGTACTCCGAGATGATCGGACGCGTCAGCGGATCCCACGTGGCGAGCTGCGTACCGGCCTTGATGGACTGACCATCCTGCACCAGCAGCGTCGCGCCGTATGTGATCTTGTGGCGCTCACGCTCACGGCCGTGGTCGTCGGTGATCAGCGCTTCGCCCGAACGCGAGATGACGATCTGCTCGCCCTTCGCGTTGGTGACGTAACGCATGGTCGCCGTGAAACGCACGATACCGGTCGCCTTGGCTTCCACGCTCGATGCCACTGCCGCACGCGAAGCCGCACCACCGATGTGGAACGTACGCATGGTCAGCTGCGTGCCCGGCTCACCGATCGACTGGGCGGCAATCACGCCCACCGCTTCGCCGGAGTTCACCAGCACGCCGCGGCCGAGGTCGCGACCGTAGCACTTGGCGCACAGGCCGTAGCGCGTGTCGCAGGTCAGCGGCGTACGGACCTTGACCTCGTCCACGCCGATCGAATCGATCAGCTCGACCAGGTCTTCGTCCAGCAGCGTGCCGGCTTCGATCGCGGTTTCCTGCGTTTCCGGGTTTACCACGTCGTTGACGACCACGCGGCCCAGGATACGGTCGCGCAGGGCTTCGATCACTTCACCGCCTTCGACCAGTGCCTTCATGAGCACGCCGTTGGTAGTACCGCAATCGTCTTCCACCACCACCAGATCCTGCGTCACGTCGACCAGACGACGGGTCAGGTAACCCGAGTTCGCGGTCTTCAGTGCCGTATCAGCCAGACCCTTACGTGCACCGTGGGTCGAGATGAAGTACTGCAGAACGTTCAGGCCTTCGCGGAAGTTCGCGGTAATCGGCGTCTCAATAATCGAGCCGTCCGGCTTGGCCATCAGGCCACGCATACCGGCGAGCTGACGGATCTGCGCGGCGGAACCCCGTGCACCCGAGTCGGCCATCATGTAGATGGAGTTGAACGACTCTTGCTTCACGGTCTTGCCGTTGCGATCGATCACGTCTTCGGTCTGGAGCTGCTCCATCATCGCCTTGCCCACCTGGTCGCCGGCGGCGCCCCAGATGTCCACGACGTTGTTGTAACGCTCCTGGTCCGTCACCAGACCCGACATGTACTGCTTGTCGTATTCCTTCACCTTGGCAGCGGCCTCGGAGATGATCTTCTCCTTGGCCGGCGGCACCAGCATGTCGTCGATGGCGATCGAGATACCGGCGCGCGTTGCCAGGCGGAAGCCCGACTGCAGCAGCTTGTCCGCGAAGATCACCGTCTCGCGCAGACCGCACTTGCGGAATGCCGTGTTGATCAGACGCGAGATTTCCTTCTTCTTCAGCGGCTTGTTCAGCACCGAGAACGGCAGACCCTTCGGCAGGATCTCCGACAGGATCGCGCGGCCGACCGTGGTGGCTTGCAGCGTGATCTTCGGTGCGAAGCGGGCGTCGCCGTCGGCTTCCGGGTTCACCAGTTCATACTCGGTGATACGCACGTTCACGCGGGAAGCCAGTTCGACTTCCTTGTTTTCGTAGGCGCGGATCACTTCCGAGATGTCGGCGAACGTCATGCCTTCACCGCGGCCGTTGATCTTGTCGCGGGTCGTGTAGTACAGACCCAGCACCACGTCTTGCGACGGCACGATCGACGGATCGCCGTTGGCCGGGAACAGCACGTTGTTCGACGCCAGCATCAGCGTGCGCGCTTCCATCTGCGCTTCGAGCGACAGCGGAACGTGAACAGCCATCTGGTCACCGTCGAAGTCGGCGTTGAACGCCGCGCAGACCAGCGGGTGCAGCTGGATGGCCTTGCCTTCGATCAGCACCGGCTCGAACGCCTGGATACCCAGACGGTGCAGCGTCGGTGCGCGGTTCAGCATCACCGGGTGCTCGCGGATCACCTCTTCCAGGATGTCCCACACCACCGGCGTCTGGCTTTCCACTTCCTTCTTCGCCGCCTTGATCGTGGTGGCGATGCCCATCGTTTCCAGCTTGTGGAAGATGAAGGGCTTGAAGAGTTCGAGCGCCATCAGCTTGGGCAGACCGCACTGGTGCAGCTTGAGCGTCGGGCCCACCACGATGACCGAACGGCCCGAGTAGTCCACGCGCTTGCCCAGCAGGTTCTGACGGAAACGGCCGCCCTTACCCTTGATCATTTCAGCCAGCGACTTCAGCGGACGCTTGTTGGCGCCGGTCATCGCCTTGCCGCGACGGCCGTTGTCCAGCAGCGAGTCCACCGCTTCCTGCAGCATGCGCTTTTCGTTGCGCACGATGATCTCCGGCGCCTTCAGCTCGAGCAGACGCTTCAGACGGTTGTTCCGGTTGATCACGCGGCGATACAGGTCGTTCAGATCCGACGTGGCGAAACGGCCACCGTCAAGCGGCACCAGCGGACGCAGCTCGGGCGGCAGCACCGGCAGCACTTCGAGAATCATCCAGTCCGGCTTGATGCCCGAACGCTGGAATGCCTCGAGCACCTTCAGGCGCTTGGCAAACTTCTTGATCTTAGCTTCCGAGCCCGTGGCCTGCAGCTCGGCGCGGATCGTCTCGATCTGCTTCTCGATGTCGATGCCGCGCAGCAGCTCGCGAATGCCTTCGGCGCCCATCAGGGCAACGAACTCACCCTCACCGTACTCGTCGCACTTGGCCAGGTAGTCGTCTTCCGACATGATCTGGCTCTTCTTGAGCGGGGTCATGCCCGGCTCAACGACGACGAATGCTTCGAAGTACAGCACGCGCTCGATGTCGCGCAGCGTCATGTCGAGCACCATGCCCAGACGCGACGGCAGCGACTTCAGGAACCAGATGTGCGCGGTCGGCGCAGCCAGTTCGATATGGCCCATGCGCTCACGGCGCACCTTGGCCAGCGTCACTTCGACGCCGCACTTCTCGCAGATCACGCCACGGTGCTTCAGGCGCTTGTACTTGCCGCACAGGCACTCGTAGTCCTTGATCGGGCCGAAGATCTTGGCGCAGAACAGACCATCACGCTCGGGCTTGAACGTGCGGTAGTTGATGGTCTCGGGCTTCTTGACTTCGCCGTACGACCACGAACGGATTTTCTCGGGCGACGCGAGGCCGATCTTGATCGCGTCAAACTGCTCTTCTTGCTGTACCTGACGGAATAGGTCGAGCAATGCTTTCATTCCAAACTCCTTGAGTTTGAGGCTGGCACCCCAGGGGCACCGGCCCTAAATCTTCGTCAATGGCTGCTGTTACCGGAGCGCGGCAGACCGGGACAACCCGTGCTGCCGCGCCCCCATCCCACCGGCGGCTTAGTTGCGCTCGAGGTCGATGTCGATACCCAGCGAGCGGATTTCCTTCACCAGCACGTTGAACGATTCCGGCATGCCGGCATCGATCGAGTGCTCGCCCTTGACGATGTTCTCGTACACCTTGGTCCGGCCGTTCACGTCATCCGACTTCACGGTCAGCATTTCCTGCAGCACGTAGGACGCGCCGTACGCTTCGAGTGCCCACACTTCCATTTCACCGAAACGCTGGCCACCGAACTGGGCCTTACCGCCCAGCGGCTGCTGCGTCACCAGCGAGTACGGACCGGTCGAACGCGCGTGCATCTTGTCGTCAACCAAGTGGTGCAGCTTCAGCATGTGCATCACGCCCAGCGTGACCGGACGCTCGAAGGCTTCGCCGGTGCGGCCGTCGAACAGCGTGACCTGCTGCTTGGAGGCGGTCAGGCCCTTCTCCTTCGCGATGTCTTCCGGATAGGCGAGGTCCAGCATGCGGCGGATTTCGTCCTCATGCGCACCGTCGAACACCGGCGTCGCGAACGGCACGCCCTTCTTCAGGTTCTCGGCCAGTTCCAGCACTTCAGCGTCGGACAGGCTGTCTAGGTCCTCGACCTTGCCGCTTTCGTTGTAGATCTGGTTCAGCAGCTTGCGGATCTCGGCTGCCTTGGCTTGCGCCTTGAGCATGTTGCCGATGCGCTCGCCCAGACCGCGTGCGGCCCAGCCCAGGTGGGTTTCGAGAATCTGACCGACGTTCATCCGCGAAGGCACGCCCAGCGGGTTCAGCACGATGTCGGCAGGCGTGCCATCGGCCATGTACGGCATGTCTTCGATCGGGGTGATCTTCGACACGACCCCCTTGTTACCGTGACGGCCGGCCATCTTGTCGCCAGGCTGCAGGCGACGCTTCACGGCCAGGTACACCTTGACCATCTTGATCACGCCCGGCGGCAGTTCGTCGCCCTGCGTGAGCTTCTTGCGCTTCTCTTCGAACGCGAGGTCGAAGTCGTGGCGCTTCTGCTCGATGGCTTCCTTGACGGCTTCCAGCTGCGTGGCCACTTCGTCATCCGACGGGCGGATGTCGAACCAGTGCCACTTGTCCAGATCGGCCAGGTATTCCTTCGTGAGCGCGGTGCCCTTGGCCAGCTTCTTCGGGCCGCCGTTGGCCACCTTGCCCACCAGCAGACGCTCCAGACGCTGGAAGGCATCGCCTTCCACGATGCGCAGCTGGTCGTTCAGGTCCAGGCGGTAGCGCTTCAGTTCTTCGTCGATGATCGACTGGGCGCGCTTGTCACGCACCACGCCTTCACGCGTGAAGACCTGCACGTCGATCACGGTACCGCTCATGCCCGAAGGCACGCGCAGCGAAGTGTCCTTCACGTCGGACGCCTTCTCGCCGAAAATCGCGCGCAGCAGCTTCTCTTCCGGCGTCAGCTGGGTCTCGCCCTTCGGCGTGACCTTGCCGACCAGCACGTCGCCAGCTTCAACTTCTGCGCCGATGTACGTGATGCCCGATTCGTCCAGGCGAGCCAGTTGGGCTTCGGCCAGGTTCGAGATGTCGCGCGTGATTTCTTCCGGTCCGAGCTTGGTGTCGCGCGCAACGACCGACAGCTCCTCGATGTGGATCGAGGTGTAGCGGTCTTCAGCCACGACGCGCTCCGAGATCAGGATCGAATCCTCGAAGTTGTAGCCGTTCCAGGGCATGAACGCGACCAGCATGTTCTGGCCGAGCGCGAGCTCGCCCATGTCGGTCGAGGCGCCGTCGGCGATCACGTCGCCGCGGGCCACGTGGTCGCCCACCTTGACCATCGGACGCTGGTTGATGTTCGTGTTCTGGTTCGAACGCGTGTACTTGATCAGGTTGTAGATGTCGACGCCAACTTCACCGGCCACGGCTTCGTCATCGTTCACGCGGATCACCACGCGGTTCGCGTCGACATAGTCGACCAGACCGCCACGGGTAGCCTGCACGGCGGTACCCGAGTCGACGGCCACGGTGCGCTCAACACCCGTACCAACCAGCGGCTTATCCGCACGCAGGCAAGGCACGGCCTGACGCTGCATGTTGGCGCCCATCAGTGCACGGTTCGCGTCATCGTGCTCCAGGAACGGCACCAGCGAGGCTGCAGCCGACACGATCTGCGACGGCGCCACGTCGATGTACTGCACGCGGTCCGGCGTGACCATCCGGGTTTCACGCTCGCTGCCTTCGCGTGCGGAGACCAGGTCGTCAACCAGGTTGCCGTCCTTGTCCACCGTCGCGTTGGCCTGCGCCACCACGTACTTGCCTTCCTCGATGGCCGACAGATAGTGCACTTCATCGGTCAGCTTGCTGTTTTCAACCTTGCGGTACGGCGTTTCCAGGAAACCGTAGTCGTTCAGTTGCGCATACAGTGCCAGCGAGTTGATCAGACCAATGTTCGGACCTTCCGGCGTTTCGATCGGGCACACGCGGCCATAGTGGGTCGGGTGCACGTCACGGACTTCAAAGCCCGCGCGCTCGCGCGTCAGACCGCCCGGGCCCAGTGCCGAGATACGACGCTTGTGCGTCACTTCCGACAGCGGGTTGGTCTGGTCCATGAACTGCGACAGCTGCGACGAACCGAAGAACTCGCGAATCGCCGACGAAATCGGCTTCGAGTTGATCAGGTCGTGCGGCATCAGGTTTTCCGTCTCGGCCTGGCCGAGACGTTCCTTGACGGCGCGCTCGACACGCGAGAGGCCGGCGCGGAACTGGTTTTCCGCCAGTTCGCCGACGCAACGCACGCGACGGTTGCCGAGGTGGTCGATATCGTCCACTTCGCCCTTGCCGTTACGCAGGTTCACCAGCAGCTTGATCGTGTCGAGGATGTCGTCATCCGTCAGCACCATCGGGCCGGTACCCTCCGAGCGGTTCAGACGGCTATTGACCTTCATGCGACCCACGCGCGACAGGTCGTACGAGTCCTCGCTGTAGAACAGGCGCTGGAACAGCGCTTCGACGGCGTCTTCGGTCGGCGGCTCGCCGGGGCGCATCATGCGATAGATCGCGATACGCGCGGCGGTCTGGTCGGCCGTATCGTCTGTGCGCAGCGTGGACGAGATGTACGGACCCTGATCCAGGTCGTTCGTGTACAGCGTCTGGATTTCCTTGACGCCGGCATCACGCAGCTTTTCGATCACGCCTTCGGTCAGTTCGTCGTTGGCGTTGGCCAGGACTTCACCGGTATCCGGATCGACGATGTTCTTCGCCAGCACGCGGCCCAGGAGATAGTCTTCCGGCACGCTGATCAGCTTGGTGCCAGCCGAATCCAGGTCGCGGATGTGCTTGGCGTTGATGCGCTTGTCCTTCTCGACGACGACCTTGCCGTTCTTGTCGGTAATGTCGAAGCGAGCGACTTCACCGCGCAGGCGTTCGGGCACGAATTCCATCAGTGCGCCGTCGCTCTTGAGCGTGAAGTTGTCGAACACGAAGAAGTGCGCCAGGATTTGTTCCGGCGTCAGGCCGATCGACTTCAGCAGGATCGTCACCGGCATCTTGCGGCGGCGGTCGACGCGGAAGTACAGAATGTCCTTCGGGTCGAATTCGAAGTCGAGCCACGAGCCGCGGTACGGAATGATCCGCGCCGAGAACAGCAGCTTGCCCGAGCTGTGCGTCTTGCCCTTGTCGTGCTCGAAGAACACGCCCGGCGAGCGGTGCAGCTGGGACACGATCACACGTTCCGTACCGTTGATCACGAACGAACCGGTGGAGGTCATGAGCGGAATTTCGCCCATGTAGACTTCCTGCTCCTTGATCTCCTTGACCTTGGTCGGGTTCTCGCGGTCGTTGATGATCAGGCGGACTTTTGCGCGCAGCGCCGAGTGGAAGGTCAGACCACGCTGCTGACATTCCTTGACGTCAAACGGCGGGTTGGACAGGTGGTACGAAACGAACTCCATGCGCGCCAGACCATTGTGCGACGCGATGGGGAAAATGGCATTGAATGCCGCCTGCAAGCCCTCGGACTTACGCTGGGCGACAGGTACGTTCTCCTGCAAGAACTGGGTATACGATTGAATCTGGGTGGCAAGCAGGAAGGGAACCTGATGGACCGTTGCGCGCTTCGCAAAACTCTTGCGAATACGCTTCTTCTCGGTAAAGCTGTACGCCATGGGATCTCCGAATCATCGCAAGTGCCTGCGACGGACTGAGGCG
The DNA here is from genome assembly GCF_002298975.1 of Ralstonia sp. UBA689. Taxonomy (GTDB): domain Bacteria; phylum Pseudomonadota; class Gammaproteobacteria; order Burkholderiales; family Burkholderiaceae; genus Ralstonia. The sequence goes on from NZ_DBMV01000029.1 coordinate 29,233, forward strand.
TTGGTCACGCCGGGCACTTGAGGTGTTCAGCGACTGGTGACGGGATTTGGCGGTTGGCCGCTACCAACCTCTGGCTGACGGTACTGCGCGCGCCGCCCGCACATGAACCCATGGAGTTCATGCCACGGACGGGGGAGTACCCGACCAAACTTGCCTTCTGCAGTCGGTTCAGAAGACAAACATCAGCGGACTGCGAACTACCTAGTGTGCCACTGATGTTTGGCCTCTGCTGGCCTTACCTCGGCCGGCTGCCGGGAAATCCGGCAAAAGAGACTTTAACTATACTTATTGCGTGATTGCAGGATCGCTTAACAAGCGGCCCCACAAGCGCAAAAAGGCTGGCGCCGGGAAATCTCCCTTTGCCAGCCTCTGTCGCGCACCGAGCACGGCACGCGAGACCTGCACTTACTTCGCTTCGGCTTCCGCGCCGGCTTCCACCAGCTTCTTCACCAGCTCGTCGGCGGTCTTCTTGTCGACGCCTTCCTTCACGGGCTTCGGTGCGCCATCGACCAGGTCCTTGGCTTCCTTCAGGCCCAGGCCAGTGATTTCACGCACGGCCTTGATGACGCCAACCTTGTTCGCGCCGGCGCTCTTCAGCGTCACGGTGAATTCGGTTTGCTCTTCAGCAGCCGGAGCAGCTGCGCCGCCAGCCGGGCCAGCCACTGCCACTGCAGCAGCCGACACGCCAAACTTCTCTTCGAACGCCTTGACCAGGTCGTTCAGCTCCATCACAGACATCGCGCCAACGGCGTCGAGGATCTCGTCTTTGGTGATTGCCATTTGTATAACTCCAGAATGTGATTCGGTATCGATCGTGCGATCTGTACGAAGTGCCGCGCCCAATCAGGCTGCGGCGGCCTCGCCTTCGCCTTGCTTGGCAGCCAGGGCGCCCAAGGCACGGGCAAAGCCCGACACCGGCGCCTGCATGACGAACAGCAGCTTGCTGAGCAGTTCTTCGCGGCTCGGGATCGTTGCCAGGGCCTTCACGCCGTTGACATCGAGCACCTTGCCATCGTACGAACCGGCGCGCAGCACCAGCTTGTCATTGCCCTTGGCGAAATCGTTCAGCACCTTGGCCGGAGCCACTGCGTCTTCGGAAATACCGTAGATCAGCGGGCCGGTCAGTTGTTCGGCGAGTTCGGCAAACGGCGTGCCTTCCACAGCGCGGCGAGCCAGCGTGTTCTTCAGAACGCGCAGGTAGACGCCTTGCTGGCGCGCTTGCGCGCGTAGCTTGGTCAGATCGCCAACCGTGATACCGCGATATTCAGCAACGACGATGGTCGAGGCCTTGGCGACTTGCGCCGTTACCTCGGCCACGACGGCCTTCTTATCTTCGAGATTGAGTGCCACGGTTAAGCTCCAAAACGACTTCGGTCTCCGCAGTCGCTGCGGACACCTCGGTCAGTCCAAAAGTACGGCGTCCGATTGGCACAAATCACTTCGGCAATACCAAAGTCACTCATTCCCTTCGGGGGCGCCATCTGCGTTGGCCGCGACGCGTTTCCGTTGCCGGTTTGCGCCGCGATTAAGGTGTCGGCCAAGCAAAATCTTGAGCCCTTCACCGCCAACGGTCTTTGATAACCAGCGGCATCGGCCTGCTTGCGCAAACGTCTACCACTGCCCAAAGTCTTGTCCCTCAAGCTTCAAGGGCTCGCGTGACCGGAGCCACGCGAGAGGAAACTGCTAACACACCAGGATGGTTATCGGGCCACCCGGTGCGAATGATCGAGAGCGATCAGGCGGCCAGCGTAGCCTGGTCGACGCGCACGCCCACGCCCATCGTCGACGAGACGGCGATCTTGCGCAGGTACACGCCTTTGCTCGAAGCCGGCTTGGCCTTGTTCAGAGCGTCCAGCAGCGCAGCCAGGTTGCTCTTCAGAGCAGCTTGTTCGAACGAGCGGCGGCCGATCGTGGCGTGGATGATCCCTGCCTTGTCGACACGGAATTGCACCTGACCCGCCTTGGCGTTCTTCACTGCTGTCGCGACGTCCGGCGTCACGGTGCCAACCTTGGGGTTCGGCATCAGGCCGCGCGGGCCCAGGATTTGACCCAGCGTACCGACCACGCGCATCGTGTCCGGCGAAGCGATCACGACGTCGAAGTCCATGTTACCGGCCTTGATCTGCTCGGCCAGGTCTTCCATGCCGACGATCTCAGCGCCGGCAGCCTTGGCTTGCTCGGCCTTTTCACCCTGGGCGAACACGGCCACGCGTACCGACTTGCCGGTACCGGCGGGCAGCACCACCGAACCACGAACAACCTGGTCCGACTTCTTTGCATCGATGCCCAGTTGCACGGCGACGTCGATGGACTCATCGAACTTGGCGCTCGCGCATTCCTTGACGAGGCTCAGGGCTTCGTCGATCGGGTAGAACTTGGTACGCTCGACCTTGGCCTTGTTCGCGGCCACGCGCTTCGAAATCTTTGCCATGATTACAGGCCCTCCACCGTGATACCCATCGAACGGGCGCTGCCGGCGATCGTACGCACAGCGGCGTCGAGGTCAGCTGCGGTAAGGTCCGCGTTCTTTGCCTTGGCGATTTCTTCAGCCTGGGCACGGGTGATCTTGCCGACCTTGTCGGTGTGCGGCTTGGCCGAGCCCTTCTGGATACCGGCTGCTTTCTTGATGAGCACGGTCGCCGGCGGCGACTTCATCACGAAGGTGAAGCTCTTGTCGGCGAAGGCGGTGATCACCACCGGCACCGGCAGGCCGGGTTCCATACCTTGAGTCTGCGCGTTGAACGCCTTGCAGAACTCCATGATGTTCAGACCGCGCTGCCCCAGGGCCGGGCCGACGGGCGGGGACGGATTTGCTTTACCAGCCGGAATCTGCAGCTTGATAAAGCCAACAATTTTCTTGGCCATCTTGACTCCAATCCGGATTGCCCTGTTTGCCTTGCGGCGGCAATCCTGTTGAGTGGTAACGCATCAGCACACGGCCGACGCTCCTCTGTTGGCGCGGGCGGTTTCACCGCCGCTGCCCGCCAGATCCGACGGACCCAGCGATTGGCACGGCGGCTTGCACCGCCGTGCCGAATTCCTTATACCTTCTCGACTTGGCCGAACTCGAGTTCGACTGGTGTCGCACGCCCGAAGATCGTCACGGAAACGCGCAGGCGAGACTTCTCGTAGTTCACTTCTTCCACGTTGCCGTTGAAGTCGGTGAACGGGCCTTCCTTGACACGCACCATTTCGCCCACTTCGAACAGCGTCTTCGGACGCGGCTTTTCGACCCCTTCCTGAATCTGGGTCATGATCTTGTCGACTTCGCGCTTGGAAATCGGCGTGGGCCGGTTGGCCGTCCCGCCGATGAAGCCCGTCACCTTGGCTGTATTCTTCACCAAGTGCCAGGTTTCATCCGTCATTTCCATTTCGACAAACACGTACCCGGGAAAAAGACGGCGCTCAGTCACGGTCTTTCGACCGCTCTTGCTTTCCATCACTTCTTCCGATGGCACCAGGATTTCGCCGAACAAATGCTGCAGGCCAGCGCGCTCGATACGCTCCTGCAGCGCGCGTTGCACGCTCTTTTCCATGCCTGAATAGGCATGCACGACATACCAGCGCTTCTTCGAGGCCGGTGCGGACGAATCCGTGGGCGTGTCGTTCGCTACGTTATCCGTCATTGCTTCACCCGATTATTTCCAGCCCAACACGAGCGAGAAAATCACCCACTCGATGAGCTTGTCCGCAGACCACAGGAACAAGGCCATGATCACCACGAAAGCAAACACCAGACCGGTCATCTGCCCAGCTTCCTTGCGCGTCGGCCAGACGACCTTGCGCACTTCGCGGTACGACTCACGGGCGAACTCGGTGAAGCTCTGCCCCGGCGCGGATACCAGCGCGACGACGGCGCCGAGCACCAGACCGCCGATCAGTGAAGCGGCGCGGACGTAGCCCGGTTGCTGCGCCAGCAGATAAAAACCGATCACCCCGGCGACCACTAGCAGGAACGCTAGAGCCAGCAGCCATTTGCCGCTGGCGGCGTTGACGGTTTCGACGTTCGGATTGGCCATGTTTCCCAAACGAGACAAGCCGCGTGGCGCTGCATCGCGCTACGCGGCTGATGAATTGGCAGGGGCAGAGGGAATCGAACCCCCAACCTTCGGTTTTGGAGACCGACGCTCTGCCAGTTGAGCTATACCCCTAAAACAGCTTTGGGGTTGCCATTCGGTCAACCCCACTCTGGCACTTCACGTGCGGCCGGTTGGCAGCCGCACGGAAGAGTTACAGCACTTACTCGATGATCTTAGCGACG
>NZ_DBMV01000001.1 GCF_002298975.1 Ralstonia sp. UBA689
CGTACAGCGTGACGGACGATTGCGCGTGTGCGCCGGCGCTCATCGCCCCCAGCGCGGATGCCACCCCGAGCGCGGCCGCGCCACGCTTGATTCTTGACTGCATCTCTACCTCCTTTGTTGTTGATGGAATCGCCGCGGGGTGCGCCGCATTCGTCGATGCAGTCGCGGATCGGCCGGTCAGGCTCCATGCCGGCGGTGTCCCAGTGCTCCGTGACACCGCGCCCACGGCGTTGTTCTGCTGATTAACCTGAAATCAAATCGTGCAAGCGGAAGCCGGCAATGCGGTGGATCTGCTCCAGCGACGCGCGCAGCTCGGTATCGCGGTCGTTGTCCACGCGTTTGGCGAAGGCTTCGATGATTCCGTGGCGGTCGTAGCCGCGCACGGCCAGGATGAACGGGAAACCGAACTTCTCGTTGTAGCGGTTGTTCAGATCCTGCAGGCGCGCAAATTCTTCCGGCGTGCACTGGTCCAGGCCGGCGCCCGCTTGCTCACGCGTCGATTCGACGGTCAGCTCGCCGCGCACGGCGGCCTTGCCGGCCAGTTCCGGGTGGGCGCGCACGAGCTTGAGCTGCGGGTCGATGCCGGCGGCATCCACGGCGTGGCGCATGGCCGTGGTCAGTGCGTCGGCCGAGGCAAACGGGCGCTGAGTGGCAGCCTGCTCGGCCACCCACGGCGAGTGCTCGTAGATACCACCCAGCGCCTGCACGAACTGTGCGGCGTTCATGGCGTTGAGTTGGGCGATGGAATACGTGGATTGGCTCATGCTGCGTTGCTCAAAACAGGTTGCTTGACGTAAGGGTGGTGCTGAATCCAGTGCTGCGCGATGTCGATGCGCCGGCAGATCCACACCTTGTCGTGCGATTGCACGTAATCCAGGAAACGTTGCAGTGCGCGCAAGCGCGCCGGACGGCCCAGCAGGCGGCAGTGCATGCCGATCGACAGCATCTTCGGCGCGGCCAGCCCGTCTGGGTCGCCTTCTGCGTACAGCACGTCGAAGGCGTCCTTCAGGTACTGGTAGAAGTGGTCGGCCGTGTTGAAGCCCTGCGGGCTGGCGAAGCGCATGTCGTTGGTGTCGAGCGTGTACGGCACCACCAGGTGCGGCTTGCGCTCGCCGGCCGAGGTTTCGACTTCGGTCCAGAAGGGCAGGTCGTCGCCGTAGTAATCAGCGTCATAGGCGAAGCCGCCGTGCTCGACCACCAGGCGGCGCGTGTTGGGGCTGTCGCGGCCGGTGTACCAACCCAGCGGCGCGTTGCCGGTCAGCTCGCGGATGATCTCGACGCCGATGCGCATGTGCTCGCGCTCGGTGGCTTCGTCGATGTTCTGATAGTGGATCCAGCGCCAGCCGTGACAGGCGATTTCGTGGCCGAGATCAACGAAGGCCTGCGTCACGTCGGGATGACGCTGCAGGGCCATCGACACGCCGAAGATGGTCATCGGCAGGCCGCGCTTCTCGAACTCGCGCAGGATGCGCCAGACGCCCGCGCGCGAGCCGTATTCGTAGATGCCCTCCATGCTCATGTGGCGGGCGGGGTAGGCGGCCGCACCGATGATCTCGGAGAGGAATTGTTCTGAGCCGGTATCGCCATGCAGCACGCAGTTCTCGCCGCCTTCTTCGTAGTTGAGGACGAACTGCAGGGCCACGCGCGCACCGCCCGGCCATTTGGGGTCCGGCGGGTTCTTGCCGTAACCGATGAGATCGCGCGGATAGTTATTGTTGGTCATGATTTGAGATCGAGGAGACTTCGCACAACACCGGCTCGCGTGTTTTACGCGGATGCCGGAACTGCCCGGACAGCCTGCGCAAGTTCCAGTGCAAGCCTCCGGTGACCCGTGAGATGCGCGTCGAGTTCCAGCGTGGTCAGGCGCCCGTCTTCGACGACCACACGCCCATTGATCACGCTGTGCGCCACGTTGGACGGGGCGCAGAACACCAGCGCGGCGACCGGGTCGTGGTCGGCGCCAGCAAAACCGACCTGATGGCGGTCGAAGCTGACAAAGTCGGCCGACATGCCAGGTGCCAGAGCGCCGATGTCGTCGCGGTTGAGCACGCGCGCGCCGCCGAGCGTGGCGATTTCCAGCGCCTCGCGCGCGCTCATCGCCGCCGGGCCGAAGCCGACGCGCGCCAGCAGCATCGCCTGGCGTGTTTCCCCGAGCATGTGCGCGCCGTCGTTCGATGCGCTGCCGTCCACGCCCAGGCTGACCGGCACGCCGGCATCACGCATGGTGCGGATGGGCGCGATGCCCGAAGCGAGGCGCATGTTCGAGCATGGGCAATGCGCTACGCCCGTGCCGGTGCGTGCAAATACGTCGATGCCGTGCGCGTCGAGCTTTACGCAGTGCGCGTGCCACACGTCGTGGCCAACCCAGCCGAGGTCTTCGGCGTACTCGGCCGGCGTCATGCCGAACTTCTCACGCGAGTAGGCAATGTCGTTGTCGTTCTCGGCAAGGTGGGTATGCATCGACACACCGTAGCTGCGCGCCAGCTTGGCCGATTCGCGCATCAGGTCCCGCGAGACCGAGAACGGTGAGCACGGCGCCACCACCACACGCAGCATCGAATGGCGATCGGCGTCGTGCCAGGTTTCGATCAGGCGCTGCGTTTCCTTGAGGATGGCATCTTCGCCTTCGACCACGCGGTCCGGCGGCAGGCCGCCCTGGCTGCGGCCCACGCTCATGCTGCCGCGCGCGGCATGAAAGCGCATGCCGATCTGGTGCGCGGCTTCGATGGAGTCGTCGAGCCGGCAGCCGTTGGGATATAGGTAGAGGTGATCGCTGGAAGTGGTGCAACCCGACAGCAACAACTCGGCCATCGCCGTGAGCGTGGACACACGCACCATTTCGGGCGTGAGTCCCGCCCACACCGGATAAAGGTTTGTCAGCCAGCCGAACAGCTCGGCATCCTGCGCGGCGGGCAGGGCGCGCGTCAGGCTTTGATACATGTGGTGGTGCGTGTTGACGAAGCCGGGCGTGACCACGTGGTCGCGCAGTTCCAGCACGCGCACATTGGGCTGGCCGATCGCGTCGCCATACTGCGCGGGCAGATCGGCCGTGGCGCCCACCCACTCAATTACGCCACCGCGTGCCACCAGGGCGCCGTCGGGAATCTCGCGGCGTTGCGCGTCCATCGTGACCAGCACGTCGGCATGGCGGGCGATCAAAAGCGGGTCGGTGTGCGCGACAGTGGCGTTCATGCAATTACTCCGTGCCGTGGGTGTTGGCGGCAGCCTCGCGCATTGCGTGCTCGGTCGACTGCATGCCGTTGTAGTAGAGGTTCAGAACGACTGCCACCAGCGTGCCCAGCACGATGCCACTGTGCGTCACGGGCTCCAGCCAGTGCGGCAGATACTGGAAGAATGTCGGTGCCAGCGTTGGGATCATGCCGAAGCCGATCGAGATGGCCACGATGAACAGGTTGTGACGGTACTTGTTGAAGTCGATCGAGCCCAGGATGCGCACACCCGTGGCGGCCACCATGCCGAACATGACGATGCCCGCGCCGCCCAGCACGAAGGAAGGCACCGACGCCACGATGTGCGCCATCTTCGGGAACAGGCCCAGTACGATCAGGATGAGGCCGCCCATGGCCGCCACGAAGCGCGAGCGCACGCCGGTCACGGTCACCAGGCCCACGTTCTGCGAGAACGAGGTGTACGGGAAGGTATTGAATACGCCGCCGATCACAGTGCCCAGGCCGTCGGCACGCAGGCCGCGGGTGAGATCATCGGTGGAGAGCTTCTTGCCGGTGATTTCGGCCAGCGCCAGGAACATACCGGTCGATTCCACCAGCGTGATCATCATCACCACGCACATCGAGGCAATGGCGCCGATGTGGAAGGTCGGCATGCCGAAGTGCAGCGGCGTGATGACAGCCATCCACTCGGCGTCGGCCACGCCAGCAAAGCTCACCTTGCCGAAGGCCATGGCGATGAGCGTGCCGATCACGATGCCCAGCAGCACGGCGATGTTGCCGATCAGCCCACGACCGTACTTGGTCAGCAGCAGGATGATCACCAGCACCGCCAGCGCGATCGCCAGGCCGCCCAGGTTGCCGTAGTCCAGGTTCGGCACGGTTTGCAGTACACCATCGACGACGACCTTCTTGGTGGGTTGCCCGCCGCCGGCCCAGTTGATGCCAACGCCCATCAGCGACATGCCAATCAGCGTGATGACAGTGCCGGTCACGACCGGCGGGAAGAGGCCGAGCACGCGCCCCATCAGCGGCGCGACGACGATGCCGAACACCCCCGCCGCGATCACCGCGCCGTAGATGCCTAGCAGGCCGATGGTGGGGTCGGTGCCGATGGCGATCATCGGTCCGACCGAGGCGAAGGTCACGCCCATCATGACGGGCATGCGGATGCCGAACTTCCACACCCCGAACGCCTGGATGAGCGTGGCGAGGCCAGCGGCGAACAGGTCGGCATTGATCAGGAAGGCGAGTTGCTCCTTGGGCAAATGCAGTGCGCCGCCCACGATCAAGGGCACAGCCACGGTGCCTGCATACATCACCAATACATGTTGCAGGCCCAATGCGAGCAGGCGTCCGTACGCCACGCGCTCGTTGGTCAGATCCGCCGCGGGGGCGGCGATGGTGCTGCTTGCCATAAAGGTCTCCTTTGGGTGGTGAGCCGGACGGCGCCCGGCTTGTGGCGGCCGGCCTCTGTCGTGCCGGCTCGCCCAATACAGCAAAACCGGTCCTAGACTTTGTCGCCGCGCGGGCCCAATACCGAACGCAGGTCGAAATCGGCGGGCGCCTCCGGGCGCACGCGGTCGGCACAGCATTGCAAGTGCTGGGCCATGTGAGCCTGGGCGGCGCTGGCGTCGCCGCGCTCCAGCGCGTTGAGAATGTCCAGGTGCTCGTCGAAGGAACAGGCGTTGTGGCCCGGTGCTTCCACGCTGGCGATCATCAGCGTGGTGCGCGAGACCAGGCGGCGCATTATCTCGACCACCAGTGGGTTGCCGGCCTGCTCGGCCAGCGCAACGTGGAATTCCGCAGAGAGCCGGATCCAGCGCGGGCGGTCATGCGTGACGAAGGCCTGGCGCTCTTCCTTGACCAGTTCCACCAGCGGGGCGATCGCCGCCTTGGGGTTGCTGCTGTGGCCGACCTTGTCGAGCACGGCGCGCTCCAGGATCTGGCGCAGCTCGAACATGGCGTGCGCTTCGTCAATGGACGGGGCGGCGATGAACGCGCCGCGGTTCGGCTCCAGGTCGACCAGGCCGTCAGCGGCCAGCCGGGAGAAGACCTTGCGCACCGTATGGCGCGCGGTGGCATAGATTTCGCAAAGCGCATGCTCCGTCAACTTGGTGCGCGGAGGCAGGCGGTGCTCCATGATCGCGTCGTAGATCTCGTGGTACATGCGTTCTTCGACCGACATACGTGTTGCCCCCGACGCCTTGGCGCCCGGCGTACCCGGTTTCAGCGCCGTTTCAGTGGAGACCAGCTTGAGACTCTTGGACATGGCAGACCCGCCTTTGAATAGTGCAGCGCCGCATAGGCCGCCGCGAAAACCTGTTGACAATTATTCGTGGATGGCCAAAATATTGTCAACAAAATGCGTTCGGGAAGCCGACAAACTAGGGAAATCCCTGTCTCATGTTCCCACGGAGACACGGCGTCGGCCCCAGAGCGAGCGACGGCTTTGCCGGTTTGGCATGCCCCCCTCCCAATATGGGCGGCAGGCGTAAACCGGCTGGACGCGCGCCGGGATGCGTGCAGTGCACGTACCGAGCGGGCCCCGCCACCAACCCTTATCCCTCAAGGGTTTGGAGCGAGGTGCAAGTGGAGGCAGCGGCGCTTCTGAAAATTCAAACTACAGAGGAAGACAAATGGGACGCTTGACTACCCATGTGCTCGACACCGCTGCAGGCACGCCGGGCAAGGACCTGGCGATCGCCCTGTTCAAAATTGTCGACAATCATAGGCAACCGGTGAAAACGGTCCGCACCAATCACGATGGCCGTTGCGATGCGCCGTTGCTGGAAGGCGACGCGCTGCAGGCGGGCGTCTACGAGCTGGATTTCGCGGTGGGCGACTACTACCGCGCGGCCGGCGTCAAACTCCCCGAGCCCGCGTTCCTGGACGTGGTGACGCTGCGCTTTGGCGTGGCCGATACCGGTGCGCACTACCACGTGCCGCTGCTGGTCTCGCCGTGGTCGTACTCGACCTACCGCGGTAGCTGATAGGGCGGGGAGCACATCATGGAAGGCTATATCCTAGACTGGGCCAACCTCTTGCTGCGTTGGCTGCACGTGATCGTCGCGATCGCGTGGATCGGCTCGTCGTTCTACTTCGTCTGGCTCGACAATAGCCTGACCAAGCCGACTGCGCCGGATCTGAAAGACAAAGGCGTCGACGGCGAGCTGTGGGCTGTGCACGGCGGCGGGTTCTACAACCCGCAGAAGTACCTGCTGGCGCCCAAGCAACTGCCGGATCATCTGCACTGGTTCTACTGGGAGTCGTACACGACCTGGATGTCGGGTTTCGCGCTGCTGACGGTGGTGTACCTGTTCAACGCCAACGTCTACATGATCGACCGCAGCGTGTTCGACATGACGGCGGCGACGGCGGTGATCCTCGCCCTGGCGTTCCTGGTGGTCGGGTGGCTGGTGTATGACACCATTTGCCGCGTGTTCGGCAAGAACGACCGTGTGGTGGGCATTCTGGTGGCGATCTATGTGGTGATCGCGGCGTTTGCGGCGACCCACTTGTTCTCGGGCCGCGCGGCGTTCCTGCTGATCGGCGCGATGATCGCGACCATCATGAGCGCCAACGTGTTCTTCTGGATCATCCCAGGGCAGCGCAAGGTGGTGGCTTCGCTCAAGGCCGGCGAGAAGCCGGACCCGATCCACGGCAAGCGCGGCAAGCAGCGCAGCGTGCACAACACGTACTTCACGCTACCGGTGCTGTTCACAATGCTGTCGAACCACTACAGCATGATGTACGCGAACAAGTACAACTGGATCGTGCTGGTGCTGATCATGCTGGCCGGCGTGCTGATCCGTCAGTTCTTCATCCTGAAGCACAAGGGCGTGGTGAACTGGGGCTATCCGGCGGCAGGCGTGGGGGTGTTGCTGGGTGTGGCCGTGTGGCTGGCGCCAGCGCAGCGTCCGGCAGCTCCGGTGGCGGAAAGCGCTGCAGCGGCAACGGCCACTACCGGCGGCTCGGACTTCGCCAAAGTACAGGCAGTCGTTACCGCACGGTGCTACCAATGTCACTCGGCACATCCTACCCTGATGCCTTCTCCGGCCAAGGGCGTGCTGCTCGATACGCCGGATCAACTCGCGGCGCATGCGCAACTCGTCTATCAGCAAGCCGTGCAGCAGAAGCTGATGCCGTTGGGCAACGTGACGCAGATCACCGACGACGAGCGCACGATCATCGCCAAGTGGTTTGAAGGCGGCGCCAGGACCAACTGAGGCGCACGTCGAAGTGACAGCAGAAAGGTTTATCGGAGCATGCCATGCGTTCCCTAGCGGATGGCATGACCGGTGAGGGTTGAGCGGGGCTGCGGCCCCGTTTTTTTTTGCCCTGAGCCTGCGCGCTGTTTGCTTACTTGCCCACGCCCAGCAGCGCCAGCACGCCCAGCACCAGAAAGATCAACGCGGCAATCCGGTGCACCAGCTTGATCGGCATGCGCGCGGCAAACTTGTTGCCCATCAGTACCGCCGGCACGTTGGCCAGCATCATGCCGAAGGTCGTGCCCGCCACCACCCAGGCGATGTCATGGAAGCGCGCTGCCAGCGCCACGGTGGCAATCTGCGTCTTGTCGCCCATCTCGGCAAAGAAGAACGCCACGATGGTGGTGCCGATGATGCCCAGGCCGCGTGCGTCTTTCGGTGCTTCCTCGTCATCCAGCTTGTCTGGAATCAGCATCCACCCGGCCATGGCGATGAAGCCAACGCCCAGGATCCAGCGCAGCACGTTCTCGCCGAGCACGTGCGTGATCCAGCCGCCGACGGCACCGGCAAACGCGTGGTTGACGAGGGTGGAGATGAAGATGCCGATGATGATCGGGACTGGCTTGCGAAAACGCGCGGCCAGCAGGATCGACAGCAGTTGTGTCTTGTCGCCGATTTCAGCAAGGGCGACGATGCCGGTGGAGACGAGAAAGGCTTCCATGTTGTTGTGGTGTCCGGGCCGTATGCGAACCAATGACGCACCGCTGCCGGCCCTATCCGCAGAGGTGTGTCATCGGTCTCGCCAGGCGCGTCACCGGCGAATCTACGCATGATCCATCCTACTGCGCAACCCGATCTTGGCCCTGCGATGCCCACCGTACCCTTGTACGGCTGTGCTTCTCGGGCCAACCTCGGGCTGCTCGCTACGGATCGTGAGCAGATTCGAGTGTGGCTGACCACGCCATAACCGTCTGCCATTGCAGCGACGGTCAAGTCTGTTGACGTGGCCCTCGAAGTGTCGACTTCGAGCGGCTACTCCCCAATGGAAGCCGCGATTATACGAGGATCAGCTTGCCGCGCCAACCGCAAATTTGGCCGGTTCGCCCTGGATATAGGTGGCGGACACGGCACGATCCTCGCCCAGCAGTGCCAGCGAGAACAGCAGCTCTTCCAGCGTTTCCGAGCGCGCATTGCGGCGCGCCAGCAGCGGCGTGGCGGCCGGGTCCAGCACGATGAAGTCGGCTTCGGCACCCGGTACGAAGCTGCCGATGCGGTCTTCCCAGCCCAGCGCCTCGGCGGCACCGCGCGTGGCCAGGTAGAACATGCGCAGCGCGGTCAGGTGATAGCCGCCCATGCGCGCGACCTTGTGTGCCGTGCCCATCGTGCGCAGCATCGAGAACGAGCTGCCGCCGCCCACGTCGGTGGCCAGCGTGAGCGCCAGGCGGTGCGCATCGTTCTTGTGGAAGTTGTACAGACCGCTGCCCAGGAATAGGTTGGAGGTCGGGCAGTGCGCCACGGCCGCGCCGGATTCAGCCATGCGCTGGCGATCGCTATCGTCCAGCCAGATGGCGTGGCCGTAGAAAGCGCCTTTGCGCAACAGGCCGTAGTGGTCATACACGTCCAGATAGCTACGCGCGTTCGGGAACAGCTCCGCCACCCATTTCACCTCGTCCGGGTTCTCGGCAACGTGGGTCTGGATGAAGACGTCCGGATACTGCTTGGCCAATTCGCCGCTGGCAGCAAGTTGCGCTTCGCTGGAGGTCGGTGCGAAGCGCGGCGTGATGGCATAGGCGAGGCGGTCCTTGCCGTGCCAGCGAGAGATCAGATCCGCCGAATCACGTGCGCCGGATTCGGCCGTGTCGCGCAGGTACTCGGGGCAGTTGCGGTCCATCATCACCTTGCCGGTGATCATGCGCATGCCGCGCTGCTGTGCCTGCTCGAACAGCGTCTCAGCCGAGCTGCGATGCACGGTGCTCCAGACCATCGCGCTGGTCGTGCCGTTGCGCAGCAGCTCATCGAGGAAGAACGCGGCGACGCCAGCAGCGTACTGCGGACTCTCGAAGCGGCGCTCTTCAGGGAATGTGTACGTCTCCAGCCAGTGCAGCAGGCCAGGCGACGGCGACGCAATGATGTCCGTCTGCGGAAAGTGGATGTGCGTGTCGATGAAGCCGGGCACGATCAGCTTGTCGCTGTAGTCGTGCAGTTTTGTGCCGACGGGCAGGGTTTCACGCAGTGCGGCGTAGTCGCCGGCCTGCACGACCTTGCCGCCCATGACCACGAGCAGGCCATCCTCCCAATACTCATAGGCATCGCGCTCGCGATACTGCGGATCGTGCAGGAAATGCAGCACGCGGCCGCGGTAGGCGTGAACGGTGTTGGAAGTCGGGGGCATCGTGGTCATCGTCGTTTCGTGGGTTTTTAGTGCGTGTGCTTCCAGTGGTCGTCGACCTTGGCAAGCCACATCGTTTTGTCCTGCTCGGGCAGGAAGGACGCCTCGAAGCTGTTGCGCGCGAGCGTGTGCGCATCGGCGGCGGACAGGTCGAGGGCGTTGAAGGTGGCGAGCCAGTTGGTGTTCATGTAGCCACCAAAGTAGGCCGGATCATCCGAGTGCAGGGTCACTGCGCAGCCGGCGTCCAGCAGTTGCTTGAGCGAGTGATCGCGCAAGTCGGGGTAGACCTTCAGTTTTTCATTCGACAGCGGGCAGACCGTCAGCGCAATGCGCTCGGCGGCCAGACGCTTGACGAGCGCAGCATCGTCGATGGCGCGCACGCCGTGGTCGATGCGCTCCACCTTCAGGATGTCGAGCGCATCGGTCACATACTGCGCCGGGCCTTCCTCCCCGGCGTGGGCGACCAAGCGCAGGCCCAGTTCCTTGCAGCGTGCGAACACGCGTGCGAACTTCTCCGGCGGATTACCGCGCTCGGACGAGTCCAGCCCCACGCCGATGATGCGATTGGCTGGGTCCTGGATATAGGGCAGGGCGGCTTCCAGCGTGTCGAACGCGTCTTCCTCGCTCAGGTGGCGCAGGAAGCAGAGGATCAGGCGGCTGGAGAAACCGTGTTCGCGCTCGGCATCATTCAGCGCGCGGACGATGCCATTGACGACCACGTGCATTGGCACATTGCGCGCGGTGTGCGTCTGCGGGTCGAAGAAGATCTCTGCGTGGCGGACGTTATCCGCCAGCGCGCGCGCCACATAGGCGGCGGTCATGTCGTAGAAATCCTGCTCGGTCAGCAGCACGCTGGCGCCGGCGTAGTACAGATCGAGGAACGATTGCAGATCGTCGAATGCGTAGGCGGCGCGGACTTCCTCGACGGAGGCATACGGCAGCTTGACGCCGTTGCGCTCGGCCAGCGCGAACATCAGTTCGGGTTCGAGCGAGCCTTCGATGTGGATGTGCAGTTCGGCTTTCGGGCTGGTGGCGATGCGTTCTGCAAGAGCGGGCGAGATCGGCATGATCAGACGAGTGTGGGGACGCGGTAAGGAACCGCCGCCCCACCGCTGGCGGTGGTGAGCGCGTGCTGCTGGAGCTCGCGTACCTGCAGAAGTTGGGCGACGACGGATACCGCAATGATATCCGGCGCCTTGTCCACGATGCCCGCAACGCCAATCGGGCAAACCATTTCCGGCAATCGTGCCGGGTCTATGCCGTGCTCGACCATGCGGTGCTCGAAGCGTGCGCGCTTGGTCTTGGAGCCGATCAGGCCGAAGTAGGCAAAGTCCGTGCGGCGCATGATGCGTTCACACAGCATGAGGTCCAGCGCATGGTTGTGCGTCATGACAAGGAAGTAGCTGCCGGCCGGGGTGTGGTCGATCACGGCTTCCGGTGTATCGGTGGCTTCGATGATGACGTTGGGCGGCACGTCGGCCGGGAACATCGCATCGCGTTCATCGACCCACGTTACGCGGCAGGGCAGGTGGGCCAGCGCGCGCACGATGGCGTGGCCGACATGGCCCGCGCCGCACAGCACGATCGACATGTCGGGCGGCAGCACGGTTTGCACAAAGCCACCAGGACTGCCGCTGGCGTCGAATTGCACGCCGGCTGCCACTGCGTCGCCGATGGATGCTTCGACGGGCATTGCCGGATCGGCGGAGACGAAGCGGCGCAGGCTGCGGCGTTGGCGCATGGCGTCGTCGGCCAGCGCGATCCACCGCGTATCACGCGCGTCGAGGCGTTCGAGTGAAAGACGCACCACGCCGCCGCAGCATTGGCCGAGCGCGGGGCCGAGCGGGATGCGCACGAACTGGCGGCGGGCTTCGCCGTTGGCTTCGGGCGCATCCATCATCGTTTGCGCGATTTCCATCGCGCGCCATTCGAGATGACCGCCGCCGATGGTGCCGAAGAATCCGTCTGTACACACCAGCATCAGTGTGCCCGGCTCGCGCGGGGCAGAGCCCTGCACGTCCGTCACGGTGACCAGCACGCACCGTAGCCCGGCTTGCACGGTGGCAAGCACGTCGGCAAAGCGGAAGGGGCGCAGTTGCGTGTGGTCCATGATGTCTCCCAAACTCAGGCGGACAGCGGGGCGCTGCGGATGGCGTCGATGGCCTTGAGAATTTCCTCGCTGGTGGCCGGTGCGTTCAGCGGCGGGCTGGTGCGGCCATCGCCCACGGCGGCCACCGCGTCGCGGATGGCGAAGAACACCGAGAACGGCAGCAGCAGCGGCGGCTCGCCCAGCGCCTTGGAGCGGTGGATGCTGTCTTCCACGTTGGCGTTGTTGAACAGGCGCACGCGGAAGTCCGGCGGGCAGTCGTTGACCGTCGGGATCTTGTAGGTGGACGGCGCGTGCGTCATCAGCTTGCCGTTCTTGTTCCACCACAGTTCTTCCGTGGTCAGCCAGCCCATGCCCTGGATGAACGCGCCTTCCACCTGGCCGATGTCCAGCGCCGGGTTGATCGAGCGGCCGGCGTCGTGCAGCACGTCGGCGCGCAGCAGGCGCCATTCGCCGGTGAGCGTGTCGACCACCACTTCCGACACGGCCGCGCCATATGCGTAGTAGTAGAACGGGCGGCCGTTCAGCTTGGCCTGATCCCAATGCAGCTTGGGCGTGGCGTAGAAGCCATCCGACCACAACTGCACGCGTGCGATGTAGGCCAGGCGGATCAGATCGTCAAATGGTACGCGGCGCGCGCCGATCTCAACCTGGTCGGCCACAAATGCGACGGTTTCGACGGGCACGTCATAGTGCTGCGCGGCAAATGCGGTCAGGCGCTCGCGGATCTGGCGCGCAGCATCCTGCGCCGCCTTGCCGTTCAGGTCGCTGCCAGTCGAAGCCGCCGTGGCGGACGTGTTAGCCACCTTGCTGGTGTCCGTGGCTGTCACGCGAATGCGGGTGAAGGCCACACCCAGTTCGTGCGCGACCACCTGCGCCACCTTCGTGTTCAGGCCTTGGCCCATTTCGGTGCCGCCGTGGTTCACGAGGATCGAGCCATCGTTGTACACGTGCACCAGCGCACCGGCCTGGTTGAAGTGCTTCACGTTGAATGAGATGCCGAACTTCACGGGCGTGAGCGCCAGACCGCGCTTGAGCACCGGGCTCGTCGCGTTGAATGCGCGGATGGCCTCGCGGCGCGCACGGTAGTCGGACGAGGCTTCCAGCTCGTCGAGCAATTCATGGATGACGTTGTCTTCCACGGTCTGGCCGTACGGCGTGACGTTGTTCTTATCCTTGCCGTACAGGTTGGCGCGGCGCACGTCCAGCGGGTCCTTGCCCACCGAGCGCGCGATGTTGTCCATGATGTATTCGATGGCAAACGCGCCCTGTGGGCCGCCGAAGCCGCGGAAGGCGGTGTTCGACTGCGTGTTGGTGCGTGCGCAGAAGCCGTCGATCTCCACCTCGGGCAGCCAGTAGGCATTGTCGAAATGGCAGATGGCGCGCGTCATGACTGGGCCGGACAGATCGGCCGAGAAACCGGCGCGCGAGGTCATGTCGACCTTCACGCCCTGGATGCGGCCGTTGTCGTCGTAGCCGGCTTCGTAGGCGAAGCGGAAGTCGTGTCGCTTGCCGGTGATCATCATGTCGTCGTCGCGGTCCGGACGCAGCTTGACCGGGCAGGCGAGCTTCCAGGCAGACAGCGCGGCGCAGCAGGCAAACAGCCCGGATTGCGATTCCTTGCCGCCGAAGCCACCGCCCATGCGGCGGCATTCGACCAGCACCTGGTTGGCGTGCCAGCCCAGCATGTGCGACACGATGTGCTGCATCTCGGTCGGGTGCTGCGTTGAGCACCACACATGCATGCCGTTGTCTTCCTTCGGCACGGCGTACGAGATCTGGCCTTCCAGGTAGAACTGCTCCTGACCACCCAGCGACATCTGACCGGCTTCCGAATGCGGCGCGCTGGCGATGCGCTCGGCCGGTTCGCCGCGCTTGAGGTGCATCGGTGGCAGCACGGAACGACCGGCAGCGCGTGCTTCCTCGGGTGTGAGCAGCGGGGGCAGGACTTCGTATTCAACGTCGCCCAGGCGAGCGGCGCGGCGTGCCGCGTCGTGCGACGTGGCAACCACAATGAACATCGGCTGGCCGATGAAGTGCACCGTGTCGGTGGCCAGGATCGGATCGTCGTGGATGATCGGGCCGCAATCATTGGTGCCCGGAATGTCGGCCGAGGTGAACACCGCCACCACGCCTGGTGCCGCCTTCACGCGGTCCAGCCCAAGCTTGACGATGCGCGCATGCGCCTGCGTGCTCATGCCGAGTGCGGCATGCAGCGTGCCGGCCAGCTCGGGAATGTCGTCGGTGTAGGTGGCGCTGCCGGCAACGTGCAGGTGTGCGGATTCGTGCGGACGCGAGATGCCGACCACGGCGCCGCGCTGGTCTGGCAGCGCTGCCGTGATGTCGGCTTCCGCCAGCAGGAAGGCTTCGGTTTGCTTGTTCATGTTCTCAGGCGGCGGTGAGGGTGTTCAATTCGACCGCGCGCACATTGATCTGCTCGGGCGCAAGCGGCGCGTCGGTGCGGGTTTCCAGCCAAAAGCGGTACACCGTGTTGGCGGCTGACACGCGGCGGTAGTTGTCGGTGGCGCGCATGTCGGTGAGCGGCGTGTAGTCGCGCGACATGGCTGCCATGGCAGCGCGCACGGTCGCCTCGTTCCATGGCTGGCCGATGATGGCGGCCTCGGTTTCGGTCGCGCGCTTGGAGGTGGCGGCCATGCCGCCGTAAGCGATGCGCGCGCTGCGTACTACGTCGCCGTCCAACTCGATCGCCAGCGCCGCGCACACGGCCGAGATGTCCTCGTCAAAGCGTTTGGACAGCTTGTACGTGCGGAAGCGCAGAGCATCGCGCCCAACGCGTGCCGGAACGCGTAGCCCGGCGACGAACTCGCCTTCTTCCATCGCGTTCTTCTGGTAGGCGAGGTAGAGGTCTTCGAGCGGCAGTTCGCGGCGTTGCTCGCCACGCTGCAGCGCCACGCGTGCGCCAAGCGCGATGAGTGCGGGGGCCGAATCCCCAATCGGCGAGCCGTTGGCGATGTTGCCGCCCAGCGTGCCGGCATTGCGGATCGGCAGCGAGGCGAAGCGCAGCCACAGTTCGGTCAGCTCGGGGTAATCCTCGGCGAGGAAGGCGTAGGCCTGTTCCAGCGAGACGGCAGCGCCAACTTCGGTCCAGCCGTCGTGCTTTTCCAGCGCGTACAAGTCGGCCACCTGGCCGATGTAGAGGATGTCGCCCAGTTCGCGGAACTGCTTGGTGACCCACAGGCCCACGTCGGTGCTGCCGGCCAGGATGCGTATGTTCGGGTGTGCGGCCTTGATGGCGGCGAAAGCGGATGCGGTGCGCGGCGCATGGAAGTGCGGCGCATTCTCGGTGCCGACGGGCGCGTAGCTGAAGGTGCCCTTGCGTTGCAGGTTGCGCAACGTCTCTGCCAGTTGCGTGCGGTCGATGCCGGCGGGCGCGGACAGCTCAAACATGCGCTCGCCCGCGTCGATGATCGGGCGGTAGCCGGTGCAGCGGCACAGGTTGCCGGTCAGTGCATCGCAGATGGTCTGGCGCGAGGGGATGGGCGCCTCGCTGCCGGTGTTCTCGTACAGCGCGTAGAGCGACATCACGAAGCCCGGCGTGCAGAAGCCGCACTGCGAGCCGTGGCATTCGACCATCGCCTGCTGCACCGGATGCAATACGCCATCCTTGCCGCGCACGTCTTCCACCGTGAACAGCGCCTTGCCGTCGAGCGTGGGCAGAAACTGGATGCACGCGTTGACGGCCTTCAGGCCGACGCTGCCATCTGCCTGCAGCTCGCCGAGCACGACGGTACATGCACCGCAATCGCCCTCGGCGCACCCTTCCTTGGTGCCTGTGCAGTGTGCGTCTTCACGCAGGTATTGAAGCACCGTGCGGGTGATCGGAGCATCCGTGACGGTGCGCACCTGGCCGCGGTGGAAAAAGCGGATGGGCTGAGTCTCCATGGGGGTCTACGCCTGTTTGTGTGTGTAACGGAACCATAGCACCGGGCCAGGAATGCAATATTTGGCCCAGGTGATAACCCGCATCGGAAAGCCAAAATCCGGGGTATACCCGCCGGCAGCGGTCTGGCGGCGCGGCGTGCAAGTGACATACACTGACATCGTCCCCCAAGCGATTTTCTCGCCAGTTTTTTGACGGTACGGCATTGCCCGTGCCCGCCCCCGATGCACGGCAAAGATCACCTCGATACCTATCTCCTGCGCGTCCTGTACACGCTGCTCACCGAGCAGAGCGTGACGCGTACGGCGGTCAAGCTCGGCCAGTCGCAACCGGCCATCAGCAATACGCTCAAGCGCCTGCGGGAGATCACCGGCGACGCCATCCTCGTGCGCGGCAAGAGCGGCATGGTGCCGACCGAGCGCGGCCACGAACTGCTCACGCTGGCCCAGCAGAGCCTGGAAGCGATGGAGCGCATCGCCCGCCCGTCGCAGGAGTTCGACCCGGCCAACACCACGCGCACCTTCCACCTGGGCGCGCCGGATTATCTGGATGCATTTTTCCTGCCCAACATCGTCGAGCGCCTGCGCAAGCACGCGCCGCAAGCCAAGCTGGTGGTGCATCCGCTCAATGCCGGCGTTGATTACCTGGCGGCGCTGGAGCAGGGCGGCATGGATCTGGTGATCGGCAACTGGCTTTCGCCGCCGGAACATCTCCACATTTCACCGCTGTTCGACGACGAGGTCGTCTGCATGCTGGGGGCGCAGCATCCGCTGGCGCGCAAGGGCATCTCGCTCAAGCATTACATTGAGATGCCGCACTTGGCTCCCGCGCCGTATGCCGTCATGCAGCGCAGCATGATCGATCAGGCGCTTGCGGAGCAGGGGCTCAAGCGCCAGATTCAGGTCTCGCTGCCATATTTCGGGCTGGTGCCTTATGTGCTAATGCGCACCGACCTCGTCTTCACCACCGGCCGCCAGTTTGCAGCGCACTGTGCGCAATACCTGCCGATCCGCATCCTGCCTGCGCCCGTGGCCTTTCCGAAGATGCGGTTCTACCAGCTCTGGCATGAGCGCAGCCATGCTGCACCCGATGTGATGTGGCTGCGCCGCATGATCGGCGAAGTGGCCGCCGAACTGCCGCAGCATCCGCAATTGGAAACGGCGGCCTGAGCCGCCGTTCTCGTATGCAGCGGGAGTTACTTCCCGCTCGCCACCGCCTTCCCGTAGCTCGGGAAGAACACCGGCTCCCCATTGACCTTGAAGTCGGCGATGGCCTGCTGGCCGGCGGTCGAAGTGATCCACTCGATCAGCTTGGTCGCATCGGTGTAATTGATGCCGGCGTGCTTGGCCGGGTTGACGGCGATGATGCCGTATGGGTTGAACATGCGCGGGTCGCCCGCCAGGACGATGTCCAGGCCAGTCTTGGCGCGGTAGGCGCCGTAGGTGGCACGGTCGGAGAGAGTGTAGGCGTTCATCTGCGCGGCCATGTTCAGCACCTCGCCCATCCCCAAGCCTGCGCTCACGAACCAGGGTTTGCCCTTCGGGTCGATGTTGGCCATTTTCCAGTACGCCTTTTCCATGACGTCGGTGCCGGAGTTGTCGCCGCGCGAGATGAACTTTGCGCCCGACTTTTCGCCTGCGGAGGCGATGGTCTCCATGCCCTGGATGACGTTCTTCTGACCGCGTACGCGGGCCGGATCATTGGCTGGGCCGACCAGGATGAAATCGTTGTACATCACGTCGCGCCGGTCGATGCCGCCGCCCGAGGCGACGAAGGCGTCTTCCAGTGGCCGGGCGTGCACGAGCACGACATCGACGTCACCCGATTCGCCCAGCTTGACGGCCTTGCCAGTGCCAACGGCAATCACCTGCACATGGATGCCGGTGGCCGCCTCGAACTTGGGCAGCAGGACCTTGAGCAAGCCGGAGTTTTCGGTGCTGGTGGTGGTTGCCATGCGGAGATCGCCTGCATATGCAGTGCCAGCGACGATCAATGTCATGCAGATGACAGCAGACAACCGAAGGGTTTTGGAGAATCCGGGCATGTCGTGAGGGCGATGTGGGAAACGTGGACGCTTTATGTCGGATGCTGCATGATGGCGGCAGCATGGGGCAGTCGACGGCCACGATGCGCCCGCCCCCTGGGGATCAGCAGGATTGTTTCCCGGGGCCGTGGTCGATGTAAATAGGAAACCATAAACATAATGACATTCCAGTTCGAGGTATTTCCGGTGGTCGGGCCGGATGACAACCCACGTGCCAATGGCAAGGTTTTCCAGTTGCTGCGGGCGGTGCGCGAGACGGGGTCGCTGCACCGGGCGGCCAAGCAGGTGGGGCTCTCGTACCGGCACGCCTGGGGGGTGATGCGGTCGTGGGAGGAAATGCTCGGGCGCTCGCTGCTCGACATGGAGCGCGGCCGGGGTGCCTCGCTCACGCTGTTCGGCGAGCGCATGCTGCGCGCCGAGATGCGTCTGCGCGAGCAACTCGACCCTGCGCTGCGCCAAGCCATGGGGCAGTTCCTGTCGGAGTTGGAGGACGCCTCGCAGTCACAGGCGCGCATCCGTTTCTCGGGCAGCCATGATCCAGCCGTCGAGGTGTTGGCCCAGACCTTCGCGCACGAGAGCCATGGCGCGCAGCTCGACACAGTGTTCTGCAGCGCCGTCGAAGGGCTGATCTGTCTGCAGGAGAAGCAGTGCGAGGTGGCCGGCTTTTATGTGGCGCCGCAGCAGGGCGCCGGCTCGATCGCGCACCAGACCCTGCGCAAGTGGCTGCGACCCACTGCCGTGCGCCTGATCGCCCTGGCGGATCGGGAGCAAGGGCTGATGATGTCGCCGCAGTGGGCGGGGCGCGTGCAGTCGCTGCCGGACCTGGCGCGCACGCAGGCGCGCTTCGTCAACCGCCAGCGCAGTTCGGGCACGCGCTTGCTGTTCGATCAACTGCTGGTGGCTGCCGGGCTGTACCCCGATCAGATCCATGGTTACGACGAGCAGGAGTTCTCCAGCGACAAGATCGCTGTGGCCGTGCAGGAGGGGCGCGCGGATGTCGGCTTTGGCCTGCGCCCGGGGGCCGAGGCGCATGGCCTGCATTTCGTGCCGCTCACGCGTGAGACGTACTACCTGGCGGTGCGCCGCAACGACGCGCTCAGCCCCTGGGTGCGCGAGCTGATCGAGCAGATCGGCCGGCCCGCTTTCCGCGAAGGCTTGAGCCATCTTGCTGGCTACCGCGCCACCGAGCAGGTCTCGCTGCTTACCGCAGATCAGGCGCTGCCCTGGCATGCCGAAGACGCCCGCGTACTGGCGCGCTGAAGTCATGCGAACATGGCAGGGTCTGCGCGATTGATGCGCCCCTCCATGTTCCGCCCATGCCACGTTTTTCCGTCTGGACTCAAGCCCTGCGCATGCTGCGCCGCGACTGGCGGGCCGGCGAGCTGAACCTGTTGCTCGTCGCGCTGGTGCTGGCCGTGGCCGCGCTGGCTTCCGTCAGCTTCCTCGCCGACCGCATGCACGCGGGGTTGGAGCGCGACGCACGTCAGTTGCTCGGCGCGGATGTGCTGGTGGTGTCCGACCAGCCGCTGCCATCGGATATCGAGGCGCGCGCCCGCGCCAGTGGCCTGCAGGTCACGCACACCGCGGCGTTCCCCAGCATGGCAAGCTCGCTCGCCAACGGCGCGTCGGGTGAGCCCGCTTCGCAACTGGCGGCGGTCAAGGCGGTCGACACGGGCTACCCGCTGCGCGGTGCAGTCAAGGTCAGCGACGGGCGTGACACCGTCGGGGCACCCATCCGTGAGATTCCCTCTGCCGGCACCGTGTGGGTGGACGCGCCGCTGCTCGAAGCGCTGGGCGTGCGCGTGGGCGATGCCATTCGCCTCGGCACGCGCACCTTCAAGATTGCCCACGTCATTACGCAGGAGCTAGACCGCGGCACGGGCTTCATGAACTTCGCCCCGCGCGTGATGTTGCCGATGGCCGATCTGGCCTCGACGGGCCTCATTACTTACGGTAGTCGTGTCACGTATCGCCTGCTGGTGGCCGGCCCGGATGCCGCCGCCAACACATTCCGCAATTGGGCTGAGCACGAACTGAAGACACGCCGGTTGCGTGGCGTGCGCATCGAGTCCTTACAGAACGGGCAGCCGCAGATGCGTGAAACGCTGGATCGCGCCGAGCGCTTCCTCTCGCTCGTCGCGCTGCTGGCGGCGATGATCGCTGCGGTGGCCATCACCATGGCGGCGCGCCGCTATACCGCGCGGCATACCGATGCGGTGGCCATCATCAAATGCCTGGGGCTGCGGCAGGGGCAGATTCTCGGCACGTTTGCGCTGGAGTTTCTGCTGGTCGGTGTATTGGGTTCGACGGCGGGCGTGCTGCTGGGCTACGGCGCGCATTGGCTGCTGCTGGCATCACTGGGCGATCTGCTGACGGTGACACTGCCTGCGGCATCGGCGTGGCCGGCGGCGTTGGGTGTAGCGGCGGGGCTGGTGTTGCTGGTCGGCTTTGCCGTGCCGCCGCTGTTGAGCCTGGTGCGTGTGGCGCCGCTGCGCGTGCTGCGGCGTGACGCGGGCGAGCGCGCCGTTGGCGCATGGATTGGCTATGCGCTGGGCGCGGCGGCGTTCTTCGCGCTGCTCGTGGTGTCTGCGCGCGACGTGAAGCTTGGGGCGCTGACGGCCGCAGGATTTGCCGGCGCCATCGTCGTGTTTGCGCTGCTGGCTGCCGGCGGATTGCGCGCGTTGGGAGCGTCGCTGGGGCGCGGCCATGCACTGGGCGTGGGCTGGCGTTTTGCGCTGGCGGTGCTGGAGCGCCGTCGCGGCGTGAGCGTGCTGCAAACGGTGGCGCTGGCCGTCGGGCTGATGGCGCTGTTGCTGCTGGCCATGACGCGGAACGACCTGATCCGCTCGTGGCATAACGCCACGCCGGCCGACGCACCCAACCGCTTCATCATCAACATCCAGCCGGACCAGATGGAGTCGGTCGCGCAAGCGCTAGCCCGCGCGGGGGTGGCCGATCCGAAGCTCTACCCAATGGTGCGCGGGCGTCTGACGCAGGTGAACGGCCAAGCCATCGGCCGCGAGACGTACGCCGAATCGCGCGCACGCAATCTGGTCGAGCGCGAGTTCAACCTGTCCTACGCCACGGCGCAGCCGCCCGAGAACCGCATCGTCGCCGGCCGCTGGTTCGGCGGGCAGAAGCCCGAGGCGTCGGTGGAAGAGGGCATCGCCAAGACGCTGAACCTGCGCCTGGGCGACGTGCTGCGCTTCGACGTTGCCGGGCAGACGGTGGACGCGCCCATCACATCGCTGCGCAAGCTGGATTGGAGTTCGATGCGCGTGAATTTCTTCGTGATCCTGCCGCCCGTGGCGCTGCACGACATGCCGCAGACCTACGTGACGGCGTTCCATATTCCCGCCGGCCAAGCCGATCTGCCGGCCAGGCTGGTGCGCGAGTTCCCGAACCTGACGGTGGTCGATACCGAGCTGATCCTGCGGCAGGTGCAGGGCGTGCTGGATCAGGTGACGGTGGCGGTGGAGTTCCTGTTCGTCTTCACGCTGGCGGCGGGCGTGCTGGTGCTGTACGCCGCGCTGTCCGGCTCGCGCGATGAGCGTCTGCGCGATGCCGGTGTACTGCGCGCGCTGGGCGCGGGCTCCGGCGTGGTGCGGCAGACACAGTACGCCGAGGTGCTGATCGTCGGCGGCCTTGCTGGGCTGATGGCTGGCGTGGGCGCCATCGCCATCGGCTGGTTGCTGTCGGCGTATGTATTCGATTTCCCGTATCGTTTCAATCCGGCGATTCTGCCGGTGGGTATCGTGGGCGGCATGGTGTGC
Organism: Ralstonia sp. UBA689; assembly: GCF_002298975.1. Classification (GTDB taxonomy): domain Bacteria; phylum Pseudomonadota; class Gammaproteobacteria; order Burkholderiales; family Burkholderiaceae; genus Ralstonia. Next base: position 21,614 of record NZ_DBMV01000001.1, read on the forward strand.
GCCTTCGCTGGTGGCTGGCTGGGCCTGCGTGATGTGCTGCGCCGTCCGGCCATGGCTACGCTGCGCGATGCCTGAATTTCTTGATGTGATGGTTGTATGACCGATGCTGCTTCCGGCCAGGAAACCCTGGCATTCGACCTGATCGGCGGTGAGGCGCGCGTGCGCGAACTCGTCGATCGCTTTTATGACCTGATGGACCTCGAGCCCGAGTTTGCCGTGCTGCGTGCAGTGCACCCGCCCAGCCTCGACGGCTCGCGCGACAAGCTGTTCTGGTTTCTGTGCGGCTGGCTGGGCGGCCCGAATCATTACATCGAACGCTTCGGGCATCCGCGCCTGCGGGCGCGGCACCTGCCGTTCGAGATCGGCACGCAGGAGCGCGACCAATGGATGCGCTGCATGGCGCTGGCGATGCAAGACCTAGGTTTGGACGAGGCCTTGCAGATGCGCCTGATGCAGGCCTTCTGGCAGACCGCCGACTGGATGCGCAACGTGCCGCGCTAAAGCGCGGACATGACGAGAAAAAAGCGATAGAGGAGACTTACATGATCGGGTTGCCCACCGCCGACGATGTACTCGCGTTCTGGTTCGGCACCGCGCCGCTCACCGAGGCGCGCCCGGAGTGGTTCGACAAGTCCGACGCCTTCGATGCCGAGATACGCACACGCTTCCTGCCGCTGTGGGAGGCGCTCTCCACGGGCGAGGCCAACACGTGGATGGACACGCCACTGGAGGCCATCGCGCGCATCGTGGTGCTCGACCAGTTTTCGCGCAACATGTTTCGCGGCACCGCACGAGCCTTCGCCAGTGACGCAGCCGCGCTGCACACCGCGCAGATCGTCGTGGCCGCCGGCTGGGATCTGCAGCTTCCGACGCGTTTTCACCGCGCGTTCTGCTACCTGCCATTCGAGCATAGCGAGGCGCTTGCCGCGCAGGACGAGTCGATCCGCCTCTACACGCGCCTGCGAGACCGGGAAGGCGATGCGGACTCGCTCCTCTGGGCAGAAAAACATCGGGAAATCATTGCGCGCTTCGGGCGCTTTCCGCATCGCAATGCGGCGCTCGGGCGCGTGTCAACACCCGAGGAGGCGGTGTTTCTCACGCAGCCAGGATCCTCCTTCTAGGAAACGGGCGAGCCGCGTGTGTTGCGCGGCTTAGCGGCCCAGCACCGAATACACGAGCGTGCCCGAGAACATCAGCAGCACGAGGGATGCACCGCGTAGCAGCTTGGGCGTATGGGGCGCCCACGTGCGCCGTGCCGTCAGCAGCACGCCAAGAGTCGACCAGCCAATGGCGATCGGCACGAGCACGACCAGGAACACTGCAATCGTCCACGCAAAATAGATCGCGGACTGGAACGCTGCGAGCGGAAACAATGTGCTCGCAAACAGCAGCGCCTTCGGGTTCATCAACGTGGTGGCGAACATGTCGCGCGAGCTCACGGGGTTGGCCGCAACATGTTGCAGCGCATGGCTCTGGCGCCATATCTTGACTGCCAGATAGAGGATGTAGACCGAACTCAGCAGCTTGACGGCAACCGGCAGCCAAGGCCGGCTGGCCGACAGCGCGTTCAGGAAGAATCCCCACGCCGAGACGGCGGTGACGTAGCCCAGCGCTTCGGCGACGATCAGCGGGCTCGTCCGACGCACGCCCACCTTGAGGCCTGACGACAGCAGCAGCGTATTCGTCGGGCCCGGCACGATCAGCACGAGCGACACATACAGCGCCATCCGGAGCAAGGTGTCTTGCATGGGCAAACGTTTCTTGGGTGGTTGGTTTTACGTGCGCTCGCGGCGTTCCGACCACTTGTCGACGGTCTCGCGCGGCGCGTTGGCCAGCATGTCGACGAGCGCGGCCGGGTCGTCGCTCACATAGAGCAGGTCGGCGTGGTGGCGTTTGAGGAAGCCTTCCTGCACCGCGTGGTCGATAAAGGCGAGCAGCTTGTCGTAGAAGCCCGCCACGTTCAGCAGGCCGATCGGTTTGTTGTGGTAGCCGAGCTGCAGCCACGTGAAGGTTTCGAACAGCTCTTCATAGGTGCCCACGCCGCCGGGCATGGCGATGAAGGCATCCGCGCGGTCGGCCATCATCTGCTTGCGCTGGTGCATGCTGTCGACGACATGCAGCTCGGTCAGCTCCTTATGGCCGACTTCCTTGCGCACCAGCGACTTGGGGATGATGCCGACGACCGGGCTGCCGCCGTGCAGCACGGCATCGGCCACGACGCCCATCAGACCGACGTTGCCACCGCCATAGACGAGCGAGAGGCCGCGCTTGACCATCTCGTTGCCCAGCGCGATGGCGCCGGCCTTGTACTCCGGGCGCGTGCCCGGGCTGGAACCGCAATAGACGCAGATCGATTTCATTGATTGGATTTGGCTTCAGGGAGCGGGTCGTTGCTGCGGCTGACGGCCAGCAGGTCAAAGGCCCGCCGCGGCTTGCCGCGCAAGTAGGGCGCGAGGATGGAGAGGAGGTGATAACTCACGCCGTGCAGATGGTCGCGGATGGCTTTTGGATCGTTGTACTGGCGTGGGTGCAGGACAAACTGGAACGACAGCCAATAGGTGCCCACCACCACGATGTTGGTGCAGATGACGTCCACCTGCTCGGGCGTGGCTTCCATCTCGCCGTCTTCGATGAACTGGTGGCAGATGTCCATCGCAAAGTGGCGCTTCTGCTCGACGATCCGCTTGAAGTTCAGCTCCAGCATGCGATTGCGTGCGAGCAGATCATTGATGTCGCGGTACAGGAAGCGGTAGTTCCACAGGAACTCCGACATGTACTGCAGATAGCCCCAGGTTTCGTCCAGCGTGGCCTTATGGTCATCCGGCAGCTTCAAGCGACGGCTCATCTCCTGCTCGAACTGCACGAAGATCGAGTTGATGATGTCGTCCTTGTTGCGGAAGTGGTAGTACAGGTTGCCCGGACTGATTTCGAGCTCTTCGGCGATCGTTGTGGTGGTGACGTTGGGCTCGCCCAGCTCGTTGAACAGGCGCAGCGACACTTCGAGGATGCGGTCGCGCGTTCGGCGTGGGCCGGTGGAATGCTGCTTGGTTTCCATTGAACTGCCAAGGCCGGTGGCCCTGTCTCCGTGGCGTGTTGGTGCCCGGATTATAAAAGATCGTGCTTGCGCAACGACTCCCCACGTACTACGGGCGCCACATTGCCAAACGTTGACGTGGTCTCGGGGCGGGTATGTCCTAACGCAACAGCGATGCCACCCAGGGCCAGGCGATCGCCACCCACGTCCCCGCGCACAGCAGCAGGGCCAGCATGACCGCTGCGCTGCCGAAATCCTTGGCGCGCTTGGACAGCCCGTGCTGCTCCAGCGAAATCCGGTCCACCGCCGCCTCCATGCTGGAATTGAGCAACTCGACAATCAGCACCAGCACCAGCGTGCCGATCATCAGGATGCGCTCCACCACCGTGGCCGGGATGATGAACGCGCACGGCAGCAGGATCGCGCACAGCGTCAACTCCTGGCGGAACGCGCTTTCCTCGTCGATGGCGAAGCGGATGCCGCTGATGGAGTTCTTGAGCGCAAACCAGGCCCGCGTGATGCCGCGGTTGCCCTTGTGCGGGTTATCGGCCGGCGAGTAAGTGCCAGTCGCTGGCGGCGCGGCCGGGCCTTCGAGTGGCCGATCCGGTGGGGTGGTGGGTTTCATGGAACGCAAGGTCTATGCGCCCGTCGCGGTCGAGGGTTGGACGGTCTTGGTATCGTCCGATTGTACGGCGGGCAGGGGGCGCAGGTGGGCCAGGAACTGCTCGGAGGCCGCGCGCCATGAGAAGCGCTCGGCGTGCGCGCGTGCGGTGGCGCGGTCAATGCGCAGCGCTTCCAGGCAGGCTTCGCGCAGGTCGTCGCGCAGCGCACCGGCAGGCGAATCGCCCAGCACGTCGATCGGGCCCGTCACCGGATACGCGGCGACCGGCAGGCCGCTGGCCAGCGCCTCCAGCAGCACCAGGCCAAACGTGTCGGTGCGGCTCGGGAAGACGAACACGTCGGCCGAGGCGTACACCTTGGCCAGTTCCGGCTGCTTGAGCACGCCCAGGTAGTTGGCGTTCGGATATTTGGCCTTCAGGCCGGCCAATGCCGGGCCTTCGCCAACCACCCACTTGGAGCCGGGCAGATCCAGCTCCAGGAACGCCTCGACGTTCTTCTCCACGGCCACCCGGCCGACGTACAGGAAGATCGGGTGGGCCGTGTTGAGCATGTTGCCGCGCCGGGAGGTGAAGACGTCCAGATCCACGCCGCGCGTCCACAGCACGCCGTTGGTGATGCCGTAGGCCGCCAGGTCTTTCAGCACCACGGGCGTCGGTGCCATCACGGCCTGGGCGGGGCTGTGGAACCAACGGAGGAAGCGGTACGTCCAGGCCAGCGGAATGCCGAAGCGCGCCTGCACGTACTCCGGAAAGCGCGTGTGATAAGCCGTCGTATAGGGCAGCTTATGGCGCAGCGCATAGGCGCGCGCGGCCAGCCCCAGCGGTCCTTCGGTGGCGATATGCAGCGCTTGCGGGGCAAATTTCTCGATGCGCTCGCGCACGCGCTTGGCCGGCAGGATCGACAGGCGGATCTCCGGATACGTCGGGCACGGCACCGTCTTGAATTCAAGCGGCGTGATCATGTCGACGACGTGGCCCATGGCTTCGAGTTCACGGCGCGTCTGGGTGAGGGTGCGGACGACACCGTTGACCTGCGGTTCCCAGGCATCTGTGACGATCATGACTTTCACGGGCTCTCCTTGGGGCGTGGCTGCGGGGGATGTCGAGAGGGTGGCGACAGCGGCAGGTTGTGCGAGGTCGATGTTGGTGTGGGTCATGTGGGCTTCCATCAGGCGGCAGCCGCAGCAGCACGACGTGCGCGGCGGGACGTGCGCGGCGCGTCGAGCAGATGCGTCCAGTAGACGATCTGCAGCTCGCCTTCCATGGTCTCGACCAAGGCGGAGAGGCTCTCCACCCAGTCGCCGTCGTTGCAGTAGAGCTGACCGTCGATCTCGCGGATCTCGGCTTTGTGGATATGCCCGCAGACCACGCCGTCGCAGCCGCGGCGGCGCGCTTCGTCCGTCATCACGCGCTCGAACGAATTGATGAAGTTGACTGCGTTCTTGACCTGATGCTTGAGGTATTGCGACAGCGACCAGTACGGAAAACCAAGCCGCACGCGGATACGGTTGAAGTGCCGGTTCATCGCCAGGATGAAGGTGTAGAGCGTGTCGCCCACATAGGCGAGCCAGCGCGCGTGCTGCATCACGCCGTCGAAGAGGTCGCCGTGCACGACCCACAGGCGCTTGCCGGTGGCCGTTACGTGCACTGCATCCTCGGCGACTTCGATATCGCCGAAATTCAGGCCGTGGAACTGGCGCGCCATCTCGTCGTGGTTGCCCGGGATGAACACCACGCGGGTGCCCTTGCGCGCGCGGCGCAGCACCTTCTGCACCACATCGTTGTGCGCTTGCGGCCAGTACCAGCCCTTGCGCAGTTGCCAGCCGTCGACGACGTCGCCGACCAGGTACAGCGTGTCGGATTCGTTGTGCTTGAGGAAGTCGAGCAGGTAGGTCGCCTGGCAGCCCGGCGTGCCGAGGTGGATGTCCGACAGCCAGATCGTGCGGTAGCGGTGGACTTTCTCGGCGGGCGGGTCGGTGTCCTTGTCCGCCATCTGGTCCGGGACCAGAGCGGAGGTCGGTGCCGTGGCGGGCGCCTCGTGGTCTCGCACATTGCCGCGCCCGGCGGGGACGGCCGAGCCCAGTGTGCCGGCGGCAGCAAGTCCGGCAGCCATTTGCATCAGAGGCGGTGGGGCGTTCCAGTCGGAACCGGTGAGGGGAGCGGCGCGAAAGCGTTGCGCGAGGCGGCGGAGAAAACCAGGGCGCGATGGCAGATTTGGCAGGACCATGTCGGCAACGGAGGCTGCGTTGGACGGATTTCGCCACCGCTGCGTGAATAAGCCGTGTCAGAAACATGACCGCCACATGACGTGATCCCCACGAACGACGAAGGGCATGCCCAAGACCTGCGCTGGGCGTGTGTTTCAGGCGGATGGAGTCGGTGCGGTGTCTTCGATGCGCGCAAGTTCTGCCAGCACGGTATCGCGCACACGTGCGTCGCATAGCAGCGACACATGCCCGATGCCCGAGAACGGGATATGCCGTGCGCCTTCCAGCCACGACGCGCCAGCCGGCCCGACGATGGAGTCGTGCCACGAGAAGATCGACGTGATGCGCGCACGCACGGCCGAGGTTTCGGAGGCCGCAAGTTGCCGCAGCCACGGGCTCGCCCAGGCCATCTGACGCACGTTATGGCCGCGCCCCGAGCGTGCCATCGCTGTGCCACGGTGCGGTGAGCCAAGCGTGATGACATGCGCAACCAGGGCGGTCTCCTGCGATTGCCGCAGCAGCGCGCGCGCGGCAAGCCCACCCATGCTGTGGCAGAGCAGTACCGGCGCGCGGCCGTATTCGTGCGTCATGCGGGCGACGGCAGCGGCAAGGTCGTGCGCGTAGTCGTCGATATCGCCAAGCAATGGCATCAGGTCGATCGCATCGATCGGGTGGCCAGCGGCGGCCAGGTGCTTCTGCATCGGCAACCACACCGCGCGGTTGCAGCCGTAGCCGTGGATCATCAGCACCGGCACGAGCTTCCCGCCGCCTGCCGGTGCATCGAACGCGGCGCGCGAGCGAAACGGCTGCAGCACGTTGAACATCCATGCCACCGAACCGCATTCGCGCAGCCAACATGCAATGAAGCCCGTCACGCCGATGCGCTGTTCGTGCGGCACGGGCATGCGGTCCCAAGCCGGATCATCCGGGATGGCCGTGCCCGGGCTCGCCTGCGAGATGACGAAGGCCCAGCCGACCGAAAGGATGTATCCGAGAACGAGGCTCGCGCAGGCCACTGCCGCTGCGCCTGCCCAGTTCAATCCCATCCAGCGATGTGCGGCCCAGGCGAGTGCCAGCGTTGCCGCACATTGCATTGCCACGGCGATGCGGCGCGCGCCGGCCGCCGTCAGGAAGGCGAGGGGAACAGCAGATGTAGGTAGGTTGGCGCGCGTCATGAGGTGGGCGTCGCCGCGGGTGGGTTCAGTCGCGCACCACGCGCGTACCGGCCAGGCGGTCGTGCAGGAACTGGCGCTGCGGGTCCAGCCACGCCAGCGCGCCCCATGCCAGCACGCAAGCCAGCGCAACACCGGCGCCGGCCCAGCGCGATACTCCGCTCACGTGGATGATGCCGACGGCCACCGCAACCCAGATCCACGCCAGCACGTAGCGTGCAACGGCGCGGCCAAGCGAAATGCGTGATCCGTCCGCGTTGACCACGCGCATGCGCCAAGTCTGCATGGCCAGCGTCTGGCCGCGTCGGCGCCAGAACCCCACGAAGTACAGGCCCAGCGCCAGGAAGCCCCAGACCTGCAGGCCCGCATCGCCCGTGCGCGCCAGTGGCGGAATGATTGCCCGCAAGACCAGGAAGACTGCCGTGGCACCGAACATCACGCCAAACAGCAGCAGCCCCTCGTAGAGCATCGCGGCAAGCCGGCGGCGCAGTGTGGGCGTGGCGAGCGGGTCAGTCGCCATGACAGGCGGGATCGGAGAAGCAGTCGTGGACATCGAACCGGGAAGAGTGCGGCGTGGTCATCGATCGCGCGCCGGCACAACGTGCACAGCGCTTGATCGGATTATGCCAAAGGGCGAGCGATGCTCAGCCGCCCAGCACCGTCGACGGCGGTGGATTGCCCGTGCCCGAGTCGCCGTTCGGCGCGGTGGGGGGCACGGCCGGATACGGTGTCGTCACCTGGACGCTGGCGGGGGTGGACGCCGCCGCGGCCGGAGCCGGTGCGGGCGTAGGCATGGGCGCGGCCGCAGGCGCAGACGCCGTTGATTTGGCTGGCGCCAGCGGATTGGGCGCCGACTTGGTCGTGCCCGGCTTGGTGCGCGCGCCGTGGTGCACCGCCTTGGCGGCATCCTTGGCCAGCCTCGTGCTTCCCGGCAGCGCCGTCACTGCCGATGGACGCTTCTGCGCCTTGGCCGCCGCAGCGAGCGCCTTCTTCTGCTCGTCAGGCAACTGCTGATAGTGCTGCCACGCTTCGCTCTTCTTCTGCAGCGGAACCGACTTGGTGGTCTGGAAATTCTCCCGCGCGCGGTGGCGTTGTTCGGGCGTCAGCTTGACCCAGTCGGCCATGCGCGTCTGCAGGCGCTGCTGCTGGGCTGGCGTGTACTTGGAATAGGCCTGGGCGATCTGCAGCCACTTCTTGCGGGCCAGTTCGTTCATGCCGTTCCATTCCGGGGCCAGCGGTGCAAGGATGCGCTGCTGCACGGTGGTCAACTCGGACCAGTTCGGGTGGACGGACGGTTGCGGATTCGTGGCGGGCGGCGTCGGCAGCGCCAGCGTGTCGCTGGCGCTTGGAGTCGAAGCTGCAGTCGGTGTCGATGCGCTTGGCACTTGCGCCAGGACCGCGCTCGTCATGCCGATCAGCGCGACGATGACGGCAGCCAACCGAGAGGTTGTCTGCCCGCCGCGCGGTGGTTGGCCGTGGGTGCGTTGGAGGTCGCTCATCGATCAGCCTTTCACTGATCGCGTTTGTCGAGATACTGATGGAAGCCTTGATCGGCGTAGGCGGCCAGCGGCAGGTCGTCGAGCAGCATCGCGGTGTCGACCTCGGCGAGTTCGTCCACGCGTTGCTGCTGTTGCCACTGATAGATGCCGGCAAGCCCAGCGAGCAGCGCGATGGTCGGCCACAGCAGGCCGAAACGGCGCAGGAGCGCCGAGGCACGCTGCAGCGGCGACGGCGCGCCGCCTTCCATGTCGAAGGACACCGAGCCGACACCCGGCATGGCCAGGGCAGGCGTGCGCACCGTGCTCGGCGCCTCTGCTTTCTTGTGCGCGAGCGCTGTCCTGCGCGCCGCGCTGAGGCGGTCGCGCACATCAGGCGGCAACTGTCCGGCCGACTCGTTCAGAGCGATGCGGACGGCGTGCACGAAGCGGCGTTCTCGGAGTTCTGCCTTGTTCATAGTCGGATCCCTCGCGCCCGCAGCGCTTGGGCCAGGGCGTGCGTTGCCCGCGAGCAGTGCGTCTTCACGCTCCCCTCGGAGCAGCCCATTGCCTGGGCTGTCTCGGCAACATCCATGTCTTCCCAGTAACGCATCAGGAAGGCCTCCCGTTGACGTGTCGGGAGTTTCTCGATTTCGCGCTCGAGAATTTCCAGCATCTGCGAGCGCTCGACCTTGTCGGCGCTGCTCTCCGCCGCTGTGGAGCCGGCTTCGCTTTCGATCAGTTCGAGCGGGTCGGTGTCGTCGCCTTCGGATTCCGTGCGGAAGCTGGAGAACAGGCTGACCCACGTATTGCGCACCTTGGTGCGGCGGAACCAGTCGTGGATCGTGTTCTGGAGGATACGCTGGAACAGCAGGGGCAGCTCGGCCTCGGGCTTGTCGCCGTATTTCTCGGCCAGCTTGATCATGGCGTCCTGCACGATATCGAGCGCGGCATCGTCGTCACGGACCGCGAAGACCGCCTGCTTGAAGGCGCGTTTCTCGACGCTTAGAAGGAAGGCCGACAGTTCCTGTTCAGAGGCCATACTACGGCGGGTGCGAATCCTGGTGGGGCAGCCGGGCGGAAGTTCACATTGTCATCATGTGATGGTGGCGCCGCATGGCAGCGACGGCCTGGGCCGTCAAAAATGTTGCGATGCTAGCAAAAATGCGGGTCGGCGGACAGCCTGACTGTCTGGCGAGGCGCCCAGTGTGGCGAATCTTGCCGTCGCTGGACCGACATGCGGCATTGCAGTATCATTGTCGGTTCACAATATCTGTGGTTTGTCTCATCTGGCCGCCCATCAGGCGGACCATCCATGCAGACGCGCACCGCTCAAATCCGCGCCACAAGCCCGGTAGAGAGCATCCAAACAATTTTTTGCCGAAAATTGCAAAGGACTGACATGAATATGCCAAGCGCGGAATTTTCCCACGCCAATAGCGGTTCATCTGCCGACATGATGGGGTCTGAGATCCTCGTCAATGCGCTCGCAGCAGAGGGCGTCGAGTTCGTCTGGGGTTACCCCGGCGGCGCGGTGCTCTATATCTACGACGCGTTCTACAAGCAAAACAAGATCGAACACATTCTTGTGCGCCATGAGCAGGCGGCGGTCCATGCGGCCGACGGCTATGCGCGCGCCACGGGCAAGGTCGGTGTCGCCCTGGTGACATCCGGCCCGGGCGTGACCAATGCCGTGACCGGCATCGCCACTGCCTACCTGGATTCGATCCCGATGGTCGTCATCACCGGTAACGTGCCGACGCACGCCATCGGTCAGGATGCCTTCCAAGAATGCGACACCGTCGGCATCACACGCCCGATCGTCAAGCACAACTTCTTGGTCAAGGACGTGCGCAATCTCGCTTCGACCATCAAGAAGGCGTTCTACATCGCCTCGACCGGCCGTCCGGGCCCGGTGGTGGTGGACATCCCCAAGGATGTCTCGCGCGAGATGTGCAAGTACGAGTATCCGAAGACCATCGAGATGCGCTCGTACAATCCGGTCAACAAGGGCCATTCCGGCCAGATCCGCAAGGCTGTGAGCCTGCTGCTGCAGGCTGAGCGTCCGTACATCTATTCGGGTGGCGGCGTGGTGCTTGCCGACGCCAGCGAAGAGCTGCGTCAACTGGCTGCGCTGACCGGCTACCCCGTCACGAACACGCTGATGGGCCTGGGCGCATTCCCGGGCACCAGCAAGCAGTTCGTCGGCATGCTGGGCATGCACGGCACGTACGAAGCCAACATGGCGATGCAGAACTGCGACGTGCTGATCGCCATCGGTGCGCGATTTGACGACCGTGTGATCGGCAGCCCGGCGCACTTCTCGTCGCAGCCGCGCAAGATCATCCACATCGACATCGATCCGTCGTCCATTTCCAAGCGGGTGAAGGTCGACATCCCCATCGTCGGCAACGTCAAGGACGTGCTGCAGGAGATGATCGCCCAGATCCAGAGCGGCGAAGCCAAGCCGAACAAGACGGCGCTGGCCAAGTGGTGGGAGCAGATCGAGCAGTGGCGCAGCGTCGATTGCCTGAAGTACGACCGCACCTCCGAGATCATCAAGCCGCAGTACGTGGTCGAGAAGATCTGGGAACTGACCAATGGCGACGCCTTCGTCTGCTCCGACGTTGGGCAGCACCAGATGTGGGCCGCGCAGTTCTACAAGTTCAACGAACCGCGCCGCTGGATCAACTCCGGCGGTCTGGGCACCATGGGCGTGGGCCTGCCTTACGCGATGGGCATCAAGAAGGCGTTCCCGGACAAGGAAGTCGTCACCATCACCGGTGAAGGCTCGATCCAGATGTGCATCCAGGAACTGTCGACCTGCCTGCAGTACGACACCCCGGTGAAGATCTGCTCGCTCAACAACGGCTATCTGGGCATGGTGCGCCAGTGGCAGGAAATCGAGTACGACAACCGTTACTCGCATTCCTACATGCAGGCGCTGCCGGATTTCGTGAAGCTGGCCGAATCGTATGGCCACGTTGGCATGCGCATCGAGAAGACGGCGGATGTCGAGCCCGCGCTGCGCGAAGCCTTCCGACTCAAGGACCGCACCGTGTTCCTCGACTTCCAGACCGACCCGACCGAAAACGTCTGGCCGATGGTCCAGGCTGGCAAGGGCATCTCTGAAATGCTGCTCGGCGTGGAGGATCTGTAATGCGTCACATCATTTCTGTCCTGCTGGAAAACGAGCCGGGTGCGCTGTCGCGTGTGGTGGGCCTGTTCTCGGCGCGCGGCTACAACATCGAGACGCTGACGGTCGCCCCGACCGAAGACGCCTCGCTGTCGCGCATGACGATCGTCACGACCGGTTCGGACGACATCATTGAGCAGATCACCAAGCACCTGAACCGCCTGGTAGAGGTGGTCAAGGTCGTCGACCTGACCGAAGGTGCGCACATCGAGCGCGAACTGATGCTCGTGAAGGTGCGTGCGGTTGGCAAGGAGCGCGAGGAAATGAAGCGTACGGCGGACATCTTCCGCGGTCGCATCATCGACGTGACCGAGAAGACCTACACGATCGAGTTGACCGGTAACGGCGGCAAGCTCGACGCGTTTCTCGATGCCATCGATCGTACTGCCATTCTGGAGACCGTCCGTACGGGCGGCTCGGGTATTGGCCGCGGCGAGCGCATTCTGAAGGTTTGACCGGCGCGTGCGTGCTGCCGGCCCCCATGGATATTTGAAAATTAGGACATCAACATGAAAGTGTTTTACGACAAGGACGCCGACCTCTCCCTCATCAAGGGCAAGAACGTCACCATCATCGGCTACGGCTCGCAAGGCCATGCCCACGCCCTCAACCTGAACGACTCGGGCGTGAAGGTGACGGTTGGTCTGCGCAAGAACGGCGCGTCGTGGAACAAGGCCGTCAACGCCGGCTTGCAGGTCAAGGAAGTGGCCGAGGCAGTGAAGGAAGCCGACGTTGTCATGATCCTGCTGCCGGACGAGCAGATCGCTGACGTGTACAAGAACGAAGTGCACGGCAATATCAAGCAAGGCGCCGCACTGGCATTTGCCCACGGCTTCAACGTGCACTACGGTGCCGTGATTCCGCGCGCCGACCTGGACGTCATCATGATCGCCCCGAAGGCTCCGGGCCATACCGTGCGTGGCACCTACACGCAAGGTGGCGGCGTGCCGCACCTGATCGCCGTGCACCAGGACAAGTCGGGCGCAGCGCGTGATATCGCGCTGTCGTACGCCACCGCCAACGGCGGCGGCCGCGCCGGCATCATCGAAACCAACTTCCGTGAAGAAACCGAAACCGACCTGTTCGGCGAGCAAGCCGTGCTGTGCGGCGGTACCGTCGAGCTGATCAAGGCTGGCTTCGAGACGCTGGTGGAAGCCGGCTACGCTCCGGAAATGGCTTACTTCGAGTGCCTGCACGAGCTGAAGCTGATCGTCGACCTGATCTACGAAGGCGGCATCGCCAACATGAACTACTCGATCTCGAACAACGCCGAATACGGCGAATACGTCACCGGCCCGCGCGTCGTGACGGAAGAGACCAAGAAGGCCATGAAGCAATGCCTGAAGGACATCCAGACCGGCGAGTACGCCAAGAGCTTCCTGCTGGAGTACAAGGCAGGCCAGCCGACGCTGATCTCACGCCGCCGCCTGACCGAAGAGCACCAGATCGAGCAGGTTGGCGCCAAGCTGCGCGCAATGATGCCGTGGATCGCCAAGAACAAGTTGGTCGACCAGACCAAGAACTGATCGATCACGCTTTGTGCGAGAAGAAAGCCAGCCTCCGGGCTGGCTTTTTTTATGCTGAATCGAAGGTGTCTGGCGCTGTTTCAAGTGCTGGCGCGGCCCCGTGTCGGCTAGAATGCCGCATTTCCTTCAAGACGCAGTCGAGGTCTGATTTTGAACAACACGTATCCGCATCCCATCATTGCCCGCGAGGGTTGGCCGTACCTGGGCGGGATTTTCATTGTCACGCTCATCGTGCAGGCTGCCGCCGGCTTTGGCTGGGCGTGGCCGTTCTGGTTGGTGACGCTGTTCGTGCTGCAGTTTTTCCGCGATCCAGCGCGTGCCGTCCCGACGCAGGCCAACGCGATTCTGTCGCCGGCCGACGGCCGCATCGTTGCCGTCGAGCAGGTGCGCGATCCGTATGCCGATCGCGATGCGCTGAAGATCAGCGTGTTCATGAACGTGTTCAACGTGCACTCCAACCGCGCGCCGGTCGACGGCAAGGTGGAGCAGGTGTCGTACTTCCCTGGCAAGTTCGTCAACGCCGATCTGGATAAGGCCTCGCTGGAAAACGAGCGCAATGCCGTGGTGTTGCGTCGTGACGATGGCCAGATCGTGACCTCGGTGCAGGTGGCCGGATTGATCGCGCGCCGCATCCTTTGCTATACCAAAGTCGGCGAGACCCTCGCGCGCGGCCAACGCTATGGCTTCATCCGCTTCGGCTCGCGCGTCGACGTATACCTGCCGCTGAACGCACGCCCGCGCGTGACGATTGGCGAGAAGGTGTCCGCCACGCTCACAGTGCTCGCCGAACTGGACTGATCCGGAGGCCGCCATGCCCGCGTTCAATCGGCGCAAGAAGCGCTTTACCGCCAACAACGTGACGCACTTGCGTTCGCTGCGCCACAACCAGCCGCGTTCGGATGAAGACGACCTGGAGGTCGTGCGTCCACGTCGCCGCGGCATCTATCTGCTGCCCAACGCTTTCACGACGGCTGCGTTGTTTGCGGGCTTCTTCGCCATCGTGCAGGCGATGAACCTGAACTTCGAGACGGCGGCGATTGCCATCTTCGCGGCGATGGTGCTCGACGGCATGGATGGCCGTGTCGCCCGCATCACCAACACGCAGAGTGCGTTCGGCGAGCAGTACGACTCACTGTCCGACATGTGCTCGTTTGGCGTCGCGCCTGCGCTCGTGATGTACGAGTGGATCTTGCGTGACCTGGGCAAGTGGGGCTGGCTGGCTGCGTTCGTTTACTGCGCAGGCGCTGCGCTGCGTCTGGCACGCTTCAATACCAACATCGGTGTGGTCGACAAACGCTTCTTCCAGGGCATGCCGAGCCCGGCCGCCGCCGCGCTGATCGCCGGCTTTGTCTGGCTGGCCATCGACAACAAGCTGCCGGTCAAGGAACTGTGGATGCCGTGGGTCGCTTTCGGGCTGACGCTGTATGCGGGGCTATCGATGGTGTCGAATGCGCCGTTCTACAGCGGCAAGGCGCTCGATGTGCGGCATCGCGTGCCGTTCGGTGTGATGGTGCTGGTGCTTGTGCTGTTCGTGGTGGTGTCGAGCGATCCGCCGGTGGCGCTGTTCGGCCTGTTTGTCGGCTATGCGGTGTCGGGCTATCTGCTCTGGGGCTGGCGTACGCTGCATGGGCAGCAGGGTAGCCCGCGCTTGCCGAAGCAGGCTTCGGACGATGCGCACGAGTGACCGATGCGCTGCACGATTGTGCGCTTGCGTCAATTTTTGAATTCGTCTATAGTCATCTGCATGCTTTCGCGCCCGATTTCCATTCTGATTACGCTAGTCTCGATTGATGGCCTACTAGGTCGTCAGGTCGGGACACGCGCATAGGAAATCGCAAGACAAGGCAAGCAGAAACAGCCAAGTTTTCGCGAACCAGGATTCACAGCGCCCCGGCCTGCAACCATGCACGCCGGGGCGTTTTGCATTCTGCGCCGCAAAAAACCATCCAAAACACTACTGAGACCGACGCCAAAAACGTCACCCCACCAAGGAGCCGCCATGAGCGACAAACTCATCATTTTCGACACCACCTTGCGCGACGGCGAGCAGTCCCCCGGGGCGTCGATGACCAAGGAAGAGAAGATCCGCATCGCCAAGCAGCTTGAGCGGCTCAAGGTGGATGTGATCGAAGCCGGCTTCGCAGCCAGTTCGAATGGCGACTTCGAGGCGATCCGCGCGATTGCTCAGTCGGTCAAGGATTCGCGAATTTGTTCGCTGGCCCGTGCGAACGACCGCGACATTTCCCGCGCTGCCGAGGCGCTCAAACCGGCCGGCCAGTTCCGTATCCATACGTTCATTGCCACGTCTGCGCTGCACATGGAGAAGAAGCTGCGCATGACGCCGGACCAGGTGTATGAGCAGGCGCGTTTGGCCGTGCGCTTCGCCCGCCAGTTCACGGATGACATCGAGTTTTCGCCGGAAGATGGCAGCCGCTCCGACATGGATTTCCTCTGCCGCGTGCTGGAAGGCGTGATTGCCGAAGGCGCGACCACCATCAATCTGCCGGACACGGTGGGCTATGCGGTGCCAGAAGGCTACGCTGCGCTGATTCGCTCCGTGCGCGAGCGCATTCCGAATTCGGATAAGGCGATCTGGTCGGTGCACTGCCACAACGACCTGGGCATGGCAGTCGCCAACTCGCTGGCTGCGGTCAAGCTGGGTGGCGCGCGCCAGATCGAGTGCACGATCAACGGCCTGGGCGAGCGCGCCGGCAATACCAGCCTCGAAGAGGTGGTGATGGCCGTCAAGACGCGCCGTGATTACTTCAACCTCGACGTGGGTGTCGATACCACGCAGATCGTGCCCGCCTCCAAGCTGGTCTCGCAGATCACCGGTTTCGTGGTGCAGCCGAACAAGGCCGTGGTGGGTGCCAACGCATTCGCGCACGCTTCCGGCATCCACCAGGATGGCGTGTTGAAGGCGCGTGACACCTACGAAATCATGCGCGCCGAAGATGTGGGCTGGACGGCCAACAAGATCGTGCTGGGCAAGCTTTCGGGCCGCAATGCGTTCAAGCAGCGCCTGCAGGAGTTGGGCATCGAGCTGGATTCCGAAGCCGAGCTGAACGCCGCCTTCACGCGCTTCAAAGAACTGGCCGACCAGAAGGCCGAGATCTTTGACGAAGACATCGTCGCCATCGTCTCCAACGAAGCGCAACATAGCGAGGGTGAACACTTCCGCTTCGTATCGCTGTCGCAGCGCTCCGAAACCGGCGAGCGCCCGCATGCACGTGTCGTTTTTGTGGCCGACGGCACGGAAGTGACCGGCGAGGCAGAAGGCAACGGCCCGGTTGACGCCACGCTCAACGCCATCGAAAGCAAAGTCGCCAGCGGCGCCGAGCAGTTGCTGTATTCGGTCAACGCCATCACGACCGGCACGCAGGCGCAGGGCGAGGTGACGGTGCGTCTGTCCAAGGCTGGCCGCATCGTCAACGGCGTGGGCACCGATCCGGACATCGTGGCGGCTTCGGCCAAGGCCTACCTGGCCGCGCTGAACAAGCTGCAGGACAAGAGCAGCGAAAAGCTCAACCCGCAGATCTGATCGCGGGTTTCATCAACACACGCAGGAGTCAGTCTAGACCCCAACACGATCACTACAGAGCGCGCACCCGGTTACCCATCGGGACGCGAAGCGGGTGCGGCGGCACCGGACACGTCAGGAGCGTGATTTCCATGCCCGCCGTCTTTGAGTGCGATGTCCGTGTGATCCACGACATGGCCGACCCGAACACCCACGCCAGGTGATGCGCCTCGCGTGGCTGTTGCCGTTGTAGCGCGGCCAGTGCTCAGTGGCTGGAATCGTGGTCGTGGTCGTACATCGGGTCTGGGCTGACCTGCGTGAGCCGCACGATCCCCCGGTCGTCGAAATAGAAGTTCATCAGCGACGGCCACACGCCTTCGTGCTTGAAGCGGTAGGACCACACCAGCCGGCCCATCAAGCGGAAATAGGCGATTTCCTCGGGTTTGCCGAACATCTGCAGCACATCCTTCTGCGTCGAGGTGCCGACGCGGATCTGCGCAAAATCCATCGTGGTCAGGATCTGCCGGAACGATGTCAGGCGGCCAGATGCGTCGAAATCGGCTGCATAGGTGTATTGCCCGTACGGCTGCGTCGGATACAGCCAGCGCGTGCCGCCATCGGCGCGCGGGTATTGTTCTGGTGGCTTGCCAAAGCGGGCGGCAACGGCGGATTCCGGTTGTCCGATCAAGGTTTGCCCAGTCTGGACCGGGGCGAGTACAGTGCAGCCGGCTGCCAATGCCAATGCCAATGCCAATGCCAATGCCAATGCCGACGCCGCAGCAATCACGCCGATGTGACCAAGCGAATGGGCCTTCATGATGTGCTCTCCTGCCGTGTCTTGAGTTTAGGGCGGAACGCGGCTTGTGTCGGGGCGGCACCACCCCTTACCATCCGGCGCTGCTTACGGGGAATTACCACCATGTTTCGTTTGCTTGTGGCCGCGCTGGCGGTCGTGGGATTGAGCGCGGCGACGGTCAATCTTGCCGTTGCACAGCCCGAGGCCGCGCCGATTCGCTTGGCGCTGATCGAGGGACTTTCCGGCCCGTTTGCCAATGCGGGGGAGGCGGTGGATCGCAATCTGCGCATCGCCATCGAAGGTGTGAATGCGCGGGGCGGCGTAAAGCTGCCCGACGGACGCCATCCGCTCGCGCTGGTGCGCTTCGACAGCAAGAACACGGTCGATGAGTCCCTGCTGCAACTGCAGGCAGCCACCGATGCCGGTATCCGCTTCGTCCTGCAGGGCAACAGTTCGGCGGCTGCGGCAGCGTTGTCGACGTCGATTTCGCGCTACAACGAACGTCACCCCGATGCGCGCGTGCTGTTCCTCAACTACGCCGCTGTCGATCCGGCCCTGACCAACGAGGCGTGCACCTTCTGGCACTTCCGCTTCGACGCCTCGGCCGACATGCGCATGCTCGCGCTGACCGAGGTGATCCGCACGGACAAGTCGGTCAAGAATGTCTACCTGATTGGCCAGGACTACACGTTCGGCCGCCAAGTGGCCCAATCGGCGCGTCAGCAGTTGAGCGAGAAGCGGCCCGATATCGCCATCGTCGGCGAGGTGTTGCACCCGATCGGCAAGGTGAAGGATTTCGCGCCGTATGTAGCGCGCATCGCAGCTTCTGGTGCGGACACGGTCATCACCGGCAATTGGGGCAACGACCTGACCCTGCTGGTCAAGGCTGCGCGTGACGCGGGCCTCAAGGCACGCTTCTTCACGTTCTATGGCAATTCGCTGGGCGCACCGGGGGCGATGGGCGAGGCAGGAGTTGGCCGCGTCGTGGCGGTGGCGGAGTGGCACCCGAATCTGGGCGGCGGCAAATCCGATGCGTTTTACAAGGCGTTCCGCGCGCGCTACCCGGCGCCGGCCGACGATTACCCGGTGCTGCGCGACCAGATGATGATCGACATGCTGGCCGCCGCCGTCGAGCGGGCTGGCACAACCGAGGCGGGTGCCGTGGCGCGTGCGCTGGAAGGCGCTTCGCTGGACAGCGGTTTCCACCGCATCACGCTGCGCGCCGAGGATCATCAGGCCATCCAGCCGCTGATCGTCACGCAGATGGAGCGGGTGGGCACGCCTGGCGTGCCGTTCGATATCGAGGGTTCCGGCTACGGTTTTCGGACCCTGAAAGTGATCCCGGCCGCGCAAACCGTCTTGCCAACGACTTGCAGGATGACGCGCTATTGACCGGCCCTGACACAGAACTGTCGTTTGCCGGGGCATTTGGGCTATAATCGCCGTCTTGCCGTCCAGGCCGCGTTCGGAATGGGGCCGGCAAGACATTGTTCAACACGGCACCGGCGGCGATGGTTTTCAGGCGCTGCAGTGTCCGCAAGTCAAAGGAATCGAAATGTCCGTCGCTGACATCAACAAGCAAGAAATCGTCAAGAACAACGGCCGCAGCGCCAACGATACGGGTAGCCCGGAAGTGCAAGTTGCACTGCTGACGGCCCGCATCAACGAGCTGCAACCGCACTTCAAGGCGCACATGAAGGACCACCACAGCCGCCGCGGCCTGCTCAAGATGGTGAGCCGTCGCCGCCGTCTGCTGGACTACCTCAAGGGCAAAGACGCTGACCGCTACACCGCACTGGTTGCGAAGCTGGGTCTGCGTAAGTAATGGTGGCTCTCACGCACTGCGCGTGATGAACAAGTGCCTGCGTCAGCGTGCTGATGCAGGCATTTTGTTTTTGGCGGCCGCATTTGCGGCCAAGCCGGGCAACCGGCAAGCGATGGCAGCCAGACCGCTTGTTTAAGCTTAACTAGCGGATGCATCGGCTGCCTGGGACCGGGGGCGGCGGGAAGCAGAATCTTGTGTCATTCCAGCGCGGCGTTGAGCACCAGCGCCGCGCTGGAATGGCATAAACACACCTCTGCAACCACACCGTCTTCCGGAACGTGTTTGTCGCGGCGCTTGAGAAACGATGTTCAAGAGTTGGCGCCGCGAATACCGAACAGGAGAAAACATGTTCAATAAGATCGTCAAAGAATTCCAATGGGGCGGCCATACGGTCCGCATGGAAACGGGTGAGATTGCTCGTCAGGCCAGCGGCGCCGTGCTGCTCGACATGGACGACACCGTCGTGCTCGCCACCGTGGTGGGCGCCAAGAACCCGAAGCCGGGTCAAGACTTTTTCCCGCTGACCGTCGACTACCTCGAGAAGACCTACGCCGCCGGCAAGATTCCTGGCGGCTTCTTCAAGCGTGAAGGCCGTCCGTCGGAGAACGAAACGCTGACCTCGCGCCTGATCGATCGTCCGCTGCGTCCGCTGTTCCCGGAAGGCTTCTACAACGAAGTCCAAGTTGTCATCCACGTGCTGTCGATCAACCCGGAAGTGCCGGCAGACATCCCGGCACTGGTGGCCGCATCGGCAGCACTGGCCGTGTCGGGCCTGCCGTTCAACGGTCCGGTGGGCGCTGCCCGTGTGGGTTACAAGGATGGCCAGTACCTGCTGAACCCGAACCGCGCACAGCTCGCGCATTCGGAACTGGACCTCGTGGTGGCCGGAACCGAGCGTGCCGTGCTGATGGTCGAATCCGAAGCCAACCAGCTCTCGGAAGAAGTCATGCTGGGCGCCGTTGTATATGGCCATGATCAGATGCAGATCGCCATCAACGCGATCCATGATCTGGTGCGCGAAGGCGGCAAGCCCGAGTGGGATTGGCAAGCAGCTCCCAAGAACGAAGCGCTGGTCGCCAAGGTATCCGAACTGGGCCTGGCCGATCTGCAAGCCGCTTACCAACTGCGCCAGAAGTCGGCTCGCAGCCAGAAGCTGAAGGAAGTCTACAAGTCGGTGGCCGAGAAGCTGGCCGAAGCCGGCGTGGAAGCCGACGGTGTGGAAGTCGACAACATCCTGTTCGAGCTCGAATCGAAGATCGTGCGCGGCCAGATCCTGAGCGGCGAACCGCGTATCGACGGCCGCGACACCCGTACGGTGCGCCCGATCGAGATTCGCTCCTCCGTGCTGCCGCGCGCTCACGGCTCGGCGCTGTTCACGCGTGGTGAAACGCAAGCGCTGGTGGTGGCTACGCTGGGCACCAAGAGCGACGAGCAGATCATCGACGCGCTGCAAGGCGAGTACCGTGACCGCTTCATGCTCCACTACAACATGCCGCCGTTCGCCACGGGCGAAACCGGCCGCGTGGGTAGCCCGAAGCGCCGCGAAATCGGCCACGGCCGTCTGGCCAAGCGTGCACTGATCCCGGTGCTGCCGAAGGACGATGAATTCGCCTACACGATCCGCCTGGTGTCGGAGATCACCGAGTCGAACGGTTCGTCGTCGATGGCGTCCGTCTGCGGCGGCTGCCTGGCACTGATGGATGCTGGCGTGCCCGTCAAGGCGCACGTGGCCGGCGTGGCCATGGGCCTGATCCTGGAAGGCAACAAGTTCGCCGTGCTGACCGACATCCTGGGTGACGAAGATCACCTGGGCGATATGGACTTCAAGGTGGCGGGTACCGACAACGGTATCACCGCGCTGCAGATGGACATCAAGGTGCAGGGCATCACCAAGGAAATCATGCAGGTCGCACTGGCGCAAGCCAAGGAAGGCCGTCTACATATCCTGGGCAAGATGCAGGCTGCGATGGGTCACGCACGCACCGAGCTGTCGGAGCACGCTCCGCGCATGATTACCGTCAAGATCAACCCGGAGAAGATCCGCGACGTGATCGGCAAGGGCGGTTCGACCATCCAGGCGCTGACCAAGGAAACCGGCTGCACGATCGACATCCAGGAAGACGGTACGATCACCATCGCGTCGACTTCGTCGGAAGGCATGGCTGAAGCCAAGCGCCGCATCGAGGCCATCACGGCCGAGGCCGAAGTGGGCAAGATCTACAACGGCACCGTGCTCAAGCTGCTGGACTTCGGCGCGATCGTGAACATTCTGCCGGGCAAGGACGGTCTGCTGCACATCTCGGAAATCGCCAACGAGCGCGTGAACCAGGTGTCGGACTACGTGAAGGAAGGCCAAGCCGTGCGCGTGAAGCTGCTGAGCACCGACGAGAAGGGTCGCATGCGTCTGTCGATCAAGGCCGCTAAGGCCGAGGAAGGCGACGTGCCGGCCGCAGCACCGCAAGCGCCTGGCGCTGGCGATGCTACTTCGCAGCAGCAACAGCAACAACAGCAGTAACCGTAGCAAAGGCGGCGAGGTTTCTCGCACCGAAGACGGCTGGACAGTGTCCAGCCGTTTTTTTGTTTACACTGCGTCGCGAGTTCTCCACCTGCCTCCGACCATGAGCCGCCTGTTCGAACAAAACCGCATCGCCGTCGTCTGGGATTTCGACAAGACGCTGATCCCGCGTTACATGCAAGTGCCGCTGTTCGAGCGGTACAACCTCGACGAGGCTGCGTTCTGGAAAGAGGTGGGCGCGGGTTCTTCTGCACTTGAAGCTGCTGGCCAGAGGGTCAACCATGACACGTTCTATCTGAGTGTTCTGCTGCGTTACGTGCGTGAGCGCAGGATGTCTGGCTTGAGCAATGCGCTGCTGCGTGAGTTAGGCGGCACGCTGGAATTCTTTCCGGGGGTGGTGGAATTTTTCTCGGCCAGCAAGGCATGGGTTGCCAGCGTTCCCGCCTACCAGCAGTTCGACATCCAGTTGGAGCACTACATTGTCAGCACAGGGTTGACCGAGATGATCAAGGGCTCGGTGTTGGCGCCGCATATCGATGGCATCTGGGGGTGCGAGTTCCTTGAGTCTGCTGCACCCGACGGGCAGGCGGAAATCGCTGAGGTGATCTACGCTATCGACAACACGACGAAGACGCGCGCGATTTTTGAGATCAACAAAGGCGTCAACAAGCATCACGAGGTCAACGTCAATTCGACAATTGCCGAGGAGGAGCGCCGCGTGCCCATGCGCAATATGATCTACGTGGCGGACGGCCCGAGCGACATTCCGGCATTTTCCGTCGTGCGTAAGGGAGGTGGCCGAACTTACGCCGTCTACAACGCAACGAGCCAGGATGGGCGTTCTTTTGAGCAGGCCGATGATCTGCGCGCCAATCAGCGTGTCGATTCGTTTGGTCCTGCCGATTACTGCGCGCGTTCGCATACCGAGCGGTGGCTCAAGTTGCATATCGGCAAGATCGCCGACGCCATCGTCCACGGCAAGCAAGAGATCCTGCGCGAGACCACGCGCGGCATTCCGCAGCATTTTGTCGAGCCGAAGCGTGCCGCGTCGTAACTCAAATAACCTGATTCCCATGAAAGCCATTGAAATTAC
This sequence comes from Ralstonia sp. UBA689, assembly GCF_002298975.1. Lineage (GTDB taxonomy): Bacteria > Pseudomonadota > Gammaproteobacteria > Burkholderiales > Burkholderiaceae > Ralstonia. Next base: position 44,593 of record NZ_DBMV01000001.1, read on the forward strand.
CCAGTACGGCGGCCCCGAAGTTCTGCAGCTCGGCGAGCGTCCGATGCCTGAGCCGAAAGCGGGTGAAGTGCTGATCCGCGTGCGTGCGGCTGGCGTGAACCGGCCCGATGTGTTCCAGCGCATGGGCAACTATCCGGTGCCGCTCGGCGCGTCGGATATTCCCGGGCTGGAAGTGGCTGGTGAGATTGTCAGCGGCGATCTATCGCATGCCGATAACCGCTACGGCTTGAAGGTGGGCGACCGCGTCTGCGCGCTGGTGCAGGGCGGCGGTTATGCGGAGTTCTGCACGGCGCCGCTGGGCCAGGTGCTGCCGGTACCGGCCGGCCTGTCCGACGTCGAGGCGGCAGCGCTGCCTGAGAACTATTTCACCGTGTGGTCGAACGTGTTTGATCGCGGCTTGCTGGGGCAGGGCGCGCACGGCGCCGATGAAACGCTGCTGGTGCAGGGCGGCTCCAGCGGTATCGGCACGACGGCCATTCAGATGGCGTCTGCGCTGGGGTATCGCGTGTTCGCCACCGCAGGCAGCGCTGACAAGTGCTCCGCCTGCGTCGAACTGGGTGCCACGCGCGCTATCAATTACAAGACCCAGGATTTCGTCGAGATCGTCAAGACTGAAACCGGACGCGGCGTTGATGTGGTGCTCGACATGGTTGGCGGCAGCTACGTCGCGCGTGAGATCGCCTGCACGGCCGATGATGGCCGCATCGTGCTGATTGCGCTGCTGGGCGGCGCCAAGGCCGAGGTGCCGCTGGGCGACATCCTGCGCCGACGCATCACGCTCACCGGCTCGACGCTGCGTCCGCGCCCGGTAGCCTTCAAGGCAGCCATCGCGGCCAACCTGGTCGAGAAGGTCTGGCCGCTGCTGGCGTCGGGCCATATCAAGCCGGTCATCCATGCGGTCATGCCGGCCGCACAGGCGGCGCAGGCGCACGCCTTGATGGAATCGAGCGCACACATTGGCAAGATCATGTTGGTCTGGAGCTGATGTCCGAAGACGCCGAAATTGACCCTGTTTTTGCCGCCACGGTAGAATAGCGGGTTTATTTGACAGTCGACCGGGCGGAACAAGAACGTGAACGCAAGACCGAAGCTGGTGGTGGGCAACTGGAAGCTGCACGGCAGCCTGAACACCAATGCCGCGCTGCTTGAGCAGATCAAGGCGGCGGGCAAGACCAACGCCACGCTGGCGGTGTGCGCACCGTTCCCGTATTTGGCTCAGTGCCAATCGCTGCTGGCGGGCTCTGTAGTGGGTTGGGGCGCACAGGATGTGTCGGCCGAAACGCGTGGCGCCTTCACCGGCGAAGTGGCGGCGTCGATGCTGTCGGAGTTCGGTTGCGGCTACGTGATCGTCGGCCACTCCGAGCGTCGCACGTATCACGGCGAAACCGATGCGCAGGTGGCGACCAAGGCGCTGCGTGCGTTGGAACACGGCATCAACCCGATCGTCTGCGTGGGTGAAACGCTGGCGCAGCGTGAAGCAGGTGAGACCGAGCAGGTAGTGGGACGCCAACTGGATGCGGTGCTGGATGCGCTGTCGATCGAGCAACTGGGTCGGATCGTTGTTGCCTACGAGCCGGTATGGGCCATCGGCACCGGCAAGACCGCGACCAGCGAGCAGGCGCAGGCGGTGCACGCCTTCCTGCGCGCGCGCGTTGCAGCTCGTGACGCGGGTGTGGCGCAGCGCCTGCCGATTCTGTACGGCGGCAGCGTCAAGCCGGACAACGCAGGTGAGCTGTTTGCAATGGCGGACATCGACGGCGGCCTGATTGGCGGCGCGTCGCTGAAGGCCGATGATTTCCTGGCGATTGGTCGCGCTTAAACGATTGGTCGAGGTTGCAACGTGCGGTGCACGTGCAACCGCAACACATTATTGAGAGATACGAAATGGCAATTCTGAAGACTCTGCTGCTGGTGGCGCAAATCTTGAGTGCGCTCGGCGTGATCGGCCTAGTGCTGCTGCAGCACGGCAAGGGCGCGGACGTTGGTGCGGCCTTTGGTTCCGGGGCATCGGGCAGCCTGTTCGGTGCTACCGGTTCGGCCAACTTCCTTTCGCGTACCACGGCCGTTCTGGCCACCGTGTTCTTCGTGGCCACGCTGGCGCTGACGCTGATCGGCACCAACAAGGGTAGCGTGTCGACGGGCGTGATGGGTTCGGTGGCTCCGATTGCGACGCCGGCTTCCGCGCTGGCAGCCTCGGCTCCTGCAGTTCCGGCAGCGGCTTCCGCCCCGGCTGTGCCGAAGTAATTCGACGTAATGATGACGGGCGCGCCGTCGGGTTTTTCGGTGCGCCTCGCCGCACAAGTTTTTTGTTTGTGCGTTGAACAAAAGCCCAGCTTTGCGGTAGAATGCAAGGCTTGAAACAATGCGGAAAACGGTGGTGGCACAAAGCCCGATCGTGTTCTTGATAAAGTTTCTTCCCCCAGCCGACGTGGTGAAATTGGTAGACACGCTATCTTGAGGGGGTAGTGGCGAAAGCTGTGCGAGTTCGAGTCTCGCCGTCGGCACCAATCAAATTTCGGGGTCTGTTCAACGGGATTGTTCCGCGCAGACCCCATCCGCAAAACGGCGGGTAGTTCGAGCGCCGTGAGGCTGCGGACCCGGCGCCTTCGATGGGGCGACAAGGCGCCGCCTGCGGGCAGTGCTGTTGCAACCATTCAAAAAGGCGGGCGTCCCTTGAACCTCGAAGCCTATTTCCCCGTTCTGCTGTTCATCGTCATCGGTGTTGGCCTTGGCCTTGCCCTGATGACCATCGGCCGAGTCCTCGGTCCGAATAATCCCGATCCTGACAAGCTCTCGCCGTACGAGTGCGGCTTCGAAGCCTTCGAAGACGCGCGCATGAAGTTCGACGTGCGCTATTACCTTATCGCCATTCTGTTCATCCTGTTCGATCTCGAAACAGCGTTCCTCTTCCCGTGGGGCGTGGCGCTGCGCGATATCGGCTGGCCGGGGTTCATTGCGATGGGTGTATTTCTTCTCGAGTTTCTCGTGGGCTTCGTCTACATCTGGAAAAAAGGCGCGCTCGATTGGGAGTGATGTGAAATGGCGATCGAAGGCGTACTCAACGAAGGCTTTGTCACGACCACCGCTGACAAGCTGATCAACTGGACCCGTACCGGGTCGCTGTGGCCGATGACGTTCGGCCTGGCCTGCTGTGCCGTGGAGATGATGCACGCAGGTGCATCGCGTTATGACTTGGACCGCTTCGGGGTGGTGTTCCGCCCGTCGCCGCGCCAGTCCGACGTGATGATCGTGGCAGGCACGCTGTGCAACAAGATGGCGCCCGCGCTGCGCAAGGTGTACGACCAGATGGCCGAGCCGCGCTGGGTCATCTCGATGGGTTCGTGCGCCAACGGCGGCGGCTACTACCACTATTCGTACTCTGTCGTGCGCGGCTGCGACCGCATTGTGCCGGTCGACGTGTACGTGCCGGGCTGCCCGCCGACTGCTGAGGCGCTGATCTACGGCATCATCCAGTTGCAGGCCAAGATCCGCCGCACCAACACCATCGCGCGCAAGGGCTGACATGACCGACAAGCTTGCCACCCTGAAGTCCGCGCTGGAAAAGGCACTGGGCAACCGCATTCAAAGTCTGACCGAGTCGGTCGGTGAACTCACCCTCGTGGTGAAGGCGGCCGATTACCTCGAGGCCATGCGCACGCTGCGCGACGACGCATCGCTCAAATTCGAGCAACTGATGGATTTGTGCGGCGTCGACTACGCTGACTACGGCGATGGCGCCTGGAATGGTCCGCGCTTTGCGGCTGTGTCGCACCTGCTGTCGGTCACACACAACTGGCGTGTGCGTGTGCGCGTGTTCGCGCCGGACGACGACCTGCCGGTCGTGGCGTCCATGGTTGATCTCTGGAACTCCGCCAACTGGTTCGAGCGCGAGGCGTTCGATCTGTACGGCCTGGTATTCGAAGGCCACCCGGACCTGCGCCGTATCCTGACCGATTATGGCTTTATCGGCCATCCGTTCCGCAAAGATTTCCCTGTGTCGGGCTACGTTGAAATGCGTTACGACCCGGTGCAACGCCGCGTGGTTTACCAGCCGGTGACCATCGAGCCGCGCGAGATTACGCCGCGTGTGATCCGTGAGGATCAATACGGTGGCTTAAAGCACTGACGGCACTGAAGGGCGCCCGACTATGGCAGATATCAAGAACTACACCCTGAACTTCGGCCCGCAGCACCCGGCCGCGCACGGCGTGCTGCGCCTAGTGCTCGAGTTGGACGGCGAAGTGATTCAACGTGCTGATCCACACATCGGCCTGCTGCACCGCGCGACCGAGAAGCTCGCCGAGCAGAAGACCTGGATCCAGAGCGTGCCGTACATGGACCGTCTCGACTACGTGTCGATGATGGTCAACGAACACGCCTACGTAATGGCCATCGAGCGCCTGCTGGGCCTCGAAGTGCCACTGCGTGCGCAGTACATCCGCGTCATGTTCGACGAGATCACGCGGATCATGAACCACCTGATGTGGATCGGTTCGCATGCGCTGGACGTGGGCGCTATGGCGGTGTTCCTGTACGCCTTCCGCGAGCGCGAAGACCTGTTCGACATGTATGAAGCCGTGTCGGGCGCGCGTATGCATGCGGCTTATTACCGTCCGGGTGGCGTGTACCGCGACCTGCCCGACACGATGCCGCAATACAAGGCATCCAAGGTGCGCAACGAGAAGGCATTGGCTGCTCTGAACGAAACACGTTCGGGCTCGCTGCTGGACTTCATCGAAGACTTCACCAACCGGTTCCCGAAGTACGTCGACGAATACGAAACGCTGCTGACGGATAACCGGATCTGGAAGCAGCGTCTGGTCGGTATCGGCGTGGTGAGCCCGGAGCGTGCGCTCCAGAAGGGTTTCTCTGGCGCCATGCTGCGCGGCTCGGGCATCGAGTGGGACATCCGCAAGAAGCAGCCGTACGAAGTGTACGATCGCGTCGATTTCGATATCCCGGTCGGTGTGAACGGCGATTGCTACGACCGTTATCTGGTGCGCGTCGAAGAAATGCGCCAGAGCAACCGCATCATCCGCCAGTGCATCGAGTGGCTGCGCAAGAACCCGGGTCCGGTGATCACCGACAATCACAAGGTGGCACCTCCGTCGCGTGTGGACATGAAGACCAACATGGAAGAGCTGATTCATCACTTCAAGCTCTTCACGGAAGGCATGCATGTGCCCGAAGGCGAGGCGTATGCCGCCGTCGAGCACCCGAAGGGCGAGTTCGGCATCTACGTGGTGTCGGATGGCGCCAACAAGCCGTACCGCCTGAAGATCCGTGCACCGGGCTTCGCCCATCTGGCGGCACTCGACGAGATGGCCAAGGGCCACATGATCGCCGACGCTGTGACGATCATCGGTACGCAAGACATCGTGTTTGGCGAGATCGACCGCTGAACCCGCAGGAAACAACGGTTTGACGCGCTGGCAAGCGCGGCTGTGAAACGAGGACGCACGCCGGGGTGAGAGCCCCGCGTCCCGCACCAATCGCAACGAAAATGCTATCAGCAGAAGCTCTCAAGGAAATCGACCGGGCGGTCGCGAAATATCCCGCCGACCAGAAGCAGTCCGCCGTGATGGCGGCGCTGGCGGTCGCGCAGAGCGAGAAAGGCTGGGTCTCGCCCGAAGTCATGCAGTTCGTGGCCGAGTACCTCGAAATGCCGCCGGTGTGGGTCGAGGAAGTGGCGACGTTCTACAACATGTACGACACCAAGCCGGTGGGCCGCTTCAAGCTGTCGGTGTGCACGAATCTGCCGTGCGCGCTGTCGGGCGGCGAGCGCGCGGCCGACTACCTGAAGAAGAAGCTGGGCATCGGTTTCAACGAGACGACGGCCGACGGCAACTTCACGCTGAAGGAAGGCGAGTGCATGGGCGCGTGCGGTGACGCACCGGTCATGATCGTCAACAACACCCATATGTGCAGCTTCATGAGCAACGAGAAGCTCGACGCGCTGATCGCCGATCTGCAGGCGAAGGCGTCCGCCAACGGAGCAGGCAAGTAAATGACCTCCCTGCACGATCGACACATCCAGCCGTTGATTCTCGCCGGCCTGAACGGCGACAACTGGCACCTTGAAGATTACGTCAAGCGCGGCGGCTATCAGCAGCTCAAGCGCATCCTGACGGAAAAGATCCCGCCTGAACAAATCATCGCCGACGTGAAGGCCTCGGGCCTGCGCGGTCGTGGCGGTGCGGGCTTCCCGACCGGCCTGAAGTGGAGCTTCATGCCGCGCCAGTTCCCGGGCCAGAAATACCTGGTCTGCAACACGGACGAAGGCGAGCCGGGCACGTTCAAGGATCGCGACATCATTCGCTACAACCCGCATGCCCTGATCGAAGGCATGGCCATCGGCGGCTACGCGATGGGTATCACCGTGGGCTACAACTACATCCATGGCGAGATCTGGAACGAATACAAGATCTTTGAGCAGGCGCTCGAAGAGGCGCGTGCTGCAGGTTTTCTGGGCGATAACATCCTCGGCTCCGGCTTCAACTTCCAACTGCATGCGCACCATGGCTATGGCGCGTACATCTGCGGCGAGGAAACCGCGCTGCTCGAGTCGCTGGAGGGCAAGAAGGGTCAGCCGCGTTTCAAGCCGCCGTTCCCGGCCAGCTTCGGTCTGTACGGCAAGCCGACCACCATCAACAACACCGAAACCTTTGCTGCGGTGCCGTTCCTGCTCACTATCGGTCCGGACAACTACCTGAAGATGGGCAAGCCGAACAACGGCGGCTCGAAGATCTTCTCGGTGTCCGGCGATGTGGAGCGCCCAGGCAATTACGAGATTCCGCTCGGCACGCCGTTCTCCAAGCTGCTGGAACTGGCTGGCGGCATGCGCGGCGGCAAGAAGCTCAAGGCGGTCATTCCGGGCGGCTCGTCGGCGCCGGTCGTGCCGGCCGATCTGATGATGGCCTCCGACATGGATTACGACTCGATCGCCAAGGCCGGCTCGATGCTCGGCTCGGGCGCAGTCATCGTCATGGACGAGACGCGCTGCATGGTGAAGTCGCTGCTGCGCCTGTCGTACTTTTACTACGAAGAATCGTGCGGTCAGTGCACGCCGTGTCGTGAGGGTACTGGCTGGCTGTATCGCGTGGTCGATCGCATCGAGCACGGCAAGGGCCGCCAGGAAGACCTGGACCTGCTCAACAGCGTGGCCGAGAACATCATGGGCCGGACCATCTGCGCACTCGGCGATGCCGCCGCGATGCCGGTCCGCGGCATGCTCAAGCACTACTGGGATGAGTTCGCGTATCACGTCGAACACAAGCGGTGCATGGTGCCCACCTACATTTAAGCGTGGCAGAACATGGTTGAAATCGAAATCGATGGCAAGAAGGTCGAGGTTGCCGAAGGCAGCCTGGTGATGGAGGCGGCTCGCCAGGCGGGCACGTATATCCCTCACTTCTGCTATCACCGCAAACTGTCGGTCGCGGCCAACTGCCGGATGTGCCTGGTCGAGGTCGAGAAGGCGCCCAAGGCGCTGCCGGCCTGCGCCACGCCCGTCACCGCAGGCATGAAGGTCTTCACTGCCTCGGAGAAGGCCGTGAAGGCGCAGAAGTCCGTGATGGAATTCCTGCTGATCAACCACCCGCTGGATTGCCCGATCTGCGATCAGGGCGGCGAGTGCCAACTGCAGGATCTGGCTGTCGGCTACGGCAAGTCTGAATCGCGCTACAAGGAAGAGAAGCGCGTGGTGTTCCACAAGAATGTAGGGCCGCTGATCTCCATGGAAGAGATGACGCGCTGCATTCACTGCACGCGCTGCGTTCGTTTTGGCCAGGAAGTTGCTGGCGTGATGGAACTGGGCATGCTCAACCGTGGCGAGCATTCCGAGATCACCACGTTCGTCGGCCAGACGGTGGACTCCGAACTGTCGGGCAACATGATCGACCTGTGCCCGGTCGGTGCGCTGACCAGCAAGCCGTTCCGCTATTCGGCACGTACGTGGGAGTTGGCACGCCGCAAGTCGGTGTCGCCGCACGACGGCCTGGGCGCTAACGTGATTGTCCAGACCAAGAACCAGCGCGTGATGCGCGTGCTGCCGCTGGAGAACGAGGCCATCAATGAATGCTGGCTGTCGGACAAGGATCGCTTTGCCTATGAAGGCGTCAACAGCGACGACCGCCTGACCCAGCCGATGCTCAAGCAGGGCGGCCAGTGGAAGGCCGTCGACTGGACGACGGCGCTGGAATACGTTGCCAATGGCCTGAACGAAATCAAGCGCGACCATGGTGCCGAGCAGATCGGCGCGCTGGCCAGCCCGCACAGCACGCTGGAAGAACTCTTCCTGCTGCAAAAGCTGGTGCGCGGTATCGGCAGCGACAACGTTGATTTCCGTCTGCGCCAATCCGATTTTTCCGCCAAGCCGACGGGCGCTCCGTGGCTGGGTATGCCGATTGCTGAGGTGTCGCTGCTGCAGCGTGCGCTGGTGGTGGGCGCCTTCCTGCGCAAGGATCATCCGCTGCTGGCCGCGCGTCTGCGTCAAGCCGGCAAGAAAGGTTTGCAACTGAACGCGATCGGTGCCGGCGGCGAAGATATGCTGATGCCTGCCACGCAACTGCTGGGCGCGCCGTCACAGTGGCTGTCGTTGCTGTCGGAAGTGGCTGTGGCAGTGGCTGCTGCCAACAACATCGCGCGTCCGGCCGGCACCGATGGCATTGAAGCGGGCGAGATCGCCAAGCGCATTGCTGCGAGCTTGACCTCGGGCGAACGCAAGGCTGTGTTCCTGGGCAATGCTGCCGTCGCGCATCCGCAATTCTCGAAGTTGCATGCGCTGGCCCAGTGGGTTGCGCAGCAGACTGGCGCCGTGCTGGGCTTCCTGACAGAAGCAGCCAACACGGTCGGTGGTTACATCGCCGGCGCGTTGCCGCAGGGCAATGGCCTAGACGCCGCCGCCATGCTGGCGAAGCCGCGCCGCGCCTACGTGCTGCTGGGCGCCGAGCCGGAATTCGATACAGCCAACCCGCTGCAGGCTCGCGCTGCACTGGATCAGGCCGACACCGTGATCGTGCTGGCGCCGTTCGCTTCGCGCGCCGCGCTGGAATACGCCGATGTGCTGCTGCCGACCGCGCCGTTCACGGAAACCTCGGGCACTTTTGTCAACTGCGAAGGCCTGCCCCAGAGCTTCAGCGGCGTCGTGCGCAGCCTGGGTGATTCGCGTCCGGCCTGGAAGGTGCTGCGCGTGTTGGGCAACCTGCTGAACGTGGGTGGCTTCGACTATGACACCTCGGAAGTGGTGCGTGACGAAGCGCTGGCCAAGCCGGTCGCCGAGCGTCTGTCGAATACGACGACGACACAGACCAGCGCCCCGGCTGCGGCTGCTGCCGGCATTGAGCGCTTGGCCGACGTGCCGATCTACCACGCCGACCCGATCGTGCGCCGCGCTGGTTCGCTGCAACTGACTGCCGCTGCCCGCGCCGCAGTGCGCGCTGGCCTGCCAGCCGATCTGTTCGCGAAACTGGGTTTGGCCGACGGCGACGCCGTGCGCGTGACGCAGGGGCAGGGCAGCGTGGTGCTGCCGGCCGTGCTGGACCGCTCGCTGGCTTCCGGCGTGATCCGCGTACCGGCTGCCACCGAGGCATCGGCCCAACTGGGTGCAATGTTCGGCGCGGTAAGCGTTGAGAGGGTTGAATCGTCCGCGCTGGCGGCTACGGTGTAAGGGTCAACATGATCGAGTCGATTACTTCTTTCGGCACGGCGACCTTCGGCGGCTGGTGGCCGCTGATCTGGACGCTGGTGCGTGCGGTCTGCATCATCCTGCCGCTGCTGCTGTGCGTGGCTTACCTGATCCTGTGGGAGCGTAAGCTGATTGGCTGGATGCACGTGCGTCTGGGCCCGAACCGCGTGGGCCCGTTCGGTCTGTTGCAGCCGATCGCCGACGTGCTCAAGCTGCTGCTCAAGGAAGTCATGGTGCCGAGCGCGGTCAGTCGTGGCATGTACATCATCGCGCCGCTGATGGTGCTGATGCCCGCTGTGGCGATCTGGGCGGTGGTGCCGTTCCAGGCCGAGGCCGTGGTGTCGAACATCAACGCAGGCCTGCTGTACGTGATGGCGATCAGTTCGGTGGGCGTGTATGGCGTGATCCTGGCCGGCTGGGCCTCGAACTCCAAGTACGCGTTCCTGGGTGCGATGCGCGCATCGGCACAGATGATCTCGTATGAAATTGCCATGGGCTTCGCGCTCGTGACGGTGTTGATGGTGACGGGCAGCCTGAACCTGTCGGACATCGTCAACTCGCAGAACCGAGGTGTCTTCGCCAATCACGGCATCAACATCCTGTCGTGGAACTGGCTGCCGCTGCTGCCGATGTTCGGTGTGTACTTCATCTCGGGCGTGGCTGAAACGAACCGCCACCCGTTCGACGTGGTGGAAGGCGAGTCGGAAATCGTGGCAGGCCACATGATCGAGTATTCGGGCATGGCGTTCGCGCTGTTCTTCCTGGCCGAGTACATCAACATGATCGTCATCTCGGCGCTGACGGCAACGATGTTCCTGGGGGGCTGGGCGTCGCCGATCGATGCACCGGTGTTCAACTGGATTCCGGGCTTCTTCTGGCTGCTGATCAAGGTGTTCCTGCTGTTGTCGGTCTTCATCTGGCTGCGTGCATCGTTCCCGCGCTATCGCTATGACCAAATCATGCGCCTAGGCTGGAAGATCTTCATTCCGCTCACCGTGGGCTGGCTTATCGTCGTCGCCATCTGGATTGTGTCGCCGTGGAACATTTGGAAGTAACGGGACAATAGGAAGCCACCATGTTGCTTGCCATCAAGGAATTCTTTAACAGCCTGCTCCTGAAGGAACTCTTCAAGGGGCTGGCGCTGACCGGGCGCTATCTGTTCGCGCGCAAGATCACCGTGCTCTTCCCGGAAGAGAAGACGCCGCTGTCGCCGCGTTTCCGTGGTCTGCACGCGCTGCGCCGTTATCCGAACGGCGAGGAGCGGTGCATCGCATGCAAGCTGTGCGAAGCCGTGTGCCCGGCCATGGCCATCACCATTGAGTCGGATCAGCGCGACGACGGCACGCGCCGCACCACGCGCTATGACATCGATCTGACCAAGTGCATTTTCTGCGGCTTCTGCGAAGAGGCCTGCCCGGTGGACGCCATCGTCGAGACGCACATCCTGGAATATCACGGTGAGAAGCGCGGCGACCTGTACTTCACCAAGGACATGCTTCTGGCCGTGGGTGACCGCTTTGAGCCGGAAATCGCGGCCAACAAGGCGGCTGACGCGAAGTACCGCTGATTCAAGACGCCCGCAGCGCAGGCTGTGGGCGGCGCAGTTGAAATTCCGGAAGGATAACGGCTCCTCGTGAGCCAACCAGTTGCGTCGGCGCCATGCCGCTGCGGCTTTGGACAAGCGCGTGTCGCAAAACGGCCCGCGCCAGGATCATGGAAATCACGACGATCATCTTCTACTGTTTCGCGCTGGTGCTAGTGCTCTCGGCGCTGAAGGTCATCACCGCGAAGAACCCGGTGCACGCGGCGCTGTTCCTCGTGCTCTCGTTCTTTACCGCAGCGGCGATCTGGATGCTGCTCAAGGCGGAGTTTCTCGCCATCACGCTGGTGCTGGTCTACGTTGGGGCGGTGATGGTGCTGTTCCTGTTCGTGGTGATGATGATCGATATCGACATCGAGCACCTGCGGCGCGATTTCTGGACCTATGTGCCGATGGCGGCCTTCGTGGGCGTGGTCATCATCCTGGAAATGGCTGTCGTGCTGACCAAGACTTTCATGGGGCGTGTACAGCCCGTGCAAGCGCTGCCCAAGGGGTTCGACGGTCCGAACACGCAGGCGCTCGGCAAGCTGATCTACACCGATTACATCTACGCTTTTGAAGTGGCCGGCGCGGTGCTGCTGCTGGCGATCGTCGCGGCCGTGGCGCTGACCGCGCGCCGCCGCAAGGACACCAAGGCCCAGAAGGTGTCCGATCAGATCCGCGTGCAGCGCAAGGACCGCGTGCGCCTGGTTTCGATGCCGGCAGAAAAGTCGGCTGGCGCAGCCTCGGCTGAATCCAACGGCTGAGCCCCGGGAGAATCCATATGTCTTCGCTATCCCTTGCCCATTACCTCGTGCTCGGCGCAGTGCTGTTTGCCGTCAGCATCGTCGGCATTTTCCTGAACCGCAAGAACGTCATCGTGCTGCTGATGGCAATCGAGTTGATGCTGCTTGCGGTCAATATGAACTTCGTCGCGTTTTCCCATTACCTGGGTGACTTGGCGGGGCAGGTGTTCGTGTTTTTCATCCTGACGGTGGCCGCGGCGGAATCCGCGATCGGTCTCGCCATCCTGGTGGTGCTGTTCCGTAACCTGGACACCATCAACGTCGACGATCTGGACAGCCTCAAAGGCTGATCGCCGCAACCACTGATAAGAAGCTCCATGGCTACCACGCTCAATCCCAACCTGCTGCTGGCGATTCCGCTCGCGCCGCTGGCCGGCGCGGCGATCGCCGGGCTGTTCGGCACCAAGTTCTTCGGCGAGAAGATCGGCCGTACGGCATCCCACAGCGTCACCATCCTCGGCGTTGCGATCGCCTTTGTCCTGTCGGCGCTGGTGCTGTCGGACGTCATGAACGGCGCCGGCTACAACGGCACCGTCTATGAATGGATGACCGTCGGCTCGCTGAAGATGGAAGTCGGCTTCCTCATCGATTCGCTCACGGCGATGATGATGTGCGTGGTGACCTTCGTCTCGCTGATGGTGCACATCTACACCATCGGCTACATGCAGGAGGATGACGGCTACAACCGCTTCTTCGCGTACATCTCGCTGTTCACCTTCTCGATGTTGATGCTCGTGATGAGCAACAACTTCCTGCAGCTCTTCTTCGGCTGGGAAGCGGTGGGCCTGGTGTCGTATCTGCTGATCGGTTTCTGGTTCAAGCGTCCGACGGCCATCTACGCCAACATGAAGGCGTTCCTGGTCAACCGCGTAGGCGACTTTGGCTTCGTGCTCGGTATCGGTCTGCTGCTGGCCTATAGCGGCAGCCTGAGCTACGCTGACGTGTTCGCCGCCCGCGACAAGCTGGCTGCCATTGGCTTTCCGGGTACAGATTGGCACATGCTGACAGTCGCTTGCATCTGTCTGTTCATCGGTGCGATGGGTAAGTCGGCACAGTTCCCGCTCCACGTGTGGCTGCCGGACTCAATGGAAGGCCCGACGCCGATTTCCGCGCTGATCCACGCCGCCACGATGGTGACTGCCGGTATCTTCATGGTCGCACGCATGTCGCCGCTGTTCGAGCTGTCGGATACCGCGCTGTCGTTCGTGCTGATCATCGGCGCCATCACCGCGCTGTTCATGGGCTTCCTGGGCATCATCCAGACCGACATCAAGCGGGTGGTGGCCTATTCGACGCTGTCGCAGCTCGGCTACATGACGGTCGCGCTGGGCGCTTCGGCCTACCAGGTGGCCGTGTTTCACCTGATGACGCACGCCTTCTTCAAGGCATTGCTGTTCCTGGGTGCTGGCTCGGTCATCATCGGCATGCACCACGATCAGGACATGCGCAACATGGGCGGTCTGCGCAAGTACATGCCGATCACGTGGTTGACGTCGCTGGTGGGTTCGCTGGCGCTGATCGGTACGCCATTCTTCTCGGGTTTCTACTCGAAGGATTCCATCATCGAGGCGGTGCGCGAATCGCGTCTGCCGGGCGCCGAGTTCGCATATTGGGCCGTGCTGGCCGGCGTGTTTGTGACGGCGTTCTATTCGTTCCGCATGTACTTCCTCGTGTTCCATGGCGAAGAGCGCTTCGGCAAGGAAGACTCGCATCACGAAGGCAACCACGTGGACGAGGAAGAAACGGCCGATCATCACCATGGCCTGGCCCCGGGTCAGAAGCCGCACGAGTCGCCGTGGGTGGTGACGGTGCCGCTGGTGCTGCTGGCGATTCCGTCGGTCATCATTGGTGCGATGGCGATCCAGCCGATGCTGTTCGGCGAATTCTTCAAGCATGGCGTGGTCTTCACCAACGTCATCTTCAACGCCGAGAACCACGAAGCGATGAAGGTGCTGAGCGACGACTTCCAAGGCTGGGTCGAAATGGCGCTGCATGGCTTCACGTCGGCTCCGTTCATCCTGCTGACTGCTGGCGTGGTGCTGTCGTGGTTCTTCTACCTGAAGCGTCCTGACATTCCGGCGGCCATCGCCAAGCATTTCTCCGGCCTCTACACGCTGCTGGACAACAAGTACTACATGGACAAGATCAACGAGATCGTCTTTGCCAACGGTGCGGTCAAGTTTGGCCGCGGCTTGTGGAAGGGCGGCGATCAGGGTGTGATCGATGGCGTGATCGTCAACGGCAGCGCGCGTCTGGTCGGGTGGTTTGCGAGCGTCGTGCGCCTGCTCCAGTCCGGTTACATCTATGACTATGCGTTCGCGATGATTGTCGGCACGGTTGCGCTGCTGACGTACTTCGTGTTCCTGGCGGGCAAATAAGGGATAACTAAAATGGTTCTGTCTTTTGCGATCTGGCTGCCGATCTTTTTCGGCGTGCTGGTGTTGGCCTCGGGCTCAGACCGCAATCCCGGTTATGTCCGCTGGATGTCGCTGATCGGCTCGCTGGTCAGCTTCGTGATCACGCTGCCGCTCATCACGCGTTTCGACAAGACGACTGCAGCTATGCAGTTCGTCGAGAAGTCAAGCTGGATCGAGCGCTTCCACGTCAACTACTACCTGGGTGTCGACGGCATCTCGATGTGGTTCGTGGTGCTGACGGCGTTCATCACGGTCATCGTGGTGATCTCGGCCTGGGAAGTGATCACCGAGCGCGTTGCGCAGTACATGGCGGCGTTCCTGATTCTGTCCGGCCTCATGATCGGTGTGTTTGCGGCGCTCGACGGCCTGCTGTTCTATGTGTTCTTCGAAGCCACGCTGATCCCGATGTACATCATCATCGGCGTATGGGGTGGCCCAAACCGCGTGTACGCAGCCATCAAGTTCTTCCTGTACACGCTGCTGGGCTCGCTGCTGACGCTGGTTGCGTTGCTGTACCTGTACTTCCATAGCGGTACGTTCGAGATCCTGCAGTGGCACCAGGTCAAGCTTTCGATGAACGAGCAGATTTTGCTGTTCATTGCCTTCCTCATGGCCTTCGCCGTGAAGGTGCCGATGTGGCCGGTGCATACCTGGCTGCCGGATGCCCACGTGGAAGCGCCGACCGGCGGTTCGGTGGTGCTGGCGGCCATCATGCTGAAGCTGGGCGCTTACGGCTTCCTGCGGTTCTCGCTGCCGATCGCGCCTGATGCGAGCCATAGCCTGTCGGCGTTCATCATCGCGATCTCGCTGATCGCTGTGATCTACATCGGCCTGGTTGCGCTGGTGCAGGCCGACATGAAGAAGCTGGTCGCGTATTCATCGATCGCACACATGGGCTTCGTCACGCTGGGCTTCTTCATCTTCAACGAGATCGGCATTGAGGGCGGCATCGTTCAGATGATCTCGCACGGCTTCATCTCGAGCGCAATGTTCCTGTGCATCGGCGTGCTATACGACCGTGTGCACTCGCGCCAGATCGCCGATTACGGCGGTGTGGTGAACACGATGCCGAAATTCGCGGCGCTGTCGGTGTTCTTCGCGATGGCCAACTGCGGCCTGCCGGCCACCTCGGGTTTCGTGGGTGAATTCATGGTGATCCTGGGTTCGGTTCAGTTCAACTTCTGGATCGGTCTGCTGGCCGCCACCGCCCTGATCTTCGGCGCAGCGTATTCGCTGTGGATGGTCAAGCGCGTGATCTTTGGGGACGTGACGCACAAGCATGTGGCCGAGCTGCAAGACCTGAACGCCCGCGAGTTCTTCATGCTGGGCGTGCTGGCGATCGCCACCCTGTACATGGGCTTGTATCCGAAGCCTTTCACCGATGTCATGCATGCGTCCGTGGTGAATCTCCTCACCCACGTGGCCCAGTCCAAGCTGTAAGAGGGGAGTCGAAACGATCATGCAAAACATGAATTGGGCGCCGTTGCTGCCGATCATCTTTCTGGCGCTGATGATCGCCGTGATCCAGATGGCGGACGTGTTCCGCAGCAAGGGCAGTGATAGCCCGGCTTACGGTCTGAGCCTGTTTGCCTCGCTGGCTCTGACGATCTGGTTTGCGGTACAGGCTACGTCTGGCGAAACGCATTACGTCTTCAGCAATCTGGCGGTCTTCGATCCGATGGCGCAGATCCTGTCGTCGTTCTGCGCGCTGACCATGCTGGTGACGTTGGTGTATACGCGCCGCTATCTTGCCGACCGCGACATGTTCGGCGGCGACTTCTACATCCTCGCGCTGTTCACGCTGCTGGGCCAGATCGTGATGATCTCTGGCAACAACTTCCTGACGCTGTACCTCGGACTGGAATTGTTGTCGCTGGCCTCGTACGCGCTGGTGGCGCTGCGCCGCCGCTCGAATGTGTCGTCGGAATCGGGCATGAAGTACTTTATCCTGGGTGCGCTGGCTTCTGGCCTGCTGCTGTATGGCATGTCGATGCTGTACGGCGCGACCGGCTCGCTGGACCTGGGCGAAGTGTTCCGAGCCATCAACACCGGCAACATCAACAAGACGATCCTGGTGTTCGGCGTGGTGTTCGTGGTGGCTGGCTTGGCCTTCAAGCTGGGCGTTGCTCCGTTCCACATGTGGGTGCCCGACGTGTATCAGGGCTCGCCGACGGCCGTCACGCTGCTGATTGCCGGTGCGCCGAAGGTGGCCGCATTCGCGATGACGCTGCGCATCCTGGTCGAAGGCCTGCTGCCGTTGGCGTTCGACTGGCAGAACATGCTGATCGTGCTGGCGGTTGTCTCGCTGGCTATCGGCAATATCACTGGCGTGGTGCAGACCAACTTCAAGCGCCTGCTGGCGTACTCGACGGTCTCGCACATGGGGTTCCTGCTGCTGGGCATGCTGTCGGGCGTGAGCGCCGGCAAGCCTGATCTGACCGCCCAGGCCTACAGCGCCTCGATGTTCTATGCCATCACCTACGTGCTGACCGCATTGGGCGCCTTCGGCATCATCCTGCTGCTGGCTCGCAAGGGTTATGAAGCGGAAGAGATTGCCGACCTGAAGGGCTTGTCGAAGAAGAGCCCGTGGTTTGCACTGCTGATGCTGTTCATGATGATGTCGCTGGCGGGTCTGCCGCCGACGGTGGGCTTCTACGCCAAGCTGTCGGTGTTGGGTGCGGTGGTGGATGCCGGCATGTCGTGGCTGGCCATCGTGGCAGTGCTGTTCTCACTGGTGGGCGCGTTCTACTACCTGCGCGTGGTGAAGGCCATGTACTTCGATACGCCGACCGACGAAGGCCCCGTGGAGGCTACCTTCGGCCTGCGCTCGCTGCTGTCGGTCAACGGCCTGCTGGTGCTCGTGCTGGGCATTTTCCCGGCCGGCCTGATGGCCATGTGCTACCAGGCGATCCGCCTGACGCTGGCCTCGTAATCCGGCCGTCCCAAGATGAACGCTTCGACGGGCGGCTTGTTTGTCATCGTGTTGGCACTGATCTGTGCCAACCTGCCGTTCGTCAATCAACGCGTTCTGGCCGTCGTGCCGGTACGCTGGCCGCGCAAGCCGTTCTGGCTGCGCGGCGCTGAACTGATTGCCATGTACGTTGTAGTCGGGCTGATCGGTTTCGGCATCGAATCGAGCCAGGGCAATGCTTTCCCGCAGGGCTGGCAGTTCTATGCGATTACTGCCTGCCTGATGCTGGTGTTCGCGTTTCCCGGCTTTACGTGGCAATACCTGGTTCGCCACCCCCGTTGATTACCCGCCGGGCAGGCACCCCGCTGTCTCGGCACGAGAGAGCGCCATGTCCGATCACACTCCGCTTCCCACATCTCCTGACACGACGTCCGATTCGGACGCCGGCCTGCGCGAGACCCAGGTCGCTTCGGCGCTGATGCATCAGGGCAAGTTCCTCACACTCAGGCAAGACATCGTCCGCCTGCCGGACGGCCGCAACGCCAGCCGTGAATACCTGATCCACCCGGGCGCGGTCATGATGATCCCGTTATTTGATGATGGCACTGTGCTGATGGAGCGCCAGTTCCGCTACCCGATCGGCAAGGTGATGATCGAATTCCCGGCCGGCAAGCTCGACCCGCAGGAGGGAGCGCTGGCATGCGGTAAGCGTGAGCTGCGAGAGGAAACCGGCTACACAGCCGAGCGTTGGGACTATCTGACGCGCATCCACCCGGTCATCTCCTACTCCACCGAGTTCATCGACATCTACCTCGCGCGTGACTTACGGGATGGCGATGCCGCGCTCGATGAGGGCGAATTCCTCGAGACCTTCATTGCGCCGGCCGGCCAACTGATTGACTGGGTGCGAGAAGGGAAGATCTCCGATGTGAAGACCATCATCGGCGTATTCTGGCTGGAGAAGATACTGTCGGGTGCCTGGGCTCCGGGTGGCGTCTGAGTCGCTTGCGCAAGCGTTAGCCGGCCCCATCTTTCCAACCTCTCTACTATGACGAACGATCGTGCGAAAAAATTAGCACGATCGTTCACAAATTTTCGAATCGGGGATACACTCGTCCCCATGCGCTGGACCGATCAATGAAAGTGCTGGACCTCCGCTGTGCCAATGACCACCGCTTCGAAGGCTGGTTCGACTCCGATGCCGACCTGCAATCGCAGCGTGAGCGCGGGCTGTTGACGTGCCCGGTCTGCGGCCACAACGAGGTTGAGCGCCTGCCGAGTGCACCGCGCCTGAACTTGTCGTCGTCGCGAGCGGAGGCTGCCCAGAGGGGGGCCGTCGCCAAGACGGTGGAAGGCGAAAGCGGCGTGCCCGTGGCCCTGCAACAGCTCTACCTGAAGGCCGTGCGCCATGTCCTGGCCAATACCGAGGACGTCGGCGACCGGTTTGCAGAAGAAGCGCGCCGCATGCATTACAACGAGGCGCCGGAGCGGGGTATTCGCGGGACGACGTCTCGGGAGGAAGCGCAGGAACTGGCGGAGGAAGGCATCGAGGTGATGCCGCTGCTGGTGCCCGACGCGCTCAAGCAGCCCGTGCACTAGCAGCCCCGATTCAGGTCCGCGCCGGTCCGACAGAACGTTCTCCACCGATTTGCCACGGTGGGGAGCCAACCACAGGAGACAGGCATGGATCTGAACTACTCGGCGGCCGATGATGCGTTCCGCCAGGAAGTCCGCGGCTGGCTGGAAGCCAATCTGCCCAAGGACATCCAAGACAAGGTGTTGAACCACCGCCGCCTGAACCGCGACGATTTCGTCCGTTGGCACAAGGCGCTCGCGGCCAAGGGCTGGTCGGTGCCTCACTGGCCGGTCGAGTGGGGTGGCACCGGCTGGTCCCCCATCCAAAAACACATCTGGGACGAAGAGTGCGCAGAGATCGGCGCGCCCGGCGTGCTGCCATTCGGCGTCAGCATGGTCGCGCCCGTGATCATGAAGTACGGCAACGAGGCGCAGAAGCGCTACTTTCTGCCGCGCATCGTCGATTGCACAGATTGGTGGTGCCAGGGCTACTCCGAGCCGGGTTCCGGTTCCGACCTCGCCTCGGTCAAGACGCGCGCTGTGCGTGAGGGCGATCACTACGTCGTCAACGGCCAGAAGACCTGGACCACGCTCGGCCAGTACGCCGACATGATCTTCTGCCTGGTGCGCACCGACCCGGACGCCAAGAAGCAAGAGGGCATCTCGTTCCTGCTGATCGACATGAAGACGCCGGGCATCACCGTACGCCCGATCATCATGCTCGACGAAGAGCACGAGGTGAATGAGGTGTTCTTCGACAACGTGAAGGTGCCGGTCGAAAATCTGATCGGCGACGAAAACCGCGGCTGGACGTATGCCAAGTACCTGCTCGGTCACGAGCGTACCGGCATTGCGCGCGTCGGCAATTCGAAGCGCGAGCTGGCCTTCCTCAAGCGCGTCGCCCTGCAGCATCAGAAGAACGGCAAGCCGCTGCTCGAAGACCCGGTGTTCGCCGGCAAGGTGGCGTCGCTGGAGATCGAACTGATGGCGCTGGAGGTCACCGTGCTGCGTGTGGTGTCGAGCGAGAACGCCGGCAAGGGCCCTGGCCCCGAGGCGTCGCTGCTCAAGATCAAGGGAACGCAGATCCAGCAGATGCTGACCGAGTTGATGGTCGAGGCCGTGGGCCCGTATGCGCAGCCGTTCGACCCGAGCTACCTGGAAGGCGAAGTGCCGCAGGCCGTGACGGGCGACAACGACGCCGCACCGCTCGCGCCGTACTACTTCAACTATCGCAAGACCTCGATCTACGGCGGGTCGAACGAAATCCAGCGCAACATCATCTCGCAGATGATCCTCGGCGTCTGACCAGAACGGATAACGGAGACAAGACATGGATTTCTCGTTCACCGACGAACAGAAGCAACTGGCCGATGCGGTGCGCCGCTTCATCGACAAGGATTACGGTTTCGAGGCGCGCAACAAGATCGTGTATTCGCCCGAAGGTGTGTCGCAAGCCGCATGGGGCGGGCTGGCCGAGCTGGGCCTGACCGCGCTGCCGGTGCCGGAAGCGCAAGGCGGTTTCGATGGCCGCGCGATGGACCTGCTGGTGGTGATGCAGGAACTCGGCCGTGGCCTGGTGGTGGAGCCGTATCAGGCGACCGTGCTGGGTGCGCAGGCGCTTAAGCTGGCGGGCGGCCAGGATGCGCTGCTGGAGCAGGTGGCCGGCGGTGTGGTGAAGCTGGCCATTGCCTTTGGCGAGCGGCAGTCGCGCTACGAACTCTTCAACGTCATCACGCGTGCTGCGCAGCAGGGCAGCGGCTGGGTGCTCACCGGCGAGAAGGCCGTGGTCGTGCACGGCGCGCAGGCCGACAAGCTGATCGTCTCGGCACGCACCGATGGCGAGGCACGCGACACGGCTGGCCTGTCGCTGTTCGTGGTCGATCGTGATGCCGCGGGCGTGACGATCAAGGATTACCGCACCATCGACAACCTGCATGCCGCCGACATCCGCTTTGACAACGCGCCGGCCACGCTGCTCGGCAAGGCTGGCCAAGCATGGGAGACCATTGATGGGGTGGCCGACCTGGGCTGCGTGCTACTGTGCGCCGAGGCCGTCGGCCTGATCGACGCGCTGAATGCCGCCACGCTGGAATACACCAAGACGCGCCAGCAGTTTGGCGTGCCGATCGCGCGCTTCCAGGCGCTGCAGCACCGCATGGTCGACATGTTCATTCATGCTGAGCAGGCCCGTTCGATCACGTATCTGGCGGCTGCGCACTTTGAAGACGGTGACGTGGAAGCCCGCCGCCGCTACGTATCGGCGGCCAAGGCCCGCGTCGGCCAGGCTGCGCGTGATGTCGGGCAGGAAGCCGTGCAATTGCACGGCGGCATGGGCGTGACCAACGAACTGCCGGCCGCGCACATGTTCAAACGGCTCACGATGATCAACACGACGCTCGGCGACGTGGATCATCATCTGGCCCGCTTCGCATCGCTGCCGGGCTTCAAGAACGCAGCGTAACGGCAACCCTCAACGCCCCGCGTCCCTGCGGGGCGTTGTCATTTTGAGGAGACGTCATGGCAGAAGCAACGCTACCGTACGAGTTCTACTTCGACGATTTCGAGGTCGGCCGTACGATGGAGATGGGCAGCTACACGGTCACCGAAGAAGAGATCCTGACCTTTGCGCGGCAATACGATCCGCAGCCGTTTCACATTGATGCGGATGCGGCCAAGCACAGCATTTACGGCGGCATCATTTCCAGCGGCTGGATGACCTGCTCGGTGATGATGCGGCTGATGGTGCAGGGCTTTCTCAGCAAGGCAGCCAGCATGGGCTCGCCGGGCGTGGACGAGATCCGCTGGCTCAAGCCGGTGTATCCGGGCGACACGCTGTCGGTGTCGAGCACCTGCATGGAGGTGCGGCCCTCGCAGTCGAAGCCGGATCGCGGTGTGGCGGTCAACCGCTGGGAGGCACGCAACCAGCGCGGTGAGCTGGTTTGCACCGTGACCGGCATGGGCTTGTTCGGGCGTCGTCCGAAAGCCTGATCTCACGTTACGACACAACAACAAGGAGACAACCGGAATGCGCATCATCGAATCGCTCGACGAGCTGCGAGGATTGATCGGCCAGGAAGTTGCGGTGAGCGACTGGACCGAGATCACGCAGCAGCAGGTCAACCTGTTCGCCGAGGCCACGGGCGATCACCAGTGGATTCACGTCGATGTGGAGCGCGCCAAGCGCGAGTCGCCGTTCGGGGCGCCGGTGGCGCATGGGTTTCTGACGCTGTCGCTGCTGCCGATGCTGATGCAGAACGCGCTCGCCATGCCGGACGTGAAGATGGGCGTGAACTACGGCCTGAACAAGGTCCGCTTCACGGCGCCGGTGCCGGTGGGCAGCCGCGTGCGTGCGCGCGTCAGCTTGCTGGAGATGGAAACGCTGCCGCCGCTGCCCAATGCCCCCGCCCTGACGGGCGCCCAGATGACCTGGGGCGTGACCATCGAGCGGGAAGGGCAGGAGCGCCCGGTCTGTGTGGCGGAATCGATCTCGCGCCGCTACTCCTGAGCGGTCTTCCGCACTTGTCTGAAGGGGCCGGCGCAATGCCGGCCTTTGTATTTCTTCTTGCGCTCCGCTTGTTTTGTGCTTGTCTGCGCGTGCCCCACGCAAGCGCATCACGCCGGCCAAATGCGCGGACTTGGCGCAGTTTCGGCACTGTTTTGGCGCGGATTTCCCATTCCATGAGCGAAATGTGATGGCACGGTAGTTGCAATTTTGGCCCCGGAGGTCGTTCTCGCCGCCAATAACCCAAGGAGCCGCAATGAAACGTCGTGAGCTGTTGAAGCTGTCCGCCGTCGCCGCCGCAACGCTGTTGTCCGTGTCGAATCTCGCGTTTGCTCAGGCAAAGGAGCCGATCAAGGTCGGCATCCTGCATTCGCTGTCGGGCACGATGGCCATCTCCGAGACGTCGCTGAAAGACGTGGCGCTGATGACGATCGACGAGATCAACAAGAGCGGCGGCGTGCTGGGCCGCAAGCTGCAGCCGGTGGTGGTGGATCCGGCGTCGAACTGGCCGCTGTTTGCCGAGAAGGCGCGTGGGCTGCTGACGCAGGACAAGGTGGCCGTGACGTTCGGCTGCTGGACGTCGGTGTCGCGCAAGTCGGTGCTGCCGGTCTATGAAGAGCTGAACGGCCTGCTGTTCTACCCGGTGCAGTACGAAGGCGAAGAGATGTCAAAGAACGTCTTCTACACCGGCGCCGCGCCCAACCAGCAAGCCATTCCCGCGGTGGAATACCTGATGAGCAAGGAAGGCGGCGGCGCCAAGCGCTTCTTCCTGCTGGGCACCGATTATGTCTACCCGCGCACGACCAACAAGATCCTGCGTGCCTTCCTGCACAGCAAGGGCGTGAAAGACAGCGACATCGAAGAGGTCTACACGCCGTTCGGCCACTCCGATTACCAGACCATCGTCGCCAACATCAAGAAGTTCTCGCAGGGCGGCAAGACGGCCGTGATCTCGACCATCAATGGCGATTCCAACGTGCCGTTCTACAAGGAACTCGGCAACGCCGGCCTGAAGGCCAAGGACGTGCCGGTGGTCGCGTTCTCGGTGGGCGAGGAAGAACTGCGCGGCGTCGACACGAAACCGCTGGCCGGCCAGCTTGCCGCTTGGAACTACTTCATGTCGGTCAAGAATCCGGTCAATGACGACTTCAAAAAGAAGTGGGCCGCGTGGGTCAAGGCCAACAACCTGCCGGGCGGTGACAAGCGCGTCACCAACGACCCGATGGAAGCCACCTACGTCGGCATCATGATGTGGAAGCAGGCCGTCGAGAAGGCCGGCACCACCGACGTGGACAAGGTTCGCCAAGCGATGTACGGCCAGCAGTTCAAGGCACCGTCGGGCTTCACGCTGGTGATGAACAACAACCATCACCTGAGCAAGCCCGTGATGATCGGCGAGGTGCGCGGCGATGGCCAGTTCAACGTCGTCTGGAAGACGCCGACGGTGATCCGCGCCAAGCCGTGGAGCCCGTACATTCCCGGCAACGAGGGCAAGCCTGACATGGTTGCAAGCAAGTGATGTGGTCAGGCGGGCCGGTCACGTGTCCAACGTAACCGGCCTTTTGAACGACGCTCTACGACGTGGTGGGCCGGTTTCGATATCGGCCGCCACGCATCGGATTGCCATGATGTGCTTGTCCCGCTGGTTGTTTCATTCCCTTGCCGCACTGCTGTGCGCTTTCTGTCTGGCTGCGATGCCTGCGGTATCCGCATGGGCTGCCGGACAACCATTGACCCAAGCTGATCTCAAGCCGTTGGCCGAAGACGACTTCGATGCCAAGGTCAAGACGCTCAACGCGCTGACCGCCGCGCCCGCCGAACAAGCCGGGCCGATCCTGCAAGCCTTGCAGAATGACGCGCTGTTCTTCGCGCCCGCCGCCGGCATGGTGCGTCAGGATGGCGAGAAGTACCTGGACGCGATCACTGGCCAGCCCGTCACCGTCAAGGCCGACGATCTGCAATCCCTCACACTGAACAATGCCCTGCGTGCGCAAGTGGACAGCGCGGCGAGCGGCTTCGTTCTGCAGTCGCCGGACCGTGCCGTGCGCGCACAGGCGGTCGATACGTTGCTTGCGCACCCAGAGACGGCATCGCGCCCCATTGTCGACGCGGCGCGCAAGCATGAAACCGATCCGGAGTTGCGCGGCAAGCTGCATGTCCTGTGGGCCAATCTCGCACTCGACGACGGGACGCATGCCGAGAAGCTCGAAGCGCTCAAGTTGCTTGCGGGCGATACCAACCCGCAGACGCGCCAGCGCATCGCCCCGTTGCTCGCTAAAGACAGCGGCGCTGACAATGAACTGCGTGCCGCCGCACAGCAAGCGCTCGACAGTCTGACCGCACAGGAACGCAAATCTGAATTGATCGGCAACCTGTTTGCCGGGCTCAGCCTCGGCTCCGTGCTGCTGCTCGCGGCCCTCGGGCTGGCCATCACCTATGGCCTCATCGGCGTCATCAACATGGCGCACGGTGAGTTCCTGATGATCGGTGCGTACGCCACCTACGTGGTGCAGACCATCTTCCGTAACTACTTTCCGAACGCATTCGACTGGTATCTGCCCGCAGCGCTGCCTGCCGCGTTCCTGGCCGCGGCCGTCGTCGGCTTTGCGCTGGAGCGGCTGGTGCTGCGTCACCTGTATGGCCGTCCGCTCGAAACGCTGCTCGCCACGTTCGGCATCAGCCTGCTGTTGATGCAGGCCGTTCGCTCGATCTTCGGTGCGCAGAACGTGGAAGTCGCGAACCCAAACTGGATGAGCGGCGGCATTGCGCTGTATCCGGGCCTCGTGCTGCCGTACAACCGGCTCGTCATCCTGCTGTTTGCGCTGGCGGTGGTGGCGATTGCGTGGGCGGTGCTCAACCGTACGCGCCTGGGCCTGTTCGTGCGCGCCACCACGCAGAACCGCACCATGGCCGCCTGCGTTGGCGTGCGCACGTGGAAAGTCGACAGCTACGCGTTTGCGTTCGGGGCAGGCATTGCCGGGTTGGGCGGCTGCGCGCTTTCGCAGATCGGCAACGTCGGTCCGGACCTCGGCCAGAGTTACATCATCGATTCGTTCATGGCGGTGGTGCTGGGCGGGGTGGGGCAGTTGGCCGGCACCATCATCGGCGCGTTCGGGCTGGGGCTCATCAACAAGTTCATCGAGCCGTTCTACGGCGCGGTGCTCGCGAAGATCATCGTGCTGGCGCTGATCGTGCTGTTCATCCAGAAGCGTCCGCAGGGGCTGTTCGCCCTCAAGGGCCGCAGCGCGGAGGCCTGACGATATGACCCAATTCACTCTCGATATTCCGGCGCGCATGCCGCTGCTGTCGCGGCGCGGGTGGTCTGCGCTGGTGCTCGTGTCGCTCATCGTGTGCATTGGCGCGCCGGTGTGCGCGCTGCTCGTGCCGGAGGGCAACCCGCTGCATCTGTCGGCGTATGCGCTCACGCTGATCGGCAAGATCATGTGCTACGCGCTGGCGGCGCTGGCACTCGACCTGGTGTGGGGCTACTGCGGCATCCTGAGCCTCGGCCACGGCGTGTTCTTTGCGCTGGGCGGCTA
The DNA here is from genome assembly GCF_002298975.1 of Ralstonia sp. UBA689. Classification (GTDB taxonomy): domain Bacteria; phylum Pseudomonadota; class Gammaproteobacteria; order Burkholderiales; family Burkholderiaceae; genus Ralstonia. The sequence continues at coordinate 70,607 of NZ_DBMV01000001.1, forward strand.
CGCGATGGGCATGTACCTGATGCGCTCCATCGGCCGCGACGGCGTGTACAAGAGCGATCTGCCGGATTTCATGGTCTTCCTCGACTGGAAGGAGCTGCCCTGGTTCTGGCACGGCACCGAGCACTTTGTCTGGGCCGCGCTGCTGGTGGTGCTGGTGCCCGGTGTGCTGGCGTGGCTGTTTGGCTTCTTCGCATTCCGCTCACGCGTCAAGGGCGTGTATCTCTCGATCATCACGCAGGCGATGACCTATGCGGCCATGCTGCTGTTCTTCCGCAACGAGACGGGCTTTGGCGGCAACAACGGCTTCACCGATTTCAAGCGCATCCTCGGCTTTCCGATTGCCGCATTGCCGACGCGCACGGTGTTGTTCATGGCGACATTTGTTGCGCTGGTGCTGGCGTTCATCGCGTGCCGCGCCATCGTCACCTCCAAGTTCGGGCGCGTGGTCACGGCCATTCGCGATGCCGAGGCGCGCGTGATGTTCTCCGGCTATAACCCGCTCGGCTACAAGCTGTTCGTGTGGACGTTCTCGGCCGTGCTGTGCGGCATTGCGGGCGCGCTGTATGTGCCGCAGGTCGGCATCATCAACCCGGGCGAGATGTCGCCGGGCAACTCGATCGAGATGGCCGTGTGGGTGGCCGTGGGCGGACGTGGCACGTTGATCGGCCCGATCATCGGCGCCTTTCTCGTCAACGGGGCCAAGACGCTGCTGACGGCATGGGTGCCGGAGTACTGGCTGTTCGTGCTCGGTGCGATCTTTGTGCTGGTGACGCTGTATCTGCCGAATGGCGTGCTGGGGCTGACGGGCAAGCTGCGCATGAAGAAGCGCGTGCCCACGCAAACCAAGGCACCTGAAGCCGCGACCGTCACCGGAGACCACGCATGAGCACCTTGACCGAACTCCCCGACAGCGCGCAGATTGGAAACTTCAGCGGCACCGCCACCGGCATGGGCCACGTGGTCGAGCCGGACACCATCGACGTCTCGCACGGCGCCATCCTGTATCTCGAAGACGTGACGGTGCGCTTTGGCGGCTTTCGCGCACTGAACGCGCTTACGTTGTCCATCGACCACGGCGAGCTGCGCTGCATCATCGGCCCCAACGGCGCGGGCAAGACCACGATGATGGACGTGATCACCGGCAAGACCGGCCCGCGCAATGCGGACGTGACGGGTCGTGTGTTCCTCGGCCAGAGCATCGACCTATTGCGCCTGACCGAGCCGCGCATTGCGCAGATCGGCATCGGGCGCAAGTTCCAGAAGCCCACCGTGTTCGAACAACACACCGTGTGGGAAAACCTGGAACTGGCCATGAAGGCCGACAAGCGCTGGTGGGTGTCGCTGCGCGCGCGACTGTTGAACGACGGCCGCCAGCGCATTGAAGAAACGCTCGGCCGCATCCACCTGGAAGCCGAGGCGTATCGGCCGGCCGGGTTGCTCTCTCATGGTCAGAAGCAACGGCTGGAGATCGGCATGCTGCTGATGCAGGAACCGCAATTGCTGTTGCTCGATGAGCCCGTCGCCGGCATGACCGATGAAGAGACGATGCAACTGGCCACGCTCCTGAATGGCTTGCGCGGCAAGTGCTCGATCATGGTGGTCGAGCACGACATGGAGTTCGTCGCCGCGCTGGCCGGCGCTGAAGGGCGTGTGACCGTGCTGGCCGAAGGCAGCGTCCTGGCCGAAGGCACGCTCGATGCCGTCAAGCGCGATGAGCGAGTGATCGAATCCTATCTAGGACGCTGACATGCTGCAGATCCAGCAACTGAACCAGTTCTATGGCGGCAGCCACATCCTGCGCAACGTCAGCTTTGAGGTGCCGACTGGCAAGCTGACCACGCTGCTCGGCCGCAACGGCGTCGGCAAGACGACGCTGCTCAAGTGCCTGATGGGTGTCGTGCCCACGGCCAGCGGCGAGATTGACTGGGAAGGGCGCGCCATCCAGAAGCTGCCCGCGTATGAACGCGTCTCGCAAGGCCTCGCCTATGTGCCGCAGGGCCGCGAGATATTTCCTCGCTTGACGGTGGAAGAGAACCTGCTGATTGGTGCAGCGGCCAGGCGTGCGCCGTCCAAGGTGCCCGATTCGATCTACGAGCTGTTCCCGGTGCTCGAGGAAATGAAAGGGCGGCGGGGCGGCGACTTGTCCGGTGGCCAGCAGCAGCAACTCGCTATCGGCCGTGCGCTGATGAGCGAACCGCGTCTGCTGATCCTGGACGAGCCGACCGAGGGCATCCAGCCTTCCATCATCCAGGAGATCGGCCGCACGCTGCGCAGGCTGGTGGACGAGTTCGGCATGTCCGTCTTGCTGGTCGAGCAGTACTACGACTTTGCCCGCTGCATTGCCGACCGCTACGTCGTCATGAGCCGTGGCGAGGTCATTGCCCAGGGTGACGGCGCCCGCATGGAGGCCGATGGCGTGCGCGATCTGGTTGCGGTCTGATGCACGGGAGCTTTGCCAAAAAAGTCGAATGCCAAATCAGCGGCATCTGGCTATGATGAGAAAATTCCTAGCCGCAGCGCCGCACTCCTGATGCGCCATCCCGATTTTCCCGTACCGCCGCAGACCGATTCATTCGCGTCCTGGGAAGCGTCACTGCGTCTGGCGTTTGCCCGCCGCGAGGCGCGGACGGTGCTAGCGTCGTGTCGGCATCAGGGGCCGCTGCGCGTGCAAAAAGCGCTGTATCCGGAAGGCGACGGCATCTGCCACGTTGTCATGCTGCACCCGCCTGCCGGCATTGCCGGTGGCGACGTGCTCGACATCGACATCGCGCTCGGCGCCGAGGCGCACGCGGTGCTGACCACGCCCGGCGCCACCAAGTGGTACAAGTCCCTCGGCCGAACGGCCACGCAGCGCGTTGCCATCCGCATGGATGCCGGCGCGCGCCTCGACTGGCTGCCGCAGGAGAACATCGTCTTCAACCAGGCGTGCCCGATCATCGATCTCACGCTGGACCTCGCCCCCGGCGCTACTGCCATCGGCTGGGACACCACCATGCTCGGCCGCCACGCTGCTGGCGAATCGTGGGCCGAAGGCCGGATCGTCATGCGCACGAACGTGCGTTGCGGCGGCCAGCCGCTGTGGATCGAATCTGCCGCCTTCGACGCGCAATCCCCGGTGTTGAACGCGACAACAGGCATGGCCGGTTTCCATGTTGTCGGCACGCTGTGGGCGGTGGGCGAGGGCGCCACCGAGGCCCTGGCAGAAGCGATGGCCGAACACCTGCCGTACAACGACAACATGCGTGCCGGCGTGACTTGCCTCACGCAAGACGCACCCGGCCTGCCCAACGTATTGCTGCTGCGCGTGCTGGCACGCCGGCCCGAAGATGCGCGCGCCTTGCTATCGCAAACCTGGCTGGCGCTGCGCGAACCGATCCATGGCGTGGCGGGTCGTCCGTTGCGCTTGTGGGCCACATGATGGCGACGTGACCGTACGCCGCCCAATTTAGACCCGACTTGACACTTAGCGAAGAGAGCCCCTCGTGGAACTGACCCCGCGCGAAAAAGACAAGCTGCTGATCTTCACCGCCGCCTTGCTGGCCGAGCGCCGCAAGGGCCGCGGCCTCAAGCTCAACTACCCGGAAGCCGTCGCCTTCATCAGCGCCGCCATCATGGAAGGCGCGCGTGACGGCAGAACGGTGGCCGAGTTGATGCACTACGGCACGACGCTTCTCTCACGTGAGGACGTGATGGACGGCGTGGCCGAGATGATTCCCGACATTCAGGTCGAGGCCACGTTTCCGGACGGCACCAAGCTGGTTACCGTCCACCATCCCATTGTCTGAATGCCCTCCACCAAGAGTCCTGCCATGACGCACACCCTGTCTCGCTACGTCCGGCCCGCTGCGGCCATCGCCCTCACGTTGGGCGCTTCCGCCGCCTTCGCGCATCCTGGGCACCCCGGCCACACGGCCGAGGCCAGCCTGCTCGCCGGTTTCCTGCATCCACTTACCGGTGCGGACCACCTGCTGGCGATGGTGGCCGTGGGGGTGTGGAGCGCGCTCGCCTCGCGTTCCGTGCGTGATGCGCTGTGGGCGCCGGTTGCGTTCGTCGCGTTGATGGTCATGGGTGCCGTGCTGGGGGCAGGCGGTATGGTGTTGCCGATGGTCGAGCCGATGATTGCCGCATCGCTGCTGGTGTTTGGCCTGCTGATTGCCGCGCGCGCGCAGATGCCGACGTGGGCTGGTGCGCTGCTGTGCGGCGCGTTTGCCCTGTTTCACGGCTACGCGCACGGCACGGAATTCCCGGCGGGTGCACAGGCGATGTTCCCGACCTTCGTCGGCGGCTTTGCCGTGGCGACGGCGCTGCTGCATGCGGCTGGTATTGGCGCGGGGGTTGCGCTCAAGCCGCGTCTGGCATGGCTGGCGCGTCTGTCGGGTGTTGGCGTGGCGCTGTACGGTGCCGGGCTGCTGGCGGCGGCTGTGTAAAAGGGGCGCGACATGATCCCCGGTGAACTCCTGCCGCAAGACGGCGATCTCGAACTCAACGCAGGCCGCCCCACGGTGACGGTCACGGTGGCCAACACCGGTGATCGCCCCGTCCAGATCGGCTCGCACTACCACTTCTATGAAGTCAACGACGCGCTGCGCTTTGACCGCGAGGCCACGCGCGGCTATCGGCTGAACATCGCCGCCGGCACCGCCGTGCGCTTCGAGCCGGGGCAGGAGCGCACGGTCGAACTCGTGGCGCTGGCCGGTGACCGCGTGGTCTACGGCTTCGCTGGCCGTGTGATGGGCAAGCTTTGAGCGAGACACGGACATGACATTGAAGATCAATCGCCGCGCCTATGCGGAAATGTTCGGCCCCACGACCGGAGACCGCCTCCGCCTGGCCGACACCGACCTCATCGTTGAAGTCGAACGCGACTTCACCATCTACGGCGAGGAAGTGAAATTCGGTGGCGGCAAGGTCATCCGCGACGGCATGGGCCAGAGCCAGCGCGAATCGAAGGACTGCGCCGACACCGTCATCACCAACGCGCTGATCATCGATCACTGGGGCATCGTCAAGGCCGACATCGGCCTGAAGCACGGCCGCATTTCCGCAATCGGCAAGGCCGGTAACCCTGACATCCAGCCCGGCGTGACGATCGTCATCGGCCCGGGCACGGAGATCATCGCGGGCGAGGGGATGATCGTTACCGCGGGCGGCGTCGACACGCACATCCACTTCATCTGTCCGCAGCAGATTGACGAGGCGCTCAACAGCGGCGTGACGACCATGATCGGCGGCGGCACCGGCCCCGCCACCGGCACCTTCGCCACCACCTGCACGACGGGGCCGTGGTACATGCAGCGCATGCTGCAGGCCGCTGATGCCTACCCGATGAACATCGGCTTCCTGGGCAAGGGCAACGGCAGCCTGCCGGGCGCGCTGCGCGAGCAGATCGACGCGGGCGCCATTGGCCTGAAGCTGCACGAAGACTGGGGCTCCACGCCCGCAGCGATCGACTGCTGCCTGGGTGTGGCCGACGACACTGACACGCAGGTCGCCATCCACACCGACACGTTGAACGAATCGGGCTTTGTTGAAGCGACCGTCGCCGCATTCAAAGGCCGCACGATCCACACGTATCACACCGAAGGCGCAGGCGGCGGGCATGCGCCGGACATCATCCGCGTGTGCGGTGAATCGAACGTGCTGCCGTCGTCCACCAACCCGACGCGGCCGTTCACCGTCAACACGCTGGATGAGCACCTCGACATGCTGATGGTGTGCCATCACCTCGATGCGTCCATCGCCGAAGACATTGCTTTTGCCGAGAGCCGCATCCGCCGCGAGACGATTGCCGCCGAAGACATCCTGCACGACCTGGGCGCGTTCTCGATGATCTCCAGCGACTCGCAGGCCATGGGCCGTGTGGGCGAAGTCGTGCTGCGCACCTGGCAGACCGCGCACAAGATGAAAGTGCAGCGCGGCAAGCTGGCGGGCGACCCGAACGATGCGCGCGGCGGCCATGACAACTTTCGCGTGAAGCGCTACGTCGCCAAGTACACGATCAACCCCGCGATCACGCACGGCATTGCGCACGAGGTGGGCTCGGTCGAAGTTGGCAAATGGGCGGACCTTGTGCTGTGGCGTCCGGCGTTCTTTGGTGTGAAGCCGAGTCTGATCCTGAAGGGCGGGATGATTGCTTCTGCGGCGATGGGGGATGCGAATGCGTCGATCCCGACGCCGCAGCCTGTGCACTATCGGCCGATGTTTGGGTCGGCGGGTGGGGCGCTGGGGCGGACTTCACTGAGCTTCCTGTCGCAGTCGGCTGCGGCTGCGGGGGTGGCGGAGCAGTATGGGTTGGCCAAGACCACTGCGGTGGTCAAGGGCACGCGTACTGTGAGCAAGGCGGACATGATTCATAACGACTGGCAGCCTGACATTACCGTTGATCCGGAGACTTATCAGGTCGTGGCGGATGGGACTGTGTTGACTTGTGAGCCGGCTGAGGTGTTGCCGATGGCGCAGCGGTATTTCCTGTTCTAGCTGGTGGGTTGGGGTGGGCTCGGGTTTCTTGTTGTTGGTCCATCCCTCGTATCGTCCCCTGCCGGGGCCGACTCACTTTTCTTTGTCTTGCCAAAGAAAAGTAAGCAAAAGAAAGGCGCGCCCGAGATGGCGACTTCCCCTTGAATTTATGTAACCGGGCGGGGAAGGAGGCAAACTCGCTGCGCTCAGACAAGCCTCCTTCCTTTTTCCGCCCGCTTACAGAAATTCAAGGCGCCATCAAGGGCAGGAAAGTCAAAGGCCAAACCGGCGGGGAACGCAGGTGAACGCCAAGACTCGTTGAGTGCGAGTGCGAGTGCGAGTGCGAGTGCGAGTGCGAGTGCGAGTGCGAGTGCGAGTGCAAGTGCAAGTGCAAGTGCAGGTGCAGGTGCAAGTGCAAGTGCAGGTGCAAGTGCAGGTGCAAGTGCAGGTGCGAGCGATAGTTGGGATCGTGCGAAGGAGCAGCGTGCTGGCAGAAGATTGTGTGCTTTACCCCTGCCCTAGATGGCGCCTTGAATTTCTGTTGCAGGGAGGAAAAAGGAAGGGAAACTGTCTGAGCGCAGCGAGTTTTTCCCTTCCCCTCCCTGCGACATAAATTCAAGGAATCTTTCGCCATCTCGGGCGCGCCTTTCTTTGCTTACTTTCTTTGGCAAGACAAAGAAAGTGAGTCGTGCCCGGCAGGGGACGAAACAGGAGCAAACCAACAAGACCCGTCGCAGGCAGAGAAAATCCGAGCCTCAGACCCCGGCGTCCGAGGGTCAGAGCCTCAAGCACGACCCTCTGACCCTCAAATTCGATACTCCCGATATCGAATACGAGCCGACGAAGCGAAGCAATTCGGGCGCTGGACCCAATCTGGACAAAATGAGACGCAACTGAAGCAAAGATGCAGAATTTTTCGGGGCTCGAAGCGCGATAGTCCAAGCGAAAAGCCTCGTGCTCCAAGCGCTGAGCCTGACGTTTGAGGCTTAGCGCTCGGGATTCGAAACCAAAAGTGTGAAACTCGGAGGTCAAAGCCCGGCTGTTGAGGTTCAGAGCCCGGTGATTGGCTTTCAGAACTCGACGTTCCGGGCTCGGAACTCGGTGTTTGACATGCTCAGCTCCACGCTGGGTTGTCGTGAGATTGTGAATAGGTTCCAACGATGCTTTCCATCAATAAACATCTTCCCGCGCCGCACGGCTTGGCCTCTGTGCTGGTCAAGCGCGCACCCAAGCTGGTGCTGCCGTTCCTGGAGCGCAGCCGCAGCCGCTTGCGCGCCACGCTCGATGATGGCCGCGAGGTGGCTGTGGTGCTGCCGCGCGGCACCGTCATGCGCGGCGGCGATGTGCTCGTCACTGAAGACGGCACGCTGGTGGAAGTGCTCGCCGCACCCGAGCAGGTACTGCATGTGACCAGCGAAAACCGCCTCGCACTGATGCGTGCCGCTTACCACCTCGGCAACCGCCACACGCCCGTGCAGGTCAGCGCAGATGCGCTGCAGCTTGAAGCCGATCCGGTGCTCGAAGACATGCTCACGCGCCTGGGCGTGACCGTCGCGCATGTGGAGGCACCGTTCGAGCCCGAGGCGGGCGCCTACGGCGGTGGCCATCGCCATGGCCACGATGCAACGTTCGAAGAGGACTACGCGGCCGCGCAGGCGCTGTACCACGAGCATCACGGGCATGAGGGGCATGAGCACGGCCACTCGCACAGTCACGGTCACAGCCACGGCCACGCGCACGATCACGATCATGCGCATGACCACGGACACGTGCATGGCCCAGGCTGTGGCCATCACCACCATCATCATGACTAACACCGCGCAACTGACCGCCTTGCTGCACCTCGCGTCGCCGGCGCTGCCGGTGGGCGCGTTCAGCTATTCGCAGGGGCTGGAGGCGGCGGTGGATGTGCAGCATGTGACAAACGAAGCATCAGCCGCGCAGTGGATTGCCGAAGGGCTCGACGTGCTCGCCGCGTGCGAGGCACCGTTGTGGTTGCTGCAATTCGCTGATTGGCAGGCAGGCCGCTTCGACGCAGTGGCCGAGCGCGATGCGTGGTTTCTCTCCACACGCGAAACGCGCGAGCTGCGTCTGGAGACCGCGCAGATGGGCTGGTCGCTCAGCCGCCTCATTCAGCAGATGGTGTGGGGCGACGATGCATTGCGTGCCGCATTGGCGGCGCGTGCGTCGGTGACGTTCCCCACCGCATTTGCGGCGGCCGCTGCCGCGCTGAATGTCGACCCGCTTGACGGCGTGACGGCCTATTGCTTTGCCTGGGTGGAGAACCAGATGGCGGCGGCGGTCAAGGCTGTGCCGCTGGGGCAGGCCGCCGGGCAGCGCATTCTCTTCGGCCTGCATGCGGCGGTGGCGCACGCGGTGGAAGAGGCGACCCGCCGCGCGGCAAGCCATCCGCCTGAACTCTCGACGTTTTCGCCTGGGCTGGGCGTGCTCTCGGCCCGGCATGAAACCCAATATTCACGGTTGTTCCGTTCTTGATCCTAAACATCATGCGTACCAAGAAACTTCCCGCCTTGCGCGTCGGCGTGGGCGGCCCGGTGGGCTCCGGCAAGACGACGTTGCTGGAGATGCTCTGCAAGGCCATGCGCGACCGCTATGACCTCGTCGCCATCACCAACGATATCTACACCAAGGAAGATCAGCGCCTGCTGACCATCTCCGGCGCATTGCCGCCTGAGCGCATCATGGGCGTGGAGACGGGCGGCTGCCCGCACACCGCCATCCGCGAAGATGCCTCGATCAACCTCGAAGCGGTCGACCGTATGCTGAGCCGGTTTCCGGATGCCGATGTCGTTTTCATCGAATCCGGCGGTGATAACCTCGCGGCCACCTTCAGCCCCGAGCTGTCGGACCTGACGATCTACGTGATCGACGTGGCGGGCGGGGAGAAGATCCCGCGCAAGGGCGGGCCGGGTATCACCAAGTCGGATCTGCTGATCATCAATAAGACCGATCTCGCGCCGTACGTTGGGGCCTCGCTGGAAGTGATGGAGAGCGACACGCGCAAGATGCGCGGTGACCGCCCCTTCGTGATGTGTAACCTCAAGGCGCAGGGCGGGCTGGATGAGGTCATCCGGTTCATCGAGCGGCAGGGGATGTTGGCGGCCTGAGGTGCGGGTTACGGGGCACTCCCGACGGCATAGTGGGTCCAAACGGCTTTGATAGGCGCGCGACCGGAGGTGCCCGATGGGCTCGCGACATTGGCTCCTGCTGGCAGCAACTGTCTGGGGTGCGGTGGCGTGTACTCCGGTGGTCTCCGGCCCGTCTTACACCATGGATGTGCGGCTGCATGACGGCAAGCAGGTGCGCTGCGCCGTCAACGCGCCGCTGGTGCGGCCCGATCCGCCGGGGCCGGCGCTGACCACGCGCGAGCGCAACGAAGCCGAGGTACTTGCGCTGCAGCCGATGCGGCTGGAGGTGGGGCCCAGGTCGCCGTATCCGACGCCTTATACGGCGCCGGATGTCCAGTGTGTTGCGCTGCCGCTTTGAACGAGGGGCGCTAGTACAACCCGGGAATCCGGCGCCAGGTCCGGGCGCGGTACGCGTCGTACTCGGCGCCGAATTGCGGTTGGAGCAGGGCTTCCGCAGCGTGCACGCGTGCCACCAGCGGCGGAATCAGCAACGCAGTGAGCGCCACGCCGGCCACCCGTTGCCCGCATCGACGGCTCCCAAAAGAAAAGGCCGCATCACGCGGCCTGTTTCCCCAGCAAAGAAGACGATCAACGACGCTGATACTGCGTAGCGCCGAAGAGAATCTCCTTGGCCTTGTCATCCTGCACGGCAGGCCGTTCACTGGCCAGCACCTTCACGCCGCGTTGTACCGCGGGGCGTTCTTCAATGGCTTCAAACCAGCGCTGCAGCTTGGGGTAATCCGACAGCTCGATCCCCTGGTTCTTCCAGCTGCGCAGCCACGGCCACGTTGCGATATCGGCGATGGAATACTCCGGGCCGCCCAGATACTTGGATTCGGACAGACGCTTGTCGATCACGCCATACAGGCGCTTGGCCTCGTTCGTGTAGCGGTTGATCGCGTATTCAATTTTTTCCGGCGCATAGATGCGAAAGTGGTGTGCCTGGCCGAGCATCGGGCCGACGCCGCCCATCTGGAACATCACCCATTGCAGCACTTCATATTTGCCGCGCACGTCGTCGGGCATGAACTTGCCCGTCTTGCCGGCGAGGTACAGCAGGATTGCGCCTGATTCGAACAGCGAGATGGGTTTGCCGTCCGGGCCGTCGTGATCGACGATGGCCGGGATCTTGTTGTTCGGGCTGATCTTGAGGAAGTCGGGCTTGAACTGGTCACCGGCGCCGATGTTGATGCCGTGAACGCGGTAGGGCAGCCCGCACTCCTCCAGCATGATGTGCACCTTATGCCCGTTGGGCGTGGCCCAGCTATAGACGTCGATCATGACTTGCGTGCTCCTGAGCAGGAAAGAGGGGAGAGCCGACCATTCAAGCACAGAACACGAAAACGCGCAGACGGCGGCCGCGGGCAAAAAAAATCCCCGCAAAACGCGGGGAATAAGGAGTGAACGGTAGAAAAACGTGCGGCGATATCAGGCGCCGCGCGTGACGGGCATATCGGCCACGTCGGCCAGCTTGTGCAGGTGCTTGGCCAGTTCCAGCTTGGCGATGGCTGCACGGTGCACCTCGTCCGGGCCGTCGGCCAGGCGCAGGGTGCGTTGGTGCGCATAGGCCGAAGCCAGCGGGAAGTCGCCCGACACGCCGCCGCCGCCGTGTGCCTGGATCGCCCAGTCGACGATCTGGCAGGCGATGTTCGGAGCCACGACCTTGATCATCGCAATCTCGGCCTTGGCGACCTTGTTGCCGACGGTGTCCATCATGTACGCGGCCTTGAGCGTGAGCAGGCGCGCCTGCTCGATCATGCAGCGTGCCTCGGCAATGCGCTCGTGCCAGACGCTGTGCTGGGCGATCGGCTTGCCGAAGGCGACGCGCGTCGTGAGGCGCTTGCACATCAGTTCCAGCGCGCGCTCGGCAATGCCGATGCTGCGCATGCAGTGATGGATGCGGCCCGGGCCCAGGCGGCCCTGCGCAATCTCGAAGCCGCGGCCTTCGCCCAGCAGGATGTTGCCGACCGGCACGCGAACGTTCTTCAGGTCGACTTCCATGTGGCCGTGCGGTGCGTCGTCGTAGCCGAACACCGTCAGCGGACGCATGACGGTGATGCCCGGCGCGTTGGCCGGCACTACGATCATCGATTGCTGCTCGTGGCGGCCCGCATCCGGGTTGGTCTTGCCCATGACGATGTACACGGCGCAGCGCGGGTCGCCAGCGCCGGAAGACCACCATTTGCGGCCGTTGATGACGTATTCGTCGCCCTGGCGCTCGATGCGGCATTCAATGTTGGTGGCGTCCGACGAGGCCACGGCCGGCTCGGTCATCAGGAAAGCCGAGCGGATCTCGCCGCGCAGCAGCGGCTCCAGCCAGCGGTCTTTCAGTGCTTCCGATGCGTAGCGCTCCAGCGTTTCCATGTTGCCGGTGTCGGGCGCGGAGCAGTTGAACACCTCCGGCGCCCAGGGCACGCGGCCCATGATCTCGCACAGCGGGGCGTATTCCAGGTTCGACAGGCCTTCCGGCGCGCGCGGCGATTGCGGCAGGAACAGGTTCCACAGCCCGGCCTTGCGCGCCAGCGGCTTGAGTTCTTCGATGACCTTGGTGGGGATCCACGCGTTACCGGCCCGGCGGTTGGCTTCCACCTCTTCGTGGAAGCGGTGCTCGTTCGGGTAGATGTGCTGGTCGAAGAATTCAAGCAGGCGGGCCTGCATTTCCTTGACCTTGGGTGTGTAGTCGAAATTCATGGCGTCTCCTCAGGAAATCTCGAAACCTCGAACGGGCAATGCATCAAGTCGGTTCAGACGGTCTCGGCGATGCGTCCGCCGAGCACTGCAAACACGGCACTCGCGCGCGCGACCAGCCGGTCGCCACGATGGAACAGGGCCTGCGCAAAGGCCAGTTTGCTGCCGGTGCGCAAACCTTCTGGGGTGATCTCGATCCAGTCGCCTTCACCAGCCGAGGCGATGAAGTCGACCGTCAGGCTGGCGGTGGACATGGCGATCGCGCCGCCGTTGCCGTCACCCGGTTCGGCCAGGCAATAGCCGAGCGCCGCATCGGCCAGCGAGGCCACCACGCCGCCATGCAGGATGCCGCGCCGGTTCAGGTGGTGATGGCCCACGTGAAAGCCCATCACCATCGACGGCCCCATGCCACGGGCATAGACCGGCCCCAGCATTGTCAGGAAGGGGCTCGGCTTGTTCAGCTTTTCAAAGCCGGCGGGCACGGTCAGGTTGTCGGTGGCTGTGGTCATGGCGCATGGCCTCTCTCACATCGATGCACGCAGCATAAGCCTTCACCTACAATAAGAGAAATGAATTTAATAGATTGCCGTTCATCAATGTCATGCATATATCCCGTGTCGATCTGAACCTGTTCGTTGTCTTTGACGCCATCTACACGGAAGGCGGGATCACGGCGGCTGCGCGCACGCTCAACCTGACGCAGCCGGCGGTCAGCCACGCGCTGGGGCGGCTGCGCGAGCTGTTCGACGACGCGCTGTTCGAGCGGCGCGGGCAGGGCATGGTGCCGACGCCGCTGGCGCGCACGCTTGTTGCCGAGGTGCGCACCGCGCTGCAGGGCTTTGAGCGCACTTTGCGTGAGGGCACGCGTTTCGACCCCGCCGTGAGCGAGCGCCGCTTCACCCTCTCGATGCGCGATGCGCTGGAGGCCACGCTGCTGCCGCCCCTGATGGCGGCCATCGCCAAGGAAGCGCCGCGCATCGACGTGACGACCGTGCGCGGAGACCGCCGCCAGCTTGAAGCCGAGTTGCTGGCCGGCACCATCGACGCGGCGGCGGACATTCTGCTGCCGGCATCGCCGGCTATTCGCCATGCGTCGCTGCTGAGCGATCCGATGGTGGTGCTGGCGCGTCCCGGGCACCCCATCGCGCACGAACCGCTTACGCTCGAGCGCTATCTGGCGTGCGAGCACGTGCACGTGTCGTCAAGGCGACGGGGCGCCGGGCTCGAGGATGTGGAGTTGCGCCGGCTCGGGCACGAGCGGCGGGTGAGGCTGCGCTGTCAGCACTACCCGGCGGCGTGCAGGGTGGTGAGCTGCACGGATCTGCTCGCCACTTTGCCGATCCGCTATGCACGCATCGCCAACGAGCCGTACGGCAACGTCATGCTGCCGCTGCCGTTCAACGTGCAGCCGCTGGAGCTTTACTTGTATTGGCACACCAACAGCGACCAGGATGCCGCCAGCCGCTGGCTGCGGGATCACGTGTTCGCCGCGATGGCCGAAGTGGCCTTGGACGATGCCGCTGCTGCCTTTGGCGACGGGAACGGATAGCGCGCGCTGAATTCTGCAAAGCGCGCAGCGAGAAAATCCGCGCACGCCGTCAGCCGCGCCGGGCGATGGCGGCGGGCGAGGCTCACAAGCTGCAGCGGCGTGGGCGCATGGCTCCACGCCGGAAGCGCCACCTCCAGCCGTCCGGCGTACACATCCTGCGCCACATCCAGCCACGACTTGAATGCCAGCCCACGCCCCGCGATGGCCCAGTCGCGCACCACGGCTCCGTCATCGCACTGGAAATCGCCGCGCACGTCCATGGGGGCCGGGCCGCTGGCGTGAGTGAGCTGCCAGCGCGTGACCGGCTCGCCATTGCGCAGCAGGATCAGGCAGCGGTGATCGGCGAGATCGCTTGGATGTGCGGGGCGACCATGGCGCTTGAAGTACGACGGCGCCCCCACGATCACGCGCGGATGCGAAGCCAACGGCCGCCGCACCAGCGCCGAATCCTGCAGGTGTCCGTAGCGCAGCGCGAAGTCGAGGTCTTCGCGCATCAGGTCGGCCAGCCGATCGCCCAGCACCAGCGTGATGCGCACGCCGGGGTGCTCGTCGCAAAACGCGTCGAGCCACGGGCGCAGGATGTGTCGCCCCAGGTCTGACGGGGCAGCAATGCGGATCGGGCCGGCCAGCTCGGTGCGGTCTTGCCCCAGGCTTTCCGCGCCTTCATCCAACGCCTCCAGGGCCTGTCTTGCATACCCTAGATATCGGTGGCCAGCTTCGGTCGGCCGCATGCTGCGCGTGGTGCGCTCGAACAGGCGTGCACCCAGTTCGCCTTCGACGCGCTTGAGCGCCGCGCTGGCCGTGGCGGGCAGCCAGCCGAGCTGCCGGGCGGCGGCCGAGAGGTTGCCGGCATCGGCAATGCGCACCAATAGGCGGAGGTCATCAAGGGCGATCATTGTCAAAGAAGGTTTGGAAAATCATCAAAGCATAGCCAGATTATGGTGTTCTTGTTTGATGAAAGAATGGCCGCAATTGATCTACGGTTTTTCTCTCTCTTCTCAAAGGAGCGTTGACATGACTTCGAAGACGTTGCAGGGCCAATCGGTGGTGGTGCTGGGTGGGACGGCTGGCATCGGGCAGGCGGTGGCGCGCGCCGCGGCGGCGGCCGGTGCCAACGTCGCGGTACTGGGCCGTTCGGCCAGGACCGGCGACGGTATCCAGGGCATTGCCGTCGATGCGAACGACACCGTGGCGCTGGCCGGCGCGCTGGCGCAGGCCGCCGCCGTCGGCAAGATCGACCACCTCGTCATCACCATCGGCTCGCGCGCGAGCCCGCCGCCGTTCGCCTCGCTGCAACTGGCAGACCTGCAGATCGGCTTCGGCACCAAGCTGTTTGCCGCGCTGATGGCGGTGCAGGCCGCGCTGCCGCATCTGGCCGAGCGGGCGTCGATCACGCTCACGTCGGGGCTGCTCTCGCGCAAGCCGACGGCGACGGGGTTGCTGCGTGCGTCGATCAACGCGGCGGTGGAGGCGGCGGGTAAGAACCTGGCGAAGGAACTCGCGCCGCGCCGCGTCAACGTAGTGAGTCCCGGCGTGGTCGATACGGAAGTGTGGGGTGCACCGGCCGATCGTGAGGTTATGCTTTTGCGCATCGGCAGCGGGCTGCCGGTCGGCCGCGTGGGCACGCCGGAAGACCTCGCCCAAGGCTATCTGCTGGCCATGACCAACGGCTTCATGACCGGCGCCATCATCGACATCGAAGGAGGCGGTTTGCTATGACACCCAATGGCGATTGGACATTCGATCACGTGAACTTTCACGTGGCCAGCGACGCGCCCATTCTCAAGTTCTTCGCCGACGTGCTGGGCTGGAAGCCGGGCCCCCGGCCTGCGTTTCCGTTTTCGGGCACATGGCTGTATCAGCACGACGATGCGCTGATCCACCTGGTCGATGCGGAGGGTGATCAGCCCGAGCTGGTGTTCTCGCACATCTGCTTTCGTACGCAGCAGGAGGCGGCCGATGTGCTCGCCAAGGTGCGTGCGAGCGGCATGCCGTATCAGGTGCGGAGACACCCGGAGCGGGCTGTCGCACAGATCTTTGTGCAGATGCCGGGCGCGATCGTCCTGGAACTCGAGGCGCGGCTGTCTGGGCCGCTGGAGGAAGCGCGCGACTATTGAGCCGCGCGCCTGGCTGGATTGTCGATTGTCGGTCAGCCGGCCTGCTGGGCGTACTTCCAGCCCAGCTCGGCCATCGGGCGGGCACGCTTGCCGGCCTCCAGCGCCTGCGCAGAAGACGCCGTGCCGTCCACCACGCGCTTCATGATCCCTTGCAGGATGCCCGCAATGCGGAACATGTTGTAGGCGAGGTAGAAGTTCCAGTCGCCGGTAATGCGGCGGCCGGTGCGCTGTTCGTACTGGCGGATGTACTCGGCTTCGGTGGGAATGCCCAGCGCCGCGAAGTCCAGCCCGGCCACGCCGCGGAACTGGCCTGGCTCGATGTGCCAGCTCATGCAGTGGTAGCTAAAGTCGGCCAGCGGATGCCCCAGCGTCGACAGTTCCCAATCGAGGATGGCCAGCACGCGTGGCTCGGTCGGGTGGAAGATCAGGTTGTCGAGCCGGTAGTCGCCGTGGACGATGCTGGTGATCTCTTCAGCCTCTTGCGGCACATGCTTGGGCAGCCATTCGATCAGGTTGTCCATCGCCGGAATCGATTCGGTTTCCGACAGCTTGTACTGCTTGCTCCAGCGCTCGATCTGGCGTGCGAAGTAATTGCCGGGCTTGCCATAGTCGGACAGGCCGATCGCGGCGTAGTCCACGCAGTGCAACGCGGCAATGACGCGGTTCATTTCGTCGTAGATAGCGGTGCGCTCGGCGGGCGCCATGCCGGGCAAGGCCTGGTCCCACAGTACGCGGCCCTGCACGAACTCCATGATGTAGAAGGCGCGGCCGATCACGGCTTCGTCTTCGCACAGCGCGAACATCTTGGCGACGGGCACGTCGGTCTTGGCCAGTGCATGCATCACGCGATATTCGCGCTCGATGGCATGCGCGGACGGCAGCAGTTTCGCCTTCGGCCCTGGCTTGGCGCGCATCACGTATGTGCCCGACGGCGTGATGAGCTTGAAGGTCGGGTTGGACTGCCCGCCCTTGAACTGTTCAACGGTGAGCGGGCCGGCGAAGCCGTCGACATGCGCATGCATCCACGCTTGCAGCGCGCCGACGTCAAACTTCTGCTGTTCCGCCACCGGGCGCGTGCCCTCGAAAGCCGAGAAATCCTGCTGCTGCATGTGCGACATAGGGTGTGTCTCCGAATCTTGTTGTGTGTCTGGGAAGGTCAGGCCGCTGAGTCTCGATAGCGAAGGTACTGCTGCAGCAGCACTTCCATCGTCGTCAGGCGCGAGCCGAGGTGGGCGGGCGAGGGCGGCGAGAAATTGCTCATGCGCAGCACCCAGTCGCTGGGTTCGTCACCCACATCGAGCACGTTGATACAGCCGGCGGTCTGTGCGAGGTTGCCGAAGAACACGCGCTCGCCGCCGGTGATGGCGTGCGAGAGGATCGCGCGGTTGGTGCCGCCGTGCAGTACCAGCAGGACGGTGTCCCAGTCAGGCAGGGTGCGCAGGCGGGCGATGGCCGGAATCACGCGGTCGAGGAATTCGCCGACGCTCTCGCCGTTCATGAAGCGGCGATCGTCCGGCACCGTGCCCTCGAACACGCCGATGAAAGCCTGCGCGAGTTCATGCTCGGGAATTTCCGCCAGCTTGCCGCCGCGGATCTCCTGCAGCTCGGGCCATTGTTCGAGCGCGACGCCGCGCGCCTTCATCGCCGGCATCTCGGCCAGTACGCGCTGCGCGGTTTCCACCGTGCGCGGCAGGCCGCTTACGATCACACGGTCGAAGAGGATGTTCTCTGCGGCAAAGGTCTGGCCGGCGGCGGTGGCCTGCTTGCGACCGTCCTCGTTGAGGGGCACTGTCTCGGGCACAACGGGGCGGCCGGTCTCATCAAAGTACGTGACCGCGCCATGGCGCATCAGGTAGACGCGCCGGCGATTGGGAGTCGGGAACGGAATCATGCGTGCCTGCGGGTTAGCGATATGCGGGTTTTCGCTTCTGCAGGAAAGCCGAGATGCCTTCGTTGCCATCGGCGTGATGCAGCGCTTCGACAAAGCTGTGCTGCTCGGCCTTGAGGTGATCGTGCAGCGAGGCATCTTCCGCGTTTGTGATGAGGCCCTTGATGCGGCCCACTGCATGCGGCGATTGCGCGGCCAGTTTTTCTGCCAGCGCCAGCGCGGTGTCCAGCGCCTCGCCCGGCTTGACGATTTCGTTGATGAGGCCGAAGTGCGCCAGCCGCTCCGCGCCGACGGGTTTGCCCAGCATGATGATCTCGCTTGCCAGCGGGCGCGGCAGGAAGCGCGCGATGTGCCACGAGCCGCCGCCGTCGGGCGTGAGCGCCACGTTCACATACGCCATCACGAACTTCGCGTCCGATGCCGCCACCACAAAATCGCACGCCAGCACCAGCGAGAAGCCCGCGCCAGCCGCCGGACCTTCCACTGCCGCAATCACAGGCTTGGGGAAGGTGCGTATCGTTTCGATCCAGTGGTTGAGCGCATCGATACTTTGCTCCTGCACGCTCTTGGGCTTGCCGCGATTCTCCAGCAGGCGGTTCAGGTTGCCGCCGGCGCAGAAGGCGCCGTCAGCGCCGGTGAAGATGATGGCGCGGATCTCGTTGTCGTTGGCGGCGCGGTCCATGGCCTCCATCGACACGGTGTACATCACCGGGTCCAGCGCGTTGCGTGCGCCGGGGTTGGACAGCGTGAGCACCAGCGTCGAGCCGATGCGTTGGGAGAGCAGTTGCGCGGTCATGGCGGCCTCGTTAGGGTGAATGGCAGCGATCAGGCGTCGGGTGTCAGCAGCGACATGCCGAGGCGGGCACGGCGCAGCAACCACGGGCTCGGGCGGTAGCGCGGGTCGCCATACAGCGTATAGAGGTTCTGCAGCACCTCCAGCACGGCGTTCGTGCCCAGCGTATCGCCCAGCGCCAGCGGTCCTTTCGGATAACCGAGGCCCAGCGTGACGGCGAGGTCGATATCCGTGGGTGTGGCGATGTGCTGTTGCGCGATGTCGCAGGCGATGTTGACGATGCACGCGGCCATGCGCTGCGCGACAAAGCCGCCCGAATCGCGAATGACCGTCACCGGCACGCCATCGGAGGCGAGCAGGCCATGCGCGGCGTCGCAGTAGGCCGGGGCGGTGGCGGGTGTGGTCATCAGCGTGCGGCGCTTGGTGGCGGCAAACGGATAGAGCGTATCCAGCGCCACGGTGCGGCGTGCGTCCAGCCCTTCGGCGGCCACGCAGGCCGTGGCATCCAGCCCGCGCGGCGTAACGATGATCAGCGCGTCGGCGGACGGTCTGGAGCCTGCCTCGGGCGTAACGCCCAGATCGAGCAGCAGGCGTTGCGCGGCAGCATGACCCGCCTCGTGTGCGCGGCTGATCCAGACGGACGACGGGCGCGCGGTGGGTACAGGCGCCTCGGCCGGCACCTGTTTCTGCCCCTCGGGGTAGCGATAGAAGCCTTCGCCCGTCTTGCGGCCCAGGATGCCGCCCGCAAAGCGCACAGCGGTGATCTGCGACGGCCGATAGCGCGGCTCTTCATAGAACTGGCGGTAGACCGATTCCATCACCGGGTGCGAGACATCCAGCCCCGTCAGGTCCATCAACTCGAACGGGCCCATGCGGAAGCCCGCCTGCTCGCGCATGATGGCGTCGATGTCGGCAAACGTAGCCACGCTTTCCTGCGCCACCCGCAGGCCTTCGGTGTTCATGCCGCGTCCGGCATGGTTGACGATAAAGCCCGGCATGTCGATGCAGCGCACCGCAGTGTGGCCCATGCGCTTGGCCAGTGCGGCCAAGGCATCACCGGTGGCGGGCGCGCTGCGCAGGCCGTCGATCACTTCGACCACTTTCATTAGCGGCACCGGGTTGAAGAAGTGGAAGCCCGCTACGCGCTCGGGGTGCTTGCAGGTGGCGGCAATCGCCGTGATCGACAGCGAAGACGTGTTCGACGCCAGGATCGCATCCGCGCGGATGACGTCTTCAAGCTGGCAGAACAGGTCGCGCTTCACATCCAGCTTCTCGACGATGGCCTCGACGACGAGATCGCAATCGGCCAACTCCGTGAGCGCGGTGGCGGGGATCAGCCGGGCGACGGTGGCGTCGGCCTCGTCCGCGGTCAGCTTGCCTTTGGCTGCCAGCTTGGCAAGGGTGTCGGCCAGCGCACTCCGCGCCGCTTCCACCGCTTGCGGGTTGGCGTCGAACAGCTTGACGCGCAGGCCGGCCTGCGCCGCAATCTGCGCAATCCCGCGCCCCATGGCGCCGGTACCCACAATCCCGATAGTCTGCATAGGAATTCCGCTTCGGTCGAAAGAAGTCTGGCTAAAATAGCACGAGCGTGCGATTCCTGGCATCCGCGCCAACCATAACAGGCGGCCCTACCACCCAAGGAGATTGGTTCATGCTGACGCTATACGGTTTTTCCGCGAGCAACTACTACAACAAGGTCAAGCTCGCGCTGATGGAAAAGGGGATTCCGTTCGAGGAATCGCTGCGCTGGCCAGACCAGACCGACGGCGGCATCTCGCCGCTGCACAAGGTGCCGTATCTGGTGGGCGAAGATGGTGGCCTGTGCGAATCGCAAGTCATCATTGACTATCTGGAAGCGCGCTACCCGCAGCATCCGCTGATTCCGGTCGATCCGTTCAAGGCCGCCAAGGTGCGCGAGGTCGTGACCTTCCTGGAACTGCACCTGGAACTGGTGGCGCGCCAACTGTTTCCCGAGGCGTTCTTTGGCGGCAAGGTCAGCGACAACCTGAAGGTCAAGGTGCGCGAGCAACTGCAGAAGAACATCCCGGCGGCGGCCAAGCTGTTCAAGTTCGCGCCGTATGTGGCGGGCGACACGTTCACCATTGCGGATTGCGCGGCCATCGTGCACTTCCCGCTGATCAGTTCCGCCACCAAGATCATCTACGGCGAAGACATGCTTGCGCCGATCGAGGGCATCAAGCCATATCTCGCCAAGATGGCCGAGAACCCCAACGTGCAGAGGGTGCGTGCAGACAGCAAGGCGAACCTGGAGCAGATGCTGGCGCACTACGCCAGCAAGCGCTGACCTGCTGCTCCGGTCTTACACCTTCGACAAACGCTCCAACGCCAGTTGGAGCGTTTCGTCTTTCTTAGCGAAGCAGAAACGCACCACGCCTGATTCGTGCGGCTGCGAATAGAACGCTGACACTGGAATTGCCGCCACGCCAATCTCGCTCGTCAGCCACTTGGCGAACTCAGCCTCGGGCAGATCGGAGATGGCGCTGTAATCCACGCACTGGAAATACGTGCCCTGGCACGGCAGCAGCTTGAAGCGCGTTGTCTCCAGCCCCGCGCGGAACAGGTCGCGCTTGTGCTGGTAGAAGGCGGGCAAGTCCAGGTACGGGCGCGGATCGGCCATGTAGTTCGCCAGCCCGTGCTGCATCGGCGTGTTGACCGTGAACACGTTGAACTGGTGCACCTTGCGGAATTCCGCTGACAGCGCCGCAGGCGCGGCCACGTAGCCGACTTTCCAGCCCGTCACGTGGTACGTCTTGCCGAAGCTCGACACCACGAAGGCACGGCGCGCCAGCTCCGGAATGCGCGCAACCGACGCATGCGGCACGCCGTCGTACACCATGTGCTCATACACCTCGTCGGAGAGCAGCAGCACGTTGGTCGGCGCCAGTATCTCCGCCAGCTTCTGCATGTCGTCCGCATGCCAGACGGTGCCCGTCGGGTTGTGCGGCGTGTTGAGCATGATGAGGCGCGTGCGCGGCGTGATGGCGGCAGCCAGCTTGTCGAACGGGATGCGGTAGCCCGGCGCATCGAGCGTGATCGGCACGACCTTGCCGCCGGCCAGTTCGATTGACGGAATGTAGCTGTCGTACGTCGGCTCGAAGACGATCACTTCGTCGCCCGGATGCACGCAGCACAGCACGGTCGTCAGCAGCGCCTGCGTGGCGCCGGCGGTGATGGTGATTTCGCGGTCGGCGTCATACGTGTGGCCATAGAGCTTGCCGATCTTGGCGGCGATGGCCTGGCGCAGTGCGGGCACGCCGGTCATCGGCGGGTATTGATTGAAGCCCGCGCGCATGGCGTCCGATACCGCATCGACGATGCGCGGGTCGCAGTCGAAATCCGGAAAGCCTTGGCCCAGGTTGACGGCCTGCTTTTCCACGGCCAGCGCCGACATCACGGTGAAGATGGTGGTGCCGACATTCGGAAGCCGCGACGGCGGCGGTGCAATGGGCGCGAGCGATTCAGCGGTGGTCATGACAAGACGGCTTCAGGCTTGATTTGGGATTGCAGCAAGGGGCATGGTCTCCAACTGGACCAGCGTGACGAACTGCTTGGGCGGCAATACTGCCACGTCGCAATACTTGGCCATGCGGCGCTTGAGCTTGAGTACGGCGCGGTCCTTGGAGACGAGATAGGCGGCGTTGGCGGCATCGGCCAGCGCCAGGAATTTCTGATCGTCGCGATCCTTGCAGCGCGGTACGAAGGCCGCGCCATCTGCGCGCGGCGCTTCTTCGGGATCTGCGACCGAATGCGTCATGCGGTCGACCCACGCCAGCGCGGCTTTTGTATCCACGGCGCGGTGGGCGAATTGCGGATAGGCCAGCACGCGGCGCAGTTCTTCGCGGCATGCCGGGCTGATGATCGCGTGCAGACGGCCGGCCTCCAGCGCGGCGCGGATGGGGCGCGCGACAGCATCGTCGAAGATCAGGATGTCGACCCAGATGTTGGAGTCCAGCACCACGCGCGGGGCCGGAGCCTGTGTGGAGTGGGCGAGGGCGGCAGCGTCTGCCATTCGATACAATTCCAGACTTGTGAACCGCGATTCTGACATGATCATCGTCCTCTCGCCGGCCAAGTCGCTCGACTACGACACACCGCCGCGCACAAAGACCCACACGCTGCCCGATTTCATCGCGCGCTCCGCAGAACTCATTGACGTGCTCCGCAAGCTGTCGCCGGCCCAGATCGGCACGCTGATGCACATTTCCGACCCGCTGGCCGTGCTCAACGCTACCCGCTATGCGGACTGGTCGGCCGAATTCACGGCCGAGAACAGCAAGCAGGCCGCGCTAGCCTTCGATGGCGATGTCTACGGCGGGCTCGACGCCAATTCGCTGTCGACTGACGATCTGCAATTCGCGCAGAAGCATCTGCGGATTCTGTCGGGCCTGTACGGTGTGCTGCGCCCGCTCGACTGGATGCAGCCGTACCGCCTGGAGATGGGCACGCGCCTGGCCAACCCGCGCGGCAAGGATCTCTACACCTTCTGGGGCGACGATGTGACGCTCGCGCTCAATACGCTGTTCAAGCACGACGAAGACCCCGTGCTCGTCAATCTCGCGTCGGAAGAGTATTTCAAGGTGGTGCGCCCCAAGGTGCTCAAGGCGCGCATCGTCACGCCGGTCTTTGAAGACTGGAAGAACGGTCAGTACAAGATCATCTCGTTCTACGCCAAGCGGGCGCGCGGGCTGATGGCGCGCTACGCGATCGAACATCGCATCACCGATCCGCGCAAGCTCAAGGCGTTCGACGTGGATGGCTACGCGTTTGCCGCCGCCGACTCCGACGATGAGCGCTGGATCTTCCGCCGCAAGCTCGCCTGAACCGACTTTCGCTCTCTATCCGCTTCTGACAGGACCCGACATGACTGCCACCCAACCGCACATCTCCAGCACCTTCGATAGCGGCGCCATCGAAATCATCGATGCAGCGCGCGCCGATGCGATCCGCCTGCGCATCCGCCGTGACTCGCATGCGGACTTCACGCAGTGGTTCCACTTCCGCTTGCAGGGCGTGCTAGGGCAGGCGTGCAAGCTGGCGCTGGAAAACGCTGCTGAATGCACGTACGCGGCCGGCTGGAAGGACTATCAGGCCGTGGCTTCGTACGACCGCGAACACTGGTTTCGCGTGCCGACGCGCTATGACGGCAAGACGCTCACGATCGAGCTGACGCCCGAGCACGACAGCATCTGGTTCGCCTATTTCGAGCCGTATTCGGATGAGCGCCACCTGTCGCTGGTGGCCGCCGCGCAAACCTTGCCCGGCGTACGCACGCAGCGTCTCGGCAGCACGGTGCAGGGTCGCGACATGACGAGCATTACCGTCGGCGAGCCCGGGCCGGCCAAGAAGAACGTGTGGATCATCGCCCGCCAGCATCCGGGCGAGACGATGGCCGAATGGTTTGTCGAAGGGCTGCTCGCGCGCCTGACGCGCCAAGGTGTGTGGAGCGGTGACCCGCTCGGCCGCGTGCTGACAGAACGCGCCGTCTTCCACATCGTGCCCAATATGAATCCGGATGGTTCGTCGCTGGGCAATCTGCGTACCAACGCCGCCGGTGCCAACCTGAATCGCGAATGGATGGAGCCCGACGCCCAGCGCAGCCCCGAAGTGCTGTGCGTGCGCCAGGCCATCGAGCAGACCGGCGTCGACCTGTTCTTCGACATCCACGGTGATGAGGCGTTGCCCTACGTGTTTGTGGCGGGCAGCGAGATGCTGCCGGGCTTTACCGATGCGCAGCGCGCGGATCAGGACCGGTTCGTGGCGGCCTTCCTGCGTGCCTCGCCGGATTTCCAGACGCGGTACGGCTACGAGGCGAGCAAGTACAACGAAGACGCGCTCAAGCTGGCCTCCAAGTACATCGGCCACACCTATGGCTGCCTGTCGCTCACGCTGGAGATGCCCTTCAAGGACAATGCGGATTTGCCCGACGCACGCGTGGGCTGGGACGGCGCCCGTAGCGCCGCATTGGGCGCGGCAATGCTGCAGGCGATCCTGGAATATCTCGGCTGATCGAGACCATCTGCGCCGAAGCCATCAACGAAAACGCGCCGCCAAGGTTCTGGCGGCGCGTTTGCTTTTATTGGCCGGCGGTCGACTTCTTCGTCGTCTTTTTGGCGGTCGACTTGGCGGTGGATTTGCCCGTCGAAGTCGACTTGGTCTTGGCCGTGCCGCTGCCCTTGGCTGATTTCGCGGACTTGGCCGCGGCCTTGCCCTTGGCGGTGGTCTTGCCATGCGCGGCCGTTGTCGTGCAGCGGTGGCCGCGTCGGCAGTGCGTGCGGGCTGTTGTCGAAGGTGCGGCGGCAGGGCTCGCGAACGGCTGGCCGGTGGCGTCGAGCAGTTCGTACGCGAGCATCATGCCTTCGTCATAGCCGCAGCGGACTTTCACTGGCTCCCATTGGTCGCTGCCCGTGCCGCGCTTGTGCACGGCAGCGGTGAAGCTGACCACGCTCGATACTTTGACAGCGCCTTGCTTGCTGGATGAGAAGCGCGAGTCCCACGGCTCCACCTTGGCCTGTCCTTCGGACAGTGCGCCGGTCGGCAGGCGGAACTGGTCGAAGTTGGTGGAGCGCGGAATGATCCAACTCGCATGCGCGGCGCAATCGGCCACGTCGGGGCGGGCGTTTTCGGACTTGATCAGGCGGTCACGGGTTTGCGCGCGGTAGTCGGACAAGCTCATCTTGTCCTTGGGCGGCAGGTTGACCGTCGTGGTGCCGCTGGTGTCAGGCGAGCCGAAGACGATGGGCGGGTTGATCGGTGCGGGAGGCGTGGCCGGCGCGGCTTGCACCGCCTGGGGGTTCGACGTCGTGCGGCCGGTGGCCTGGGCCGACGCGTCGGTCGGTTGGGTCTCCAGATTGGAGCAGGCGGCCAGCAGGGCGACGACGCCGAGACAGAGTAGGTTGGGTCGCAACATCACGAGTGTTACAGAGTGTCGGCGTGGAAAAACGCCATGATAGAGGAAAGCCAAGGCCGAAAGTTCCTGCGGCTTTCCCCAATGCGGCGCCTGCGGCGATTTAGCTGTAACAGGGCGTTACGGCGAACGGTTTGCCTACTGCTTGGTGAACAGATGCGCCAGCGACCATTCGTCGGTGCGCGCCTGGTAGCGGATGCCCTTGCGCATTGCCCACGTGGCGAGCTGATGGTGCGATGGGATGATCGCGAAGTCGGTCTGCGCAAAGCGTGCGGCAGTCTTGGCGGCCTGCTCGTGGGCCTGCTCGCTCGACACCGTCGAGAGCGAGGTCTGCACCAGCTTGTCCAGTTCGGGGTTGCTGTACTTGCCCCAGTTCCAGGTGCCGTAGCCGGTCTGCGCGTTGGGCGTGCCAAGGATGCTGCGCAGCGCCACGTCCGCCGCCACCGAACCCCAGCCGAGCATCATGAACGAGAACTCGCCCTGACGCGCGCGCGAGAAGTACGCCGCCACCGGCAACGTCTCCACCTTGGTCTGAATACCAATGCGCGTGAGCAGTTGTGCGGTGGTCTGTGCGACCTGTGCGTCGTTCAGATAACGGTTGTTGGTGGCGTGCAGCGTCAGCCCGAAGCCGTCGGGGTAGCCTGCCTCGGCTAGCAGTTTCCTGGCGCGGTCCGGGTCGTACGGAATCAGTTTGCCCCCCGGGTGCCCGAAGATCTGCGGCGAGACAATGCTTGATGCCACCACGCCCTGGCCTTCGAGCACGCGCGAGACGATGGCATCGCGGTTGATGGCCAGCGCCACGGCTTCACGCACGCGGCGGTCCTTGAACGGGTTCTTTGCCAGCGGCTTGCCGGCCTTGTCGGTGATGAACGGCGATACATCGCGGTTCTGGTCCATCTGCCAGAAGATCGTGCGCCACGACACCTGCTGCTCCAGGTGGAACTTCGGGCTCTGCTTGATGCGCGGCACGTCCGCGGCGGGCACGGCTTCCACCACATCGACGTCGCCCGAGAGCAGTGCAGCCGTGCGCGCGGCGTTGTCGGTGATGATCTTGAAGGTGACCTTGTCCCACAGCGGCACGCGACCCCAATAGTTCGGGTTCTTCTTGAGCACGATTTCCTGACCGCGCGTGAAGTGGTCGAACAGGAACGGGCCTGTGCCGATCATGGCGCGGCCGGCATCGAAATCCGCCTGCGAGGCATCCGCCACCTTCTTGGGGATGATCGGCAGGCTGTTCAGATCGTTCGGGATGCTCGCGTAGTTCGGGATCGACACCTTTAGCCGCACCGTGAGCGGATCGACGATCTGCACCTCGGTGATCGATTTGGTGTAGCTGGTGAACGGGCCCGGGCTGTTGGTCAGGCGGGCAGGGCGCTCGATGGAGGCTTTCACGTCGTCGCCGGTGAAGGGCGTGCCGTCGCTCCACTTTATGTTCGGGCGCAGCTTGATCTCCCACGTGTTGGCGTCGATGGCCTTCCACGAGGTGGCCAGCCCCGGCGTGTAGCGGCCGTTTTTATCCAGGAAGACCAGCGACTCGAATATGTGCAGCGCCATGGCGTTGTTGGGACCGGCGTTGTTCCATTGCGGGTCCATCGATGTGACGTCGGCGGACAGGCCGATACGCAAGTCGTCGGCCAGCGCTGCCAGCGGTGCGGCCGCAGCGCCAGCCAGCGCGCAGGCGGCAAGGTTGCGGATCAGGGCGCGAATGAAGGGGTGACTGGCCATCGGAGGCTCCTCGGGTTCGGGCGGTGATGCCAAGTGGCGAGAGATCGTCATTGTGCCGCAGGGCGTCGTGGTGCGTGCGACGCAAACCGACAATCAATATGAATGATGGTGGAGCAACAAAAAAGCCACCCGAAGGCGGCTTGGCGATTCGCTTCATGCGTCCAGTGCGTCAGTGGAACAGCGGCTGTTGCGTCGGCGCGTCTTCCGGCATTTCGGCGTGGACGATCTCGGCCGAGCGGTCGGCATAGAGTGGGGCACCGCAGTCTTCGCAGTATTCCGGCTCGAAAAGCTGGCCGTGGCGGAAGATGTCTTCGATGCCGCACGCGCGCAGTTCGTCACAGATCTGCTCCAGCGGGCTGCCAGGCTCGCCTTCCGCGGCGACATCCGTGGCACCGCCATCGCGGCCGTAGACGGGCCAGACGATGCCGTAGATCAGGTCTTTCTCGCCGCGCACGGTGAAGGCCACCCGGTATTCCTCGATCTGCTCCTCGCCGAATGCGCCGATGATGGCGCCAAAGCGGTTGGCCGGCAGGTCCAGCGCGCCTTGCAGGTAGTTGACGGCGGCACGTACCGTCAGCGGGCGGATGCGCTTGTCGGATTCACGGCAGGACAGAAAGAAGGCGTCCGGCAGCAGGAGGTCGAACTCGCAGCCGGGCATCAGCGTGGAGATGGTCGGCGTGACCTGCTCGCGCCATTGCTCCAGACACGTGGTGCGCTCGGCGTGGTGCTCCTTGGAGTCTTCCTGCCAGCGGAACAGCGGCTGGCCGTGCTGGGCCACGACGATGGCGAGCAGGTAGCGCGGGTCGGCCAGGATGGGTGCGGTCTCGGGCATGTCGCGCAGTTCCACCTTGGGCGGCTGGCCCGACAGCGCATAGGCCGCCAGCTTGTGAGTGAGCGCGAAGGTGTCGGAATGCGTGCGCGGGAGTTGGTCGATGCTGTACAGGTATGGCGCGAGCGCCACGCGCGCATTGGAGGCCATCACGTGCGCCTGCAGATGCACCTGCAGCGTCTGCGCCAGCTCGGGTTTGATGGTGCCCGACGGAATCATGTAGCGCGTGTGCGCGAGGATGGGCGCCGCGATCAGCAGCGCGTCATATTCAATGTCGCCCGATGTCAGTACAGCCGATTCAGCCAGCGTCTCGGCCTGTTCGGCCAGCACGTCGGAGGCTTCCTCGTTGTGCTTGAAGAGGTGGTCGAGTGCGGCGTCGAGCGCGGTCTGGCTGCCGTTCTTCAGCAGCCGGGACAGCCGTTCGGACAGCCTTTGTTCCCAGTAGACGTCTTCGATGCGGCTGCCTGACGCATCAAGCGCCAGCGCATCGGCGACGAGCCGTTCTGCATCGGGGGAAAGACGTTGGGGAGCCTTGGAGCGGAATCCTGCCATGCTGTGCCGTACCGGTCGATTGGAAAGAAGGGGCGTTATTTTACCCTTGTACGCTGCTATGTGCCGCTTTGTCGGCGAAAGCCCTAAGGCTTGGTTGCGGGCGCCGAGGCTCCGGCCGCCACGGTGCTTGCCGCAGTCGGCGCCGATGCGGCTGCAGCAGGTTCCGATGCAGACGGCGCGCTAACAGGGGGCTGTGCTGTAGCTGCGGGTGGCGCGCTTGCGGCTATCGGCGGGGGCGGTGGGACGGGCGCAGCCGCGGTTGCTGCAGCGCTTGCCGCGGGTGCCTGGGCATCGGTATGCGGTGCCTTGAACAGGATGTAGAACACGGCGGCCGCCACGACGAGTAGGGCGAGTACCACTTGGGCCATGGGGGCAGACTCCTGCGGGTGCGTCAATCGGATGGCGGCCCGGATGGCGAGCGATGCTGCCACGCGGCCTAATCGGCACACTCTACCAAAGCCCGCGCATGGATTGGGGCATCGTTACGCTGTTTGACGCGGCAGGCAACAAAAAAGCCGGCTCCGAAGAGCCGGCTTCCGATCTGCTACAGAGCAGCAGGCAGCTTACGCGGCCAGCAACTGACGCAGCACGAACGGCAGGATACCGCCGTGCTTGTAGTAGTCGACTTCGATCGGCGTGTCGATGCGCAGCAGCACCTCCACCTGCTTGGTCTCGCCGTTGGCGCGCTTGATCACCAGGGTGACGTCCTGTTGCGGCTTGATTTCGCCTTCCAGTCCTTCGATGTCGAAGGTCTCGTCGCCCACGATGCCCAGCGATTGTGCCGAGTCGTTGCCCTTGAACTGCAGCGGCAGCACGCCCATGCCGACCAGGTTCGAGCGGTGAATACGCTCGAAGCTGCGTGCGATCACAGCCTTCACGCCCAGCAGTTGCGTGCCCTTGGCGGCCCAGTCGCGCGAGCTGCCCGTGCCGTACTCTTCGCCACCGAACACGACCGTCGGCGTGCCTTCGGCGATGTACTTCATGGCGGCGTCGTAGATCGACATTTGTTCGCCGCTCGGCTGGAACAGCGTTTCGCCGCCTTCCACGCGCGAACCATCGGCCTTGGCCGGGATCATCAGGTTCTTGATGCGCACGTTGGCGAACGTGCCGC
Source organism: Ralstonia sp. UBA689 (assembly GCF_002298975.1). Taxonomy (GTDB): domain Bacteria; phylum Pseudomonadota; class Gammaproteobacteria; order Burkholderiales; family Burkholderiaceae; genus Ralstonia. The sequence continues at coordinate 100,389 of NZ_DBMV01000001.1, forward strand.
GCATCATCACCTCATGGTTGCCGCGGCGCGACCCGTAACTGTTGAAGTCGGCCTTGAGCACGCCGTTGGCCAGCAGGTACTTGCCGGCGGGCGACGTTTCCTTGATTGAACCGGCCGGGGAGATGTGGTCGGTTGTCACGGAATCCCCAAACACGCCCAGCGCGCGTGCGCCCTTGACCGATGCCGAGGCAGCGGCCGGCGTCATGCCAAAGCCTTCGAAGAAGGGCGGCTCGGCAATGTAGGTCGACTTCGGCCAGTCGTAGACCTGACCCTTCGTGCCCTTGACGTTGGCCCACAGCTTGGACGGCTTCTTGACCTGTTCGTAGTTCGTGCGGAACGTGTCGGCGTTCATGGCGAACTTCATCAGCTTGGCGATTTCGTCCGAGGTCGGCCAGATGTCGCCCAGGTAGATGTCCTTGCCCTTCTTGCCCTTGCCGACCGGCTCGGTCATCAGGTCGCGCGTCACGTTGCCGGCGATCGCGTAAGCGACCACCAGCGGCGGGGAGGCCAGGAAGTTGGCGCGGATGTTCGGGTGGATACGTGCTTCGAAGTTGCGGTTGCCCGACAGCACGGCGGCAGCAACGATGTCGTTCTTCACGATGGCTTCGTTGAGTTCCGGCGTCAGGTCGCCGGCGTTGCCGATACACGTGGTGCAGCCATACGCCGTTACGCCAAAGCCCAGCTTCTCCAGGTACGGCAGAAGGCCGGCGGCTTCCAGGTACTTCGTCACCACGCGGCTTCCCGGGGCGAGCGAGGTCTTGATGTGCGGCGCGACCTCCAGGCCGGCTTCGACAGCCTTTTTAGCTAGCAGGCCTGCAGCCAGAAGCACGCTCGGGTTCGAGGTGTTCGTGCACGAGGTGATGGCTGCGATCAGCACGTCGCCGCTCTTCACGTCGACGCCGTTGGTGGTCGTGAAGGTCTTGTCGAGGTCTTCCGGTTTCTTGTTGAAACCGTTTTCCGCAACCGGCTTGGAGAACAGCAACGAGAACGTCGACTTCACGTTGCCGATTTCGATACGGTCTTGCGGACGCTTCGGGCCAGCCAGCGACGGGGCCACCGTGCCGAGGTCCAGGGTCAACGTCTTGGTGTAGTCGATTTCGCCGGCCTTCGGCACACCAAACAGCTTCTGCGCCTTGAAGTAGCTTTCGAACGCGGCGATTTCTTCCTTCGTGCGGCCGGTGCCCTTGAAGTAGTCGATGGTCTTGTCGTCCACCGGGAAGAAGCCCATCGTGGCGCCGTATTCCGGAGCCATGTTGCCGATGGTCGCGCGGTCCGGCAGCGACAGGCTGGCCGTGCCTTCGCCGAAGAACTCGACGAACTTGCCGACGACCTTTTCCTTGCGGAGCATTTCGGTGATGGTGAGCACCAGATCGGTAGCGGTCACGCCTTCGCGCAAACGGCCCTTCAGTTCCACGCCCACCACGTCCGGCGTCAGGAAGTACACCGGCTGGCCCAGCATGCCGGCTTCCGCCTCGATGCCGCCCACACCCCAGCCCACCACGCCGATACCGTTGATCATGGTGGTGTGGCTGTCGGTGCCGACCAGCGTATCCGGGTAGTACACGCCGCTCTTCTTATGGACGCCGCGTGCCAGGTATTCCAGGTTGACCTGGTGAACGATGCCGAAACCCGGCTGCACCACGCCGAACGTGTCGAATGCCTGCATGCCCCACTTCATGAACTGGTAGCGCTCGTTGTTGCGCGAAAATTCCAGTTGCATGTTCAGGTCCAGCGCCTTCTTCTCGCGGAAGTGGTCGATCTGCACCGAGTGATCCACCACCAGGTCGACCGGCACTAGCGGCTCGATCTTCTTGGGGTTCTTGCCCATGCGCTCGGCCACGTTGCGCATGGCGGCCAGGTCGGCCAGCAGCGGCACGCCGGTAAAGTCCTGCAGCACCACGCGCGCGACCACGAACGGGATTTCGTCAACGCGTTCGGCGTTCGGCTTCCAGTTGGCCAGTTGGGTGACGTGCTCTTCAGTCACCTTCTTGCCGTCGCAGTTGCGCAGCACCGATTCCAGCACGATCCGGATGGAAACAGGCAGGCGCTCGATCGCCACGCCCAGTTCCTTGCCCAGTTGCGGCAGGGAATGGAACTTGCCGGTCTGGCCGCCGTTGATCTTGAATTCCTTGAGTGTCTTTTTCAGGTTGTGGGGCATGGCATGACTCCAATGCTTGAGGATGCGCGGGGCACCGGGGCGCCCCTTGCGGATACGTCAAATCGACAGATCAAATCACGTACAAATCGACATACTCGTTGACCGGCATGGCTTCAAGCGCTTTCTGGTCGAGCGAGACATGCAGGATGGCCTCCTGCTGCTTGTCCGGAAACCGCCGGGCCAGGTTGGTCCGGAACTTCTCGACCAGCAGCGGCATGCCTTCCTTACGCCGCCGCTTGTGGCCGATCGGGTACTCCACCGCAACCTCTTTGAGCGCCTTACCATCCTTGAGCTGGACGGTGATCGCGTTGGCGATCGAGCGCTTCTCGGGGTCGTGGTAATCCTTGGTGAACTGCTTGTCTTCCACGCAGACGATCTTCTTACGCAGTGCATCAATGCGCGGGTCGCGCGCGACAGTGTCTTCGTAGTCTTCGGCCGTCAGGCGGCCGAAGATGAGCGGCACGGCGACCATGTACTGGATGCAATGGTCGCGGTCCGCCGGGTTGGCGAGCGGGCCTTGCTTGTCGATGATGCGGATCGCTGCTTCGTGCGTTCGGATCGTGATCTGCTCAATGTCGTCGGTGGTCTTGCCGGCGTTCGTAAGTGCCTTGTGCAGTGCCATGGCCGCCTCGGCGGCGGTCTGCGCATGGAACTCGGCCGGGAAGCTGATCTTGAACAGCACGTTTTCCATCACATACGTGCCGTACTTGCGTTGGAACGTGAACGGCTGGCCCTTGAAGGACACATCGTAGAAGCCCCAGTCCTTGGCGGTGAGGGCGGAGGGGTAGCCCATCTCGCCCGTCCTGGCGATCAGCGCCAGGCGCACGCCACGGCTGGTCGCATCGCCCGCTGCCCACGACTTGCGGCTGCCGGTATTCGGTGCATGGCGGTAGGTGCGCAGCGACTGGCCGTCGACCCACGCCAGCGAAACGGCGTTGATGATCTCTTCACGCGACAGCCCGAGCAATTGCCCGACCACCGCGGCGGTGGCGACCTTGACCAGCACGACGTGGTCCAGCCCCACCTTGTTGAATGCATTTTCGAGCGCGATGCAGCCCTGGATTTCGTGGGCCTTGATCATCGCGGTGAGCACGTCTTTCATCACGAGCGGCTTCTTGCCGCCGGCGATGTTCGTACGGGACAACCAGTCCGCCACGGCCAAAATGCCGCCGAGGTTGTCCGACGGATGGCCCCATTCGGCAGCCAGCCACGTGTCGTTGAAGTCCAGCCAGCGGATCATGGCGCCGATATTGAAGGCGGCCTGCACCGGATCGAGCTGGAATTGCGTGCCCGGGACCTTCGCGCCATTCGGCACGACGGTTCCCGGCACGATGGGCCCCAGAAGCTTGGTGCACGCCGGATACGACAGCGCCTCCAGCCCGCAGCCCAAGGTATCGAGCAGACAGTGGCGGGCCGTTTCATAGGCAGCCTTGCTGTCGACCTTGAACTTGGTCACATAGTCGACGATGTCGACGATGACCTTGTCGGGTCTCGGGCGGATGTTCGCAACCGGTGCGGACATGGGCGGGTTCCTGAGGGCCTCTTGCGTTACTGCTTGGCGGGTTGGGCGGTGGCGCCGGTGGCGTCCGGAGCGGGGGCCGGAGCCGGGGCAGCGTTGTCCTGCAACATCAGCGGCAGGCCAGCCGGAGCGCGCAGGGCGCCGGCCTGGGTCGGTGCTGGTGCGCCAGCGGCCATCTCGGCAGTCTGGCACTCGTCGGCCAGGCGGTGGCCTTCATTGCGGTCGAACAGCATGGCCTTGGCGGGGATGACCACCAGATCCATGCCAGTCTTCTGGTCGAAGTAGCGGTCGGCACCGGTGTGGGTCAACTGCCGCGGCAGTTGGTAGTTCTTGCCCTTCCAGTACATGGTGACGACCTGGTCGCGCGTCATGTTGCCCGCGATGTACAGCTCGTTGCCAAGCTCGCACTTCCACTGCACGCCTTCCGGCTTGACGGCGGCAACAGGCGCTGCTTTCTTGGTGGCTTTCTTCTTGGCCGGAGCCTTCTTCTTGGCGGCCGGCTTGGCGGTGGTCGTGGTCTGGGCTGTGGCGTATTGCGATGCGGCCAGCGAGAGAACGCCAGCGCAGGCGCCCACGATGAACTTATTCATAGGGTTTCCTTCGGTAAGACTGGATCGGGGGAGGCGACCGTCCCGGGCCGGAATTGCCGGGGTTTGGCGCACACCGGCCGGTATTTTGACTGATTTGTACGCCATGCCCAACGTTCTGTTACATGGCGATGCAACCACTCCCCCAAACGGGGGTGTCGCGCCAGGTGCAGAGTGGTTTTCAAGGAGGCCGTCTCGCGTTTCTCGTCTTCCGTTCTCCTGATCGGGGTTGATCGATTTCGATTGCCCGGCTCAACCGCGGTTCTGCGCGAACAGCGCGTCAAGCTTGGCTTCATAGTCGTGGTAGCCGATGCTGTCGTACAGTTCCATGCGCGTCTGCATGGTATCGACCACGTTCTTCTGCGTACCGTCGCGGCGGATGGCGGCGTAGACGTTCTCGGCGGCTTTGTTCATGGCGCGGAAGGCCGACAGCGGATACAGGATCATCGCCACGCCCGCCGATGCCAGCTCGTCGCGCGTGAACAGCGGCGTCTGGCCGAATTCCGTGATGTTGGCAAGCACCGGCACTTTTACTGCATCCACGAACTTGCGGTACATCGGCAGATCCGTCATTGCTTCGGGAAAGATTGCATCGGCGCCGGCTTCCACGCAGGCCACCGCACGCTCGATGGCGCGGTCAAGGCCTTCGACGGCCAGCGCGTCCGTGCGTGCCATCACGACAAAATTGGCGTCGGTGCGCGCATCGACGGCGGCCTTGATGCGGTCGACCATTTCGTCCCGGGAGACGATCTCCTTGTTGGGCCGATGGCCGCAGCGCTTGGCGCCGACCTGGTCTTCAATATGCATGGCCGCCGCGCCGAACTTGATGAGCGACTTGGTCGTGCGCGCCACGTTGAACGCCGAGGCGCCGAAACCGGTATCGACGTCCACCAGCAGCGGCACGTCGCACACGTCGGTGATGCGGCGCACGTCGGTCAGGACGTCATCCAGGCCCGAGATGCCGAGATCGGGCAGGCCCAGCGATCCCGCCGCTACGCCACCGCCCGATAGGTAGATCGCGCGATAGCCGGCACGCTTGGCCAGCAGCGCATGGTTGGCGTTGATGGTGCCTACGATCTGCAACGGCGATTCTTCCACCAGCGCCTGGCGGAAGCGGGCGCCTGCGCTGGCTTGGGTATTGGCGGTCATGGCGAATCTCCTCTCAAGGCGGCCTTTATGCGAAGAAGCGCGCTACAGCGTCCGCCGGAATCTCAACTCCGGTGGTGTGCGCGCGTTGCAGCACGGCCCACCAATAGCGATAGCTCGCACGGTCGTGCAGGCGACCCTCGTGCTGGATCGGGCCCCACGACGCGTCCTGTGCGGCCACAAGAATGGCGGCCGCCTTTGTCACTTCATTGTGCGACGGACGGAACGCGTCGACGATTGGTTCGATCTGGTCCGGGTGGATGCTCCACTTGCGCAGGTAGCCGAATGCGTTGCGGGCACGTGCGGCGTCAGCGCCAGCGCGGTCCGGGTGCTTGATGTCGGTGCTGACATTGTGCGACGGCACCTTGCCGTGCGCGTGGCACGCGGCGGAAATGTCGGTCAGCGCGCGGCGGATCAGCGGATGCTCGAACTGCTCCGGCGAGCCCATCGCCGAGCCGGGAATCGCACCGTTGTGCGCCGAGACGAAATCCATCAGCCCGAAGCTCAGGCATTCCACCTGCACCAGCGACGCAATGTCGAACACCTGTGCCAGCGCCCCGTGTGTCTCGATCAGCACGTGGATCGGCAGATGCCGGGCGATGCCGGCTGCACGCGCGGCCTGGTTGACGCGATCGGTTACGCGGGCGACTTCCACCACGTCGCGCACCTTGGGCACGGTCACGTATGCAAGGCGGCTACCGGCCTGGCCGACGAGGATGTCAACGTCCTGCGTCCAGGCGTCGTGGTTCGGGTCGTGGATGCGTACGCCGACGCGATTGAATCGGTTGTCGTCGCTGTTGATGAGTGTGGCCGCCAGTTCGGCGTGCGTTCGCTCCTGGCCGATGGCGGCGCCGTCCTCGCAGTCGAAGGTGATGTCGAAGACGGGGCCAAGCGCTTGTTGCAGGGCGAGCGACTTGCGCATCAGCTTTTCTGCGCCAGCATAGTGGTCGCAGACCGGCAGTTGGGCCGGAGCGGCATCGTCCTGGAACAAGACCTCGGTGGGGTGCACTGAGCGTTATCGGTTTGGGTGGCGCTTACTGCCCGGGCGCCGGAGTCTGGATGTAAAAAAACCGGAGGGTTCGCTGCCGATCCGCTCCGGTTTCTTGTCAGATCATGCGTTTCAGCCCAGCAGGTGCTTCACGCCATCTTGCTCTTCTTGCAGTTCCTTGAGCGTGATGTTGATCTTCTCGCGGCTATAGGCGTCGATCTCGAAGCCCTTGACCACTTCGTACTTGCCGTTGGCCGTCGTGACCGGGAAGCCGAACATCACGTCTTGCGGAATCTCGTAATCGCCGTTCGACGGAATGCCCATCGTCACGATCTTGCCGTTCGTGCCCAGTACCCAGTCACGCACGTGATCGATGGCGGCGTTGGCAGCCGAGGCAGCCGACGACAGGCCGCGTGCGTCGATGATGGCGGCACCGCGCTTGCCGACGGTCGGCAGGAACACATCGTTGTTCCACGCCGGGTCGTTGATCATGTCCTTGACGCTCTTGCCGTCGATGGTGGCGTAGCGGTAGTCGGCGTACATCGTCGGGCTGTGATTGCCCCACACGAACAGCTTCTCGATGCTGGCCACCGGCTTGCCGGTCTTGGCGGCGATCTGCGACAGGGCACGGTTGTGGTCCAGGCGCAGCATGGCGGTGAAGTTCTCGCGCGGCAGGTCCGGCGCCGACTTCATGGCGATGTAGGCGTTGGTGTTGGCCGGGTTGCCGACCACCAGCACCTTGACATTGCGCGAAGCGACGGCATTCAGGGCCTTGCCCTGTGCCGTGAAGATTTGCGCGTTGGCCGACAGCAGGTCCTTGCGCTCCATGCCCGGGCCGCGGGGGCGGGCGCCCACCAGCAGGGCCACATCGACGTCCTTGAAGGCAGTCATCGGGTCGGAGTGGGCTTCCATGCCGGCCAGCAGCGGGAAGGCGCAGTCTTCGATCTCCATCATCACGCCCTTGAGCGCCTTCTGGGCCTTCTCATCGGGGATTTCCAGCAGTTGCAGGATGACGGGCTGATCCTTGCCCAGCATTTCGCCCGCGGCGATGCGGAACAGCAGGGCGTAACCGATCTGTCCAGCAGCGCCGGTCACTGCGACGCGCATGGGTGCTTTTGCCATGAGAACTCTCCAAACGGTAGTGAAAAGCGGATCGCACTGCGCTGCACGCGCATCCTGGCGGGATGGCTGCACTGCCACGCAGGCATTGCCGGTAGCGGTCGCTTGCCGCATGGATCTCATGGGGCAGCCGGCTCGGGATCGGCAAGAGCCTCGCAGTTTACTGCGTCCGCATGACGAAGTGGAAACACCCTTATGCTTTGCTCGAAGGCCTGAGGCAGCCGGCGTGGAACCGCTCGTCCGGAACAGGCGCGAGTGTAGGTCCGGCCTAGGGCGAAGTCAATCAATCTTCTGTCTTATATAAGACATAAGACATTCTATAAACGGGCTGGACGCGTTTGTCGCTTTTGTGGTGAAATCGGCAGCTATGTCGAGTACATCCAGCCCTCTGTCCGCCGCTGTGCCGCCGTCTTCGGGCGGCGAGGCTGGCGCGTCGCCTCTGACTGCGGGGGTAGGGGGCGGCTCGCCCACATTCAGCCCGCTGTATCAGCAGATCAAGACGCTGATCCTGCAGAGCCTGCAGACCGGCGAATGGAAGCCTGGCGAGATGATCCCCAGCGAGATGGAGTTGGCGGCCCGCTACAAGGTCAGCCAGGGTACCGTGCGCAAGGCGATCGACGAGTTGGCAGGCGAGAATCTGGTCGCCCGACGCCAGGGCAAGGGCACGTTCGTCACCACGCATTACGAAGAGGGTGTGCAGTTCCGCTTCCTGCGCCTGATGCCGGAGCAGGGCGAGCAGCACTATCCGAGTAGCCGCGTGCTGGAGTGCAAGCGCATGCGGGCGCCCGCCGAGATCGCCCGCTTGCTGGAGTTGAAGGCCGGCGACAGCGTGGTGCAGATTCGCCGTGTGCTGTTCTTCTCGGGCGAGCCGACGGTGTTCGAGGAAATCTGGCTGCCCGGTGCCAGCTTCAAAGGGCTGACCGCCGAGAGGCTGACCGAATGGAAGGGGCCGATGTACGCGTTTTTTGAAACGGAATTCGGCGTACGCATGTTGCGTGCCACGGAACGCATTCGTGCGGTGGCGGCCGATGCGGCCACGGCCGAGTTGCTGTCGGTGCAGGCTGCATCGCCGCTGTTGTCGGTCGAGCGCGTGTCGCATACGTTCGGCGACAGGCCGGTTGAGTTGCGGCGTGGTTTGTACGTCACGACGCGGCATTACTACCAGAATGAGCTGAGTTGACGACGCGCCGCCGAGCTCCTGCCTGATGAGAATTCGGCAGATCCGCCGGCGTCTTGATTTGTGAGGCGCGCAACGGCGTATTGCGTGTCATGAAGACGATGTAAAGAGGACAATCGCCCACGCATCGCGCCACTGGCAGGCGAGGGCGGGAAGCACAAAAATGGAGCGCGGCGCGGGAAATTATTGGTGCGCTGCGCAACAAAAGCGCGCTAAAATCTCGCGGATTTGTGCAAAGCAGTTTTGTTTGTTGATTAGCCAATGGGGTCTGACATGGCAGAAGCCGTCAAGAAAGCCAGACCGGAATTCAGGAACATCGGTTTGGGCGATATCGCCCGCTACCGCTTGCCCTGGGCCGGTAAGGTGTCCATCCTGCATCGTGCCAGCGGTGCACTGATGTTCCTTCTTCTTCCGTTCGTGCTGTACTTGTTCGAACAAAGTCTCACGTCGGAAATCAGTTTCGCCAAGTTCACGGCGCTTTTGTCCAACGGTTTCGCCAAGGTTGTCGTTCTCGCGCTCATCTGGGCATATCTGCACCACTTTTGCGCCGGCATCCGCTATCTGCTCCTCGATCTGCATGTCGGTATCGACAAGGCCACCTCGGCCAAGTCGGCAACAAGCGTGCTGATCGTCAGCCTGCTGCTGACCGTCGTGTTCGGCGCCAAGCTGTTCGGCCTGTTCTGAGGAATCCGCAATGGCACAAAACAATATCGGTCCCAAGCGCCTTGTCGTCGGCGCGCACTATGGCCTGAAGGATTTTCTCGCGCAGCGCGTCACCGCCGTGATCATGGCGGTCTACACCGTCGTGCTGCTGGTCTCGTTCCTGCTCTCGAAAGACACTTCTTACCAAAGCTGGGCTGGCCTCTTCGCCAACCAGTGGATGAAGCTGCTGACGTTCCTGGCTTTCCTGTCGCTCACGTATCACGCCTGGATCGGCGTGCGTGACATCTGGATGGACTACGTGAAACCCGTGGCGGTGCGTTTGACGCTGCAAGTGTTGACGATTCTGTGGCTCGTCGGTTGTGCGGGCTACGCAGCTCAGATTCTCTGGAGGGTTTAAGACATGGTCGCAGTCAAGACGGGTCTGCCGCGTCGCAAGTTCGACGTCGTGATCGTCGGAGCAGGTGGTGCGGGCATGCGCGCATCGCTGCAACTCGCAGAAGCCGGCCTCTCGGTGGCCGTGCTCTCGAAGGTTTTCCCCACCCGCTCGCATACCGTGGCGGCGCAGGGTGGCATCGGTGCGTCGCTTGGCAACATGAGCGAAGACAACTGGCACTATCACTTCTACGACACCATCAAGGGCTCCGACTGGCTCGGCGACCAGGATGCGATCGAGTTCATGTGCCGCCAGGCGCCGAATGTGGTCTATGAACTGGAACACTTCGGTATGCCGTTCGACCGTAACGCCGACGGCACGATCTACCAGCGCCCGTTCGGCGGCCATACGTCGAACTACGGCGAGAAGCCTGTGCAACGTGCTTGCGCCGCCGCTGACCGTACCGGCCACGCGCTGCTGCATACGCTGTATCAGCGTAACGTGCGCGCCAAGACCCACTTCTTCGTCGAATGGATGGCGCTGGACCTGATCCGCGACCAGGACGGCGACGTGCTGGGCGTGACCGCGCTGGAAATGGAAACCGGCGAGGTCTACATCCTCGAAGCCAAGACGACGCTGTTCGCCACGGGCGGCGCTGGCCGGATCTACGCAGCCTCCACCAACGCCTTCATCAACACCGGTGACGGCCTGGGCATGGCAGCGCGCGCAGGCGTTCCGCTGGAAGACATGGAGTTCTGGCAGTTCCACCCGACCGGCGTGGCCGGCGCGGGCGTGCTGATCACGGAAGGCGTGCGCGGCGAAGGCGGCATCCTGCGTAATAAGGATGGCGAGCGCTTCATGGAACGCTATGCCCCGACGCTGAAGGATCTGGCACCGCGTGACTTCGTGTCGCGCTCGATGGACCAGGAAATCAAGGAAGGCCGCGGCTGCGGCCCGAACGGCGACTACGTGCTGCTCGATCTGACCCACGTCGGTGCCGAGACCATCATGAAGCGCCTGCCGTCCATCCGCGAGATCGGCCTGAAGTTCGCCAACGTGGACGCCATCAAGGAACCGATTCCGGTTGTGCCGACCATCCACTACCAGATGGGCGGTATCCCGACCAACTATCACGGTCAGGTCGTGGCACCGAAGAACGGCAACCCGAACGAAGTCATCAACGGCTTCTATGCAATTGGCGAATGCTCGTGCGTGTCGGTGCACGGCGCCAACCGTCTGGGCACGAACTCGCTGCTGGACCTCGTGGTGTTCGGTCGCTCGGCCGGCAACCACATCGTTGCGCAGAACCTGAAGAACCGCGAGCACAAGCCGTTGCCGGCTGACGCTGCTGACCGTGCGCTGTCCCGCCTGGCCAAGCTGGATTCGTCCAGCTCGGGCGAATACGCGCAGGACGTCGCCAACGACATCCGCCGCAATATGCAGTCGCACGCCGGCGTGTTCCGCACGCAGGCCCTGATGGACGAAGGCGTCCAGCGCATTCTGGAAGTGTCCGAGCGCGCCGCCAACATCCACCTGAAGGACAAATCCAAGGTGTTCAACACAGCGCGCATTGAAGCGCTGGAAGTGGCCAACCTGGTGGAAGTGGCGAAGGCAACGATGGTATCGGCTGCTGCCCGCAAGGAATCACGCGGTGCCCATGCACATAGCGACTTCCCGAACCGCGACGACGATAACTGGCTCAAGCACACGCTGTTCTACAGCGAAGGCAATCGCTTGGAATACAAGCCCGTGCAGATGAAGCCGCTGTCGGTGGAAAGCGTGCCGCCCAAAGCGCGCACGTTCTAACCGGAAAGAAGGACCCACAAAAATGAAGCGTATTTTTGAAGTCTATCGCTACGATCCGGACAAGGACGCAGCTCCCCGCATGCAGACCTACGAGGTCGAACTCGATGGGCATGAGCGCATGCTGCTCGACGCGCTGGTCAAGCTGAAGAAGCTGGACGAGTCGATCGCGTTCCGCCGCTCGTGCCGCGAAGGCGTGTGCGGTTCCGACGCCATGAACATCAACGGCAAGAACGGTCTGGCCTGCCTGACCAACATGCGCGAGCTGCCCGAGAAGATCGTGCTGCGTCCGCTGCCGGGGCTGCCCGTGGTGCGCGACCTGATCGTCGATATGACGCAGTTCTTCAACCAGTACCACTCGATCAAGCCGTTCCTGATCAACGACGAGCCGCCGCCCGAGAAGGAGCGTCTGCAATCGCCGGAAGAGCGCGAAGAGCTTGATGGCTTGTACGAGTGCATTCTGTGCGCAAGCTGCTCGACGTCGTGCCCGTCGTTCTGGTGGAACCCGGACAAGTTCGTCGGCCCGGCAGGTCTGCTGCAGGCCTATCGTTTTATCGCCGACAGCCGCGACCAGGCGACCAGCGAGCGTCTCGATAACCTCGAAGATCCGTACCGCCTGTTCCGCTGCCACACCATCATGAACTGCGTCGATGTGTGCCCGAAGGGCCTGAACCCGACCAAGGCCATCGGCAAGATCAAGGAACTGATGGTGCGCCGCGCGGTGTAAATCGCGAAGCACCCAGCGTCGCCGGAGCAGTTTTCCGGCGACGCGACTTTTAGAGCATGACCGCTGTGAATACTCCGACGTTCTCCCATCAGTCCGATCCGCACAAGCGCGCACGTCTGCGCTGGCGAGCTCGGCGTGGCCTGCTGGAGAACGACATCATCGTCGAGCGTTTCTTCAACCGCTACGAGACGGAACTGTCGGATGACGACGTTGCCGCACTCACGCAGTTGTTCGAGTTGCCCGACAACGACCTGATGGATCTCCTGCTCGCACGCAAGGAGCCCGAGGGCGAACTCGACGTGCCGCAAGTCCAGCACGTCCTGACCTTGCTGCGCTCGGTCTAGCACCGGCGCGCGAGAGGTTGCCGCAAGACGAATCGGTCCAGCCGCCCCCACGGCACCTTGCGATCCGTCTGGCGGGAGTCTCCCGTATTCATTTTCATAAACAGCAGAGAAGGAAACCGACATGACGCCGTCCGAAGTGAAAGCCACCCTATCGTTTTCCGATGGCTCGCCCAGCGTCGAGCTGCCGATCTACAAGGGCACGGTTGGCCCGGACGTGATCGACATCCGCAAACTGTACGGCCAGACGGGCAAGTTCACGTACGACCCCGGCTTCATGTCGACCGCGTCGTGCAATTCCAAGATCACCTACATCGACGGCGACAAGGGCGAACTGCTGTATCGCGGCTACGCCATCGACGATCTGGCCAGCAAATGCGACTTCCTGGAAATCTGCTACCTGCTGCTCAAGGGTGAACTGCCCAACGGCAAGCAGAAGGAAGAGTTCAATGAAACCGTCATGCATCACACCATGGTGCATGAGCAGATGCAGTTCTTCCTGCGCGGTTTCCGTCGCGACGCCCACCCGATGGCTGTGCTGACGGGTCTGGTCGGTGCAATGAGCGCGTTCTACCCGGACGCCGCCAACATCAATGACCCGCGTGAGCGCGAGATCTCGCAGATTCGCCTGATCGCCAAGCTGCCGACGCTGGTGGCCATGGCTTACAAGTACAACATCGGCCAGCCGCTGATCTATCCGCAGAACAACCTGTCGTACACCGGCAACTTCATGCGCATGATGTTCGCCACGCCGTGCGAGGACTACAAGGTGAACCCGGTGCTGGAAAAGGCGCTGGACCGCATCTTCATCCTGCACGCCGACCACGAGCAGAACGCATCGACGTCGACGGTGCGGCTGGCCGGTTCGTCGGGCACCAACCCGATCGCCGCCATCGCTGCCGGTATCGCGTGCCTGTGGGGCCCGGCGCACGGTGGTGCGAACGAAGCCGCACTGAACATGCTGGAAGAAATCGGCACTGTGGACAAGGTTCCCGAGTTCATCAAGCAGGTCAAGGACAAGAACAGCGGCGTGCGCCTGATGGGCTTCGGCCACCGTGTGTACAAGAATTACGATCCGCGCGCCAAACTGATGCGCGAAACCTGCCATGAAGTGCTGAACGAACTGGGCCTGCACAACGACCCGCTGTTCAAGCTGGCCATGGAGCTGGAAAAGATCGCGCTGGAAGACGAGTACTTCGTCAGCCGCAAGCTGTACCCGAACGTCGACTTCTACTCGGGCATCGTGCAGCGCGCGCTGGGCATCCCGACCTCGATGTTCACCTGCATCTTCGCGCTGGCCCGCTCAGTGGGCTGGATCGCGCAGTGGGAGGAGATGATCACCGATCCGGAATACAAGATCGGCCGTCCGCGCCAACTGTTCAACGGCGCCGCCACACGCGAAGTGCCGTCGATCGACAAGCGCTAAGCCGCTCGGCAGTACGCACGAAACCCCGCCTGGGAAACCGGCGGGGTTTTTTGTTGCCCGGAGCTTTCGTCAATTCGCGAAACCCCCTTTCGCCAGTCACGTCCTGTGCGAGACGGCCCGGGTGGCATAATCGATCACTCCCCACGAAACTGCTCGCGCGGCGCACTTTTTGAGGCGCGCTGTGCACGGATCGCATCATGGCCAAGACGCTCTACGACAAACTCTGGGACGATCACGTCGTTCATACCGAAGACGATGGCACGACCGTGCTCTACATCGATCGCCAACTGCTGCACGAGGTGACCAGCCCGCAGGCGTTCGAGGGCCTGAAGATGGCGCACCGTCCGGTGTGGCGCATCAGTGCCAATCTGGCTGTGTCGGACCACAACGTGCCGACCACCGACCGCTCGCACGGCATTGCCGATCCGGTCTCCAAACTGCAGGTCGATACGCTCGATGCCAACTGCGACAGCTACGGCATCACGCAATTCAAGATGAATGACAAGCGTCAGGGCATCGTGCACGTGATCGGGCCGGAGCAGGGCGCAACGCTGCCGGGCATGACGGTAGTGTGCGGTGATTCGCACACCAGCACGCACGGCGCATTCGGTGCACTGGCGCACGGTATTGGCACGTCGGAAGTCGAGCACGTGCTGGCCACGCAGACGCTGCTTGCCAAGAAGAGCAAGAACATGCTCGTGAAGGTGGAAGGCGCGCTGCCTCGCGGCTGCACCGCCAAGGACATCGTGCTCGCCATCATCGGCAAGATCGGCACGGCCGGCGGTACGGGCTACGCCATGGAATTCGGCGGCTCGGCCATTCGCGCGCTGTCGATGGAAGGTCGTATGACGGTGTGCAACATGGCGATCGAGGGCGGCGCGCGCGCCGGCATGGTCGCCGTGGATGATGTCACGCTGGAATACATCAAGGGCCGTCCGTTCGCGCCGCAAGGTGTGGAGTGGGAGCAAGCCGTCACCTACTGGCGCACGCTGCATTCCGATGAAGGTGCCCACTTCGACCAAGTGGTCGAACTGCGCGCCGAAGATATCCGCCCGCAAGTGAGCTGGGGCACATCGCCGGAAATGGTGGTCAGCATTGAAGACCGCGTGCCGGACCCTGACAAGGAAAAGGACCCGAACAAGCGCAACGCCATGGAGCGCGCGCTCGAATACATGGGCCTGCAGCCGAACGTCGCCATCAGCGACATCAACATCGACAAGGTGTTCATCGGGTCGTGCACCAACAGCCGCATCGAAGACATGCGTGCCGCCGCGTGGGTCGTGCAGAAGCTGGGTAAGCGCATTGCCTCCAACGTGAAGCTGGCGATGGTCGTGCCGGGCTCCGGCCTCGTGAAGGAGCAGGCCGAGCGCGAAGGGCTCGACAAGATCTTCAAGGCGGCTGGCTTTGAATGGCGCGAGCCGGGTTGCTCGATGTGTCTCGCAATGAACGCCGACCGCCTCGACCCGGGCGAGCGCTGCGCCTCCACGTCCAACCGCAACTTCGAAGGTCGTCAGGGCGCGGGTGGTCGCACCCACTTGGTAAGCCCGGCGATGGCGGCTGCGGCTGCGCTGGAAGGCCACTTCGTCGACGTGCGCAAGCTCGCTTGAGCGGCAGGACAGAGAGAGAGCAATCATGGAACAATTCACCATCCACACCGGCCTCGTGGCCCCGCTCGACCGCGAGAACGTCGACACCGACGCCATCATCCCGAAGCAATTCCTCAAATCGATCAAGCGCACGGGCTTCGGCCCGAACCTGTTCGATGAGTGGCGCTACAAGGATGTCGGCGAGCCCGGCCAGGACAACAGCAAGCGTCCGCTGAACCCGGATTTCGTGCTGAACCAGCCGCGTTACAAGGGCGCGTCCGTGCTGCTCGCGCGGAAGAACTTCGGCTGCGGCAGCTCGCGCGAGCACGCGCCGTGGGCGCTGCAGCAGTATGGCTTCCGCGCCATCATCGCGCCGAGCTTTGCCGACATCTTTTTCAACAATTGCTTCAAGAACGGCCTGTTGCCGATCGTGCTGACGGAGTCGCAGGTCGATCACCTGTTCAACGAAACGCAGGCCTTCACCGGCTATCAACTGACGGTGGACCTGGACAAGCAGGTTGTCGTCACGCCGGGCGGTACGGCGTATCCGTTCGACATCACCGCGTTCCGCAAATACTGCCTGCTCAACGGCTTCGACGACATCGGTCTGACCCTGCGCTACGCCGACCAGATCAAGGCTTACGAAGCGCAGCGCCTTACCAAGATGCCGTGGCTCGCGCACAAGCTCGTCGGCTGAGCTGACACCAGAACAACAAGGACAACTACATGACCAAGATTGCAGTGTTGCCGGGTGACGGCATTGGCAAGGAAATCGTCGCCGAGGCCGTGAAGGTGCTCAAGGTACTGGGCGAGCCGTTCGAGATGGAATTCGCCCCGGTGGGCGGCGCCGGCTACGAGGCCAAGGGCCACCCGCTGCCGGAAGACACGCTCAAGCTCGCCAAGGAAGCCGACGCCATCCTGTTTGGCGCCGTGGGCGACTGGAAGTACGACACGCTGGCGCGCGAGTTGCGCCCCGAGCAGGCCATCCTGGGCCTGCGCAAGCATCTGCAACTGTTCGCCAACTTCCGCCCGGCGATCTGCTATCCGGAACTGGCCGGCGCATCGAGCCTGAAGCCCGAGATCGTGGCCGGCCTCGACATCCTGATCGTGCGTGAGCTGACCGGCGATATCTACTTCGGTCAACCGCGCGGTGTGCGTGCGGCACCGGACGGCCTGTTCGCCGGTGCACGCGAAGGCTTCGATACCATGCGCTACAGCGAGCCGGAAATCCGTCGTATCGCGCACGTCGCCTTCCAGGCTGCCGCCAAGCGCGGCAAGAAGCTGTGCAGCGTCGACAAGGCCAACGTGCTGGAGACGTTCCAGTTCTGGAAGGACATCGTCACTGACGTGCACAAGGAATATCCGGAAGTCGAGCTCTCGCACATGTACGTCGACAATGCGGCCATGCAGCTCGTGAAGGCGCCGAAGAACTTCGACGTGATCGTCACCGGCAACATGTTCGGCGACATTCTCTCGGACGAGGCGGCCATGCTGACGGGCTCGATCGGCATGCTGCCGTCGGCGTCGCTCGATGCAAACAACAAGGGCCTGTATGAGCCGTCGCACGGCTCGGCACCGGATATCGCGGGCAAGGGCGTTGCCAACCCGCTGGCGACGATCCTGTCGGCGGCGATGATGCTGCGCTATTCGCTGAACAAGGCCGAGCAGGCTGATCGCATCGAAACTGCCGTCAAGAAGGTGCTGGCGCAGGGCTACCGGACCGGCGACATCCTGACGCCGGGCTGCAAGCAGGTCGGCACTGTGGAGATGGGCGACGCGGTGGTCGCTGCCCTGTAAATCAAATCACGCGTTGCGGTGCCGTCACATGTGACACCGCAATCGTCGTTTTTTGGGCGGACACATGTTGCAGTGCATTGTGTGACCGCCAAATCGTGTATATTTTTGCAGATGATCTCGATCGCGCTCCCCGTCCTCGTACTGGGCATTCTGGGCACCTTGGCTATCGCCGCCAAGGGCACCGCAGCGCGCGCTTGCATGACGCCTGTCGAGATTCGCACGACCACGAAAATCATTACCAAAAAAACGATCTCGTAGATCGTCCGTCGTGTCCGTTCGCCTTCCCCGCG
The DNA here is from genome assembly GCF_002298975.1 of Ralstonia sp. UBA689. Lineage (GTDB taxonomy): Bacteria > Pseudomonadota > Gammaproteobacteria > Burkholderiales > Burkholderiaceae > Ralstonia. The sequence goes on from NZ_DBMV01000001.1 coordinate 118,089, forward strand.
CGGTCACGCCGGGCGACCGAGGCGGGGAAAATCACTAGAGGTTCACAATCATGAAGGTAGGTCTCGTCGGTTGGCGCGGCATGGTCGGCAGTGTGCTGATGCAGCGCATGCAGGAAGAAAAGGATTTCGACCTGATCGACACCGTGTTTTTCAGCACCAGCAACGCTGGCGGCAAGGCACCCGCATTCGCCAAGACGGATGCGCCTCTGGCCGACGCGAACGACATCGAAGCACTGAAGGCGTGCGACACGATCATCACGTGCCAGGGCGGTGACTACACCACCGACGTCTTTCCGAAGCTGCGCGCCGCCGGCTGGAACGGCTACTGGATCGATGCCGCTTCGACGCTGCGCATGGAAGACGACGCCGTGATCGTGCTGGACCCGGTCAACCTGGGCCTCATCAAGAACGCAGTAGCGGCTGGCACCAAGAATTTCATCGGCGGCAACTGCACCAACTCCATCTTGCTGATGGGCGTGGGCGGTCTGTTCCGCGAAGGCCTGGTCGAGTGGGTCAGCTCGATGACCTACCAGGCGGCTTCGGGCGGTGGTGCGAACCACATGCGCGAACTGCTCAAGGGCATGGGCGTGATCCATGGCGCCGTGGCTGACGAGCTGGCCAACCCGGCGTCCGCCATTCTGGATATCGACCGCAAGGTTGCCAAGACCATCCGCGAAGATGTGCCGACCGAATTCTTCCCGGCGCCCCTGGCTGGCGGCCTGATCCCCTGGATCGACAAGCAGCTCGACAACGGTCAGTCGAAGGAAGAGTGGAAGGGCCAGGCTGAGGTCAACAAGATCCTGGGCAACGCTCAACCGATTCCGGTTGACGGCCTGTGCGTGCGCATCGGCGCAATGCGTTGCCACAGCCTGGGCCTGACGCTCAAGCTCAAGCGCGACCTGCCGCTCGAAGAGATTGAACAGATCATCCGCTCGGGCAACTCGTGGGTGAAGTGGGTGCCGAACGAGCGCAGCATCACGGAGAAGGAACTGACGCCGGCATCTATCACCGGCGGCCTTGAAATCGGCGTGGGCCGCGTGCGCAAGCTGAACATGGGGCCGGAATACGTGAGCGCCTTCGTGATCGGCGACCAGCTCCTGTGGGGCGCCGCCGAGCCGCTGCGTCGTACGTTGCGTATCCTGCTTGGCAAGTGATTCGAGCTTTGCTTTCCCTGTCAGGCCGGGCATCGGCAGCTGTCGTTGCGGCCTGACAACAGAAAGTGCGCTTTTTCAACCAACGCCGCGCGGCCTGCGCGGCGTTGTGCCATCTGGACGCCCACGGTCTGTAACGTTGGTACACAATAGCGGCCGGAACGCTGTCCGCCCATTCGTGGGGTGGACGGGGCACGGGGAAGGGTTAGCGCCACATGAAGCACACGCATTCCGGGGGGTACGTCGGGTGCTTCAGAACTGCGCCAATTGTGTCGTTTTGATAAAAATCGGCGGCGGTTCTTATCCCAGCTTTTCACCTTTTGGGTGAACTTGCTGCGCTAACTCGTTGATGTTAAGTTCGTTTGCACATTAAAAGATAACGGAGTCGAAGGTGAGGGTGAGCCAATACCGCCGGAGAGAATCGTCCCATCGCAGTCCTCGCTGGTCGGCCGTCGCGTTTGCTGCGGCGAGCCTGCTGCTGATCCAGCCCGCAGCGCACGCGGCCGGTTTCGGCGCGCTGCACGTGCGTTCCAGCCTCGGCCAGCCGCTGCAGGCCGAAATCGATCTGACGGGCGTGACGCCTGAAGAGGCGCAAAACCTGGTTGCCAAGCTGGCTGCGCCGGATGCCTATTCGCGTGCCGGTCTGACCTACAACCCGATCGTCTCCTCGCTGCGTGCCTCGCTGGAGCGCCAGTCGAATGGCAACTACGTGGTGCGTCTGCGCTCGACGCAGCCCGTCGCAGAGCCGTTCGTTGATGTTCTCGTCGACTTGAACTGGGCGAGCGGCCACGTCTCGCGCGCTTACACATTCCTGCTGGACCCGGTGGGGTCCAGCAATACCGCTCAGAATTTCGCGCCGACGCCGGTGGTGCAAGCCACCACGCCGGGCGCTGTTGAATCTGCCGCGCCCGCCCCGGCTGCCGCAACAGCGCCCGCGCCGGCACGCCAGCCGCGTGCCACCCGCCAGGCTGCTCGCCAGCAACAGGCGGCGCCTGCAGCAGCCCCCGACGCCACGCCCGGTGGTTCATACACCGTACAGCGCGGCGACAGCCTGTACGACATCGCGTCGACGGCCGCACAAGGCCAGGACGCCGTGTCGCTCGACCAGATGCTGCTGGCGCTGTACCGCAACAACCCGAACGCGTTTATTGGCGGCAACATCAATCGGCTGCGTACCGGCTCGGTGCTGAAGGTGCCGTCGCAGGCCGATGCGCAGAAGGTTGCGCCGCGTGAAGCGCGCCGCGAGGTGGTCGCTCAGACGTCCGGTTTTGCCGGCTATCGCAACCGACTGGCGACGGCCGCCGAGGCCAACGCCGCGACGGATACCGATTCGGCCCGCCAGCAGAGCGGCAGCGTTTCGGCGCGCGTGCAGGACCAGGCCACGCCGGCTGCCAGCGGCCGTGACGAACTGCGTCTGTCGAAGGCTGATCGTGCCGGCAAGGCTGGCGCCGCTGCTGCCCGTGACGAGGAACTCGTTGCCAAGGAGCGTGCGCTCAAGGAAATGGAATCGCGCGTTGCCCAGTTGGAGAAGAACCTCTCCGACATGCAACGTCTGGTGGAACTGAAGAACACCGAGCTGGCCAAGGCCGCCAGCGCTGCCAAGCCGGCTGCGGGCGCCGCACCGTCCACGGCAGCTCCGGCAGTGGCCGCAGCCAACGCACCGGCACCTGTGCCGGCCGCTGCAGCATCGGCGTCCGCTCCTGCACAAGCCGCCCAGCAACCGACCGCAGCAGCAGCGGAAACCCCGGCGGCTGCGCCGGCTTCCACGGCCGCGGCTGCAGCCTCCACACCAGCGTCGGCGCCGGCAGCCGCTGCCAGCGCACCTGTGGCTGCCGCATCGGCTCCGGCTGCTGCGCCGAAGAAGACCCCGGTTGTAGTGGCACCGCCGCCGCCGGTCGAGGAGGAGTCGTTCTTCTCGTCGCTGCTGGGCAACCCGATGGCGCTGGGTCTGGGTGGCGTGGTGATCGCGCTGCTGGGTGGTCTGGCGGTCTACCGCCGTCGCCAGCAGAAGCCCGAGCAGGCGCATGGCTTCCAGGACAGCCTGCTATCGCAGGAAAGCACCGTGATGGCGGGCGCCAACTCGCTGTTCGGCGCGGCCGGAGGCCAGAGCGTCGACACCTCGCAGCACAGCGTGTTCGGTGCGGACTTCCGCATCGGCGGCAGCAATGAGAGCAATGAGGTCGACCCGATCGCCGAGGCGGATGTCTACATCGCCTACGGTCGCGACGTGCAGGCCGAGGAAATCCTGCGCGAGGCACTGGAGCAGCATCCGGATCGTCAGGCGATTCGCCTGAAGCTGATGGAAATCTACGCCAACCGCCAGGACGCGCACGGCTTCCAGACCGTTGCTGAGGAGATGCTGGCGCAAGTCGGTGCAGCCTCGCCGGAATGGGCCGAGGCCGCCGCGATGGGCCGCAAGTTCGATCCGGCCAATCCGCTGTACCTGACGGTGCAAGGCGATGGTCAACATCCGGCTGCCGAAGCCGCCGCCGCGCCGAGTCACGCCGGTGCTGCTGTTGCGGGTGCTGCGGCCTTGGCAGGTGTGGGTGCGGTTGCCGCCGCAGAAGCCTTCCAGCCGACGGTGACGGGTCAAACGACTCGCCGCGGTGACGACTGGACCACGCTGTCCCCGGACCTGGACCCGTCTGCGCCGTCGACGAAGGCACCGCAACTGGCGGATCTGGATCTGCCGCTGGAATCATTCCCGGCACCGGCAGCCGGCGAGCCGATCACCGCTCAGACGGAAGCTGTCGAAGTCTTCAAGCCACACACTGAACCGGAAGTCGATCTGCCGCAGTTCAATGCGCACGCCGGTGAGGCTTATCAGCCGGTTTCCGCGCCGCCGCTGCACATGGACCTGTCGGATCTGTCGCTTGACCTGAACCCGACGCCACCAGCAGCGGAAGTTGCTCCGGTAACTCCGGCTGCAGTGGCTGAGGAAAGCCTGCCGTCCTGGGCCCAGCCGACTGATCTGTCGCAGGCGCCGATGCACTTCGAAGCCGAACCGCACCACGCCGAGCAAGTGCACGTTGCCAACGATGAGCCGCAATCGGCCATCCGCCTGGATACCAACCTGCCGCATACGCTGTCTGGTGAAGGTGGTTCCGATGGCGTGCGCGATCTGCAGATCAAGTTTGATCTCGCCAAGGCTTATATCGAGATCGGCGACAAGGAAGGCGCGCGCGAACTGCTGCAGGAAGTGCTGGACCTGGGCGATCCGTCGTTCCACGCCGAGGCTCAGGCACTGATGCGCCAGATCGCTTGATCGCAGCATTGCCGCGAGGCATCAGGCAATCGACAGCGCCGGCAGGGTGGTATCCTGCCGGCGTTTTTCTTTCCGCATAAGGGTTCATCAGGCATGACGCGCATCGCGCTCGGCATCCAGTACGACGGTGCCGCGTTTTCGGGGTGGCAATCGCAGCCGCATGGCAATACCGTGCAGGACGTGCTGGAGGCGGCGCTGCGCGAGTTTGCCGGCGTGCCATTGCAAACCACCGTGGCCGGTCGCACCGACGCGGGTGTGCATGCGTTGGGACAGGTGGCCCACCTCGATACCGATCTGGTACGCGACCCGTTCTCGTGGGTGCGCGGCACCAATGCCTTTCTGCCGCCGACGGTGGCCGTACGCTGGGCGCAGGAGATGCCGGCGGACTTTCATGCGCGCTTCTCCGCCCATCGCCGCACGTATTACTACGCGCTGACCTACGGGCCGACACGCGCACCGCTGTTGCAAGGCAAGGCTGGATATGTGACTTTGCCGCCTGGGCAATCGCTCGACGTGGCCGCCATGCACGAGGCCGCGCAGGTGCTGGTTGGCGAGCATGATTTTTCTTCCTTCCGCGCGGCGGAATGCCAAGCCAAGTCGCCGGTCAAGACGATGTATTCGGCCGAGGTGCGCGGGGAGGGCGAGTGGGTGTTCGTGCGCATCCGTGGCAGCGCTTTCCTGCATCACATGGTGCGCAACATCATGGGTTGCCTGGTGGCGATCGGGCGGGGGCGGCAGCCGGCTACCTGGATGGCCGACGTGCTGGCCGCCCGCAGCCGCGTGGCCGCTGCGCCCACTTTCATGCCCGATGGGTTGTACCTGGCCGAGGTCGGCTATCCTGATGCCTTTCAGTTGCCGGCGTCGCCGGCATCGTCCAGCCTGTTTCGCGGCGTGTTCGACGAGCACGCCGGTCTGTGAATGCCGCTTCCGCCATGTCGCTGCACCGTACCCGCATCAAGCTCTGTGGCCTGACCCAGCCAGCCGATGTCGACCATGCCGTCGCGCTCGGCGCCGACGCGATTGGCCTCGTCTTCTACCCCCCCAGCCCGCGCTTTGTGGCGACCGAGCGCGCCGCCGAACTGGCCCGTCGCGCCGGTCCCTTCGTCACCGTGACGGGCCTGTTCGTCAACGCCAGCGCGGACGACGTCGCCCGCGTGCTCGATCAGGTGCCGCTGACGCTGCTCCAGTTCCACGGCGACGAGACGCCCCAGCACTGCGCCGAGATTGCCGGCAAGGTGGGGCTGCCCTGGCTGCGCGCCCTGCGTGTTCAGCCGGGGGCCGATTTGGTAGAATTCGCCGATCGGTTTGTCGCTGCCCAAGGCCTGCTGCTCGACGCATTTGTTGAGGGGTATGGCGGCGGCGGCCATGTCTTCGACTGGACCCTGATTCCCCCGCAATGGCTCTCGCAACCGCCATCCTTGCCAACCACAAGCGCCGCTCCTCGGCTCGTTTTGAGTGGTGGGTTGAGCGTGCAAAACGTCGCTGGCGCGATTGAGCGCGTGCGGCCCTACGCTGTTGATGTCAGCAGCGGGATCGAGGCTGCACGGGGCGTGAAAGACCACGCCCGCATGACCGCATTCGTGCGTGCGGTCCGCGAGGCCGATGCTGCCCTGGACGCATCGGCGTCGGCTTGATGCGATAGCGCCAGCCTCTCGCGGTTCGCACCTTCCTGAATTTCTCCGCTGGTAGGCCCACGAGCCCTGGCGGACGCTTCGAGAGATTGCCATGTACAACCTGCCTGACGCCCACGGCCACTTCGGCCCCTACGGCGGCACCTTCGTTGCAGAGACGCTATCCCACGCGCTGGACGAACTGCGCGAAGCCTATGCGCGCTACCAGCACGATCCCGAATTCATCAAGGAATACGAATACGAGCTGAAGCATTTCGTCGGCCGTCCGTCGCCCATCTATCACGCCCGCCGCCTGACCGAGCACTGCGGCGGCGCACAGATCTACCTCAAGCGCGAAGACCTGAACCACACCGGCGCGCACAAGGTGAACAACGTCATCGGCCAGGCGCTGCTGGCACGCCGCATGGGCAAGCCGCGCGTGATTGCGGAAACCGGTGCCGGCCAGCACGGCGTGGCCACGGCCACCATTGCCGCGCGCTACGGCATGGAGTGCGTCGTCTACATGGGCAGCGAAGACGTGCGCCGCCAGGCCGCCAATGTCTACCGCATGAAGCTGCTGGGTGCGACCGTGGTGCCGGTGGAATCCGGCTCGCGCACGCTCAAGGACGCGCTCAATGAGGCGATGCGCGACTGGGTCACCAACGTGGCTGACACCTTCTACATCATCGGCACGGTGGCGGGTCCGCACCCGTATCCGATGATGGTGCGCGATTTCCAGGCCGTCATCGGCGAGGAATGCAAGGTGCAGATGCCCGAGATGACCGGCCGCCAGCCGGACGCCGTGATCGCCTGCGTGGGCGGCGGCTCCAACGCCATGGGCATCTTCTATCCGTACATCGACCATGCCGACGTGAAGCTGATCGGCGTGGAAGCGGCGGGCGAGGGCATCGAAACGGGCCGTCACGCCGCATCGCTCATTGGAGGCTCGCCGGGTGTGCTGCACGGCAACCGTACGTACCTGCTGCAGGATGAGGACGGTCAGATTATCGAAACGCATTCGATCTCGGCTGGCCTGGACTACCCGGGAGTCGGCCCCGAGCACGCCTGGCTGAAGGATGCCGGCCGCGCGGAATATGTCGGCATCACCGACAAGGAAGCGCTGCAGGCCTTCCACGATCTGTGCCGCATGGAGGGCATCATCCCGGCGCTGGAATCAAGCCATGCGCTGGCGTATGCCAGCAAGCTGGCGCCGACGCTGCCGAAGGACAAGATCCTGCTGGTGAACCTCTCGGGCCGCGGCGACAAGGATATGCACACCGTCGCTGAATTCTCCGGCATCAAGCTCTAACGGCACCCCAGGCAACTGCATGACCGAACGCGCCATCGACGGCATCTTCAACGAGGACTGCATTGCCGGGGTCGGGCATCTGGCCGACGGCAGCGTGGACCTCGTCATCGCCGATCCGCCGTACGGGCTGGGCAAGGATTACGGCAACGACTCCGACAAGCTGTCGGGCGACGCGTACCTTGCGTGGTCCGAACGCTGGATCGACGCGGTGCTGCCGAAGCTGGCGCGCAACGGTTCCATGTACGTGTTCTGCACGTGGCAATACGCGCCGGAGTTGTTCGTGATGCTCAAGCGGCGCCTCTCGATGATCAACGAGATCATCTGGGACCGCCGCGTGCCCAGCATGGGCGGCAGCACGCGCAAGTTCTCATCGGTGCACGACAACATCGGCTTCTTTGCCGCCTCGCGCGATTACTACTTCGACGTCGACGCCGTGCGTATCCCGTACGACGCCGAGACGAAGAAGGCCCGTAGCCGCAAGCGTTTCGAGGGCAAGAAGTGGCTGGAAGTCGGCTACAACCCGAAGGACGTGTGGAGTGTGTCGCGCCTGCATCGGCAAGACCCGGAGCGCGCCGAGCACCCGACGCAGAAGCCGCTGGAGCTGGTCGAGCGCATGGTGCTGGCGAGTTGTCCGCCGGGCGGCTTGGTGCTGGACCCCTTCCTGGGCAGCGGCACCACCGCCGTGGCAAGCGCCCAGCACGGCCGTCGCTTTGCCGGTTTCGAGATCAACGCCGACTATTGCCGCGTGGCACGTGAACGTGTCGCCGCCGTGCATGCCGCCGCATCTGCTGCCCAACCGACTGAATCCGAGGCGCCTGACACCGTCAAGGTCGCCTGACAAACTGATCCCGCTATGTCTCGCATTGCTCAAACCTTTTCGCAATTGTCCGCGCAGGGCCGCAAGGGCCTGATCCCGTTCATCACGGCGGGCGATCCGTCTCCTGAGATGACCGTCGACCTGATGCACGCGCTGGTCAAGGGCGGCGCCAACGTCATCGAGCTGGGCGTGCCGTTCTCCGACCCGATGGCCGATGGCCCGGTTATCCAGCGTGCGTCGGAACGCGCCCTGGCCCACAAGGTTGGCCTGCGTAACGTGCTGGAATACGTGCGCGCGTTCCGCACCACCGACACGACCACGCCCGTGGTGCTGATGGGCTACGCCAACCCGATCGAGCGCATGGGCGTTGACGCTTTCACCAAGGCCGCCGCAGAGGCCGGTGTGGACGGCGTGCTGGTGGTCGACTACCCGCCCGAAGAGTGCGAAGGCTTCGCCAAGACCATGCGGGCGGCGGGTATCGATCCGATCTTCCTGCTTGCGCCGACCTCCACCGAGGCGCGCATCGCCCAGATCGCCCGCGTGGCGAGCGGCTACATCTACTACGTCTCGCTCAAGGGCGTGACCGGCGCCGCGACGCTGGACCTCGACAGCGTCGCCGCACGCATTCCGCAGATCCGCCAGCATGCGCGGTTGCCGGTGGGCGTCGGCTTCGGCATTCGGGATGCAGCCACGGCACGCGCGATCAGCGGCGTGGCTGATGCCGTTGTGATCGGTTCCCGACTTGTGCAATTGCTGGAAGAGGCGCCGCGCGAACAAGCGGTACAATGCCTGACTGATTTCATCGCGGAGATCCGCCAGGCGCTGGACGCTTGAGTCGGGACCTCCGCGCGAGCGCATTCAAGGAGCACGCATGAGCTGGCTGGACAAACTGCTTCCGCCCAAGATTCAACAGACCGATCCGTCGCAACGCAAGGGCATTCCGGAAGGCCTGTGGATCAAATGCCCGGCCTGCGAGTCGGTGCTGTACCGCACCGACATCGAAGCCAACCTGCACGTCTGCCCGAAGTGCGACCACCACATGCGTATCGGCGCCCGCGCCCGTCTGGATGCGCTGCTGGACGCAGAAGGCCGCTATGAGATGGGCCAGGAGATCCTCCCGGTCGACGCGCTCAAGTTCAAGGACAGCAAGAAATACCCCGACCGCATCAAGGCCGCCATGGACAACACCGGCGAAACCGATGCAATGGTTGTGATGGGCGGCGCCATTCATGCGCTGCCGGTGGTGGTGGCCTGCTTCGAGTTCGAGTTCATGACCGGCTCGATGGGTTCGGTGGTGGGCGAACGCTTCGTGCGTGGCGCGCAGACTGCGCTGGAGCAGAAGGTGCCGTTCATCTGCGTGACGGCCTCGGGCGGCGCGCGCATGCAGGAAAGCCTGCTGTCGCTCATGCAAATGGCCAAGACCACTGCGATGGTCCAGAAGCTGGCGGAAGCCAAGCTGCCGTTCATCAGCGTGCTGACTGATCCGACCACGGGCGGCGTGTCCGCCAGCTTCGCTTTCATGGGCGACGTGGTGATGGCTGAGCCCAAAGCCATGATCGGCTTTGCCGGCCCGCGCGTGATCGAGCAGACCGTGCGCGAGAAACTGCCGGAAGGCTTTCAGCGCGCTGAGTTCCTGCTGCAGAAAGGCGCGATCGACATGATCGTCGATCGCCGCAACATGCGCCGCGAAATCGCCGAACTGCTCGCGCTCTTGCAAAAGCAGCCGGCTGACGCACTGGCCTGATGCGCCGCATCCGTTAATCGAAGCGCGGGCGATGAGTCCGCGCTTCTTGTTTTTGCGCGCCGGATTCCGCGCGACACGCTTCGCATGCCTACATTCGACAATTTGCCCGACTGGCTGGCCCACCTCGAAACCGCGCACCCGGTCGGCATCGACATGGGTCTCGCCCGCATCAGCCGCGTGCGCGATGCGCTGAGGCTGGAGTTCAAATCCGTCGTCTTCACGGTCGGCGGCACCAACGGCAAGGGATCGACCTGCGCGATGCTGGAGACGATCCTGCTGGCCGCCGGCTACAAGGTCGGCTGCCACACGTCGCCGCACCTGATCGACTTCAACGAGCGTGCCCGCGTGAACGGCGAGATCGCCACAGACGCGATGCTGCTGCCGCATTTCGAGGCCGTCGAGCGCGCGCGCTGCAGCTTTCCCGAGCCCGTCAGCCTGACGTACTTCGAGTTCACCACGCTGGCGATCATGCATCTGTTTGCCAACGCGGGGCTCGATGCGGTGATCCTTGAGGTGGGTTTGGGCGGCAGGCTGGACGCGGTCAATATCATCGATACGGATTGCGCCATCATCACCAGCGTCGATCTGGACCACATGAGCTATCTGGGCGACACCCGCGAGGCGATCGGCTTTGAAAAAGCCGGCATCTTCCGCCCGGGCAAGCCGGCGATCTGCTCTGATCCGGTGCCGCCGATCTCGCTGGTCAAGCAGGCCGAGGCCATCGGCGCAGACCTGTGGCTGATCGGCCGTGACTTCAACTTCCAGGGTGACAAGCAGCAATGGGGCTTCAGCGGGCGAGGGCGGCGGTGGCCGAGCCTCGGCTATCCGGCGCTACGGGGGGCGAACCAGTTGCTGAACGCATCGGCGGCATTGGCGGCGCTCGAATCGGTGCGCGACAGGTTGCCGGTCTCGGCGCAGGACGTGCGCCTGGGGCTGTCCCAGGTGGCGTTGCCGGGCCGTTTCCAGGTCATGCCGGGGCGTCCCGCAGTGATTCTGGACGTAGCGCATAACCCGCATGCCGCTGCAGCGCTTGGTCAGAATCTTGAGAACATGGGGTTCTTCCGCTACACGTACGCCGTGTTCGGCGCCATGCAGGACAAGGACATCGCCGGCGTGTTGGGCCATATGCTCGACAAGGTTGACCACTGGTGCCTGACCGATCTGCCGACGCCCCGGGCGGCCAGCGCGCAGTACCTGGAGCAGGTGCTGACCGATGCCGGCTTCCATCCGGGCAAGGATTCGAGCGTCGGCACATTCAGCGATCCGGCCACAGCCTATCGCAACGCCATGGAGCGGGCGACCGAGGATGATAGAATCGTCGTCTTCGGATCGTTCTTTACCGTTGCCGGCGTGCTTGCGGAGCGCAAGAACCGCGCGCATTAGCCAAGATTGGGCAACGCTAGGCAGCACCGGACAATCCGGGCGTCGGCGCTGACCTCACATGCATCGTCTGAGAGCCAAACCGAGCGCAATTCATGGGACTGCTTTCCATCTTCTCCTCCCGCAAGAACGCTGAAGGCGAACGCTCGCGCGGCGCTGCCGGCAGTGCCGCCGATGTGGCCCGCGATGCCGTGCGCGGATCCCGCGCATCGTCAAAGGCGCGCAGCCGCGTCTCCCTTCGCGACGATGACGACGACGGCCTTGATCGGGAGCTCCCGCAAAAACAACGCGCCCGCCGCCGGCTGATCGGCGCGGTCGTGCTGGTCGGCGCCGCCGTGGTGGTGCTGCCACTGGTGTTCGACGCCAAGCCGCGTCCCGTGACGGATGCCGTGGCCGTACAGATCCAGGATCAGCCGGTCGATCGCGGCGCCAAGGTGTCCAGCGATGAACCCAAGGTGGCCGGCCGCCGTTCTGCGCCACGTGCCGCCGGGTCGACCGCGGAGCAGGCACAGGCGCTCGATCAGGGGGAGGAGGTGGTCGCCGCCAACGATACGCCGGTGGCCAGCGCGAGCACCCCGGTTCCCGCGCAGGCAGCCCCGGCGGCCAAGCTGACGCCGCCCAAGACTGTCGCCAGCCTGACGCCCCCTGCAGACACCAAACCGGCTGCCAAGCCAGTTCAGGCGGCCCAGCCGGCGCAACCTGCCGCCGCGTCCAATGCGGATGCCAAGAACGGCAAGTTCGTTCTGCTGATCGGTGCCTTTGCTTCCGAAGACCGTGCGCGCAATTGGCTCGCCAAACTCAAGGCCGACAAAATTCCCGGCTACATCGAACACAAGAAGGTGCCCGAGAAGGGCGATCTGGCCCTGCTGCGTGCTGGCCCGTTCAATGATCGCGCGTCGGCGGAAGCGGCGCAGAAGCGCGCCGAGCAGATCGGCCTGACGCCCAAACTCGTTCAGCAATAGCCATGCGGCCCGACGCGCACTCGCCAAACTCGTCAGCCCGCCACGCCGCTACCAATCAAAGTCGATTCAAACCGCTGCCCGATGCAACCGACTTTCTTTGACTATGGTGTGCTGTTTATCGTCGTCACGTCTGCACTGGTGGGGCTGTTTCGCGGGTTGATCCGCGAGGTGCTGGCGCTGGCGGGCTGGTTGTTCGCGGCGTGGGTGGCGTACACGTTTTCGGGCGTGGCCGCGGGCTGGATGCCCGAGTCGCTGCCGGGCGGGCCGGTGGCGCGCACCATTCTCGGATTCATCCTACTGTTTGTAGTGACGGTGATTGTGACGTCGCTGGTGGGTGCGCTGCTGTCGGCGGCGCTGGCGAGCGCCGGACTCAAGCCGGCGGATCGCGGCCTGGGCATGGTGTTCGGGTTGGCGCGCGGCGGCGTGATCATCCTTGTGCTGATGACGGTGGCGGGTTTCACCAGCCTGCCCGAGCAGCCGTTCTGGCGCGATGCGATGACGCGGCCATATGCAGAGGAGGCGGCACGTGCCGCCAAGCCGCTGCTGCCACCGGAGGTGGCGAAGTATGTTCACTATTGATCTGGACCGCTTGGCCACAAGCTAGCGGTCTGGGAAGCTTTTTAGGCGTCCGCAACGGGTGTGGGCGCGACCAATACGTTCTCGCTGGAGATCGACATGTGCGGTATCGTTGGGGTGGTTTCGTCCACGCCCGTCAATCAGCTGATCTATGACAGCCTGCTGCTCCTGCAACACCGGGGGCAGGATGCGGCCGGCATTGCCACCGCGTCAGGCAGCACTTTCTACATGCACAAGGCCAACGGCATGGTGCGCGATGTGTTCCGCACGCGCAACATGCGCGGCCTGCCGGGCACGAGCGGTATCGGCCAGGTGCGTTATCCGACCGCCGGTTCCTCCAGCGAAGAAGAGGCTCAGCCGTTCTACGTCAACGCGCCGTTCGGCATCGTGCTGGCACACAACGGCAACCTGACGAATTCCGATCAACTGCGCGAAGAAATGTTCCGGCGCGATCGCCGCCACATCAATACGCAGTCCGATTCCGAAGTGCTGCTCAATGTGCTGGCCGACGAGCTGCAGCGCGCGAGCAATGACATTCCGCTGGACCGGGATTCCATCTTCACGGCCGTGGCCGGTATGCACCGTCGCGTGCGCGGCTCGTACGCCATCGTCGCCGAGATCTCCGGCTATGGCGTGCTGGCCGTGCGTGATCCGTTCGGCATCCGCCCGCTGGCGCTGGGTAGCCAGGAGACGGCCGACGGCGGCATCGAATACATGGTTGCCTCGGAATCGGTGGCGCTGGAAGGCATCGGCTTCAAGTTCGAGCGCGACGTGGCGCCCGGCGAGGCCATTTTTATCGACCTGGAAGGCAAGCTGCACACCAAGCAATGCGCCGAGAACCCGGTGCTTACACCGTGCATTTTCGAGTACGTGTACCTGGCGCGCCCGGATTCGCGCATAGACGGCGTGTCGGTGTACGACGCGCGTCTGCGCATGGGTGACTACCTGGCCGAGAAGATCAAGCGCGAAGTGACCGACTCCATCGACGTGGTGATGCCGATTCCGGATTCATCGCGCCCGGCCGCCATGCAGGTTGCCAACCGCTTGGGCGTGCCATATCGCGAGGGTTTCTTCAAGAACCGCTACGTGGGCCGCACCTTCATCATGCCCGGGCAGGCGGTGCGCAAGAAGTCGGTGCGCCAGAAGCTCAATGCCATGGCGATCGAATTCAAGGGCAAGAACGTGCTGATTGTCGACGACTCCATCGTGCGCGGCACGACCTCGTCGGAGATCGTGCAGATGGCACGCGATGCGGGCGCTAAGAAGGTGATCTTCGCCTCGGCCGCGCCGCCGGTGAAATACCCGAACGTGTACGGCATCGATATGCCTACGCGCGGCGAACTGGTCGCGTATGGCCGCACGCATGAAGAGATCGCCAAGATCATCGGTGCCGATCAACTCGTGTACCAGGATGTGGAAGACATGAAGCGCGCTGTGCGCGATGTCAACCCGGCGCTCAAGGAGTTCGACGCATCGTGCTTTGACGGCAAGTACGTGACGGGCGATATCGACGAGGCGTATCTCGATCGTCTTGAGGCGTCGCGCAACAGCTCGGCCGCGCGAGCCGATCGCGAGAATGCGCAGAACGACGATCCGCGCACGCAACTGCATCTGCAGCGCTCTGCCGTGAACGAGTAAGTCGTTCTTCACACCCAACAAATAGCCCGTCTTCGTGACGGGCTTTTTGTTGGGTGCGCGCTTGGAGCTTACTTCAGCATGCGTCGGCGCAACAGCCACAGGCATAGCCACAGCGCGCCAATGGCGTATAGCAACAGCACGCCCAGGTGCAGCAGGATGTTCTCGGGCGTGCGGCCGAGCATCAGTGGGCGGATCAGCTCGACGGCGTGCGGCAGCGGCAGCACGTTCGTCACCGCGTGGATTGGGGCGGGCAGTTGCGACAACGGGAAGAACACGCCGGAGAGCAGCATCATTGGCGTGATGACCAGGGTCTGGTAGAACATGAAGAAGTCGTAGTTGGGGGCGAGCGCTGTCATGTTCATCGCCAGGCAGGCAAAGGCGAAGCCCGTCAGCACGATGACGGGCAACGCGAGCAGCGCCTGCGGCATCGACGCATAGCCGAGCGCGCCCGCCACCAGCATGATCGCCAGGCCAGACAGCACGGACTTGCTGGCCGCCCAGATCAACTCGCCAAGCACCACATCGCCCAGCGTGAGCGGCGCATAGAGAATCGCTTCCCAGGTGCGTTGCACGTGCATGCGCGAGAACGCGGAGTACATCGCCTCGAAGCTCGCCGACATCATCGTGCTGGAAGCCACTGTGCCGGCCGCCAGGAAGGCGATGTACGAGACGCCGTCGACGTGCCCGACCAGGAGGCCCAGGCCGAGCCCCAGGCCGAACAGGTAGATCATCGGATCGGCCAGGTTGCCGGCCAGCGAGGGAATCGCCAGCTTGCGCCACACCATGAAGTTGCGCAGCCAGACGTATTGCCAGTTCCGGAAGTTCAGCGGCAACAGCGGCTGCGGATAGGCTTGCTGCTGCGGGGCGGTGAGGGTGGCTTCGGTGGTCATGGCATCCCGATTCTAGTCGCGCATCTCGCGCCCGGTCAGGCGCAGGAATACGTCTTCGAGGTTTGCCGGGCGATGCAGGTAGCGCAGGCCCGGCATGGTGTGCGTCTCAGTCTGGGCGCGCAGGGCGGCTACCAGCGGCTGCGGGTCGCGCGCGTAGCAGAAGAGGGTTTCGCCGCTGGCCTCCACGCGTTCGGCCAACGGAGTGAGCAACGTGCGCAGCGCGCCCAGGTCATCGCCGTAAACCTCCACCACGTCGCAGCCGATTTCGCGGGCGATGAGCTCGTGCGGTTTGCCTTGCGCGATCTTGCGGCCGTTGTCGATCACGCAGAGTTCGTCGCAGAGGCGCTCGGCTTCTTCCATGAAGTGCGTGGTTAGCAGGATGGTTTTGCCGCTCGCAAGCAGCGAGCGCAGGCGCTCCCAGATCAGGTGGCGCGCTTGCGGGTCGAGCCCCGTGGTGGGCTCGTCCATGATGAGGATGTCGGGGTCGTTGACGAGCGCGCGTGCCACCGTCAGCCGGCGCTTCATGCCGCCCGAGAGGGCGCGCACCGGCGCATCGGCCTTTTGCTCGAGCCGCGCGAATTCCAGCAGGGCAGGGATGCGCTCGCGGATGGCATCGGCAGACAAGCCGAAGTAGCGGCCGAAGATGCGCAGGTTTTCCGAAACGGAAAAATCCGGATCGAGGTTGTCGAACTGCGGCACCACGCCCACGCGCATGCGCGCGCGGTGCGCGAATGCGGGGACAGCCTCGCCGCACAATTGCAGCCTGCCCGCGTCGGGCATCGTCATGCCGAGCAGCATGCGCAGCGTGGTGGTCTTGCCGGCGCCGTTGGGGCCGAGCAGACCGAAGCACTGGCCGCGCCGGACGCTGAAGCTCAGGTTATCGACGACGGTCTGGTCGCCGTAGTGCTTGCGCAGGCCTTCGACGCTCAGGATCGGTGTGCTGCTCACGCCAGATCCTGGTTGCTCGTATCGCACATCGCCTCCGTCATGCCTCCGTGGCAAAACGCTGATTATGCGCCGGCATCGGCATTAGCGTATGAGGGGAACGTGCGATGGCGCGGGCGGGACTCAGACAACAAAAAGGCCAGGCAACTTTGCCTGGCCCTGGCCTTGCAGCACACACAATAACAAGGCAGTGGCGGTTTATCTGGTCAGGATGTTACCGGCCAGGGGTCAGCACGTTGCCGGCCACACCGCCTAGTGCAGCACCACCCAGCGTCGCGCCCGGGCCGCCCCAGATAGCCGCCCCGGCTACACCACCGGCGGCCGCGCCGATCGCTGTGTTGCGCTGCTTGGCAGTCATGCCGGCGCATCCGCTGACGGATGCCAACGCGGCCGCCAGAAGCAGAGATACGAAGGCACGCATAGAACACTCCTATTGTCGTTCCTGTACCTGTATTAAAGGTCGCGTGCACCGCGATGCGCAGGCACCGATGCCTGAAAACCCTGTCAGTCGATTCCCACACCTTCAGCACGGATTTCTGAGCCAAAGTTCCCAAGACGGCATCGCACCGCGATAGGCTTTCGTGACGTGCGTACGTGGATTCGATGTCCACGTAAAACTACGTCGAAGACCTGTACGACAAATGGGGGATGTCAAAGAAATCGGTGCGACTGGGGGCTACACTGAAGCGCCCGGCCCCTGCCGGATGCGTTCACCGCACCCCACGATGGAGAAACCGACATGATGACTCTGGAGCAACTCGGCATCCTGCAACGATCGCAGCTTGAGGCGTGGCTGGCCGTCACCGAAGAAGCCGTCGACGGCGTCAATCGCCTGATCGGGCTCAATCTCCAGGCATTCAAGGCCGGTTTCGGAGAGACGGAGCAGTGCCTGCACGAGGCCGTGGCGGCACAAGACCCGGGACAATGGTTTGGTGCACAGGTGCGGTATCTGCAACCTGCGGGAGATCGTGTCTCCGGTTATACGCGCAATCTTGTCGAAATCGGCGTGCAGACGCAGAACAGCATCGCACGCGCATTGCAGCATCATGGCGACGAGGTGCGCCGGCAATGGGGGTTCGCTGCCGAGAATTTTGTCGACGCCGCCCCTCCGGGCACCGAGGTTGCCGTGAGGTTTCTGAAGGCATCGGTAGGCTTGGAGGTGGCCGCCGCGGAAGCCGCGGAGGAGGCCGTTTCCGAAGCGAGTGGCGTTGCCGACAAGGACGACACCGCACATTGAGTTGCCCCTGCATTCAGGCGTCGACGTCCATACTGATTGGCAGCAATTTGAGGTGGCATTGGGGGTTACGTTCTGTTACCAAATCGCCAGCGCCGTATCACCTGTGTCTGTGGCCCTGAATACAATACAGATACCGTAATTGGCGTTGGCTGCGGTTCTTGCACGGCGCTCTCTATGCAGCAGGTGATGAAGATGATTCGACGCAAGGGACTGTTGATTGCAGGCGCGGCAGCGCTGACAGTGCTGGCCGTGCCACAGATGGCGTCTGCGCACGTGAGCGTCGGCATCGGGATTGGCGTGCCGGTGGCGCCGGTATATGTGGCGCCAGCTCCGATCTACTATCCGCCGCCCCCGCCCGTGTACTACGCGCCTCCGCCGCCTCCGGTGTATTACGCTCCGGCACCTGTGTACTATGGTCCGCCGCCCGTCGTGGTCGGTCCGGGCTGGTATCGCTGGGGCCCGCGCTACCGCTATTACGATGGCTATCACTGGCGTCGCTGGCGCTAATCGGCGCGCCACATGGATGAGGCTCCTTCGGGAGCCTTCTTTTCTGTCGCGATGCCGCGGCGCCTAACCCGCTGCCGCATCGCAACATCAAGCTCGGGCGATACCCGGGCTTTTTCTTTGCGCATCTTCCGCATACGCAGTGCGTGCTAACGTCATCGGCAGCAGGACTGGCAAGCGTCGCATGCGCGACGATACTGAAGATGAGGGCGCAGGAATGTATCGGCTCATCTGCACTGCAGGGTTGGGATCGCGCGGTGGCAACAAGGTACGCCGATGGCATACTTCCGCCCTATGCAGACCGTATGAAGCCTTTGCACATTTGCATCACAACCACCAAGGAGAACGTCATGAAAACCAAGCCCTGCCTGTGCCAGGACGATGTCACCAAGATCCTGGATGCGGCCGAGAAGGAAGCACGCGCACATCAGTGGGCCGTGACGATCGCCGTGGTGGACGACGGCGGCCACCTGATGGGCCTGCGCCGCATGGACGGCTGCGCGACCATCTCGGCGTACATCGCGCCGGAGAAGGCACGCACCGCTGCGCTGGGCCGTCGTGAATCGAAGGTCTACGAAGACATCATCAACAACGGCCGAACCTCGTTCCTGTCGGCGCCGCAATTGCAGGGCATGCTTGAGGGCGGCGTGCCCATTCTGGTGGAAAACGTGTGTGCCGGGGCGGTGGGCGTGTCGGGCGTGAAGTCGTCTGAAGACGTGCAGATCGCCAAGGCGGGCATTGCCGCCGTGCACGTGATCTGCTGACGCGCAGATCGCGGCAATCGTATCGAAGGGAAAGGCGCGGCGCAGGTCGCGCCCTTTTTCTTTGGGCGCACGGTTGTAAAAGAATGGCTTGGCTGGCGGTCGTCCGGCAGACGGGTCTGGGTGTCTGCCAACGCGAAATGACGATGGCTGGCTACAGCCGAATGTCTCCTGAGAGAGACGTCCCCACAAAAATCGATACGTGTTGCGTGTTACTTGGTCAGGATCAGCTTGCCGAAGCGCGTCACGCGCAGTGTGTAGATCGCGCCGTTGTGGTGGATGGCCACGGCGCTGCGGCCCGCAAACAACTGTTCAGAGGTCGTCAGGCGGGTATCGCCGATGGCGGTGGCGACAGGCTGGGCCGGAGAGACTTCAGGCGTGGCGTCGATGCCTGCCGGGCGTTTGCGGGCCACGATGACGTGGCGACGGCGGGTGATGGTGCGTGCGGCGTCTTGCTGTTCTGCGGCATTCATGGCGAGGCTCCTGGCGGGCTTGATGCGCGTTGGCTGGCAAGGGATTCCAGCGAATGCCCACTAGATTAAATGAGAATCGTTATCATTTCAAGAAACATCTGACGATGCGCTGATCGCTGCTTGCCAGGAAGAAGCCGGACGTGCGGTCCGGTTATGTCGGAGGTTCGGATATGGCTTGGCGCTTCACGCAGCAGGCGCTTGCGCTCGTCGGCCCGTTGGGCGCGGTAGAGCTTCGTAGCGGTGCAAGCCATCGCCAAAAATGACGAACCCCCGAGCAGGGACGGGGGGCGCGTGAGCAGGGCGGAGTGCTGCGTCGGTCTGCTTCAGTTGTGCTGCGGCTCCGTCACGAAACCGATGCGCGAGAGACCGCCGCGCTGGATGGCGGCCATCACCTGCGCCACGCGCTCGTAGCGCACGTTGCGATCGGCACGCAGATGCATCTCCGGCTGCGGTTGCTGCTGCGCGGCCTGCACGATGTCGGCTTGCAACGTGGCCTCATCGACGGGCTGGTTGTTCCAGAACACCTGGCCCTGCGCGTCGATCTCGACGTTCACGCTTTGGGGCTTGGCATCGTCGGGTTTGTTGGATGCACGCGGCAGGTCGATCTTCACCGCGTGGTTGATCACGGGAATGGTGATGATGAAGATGATCAGCAGCACCAGCATGACGTCGACCAGCGGCGTCATGTTGATCTCGCTCATCACATCGTCATCGTTGTCGAAAGAACCGAAGGCCATGGGGGCTCCCTACACCGGTTATTGCGGCTTGACCGAGGCCAGGCGCACTGAGGCATCGTCGCGCGAAGCACTCGGGCGCAGGCGGGCGCCAGTCACGAAGTAGGCGTGCAGGTCGTGCGCGAAGCGGTTGAGCTTGGCGATGACGGCCTTGTTGCCGCGCGTGAGCGCGTTGTAGCCGAGCACAGCCGGAATGGCCACGGCCAGGCCGAAGGCCGTCATGATGAGCGATTCACCTACGGGGCCAGCCACCTTGTCGATGGTCGGTACACCCACGGCGCCGATGCCCAGCAGAGCGTGATAGATACCCCATACCGTGCCGAACAGGCCGACGAACGGCGCGGTCGAACCCACCGATGCCAACACGGCCAGCCCCGATTGCATCTGACCGACGGATTCATCGATGGCGCTCTTGAGCGAACGGGTCAGCCAATCCGAGATATCCATCACGTCGTGCAGTTGCGGCTGGCTGGCGCGATGGTGCTGTGCGGCTTCTCGGCCGGTCTGAGCGAGCGCGTAGAACGGGTTGTCCTTGGACGAGCCGAGCGTCTGCATGGCGTGGTCGAAGTCGTCCGAGTGCCAGAAGCGCTTTTCGGCGCCTTGCGCCATTGCCTTCAGGCGCACGATGTCCCAGGCCTTGGTGAGGATGACGATCCAGGAGGCGAGCGACATGATCAAGAGCAGAATCGCCGTGCCGCGCGTGACGATGTCGCCTTGTGTCCAGAGGTGGGAAAGACCGAGTTCCTGCATGATGGGTTTCCTGATTGAGCGAGAGACGGATGACGGATCGAATTAGTTATCGAGCTTGAAATCGTACGGTTTGTCGGCGACGACGGACATCGCGCGTCCGTTTTGCCTGTAGGGCCGGCACTTGAAGGCTTGGGCCGCCGCAACGGCGGCACGATCGAGTCGGGGGGAGCCAGAGGTCGACTTGACCATCACGTTGGTCACCGTGCCCTCGGCATCGATGGAAACCCGGACCACTGCACGGCCTTCCTCGCCCATCTTTTGCGACATGGCGGGATAAACCGGCGTCGGCTGTTCGCATTGGATGTCATTCACGCCGACGCTGATCGGGCCGCTCTGTACCGGGGCCGGTGCGGGCGTGGGTTCAGCGGGTGGGGCCGGCGGCGCGGGTGGGGCGGCGGGCACCACGGGCGCATTGTCCGATGGTGGCAGGTTGGGTGTCGGCATTGGCATCGGCTTGGGCTGCGGCACGGGCTTGGCGATGCTGACCTGCTTGGGCGCCTCCTGCTTGACCGGCTGCTGCTTGGGAGGCTCCGGTGCGCGCACCGGCTGCGGCGGCGTCGCCGGAATGATGTTGACCATCACTTCTTCGGGTGCATCCCTGCTCAGCGGCGATGGAATCAGGCCAAGCTGAATCAGCATCAGCATGCCGACATGCAGCAACACCACCACGAGGAGGACTTTCAGGGTACGAGGGTGAATCATCAACGACCGGGAATCGAAAGCGGAATAAAGGGCAGTAGGGCGACGTGATGGCAGTGACCTACGGCTTCAGCGCTTGCCGAAGACGATCAGTGAAACCCCGATGCTGATGAGCAGACTCAGGAGCAGTTCCATGGCGCCTAGCGTTGGTGCCGGCGGGGATGCCGCCAGCATGGCAGGTATTGTAGGTCCACAACATGCAACAATGTTGCGACAGCTGGACGCGGTCGTGGTTCAGCCTATCGCGTCGATGACGAAGTATAAACGATAATGATTCCTATTTGCGAGAATGCCCTCGTTTTTGCGCTGTTTTTCGTGGGGTGCGATGCATATCCAGATGACTGATGGCGAAAAACTGCTTGCCGGGGCGTCTTGCTCCAGCGGCACCCAGCGTCAACGGGTGGGGCCGGCATTTTGCGAAGACAGGGATCGCCCCGGGCTACGCTGCTGGCGCAAACGCGCTAGGATGAAATGCATTCAAACACGGTGGCGGGCCGGCCAACCGTGAAACGGGGAAACAGGGGGCGCCATGGATGAAGCCAACCTCAGCCTGGACGACGCCGACGATGGCACGTTCGTCCCCACCGGCGGTAGCCAGCCTCAGGCGCTGCTGTCGTCGCTGGACTCCATGTGCGCGCAATTTGCGCTGCGCACCGTGTGCGCGATGGGCCTGCGCTTCAACCTGCGCACCAATATCAACGACATCCTCACCGTCTGCGCGCCGGAGCTGATCTGGCCCGTGACGGTCATCCAGCGCTTGCAGCGCTTCCTGGCTGCGCGCTGTGCCGACATGCCAGGCTGGCGTGCCGTCGGCAAGCTGGACCTCCCCACCTTCATGGATCGCCATGGTCAGTGGAGCAGCGCCTTCGACGAGGGCTCGTTGTTCTACTACCTCGACGAGTACGTCAAGCATCACGCCAAGGACATGTTCACCGTGTTCGGCGCCTCGTGCGATGCGCTGGGTGAGCGGCTGGCCAGCGAACGCGTCCTGCTGGTCGGCAACATCGACATGCTGGCGCGCGTGCTGGGCCTGCCGCCGCACGAACGCGCGCTGCTGCTGTTCGCTTCGCTGGTGAAGTACAAGCGTGATCTGCGTGCGGTGATGGTCGACTGCAAAGTCGCGCACAGCCAGGAGGCGTTCCAGTTGCTGGCCGGCTTGGCCGGCGCGAGCACTGCCGAGGTGGCGGCCTCGCTGCGACCCGGTTCGCGGCTGGAAACGCTTGGTCTGATCGAGCCGCCATTACCCGAGAACAGCATCACCGACCTGGGCGACCTGATGCGCATCTCCGACCGCCTGCTGCACGTGCTGCTGGGCGATTACGCCAACGAGGCGGAGATGATGGCGGTCTTTACGCGCCCCGCGCCGCCCACCACGCTCTCGCAATCCGACTACCCGCACGTCGAGACGGATGCACGTTATCTGACCGCGCTGCTGGAGAATGCCTCGCAGCAGCGCGCCGTGGGAGTCAACGTCCTGCTCTACGGTGCACCAGGCACCGGCAAGACGGAGCTTGCGCGCGTGCTGGCGCGCGATGCCGGCTGCGAGCTGTACGAGGTGGATTGCCTCGACAAGGACGGCAACAGCCTCTCCGGCAAGGACCGCTATCGCTCCCTGCAGGTATCGCAGGCTTTCCTGCGCGGCCGGTCTGGCGCCGTGCTGCTGTTCGACGAGGTGGAAGACGTCTTCCCCGGCCCGACGCGCGAACTGATGAGCCTGTTCGGCCATGAAGAACCGCGCGGCTCGGTCAACGGCAAGGCGTGGGTCAACCAGACGCTGGAGCAGAATCCGGTGCCGGTGATCTGGGTATCAAACTCGATCCGGCAGATCGATCCGGCGTACCTGCGGCGCTTCCAGTTCCACCTGGAGTTGAAGGTGCCGCCGCCGACAGTGCGTGAAAGCATCATCCGCAAACACCTGGAAGGGTTGGACGTGTCGGATGCGTTCATGGCCAAGCTGGCCGCGCGCAAGACGCTCACGCCCGCGCAGATTGATTCCGCCGCGCGCTTTGCGCGCCTGACGCAGCCGGCGATGGAGGAATCCGCCGAGTCCCTGATCGTGCGTCAGCTCGACCACGCCGACCAGGCCATGGGGTTGCGGCCGGAAGTGCAGGCGCATCGGGTTGTGACCGAATACCGGCTCGATTACCTGAACCTGGAGACGCGCTTCTCGGTGGACCGCATCATCGATGCGCTGCGCGCGCGACGTCGCGGCACGCTGTGCTTCTATGGGCCGCCGGGCACCGGCAAGACCGTGCTGGCCGAGCACATTGCCAGCCAGCTCGACGTGCCGTTGATGATCCGTCGCGCATCAGACCTGATGAGCAAGTACGTTGGTGAGACGGAGCAGCAGATTGCCGCCATGTTCGCGCGTGCGGAAGAGGAGCGCGCGCTGTTGCTGCTGGATGAGGCCGACAGCTTCATGCAGAGCCGTCAGAGCGCGGTGCGCAACTACGAGGTGTCGGAAGTCAACGAGATGCTGCAGGGCATGGAGCGCTTTGACGGCATCTTCATCTGCACGACCAACCTGTTTGATCGGATCGACGAGGCGGCGCTGCGGCGTTTTGCGTTCAAGATCCGCTTCAAGCCGCTGGTGCGTGCACAGCGCGAGCAGATGTTCATTGCCGAGGCACTGGGCGGCGATGCCGGAGCGCTCAAGCCGGTGTGGCGCGAGATTCTGGCCTCGCTGGACATGCTCACGCCGGGCGACTTTGCGGTGGTCAAGCAGCAGTCGGTGCTACTGGGCGAGGCGCTCGACCCCGAGGCGTTTCTCGCGCAACTGCGGCAGGAGCATTCCATCAAGCCGGAGCTGCGCGAGCGGCGGTCGATCGGCTTTACCTCGCGCTGATCAGTCGACGATGAACAGCTTGGCGCCGGTCCTGGTATAGGACTGGTGCGCCTCGGCGTCGTCGCCGACCTGATAGCTCGTGCAGGGCGTCAGTGTGAACTTGCGGCCATCTTCGAGCGTGGTTTCCAACTCGCCCTCCAGGCAGAACAGGATGTGCCCCTTCTTGCACCAGTGGTCGGCCAGGTAGCCGGGGGTGTACTCGACCATGCGCACGCGGATGCGGTTCGGCTCGTCGCCGAAGTAGCGTGTGCGCCAATAGGCCATGCCGGTCTCGCCGGTATGTTCGGTGGGCTCGACGGCAGACCAGTCTGTCGTGCCGAAGGCGAAGGGGGCCATCTTCATCGTGGGAGCTCCGGTGGGTGAGGTCAGCCCGCGATGGTAGCAGTGGCGCGAGTGGAACATGCGCCGCATTGAATGTGGCTTAAGGAGCGCTTGTTTGTATGCCCCGACGGCATTGCGCTTGCCTCAATAATCCCGCCGATTCTGCACAATTCCAATGCCGATGCGGTACCGCAACGGGCCGCCAGCCAGTTCGCGCAAATGTATGCGGAGATTGCATGGTGCTATGCATCATCGACATAACGATGCTTGCGCGCTTCTCTAATATCGTCGCTTTTTACAAAGCGTGACGAATTTGGGCCAGCCCTTGGCCCGTATGAGATCCGCGTCTCCGCGCGCCGTCCCTCCGGCCACGGTATTCCTTGGAGAAAGTCTTGAACACCAAACGTCTGACCTCCCACATCGGACTGGCGATGCTGCTGGGCATTGCCGTCGGCTGGGGCTGCCACGAATACGCCAAGGACGCTGCCGCGGCCAAGGACATCGCTTCGTACTTCAGCATCATCACCGACATCTTCCTGCGCATGATCAAGATGATCATCGCGCCGCTGGTGTTCTCGACCCTGGTGACGGGCTTGGCGAGCATGAGCGGTGGCCGCTCGGTCGGCCGCGTGGGCCTGCGCGCGATGATCTGGTTTGTGTGTGCATCGGCCACGTCGCTGGCGCTGGGCATGCTGCTGGTCAACTTCTTCCAGCCGGGTGTGCACATGAACCTCGCGCTGCCGGATGTCTCGGCCACGTCGGGTCTGAAGACCGGCGACTTCACGCTCAAGGCCTTCATCACGCACGTGTTCCCGCGCAGCATCGTGGAGGCCATGGCCACCAACGAGATCCTTCAGATCTTGGTGTTCTCGCTGTTCTTCGGCGCTGCCCTGTCGACCATGAAGAACCCCATGGACAGCGTGATCGGCCGCGGCCTGGAAGAGCTGACCAAGCTGATGTTCCGCATTACCGACTATGTGATGCGCTTTGCGCCGCTGGGCGTATTTGCCGCCATGGCCGCCGCCATCACGGTGGAAGGCGTGGGCGTGCTGTGGACCTACGGCAAGCTGATCGGGGAGTTCTACCTGGGGCTGGCCCTGCTGTGGGCGATCCTGTTCCTGGTGGGCTACGTGCTGCTGGGCCGCTCGCTGGGCCGTCTGTTGGGGCTGATTCGCGAGCCGACGCTGCTGGCGTTTGCCACGGCGAGCAGTGAATCCGCTTACCCGAAGACGATCGAGGCGCTGGACCGCTTTGGTGTGCCCAAACGCATTTCGAGCTTCGTGCTGCCGCTGGGCTATTCGTTCAACCTCGACGGCTCGATGATGTACCAGGCGTTCGCGGTGCTGTTTATCGCGCAGGCCTACAACATTGAGATGAGCTTCACACAGCAGCTGACGCTGCTGTTGGTGCTGATGCTGACGAGCAAGGGCATGGCCGGCGTGGCGCGCGCCTCGCTGGTGGTGGTGGCGGCTACGCTGCCGATGTTCCATCTGCCTGAAGCCGGTCTGCTGCTGATCATCGGCATCGACCAGTTCTTCGACATGGGCCGCACGGCCACCAACGTGATCGGCAACAGCCTGGCCACCGCCGTGGTGGCGAAGTACGAGCCGGCGGAAGACGAAGTCGACGCGGAAGCGGCACAGCCTGCAGTGCAGCCAAACCTCGGCTGACGCAAGAAACTGAACACGCCGCCCACCCGGGTGGCGTCGTTTTATTCGGGCTGAGAAATCGGCTGCGGAACAAGCGGGGCCTGGAGCGACGCCTCGCCAATATCGACGCGCTGTGCCATCGGCGCCTCGCCCAGCAACGCGGCCACCATGGCTTGCAGCGGAAGTACGTCACCGGTGCTCAGGAAGCGCGGCGGAGCAGCTTGGCCGGTCGCCTGCAATTGTGCTGCCGCCAGTGTGCGGCCGAGGTGGCGCGCCACGGCATGGCCGGTGTCGACGAGCGTGAGCCGGTCACCGGCAATCTCGCGGATGGCGTCTTCCAGGAATGGGTAGTGCGTGCAGCCAAGCACCAGCGTATCGGTGCCGGCATCGAGCATCGGCTGCAGATATGCCTGCAGCAATTCCAGCACGGCGGGGGAATGCGTGTCGCAGCGTTCGATCAGCGGGACAAGGCCGTAACCGGGCTGGCAGAGTACGCGGCAATCACCAGAGACGTTGGCGAGCAGGCGCGCGAATTTCTCACTGCGTAGCGTGCTTTCCGTGGCCAGCACGCCGACCACACGGCTTTTCGACAAGGCGACTGCCGGCTTCAAGCCCGGCTCCACGCCAATCACCGGCACCGCCAGCTTGTCGCGCAGCACGTGCACGGCCTGCGCCGTAGCGGTGTTGCACGCGATCACCAGCGCTTTGCAGCCTTGGTCAACCAGCCACTCGCACACGCGCAGCGTGCGTCCGGCAATGAATTCGGGAGATTTCTCCCCGTACGGGGCATGGCGGGAATCCGCCAGGTAGAGGAGCGATTCGGCCGGCAGTTCGGCGCGAATCGCGCGCAGGACGGAGAGACCTCCGAGGCCGGAGTCAAAGACCCCGACCGGTGCCTGCGCGCGCGTTGTCACGATTGAATGACGTGGAATTGATCAGGCAGCGGCGACGGGAATCTTGCCGATCTTCGCCTGCCATTCCGCCGGGCCGGTCTTGTGCACCGACGTGCCCGAACTGTCCACGGCGACGGTGACAGGCATGTCCTTCACGTCGAATTCGTAGATGGCTTCCATGCCCAGGTCTTCGAATGCCAGCACCTTCGAGCCGCGGATGGCCTTCGACACCAGATACGCCGCACCACCCACCGCCATCAGGTAAGCCGACTTGTGCTTCTTGATGGATTCGATGGCGACCGGGCCGCGCTCGGCTTTGCCCACCATGGCAATCAGGCCCGTCTGCGCGAGCATCGTCTCGGTGAACTTGTCCATGCGCGTGGCCGTGGTCGGGCCTGCCGGGCCGACAACTTCATCGCGCACCGGGTCGACCGGGCCGACGTAGTAGATCACGCGGTTGGTGAAGTCGATGGGCAGCTTCTCGCCCTTGGCCAGCATGTCGGCGATGCGCTTGTGCGCGGCGTCGCGGCCCGTGAGCATCTTGCCGTTGAGCAGCAGCGTCTGGCCGGGCTTCCAGGAGGCGACCTCTTCCGGCGTAAGCGCGTTCAGATCCACGCGCTTGGACGTTTCCGTGTTCGGTGCCCACTCGACCTTCGGCCATTGCGACAGGTCCGGCGCTTCCAGCTTCGCAACGCCGCTGCCGTCCAGCGTGAAGTGCGCGTGCCGCGTCGCCGCGCAGTTCGGGATCATGGCGACCGGCAGGTTGGCCGCGTGGGTCGGGTAGTCCAGGATCTTCACGTCGAGCACGGTGGCCAGGCCGCCCAAGCCCTGCGCGCCAATGCCCAGCGCGTTGACCTTCTCGTACAGCTCGATGCGCAGTTCTTCAGCGCGATTGCTCGGGCCGCGGGCGATCAGGTCTTGAATGTCGATCGGCTCCATCAGGGCTTCCTTGGCCAGCAGCATGGCCTTTTCAGCCGTGCCGCCAATGCCGATGCCCAGCATGCCCGGCGGGCACCAGCCGGCGCCCATGGTCGGCACGGTCTTGAGCACCCAGTCGACGATCGAGTCCGACGGATTGAGCATCACGAACTTCGACTTGGCTTCCGAGCCGCCGCCCTTGGCTGCGACGATCACGTCCACCGTGTCGCCCGGCACGATCGACATGTTGATCACCGCCGGCGTGTTGTCCTTCGTGTTGGTGCGCTTGCCGGCCGGATCAGCCAGCACGCTTGCGCGCAGCTTGTTGTCGACGTCGTTGTACGCGCGGCGTACGCCTTCGTTGACCATGTCTTCGAGGCTCATCGTGGCGCCATCCCAGCGCACGTTCATGCCCACCTTCAGGAACACGGTGACGATGCCGGTGTCCTGGCAGATCGGGCGCTTGCCCTCTGCGCACATGCGGCTGTTGGTCAGGATCTGCGCGATGGCATCCTTGGCCGCCGGGCTCTGCTCCTGCTCATAGGCACGGCCCAGAGCAGTGATGTAGTCCATCGGGTGGTAGTAGCTGATGTACTGCAGGGCGTCGGCGACGCTCTGGATGAGGTCTTCTTGACGGATGACGGTCATGGTGGGGACCAACGTATAGGAATGGGAAACCGGGTGCTGGATGCGGCGGAGGGGCAGTGATCTGCACATCTGCGCTATGCACCGGCAGCGGGCGCCGCCGGCTCAAAACAACCCGGAATCATACACGCAATGTGGGGTGCGAATTGTCCGACCGGATTCGTCGGAATCGCAGTGCCGGCGTCGTCCGCCGACAGGCTGGCGCGTCAATGTGCGCCGGCGGTCGCGCCCTCGGGCTGGGCGTGCGAGACGAGGCGGTCCACCCAGGCCATCACCAGGGCCGAGATCAGGAAGGCGAGATGGATCGCCACCTGCCACAGGATCGTGTGGGTGTCTTTCTGCGCGGCGTCGATGAAGGTCTTGAGCAGATGGATGGACGAGATGCTGATCAGCGCCATCGACAGCTTTACCTTCAGCACGCCGGCGTTGACATGGTCCAGCCACTCCGGCTCGTCTTCATGGCCCTCGATGCCGAGCTTGGACACGAAGATGTCATACCCGCCGATGATCACCATGATCAGCAGGTTGGAGATCATCACCACGTCGATCAGGCCCAGCACGGCCAGCATGATCTTGGTTTCGTCCATCTCGCCCAGATGCGAGACCAGGTGCCACACCTCGACCACGAACAGGTACACATAGGCGGCCTGGGCGATGATCAGCCCCAGATACAACGGCAGTTGCAGCCAGCGGGAGAAGAAGATCAGGCGCGGAATCGGACGCAGCGGGGCGGTGAGCGGCTTCATGGCTTGAAACGGGCGGTTGGACGAAAAACCGCGTGATTGTAACGTTCTGTGATTGCGAAATCGCTTACGGGAAGGCGCTGGCCGACCGCGTCCTATTCGCGATCCAACGATGGATCGAGCGGGTCCAACGGGTCAATCACCCGCGCGCGCCGCACCGGCTGGCGTGGGCGCGCCGGCCAGCTTGCCACCAGGATGCCCGCCACCACGCACGCCAGCGCCACGGCATGTGGCCAGCCGGGCGTCTCGCCCAATGCAACGATGCCGTAAGTGGCAGCCGCAATCGGCAGCACCGACGTGAACACCCCAGCCAAATGCGCCGGCACGTGCCGGATACCCTTCATCCACAGCCAGAACGAGAAGATGCTGGCCGACAGCGCATACCAGACCACCAGGCCCCAGATGGACGCCGGTACCGTCGACGCATCGAACGTCAGCAGCGGCACCAGCCCCAGCGGCAGCATCAGCAGCCCGCCGATCAGGTGCGTGTACGCGCAGATCTCGATGGCGGGCAACGTTTGCGTCAGCCGTCGCGACAGGATCACGTAGATCGACTCGCACAGCACCGCGCCCATCACCAGCGCATTGCCCAGCAGCGCCCGGGATGCACCCGCCGCTGCGCCGCCGGATTCGACGCCACGGAATGCGTTGAGGATGGCCACGCCCGCCACCGCCAGCGCAACCGACGCGAAGGTCCGCCCCGACGGCCGCTCGCGCAGCACCAGCCACGACAGCAATGCCACCGTGGCGGGAATCGTGCTGGTGATGATGCCGGCGGCCAGCGCCGAGGTCAGTCGCACGCCGTTGAGCATCAGCAGCGTAAAGCCGAAGGTGCCGAAGAATGCCTGCAGGAAGAGGTTGGTCCACTCGCTGCGCGTCACGCGTCGCATGCATGACGGCTTGTACCACGGGGCCATGCACACGATGGCAATCAGGAAGCGCAGCAGCGCGAACAGCATCACCGGCATGACGGCGACAATCGATTTGCCGAAACCGACGTTGCTGCCGACCAGTGCCATGGCAGCAATCAGGAAAAAGGCGTGGATGGGCACGATGATGAATTGGGTGAGAAACGGCGCGGGGCGCGGCTCTTGGGCCGCTCATGTTGCACTGCAGTGCGTGCCGTAACGTGAGGCGACGCATTATAGTAATGCCCTTCGCGTCGGTTTGCGGAGCAGGAATGCGTAAGGCTGGAGTCAGGTCAACCGCTTAGATTCGCCGCAAAACGATCACAGACATCGCTATCAGGAGACATCATGGCTGGCATTGAATCTGTCCTGCAGGAAACGCGCGTTTTCGACCCGCCCGAGTCCTTTGTTAAACAGGCAAACATCGCCGGCATGGACGCCTACCGTGCCCTGTGCGCCGAGGCCGAGCATGACTACGAAGGCTTCTGGGCACGCCTGGCGCACGAGCATCTGGTGTGGCACAAGCCCTTCACCAAGGTGCTGGATGAGTCCAACGCGCCGTTCTACAAGTGGTTTGAAGACGGCGAACTCAACGCCTCGTACAACTGCCTCGAACGCAACCTGGAAAACGGCAACGCCGACAAGGTCGCCATCATTTTCGAGACTGACGACGGCAAGGTCACCCAGGTCACCTATCGTGAGCTGCACGCGCGTGTCTGCCGCTTCGCCAACGGCCTGAAGGCCCTGGGCATCAAGAAGGGCGACCGCGTGGTCATCTACATGCCGATGTCGGTGGAAGGCGTCGTTGCTATGCAGGCGTGCGCGCGCATCGGTGCGACGCACTCGGTGGTGTTCGGTGGCTTCTCGGCCAAGTCGCTGCAGGAACGCATCGTCGACGTGGGCGCCGTGGCGCTCATCACCGCCGACGAGCAGATGCGCGGCGGCAAGGCGCTGCCGCTCAAGGCCATCGCCGATGAGGCTCTGGCCATGGAAGGCACGGATGCCGTCAAGCATGTGATCGTCTACCGCCGCACCGGCGGCAACGTGAACTGGGTGGAGGGCCGCGACCGCGCGATGGACGAGGTTGAAGGCGGTCAGCCTGATACCTGCGAAGTCACCCCGGTGGGCGCCGAGCACCCGCTGTTCATCCTCTACACCTCGGGCTCGACCGGCAAGCCGAAGGGCGTGCAGCACAGCACGGGCGGCTACCTGCTGTGGGCACTGCTGACCATGCAGTGGACCTTCGACCTCAAGCACGACGATATTTTCTGGTGCACCGCCGACATCGGCTGGGTGACCGGCCACAGCTACATCGCCTACGGGCCGCTGGCTGCAGGCGCCACGCAGGTCGTGTTCGAAGGCGTGCCGACGTACCCGAACGCTGGCCGCTTCTGGGAAATGATCCAGAAGCACAAGGTCAACACCTTCTACACCGCGCCCACGGCGATCCGCTCGCTCATCAAGGCGGCCGAAGCCGACGAGAAGATCCACCCGAAGCAATATGACCTCTCCAGCCTGCGCTTGCTGGGCACGGTGGGCGAGCCGATCAACCCGGAAGCCTGGATGTGGTACCACACGAACATCGGCGGCGGCCGCTGCCCGATCGTCGACACCTTCTGGCAAACCGAAACGGGCGGCCACATGATTTCGCCGCTGCCGGGCGCCACGCCGCTGGTGCCGGGCTCGTGCACGCTGCCGCTGCCGGGCATCATGGCGGCCATCGTTGATGAAACCGGCCAGGACGTGCCGAACGGGCAGGGCGGCATTCTTGTCGTCAAGCGTCCGTGGCCGTCAATGATCCGCACCATCTGGGGTGATCCGGATCGCTTCAAGAAGAGCTATTTCCCGGAAGAGCTGGGCGGCAAGCTGTACCTGGCAGGCGATGGCTCCATCCGAGACAAGGACACCGGCTACTTCACCATCATGGGCCGTATCGACGACGTGCTGAACGTCTCGGGCCACCGCATGGGCACGATGGAGATCGAATCGGCGCTGGTGGCCAACCCGCTGGTGGCCGAGGCCGCCGTGGTGGGCCGCCCGGACGACATGACCGGCGAGGCCATCTGCGCGTTCGTGGTACTCAAGCGTGCTCGCCCCAACGGCGACGAGGCCAAGCAGATCGCAACCGAGCTGCGCAACTGGGTGGGCAAGGAGATCGGCCCGATTGCCAAGCCCAAGGACATCCGCTTTGGCGACAACCTGCCCAAGACGCGCTCGGGCAAGATCATGCGCCGCCTGCTGCGTTCCCTGGCCAAGGGCGAGGACATCACGCAGGACACCTCCACGCTCGAGAACCCCGCCATCCTTGAGCAACTGAAGGACGTGCGCTAACCGCAGACGGCCGAGTACCGTGGCCGCCGATCCGCAACAAGACAGCCGCTTTCGCAAGCGGCTGTTTCTCTATTACGGGCTCTACACGGTAGGGCTGCTGCTCTTCATCGTCATGATGGGGGCAATCGAGCGCGTGCGCGGGGCGGGCGTGTGGCTCGGTTACGTGTTCCTGTTCGTCACCATCGCCATCTACGCGTGCATCGGGCTGATCTGCCGTACGGCCGACCTGACGGAGTACTACGTGGCCGGGCGCCGTGTGCCGGCGTTTTTCAACGGCATGGCTACCGCAGCCGATTGGATGAGCGCCGCCTCGTTCATCGGGCTGGCCGGCATCGTGTTCGCCTCCGGCTACGAGGGCCTGGCCTACGTGATGGGCTGGACCGGCGGCTACTGCCTGGTCGCCTTTCTGCTCGCGCCATACTTGCGCAAGTTCGGCGGCTATACGGTGCCGGACTTCCTCGCCACGCGTTATGGCAACGGCGAGCGCGGCGGCAGTTCGATGGTGCGCGGCATCGCCGTGCTGGGCGCGACGCTGTGTTCCTTTGTCTACCTCGTCGCGCAGATCCAGGGCGTGGGGCTGGTGGTCACGCGCTTCATCGGCGTGGATTTTGCGGTGGGCGTGTTCTTCGGGCTGGCGGGCATTCTGGTGTGTTCGTTCCTGGGCGGCATGCGTGCGGTGACGTGGACGCAGGTGGCGCAGTACATCATCATGATCGTGTCGTTCCTGGGTGTGGTGGCGATGATCGGCTGGCACCGGTATCACGATCCGGTGCCGCAGCTCTCCACTGGCCATCTGCTGCAGCAGATCGAGAAGGAGGAGCGGCGCATCGCCCACGACCCCGGCGAGCAGCGCGTGCGCGATCATTTCCTGAACGAGGCGCAGGCATTGCAGGAGCGCATCGCGCGGTTGCCGCAGTCGTTCGATGAGATGCGCGAGGCGCTGAACACGCAACTGAAGCTCGCCCGCGAGCGCAACGCGCCGCTGCGCGAGATCAAGTCGCTCGAACGCGCGCGCGAGGCGTTCCCGCCGGATGCCGCCACGGCGGCCATCGTGTGGAACCAGGAGCGCGAAGACGCGCTCGAACGCAGCCGCGTGGCGCCGCCATCCACCGAGCCGTTCCCATCGGCATCCCAAACCGAGCGCGGTACGCAGCGCCTGAACTTCGTGCTGCTGGTGTTCTGCCTGATGGTGGGCACCGCCAGCCTGCCGCATATTCTGACGCGCTTCCACACCACGCCGTCGGTGCGCGAGGCGCGCAACTCGGTCAGCTGGACGCTGTTCTTCGTGGCGTTGCTGTATGTGTCGGCGCCGACGATGGCGGCACTGGTCAAGCTCGACCTGCTGCAACACCTGGTGGGCGCCCCGTTTGCCGATCTTCCGCAGTGGATCGTGCCGTGGCGCAAGGTCGATCCGGCGGTGTTCGCGCTGCACGACATCAATGGCGACGGCATCGTGCAGTGGGCCGAGGTGATGATGCAGCCTGACATGGTGGTGCTGGCCGCACCCGAGATCGCCGGACTGCCCTATGTGCTGTCGGGGTTGATCGCGGCGGGTGCGCTGGCAGCGGCGCTGTCGACCGCTGACGGTCTGCTGCTGACGATTGCCAATGCGCTATCGCACGACGTGTATTTCCATATGATCGACAACAAGGCCAGCCACCAGCGGCGCGTGACGAGCGCCAAGGTGGTGCTGCTGGGCGTAGCCTTGCTGGCGGCGTATGTGACATCGCTCAAGCCGGGCAACATCCTGTTTCTGGTGGGGGCGGCGTTCTCACTGGCGGCGTCGTGTTTCTTTCCGGCGCTGGTGCTGGGGGTGTTCTGGAAGCGCACCAATCGGGCCGGTGCAATTGCCGGCATGCTGACAGGGTTGACCGTCAGCGTGTACTACATCATCGTCAACTACCCGTTCTTCACGCGCATGACGGGCATCCTGGGCCAGCCGTGGTTTGGCGTGGACCCGATCGCCTCTGGGGCGTTCGGCGTGCCGGCCGGGTTTGTGGCGGCCATTGCCGTCAGCCTGCTTACCAAACCGAACCGGCCGGTGATCGACAAGCTGGTCGGTTATCTGCGCGATCCGCTGTAGAAAAAATGCCGGCCCTCGACGAGCCGGCGAAGGGGGAAGCGGCCGACGCATATCATGCCGGCCCTGGGCTGACCTCTCCTGTCAGCCCATCACAACGTTGGCCAGGCGGAACACATAGGGCGTGGCCGACGTGCCAGCGCCGCCGCCCGTCATGACGATGTCGGCGCTGGCCACGCCCAGCAGCGACAGCTCGGTGTTGATGTCCGACAGCACGGCCGAGTTCATCACCGCGCCTTGCTCGATCTGCGAGGCGGTGCCGATCCACAGCGTGGGCTTGAACTGAAACACCGCCTTCTGGCCGGGCACGATGCCGGTCTTGTGCGCGAGCAGCCGGTTGTCCTTGAACACCGATGCGGTGATGGCTCCAGTGCGAAGGTCGTTGCGCAACTGGATCTCGCGCGAGCTGGGCGAGCGGCCGGCCAGTGCCAGCACGTTGCCCGAGGCCGCGCGCGTGACGCTGAACATCTGGCCGTTGTCGGCCACCTTGCGCGGCATGTAGTTGCCGTCGGCGTCGCTGGCGCTTACCGCGGTCTGCATCGGGAAGACGAACGGGTGGTTGTCGCCGCGGCCGCAGTTGGTGATGACCTTCCAGGCGATCGCCAGCTCGTCGAAATCGGTCGAGACGTTTTTCTGGAACAGCACGACCTGGCTGTTGTTGCTGTCGTTCGACAGGTTGATGAAGTTGAGTTTGATGTCCATGGCAGCTCGGGTGAAAACAGGTGGGGAGGGCGACGCGCGCGGCGTCGCCATCGGGGCTGGAGCGGCGGGTGTGGGGGATGGGCGGTTACGCCATCACCACGTTTTCCAGTCGGAACGTGAACGGCTGCGACTTCGGGCCCGGGCCGCCGCCGGTGAGCACGATGTCGGCGCTGGCGATGCCCAGCAGCGAGAGCTCAGTGTTGATGTCGGAGATGACGGCCGAGTTCAGCAACTGGCCTTGCTCGATCTGCGAGGCCACGCCGATCCAGATCGTCGGCTTGAACTGGAAGACCGCCTTCTGGCCCGGGGCGATCGACGTCTTGATCGCCAGCGCGCTGCCGTCTTTGTAGATGGTCGCGTTGGCGGCGCCGCTCGGCAGGTCGTTGCGCACCTGCACTTCCGAGCTGGCGCCCGGGTCGGAGGAGAGTTGCAGCACGTCGCCCGAGGTCGAGCGCACCACCTGGAACACCTGGCCGTTGGTGGCGAGCTGCTGTGGCATGTAGTTGCCGTAGCTGTCGCTGGCGCTCACGCTCATCGTCATGGGGAACTTGAACGGGTGGTTGTCGCCTTGGCCGCAGTTGCGGATGACCTTCCAGGCGATGGCCAGTTCGTCGAAGTCGGTGGCGACGTTCTTTTGGAAGATCACGATGCTGGAGTTGTTGGCATCGTTGGAACGGTTGATGAAGTTCAGCTGGATATCCACTTCGGGGCTCCTTGAGTCGAGAGAGTCGAACATGCGGCAATCGGTTTGCCGCGCACCTTGCCTCCGGCCTGCCTGGGTGGGCAGGTCGTCAAACAAAGGGGTGGGAAATGCGCGCAGGCCGCGCGCCGCGTTGCTACAGGTGCGTGACGTTCTCCAGCGCGAAGCTGAAAGGTTGCGCGCCGGTGCCGCTGCCGCCGCCGCTCATCACGATGTCGGCCGCGGCCATGCCCGCCAGTTGCAGCAGCGTGTTGCTGGAAGACAGCACTGCCGCGTTCAGCGATCGGCCCTCTTCGATGCCTGAAGCCACACCGATCCACAGCGCCGGCGCGAAGCGGAATTCCGCCTTTTGCCCCGGAGCCACCGCTACCTTGACGGCAAGCAGCTTGCCGGCGCTGAAGGCGTTGACGTTGACCGCACCGCGCGCCAGGCGGTTGACGACCTGGATGTCGGCGCCACTGGCGCCTGCCATTGCGCTGTCATGGACAAGCCGCCCGCGCCCGGTCGGGTGCGGCGTGACCAGCAGACGATCACCCGGATGGGCAGCCACACGCGGCGAGAAGTTGCCGTGCTCGTCGCCCAGCGAGACTTCCAGCTCGGTCGAGAACACGAACGGGTGCTGGCAATCGCGCCCGCAGAAGCGGATGACCTTCCAGGCGACTGCCAGCTCTTCCAGGTCGGGTACGACGTTGCGCTGAAAGAGGACGACCTCGCTGTTGCCGCAATCGTTGGAGCGGTTGATGAAGCGCAGGTGGATGTTCATGACGCGGCCTCCGGTGTGCGGGTGGGCGACAGGGCGCGCTCGGTCCACTGCGTGAGCGCGGGCGACAATCCGCCGACCAACGCAGCGAGCTGCATGCCGTGTTCGCGGCTGTGCGCCTGGTTGTCGGTTGCCAGGCGCGTGAGGGCCAGGGCGATGTCGGTGCCGCTGCGGGCCTGGTGGAGGTCTTGCAGGTATTGCGCCGCCGAAGCGGCCATCGCCTCGGCATGCTTGGCGCGGGCTTCACCGGCGCGGGCGGCGAGGTCGGTATGCAGGCTGGCGAGCGCACGCAGCGCTTCGGCCGAGCCATCCAGCGCGAGGCGGTCGCGTTGTTCTCGCCAGCCGGCATCGAGCGCTGAGTGCCACGCCGTGGAGTAATGCTGACCAGCCTGCAGCGCGGCTAGGGCGAGCCCGCGCCACGCATCGAGATCTGCGGCGGGCAATGGTGAGTTGGTGGCCGCATCAGCGACGGCGTGGGTCCAGCGCTGCAGTGCGTCACGTTGGGCGGCCTGCAACTGGGTGATCAGGTTGGCGAGCATGGGCGATCTTCCTGGCAGTGGGTTCGGGGATGGGCTTACTGGCGGGCTTGGCCAAGGCGCTGGATCATCTTCATCACAGCGGCCATCTGCGGCGCCTGGCGCGTGTAGAAGTCGGGGCGGTCTGGGTCTGCACTCGTGTAGCCCCAGAAATCCCAGCAGCCGAGCGGATTGGAGGAGGACTTCGCCACCTGCGGATACAGCACGATCAGGCGGTTGGTGTCGGCAATCTCGTTGTAGCCGACGTCGCGCACCACGCGCTCGCCGATGGTCTGGGCGCTTTGCGTGCAGCCGTGAAAGACCACGTGCACGGCGCAGCCGCCAGCCAGGCAAGCCGTCGGCACATAGACGTAGCCGTTCTTGAACAGCGAGGCGCGGCCCGCGGCATCGAACGGCGCCTGGTCGAACGTCAGCACCTTGCCGTGCGCCACCTCGGCAGGCGGGTTGAGCGGCGCGTCTGCCGCGCCATAGATCCAGCGCACGATGTCGTGCGACTGCTTGAAGCCGCAGTTGTTGATGTTGGGGCTGCGATTGGCGCTGCAGTCGATGTCCTGCGGGCGATCCGTGACGAACGCGTGGCCGGCTCCCGGATGCTTGCGATAGCTGACCTGTGTGTCAGGCACGCCGGCCAGTTCGTAGAAGCGGGCGGTCTGGTCGACGACCTTTGTGGCCACCACGCTGTCCTTTGCGCCGCTGAACACATAGATGCGTTGCTTGCGCAGGTTGGCCGGGTCATCGATCAGGCCATCCTTGGCGAAGGCCTGCGCGTCGCGCCACGCGTTGTCGGCGGAAGGGGCAGCGCCCACCGGCTGCATGCACAGCGTGACGGCGGCCTGGAACGGTGCCACGAGATCCGACAGCCCAGCACAGTGATAGGGGCCACCCGCGACAATGCCCGCGCCGATCAGCTCGGCGGAGTACGCCACATTGAACTGCGCGGCCATGAAGGCGCCCGACGACAGGCCCGATACCGATACGCGCTGCAGGTCGGCGCCATAGGCGTCCAGCGGGCCGGCATCTGCGTCCGGTACGTTGCACAGGAACGTTGCCGCCACGGTTAGGCCGGCAATCACATAGGGCAAGGCCCTCGCGCGGAGGGTGCGAGGAGGTTGAGTCAAGCGAGATTCATGTTCTGCCGTGCGGTGCATCCTGGGCTCCTGGTCGGTTGATCTGTGAGGTTGGGTGACGTGCTGCAGTGAGAGCAGCGTACGCAGGCGTGCACCGCACTTGAATAGGGGAGAAGGCAGGGACGGCGTCCTATGACCGATGGCGTGGTCGCCGCAAAAGAAACAGCGACGGCGCGCACGCATGCGGGCCGTCGCTATGGGCAAGAAGAGGGGGCCGTAGACGTGTTCAGCCTGGCGCGAGATCGATCTTCACGTCGTCTTCCGATAGCGCCTGGACGGCCCGCTCGATGGGCGCCGCGCTCACGCTGACTTCGCCCGCGAAGGGGCGGTCCACCGCCAGCACGAAGAAGAACGCCAGGCCGAGCGTGATCGCCCACGTGGTCACCAGTGCCACATGAAAGCGCGTGGCCGGCAACGGATAGAGCAGCAGCAACGATAGCCCGCTGGCAAGCAGCATCACGCCCCAGAGCGTGCCAGGCATGGCGGCATCGAGGTTCTGCAGGCGCTTCTCGCGGTACTTGACCATCTCGTTGACGCGGCCGAGCACTTCGATCAGCAGCACGCGTTCGCGGTCGTCGCTTGGGGTGATGCGGTTGGCGGTGGCGAACATGCGGTCAAACGATGCTTCGGTGCGGGCATCCGAGCGCGCCTCCTGCTGCATGCTCGGCCATTCGTCATGAACGACGTGCTCCAGATAGGTCACCAGCTCGCGCCGAGCTGCAGCCGCACTCGGGTGCGAGAACGCAGAGAGATCGTGCGCGAGTTCGGTTGCGCAGGCAGCCTCGGCGGCCACGATGTCGGCGGCCGCCTGGTATGCGCCCCATACCGAGATGGCGGAAAACGCCACCAGCAGCGAGTTGATGGTCGTCACCGCCGTCATCATGGCGATGGTCATGCTGCGCTGCTCGGCGTCGAGCGTGATCGGAAAGCAGCGGCGGAACAGCGCGTAGCCGCTCAGCGCCACCGTCAGCGTGACGAAGACGATCGCCGCGCCCATCGCCCAGGCGGGAATGTTGTACAGGAACAGCATGAGAGTCACTCCTTGGGGTGCGATGGATCGAGGGAGAAGGAGGCAGCCGGGTCGCTCGCGGCCAGCATGGCGCGCGTGAATTCGGCCAGGCGCTGGCGCATCGACTCGGGCGAGGCTGAGCCGTCGAACGATTGCTGCAGGTCGATCAGGTTGGCGGCGAGTTCGCTCTGCCACTGCGTGCGTTCGCTGGCGGCGCGGGCGCGGTAGGTCTGCATGGCGGCGTCGGCGTCGGCGGCGCGGTCGCCGCGCACGAGGGTTTCCAACGCATCCACCAGCCGTTGCAGCAGCCGGTGTACGGCCGTGGCCGAGAACCCACCCAGCATGGCCAGCGCCGGTTTGCCGAAGTTGTGCATGCTGCCGTGGTCGAACAACTGTGCGGGCAGCATCTCCACCAGGATCAGTCCGGCAATCAACCCGAGGATCAATCGCGCGCCGTATGAGGCGTCGTACTTCGGGTCGTAGGTGGAGGCCGCCACGTAGCGATGCGCCTGGAACAGCGTCGCGAACGATGCACCCAGCCCCGCGCAGAACAGCAGGAACAGCGTGTTCCACAGCAGGCGCGTGCCGTCGGACTGCAGGAAGCCTCGGTCGATGTTCTCGCTCGACACGTCGGGCGACATGCCGGTGGCGATCACGGCGATCAGGAAGAGGACGGCCGCGCCGGTCAGCAGGCGGATCAGCGGCACGGGCCCCAGCCACGCCAGCGGGTGGTCGCTGCGGTGTTCGGCATCGAGCAGCGTGACCGCCTGCGGCGTTGCCGGCGCGATGGCTGCCGCCAGCTTGCGATGGATGGCCGCCAGCGCGTGATGTGGCGTGGTGTGCGTGCTGGCCTGCCGGTCGATCAGGCTGCCAAGCTGGGCGATGGTCTCCGGCGCCACCGGCAGGCCATGGTGCAGGGCATAGCGCGCCATGGCTTCGCATTCTTCGCACAACTGCTCGGCGAGGGCGGTGCCCGGGAGTTCATGTGGCGGTGTTGGGCGTGGGCGGAGCCACTGCGTGAGCGCAAGCGGGATCATGCCGGCCTCCTGCTGCGCGGCATGGCGGCGCTGAGCATGCGGCGTCGCTGGAGTGAGGTGTTCGTTCGCATGGTGGCCTTCGTCGACAGGGCGGACCGGGCGCGGCCCGGGCTTGCCCCGTCTTTCGCATTGAGCGGGGCAAGGTCACTTTGCGTCGCGCGGGCCGCGTCGCCAATGCGGCGGAAGTCACGAACGACGACCTAACGAATGGCACAGGACGTATGCTTCTGCGCAGCCCAGAAGACGTAAAAAAACCCGCCAGACCGGCGGGTTGGTGATGCGCGCTGGCGCGCAGTTACGGTAGGGCCGACGTCGGCACGACTGGCAGCACGACCTTGGATGGATGCGCCGCGTCGCTGTAGACCGTCAGCACGCCGACGAGTGAGTTGAGCA
Organism: Ralstonia sp. UBA689; assembly: GCF_002298975.1. GTDB lineage: Bacteria > Pseudomonadota > Gammaproteobacteria > Burkholderiales > Burkholderiaceae > Ralstonia. The sequence continues at coordinate 159,131 of NZ_DBMV01000001.1, forward strand.
ACGTGGGCAGCGAGGGTACCCCTTGCGGCAGGTTGCTCGCGCCCACGGCCACGCGCAGCTTGTGGCCCTTCGCGATCAGCGCGCTGGTCGGAAACACCTCCACCGGCACCAGCACAGCCTGGCCCGGCGAGAGCGGTTGCGCGGAACCAGGCGTAAACGGATGCCATGGCTGGATCATCAGGCCGTTCATCGTGCGTGAGCGGCCAGCATCCACCGCGCGCAGCGAGGCGGTCTGGACGCCGTCGGTCAGCGGCGTGACGTTGCCTGCGGCATCCACGTCATCGATGCGTACCGATACACCGGCATCGAGCGCGGTCGTGGAAATCCACACGTCGGCCTCGATCGGGCCGTTGAGGTACGTGTCCGCCGGCATAGGTGGCGTTTCGAACTTCACGTCGGCGGCTTCGGCGATCGTATCGTCGGTCTGGCATGGCAGCGGAATGAAGCCGGTCAGCCCCGCGGTCCACTGCGACAGGCTGATCGAACACGCGCCGTTCAGCGGTTGCTGCACCACCTGGTTGGCGGGTTCATTGGCAGCCGGCGCGGCGGCCGACAGGCTCTTGTCGGCGCGCAGGAAGAGCTGCTGCGCCTGCACCTGCGGGTGTGGCCAGTCGGTGGCGGTGGCGTAGTGGCCGTAGCCGGTCACGTACTGTGTGACGTTGGGCAGCGCATCAGCCCCCACGTTCATGCCCTTGACGTATTGGTCGAACCATTGCAACTGGATATGGTTCAGCGGCGGTACGCCATCCACCGGCAGCCCGCTACCCAGCGCCGCCTGCAGGTGCGTCCACGGGCCGATCAGCAGCTTGGCCGGCGCTTGCGTCTTGATGGCCTCGTATGTGAGCGGTTCACTGCGCTGGAAGAGGTCGTGCAGACCGCCCACCACGAAAGTCGGCACCTTGATCTTGGCGTCGTTCTCCAGCGGCGAGCGCGTTGCCCAGAACGCGCCGTCGTAGGCCGTGCCCGGTGCGCCGAGCAGTGCCTGCAGCACGGTCGGTAACTGGAACGTGGCCACAGCCGACATCAAGTGCTGTAGCACCGCCGGCAGGCCGATGGTCGGGTTGGTGATCAGCGTTGGATCGGTCAGGCTCAGCACCGATACCAGCCCGAACCACGCCGGAATGAACGTCAGGTTGGTCTGCCCGCCGGTGAAGACGATGTCGCGGTAGCCATCGCCGATGGGCACGATGGGGAAGGCCGCCTTGATCGCAGGATGGTTCTGCGCCGCTGTGATGACCGTCGTGATGCCGAGATACGACACGCCGTACAAGCCGATGGCGCCGTTGCTCCACGGCTGCTGCGTGACCCAGTCGACCACGTGGCCGTAGTCGCTCTGCTCATCGGCGCCGAAGGCATCCCATGTGCCCTGCGACTGACCGGTACCTCGCACGTCCACCACCACCGTCGCATAGCCGTGCTGGACGATGTACGGATCAGCCGCGCCCAGCGCCGCGCCGATCGACGCTTCGTACTGCGCATTGCCGCCGTTGTATGAGGTTTGCACGAGCACCGTCGGGAATGGGCCCGTGGCGGGGTTGCCCAAAGCATCGGCGGGCAGCGTCACATAGGCCGCCAGCTTGGTGCCATCAGGCATGGTCAGGTATTGCGTGGCCTGCCGCGCGACGCCCGCGAAGAGCACGGGCGGGTTGTAGTCGCTCCACTTGGCGCCCGCGTTGGTCGTGATGGACGTGCCGGGTTGCGCAGGCGTGGCGCGGGTGCCGAGCGTGGTCCAGTTGACGGCTGCCGGCTGGACGGGTGGCGTGGCGGTGTTTGCATCGGCGGGCGTGCTGTTCTGGGTGGCCATGGCCGGAGCGCTATCGCCTCCGCAGCCGGACAGCGAAAGCGCCGCACACAGCAGTGCCGAGATCAGCGTGCGGCCTTGCCGCACGCGTGGGGTGCCCATCTGCATGGGGTGTCTCCTCTTGAATGCTCTTATTGGGGGATGGCCGTCGTGCCGCGGGGGCATTCCTCCGGGGCACGCGGCAGGCCGCTTCCGATCGGGAAGCCGGGCCAGCGAAGGGGCTGGCGCAGAAGAGGGGTGGGTGACACGGCCGACCGCACGCCAGCGGGCTTGAGCGTTATCGACAAAGCACCAAGCATGCCTGCCGACAGACAGCGCACCCACGGCCTGGTGCGATGGATGGAGGCGTGTTTCGGGGCCGGAACACCGCCTGTGTTACGTAACGCGCGACGTAACGAACATGTCCGCGCCCCAGTTTTCGGATGAGAAATTCGCACCCCACCGATGTGGGGGCTGTGTCTGTCAACCCTCGCCAGCAGTGCGTTTCAAACAAGGCTCGATAGCGTGAGACGCAGGCAAAGCAGAGGGAACCGCCCCCACACTGAAACTGGCATGGAGGTTGCGTAATCCGGTCAGGCTTGCCCGGCACAGGGCGCCACGCACAGCACGCACAGATAGAAGGGGACCAACATGAACCGCACCATTCAAGACATCGAAATCACCGCCGCCATCGACTCGGATCTGCTGCGTCGCCGCCAGCAGTATGCGGGGCAACCCGCTGTGTGGCAGGTATGGTCCGAAGCCGCGCATGTCGCCACCCTGAACGAGCGCGCCCGCACCGCATTTATCGAACACGTGGCCGCCAGCCGCGGCGCAGACATCGCGCTGCGCCTGCTGATGAAAGCCGAGTCGATCCGCGAGCAGGTCAAGCAGACGCTGCTGGCGCACGAGGCACCGGTGACGGTGCATTGAAATCGAGGCGAGGGAGATGCCGGCGCGCTGGAGGCGCCGGCTGTGGGAGCCAAGAAGCCCTGTCGGGAAGACAGGGCTTTTTGTTGGTCTGCGGCTCCAGGCAAATTCGATCGATGGCTGAACTGAGCGCCGGAAAAGAAAAAGCCCCGTGAGTCGCTGACTTGACGGGGCTTTTTATCCAATCCTGGCGGAGAGAGGGGCCGCTCAAAGCTTGCCGGAAAGCCGCGCCAGATATGGCTCCCCATCTAAAAATGCACCTCTACCCACAACCCTACCCACAATCTGGCCGAGACCCCAAAAATCGGGCCAGTTTGGCAGGGTAAAGCCGGGCGGCGCCGGCGTTCACGGGCGTGCTGCCGCAGCAGCAGGGCCAGGCAGCGGCAGCCTCCGTCCGGCCTTGGCGGCAAGCCACTTGTTGATGTCTTCCTCCAGCCAGGCGCGGCGGTTGCCGCCTAGGGAAAACGGTTGCGGGAAGTCGCCTTTGGCAATCATACGGTAGATGGTGGATTTGCCGAGCGAGACTTTGTCGGCGACCTGGTTGATGTTCAGGGCTTTCATGCTGGGGTTCCTGTGTTGCTGTGTTGCTTGGAAGACGGCGACTCAAACACCCAGCACTTGACCGTTTCCGGCCGTTTGGGGGCGTGCAGGTATTCGCGGTTGTGGTGGGCGTTGATCGCGCTGTTGACGGCGCGGATGTCGACGAATTTGCGCTGACGAGACGTCTTGAGCACCCGCTTGAGCTCCGCGATCGGGGGCAGCTCGATGCGGCGCTCGCCGGCGACTTGTTCCATGTGCTGCAGGTTGATGGCGATGAGGCCGTCGCCGCGTGCGTGGTTGAGGATCGGGCGGTCGTCGTCGGCCGACTCGATGTACTCGTACACCTCCCAGAACTGCTGTACGTGCTTGTGATCCGCGCTGATGGCCTGTTGGCGCGCTGCGGCCATGCGGCCCAGCTCGTCCAGGGCGGCGGCATGCTGCTCGTCGGTGAGCGGCAGCACGTGGCGCATGCTGTCGACCATCGCCATGATTTGCGCGTGGTTCTTGGCGATGCGGACGGTCTTGATGTCGGGGCGGGCCATCAAGGCCTGCTCGTGAGCAGACACGCGGGCGGCGAAGGTTTCCAGCACTTTGGACTCGGCCATAACGGTGGCCAGGAGGAAGGCGGACACATCCTCGACGGGAATGCGCTCCAGCGCTTCGGCTGCAGCGCGCGTGGCTGACGTTTGTGCCGAGCGGTCGCAATAGATATGGACGATCCGCTGGAGGACGGCGTCGCTGGCGCTGACTTCTGCGTTTTGGCTGATGACGATGGCGCCACGGAAGGGCGGTTCGTACGTTTCGTTGCCGCCGTTCTTCATGCCGCGCGCGCGGGTGCTGCGGCCGTTGTAGGCGGTCTTGAGCTCGTCCCAATCGAAGCCGCGTTGCTTGGCGCCTTCGTCGCCGCGGTCGCCCTCGATGAGCACGACGGGCAGGTTGGCGACCTGGGCGAAGTTGCGGGCGCGGGCGGCGAGCGATGACTTGCTCGGGTCGAAGCCTTCGTAGTCACGCCGGCCGCAGAGCTTCCAGAGGAATTCAATGAGCGTCGTCTTGCCGGCGCCTGGCTCGCCCACCAGCTCCAGGAAGGGGTAACTCTTGTGCTCCTGGCGGATCTGTTCTGCGAACAGGCTGCCAAACCAGAACGCCAGCGCGGCCAGGCCCTTGGGGCCGAAGGCCTGCCACAGCAGCGGCAACCAGGTCGTCTGCATGCCCTGCACGTCAGTGGAGAGGGACAGCGTTGCAGCCTGACTGATGGTCTTAACCGAGAGCTTGCCGATGTCGAAGAAGTCTTCGTCGTTCAGCCGAAAGAGCTTGCCGCCTTTCACCGCCACGTCGCCGTAGACGTAGCAGCCGTATTCCTTGGTGTAGCCCACAAAGTCGATGGTCTGCACGGTTGGAATGTGGGCGAGCTGCTTCTCCAGGTATTCGTCGAGCTGCTGGCCGGTGCCCGTGTACATGGCGCCCGGGGCCACGCCCAACAGGCGCTTCTTGAACTCGCTGCTGCTGGCGATTTGCGCGCTGGTGAACGTGGCTTTGATGGGCTGGCCATCATGCGGGAAGGCGACGCGGAAGTAGTACCAGGACTCGTCTGTCTGCGGGCTGGCCTGGTAGTAGAGCGCGGTGGGCAGGCAGTTGGCGATGGGCTGCACGATGCAGGCGCGCTGGAGGGCGTGCTCGCGCACCTCGTCTTCCGCCATGTCTTCATGCACCTCGCGCACGGTCGTGCTTTCGCGCTGGAAGGCGTCGAGGTCGAGCTTGAACGAGTACAGGCGGTTGCGGTGCTCGAACGGAAACTTCGCGTCGCCCGTGCGGCGGTACATCAAGCGCGCCTTGTCCGATGGCGTGGCGGCGGTGAAGAGGTCGCCCAGGTAGCGATATTCGTCCAGGTCCCGCTTGGAAAGGCGGTCGCGCACATGCAGCTCGTTCCAGTCGAGCTTGGTCTTGCCGGCCTGCTTGGGCAGCGCAGCCGACGCCGACCAGCCATCGTTGCGGGCGCGCTCGATGTGCTTGAGCGCGTAGCGCCGGCCGGCGGCGTCGTTGTCCAGGGCAAACACCAGGTGCGGGCGCTTGTGGCCGCCGGCGGCGCATTGCTCGGCCAGCGCGGCCAATGCGGCGGCCGGGTAGTGCGAACAAGAGAACGTGGCGACTGCCGCCACGTCGTGATGCAGCAGGGCGATGGCATCAAAGATGCCCTCCACCAGCCACAGCTCTTTTGGCTGGGCCGGCAGGGTGGGCGGCTGCCACCAGGTGCCCGCGTATGAGCCGCTGAACGTGGCTTTACGGTCTCCAAAGCGCTCGGGCTGGTCGATGATGCGTTCCCAGTAGCGGCCTTCGCTCAAGGGGAAGCGGACGGTGGCGCTGCCGATCTTCAGCTCGTGGCTGTAGTAGCTCTCTTGCGTGTACCAGCCAGCGACGCGCGCCAGGTCAAAGCCGCGTGCGTCGCGCATGTAGGCGTCGGCTGCTGCGTTGGGCGCTTCCGCAGTTTTGACGTAACGGTCGCTCCAGGAGGCGAAGAGATCGGGGTACAGCTCTTTGGCGTGGTACTCGGCTGCGCAGTTGTTCAGCCGGTTGCAGCGCACGACCCAGGGCGCATCTGCAAAGGCCCACAGCGAGCGTTTTCCGCAGGAGGGGCAGGTGCCGTTCTCCAGCTTGTTCGATCGTTCCTTGAAGCCGTAGTCGCGCACCAGGCGCGACGCAAGGGCGGAGGAGAGGTCGAGGTTCATTGCGATCAGGAAGGTGGGTCAGTCGTTGGCGTCGCCAGCGGCGGGGCGCTGGAACGGGACGTCGGGCGACGCGGCAAGCATGGCGGCATCGACGGCGGCGTCGAGTTCGTCGCTGTCCGGCGAGATCGCCACGCCGTCCCCTTCGCTGACAAAGAGGTTGCTGATCGTACCGGCCGGTTCATGGTCTTCGCCGCCGCGCACCGGCTTGTTTTGCGTGTCACGAAGCCAGCGATACCGCATGGCGTCCCGCTCGGTGTCGTGCGTGCGGTCTTCGAGTGCTCGCATCAGACGGCCTCCTGCAGGGTCGGATTTGAAGAGTGGTCCTCCACCCATTCCACGCCATTCCAGCGAGCAAACCGTATGAGCTGCTGGTGGTAGTAGTCGCGGCCTTGGATATTCCAGACGGGCACGGGCACGCCGCGCAACCAGCGCAGGATGATCTCGCGACCGATGTGCTCGACCAGCACGCCAGCGTCGTGGTCGCCGTGGGGCGCTGGGTTGACCTGGGCGATATGCCACAGCGCTGCGATGTACTCGTCGCTGTAGCTCGGCAGGAGGGAGCTGTCGATTTTGAAGGTAATGGATGTTTTCATGGTCAGGTCTCGATGAATGTCAGTCGTCCAGGTCGCCAGCGGCGCGGCGCTTCAGGTCGATGGCGGGAGGGTTCGTGTGGGAGCGCTTCTTCAGGCGTGCCCGTGCGGTTGCGGTAACGATTGCGCGCAGCGGCGCGGACATGGCGTTGTACGGCGTGAGGACGCGCAGGAAGCGGTAGGCGCGGCGCACATCCGCCTCGGAGACGCTCGGCTTACTCATGGCGCACCCCACTGGCGAAGAAGCCCCGCCAGACGCCGTGGCCGTAGCACAGCAGGAAGAACACACTGGCGGTGAACATGCCGGGCTCATTGGTTACGTGCGTCAGGTACAGCCATGCAGGCTGGCCCAGCAGGCCCACCAGTGCGCCCCAGCGGTGCGTGCGGCTGTCGTAGTTCAGCAGAGCCACCGACACCAGGGCGGTGAGCACCATCCAGAGGTTGACGAGAGCGAGCATCAGGCGGCCCTCCGCGCGGGGCGGGCAGAGGCACCGCGCGCGCTGATGCCGCGCTGGCCGAGCACCATGAGCAGTGCGTCGACGCTGGAGCGGGCCAAGACGAAGAAACGCTGGCGCACGCCGGTGGAGCTGGTAACGCGGACAACGAAAGCCAGGACAGACGGTTGCATGCTGGCCTCCTCAGGCAATGCCCTGCAGGCTGTTCTGGCGCGCGATGGGCGCAAGCACGGAGATGGGCTGCGCCTGCATGCCCAGCAGCCGGGAGACCTGCTGCAGGTTGGCGTACAGCTCCACCGCCAGTGGCGCGGTGCGTGCGTTGGCAAGTTCTTTGACCAAGGTGCTGCGGCAGCGGAGCGCAGCCAGGCGCTGCGGCACCGTCATGCGGCCCGTCTCTTGTGGCACCAGGCGGCCTTCCAGCACGTCGAGCACCCAGCGGCGGAACGCCTTGGCGCGCTCGGTGCGCGCCAGCATGCCGAGCAGATAGCAGCCGCGCGGGCTGAAGATGCGCACTTGCTGCCGGCCGCCGACGGTGTCGAGCTCGATGAGCTGCGTCAATTCCTCGGTGAACTCGTCCGCATTGCGGTCATACAGCTTCGCCATGTCGGAGCTGGGATTCCGGTAGCCCAAGGCACTTCCAATCTGGAAGACCCTTAGCCATGGCGTGTTGCGGATATCGACCACATCAAAGTCGACGTTTTCAAAGGTCAAGACTGCGTTGGTTTGCATACGGGCCTCGCAAAAAATGGGCAAAAAGCCGCCCTCCGGCGTGGGGGAGACACGCCGTCGGACAGGGGAAAAGGGAGGAAAGAGAGGGGCGGCTACTTGCCGCCGAGCAGATCCAGTTGGCGCGTGTCTTGCGCCGCTGGCCGCTTGCGGCTCACGGGCAGATAGGCCTGCGGGTTGGGCCGCATGCTGGGCGCGATGGTGCGCACCTGCGAAATGATGGCCGCGCAGGTGTAGGCGCAATGCACGTCTTCACACTGCAAGTAGGCTTCGCGCGTGAGCAGCGTCACCTCGCGGCTGGTGCGGATTTTCAGACGGCCTTTGCAATGGGGGCAGGTCATCAGCATGGGCGGTCCTGTTTGTGGCTTTGTTTTACAGAAGGTGGGTGAGGGACATCCTCGGCCATAGACTCATTGGTTCCAACACCGTTTGAATCATCAACAGAGGAGCCCTCATGGAAATCGATACCTTGCTCAGTCACATCGGCAACACGTTCGCCGCTGCCAAAACCGCCGTTGCGGCCAGAGACAGCGCCCGACTGGCAGAAGCTGAAGAGGTGTTTGAGCGTCAGCGTATGCACCTCTTGAAGTTGGCTCGTGCACTTCAAGAGGGAAATGCGGCGCTCCTGCAGCGCGTAACCACGACAGAGCAGGAAAACGTGGAGCTCAGACAGCAGTTGAGCGAGTTGCTTGAGCGCGACCGCGACCTCGCCGGATACAAATCGTTTAAGACGCCCCTGGGCGGTCGATGCCTTGCCAAGCCACTTCCACCCAGCCAGAGCGACAGGCGTGTGTACATTTGTACAGCGTGTGCATACGACGGTCGTAAGTCGAAGCTGGAATTTGAACAGGGCAAGGCGTTGCTTCATTGCCCAGAGTGTCAGGCTCGGATACCTGGCATAGAAGAGAGCCAGAGCTTCATCGAGTTTTTCGGGCCGACCGTCTAATCGCGCCCACGACTCAAACGCACGGTCGAACTTGGCGTCTGCACGGTCGCTGCGTGCACGCAGTCGGGCAAGGCGGTTCTGCAGGCGCTTCATTTCCCACCCCCTTGCGGACGGCTGCACTCGCCCAGCCCCTGACGCGCGCACTCGCAGAACATGCCGACCTCGCCTAGGGTGGCGACAGCATCCATGTACTTGCGCGTAACAAGCACATAGCCGCAAACGCCAACGAGCGTATCCAGCTTGTCGATCAGCACGCCTTGCTCGCCGCTCAGGAAGCGGCTCATGGCGCCTTTGTCCCAGCCCATGGTCTGCTGCGCGTCTTGCCGCGATGGGCCGGAGAGCTTGCGCCGCAAGGCGTGTTCGATTCGGTGTTGGGTGTGCATGGTCAATCCTCCACAACGGATGTTGCGTGCCGTTGGGGCACGTCTTGCTTAAGCTTGTTGGGGCTCGGCTGGGCTAGCGCGCTCAGGATCAGGAGGCGGCCCATGTTGCCGAGCGACCGGCCTTCAGTGGCCGCGCGCGCTTTGAACTTCTGAAGCTCCTCGGGCCGAAGGCGGATATAGACGGGCTTGTCAGTCACGACGCCAGTTGGCGCGCGACGTTCTGCGACATTTCCACGGGGCATGGTCGATATACTCGTGAAAGAGAATCTTGCATATGAAGGCTAATGATATGCACGAACGTGCGTGTAATGAGCATGGATAGCACAATGTTGCAATTCGGCGTGCGGCTCGCGCGAGAGCGGGTGCGGCTGGGGTTGTCCCAAACTCAAATGGCCCAACTCGGCGGTGTGGCCTTGCGGACCTACTCGAACTACGAATCTGGGGAACGCGAGCCCGGGATCTTGTCCCTGGCCGGCTGGGGCGCGAACGGCGCCGACGTTCTCTACATCGTGACGGGCAGGCATATGACTTCCCTGATGTCACCAGAGGAAGACGCAGTGGTGGCCGGCTATCGGGAACTCGATGCGCGCGGGCGCGCGGGTGTGCTTGCGCTGATTGGCGGGCTTTCGGCCCCTGCCACTGACGTGCAGCCTGTGAAGGCGGGCAAGCGCTCCCAGATCATTGTGGGCGGCTCGAACAACGTCCAAGTTGGCAACGTCCGGACGAAAGCGCCGGCGGTCAAGAAGGCGAAGAAATAAGCACAGAGCAGTGGCCGTGCGGGGGCGCGGCATACGGCCTCTTTATCAACCTAGACTCGGGATGATTCAGTGGAGCACACGTGCAGGACGCGTTTGCCAGCATCGGAATTTTGGTCGGTTATGTTTGGCTGACCGCTTGGGGATGGCTTGAATTGGTTCGTGGTCACGTTGCCCGAGGTGGGCCACGGTGGCGCGGGCACTTGATTGCGCTTTTTGCCGCGCATGTTCCCGCCTTCATGTTCGTCTGTGCGGCAGTAGTGTCAAATGACGATGATTGGGGCGATGGCGGCAAGTTGCTAATGTGGCTGTTCACCTTTGGAACTTGTTGGGCATATCACCGATATGGCCAGGTAGCGACGAAGGCGCCAGGGCTAGCAGTTAAGCCAGTTTTGCGTCCCGTTTCAGGGCCATTGCGCGAGCGGCTCGGTGCGTGGTGGCGGGAGCTCAATTACGTGCCCGGCGACGTGCGTCAGATGGCGCCGTCTAGCCTTCCGACCAGCGCAAGTGCAACTGGCACGAAAGCGAGTGGGGCGCCGACCATTCAGTCTGATTCGGTTCAGCCGCCGAGACGGGCTACGCCGGCAGCAAAGTCGAAGGGCAGGGCACCGGAGATGTACCTGTCGGCAACTGTCGAACCGATCCAACTCCCCGACACAATTTCATTCCGGTATCGCAAGGCCGATGGAACGCAGCAGAGGCGCACGGTGACAGCGTTTCAGGTGGTGGACATAAAGGGCAGGCCATACATGGACGCGCACGACCATGATCGAAAGGCGACGCGCTCTTTCCTGATCCACCGCATTGTTGGCTCAGTTACCCGCTCAGAGACGGGGGAAGTCATGAGCGCAGCCTCTTGGCTTTCCGCTGTAGCGATGTCGCCGGATTCGACCAGACGGAAGGAAAGAGGTCGGCGCAAAGCGGAGGCATGGGATTGGCAGACAGCGGTGGTCTTCGCTGGCCTGCACCCTACTCGACGCGACGCCTTGGAGGCGCGCGCGTTGGAAGCTGGCTGGGATGTGCGAGAGAGAATCACCAGGACCGTGACCTATGTGGTTGCCGGGCCGTTGGTGGGGCACAAGCAGCTTGCTCAGGCCGAGGCGCTTGGGATTCCAGTAATGAATGAAGACGAAGCGATCGCGCTCATGATGGAGTAGCCGCAGGGCGATGAGGCCCGGCTAGCTTAATCACCATGGTCGACAGCGTGCGTTCTGAAGCAATTCCAATAGAGCAGTAGCTGCGCGGGGGGGCGCGGCATACAGCCTTTTTATCAACCAGCGTGTCGGGACGATAGAAAGGAGAAGTGATGAAGGTAGTGAAGTTGCTGTTTGGGTTGGCGATTGCCGTGTTCATCATCAGTGCGATCAGCAACCTTATGAAGCCAAAGCCGGCGGCAGGCGGTGCCCCGAGTGCGGGCAGTGTGTTGGAGAGCGCAGACGCTGCCGAGCCGCCCCTACCAGTCAAGGCCGAAGCGCTGTTCCGGGCCTACGACGATAACGAGGTGGCGGCCGATCAGAAGTACAAAGGCAAGAGCCTGCTGGTGAGCGGTACGGTGCAGAGCATCGACAAGGACTTTACCGACGGCATCGTTGTGAAGCTTGGCGCCGGCAATCCGTTCATGCCTGTGCATGCGTACCTGGACAAGGAGCATGAGGCGGTGGCCGCTTCGCTCAAGAAGGGCGCGAAGGTTGCCTGGGTGTGTACCGGTGGTGGGCGCATTATCGGGAGCCCGGTGTTGAGGAAGTGCGCGCCGAAGGTGTAGGTGACGGGAGCCCGCTAGGCGCGGGCTTTTCGATCACGGAATATCAAAAATGGTTTGCCAATTGGAGGGCGAACCGTTTGAGAAGTGTCCCTCTTCATCTTCTTTGCTGTCCCACGCTCCAATGAAGTCCTCAGTTTGACCTTCAGTCATAAACAAGGCTAGCTGGTAGGGGCGCTTTATCTTTCGACGTACATAGTCCAGGCGATGTGCATCCTCGTAGTCAACGAAATCGTAGCCTTCTATTGAAACCGAGCAAATCGATTCGATGTGCTCGAATAGAACTTCAAAAGAAGAAGGGTCTGCATTTTTCTCGACAGAGGCTTGTAGCAGCTCTGAGTTGAATTGTGCCGACTCGGCTAGAAGAACAAGCAACTCATTGAGATCGTAGTCCTTGCCGAGATTGCTGTCGCCACTGGCAGGGGCGCGATACGCAATGAGTTCGCGTTGAGCTTTGAGCTGCAACGTCAACTCTTTGAGTTGATCAGCCTTTGGTCGGTTGAACTTTGCTATCCAGTCGAAGGCAACATTGATTGCCTTGCTGTGCGATATCTCTAGGAGCTTTCCATCCTGCCACGCCTCGCTTGGGAGCGTGTAGACCAAGCCTCTCAAGAGTGAGAGGGTGGCGTAGTACTCAAAATATGGATTGGCGACTCTCAACCCGACGCTGGTGGAAAAATCCAGGCTGTTGGTGAGCACAGTGGCGTTGAGAATCATCTTTGTCGCAAAGTAGATGCGACATGACCATTCAGAGTTGAGTTCAGTTGTCCAGTTCTTAGTCAGCCTGGCATATTGCTCTGAAATTCGATTGGAGCAAGTCTTCAACTCTGCTTCTTCGCAAAGATCGAAGTAGCGACGGTAGCTGTAGTGCCAGTTTCTTCCAGCGTATTCCAATGTAATTCCTCTGGATCGTCTGATCTGACGGAATAGGGGCAGTTAGTTGGTTTCCAGTTGCGTCCAGTATGCGCGCCAATCTGCCACCGTAACCCATAGCGCTGCCCGTAGTTGGGCGTCTGTTAGATCGCCCAGCGTAGTCGCACGAAACCGTGTTTCGCACAACGCCATTGTGGACGCTCGAAGCCCACCCCGAAGTCCCCACATCCGCATGATCTCCCGAATCATGCCGGTACGCGGCAGGTTTTCACCCCGCGCGCAGGATAACCAGCCATCCAAATAGGATCGGGCTGCCCAGTACTGCTCGTGAGACAACTCAGTGTTGTCTCTCACGTCTTGTAAGCCCCGGCCGTTGAGGTGGTTGCACAAGGCTTTCCAAACGGTGCCGGCGTCCACGGCGCCATCTTCCTCCAGTTCAATCTGTAATGCGATGTGGGTGAGTTCTGCCCGTTGCTCGGTGGTCATGCGTTCTTTGGCTGGCGCCGGCGGAGTGGGGCAGCGTGAACGGGCGGCGGACCCGCATAGGATCACCTGGCCGATTTGCACGTTGCCATTGCCGGCGGAAATGCTCTGCTTGATGTTCGTCTTGTTGCTCACTTACGTATCTCCCACAGCGGCGCGCGGGCCGCGTGGTGAGGCTACGGCGCGGTGGCGGGGCTGTGGGTTAACGAGTGTGGCAACGCGTTAGACGTTGAGCTTAGTGCGGGGGTGGTCGAACTTGAAGCGTGAAGGAGGCTTCGCAATGAAGGTTTGCGTTTGCTCGGCGGGAGACCGCTTTGTCGGAGCCGAAGGGGATGGGCTCCTCGGCATATGCATACGTGTGGTGGGAGGTTCTTTCAGGCCAGGGCATTCCGCAGTTCCTCGGCAGAGGCGCATGCGTGCCATCCAAAGATAGACCTTTGGAGGGTTGCCGCCGTATTCGAGTAGGCCACGAAGGGCGTGCATACGACTCCGTGTATTTCGCGGTACCCGGAAAAATCGAAGTTGTCTCCCCTTGGGTTGTTGCGAATGTCCTCAATCTTGGCGTTCCAATCGGCAACGGCCTTGTCAATGGTTGACTGAAGGTTCTTCACCACCCGGAGTACGCCTTTGTCATAGTCACCGTCGTAGACGAGGCTCTTGCAGGAAACCAGGAGCAGTTGGCCATCCCGGCAGCCGACGGCATCGACATCAGTGATTTTGTTTCCATTACGCCTTAGCTGCTTTCGGCGCTGTTGCTTGAGCGCGTCCGGCGGCACCCATGAGCTTGCATCGATGATTTCCTGGCATTCATCCTCGAAGATGCCTGCTCGAACGTTCCCTATGGCCGGGTCTCTATCAATTTGCTGCCCAGCAAGTAAGGAACTAGTCGCTGCTGAAAAGTCTATGAGCGTAATTTCTCCCAACTTTCGCAGGACACCTCCGGACTTCAGTGGCCACAGGTTCGGTTCAATAGAGTTAAGGCTATTGATCCAGTCGTCGTACTTGCCGGGCCAAACGATCTCTGGGTAGCGCTCAGAGAGCTGCCTTGCTACATGCTCTAAGTTCTTGTCTGCCCATGCCCGGAGTTGCGCACCCATAGTTAAGAAGTACCCACGTTGCTGAACGGTCGAAAACGCCCATGGGAACTCAACGAAAAGTGAGGGCAACAAAATCAGGAGCAGCACCAATGCCGACAGTTGTTGCACATAGGCGGGCGTTGGCCCGTTTCCCGCCAAAAAAGGGCGGATGATACGGTCGACACTTGCGGATTGAAGAATGAAGCGCGTTGCGACAAGACCGGCTACAAGCCGTCCTTCATGCGGGAAAAGTGTTGGGGCGTCTATTTTGTCGCCATGGAAGCCGAACACAAGGTGCGCTCTCGCTATGTCGGGCTCTGAGAAATGTTCCGGATCGGTGAAGTCAGTATTTCCTTCAGCGATCCCAAGTCGACCGCCATTGTGTTGTCGCGCAGCGTCATGCCGCTCGTCATAGAGATTAATGGCGGCTTCTGTTGCAGCGTCAGTATGAAAACGTACTTCCTTTGAACTGACCGTCAGTCTTGAACCCTTGCCGACCCGCCGATAGGCGATGTGGAGCTGCGACAGCAGCTTGATTCTTCCAATAAACCTTGCGAGGTGTCTTGCAACTGACTCATCGCAGTTGAAGGCGAGGGGATTGCCCGAGGGGCTGGCACCAGTTTGCGGGCAATACCAAGATAGCGACTCTGCCAATGCGAGGTCGTACGCAAGCGTCGTATGGTAACTACCCATCAAGGGGAACTCCGGCATTCGACGAAGGTACCAAAGCCACTGCACAGCGCCATATGCCTGCTGTTTCTTGATGATGGCTGTTTGTACTAGAGGAATCAGCCTCTCAAGGAAGGCTGCTGCCAACTCTCCTTCCATCTCCTCGGCAGGGGGCGGTGCTTCCTTCAGTACTTCAGCCAGCAACTCGCTAATGGCGCTGAGGGCTAAGGGCGCGAACTTAATGTCCAAGAAGTAGTGCTCAAGCTTGGTGGCAGCCGAATCGGTAAGACGCATGAGAAAAATCCAACCCAAAGTTGGATCTCATTATCGACTGGTATGCAGAAGCCGAGAATCCCCCACTGCAGGTGGTGCCCATGAATTTAGTGAACTAAAACGGTTGATATGTTGTTTGTCGATGGTCAACTAACCTTGTTAGAAGCGATCTGAAGATCGATGGTTGTTATGAAACCGTTGTCGTTCAAGCTGTGAACAACACGGCCGACAGACCAGCCCGTCCCATCAATCTGCGGCTTCCACCCGCTCACCTTCGCATGCAACGAGGGAAACAGCTCCGCCCGCCCGCGCGCCAGCGTGATGTTGAACGTCGCCACGCCGCGCTGAATCTTCTGCCATTCCGCCCGTGCAGCCCGCTCGGCGTTGGACCGTGACGCGTATGTGTGCCGCAGCACCTTCACGTTGTCCGGGTTCGGGTCGGCCTGCACCGTCTCCTGCTTCTTCTTTTTCTCTTTGGTGGTGCGCTTCTCTTTGGTGGCCACGGCATTGGAAGCATCGATGACCACCTCACCACGCACGCCGGCGCGCGTGTCCTGGTAGTGCGCCTTCACGCCGTTGTAGTTCTCCCGATCGGCAACGCTGAAGGTGTGGGTGTCGCCCGACGCGCGCGTAATGCTGACCGTGGGCAGCGGCAGGCCCGACCCGCTGGTCGGCTCTCCGGCGGGAATGAATAGCAGCTTGTCGTTCTTCACCGTGGCAATGGCGTCGAACTCTTTCGCCAGCCGCGAGAGGAAGTTGGCGTCTGACTCGCCGGTCTGATCCACGTGGGTGATGACTTGGCCGGCCAGCTTCTTGCCGACCAACCAGGTGAACTTGTTGCGCAGAGCGATGGCTTGGACGACTTCCGCGACGGTCTTGTCGGCATACGAGTCTTCGCGCCGGGTGATGAGGCCACCGTCCATCTCTGCGCTGCGCGCGCGGATGATGAGCCGATCCGGCGGGCCGCTGTGCTCCAGCTCGTCCACCTTGTAGGTGCCTTTGTCCACCAGGCCGGAATCTGCCCACCCGAGCGACAGCGCCAGGCGTACCCCTTTCTCGGGCAGGTCGAGCTTGCCGTCGCTGTCGTCGAGCTCGATGTCGAGCTGGTCCGCTTCAAAGCCGCTGTTGTCGGTGAGCGTGAGCTCGATCAGCCGGCCTTGGAAGCGGTCGGTGATGTCTTTGTCGCCCACCTTGATGCGGTAGGCCGGGCGGGGGGAGAGGGCGGTGGTGTGCTTGTCCGTCATCGCAGCAAGTCCGTTGCAACGCTCGCCGCCTTGGACAGCAGGCCGTCATCTACGCGGGTCAGCTTGATGGTGAAGTCGCACACGCGGGCGGCGCCGTCCTGGAAGAAGTAGGTACGGGTGGTGTCCAGGCTGTCGATGATGAACTGGCCGTAGTAGCGGCCGGTGCCCTCGATGAGCGTGTGAGATTCGCCGCTGTCGCCCATGACTTCCAGCGCGGCGAGCGTCCATTCGCCGCCGGTGAGCTCGGGCACCAGCTTGCCCGATAGCGTGATGGTTTCGTCGTCCGGGCCGGTGAATTGGTGCGATGGGCGGCGGCCGACCCGATTGTTGCCGGGGTGGCGCCAGCCGATCTGGCGTTGAAACTCCGCATACGGGGCCGTGTCCAGGCTGAACACGAACAGACCCAGTGCCATCATCATGGTCAATCCCTGTCTGAGAGGCGCGAGCGCGCACGCGCCGCGCGTTGGTTTTCGATCTGGCGCAGCTCGTCGCGCACCATGCGCGCGATGGCCTGCGGGTCGGCGCCGGCGGGCGGGTACACGTTGATGATGGGCTGCATGGGCGCGGCATGGGCCGCGGCGCCGGCGGCGGCGATGGTTGTGAGCGCCGGGCGCATGTCGAAAGAAATGGGTGCGGCCAGCGCCGGTGCGCTGCCGATGGCGATGCCTGCACCGATGCCGGCCAGCTTGCCGACACCAGTCTTGGCCGCTTCCAGCGCGGGTGTTTCAGGAGGTGTGGGCAGCGCGGGGGCGGTGTCGCCAAACAGGTTTTTGAACCACGCGGCGACTTTCCCTAGGGCGTCTTTGAGCGCGGGGAATTTGCTGAACAGGCCGTCGATCAGGCTTTTGATGATGTTGGCGCCGAACTCCGAGAATTTGTCTGGCATATCGACGCCGAACCAGCGCAGCACGGGCGCGAGCACGGCGTAAAAGAGCCTGAGCGGTGCCCAGCTCAGCACGATCGCGCTGATGCGGGCAATGGTGCCGCTGGTGTCGGTTTCCATGCCTTGCCAAATCTCGCGCCACTTGCCTTTGATCCAGTCCCAGTGCTTGTAGATCAAATAGGCTGCCACTGCAATGGCCGTGACTGCCAAACCGATGGGAGTCAGCAGCAGAGCGCGGCCGATGAACAGCACCGCACGCGCCACCCACATGAAGGCGCCGCCCAGCCCCCGCAGCACGGCGGACAGCACGCCGCCCGACACGCCGATCTTGCCCAGGAGGATGTGCAGCATGGCGTACGGCCCGAGCACGGATGCAATCGCCAGCATGATGGGGCCGAGCACCAGCAGCGAGGCGGCCAGCACGCCAACACTGATGGCCATGGCCTTGGCGAGCCCGGGGTTCTTCTGCATGAACTTGGTGACGCGATCGGCTGCACGTGCGACCCACTCCAGGGCGCTGGCGTACAGCGGCAATACCTTCTCGCCGATTTCCTTTTCCAGATCTCGGACCTTGGCAAGGGTTTCCATTTCCTTGCCTTGCGTCATGCGCATTCCCTCGGCGTAGAGCGGATCCACTCCGTACGCTTTGGGCGCGCTCTCCCGGTGCTTTTGGATATTGGCCCGCTCAAGAAAGAGCGATGCAAGAAGGTCGCCGCCTTTGCGGGCGGAGAACATTTGGCCGATTTTGCTAACCACTTGCTGGTCGCTCAGCTTGCCGTCCGGGTTGATCTTGGGCAGCAGCACTTTCGTCATGTACTCGAACGGGTCGGTCTTGTAGAGCTCAACCTGTTCGAGCGTTTCGGGCAGCATCTTGGTGACGTGCCCGGTCTTGCCGTACTTGACCGAGGCCGGATCGACCATGCCGGCGTTGACGAGCTCTTCCGCAGTTTGCTGCGTACTGCGGCCCTGCACCCAGTTTGTGTACGCGCTCATCAAGCCCGTGCCTGTGCGAAAGCCACCCATTTCCTGCATGGTGTGCAGCAGGCCAAAGTAGAAGCTATCGTCGCCCAACTGCTTGGCTGCGATCCCCCCCGTTTTGATGGCATTGAGGAAGTCTTCCGGCTTGACCGTGCCGCCAGAAGCCACATAGGCCTTGGTCGCGTTATCCACGGCCTGCTTGAAGGCTTCGGGGCTCTTGAGGGAGCCGCGCAGCTCGGTGGTCTTAACCAGGTCCATGAGCATTTGCTCGGCGATCTCACCGTGCCCTTCGCCGTGGCCGCGCCGGGCCATGACCGATTCGATGCCGACCTTCATCTTTGCGAGGACAGGCGCGATCTCTTCGGCGTGGTGCATGTCCCGCGTGATGGTGTACGTCTCTTTGAGCAGCTTGAGTTTGTCGAGCTGGCTCAGGCCCTGAACGTTGATGCTGTTGGCGAACGCTGCGGCCTCCTGCAGCTTCTTCTCGCCAATGCCGAGCGCGCGGAACTGGGAGACCTGTTGTTCGTAGTCTTTCGCCTGGCCAATGCCTTTCAAGAGGGGCGAGCCAGCCGCCATGCCGGCCACCGACGCGCCGGCTCCGGCAGCGGCCAGGTTGCCGGCGCGCGCGCGGATTCGGTCTGCGGTGTGCTGCACCGCCGCCTGTGCCTTTGCGCGAGAGTTGTGAGCCTTAAGCCTGGCGTCCTGCTGTTCTAGCGCCCGCGTGGCGGCTTCGGTGGATTTGCGCAGGTGATCCTGGTACTGCGCCATCGTCATGGAGCCGCGCCCCGCCTCCCGCAGCTTCTGCCGCACTTCTTCGAGCTGGGTGCGCTGTGCCTGGTATTTGCTGGCGAGACGAACGGACTCGGCCGAGGCCTGGCGGAACTGTTGCACCAGCTTGGCGGTGGGCGACTCGGCCGCTTTTACGGCTTCGCGGAGACGAACCATCCGCTCCCGGGCGGCCTTGAGCGCAGTGGCGGTCTCGCCGATATTGGAGCGCAGCTTGCCGAACTGGTTGGTCAGCCCCTGCGCACGCTCCAGCGCCTTGAGCTGGTCGCGCGTGGCCTTCATCGAGCGGGCAAGCTCGTTGTTGGTCTTCAGCAGGCTGCGAAACGGGCGCGTGGCCCGATCCACAGCCTGCAGCACAACCTCCAGGCGCAGGCGGCGAGCGTCGCTCATTCCTGCGCCTCGCTACGCTCGCGGGCGCGTTCGCGCCACTCCATCAGCTCCATGATGCCCATGGCGTATAGCTCCTCCAGGCGGAAGCCGAAGATCACTGCAACGTCTGCTGCGGCGTCTTCGATTCGGTCAGGAAGGCGTCCTCCTTGTCCTGCTTCCGCAGCAAAAAACCCGTCACCTCGTTGGCGATCTGCACCAGGTCGGCGGGGTCCAGCTTGCTTACGTCGGCGGTGGTGAGCGTCGGGTCGGTGATGCGCGGCAGGACGGTGTGCAGGGCGGTCACCTCCATGCGCATCAGGTCAATGAGGCTCACACCGCGCAGCTCGCCCGAGCCGGGCTTGCGCACGGTGATGGTGGTGATTTCCTGGTTGCCGCGCTTGATGGGGGTGTCCAGGGTGATGGTGGCGGTTTGTTTGTCCATGGTGATGAGTGCGAAGAAGAAAGGAGGGTTGCCCCGTGTGGGCGGATGGCCCGCGCCAGGCGGGCCGCCAGGTGGCTTTTGAGCGGTCAGAGCCCGATGGCCTTGCGTTGTTCGGCCAGGCGGTCGACGCCGAACACGCGCTCGATGAAGTTGACGTGGTCGAGCTCGATCCACTCTTCGCCGTTGACGGTCAGCTTGTAGTACGAGAGCGACGACTTGACTTTGAACGGGTCTTTGCTGCCGGCCTTGGCGTTGCCGAAGTCGATTTCCGTGTGACGGCCGCGCACGACAACCTCTGCGCCGTCTACCTCGTTGCTGTCTTCGCGCTGATAGGCGCCGGCGAAGCGCAGCATGGCGCCGTCCACGGTTGTGGTGCCGTACTGCTTGAGGATTTCGCGCATCAGGCCGCCGTAAGTGGTTTCCATCTCCAGCTTTTCGTTGCCGAGGTCGATGTCGATGGGGCCGTTCATGCCGCCGGCGCGGTATTCCTCCAGCTTGCGCGTGAGCTTGGGCAGGGTGATTTCTTCCACTTCGCCGGCGTGCGAGATGCCGTCGGCGAAGACGTTGAACTGTTTGAGGATGCGGGGGAGTGCCATGGTGGTTCCTTGTCAGATGGCAATTGCGGGTGCCGCCGCTCAGGCCGCTTTGACGGCGTCGGCAAACTGCATGAGGTAGCGATCGGTAATGCGCTGGCGGAAGGTGAGGTCTTCCAGCGGCGGGACGGGCGTGTAGTCGTAGTCGAGGGCCAACTGGCCGGCCTTGAGCGTGTCTTTGTCGTTGACGGCGGGGTCGAACCACGCTTCGCCGCCCAGCAGGTAGCCGTTGCGCACCATGTTGCGCAGCTTGGCGTTGACGCCGGCCAGGATGTCGCGCACCAGGCTTGGCGTCATGGGCAGGTCGTTGGCCCACATGTGCGCTTCGGCCATGGTGTCGGCCAGGACTTGCGCGGTGCGCGTGTAGTTCTCGAAGGCGAACAGCTTGTCGGCGCTGCAGGTGCGCGAGCCCCAGAAGCGGAAGCCGTTTTGATTGATGAGCGTGGTGACGTCGTGGGAGTTGAGGTAGCCGGCATCGGTGGCGGGGTTCTGCAGATCCCAATACACGTCGCGCGAGAGGCCCGTTACGCCGTTGACGGGCACGTTGGAGAGCGTTTTGTGCCAGCCGGTCTCGTTGTCGATCTTGGCGCGCAGGCCGATGGCGCGGGCGGTGGCCCAGAGCGTGCGCTCGGCGTTGGTGGCGGTGTCCCAGCCCACGAAGTCCGGCCACAGCATCATGAGCTCGCGCGCGCCGAAGTTCTGGCGGTAGGCGACGACGTCTTCCTTGGTGTTGCAGCCGGCGGCACTGACGTAGGCAAAGGCGCGCAGCTTTTGGGCGATGCTGGCCAGCTCGGATGCGACGGGCAGCGAGTCGAGCCCAGGCGCGGCGAGGATGCGCGGCGTGACGCCAAAGCGGTTGCGCGCGGCGAGCAGCGCCTTCATGCCGGTGTAGCGGCCTTGATCGTTGGTGGTGCCGATCAGGTTGCTGGTGGTCTCGCCTTCGGCCTTGCCTTCAGCCACGCGCACGACGACGGTCAGAGGGCTGGTTTGGTCTGCAATGGCCTGCAGCGTGCGGGCGAGCGTGCCCTTGTCGCCGGCCTTGCCAACGCTGCCTTGCACGTCGGTGAGCAACACGGGAGTGTCTAGCGGGAAGGCGGCCGCATCCGCGTCGCTGGCCGTGCAGACCACGCCGGCGACGGCGGTTGCTATGGTGCGGATGGGGCGTGTGCCTTCGTTGATTTCGATGACACGGACGCCGTGGTGGTAGTCGGTGGGCATGCATTCCTCCGGGGTGAGCCGACGTTGGATCAGACCCGGCAAGGATGCGGCGCGCGCGCGAGCGTGTCGCGCGCTGGGTGTTGTGGCGTGAGGCTGCACAACAGAACACAGGCCGCAGCGGCGAATGTCGCAAATTCGCTGCATTTGGACCCGTCAGAAGAGGGGGGAAGCGCCGAACTTCGAGCGGTGCCGCGCGCGACGTTGCACTATGCAGGTTGCCTATAAAACCCACCTCTCACCGCGCATGACAAGCAACCGCTTTAAGACATTTCTGCTCCTTGCCGCACTGACCTTTGCGGGCGCCGCAAGCGCGGCCGAAGAAAGGACAGTGGTGGTCGGGCACACCGAGCTGTACGTGCCTATTGCGTCTGGCTACACCGATACGAAGGTGATGCCGGATGGCGAGAAAGAAGAATCAACGGTGCGCCTTGAGCCGGGCGCGCAATTGGTCTCCATGCAGGTTCGCCACGGGGACAGAGATAGCTACATCCTGATCAAGACGCCCGCCGCCATGGCGGATCAGCGCCTTTCGTTGGACGATTTCCTCAAGATCACTTCGCAGACAAAGGCATCAAGTACCGCGCTTGCGAACTTTGCCGCCTTTGCCAACAAAGCGGTCAAGGGCCGAGAGCACGAGTTGGACGAAGCGCTTGGCCAGAAGGTCGACAAACTGCGGATTGGGCAGCTTGCGCTGCTTCATCGTGGACGCGAAGACGACGATGCCGCTGGCTACACAGCAGTGTGGCGAGCCGACATCAACACCGGCGGAGACCACGTAGCGGCCAAGTTCCTGCTGTGCACGTACATTGCGCGCGTGAAAGAGAAGCTGCTCTTTATCCAGCTCCACGCGCCGCAACTGAACGCCGGGGATTACAGGTGGGTCACTGAAGTCTGCGACCGGTACGTCGACGACATTGTTGCCACAAACAAGGTGGAGCGCCTGAAACGGATGGTGCCGAGCCCAGCCGGCCAGGTGCCACCGTCATCCAGCGCGACGGCCCTGCAATAGGCGCGCCGCACTTGCGGTGGCTCCAGCTTGTGCTCGGGAGCCCCATTTCTTATGCCGGCACGATCGGAGTGAGGTTACAAGGAGCGCGCCGGCTGAGTACTCCGCACCCGGCGCCACCACGTCTACTGCTGGTTCGAAGCCGATCGCTGCGCTGCGATGACTGCGGCGATGCCGTTCGACAGTTCCGTCATGTCAGCTAGCACGCCCTGAGCGCCCCCAACCTTGACCATGTAGGGCAGTTTCAATGCCCCCGATTTCACTGCCGAATCGACGGCACTTCCGATCTTGAAAAGCGGCTCGGCTGCAGAGTTGACGTCTGCAATGCTCTTTGCCTTCGACAGCGCAACGACTAGCTCGGCCAGGCCGACAAACATCATGCCGACGACATCTGACATGACGCCTTCACGGGTCTTCGTGTCGGCGACGCCTTCGATTTGCATGCGCAAACGGTCTTTGGCAATTTGAGCCTGCTGGGACTCCCATTGCTTTAGGAGCTCAGTCTTCTGGCCTGCGCTCAGGCTTGTGAAGTCAACGGAATCGTTCGGTGCCTGCATGGTTAACCTCCACGGAGATAGTTGTTGGGCAACATGGACGGAGCGACTGCCGTCCTGGCGTCACGAAAGATCGCGTATTCGTCGCCTTCAGCGGAATAGATGAGATTGTCTTTGTCTGCCGTGTAGGCCGTCACGTCCCCTTGCCATGACGTTGAGATATCGTATGTACGCTGACCCAACAGATAAACGACGAGCGCCATGCCGTACACGTCTGGCCCAAAGTCGGCGACATAGGGATTCACGACGTTCGTGCCCAAGGAATACTGGTAGCTATATGGGATGACTCGCCCCGGCGCGCCGCCCCATTCACCGCTGACGACATCGAGGCTGAAGTTCATTGAGCCGTTAAAGCTGCCGTACTTGTCGGCATCGTTATGCACGCCGCGGCCGATGTTGACTCGGCCGAGCACGCGGGCCGGCAGCGAGAACACGACCGGGTACCACTTACTTTCCGAGCCACCTACGAATAGGGCGCGAAGGTTGTTCGCTGCGAATTGGTGTTTCGCGTTGTCCATCCATGCCACAAACGCCGCCTGCTGCGCTGTAGTTGCTTCATCAATCTGCGCTTGTTTGCCTGCAACCGCCTGTGTCAGGGCATTTTGCGCGGCAATGGCATCAGCCAGTTGTTGTTCAAGAGTCATGCTTCACCTTTCATAGATAGTGGTTCTTCAGGACGAGCCTGTTCGTGTCGCAGAGGGATCGCAATACCGTGGTCATATGCAGCAACTGGTTGCTCGCGATATTTGCGATCTGCTTGACTGCGGCTTCATCGACGTACTGCCGAGTGGCCAGAGCTAGCGTGGGGTCGATCTTCAATTCCACCGTGGCACCGGAGGCGGACAGCACGGCCATACGCACGACCTGTGTCCGGCCGGAGCCTTCTGCCATCTGTGGCTTGTAGGTCTCGGGGCAGTTGCCGTAGTAGCAAAGCGTGCCGTCTTCGTCGTACAGGCCCAGCTCGCGAATCCACCAGCCGCCCAGCGTTTCAGGAATGACCAGCTCGGCGACAAACTGGCTCGGATTGCCCGGGTCTTGCCACAGGGCATTTAGTTGGGCGCGGTGGTGTTCATGCACGAGCGTTGTGCGGCTGCGGTCGGGCGTGGGCAGCGCGCCACCGCCATCGCCGATGGCCATGTGGGTGTAGCGCCGGGGTAGGCCCAGCGCCTTGGCGTTGGCATCGCGTGCCTCGCCTGCAGCGGTGGGGACGACAAAGAATGTTTGCGACATAGCGGTTACTGAATGACGGTGAGGGTGTCGATGTCATGCGTCGCGCCGAGGAACCGGGTGGTACCCGCGACGACAATGTCTGGTGGTGCGTAGGGGTAGACGGTCAACGTGTCGCCCAGATAGGCGGCGGCACTGGCGGCGTCTGCGCCGCGCGTGACGAGGCTGATCTGTAGAGCGAGCATCGGGCGCGAGCATGGCTTTGCGTCGTTGACCACGCGCTCCAGCTCGATGTGGGTGGTTTCATCAATGCCGAACGCTCCGACCTGCACATCGAGCTTGAAAGACCCACGGGGACCGGGCGGCTCCGTCTCCCACCACTCGGTGACGCGGATCTCGAACCCGAGCGGTTCCACCGCGCGGCGGATGGCGCCGATGGTTCCCTTGCGCCGGTGCACCAGGTACGACGCGGATGTGACGGCGCGCTTGGTGGATGTCGGCCAGTCTGGGTTCCATCTGTCGACGGAGAAAGACCAAGCCAGGAACGGAAGCAGTTCGGCTGGGCACGTGGCCGGGTTCCAGAGCTCGCGCAGCGGCACCGGTACGTGTTCAATGCGCTGTCCAGCCGAAGCCGCTCTGCGCTCCAGCAGTGTGGCGTTGGGTGGCAGCAGCGTGGCGTTACTCACTGGTGCCCCCATTGATGATCTCCACGCCCGTGCAGTAGCTCGCCTGCGTGAGGTCGAGCGGGATGTCGGCGACGGGTTCCACCAGGACAAGCTTTTCCACGCCTTCCACGTGCAGCGCAGCGGTAATGGCCGAGCGGTTGATGTCGCGGCCGATACGGCGCCGCGCTGTGGTGTAGCGGGTTGCTTGTTTCAGAGCTGCATCGAGGATGGGTTCTGCTGCAGGACCGGGCGCCAGGTACACGGTAGCGCGAATGCGATACGGGACGATTGTTGCGGACTGCACCTTGAGGCGGTCAGCCAACGGCCGGGTATCTTCCCCTGAGAGTGCCGCGTACACGATACGCAGCAGGTTTTCGTCTGCGCTGCCGTCGCCGATGTGGGAAAGAACCGAGACCACGACTTCTGCCCCGGCCGGGCTGGTGGCGCGAGCGTCTGCTACGCGACCGTCGGCCGAGCGCGCGTAGAACTCGTACGCTTTGGCCGGGCCTGCGACGGACAGGCCTTCCCATGCCTCTTGAGCACGCTCACGCAGCGCCTCGTCGGACTCCATGACGGCCGCGGTGGGCGGAACGGTCGTGTCATCAGCGGGCAGGACGGTGAGCCGCTTGACATTGAAATTGGCGACCAGGTTGTCGAGGTCTTTGCCTTTTGCAAAGGGCAGCATGACTGCCAGCGCGGCATCGTTCACCCGCCGCCGCCAAACAAGCTCCCGGTATGCGTTCTCCTGCAGCAGTTTATTGATGGGCTCGGATTCCAGCGCCAGCATGGCGCGCACGGCGTCCTGCTCGTCGGCTGGATGCAGCGCGACGAAGTACGCCTTTCGCTCGGCCAGGATGGCTTCGTAGTCGAGCACCTCCACAACGGTGGGCTCGGGTAGCAGTGAGAGGTCGATTGCGCCCATGGTCAGCCCCGGAGCGCCACAGAGACCGGGCCGAGCGATTCGGGACGCGGCCCGTCAATACGGTCGCCTTCGATATCAACGACAGCGCTGCCCTTTGCGTCCACCGCCAAGCGAACGGATGCAACGCGGATGCGGGGCTCCCACCTCACCAACGCAGAAACCGAGGCCGACATGACGCGCAATCGGGTTGCCGGATTCATGGGCTGGTCGACCAGCTCGGGGATCAACGAGCCGTAGTCTCGGCGCATCGCGCGGGAGCCAATCGGCGTGGTGAGAATGTCGCGTACGGACTGGCGGATATGGGCGACGTCGGCGACGGCACGGCCGGTGGTGTTGTTCATGCCTGTCATCGCGTGCCGTCCGTCCAGCTTCCGCCTTGCTTGATACCGCCATGGCTGTGGTCGTCGAGCACAACGCCATTGGAAGAGAGCTTGCCGTCTTGGTGCGTCAGGTCGCCCGTGATGACGTTGCCGTTGCTGCCGCCCTGGCCGGCAATGCCGTTCATGAAGGACAGCAGGCCTTTGACCGTGACGGAGCCGTCGAACGTCGTGTCCGGGCACTTCACCAGCACGCTGGTGGCGGCTTCCAGGAAGACGGTCTTAACGCCCTGCACGGTAAGCATGCCGGCCGCATGGTCGTACTTGGTGAGCGCGCCGTCCGGGTAGAGCGTGACGGTTTCGTTGGGCGAATGGCTCGGCACGTCGTTCGCGGCCGATGGGATGGCGCACAGGATGATGCCGTTGGACGGGTCGCCGCTGGGGCAGAGCAGCACGACCTGCTCGCCCTTGGTGGGTGGGCTCCAGGTGCGGGTGGTGCCGGCTCGGCGTTCGCACCACGGGCGCCAGGTGGTGGTGATGCCGCCGGTGCGCACGCGTACGGTCGGTGGGTTGCCGTGGCGCACGTCGGCCACGGTGCCGATGCGGATCAGGTTTTCGATGAGGCGGGCGAGTTCTGCGAGGTCCATGCCTGCAGAGTGCCGTGCGCGCGCGAAGACTGCACCTGACTGTTGTTGTGCGGGCGGTTGCCACAACGACCGAGTGACACAGGGCAGAATATCAACCGAATGTAGCCCACCAATCGGCAAAGGCGGAGGAGCAATGACCGACAACGTTCATGCAGAAGAAGGCGCTGTTTCCCAACCAATGGACGCCCTCGATGCACTGCTGCAAGAAGAAGAGCAACGCAGCGGTCGCAGGGCATTGAATGACAAGCTCACAGAAGAAGAGCTGCACGCCTTTTACGATCAATCTTCTGAGCGTGCGATGGCCGTGCTCCTCGGTGCGATAGTTGAAAACCATCTGACCAGTCTGCTGCGTCTGTATATGCGCCGAGATGAAAAGATCGCACGGGAGCTGTTCCAACCCAGCGGTCCGCTCGGTCCGTTTGGAACCAAGATACGCCTTGCGTATATGCTTCGCATCATAGGTCCCGAGCTACAGCGTGATCTCACCGCCGTCAGCAAAATACGAAATGTGTTTGCCCACGACCTCACTATTGTGAAGTTCGACAGCGATCCGGTTCGCAGCTGGATTCAAAGCATGCACATGTACGACATGGTCAAGAACATGGCAGCCGAGGCTCGATCTCGATTGGATGGCGGTACCAGCCCCGACCACATCAGAGACTCGATCGCCAGCGACTTTATGTCCAGCGTCACAGACGCTTACCGCGCCTGCTTGCGCTTCCTGATTCATTGGATCGTCGATAAAGAGACGGCCATAGTGGAGGCCGAAAAGCGCATGAACGAAAGCAAGTAGCCTCGCATGCGCCAGCAGCCGTAGCGTCCGAGTATCGAGTCCAACAGTGCTGCGGGCTAGGCGGGTCGAAGCAGGTGCAGCAACACCGTGTCGGTGATGTTTGCGATATCGCCATCGTCTAGGCCCAGCAACTCGCGCGCCGCGTATTGCGCTGTCAGCCCATTCTTATTGACCCGATCCCGCAGGCCGAAGTGGTGCACCGACGCAATGCGCCGAACCTTGCCGGCAAACGTGATGACAGCCGCGTTCGGGCTCGCCTCAATGCGCATGTACTTCGCCATCCGCAGCCGCGTAAACATCGAGCGCCGGATTCCGCCGCGCTTGTGTCGTAGCTGCGGCTTGCGCGGCTCGTAGGCGGTGCCATCCGGGTTGCGCTGCGTGGCGATCCGGGCGGACTGCCGGCGCCGCAGCTCCACCGCAATGGCGCGGGCCAGCGCCCGGCTCTGCGGCGCTTCCAATTTGCCCAGCAGGCCGACCAGGTAGGCGTCCAGCTCGTGCAGGTTGCTCACGCAGGCCTCCATGTCGCAGGGTCGTCGTCTTCGTTGACCGGTTCCGGGTGGTGTTCCACCTGGTAGCCCTTGCCATCCACCTTCACCGTGACCCGCTCGGTCAGCTTCAGCTTGATGGAGATATCGGCGGTCGTGTGGTTCAGGATCTCGGCCTCGAACTTGAAAGCGTCTTCGCGCTTGTCGGGGTTGGTGAAGGCGTCGGGCTGGTTGGTGCGCAGCCAGGCCAGGACGGGCACGACGACGGTGTCGGAGCTGTCGGGGTAGTCGGTCACGATCAACGTCAGCGTGTATCGGTATTCGAAGCCGAGTGACCGAGCGCCGGTGCCGACCACGTTTCCTTCATCGACAAAGACATGCAGCGCATCGGGGTGCGCAGCCAGGTAGGGCACGGCGGCCGTGAGGGCTTCGCGCAGGCTGTTGGGTTTCATCATGGCGCGGTCGGCTCCCCGATGATGGTCACGCCCTGATCGCGCAGCGTCTGCTGCAGGCTGGTCAGTCGCGCGGCGTCGACGTGGCAGTCGGTGTAGTTGGCAGCGACGGTGCCGGCGACGGTAGAGAGCGCAACGTCTGAGGGGGCCGCATCAGCATCTCCGGTATCTGGATTTGGCACGGTGCCGGCGGCTGCGGCGTCGTGCAGGCGCACAAAGCCGCGAGGGACAACGCAGGCAGCGTCAGCTTGAACGGGGACATAGCGGGGGACTTCCTTGATGATGGTGTCGCCCTTGAGGCGGATGACGCGCTCGCGGTCGACGTACTGCGTGACGGTGACGGTGGCGCCCTGGGCGTTGTGAAGCTGCTTGCGCAGGGTGGCGGCGGTGGCTTCTGCCAGGCTGGCGCGCTGCACTGCGGCGTTGTAGCTGGCGGTGGCCCACCAGGCCAAGCCTGCGGCGACCGCAGCGCCGGTGAGCAGGGCGACGGGGCGGGTCATGCTGCGGCCTCTTCTTTGGCTTGGTAGCGGTCGAAGGCGCGGGCGAGTTTGACGTCGTACAGGTTGGCTTTGTAGCCGGGGCCGTTGTACAGCCTGGCGAAGGTGGGCCATTTGCAGGCGCGCAGCGCCTTGAGCAGGGTGGCTTCTGCTTTGACGAAGCGCACGAACGCATCGAGCTGCGCCGCCTCGCTGGTGCGCATGGAGGCGACGAAGTGCTGCACGCTGGGGTAGTCGAGCAGGTTCCAGTGAAACCCCATGATCTGGAAGGAACCCCAACTGGCCGAGGCGAGGGCGCAGTCTTCGTCGATCTGGATGGCGCGCGCCAGGCGCATGTGTTCGCCGGCGTTGCCGACGTAGCCGCCGCGCTTGGGGTTGACCAGGTTGGGAAACTGGCGCGCCAGGGCGTCGGCGTCTTTGCCGGCGCGTTGGAGTTGTCGATGCATGATGTGCCGCTCGAACAGGATGACCGGGCGGCCGTCCGGCAGGAAGCCGTTGCCAAGGCTTTCGACCTCGTTGACGGCGCGGATGGCGGCCAGAGGCACGTCGAGCGTTTCAGCGGCGGCCTGCAGGTCGGCGGCCGTCAGGTGGCGGATGTTGCGCGCGCCGGACTGCAGCGCTGCCATGGTCTTGGGGCCGGCAATGCCGTCGACCACCAGGCCGAAACGGATCTGTGCCACGCGCACGGCGGCGGCGGTGTCTGCGCAGTAGACCGCGGTGTCCGGGGCAGTGAAGCCGTTGGCGGAGAGCAGCCGCTGCAACTCCAACACAGCAGCGCCGACCATGCCTTCTCGCAGGATCGTCATGCGGACCTCCGCAGGATGCGAACAAACCAACCCTGCCGTGCGCCGCCCATGCGGAAAAGCTCGACCACGTTGCCGCGCACGGCGTAGACGGCGACGCACAGCACGGCGGTGATGCCGTTCTGTGCGGCGAGCGCCCAGTCATACCGCCCGAATAGCACGCTGATGGTGACGGCGCCGGCGAGCACGACCAGGCCGTACGCCAGGCGTGACGCCCACGGCCGGTGCGCGGCGCCGTCGCGCTTGAACAGAAGCAGCCGCAGGGCGATCAGGGCGCACAACGCGGCCTGCACGATGAAGAGCGTTTTCATGGTTGCTTGCCTCCCTTGTCTGCGCCGCCCTTGAGCGAGGCGAAGAGGCGGTCGCTGTTGTCTGCCAGGCGGATGAGAGCCAGGAGCAGCTTCACCACGACGGTGGAGGCGACCAGCGCGCCCACGGCGTGGCTGACTTCGGTATTGGTGGGCAGGGCCTTGGCGATGAGCGCGGCCGACAGCGGCGCGGACAGCAGCCCTGCGACGATGGACGCGGCCAGAAAGCCGAGCTTCTTGACGGTGCCGAGCTCGCCGCTGTTGAGCACGAAGACAGCGGCGCCGGCGAAGGCGCCCAGCACGGTGCCCGGGTCGACGCCTGGCAGCAGGGACAACGCGCCCACGCCCGTGACGGCGAGGGTGGCGGTGGAGCCGGTGGAGATGGGTTCAGCCATTGGGTTCCTTGTGGTCAGTCCCAGAGCTGGACCATTTGCATGGCCGGCTGCGGGGAGATGTCGGGCATGACGAGTTCGGTGCCGTGGGGCAGGACGGGGCCAAGATCGGCAATGCCTGGGTTGGCGGCCAAGACGGCTTCTGTGACGCCTGCGGTGCGGCCGTAGACGCGGTGGCAGATGGCATCGACCGTGTCGCCCTGGATGGCTCGCACGCGCATCAGATGAGCTCGACGGTGGTGCGGGCAGCGCCCTTGATGTCGCTGATGGCCCAGCGGGCGTCGCGGCGCAGATCGTCAACGCCCAGGTTTTCGGCTTCAGCCTTGCGGTCGCCGGCGGCGGTGGCGTCGAAGGTGCGGTAGCGCTCGATGAGCCAGGCGGCGGCCAGGCAGTGCACGGCGCGCCGGTAGCGGTGCAGATGGGCGCTTTCGCCGTCGATCTTGGGCGCGGGCACTGCGGCCAGCCTGTTCCGACCAAACGAGACCTGCGCGACCTTCCAGGCCTCCAGCTCGTCATTGACGGAAATCACCGCCTCGACCAGTGCTGCGCGCATGCGCTGTTGCGTGACGGTGCCGTCCAGGCGCATGGCGGCGTAGGCCTGGTCGACGTCGATGTCGGGGAAGAAGCCGTCGTTGGCGATGGGCGGGCCGCCTGCCACGGCGGGCTGCGGTACGGATGCGGCTGCGATGAAGGAGGACATGGGTTCAGTGGGCTGGGAGGCGGTGGACGGGGCGAGGCTTCGCGGCACGCCGGAAGACTGCCCCGTGCCGCCTGATGCGCGGGGTCACGCTCGGTGTCAGCTTTTGCCGGTGCGATTCTTGGTGCCGGCAGCGGCTGCGTTCTTGATGTCGCGCTCGATGCGCTCGATGTCTTTCTTCACGCCGGATTTGTCGTGCAGCTCCAGCGCGCGGCGCAGGTGCGCGAGGGCTTCTTCGCGGCAGGCGTTGGCCGTGGCCTGGTCGTGACCGGTCGCCACCGCCGCAATGATGTAGCCGAGCGCCTTGTGCAGCTTGGCGCGCACTTCATCGGGCATGTCCTGGTCGCGCACGAGCGCTTCCACCTCGACGAGCGCTTCAACGTCGGCCGACTGGATGGCGGCCGGGTCTTTCAAGACCATGTTGGCGAACTCCTCTGCGATGAGGCAGGCGGTGGTGCGCTGGTACTGATCGGGCATCGCCAGCTTGTGGCGGATGGCGTATTCGGCCAGCGGCAGGGCGCCGGCGAAGTCGCCCACGTCGATGCGCCAGACGAGGACTGTCATGAAGATGTCGTCTTGCGTGCCACTGTCGGCCTGCAGCACGCCTTCCACCCAGGCCGCGTACTCGGGGAGCATGCGGCGCTTGGTGTCCGCCTTGCGCTCGACGGACTGCACCTGCTTGAGCTGGCGCTTGTGCTCGGCGAGCTGCGCGAGCATCAGCTCGTAGCCGTTGGCGTGGCGCAGCGGGTTGGCTTCCTGCTCGGCCTGCGCCGCCAGGGCGGCGGAGGCCCGCAGGAAGTGGTTGCGGGCGGGGCTGGTCATTTCTCGCCCGCCTTTGGTGCTGCGCCAGTGATATGGACGTTCTCAGCCATTGCCACGCAGCCCAGCTCTTCCACGACATACGCGTCGTTGCTGGATTCGTAGTTCTCGATGCGGTCACGCTTGGCGTTGTCGACGATGGTGCGGCGGCGGGTGCCTTCCTGGTAGTAGATGGACAGGTTGTCGAGCCGCGTCAGCAGCAGGCCGTTGGCCGGGAAGTAGGGCACGCGCACGGCCGGCAGGTTGCCGATGCGTTTCTGGCTGACGATCAAGTCCAGCGCGAGCGTGTCCGTCGGGCGGTTGGGCTGGTTGATGATGGGGAAGTACTTGTCGGCCAGCAGCTCCCGGCCGCACACGACGACCAGCTCTGGGTCTTCTGCGTACCAGGGCTCCATGAGGTTGCCCGCCATGTCGAAGACCAGCGCATCCAGGTTTTCGTATGCGGAGCCGTCGCCGCCGATGACGATCTTGTCTGCGTTCTTGCCGTCGTGCGTCATCACGCGCTGCGGGGCGCCTTCACGGATGTGCTGCAGCCAGCCTTTGTTGACGTCCTGCAACAGCGGGTTGGTCGCACGGTCGGATGTGGGCACGCGCTTGATGCCGTGGAAGCCGATGACCATGCGGTCCAGTGCCTGGCGCTTGATGATGGCGTCGCGGATGCGGGTCTGGAAGTCCTTGAACTTGGCCCAGGCGTCGAGCTTTCGGTACGTGATGTGGGTATCCGAGTTGGTTTGCTCGCAGCGGTAGCCGATGGCGTCGAGCGTCGACAGGTCCGCCGTTTCGCGGTCTTGCTTGGTGGTATCTGTCGTGCTGGCGATGGGGCCGGACACGCCCAGGCCGATCTTTTCGCCTTCCTGTTCCGAGACGCCATGGATGTTCACCTTGGACAGGAACTGGCTGGATTCCTGAATCTTTGTTTCCAGACGCTGCTGCACGGTCGGATTGACCGAGAACTTGGTGTCGACGCGGCTGACGCCATTCAGTTTGGCGATTTCGGCCGTGTAGGCGTCGTAGAGGCGGCGGGTATCGTTACGCATGGGGTGCTCCGGGTGTTGGTCGGGTTGTGCGGCGGTGGCCGGGTCAGCAGTCGGTCTTGATGTCGGCGGTACCGTCGCCGCCGGTGGCGGGCGGCCGGGCGCTGAAGGCGGGCGTGTTTTCCAAGCCTTGCTTAAGGGTGTTGAAGGCCTTGTCGCGCTCGTCGGCTTGGGCCTTGAACTCGGCCAACTGGTTGTTGATCGTGTTGAGGCCTGCGGTGAACTGGTCGCCCAGCGACTGCACCTGAGTGGCGATGGTCTGCACGGCGTCCTGCACGTCGGAGAAGCGGGCATCGTTGCCGGTCTCGGCTTTGGCCTGCCGCGAGAACAGGCGCTTGATGCTGTCGGCTAGGCCTGCGGTGGCGCTGGGCTGCTCGAGGGTGAAGTCGAGGTCGACTTCCACGGCTTCGGTGAAGACGTTGTCGGGGTCTTGCTTGCGCGCCGCGAGCGGGTTGACCTTGGCGGTGGCGCTGAACTGCAGCACTTCACAGCCCAGGCTTGCGGGGTTGTCGGTGACAGCCAGGCCGACCAGGTAGGCCTCTTTGGTGTCGGCGAAGCTCGGCTGCACTTCCATCGACGAAAAAATCTTCTGCCGTGCCTTGGTGAGTGCGACGAGTTCATCGGTGGGGTCGAGCTGTGCGTACAGGCCCATCTTGCCGTCGTGCTCTTCCGCCTTCAGTGCAATGACATCGCCGTAGGCCTTGAACGGGCCGGCCGGCGAATAGCCGCGGATGTGCTCCATGTTGATGCGCGCGGAGTACGTCTTCGGGTCGTAGTTCTTCGCCATCTGCACGAGCATGTTGCGATCAATGATGCGGCCGTCGCTGGTGGCGCCTTCGGTGGCGATGCGGAAGAACCTGTTGGCCTTGGTGCCCATGTTGTCCTCGTTGGTCTGGGGTTCGTTGGTGCTGTCATCTTCAGCGCCGTGCATCGCGCGGGCAACGCGTTGGTGTTGTGCGAACCGGCGCGACAACAGGCAGCGCGTGGCACGCGCGCGCGCGGCCGGTAGCGTTGCGGCATGACTACGTTGCCGCCTATCGCTTCTCTCTCAATCGACCCGGAAATGGACCCGCGCCGCGTGGCGCGTTCGCTCTATTGGCAGGGCTACCGCGTGGCGCGCATCGCGGAAATGCTCAAGGTGAAGCCGGTCACGGTGCACAGTTGGAAGCGCCGCGATGCATGGGCGGACACGACGCCGGATGAACGCGTGGCGCTGACGATTGAAGAGCGCTTGATGCGCCTGGTGACGAAGGAGCAGAAGGAGGGGCGGGACTTCAAAGAGATCGACCTGCTGAACCGCCAGCTCAACAACGTCGCACGGCGCGAGCGCTACCGCGATGGCGGCAACGAGACCGACCTCAACCCGAAGGTGGCGAACCGCAATGCGGGGCCGCGCAAGAAGGCGGAGCGCAATGCGATGAGCCCTGAAGAGCAGGAGCAGTTGCAGGAGGCCTTCCGCGATTCACTGTTTGGGTATCAGGAGGTGTGGCACCGAGCGGGCGAGGCGGAGCGGATTCGCAACATCTTGAAGTCACGCCAGATTGGGGCGACCTGGTATTTCGCGCGTGAAGCGCTGATTGATGCGCTGACGACGGGGCGCAATCAGATCTTCCTTTCCGCCAGCAAGGCGCAGGCGCACGTGTTTAAGCAGTACATGGTGCAGTTCGCCAAGGACGCGGCCGGCGTCGAGCTGAAGGGCGATCCCATCGTGCTGCCGAACGGCGCCACGCTGTACTTCCTGGGCACGAACGCGCGCACGGCGCAGAGCTATCACGGCAACCTGTATTTCGACGAGTACTTCTGGGTGCCGCGCTTCCAGGAGCTGCGCAAGGTCGCCTCTGGGATGGCGATCCACAAGCACTGGCGGCAGACGTATTTCTCGACGCCTTCCAGCCTGGCGCATGACGCCTATCCGTTCTGGTCGGGCGCGCTGTTCAACCGGGGGAAGGCGAAGGACAGGCAGGTCAAGATCGACGTGAGCCATGCGGCGCTGCGCGATGGCCTGCGCTGCGCGGATGGGCAGTGGCGCCAGATCGTGACGGTGGAGGATGCGCTGCGCGGCGGCTGCAATCTGTTCGACCTGGACCAACTTCGCTTGGAGTACAGCGAGCCGGACTACGCGAACTTGCTGATGTGTCAGTTTGTGGATGACACGGCGTCGGTTTTTCCGCTGTCGATGCTGTCGCGCGGGATGGTTGATAGCTGGGAGGAGTGGGTGGACTTCCGGCCGTTTGCGCCGCGTCCGTTCGGCACTCGGGAGGTGTGGCTGGGGTACGACCCCAACGGGGGCGGGCCAACTGGTGACAGCGCTGCGATTGTGGTGCTTGCGCCGCCGGCGGTGCCCGATGGCAAGTTCCGCGTGCTGGAGAAACACCAGTTTAAGGGCATCGACTTTGAAGATCAGGCGAACGCCATCTTGCGGGTGTGCTCTCGCTACAACGTCGCCTTTATTGGGATCGACCGCACGGGCGTTGGCGACGCCGTCTACCAGCTCGTGACGAAGACAAGGCCGGATGCGCACGGCTTCTCGTATTCCGTGGATGTGAAGACGAACCTGGTGCTGAAGGCGTACGACGTCATCAGCAAGGGCCGGCTGGAATTCGACGCCGGTTGGACGGACTTTGCCGCGTCGTTCATGTCGATAAAGAAAACCGTTACCGCCTCCGGCGCGCGCGTCACCTATCAGGCGGGGCGCTCGGAGGAAACCAGCCATGCCGACCTGGCGTGGGCCTGCATGCATGCGCTTTCGTACGAACCCCTCGAAGGCGCGACCTCGACCAATACCAGCTTTATGGAGTTTTCATGAGCCGCAAGAAGAATCGGCTGGCCGCCGGCGCAGCGACGCCCGTCTCGCACCTCAACGACCAGGCGGCCCGCCCGGAGGTCTTTTCGTTTGGCGATCCCACGGAGGTACTCGACCGGCGCGAGCTGCTCGATTACGTGGAGTGCATGCGCTCGGGGAAGTGGTTCGAGCCGCCACTGCCGTTAGATGGCTTGGCGCGGTCCTTCCGCGCGGCGGTGCATCACAGCTCGGCGATCTATGTGAAGCGCAATATCCTGGTGAGTACGTTCATTCCGCACCCGTTGTTGTCGCGTGCGGCGTTCGAGCGGCTTGTTCTGGACTGGCAGGTGTTTGGCAACGGGTATCTGGAGAACCGACTGAGCCTAGCGGGTTCCAGCATGGGCCTGGTGCCGGCGATGGCCAAGTACATGCGGCGAGGCGTGGACTTGTCGACGTACTACTTTGTGCAGGGATGGAAGGAGACGCACGAGTTTGCTCACGGCACGATTTTCCATTTACAGGAGCCGGACATTAACCAGGAGGTGTATGGGTTGCCGGAATATCTGTCGTCGCTGAATGCAACGTGGCTGAATGAGTCTGCAACGCTGTTCCGCCGGCGGTATTACAAGAACGGCTCACACGCCGGGTTCATCCTGTACATGACCGACGCCGCGCACAAGCAGGAAGATGTTGATGATTTGCGGGAAAAGATTAAGCAGGCCAAGGGGCCTGGCAACTTCCGCAACCTGTTCATGTATGCGCCAGGCGGCAAGAAGGAGGGGATTCAGATTCTGCCGGTGTCAGAGGTGGCGGCGAAGGATGAGTTCTGGAACATCAAAAACGTGACGCGCGACGACCAGCTCGCGGCGCATCGGGTGCCGCCCCAGCTCATGGGGATCATTCCGTCGAACACTGGGGGCTTTGGGGATGTGGAGAAGGCTGCGCTAGTGTTCGCGCGGAATGAGGTCAAGCCGCTGCAGGATCGGCTGTTGGCGATTAATGAGTGGGTGGGGGAGGAGGTGGTTAGGTTTGGGCCGTATGTGCTCGATGAATCCAATGCCTCATAGAAATACAACATTTATGTTGCGAAGTTGGATTGCGGATACAACATATGTGTTGTATATTTATCCCCATCGCGACAAACAAGGGAGGTCATGAAATACAGCGAGTTTCGCAGGTGGTTGAAGGAGCAAGGTGCAACGTTTGAGAAGCACCGAAGCGGCTCCAGCCACTACCGGGTGACGGTCAATGGCAAGACCACGATCTTTCCCGATCACGGCAGCAAAGAGATCGGTAAAGGGTTGGTCGAAGCGATTAAGAAGCAACTCGGTTTGAAGTAACAGAACTGCGGCTTTCGGGCCGCAGTTCCCTCGCGGTTCATGACCCCGCGCCAATGGAGTGGAAATGTTGTCATACCCCGTCAAACTGACGCCCGACACGAACGGCACGCTGCTGGTTACGTTTCCCGACGTGCCAGAGGCGATTACCGCCGGCGATGACGAGGCGGATGCGCTTGTTCAAGGCTTGGACGCTTTGGAGGCGGCGCTAGAAGTCTATTTCGATGAGAAGCGGCTGATCCCGATGCCGTCGAAACCTAAGCGTGGCCAGAAAGTGGTCACGCTGCCCGCGCTTGTGACGGCCAAGGTGTTGCTGGCCAACGAGATGGTGGCCCGGAAAGTGCGCAAGGCCGATTTGGCGCGCCTGCTTAACGTCAACCAGGTGCAGGTCGATCGGTTGTTTAAGTTCGGCCATGCGTCGAAGATTGAAGCCGTGGAATCAGCGCTTGCCGCGCTCGGAAAGCGGCTTGACGTTCGAGTGGTGTAACGCCACGCTATACAGATATGGGGCAGCTACGGCTGCCCTTTTTTTATGGGCCTGCGACCTTGTGCCGGAAATACAGCGCCGGGCGATCATCGAGAATTTCGTCCATTGCCGCCAGCTCGCGCGGCGCTGGGTTGAGCCATGCGTCGATGTTCTCCGGCTTGATCGGAACCGGGCAGCGGTCGTGCCCCGCCTCGGCAATCTCCGGCGGCGGATCGTCGGTGATGATGGCGAACGACAGCAGATCCTTCTCGCCGGGCTTGGTCGCACGCCAGTGTGACCACACGCAGGCGACAAGCAGCGTCTGCGGAGGGTCGGGGCGGAATTCGAGGATGACGTTTTTGCCGTCTGGCCCAGTTACGTTCTCGTAGAACGCGTCGACCAGGACCAGGCCGTGTGTGTGGCCGTACTGGCCTTTCCAGAAGCCGCGCAGGTTGTCGCGGCGGGCGTTGTAGGTGCCGGGGTACTGTTCGTCGTAGAACGCGGGCTTGCCGGCGGGGCGGCACTGGTAGCGCATCGGCTTGACGACGCGCCGGCCGTTCTCCATGACCATCACTGGCGCGTACCAGCCGGGGTAGATGCGCGAGTCGCGCGGCTTGAGCTCCGTGCTCTTCAGTTCTTCGAGTTTGCCTTTGGCGGCCGCGATCTTGTTGGTGGCGATGCGGACGTCTTCGGCGGCTTTCTTGGTGGCCTTGGTGGCGAGGCTCTGCTGGGCTTTCTCCAGCCGTTCGGTCTGCTTGGCCAGCTCCTGCAGCAGCGCGATCTCGTCTGCCGCCATGCGCGCGCGGATGACCTCGGCGATCTTCTTTTCTTCGTGAGTCTCGGGCGATTCGAGGAAATGCGCGGTCATTGCCTTGGGCACCCGCATCTTAGGGTTGTCGAAGTACTCGACCACCATGCGCGTGAATTCGTCCAGCGACATGATGGCGCCGTACTCGTGTACGAACCGTCGATAGTCGGCTTCGATTTGGGCGGAGTAGCACATGGGCGCGGCCTCCTGGCGGGGTGTCTCATCATACGCCGCGAGGCGCTTTACCTTCGGTCGCCCGGTGGCTGCTGCGCTTTCATCTTCGCAACCATCTCGGTCAAGGCCGGCGTAAGTTGCCCGCTTCATAACATTCGCGCTAAGGCTGCCCCCGACACAGAGGAGCGGGCGCACGCACAAGACCTGCTAGGCCACAAGAGTCGGCGCATGACTGAGCACCACGTGCGTAAGTGTCGCGAGCATGTGGTGCTGCCTGTGCACTGACAGATGTTTTGCAATTGTGCGCGGGGGGCGGGGCTATGATCGTGCACATTCGGCGCATGCGCGGAGCGCTTTGTCTTTGAATGCGACTACAAAAGAATCGGCATAGGGAGTTGAGAGCATGATGCGTCGAATTGCTGTTGTTGGTGACAGCCTGGAACGCGGCGGCGAAATAATGCCTTACGCCGGTCCGGTCTTCACCATGGGCGATGCTGGCCATCAAGTCGCTCTTATTGGTGGGCAGGCCTACTGTAGGGCGTGCAAGAGTACCGGGGTGATAGCGAAGGCAGGAGGGCCGAGGCGCATTGATTTCATGGGCGAGACTGCGGCAGACGGTGACATCGTGCTGTGCGGTTGCAACATGTTGGTTCCATGGACACCCTCACAGCCATATGCTTCGAGCGAAGGAAGTGGCCGAATGGCTTCTGCGCCGCCCTTTCGCCGGCTGTCCGTCTCCAGAAGTGATTACCGGAGCCGATTGGCAGGATAAGGCGAAAGGAAGAACGGGAATCATCTTCTTTGGCAGTTATTGGAGGCGCAACCTAAAGGAAAAGACTCCGACGGGGGATCACATCGATTTGTGGAATGGAGACCGCCTTACGCCAAGCTCGGAAACGACCCTTCGGTTTACGTTCGGCATAAGCAAGGTATGGAATCCTCTGTCGGTCATCGGCGTGGGGCCTGAAAATCTGTATTCCAATCTTGCAGACGCCAAACAGATCCTCTTCTGGGGGGTGGCATGAAGGTGGCGCTAGCCGCCATGCTCCTATTTGTCGTTGGGGCATTGGGCGGGGGGCTTCTCGCGCTTTATGTTGCTCTGCCGGCCGGAACCGTCGAATGCGGTGATGCATGCGGTACGCGTGCACTGATGTTTGCCTTGCGTTGCGGCTTAGTTGCCGGGCTGCTGTTGGCGGCTATCGGTTGGGTGGCGGCCAAGAGTCGTCAGGCCAAGCAGTCAGAGAGGCGATGACAATCGGACGGGCAGGCGATTGGCGTTATGGTGGACGCCCGATAGCGTTACAGCGACACCAGAAGAGGCCCCGGACTATCCGGGGCTTTTTTTATGGGCACGCGGTAGGACCGTCGCATCTGGCGAGGGCGCTTGGCGCGGCGCCACTCTCTGCAGACTGTGTCAATGGCGGAGGTGCGCCCGTCAATATCGACGTTGCAAACATGGCTCCGGCCGCATCTGCGATGCCCTGCGGGCGCTTCGCGGCTGCGCAGCCACGCGGTGCCCCCGAGCACCTGAACGCGCCTCCACGGGTCCCTGGCGCAGTCTGGTGGGTCTTCCCTGTGGGGGGGGAGGGCCGCCCGTCACCCGGGCGCGCGCGGTTGGGACCCCGCCTCACCTGCGCGCTTCATCGAGTGATTCTTATGCGGCTGCATAGATGGCTTGAAGCGGCTACCAGCAAGGCTAGGCAAGGTCGTCGCAGCCTCGGTGGACCTATGCAGATTTATGCACTCAGCCACTGCAATGGAGGATCTCCATGTTTGCATTGGCCGTCAACCGCGTGGCTCAATAGTGCTCGCGGACAAAAACGATACGTTCGCCGCCGGGGGTGTACTCGTGGGGCACTTGCTTCGACCAGTATGCGGAAGCCGCAACGACGACAACAAATAGCGCCAGTCCAATAGGTCGCAACAGCGCACCATCAAAGGTGCCGTCTATATCCTTTTCGGGTGCATCCGAATAGCGAGAACCAATTGCCGCCATGGCCAAACACAGGGCCATGATCCACAAGGCGGCGCCCCATCCATATCCCCGAATCGTTGCCAATTGTCCGCTTTCATCAATCATGGTGGCGGTGAACCTGACTGTATCCAGCGAGAGCAATACTGCAGCGATACTCGCGCGTGCGGCAAACCTCCAGTCCGCAGGATTGCGTGAGGGGATTTCGATGAGGCAGATAACGAAGGCAAAGTTTGCTAGCCAGGCAAAGTTAACTCTGTCGAAGGCGGATATCCAGCCCAACGTCAAAACGAAGAAGCCGGACATTGGAAAGGAGTACGTGGAGAGCGCTGTCTGCGTAAGGGATGCGACGTAGAACCCAATGGAGAGCAGCCAAAGCGTTATTGTCAGTGCTCCGATTGATGATTGTGGCCGTTTATCAGGCGCGGCGGTGAGGACCGCTGGCATCTCGTCTCCATTTGCCTGCGCTGGTTCGGCTGCTTCGTTTGCTGGTTGCGCGTTTGCAGCTTGCCATTGCCGGATAGCGTCGTTGGCCCTCGCGTTCACATCGGACGGAGCCATCCGGTCTTT
Organism: Ralstonia sp. UBA689; assembly: GCF_002298975.1. GTDB lineage: Bacteria > Pseudomonadota > Gammaproteobacteria > Burkholderiales > Burkholderiaceae > Ralstonia. The sequence continues at coordinate 200,272 of NZ_DBMV01000001.1, forward strand.
GTAAGGGGACTGACTTCCAGATATCCCCGGCGCTGACTTCTGAACAGCCTGTGCCAACTGGTTCAAATAGCGCCGCCCTTGCCGCAGGTATTTCGTGGCCTCATCGAAGTCGAGCCGCATCATGAAGCTGTAACCAGCAAAGCTGTGGTTGCAGTTGACGTCCAGGTACAGGCCCCATTCGTCTTTAAGCAAATACCAGCCTTGCGGTTCGTGATCCAGAACGTTCACTACTACCCCACTTCGTTGTCATGTTGTTGGGAATAGCATCGGAAAAAGGTAATTTCCGTAATCCCACCCAAAAAAGCAACGTATCTGTTTGATTTAACACCGCTTTTCGGATTACCCCTAGAAGGTAATGTTCGGTAATCGAAAAGGTAATCTCAACGTAAGTCCTTGATTCTTATAGGTTCGAACAAGGCGAGAGGTGACTCTCTACAAAGGTAATGAGATTACCTATAGGTTACCAAGAAATTACCTTTGCTCGATGACCTGCAAAGCCTAGTCCCACAACGGTTTGCGGCCGAAGCGGCATGAGGGATTACCGAGATTACCTTTTCCCGATGGTCAACTGGAGCGGGCGGGGCGGCGCACCTCTGCCAGGCCGGCCGGCGAATGCCCGCACTCTCATGCTGTTGCCACGGTGCACCTGGCAGCCCGACGTTACGCTGCAGCCTGGTCATCCCTGAGCTGCACCACAACGCCCGTCCGGCCGCTGCAGTACCTGGCCCAGTCTTCCATCATCTTCCGCCGGCGCTCCAGCATGTCGCCTCGGCGGTAGGCGCCTTCCACCTTGTTTTCCACGGCGTGCGCGAGGGCCATCTCTGCCAGCGAGTCGGGGTATTCGGTGCATTCGGCTACCCAGTCGCGGAACGTCGAGCGGAAGCCGTGCACCGTGATGTCGCAGTAGCCCATGCGGTCGAGCATGTTCAGCATGGCCATGTTCGACAGGGGCTTGCCTTTCTTCTGGCCAGGGAACAGGTAGCCGTCCGCCGTCTTCTTCGCTTCCTGCACCAGGCGCACGGCGTCGACGCAGAGCGGCACGCGCAGCTCCTTTTCCATCTTCATGCGGTCGGGCGGCACAGTCCACACGCGGCGCTCCAGGTCGAACTCTTCCGGCCGCGCATGCAGTGCTTCGGTCGTGCGTACGCACGTCAGGATCAGCAGATGCAGCACGCGGGCCGCCGGCGCGTCGCGCGCCGTGAGCTGCGGCATGAACTCGGGAATCTGTTGCCAGGGAAGGGCGGGGTGGTGCTTCACCTTCTTGGACCGCTCGCGCTTGGGTAGCAGCTTGTCCAGGTGGCCGCGCCAGCGCGCGGGATTCTCGCCCGATCGCTTGCCCAGCACCTTGGCCGCGTCGAGCACGCACTCGATGCGCCCGCGCACCCGGCTGGCCGTCTCGGCCTTCTTCGTCCAGATCGGCTGCAGCACGCGCAGGACCATGGCCGTGTCCACGTCGCGGACGTCGACGTCGCCCATGATGGGGTAGGCGTAGGTGGTGAGCGTGTTCTCCCATTGCTGGGCGTGTTTCGCGTTCTTCCAGCCTTCGCGCTGCGACTCGATGTAGGTCCGCGCGGCGTCGCGGAAAAGCATCGAATTGGGGGTAGCTTCGGCGGCGCGCTGACGCTCTTTGCGCTCCTCGATGGGATCAATGCCGAGTGCCACCAGCTTGCGGCACCGCGCGGCCTCGGCTCGGGCCTCCGCCAGCGAGATGGCCGACAACGGGCCGAGGCCCATCTCGCGCGCACGCTTGGCCAGCGAGTAGCGGTAGATCCACGACCGCGAGCCACTATCGGAAATCTGGAGATACAGGCCGCCGCCGTCGGCGTGGTAGCCAGGCGTCAGCAGTTTGGCGACGCGCAGAGCATTGAGGCGGTGAATCTGTCTGGAGGAAGCCATACCCACAATCCTACCCACAATTGAGGGTGGGATTATTTGGGAGGCCCTGAGACGAGGCAAGAACGCTATTACCCACGAAACCCGCTATCTAGCGGGGATTGCGAGAGCGTCTGAGAGTCAGCGAGAGTCGCTGAGAATGAATCCTGGCGGAGAGAGGGGGATTCGAACCCCCGATAGGCTATTAACCTATACACGCTTTCCAGGCGTGCGACTTAAACCACTCATCCATCTCTCCGGAAGCCCGCGATTGTAGCACACCGTGCAGGCACGCCAAGCCCCAGCGCTCATCCCCGGGGAAAGGGCGCGATAGCGCATTTCTGGAGTCATGCATGGTGCAAGGGGCGGTCGCATTTGCCCGCGGATCGAGAAGTACTACTATTGCCGCCCCCAGCCGTTTGAACGTACGCTTTGCCAGCAAAAATACAAATGACAAGGAGGCCCCCTTCATGGACCTGGACGTCAACCACCGACCAGTCAGCGTCGACTGCGACCCGGCCACACCCCTTCTATGGGTGCTGCGCGATCACCTGAACCTCACCGGCACCAAGTTCGGTTGCGGCGTCGCGGCTTGCGGTGCATGCACCGTACATCTTGACGGAGCGGCCGTGCGGTCATGCGTGCTGCCGGTGGCGGCGGTGGCTGGCAAGCACGTCACCACAATCGAGGGGTTGGCCGGCGGCGATGGCAAGCGCCATGCGCTGCAGCAGGCCTGGGTGGACGAGCAGGTGCCGCAATGCGGCTACTGCCAGTCGGGCATGCTAATGGCAGCAGCGGACTTGCTGGCCCGGCAGCCTGACCCGAGCGACGCCGATATCGACGCCGCCATCACCAACATCTGCCGTTGCGGCACGTATCCGCGCGTGCGCGTGGCCATCAAGCGTGCCGCCAAGGCGCTGCGGGAGGGCCGCGCATGAACGCCAAGGCAACCAAACCGCGCAGCGGGCGACGCCGTTTTCTGTTGGGCGCGCTCGCCGTGGGCGGCGCGCTGGTGGTGGGCTGGGGCGTCATGCCGCCGCGTAGCCGCGTGGGCGATCCATCAGCGTTTCCCGAACATGCCGGCGAGATCGCCCTGAACGGGTGGATCAAGATCACCCCCGAAGGCAACGTCGTGCTTGCCATGCCGCGTGTTGAGATGGGGCAGGGTATCCATACCGCGCTGTCGATGCTGGCAGCGGAAGAGTTGGACATTCCGCTGGCGCGGGTGAGCATCGAAACCTCGCCGGTGGAACGCATCTACGGCAACGTGGTCGCCATGGGCGACAGCTCGCTGCCGCTGCATCCGGACAGCGCGGACAAGGCCTGGGCCCGCGCGCTGCATTGGATCATGGCGAAGAGCGCGCGCGAGATCGGCCTCATCATCACTGGCGGCAGCAGCAGCGTGGCCGACGGCTGGCAGCCCGTGCGCGAAGCCGCTGCCACGGCGCGTGCCGCGCTGGTGGAAGCCGCCGCGCGCGAATGGAACGTGCCGGCCGCGCAGGTGAGCGTGCGCGAGGGCCAACTGATCGGTCCGGGCGGCAAGCAGGCCTCGTTTGGCGCGATGGCGAAGACCGCGCGTGGCATCGGGGCGCCGTCCAACGTCGTGCTCAAGCCGGCCTCGCAGTATCAACTGATCGGCAAACCGGCGCCGCGCAATGATCTGGCCGCCAAGACCGACGGCAGCGCGCGCTTTTCGATCGATGCGCGCCCGCCCGGGATGCTGTACGCCGCCGTCGTGATGTGCCCGGTCTTCGGCGGCAAGCTCAAGACCTTCCAGTCGAAGGCGGCGCTTGGCATGCCGGGGGTGCGCTACGTGGTGCCGTTCGAGGGCACGGCAGGCGGTGCGCCCGGCGTGGCGGTGGTGGCCGATCACTACTGGCAGGCGCATCAGGCGCTGGCGATGCTCGAGCCGGTGTGGGACAACGGCCCGCACGCCACGCTCGACTCCGCCGGCATCCGCCAGCAACTGATCAGCGCGCTCGACAGCGACAAGAGCGGCTTCACCTACCGCTCACTGGGCGACGGCCTGAAGGCTTTCGACAAGGCCGACGGCGCCACCCTTGTGGAGGCCGAATACACCGCCCCGTATCTCGCCCACACGGCCATGGAGCCGATCAACTGCACGGCACAAGTGACGCAGGACGGCGTGCACCTGTGGGCGCCCACGCAGGTCGCCACGCTGGCGCAACTGGTCGCGGCACGCGCGGCTGGCGTGAGTGGTGACAAGGTCCACATCGACATTCCGCTGATCGGCGGCGGTTTCGGGCGGCGCCTGGAATCGGATTTCATCGGTCAAGCGGTCACCATCGCCACCAAGACCGAGGGCAAGCCGGTGCAAGTCATCTGGTCGCGCGAAGACGATGTCCGCCATGATTTCTATCGTCCGCACGCCATTGCACGGCTGAAGGCGCGTGTCGAGAACGGCAAGATCACGGCGATCGCCTCACGCAGCGCTGGCCAATCCATCCTGGCGGGCGAGCTGGACCGCCTGTTCGGCGCACCGTCGGCAGGCATTGATCGCTACACCGCCGAGGGGCTGTTTGACCTGCCGTATGAGATCGAGCACGAGCACATCGCGCATCTGGCGGTCGATCTGCCGGTTCCCGTTGGGTTCTGGCGCAGCGTCGGGCATTCGTACAACGGGTTCTTCATGGAGGGCTTCCTCAATGACGTGGCAACCGCGGCCAAGCTTGACCCGCTGGCGATGCGGCGTGATTTGCTGCGCGCGCATCCGCGTGAGCTGAAGGTGCTCGACACGGCAGCGCAGGCGGCCGGTTGGGGACAGCCGCTGGCGCCTACTGCCGACGGCGCACCGCGTGCGCGTGGGCTGGCGCTGCACCCGAGCTTCGGCTCGGTGGTCGCGCAGGTGGTGGAGGTGTCGTTGCAGGACGGCAAGCCGCGTGTACATCGCGTTGTGTGCGCTGTCGATTGCGGCACGGTCATCAACCCGGGCATCGTCGCCCAGCAGATCGAGAGTGCGGTCATCTTCGGCTTGACGGCTGTGCTGTATGGGCGGATCGAGATCAAGGATGGGCAGGTCGTGCAGTCGAACTTTTCCGACTACCCGGCGCTCAAGATGGCCGAGGCGCCCGTCATCGAAACGCACATCGTGCCCAGCACAGCGGAGCCCAGCGGCGTGGGCGAGATTGGCGTGCCGCCGATCGCCCCGGCCGTGGCGCACGCCGTGGCGCAGTTGACCGGCAAGCCGGTGCGGCAACTGCCGATCGCATAAAGACTTGTCTGCGATCCGCCGGCACTCGCTTTGACGCCATCGCACGCGCCCAGACGGTTTGGCTTCTGACTTTCCTGCCCTATGCGGCGCCTTGAATTTCTGTGAGCGGGCGGATAAAGGAAGGAGGCCTGTTTGAGCAAAGCGAGTTTGCCTCCTTCTCCGGCCGGTCACAGAAATTCAAGGAGGGGGTCGCCGCATCGGGCGCGCTTTTCTTTGCTTACTTTCTTTGGCAAGACAAAGAAAGTGAGTCGGCCCCGGCAGGGGACGAAGCCGAGGATGGACCACCGGCATCAATGATCAACGGATTACCAAATGAGAAAAGCCGCACACCCTGCACGGGCCTGCGGCTTTTTCTTTGGTCTTTGGTGTTAGTGAGCGACTCAGCCCGCATCCGGAAACACCGGCTCGCCCAGGTTCAGCATCAACCGATTGGCCCACGCAAAGATGGCAACGGCGTGGACCAGGTCCAGGATTTCCGCATCCGTCAGCCCCGCGGCTTTGAGCGGCTGCAGGTCTTCGGCACGCACGTCGCCGGGACGCAGCGTCAGGTCGAGCGAGAACAACGCAATGGCACGTTCGCGCGCATTCGTGCCAGCGGTATGCGGGTCTTCAAAGACCTGCTTGATGACGTCGTTGCGCTTGGCGAGCTGCTCGAAGCGCTGAGCATGCACGGACGCGCAATACACGCAGCCGTTCACGCGCGAGACGACCGCGCTGGCGAGTTCACGCTCGGCGCGCGACAGGCCGCCCGGCGCATACATGATCGCGTTGAACGCCGCCGAGCGCTGGCGCAGGATCTCCGGCTGGTGCACCAGGAAGCGGTAGTAATCCGATGTCTTCGCTTTGGGGTGGCTCTCTTCCAGCACGGTGATCTGCTCAGGCGTGGCGCGGTCGAGATCGACCACGTCGAGCCACGCCTTCCACTCCAGCGATTCGTTGGTGAAGCCGTGGGCGCGGATGATCTCGGTCATGCTGCGGTCTCCGTGGAGGCGGTGGGGGCGCTGGCATCGGCGGCTTCGCGCAGTGCGCGCAGGCCGGCCACCAGCCGCGTCTGATACGACAGGAAGGCGATGAGTTGCGCGAGCGTGACGACGTCCGCCGTGGCGAGTCCCGCAGCGGGCAAGCGCAGCAGCGCATCGCGGTCGCCTTCAATCGGGCGCTCGATCAGCGTGCGCGTGAAGGTGAGGATGGCGCGCAGGCGTGCGTCGGGCAGCGTGTCCACATCGCCGCGGTCGATGGCTTGCAGGACTGCAGCGTCGACCGGTGTTTCCGCCAGTCGCGCGCGATAGTGCTTGGCCAACTCAGGCGCTGGCGTCAGGCGGCAGGCATACAGCGCCACGAGCAGCCGCTCGCCGAGCGTGAGGCCGGGCAGGGACGCGTCGAACAGCGCGTCGTAGCTGCCTTGTGTGGCGGTTGCGACCTTCTCGCGAGCATGGCGAAGCGCGTGCGTGGCACTGCTGTCGTCCAGACCAGCAACCTGGTCGACCCCATCTTGGGCAGGCGTGAAATCCATCGATGAAAGGCTCCGAGAATCGGGTACGGATGCGCCGCGCGCAGCCACCGCACCGGCGAGGAAACGGCGGACTGCCGCCCACGATTGGGCATCGGCGCGGGCGTTGGCACGCGGCTCGCCGCCGCCTGTGCTGATGCGGCCCGACACCGGGTGCGCATAAACGAGCTGCGTGGTCGGCACGTAAGGGAAGACGATGGCGTGGCCGGCACCTTCGTAGTCGAAATGCTGCACGGGGTAGGGGTGGCGTACCTCGGCCAGCTTGGCGGTGACCATGCGTGAGTAGTCGCCTGAGGGCCAGGAGCCGTCATCGGTGGCGGAGAGCAACAGGATGGGCCCACGCGTGCGCTCGACGCGGATGCGGGCGCGCGCCACGGCATCGGCGTCCTGCAGCGCGGTGCGGATGGCGCGCTCGTGCCGGTGCGGCGCGGGACCTTCGTCAAACGGCGCCCAGGTGGCCGTGCGGTTGCCTTCCCACAGATGCGGCAGCGGCTGGCCGCGATACAGCCACGTCGGGCCTTCGCGCCCGATGGCCGGGTCGGCGGCATTCTGCGCGCTGTGCACGACGGCGCCCGGCACGTAGCCGATCACGGCGGATACGGCTTCCGGGAACGTCGCGCCCAGCAGCAACGCCAGCTCGCCGCCGCGCGACTGGCCGCTCACCGCAACAAAGTCGTGCAGCGGCTCGACGCGCCGGCGCAGCCAGGTGAGCGCGCGCTCGAAATACTCCAGCGGCGTGTTGGAAATGTAGTCCGACAGCCCCGGCGCCTTGAAATACGCCAGCGCAAACGCCGCATAGCCATGCGAGGCGTACAGCGCCGCGCGCGGTTCGTTGATGCCGCCGCCCGAGCCGTTGAGGATCAGCACCGCCGGGCGCGGGCCAGGGTGCGCATACGCGTCCGGCAGATACAGCGTGCCGACCAGTCCCTCGTCGCGCACCTCGTAGCGCGTCACACCCGGTGCGGCCAGCCGTTGCACGAAGCGTGCATGGACCGACTCGCCGTTGGCCGTGGCTGTGAGCGTGGTCGTCAGCGGTTCTGTCACGGGCAGCGGAAACACCTCGCGCGCCTTCCCGTCTTCCGGGCGCTGGCTCCAGACGAGGCCCATCGCGCTCACGCTGGTGTAGTCACCTGAGACGGGGGCGTCGCGCGTCAGGTCGACGGTGCCTCGCGCATCGGCAACGAACGCGGCGCGGCTGTGCCACAGCACACCGTTGCCACGACGCGTTTGCGCCACGATGCCGACCTGTGCGCCGGGCGTGAGCCCCGTCACGACGATGCTGCGCGACACGTCGATCAGGTCATCCGCCGGCGTAACGCTGAGCACGAACGTTTCCATGGCGCTTACTTGCCGTCCTTGGTGACCATTTGGGCTGCCGTGCGATCGCTCGTCATCGGCGTCACCTTCAGGCCCTTCTTGGCGGCCCACACGTTCTGGTAGTGGTACAGCGGCATCACGCCCACATCGTCGGAGACCAGCTTGACCGAGTGGCGCAGGATGGCCGCGCGCTTTTCGACGTTGAACTCCTCGGTGGAGGCGTTCAGCGCGTTGTCCACGGCCGCATTGCTGTAGTGGCCCCAGTTCGATGCGCCCAGGCCCTTCTTGGTATCGACCGTGGCCAGCACGTTGACCAGCGCGTAACTCGCTTCGCCGGTGCCGTTGCCCCAGGCCAGCATGCTCATCGCGTAGTCATTCTTGTTGGCGCGGCCCGAGTAGACCGACCAGGGCACCACTTCCACCTTGGCCTTCACGCCGATGCGCGTCCAGAATTGCGCCACGGCCTGGGCAGTCTCCGGGCCTTGCAGGTAGCGGTCGTTCGGCACATGCATCACCAGGTTGAAGCCCTGCGGGAAGCCCGCATCAGCCAGCAGCTTCTTCGCTTGCGCCGGGTCGTAAGCGATGTCCTTCACGTCGGGGTTGTAGCCGTAGGTGTCGGCGGGCATCCACTGGTTGGCGACGGTGGCCGCGCCTTGCAGGATGCGGTCGACAATCGCCTTGCGGTCGATGGCCAGCGACAGCGCCTGCCGCACACGCACGTCCAGCAGCGGGTTGTTCGGCAGCGGCTTGCCGTCATTGCCCGTGATGTATTCGTTCGGCCCCTTGCGGAAGCTCGGCTGCAGCAGCATCACGCGCAGGCCGGGGTAGGCGAACACCTTCACGTTGGGAGACTGGCGCAGGCGCGCGAGGTCCGACACCGACACCTTGTCGATCACGTCCACCTCGCCCGATAGCAGGTTGGCCGTGCGCGCGGCGGCGTTGTTGATGTAGCGGTAGTTGACCTTCTCCCAGGCTTGCTTGCCGCCCCAGTAGCCATCGTTGCGCGCCATCACCACGCGGTCGCCCGGCACATACGAGACGAACTTGTAGGGGCCGGTGCCCACCACGGCGCGGCCGGCGTTGTAGTCCTCGGTGGTGGACTTCTCGCCTACGTGCTTGCTGACGATGTGCACGGAGGCCAGATTCAGCGGCAGGTCCGGGTTCGGGATATTCGTCTTGATGATGAGCGTGAGCGGGTCTTTGGCCGTAACGGATTCCACGGTGCGCAGGTAGCCCGCGAATGTCGCCACGCTGCCCGGCACGCTGCGCGCGCGCTGGTACGAGAAGATGACGTCATCGGCGGTGAAAGGCTGGCCATCCTGCCATTTCACATTGGGGCGCAGCTTGAATTCCCACGTCTTCGGATCCAGCGTCTTCCACGACAGCGCCAGGCCGGGCTGCAGCTTGTTCCACTTGTTTTCGACCAGCAAATCCCAGAAGTGCACGTCGGTCGAGCGGTCGCCGGCGTGGTTGTTCAGTTGCGGGTCCAGCGACGACAGCGGATCGGCAAAGCCGATGTTCAGTGTCTGCGCGCTGACAGTACCGGCGGCGGCAAACAGGGCAACGGCAAGCGAAGAGGCGAGGAGGCGTTTCACGGTTGTTCCCTTAGTTGTTGTTTCGTTGGCTTATTGAAGATCGTTCAGATGACAGGCGCTGACATGATTGACCGCAATGCCACGCAAGGTGGGGGCCTCGGTCTTGCAGCGCGGCATGGCGTGCGGACAGCGCGGGTGGAAATGGCAGCCGGTCGGCGGGTTCAGCGGGCTGGGCATTTCGCCCTGAATGGCCGTGAACGTCTTGTGCCGGGCCGACAGGCGCGGAATTTCCGCCAGCAGCGTCTGCGTGTACGGGTGGTTCTGGCGGCGGAAGACTTCCTCGGCCGGAGCCGATTCCACCACGCGGCCGAGGTACATGATGACCACGCGATCCGACAGGTGCTCCACCACGCCCAGGTCGTGGCTGATGAACAGGTAGGTCAGGTTGAGTTGCTCGCGCAGGTCCATGAACTGGTTCAGGATCTGCGCCTGAATCGACACGTCCAGCGCCGCCACCGCCTCGTCGCAGACGAGCATCGACGGCTGCACCGCCAGCGCGCGTGCAATGCCGATGCGCTGCCGCTGGCCGCCGCTGAACTGGTGCGGATAGCGGTCTCGCAGTGCGGGGTCCAGGCCAGCGCGCTGCATCTGCGCGGCCACGTAGTCGGCAAAGTTGGCGCGGTCGGTCAGGCCGTGCACGCGCGCCGCCTCGCCGATGATCTCTTCCACGCGCAGGCGCGGGTTGAGGCTGGCGTATGGGTCCTGGAAGATCATCTGAATCTTCAATCGGGCATCGCGGGCTTCGGCGGCGGAGAGCGTCTCGACGGCCTTGCCATCGACGCGCACCTCACCGTCGGATGGCGGCATCAGCCCTGCGGCAATGCGGCCGAGCGTGGATTTACCGCAGCCTGATTCCCCCACCAGGCCGACAACTTCGCCCGGCCGGATCGCCAAATCGATGCCATCGACAGCGCGCACCACGGCGGGCGGTTGCGCCAGGCCGAGGCGTTGCAGCACGCGTCCGCCCGCGCCGATCTTGCGATCGCCGAAGCGCTTGCTGATCTGCTTGAGTTCGACCAGCGGCGTGCTCATGCGACCTCCCGCTGGTTGTCGATTCCTGCAGCCGGCAACGTGCCTGGATGGAAACAACGCACGAGGCGGCCGGCGTTTGGCTGCGTGAGCTCCGGACGCACACTGCACGCCTCGGATGCACGTGGGCAGCGCGCCGCAAACGCGCAGCCGGCCGGCAGCGACAGCAGATTCGGCGTCATGCCCGGAATTTGGCGCAGGCGCTGGCCACGGCGGTTCTCGCTCGGCAGGCTGTCGATCAGGCCCATCGTGTACGGGTGCAGTGGCGCATCAAGCACGGCGTCGACCGGGCCATGCTCGACGATGCGGCCCGCGTACATCACGGCCACCTCATCAGCCAGACCGGCGACGACGGACAGATCATGCGTAATCCAGATCAGCGCAGTGCCGTGCTGGCGCGCGAGCTTCTGCACCTCCGACAGGATCTGCGCCTGAATGGTCACGTCCAGCGCGGTGGTCGGCTCGTCGGCAATGATCAGGTCGGGCCGATGCAGCATCGCAATGGCAATCGCCACGCGCTGGCGCATGCCGCCGGACAGTTGATGCGGATAGGCGCGCAGGCGCTCCTCCGGGCTGGGAATTCCCATCAGGCCGAGCGTGTCGCGGGCGTGCTCACGGGCTTGCGTGTGGCTCATGCCGCTGTGTGCGCGCACGGCCTCGATCATTTGGGCGTCGATGCGCAGCACGGGGTTGAGCGTCATCATCGGGTCTTGGAAGACCATGGCGATGCGGTTGCCCTGCAGCTTGCGGAGTTCGCGCGCGGGCAGCTTTGTGAGATCGCGGCCCTGGTAGAGGATCTCTCCGCCGGTCACGCGGCCAGGCGGGTCAACCAGGCCCATGATCGAGAAGCCGGTCACGGATTTTCCCGAGCCCGATTCACCGACGAGCCCAAGGATGCGGCCGCGTGCGAGCGAGAACGACACGTCGTCCACCGCAGGCAGCACACCGTCGCGCGTGAGGAATTGCGTGCGCAGGTTGCGCACCTCCAGCGTCAGGTTCGCGGACGCGCTCATCGTTGCGTCCTCGGGTTCAGCACTTCGCGCAGGCGGTCGCCCACCAGGTTGATGGCCACCAGCGCCAGCAGCAGCGCGATGCCCGGATAGAAACTGATCCAGTACTGGCCAGACAGCATGTATTGGTATCCATTGGCAATCAGCAGGCCCAAAGACGGCTCGGTAATCGGCACGCCCAGGCCCAGGAAGGAGAGCGTCGCCTCCAGCGTGATCGCGCGCGCCACCTGCAAGGTGCCCACGACGATCAGCGGCGGCAGGCAGTTCGGCAGGATGTGCTTGAGCGCGATGCGCCAGCCCGGCAGCGCGAGCGAGCGCGCGGCTTCCACATACTCACGCCGGCGCTCGACCAGCGCTTGCCCGCGTACCGTGCGCGCGTAATACGCCCACTCCAGCAGCACCAGCGTCAGCACGACGTTGGTGATGCTCTTGCCGAGGTAGGCGAGGATCATCATCGCCACCAGCACGGATGGAAACGACAGCAGCAGATCGACCGCGCGCATGATCACGCTGTCGACCTTGCCACCCGCGTACGCGGCAATCAGCCCGAGCAATGTGCCAATGACAGCAGCGACCGCCGCCGAGCCGATGCCCACGCCCAGACTGATGCGCAGGCCGTAGAGGATGCCGGAGTAGAGGTCACGCCCCTGGCCGTCGGTGCCGAGCCAGTACGTGAACGTACCCAAGCCGTTGGGCGAGCCGGGCGTCAGGCGTGAATCCAGCACGTCGAGCTGCATCAGGTCGTACGGGTTCTGTGGCGTGATCCACGGTGCGGCCAGCGCAGCCGCCATCAGCAGCACAACGACGACCAGCCCGAAGATGGCTGACTTGGACGCCAGAAAATCCACCGCCACACGCCGCCAGGGCGACTGCTTGCGTGGCGCCGGCGCGGCCGTCGCTTGAGCCGCAGCCACCGCGGTTTGCGAGGTCGTGTTCATACCGCCTCCGCGTTATCCGCCGCGCGCACGCGCGGGTCCAGCAGGCGATACAGGATGTCGACGATCAGGTTGAGCGACACGAACAGGCACACCACGACGATGAGGTACGAGACGATGACTGGGCGATCCAGCGAATTGATGCTGTCCAGGATCAGCTTGCCCGCGCCGGGCCACGCGAAGATGCTCTCCGTCACCACCGCAAAGGCGATGGTCGAGCCCAGTTCCAGCCCCAGAACCGTCACCAGCGGGATCAGCGTATTGCGCAGCACGTGCGCCAGCACCACGCGCAGCGGCGACAGCCCCTTGGCGCGCGCAAATTTCACGAAATCCATCGGCAGCACCTCGCGCACGCCGGCTGACGTCAGCCGCAGCACCAGCGAGAGCTTGAATAGCGACAGGTTGACCGCTGGCAGCACCAGGTGCCGCAAGCCATCGACCGTCAGCCACGACCATTCGATGCCGAACAGGCGCGCAGTCTCGCCACGCCCGCTGGCCGGCAGCCAGCCCAGGCTTACGCTGAAGGCCATGATCAGCATCAGCCCCACCCAGAACGTCGGCAGTGAGAAGCCCACCACGCTGCCTGTCATCAGCAAGCGCGACACCGGATGGTTCGGGTACAGCCCCGCGAACAGCCCCAACGGCACCCCAATCACCACCGCGATGATGAGCGCCGCAAAGGCCAGCTCCAGCGTGGCCGGCAGGCGTTGCAGGATGAGCTGGATGGCCGGCTCGTTGTAGACGAAGCTCTTGCCCAGGTTGCCGTGCAGCGCGCCTTCGAGAAAGGCCAGGTACTGCTGCCACAGCGGCTTGTCCAGGCCCAGCTCGGCAATGATGCGGGCGCGCTCGATCTGGTCTACGTCCTGGCCGATCAGGATATCGACCGGGTTGCCGATGGCGTGCAGGCCCACGAAGACGATCACCGTCATCACCAGCACCACCAGCAGCGCCTGGCCGATGCGGCGGAGGAGCCAGCTCGTCATCGTGCGGCCTCCTGGCTGGACACGCTTTCCGCTTCCACGCCCGCTTCTAAGCCGATCGGTGGGGCGGGCGTCCATTCGTCTCCGAAGATTTCCGGCTCTGCATAGGCCTGGATGGCGGCGTAGTGGTCTTCGATGTCTTCCTGGTACAGCAGGCCGGCAATGCCTTGCGCCAGCCGCTTCGCACCTTCGCTGATGGCCGGGATGTCGCCCGACACGCTGCCGTGCGTGAGCGAGGCCGGATAGCAGAAGCAGTGCACGCGTGAGAGGCCGGGCAGTGCTCCTGGCGTTTTCTCGCGGAATTCGAACGTGGGGCCGAGGTCGGGTGAATCGCTCAGTTCGGCGTCTTCCTCGCCGGGGCGGGGCGTGTAGCGGTCGCGCCATTGGCGCACGTGCGGCGCCAGCGCGCTGAATTCGGGGCGCGCCGCCCAGTCGGTGCGGAAGCCCGTGGAGAAGATCAGGAAATCGAGTTGGAAGACGCCTTTGGTCGTCGCCACATGCAGCACGCCGTCATGCTCGTCCACGCCCAGGATGCCGCAGCCGAGGTTGAAGCTCGCGTTCGGATGCTGCGATACGCGCAGCGTGCTGCCGCGCGGCGGGGGCACTTGCTCGACGTTGATGTAATGGCGGATGCGCCATTTCCACGCATCAGGCAGGTGCAGGTGGCCGTGCACCAAGCCGGGACTGCCTGCGCCCTTGCCCTTGTTCACGCGCGGCAGGTCGGGGCGGCGGATCAGCAGGTCGACGCTCGCGGCGCCGGCCTCCAGCGCGGTCGCCGCTGAATCCATCGCCGAGGCGCCTGCGCCGATCACGCCCACGCGCTTGGCCGCAAGCGTGCCGTAATCCATCTCGTCGGACGAATGTGCCCACCAGCGGCGTGGCAGCCGGCGCGCGAACTCGGGCACCGAAGGTCCGCCCAGGCCATCGCGGCCGGTGGCAAGCACCACGCGGCGCGCGAACACGCGCTGCGTTGGCTGGCCCGGCACGTCGATCACGAGTTCGACGGCGCCATCCTTGCGCGGATGGATCGCCTTCACGTGGTGCTCGTTGCGCACGTCAATCTGCAACACATGGCGATACCAGCGCAGGTAGTCCATCCATTGCAGACGCGGGATCTTGTCGAGCACCTCCCACGCATCGGCGCCGAACTGCGCCTCGAACCACGCGCGGAAGGTCAGTGCGGGCAGGCCCAGCGCGGGGCCGGTCAACTGCTTGGGTGAGCGCAGGGTTTCCATGCGCGCGGTTGTAGCCCACGGGCCTTCGAAGCCGATGGGCGCGCGATCGAACACGACGGCGCCGATGCCGAGATGCTTGAGTGATGCCGCTGCCGCCAGGCCAGCCATGCCGCCCCCAATGATGGCCACGTCCAGCACCAGCTGGTCTTCCAGCACGTGCGGTAGCGTCCAGGATTTGGCGGGCAGCTCCAGCCAGGCAAGGTCCTGGCGCAAACGGGCTTCCAGCGCCGCGAGGCCATTGGCCTGCACCGCGTTGTCTTGTTGGAGAGCGGTCATGCGGACGCGCCTTCGGTTTCGTTGAGTGGTTCGCCGTACAGCACCTGCAGCATGCTGGCGTGACGTGCGGGGTCGTGCAGCTTGCAGTCGGGCAGCAGGCGCTGCGCGGCGCGGGAGAGCGCATCGATCAGCGCAGTCACGGCGGGCGCGGGCCGCTTGGCCTCGGGCGTGATCACGCCGAAGAAGAATGGAATCTCGGCGTCGATCGGCCGCACGGTCACGCCCTCGATCGGCACGCCGTAAGCCGTGACCGGCTCCAGCAGCGCCACACCCAAGCCGGCGCGCACGGCGGTGAGCGCGTTGAACGAGGCGTTGGTCTCGATCAGCAAGGTGGGCGTCACGCCGGCCTTGGCCAGCGCCTGATCCAGGCGACGGCGCAGGCGGTACGGGTTGTGCATCGTGACGATGCGACGCCCCGCGCAATCGGCCAGCGCCACACGTTTGCAGGCGGCCAGCGGGTCGCTCTCCTGCACGGCAGCCACGCAGGCCGATTCGCCAATCCAATGCACCGTCACGCCGCGATGCTCGAGCGGCAGGCTGGCGAGCCCCAAGTCGGCGGCGCCTGTGAGCACCGCGTGCACGACCTGCTCGGGCGAGGCGCTGCGAATCTGGATGTGCTGGGCGAGGTCAGGCTGATCGGCCAGCGCGGCAGGCAAAAGCCCCGCAGCCAGCGCCGAGGTGGCCGCCAGACGCAGCGGACGCGCTTCGCCACGGGCGATTTCTTCGGCGCGCGTACGGATCTCCCGCAGACTGATCAGGGTATGTTCAACGTCTTCATACAGCAGGAAACCCTGCTCGGTGGGCGAGACGCGGGGCCCCGCGCGCGTGAAGAGGGCATAGCCGATTTCGGCTTCCAGATCCTGGATGAGCCGGCTGATGGCAGGCTGCGAACGGCCCAGCAGCTTGCCCGCCGCAGTGACGCTGCCTGTCGACATGACGGCAGCAAATGCTTCGAGTTGTCGGAGTTCCATCTGCCTGATTGATCCAAGTCATGCATGTGGTTCATGCATTCTGTTAGAGGCAGTATGCGAATTCCAAATAGTATTTTCTTATGTGCTCATGCGTTTTACGCAAGCGCCCGCTATGCCTTGCGGTGAAGCGGTTGCCTGGGCAGTTGGCACCTCGGTGTGCACTTATTTGATGAACGTACCGTTCGGGCCGATCACCGACAGCTCGACGTAGTTCGAACCCTTGCGGCTGCCGGGGCCATAACGCACTTCCAGTCCGCCCAGGTCGATCGTGCCGGCGGACTCCAGGCCCGAGACGAAGCTCGCCCGCGTGGGCGTTTTGCCCGCGCGCTTGAACCCTTCGACCAGGACCCGGGCAGATGCATAACCTTCCATCATTGCGTACGACGGTGTCACGCCTGCAGCCTTGGCGCTGGCCGCGAGGTCACGGCCCAACTGCGAGGTTGAGCGCACCGGCGATGGCATCACCTGAGAGACCACCACGCCCCGTCCCTGTGGCCCGAGGGATTGCGCGAAGGCCAGGCTGGCATTGTTCGACAGCGCGGCCAGTTGCGCGGTGGCACCTTGCTTGTTCAGCGCTTCGACAAACGCGCGTGCCGTCGTGCCTGGGCAGGCCAGGATCACCGCCTGCGGCGAGAACTTGGCGATCTCCGCCGTTGCCTTGTCCACGTCGGGCTTGAGCCGGTCGACCGTGAAGATGCGGTGCGTATCGGCCGGTTGCTTCTGCGTGGCGTTGTTGAAGCCGGCCTCCGTGTCCTTGCCGAAGGTGTCGTTCACGTTGACCAGCGCCAGGCGGCGCAGGCCCAGTGTGTCGAAATAGCGGACCAGCTCCGCAATTTCCGTCTGATATTTCGCGCGCACCACGAAGAGCAGCGGATCGGGCTGGTCGAAAAACGTCGATGCGCCGGTCGATGGTGCCACCACCGGTGCGCCCGCCGCTCGGGCTTCGGCCATGATCGCCTCCGTATTGGGCGTGCCGCGCGGCAGGAAGAGGGCGAAGACCTGCTTGTCGATCAGCAGTGCATGCGCGTGTCTCTTGGAGGCGGTCGCGTCAAAGCCATCGTCTTCCGAGATCAGCTCGATCTTGCGCCCGTATACGCCGCCTGTGCGGTTGACTGCATCGATATAGAGCTTGGCGCCTTGCGTCATCTCCTTGACCTGTTCGCCGGCGGGGCCGGTGAAGCCCGCGGTCTGGCCGATGACGATCTTGTTCTCGGTGATGCCCGGCTCGGCCATCGACTGGCCCGACGCCAGCAGCAGACCGGAAAGCAGCGCGCACGCGAAGGTGCCGCGCCACGCGGAATTGAGCCCCGTCATGTCTCCCCTCGATTCTGGGTGGTTGTCTTATGGTTGTCAGTGCCGCCGCCGTGCCCGCGCACATGCGGCTGCCGCATGATCCTAGCCGAGAAGTCTTACGATTCCTGCCCCCGGATTTCCCCCAAGGGACACCTCGTTGTTGGAATGCTTCCATGCGTGAACAGCATAGGAAGTTCGCGTCCAATTGCCAGCGGCAGGCAAAAGAAAACCGCCGTGCAAGACGGCGGTTCTCGGGTCCACGCGACGATCAATCGGATCAGTTGTTCTGCTTGGTGATCTTCGTGCCTTCGATCGACGCGCCGGCCATCAGGCCCGCGTTGGTCAGGTTGAAGCCGATGATCGGTTGCTGCGCGGTGTTGGTGTCGACCACCCCATTCGCGCCGATCTTGGCCAGCGCCACGGTGGCATCCACGCCTGCCGTCCAGCCCTGGCTGTTCTGGAATTTCTGCAGCGCTTCGTCCGTCATGAAGAGGATGATGAGCGCGCGCGATTGGGCGCCAGCCTGGAAGCCCACCGACGCGGAGGCGATGTTGTAGTAGCCCAGCGGACGGCCGCCGCCCGTGCGCAGCACGCCTTCGCCGTACTGGCCGCCGACCACGAAGCCGGCATTGAGCACCGACGGGAATACCAGCACGCCCTTGGCGCGCGAGACCAGTTCGCGTGAACCATTGGCCGTGGTGTACAGGCGCGAGAGTACTGAGTCGGCCTGCGAGTTGGTGGTGGCGTGTTTGTTGGTCGACGTCATCACGTCGGAGCCCTGCGCACTCGGACTGGTGGTGGTACAGGCCGCGATCTGGGTGCCGAGCAGCGCGACGGCGGCAAGGGTGGCGGCGGTGCGGCGGCTGATCAGGTTCTTGTGCATGGCGATCGGTCCTAAGTGTTGTTGAGGAGGTGGGGCGCCACAGTCCTGCAAACCGAGCCGACGTGGGCCCCGTGCAATCGGCAAGGGTGTCGAACTGGCTGCAGCAAGCGGTGTGCCCACCATATCAGATGAACGGCTGAGCGCTCAGTTCCTGACATTAGGCGAGATTTGTGCCGCAGGTGGCGCTTTTCAGCGCTTGCTTTGTAAAAGCGCAAATCGATCGCTGTGCGAAGGGCTTTTCGCACGCGCAACAAAAAACCGGCGCGAGGCCGGTTCTTTGTGCAATGCGTGTGGCGCGTCAGATCCAGATGATCAACGCGACCCCGCCGAGGATGAGGCCAAACTTCACGACGTAATAGAGCTTGCGGTTCCACGCCTTGAAGCGGCGGCGGTACTGGCCCATCAGCCAGACGTAGCGGAATAGCTTGTTGATGCCGCCGGTCTGGTCGCCTTCGTCATTTGGCGAGCTGGCGGCGGTCATGACCTTGCGGCCGAGCCACTTGTTCACGCGCTGCGCCCAGCCGAATTTCATCGGGCGCTCGATGTCGCAGAAGAGGATCAGGCGATCCCGGTCGGAGCCGTTCTGCGCCCAGTGCAGGAAGGTTTCGTCAAAGACGACGCCCTGGCCGTCGCGCCAGCTATGGCGCTCGCCGTCGACCTCGATGAAGCAGCGGTCGTCGTTGGGGGTGGCCAGACCCAGGTGGTAGCGCAGCGAGCCGGCAAACGGGTCGCGGTGCGGGTTGAGCTTGCCGCCCGGCGGCAGTTCGGCAAACATCGCGGCCTTTACGCTCGGCAATTCTCGCAGCAGCGCCACCGTCTTCGGGCATAGTTGCTCGGCCGACGGGTGGCTCGCCTCATACCACTTCAGGTAGAAACGCTTCCAGCCATTCTTGAAGAACGAGTTGAAGCCGGCGTCGTCGTTTTTCTCTGCGGCCTTGATCTTGCGCAGGCTGGCGAGCGCCTGGGCCTCGTCACGAATCTCCGGCCAGGCGGCCTGCAGTTTTTCCAGATCGGGAAAGCGTTCGACCGGCACATAGGGCGTCTGCGGCACGCCCGAGAAGGCATACATGAAGCAGTTAACCGGGGCGACCACGGCGGAATGGTCGAACATCTGGCGCCAGAACTTCAGGCGCACCTTGCCGCGGAAGTGCACGTACAGAATGGAGCCCAGGTACAGGGCCACAATAATCCACTTGATCAAGGTGTGTTCCTTGCCGCGCTTGGGCGGTCAGTAGTTGGAGCGAAGTATTCGCGCGTAATTTTGTATTTTAACCGGGGCACGGTGACGCAGCGTTGAACCCGACCAACAGCTAGCCGTCGTTTTGTGACGTCGCATTATCGTTTGCGTTCGCTGTTCAATGCGGAACAAATGTGTTGATTTGTCGCGAAATGTGCTTCACGTTCTACAATCCGGTTTCTGCCCGGCCATGCGTCATGGCTGCGGGCGCAACCGGAGGGAGCGATGGACCTCAAGAAGCGCGTCGAACAACCCAGCGAAATGCCAGCGCTTGGCATGATGCCGGGCAGTGTGGAGTCGCTGAATGCGTCCATCCGCCGCGCGCAAGAAGCGCTTTCCGCCGTGTCTGCCCGGCTGCCACGTCAAGCATCAGCCGCCAGCCAGACCGCGGACCGGTTTGTCGAGACTGACGCCATGCCCCCGGCCGAGGCGCGCGCCGTTGCAGAGGGCTGCATTGCCGGAGAGGCTCCGGATGCGGCGTGCGTAGCGCGGGCGTTTTCTGCGTTGCTGGGCCAGATCAATGTGCTGGAAGCCGATCATGCCGGGCGGCGTCGCGTCCTGCGGCAGTGGATGGTGAGTCAGCTCACGTACAAGATGCTGTATCTGCATCACACCGGCCAGGATCCGAACGTGCCGCCGCGAACCCTGCGTGCGCAGAAGGAGCGGGTGAGGGCGCAGGTTGTGGCGCTGCTCGACGCCGGGCGCGCCTACGCCGATGTGCGCCTGGCCGACCTGCGCTTTGCCGAAGATGGCAGCGCAGGTAGCCAGGGCTAGACGCCTTATTCCTCGTCGTCGTCAGGCTCGTTATCGAGGAATTCGCGACGGGTGAGCCAGTCGGCGATGGCCTCGTCGCAGGCCTTCTTCAGTTTGGCCTTGTTGTCCACCTTGTCGAACAGCGTGAAGTTCATCAGCGCCAAGCCCAGGTCGGTGATGTAGAACATCCGCTTCGGATTCTCGAAGTGGACGATGCGGCCGTCGATGTCGCTATCGTCTTCGGGTTCGGCTGGCATGTCTTCGAGTTCGACCACGCGGCAGGTGAAGCGCGGCGCGCGGGTGTGGGTCAGATACTCGAACTCATCGTGAGACACTTCGCCGGACGGTGTGACGGCGATGGCGAACCCCCAGATAAAGCGCGGGGTCGGCAGATCCGACAGCTCGTCGATTTCATCCATCCTTATTTCTCCAATCTGATGACGGCTTGTATTAACGGCACATTATCGCGCGCCGCGCGCGGCACGGAAAGCACAATGCATGCGCCGCTTTGCTTTGCACGGTGATGGCATGAGCGACCCGCGCATCCGGCTTGTGGCGGAAGGTTTGGCGGCACGCAATGCGTTGGATCCCGCCGCGCTGGTTCCGTGGATGGTGGCTGGGCAGCGCGTCGGCTGGCTGGACCGCGAGCGTGCCGCGCTGCTGATGCGCTGGCCGCGGTGGTTCGAGGTCTCGGCGCAGCGCGTCGACTTGCGCAACACGCTCGCCACCGAGGGCGAGCGCACCGCCGCGCTGGCCGAGGTGGCCGCACGCCTGGCCGAAGACGGCCACGTGCGCGGCTGGCGCGACGAGCGCTTCGAGGTCAATACCGGTTGGGGCACGCCCGTGCTGGCGCTGATCGAGCGCGCCGCCGCACGCTTCTTCGGGATCCGCACGTATGCCGCGCACATGAACGGCCTGATTGATGGGGCGGAGGGCTCGGAACCCGCCCTCTGGCTGGCCCGCCGCTCCAGCACCAAGCCCATCGACCCCGGCATGTGGGACAACCTTGTCGCTGGCGGTATCGGCCACGGCTTCGATGCGCGCGGCGCGTTGGAAAAGGAATGCTGGGAAGAGGCGGGCATCGGCGCCGATCTGGCCGCCGGGCTAGTGCCGCGCGGTACCCTCGATGTCATGCGCGAAGTTCCGGAGGGCATCCAGAACGAGACCCTGTTCGTCTTCGATCTGACGCTGCCGGGCGACTTCATTCCAGTCAACCAGGACGGCGAGGTCGCTGGCCACCTGCGCGCCAGCCCGGACACCGCCCTTGATATCATGGCGGACTGCGCGATGACGGTGGACGCCACGCTCGTCACCCTTGATGCCTTGGTGCGCCGGATGCCGCAATGGTTCGCGCCCGACAACAATACATAAAACGCTTGATGAGTCACTCCGGTTTCATTCTTACCCTGTCCTGCCCGGATCAGCCCGGCATCGTCCACGCCGTCTCCGGCCTGCTGTTCGAGCAGGGCTGCAACATTCTCGATTCCGACCAGTTCGGCGACGAATTCACGGGCCGCTTCTTCATGCGCGTCCATTTCGTGCCGCAGGGCCAGCCGCTCGATCTGCAGACGCTGCGCGATCGCTTCACTCCCATCGGCGAGCGATTTTCCATGCAGTGGGGCATATTTGACGCTGCGGTCAAGCCGCGGGTGATGATCCTGGTCTCCAAGATCGGCCATTGCCTGAACGACCTGCTGTTCCGCGCCCGTGCCGGCCAGTTGCCGATCGAGATCGCCGCCATCGTTTCGAACCATCGCGATTTTTACCAGCTCGCCGCGTCGTATGACGTGCCGTTCATGCATCTGCCCCTCCTGCAGGCAACCGACGCGCAGAAGGCACAACAGGAAGCCCGCATCTGGGAAATCGCTCAGGAGCAGCAGATCGACCTGGTCGTGCTTGCGCGCTACATGCAGATTCTCTCGAACGACCTGTGCCGCAAGCTCGAAGGCCGTGCCATCAACATCCACCATTCGTTCCTGCCGAGCTTCAAGGGCGCCAAGCCGTATTACCAGGCGCATGAGCGCGGCGTGAAGTTGATCGGCGCGACGGCCCACTACGTGACGGCCGACCTGGACGAAGGCCCGATCATCGAGCAGGAAATCGAACGCGTAGACCACAGCATGGACCCGGAGCAGCTCACCGCCGTCGGCCGTGACGTGGAATGCGTGGCGCTGGCCCGTGCCGTGAAGTGGCACGCCGAACACCGTATCCTGTTGAACGGCCACAAGACCGTGGTCTTCAAGTAAGGGGAGGAGCGTACGCGATGCGACAGATCATCCTCGATACGGAAACCACCGGCCTGAACGCCGCCACCGGCGACCGCGTGATCGAAATCGGCTGCGTGGAAATGGTCAACCGCCGCTTGACCGGCCGCAACCTGCACTTCTACATCAACCCCGAGCGCGAAATCGATGCGGGCGCGATGGCGGTGCACGGCATCACCAACGAGTTTGTGGCCGACAAGCCGAAGTTTGCGGAAATCGTCAACGAGATCCGCGACTACGTGCAGGGCGCCGAGGCGATCATCCACAACGCCGCGTTCGACTTGGGCTTCCTGGACATGGAGTTCCAGCGCCTGGGCCTGCCGACCTTCCGCGAGCACCTGTCGGGCTGCATCGACACGCTGCTGGAGGCGCGCCGGATGTTCCCCGGCAAGCGCAACTCGCTCGATGCGCTGTGCGACCGGCTGGGCGTGAGCAACGCACACCGCACGCTGCACGGCGCCTTGCTGGACGCGGAGCTGCTGGCCGAGGTCTACCTGGCTATGACGCGCGGCCAGAACGCCTTGGTGATCGACATGCTGGAAGGCGGCGAAGGGGAATCCGCGGAGGCTGACGCCGTCGACCTAAGCGTACTGGATCTGCTGGTACTGTCGGCCACCGGGGCCGAAGCCGAGGCTCACGCCGGCGTGCTCAAGGAGATCGACAAGGCCAGTGGTGGCAAGACCGTCTGGACGCGCGAAGCACCCGAAGCCGCGCCCCCGGCGGCGTGATGTAAAAAAAGTGCGGTCGGGTATTTACACGGCCATAGCTTTTCGCCATAATCTCGTTTTCGCCGCACACGGGTGGTTAGCTCAGCGGTAGAGCACTGCCTTCACACGGCAGGGGTCACAGGTTCAATCCCTGTACCACCCACCAAATACACTTCCGGTGAGTTCCCTGGAAGTCCAAAAACCCGCGATAGCTCAAGGCTTCGCGGGTTTTTTCATTCCAGAATCGTCCGATAAGCTGCGTTGACATCCGGGGGTACGTGGGGGTATTTCTGGGGGTACATCAGATACCCCCAGCTGGAGATACCCCCAGATGGCACTCACCGACACCGCAATCCGCAACACCAAGCCTGCCGACAAGCCGATCAAGCTGTTCGACGGCGGCGGCTTGTTTCTCCACGTCACGCCCGCCGGCCAGCGCTACTGGCGGCTGAAGTATCGGTTCGCGGGCAAAGAGAAGCTGCTGGCCCTGGGCGTTTACCCGGAAGTCGGCCTGAAAGAGGCCAGGGATCGGCGGGAGGAAGCCAAACGGCAGCTGGGCGAGGGCGTTGACCCGTCAGTCGAGCGCAAGGTGCGGAAGGTGGCGACGGTCGAGCGGGCGGCTAACAGCTTCGAGGCCGTGGCCCGCGAGTGGCACACCAAGTACGCGCCGGGCTGGTCCGAGAGCAACTCCAAGAAGGTGCTGGCCCGTTTGGAGAACGACGTGTTCCCCTGGCTTGGCGGACGGCCGATTGCCGAGTTGAAGGCGCCAGAACTGCTGGCCGTGTGCCGTCGTGTCGAGTCTCGCGGCGCCTTGGATACTGCACACCGTGTACTGCAAACTTGCGGCCAGATCTTCCGCTATGCCGTTGCCACCGGCAGGGCAGAGCGTGACCCCTCGGGCGACCTGCGGGGAGCTTTGCCCCCGGCTAAGGGGAAGCACTACGCCGCACCGACTGATCCCAAGGAAGCGGCCGGATTGCTGCGGATGTTTGATGGTTTCACGGGCACGTTTGTCGTGAAGTGCGCGCTGTTGCTAGCCCCGATGGTTTTCGTCCGGCCTGGCGAGCTGCGCGCAGCGGAATGGGTGGACATCGATCTGGACGCAGCCGAATGGCGCTTCCTGTCGTCTAAGCGAGACGTGCCCCACATCGTGCCCCTCTCGACCCAGGCCATCGCAATCCTGCGTGACCTACACGCCCTGACCGGCCACGGCCGCTACCTCTTCCCTGGCGCGCGGGACAAAGCCAAGCCCATGTCCGAGGCGGCCATCAACGCCGCGCTCAAACGCATGGGCGTCGACACCCAGAAGGAGTTCACCGGCCACGGCGTGCGTCCCATTGCGCGCACCATCCTGCGCGAAGTGCTGGGCTTCGAGGCTGAGGTAATCGAGCTGCAGCTCGCACATCGGAAGAAAGATCCGAACGGCGCGGCGTATGACCGGGTGGCCTTCCTGTCCGTGCGCAAACAGATGATGCAGGCGTGGGCGGACTACCTAGACGAACTTAGACGCGGCGCGAAGGTGATTCCGCTGCCATCGAGCATGTGACAATCACACGAGCCGCGCCTAGATCGGCCAATCGAAAACGGGTTCTCTCACCCGCCGGCGCTGCTCTCTTTTTCGAGGGACTTTGCGTGAGGGCGCAAGGATGGGCTCGACTCCCACACCCAGCGACATAAATTCGCAGAACAGAGAGTTCTGGGCTAATCAGGATCACATCGGCAGGTACGGTGACGCGATCGTGGCCGCCACTGATGCCCTGACAAAATATAACGAGTATGGGCACGGTCGCTTTGCATGGCTAGCCTACAAGAGCGTCCGAGATGCGGAAAGACTCTGGCCTGCCTATCAGGAAGCGATGATTGCCTACGTCAGTACGTGGGGGAATGGGCAAGAACCCAAGTTGTCCACAGAAGTGCTGGACTCCCTGAGGGACCGCGTCCTATCGATCTTGGACGACGTTGTTGCCGATCTTCTGGAGCTGGATGACACGAGCACAAATGAGGGCCGCGCAGCCATCAAGCGGGCTCTGAGGATCGACGGGGACAAAGCTCCCCGAAGTTCCGGCGCTCGAGCGCTTGAGGAAAAAATCGTCCAAGCAATGGCGAACGTTTACCGCGCCGCGGCTTCATTGCAGGTGAGATTCGCTAGCGGGGAATCGTCGCGTGGTGATCCGCCGCCTGCGACCGCCCGGCACATTCAGCGCATAGTGGCAAATAGCGCAGGCGTAAGCGTTTCTCAGGTTGATCTTGTCTGGCGTCAGTATTTAGCCGATGGTGAGTTGGCAGACGAGTACAAGGCGCTGATCCAGCAGGTCAAAGAGCGAGACAAGCAGCTCCGGCGTATGGCAGTGCCAAGGGTCAAAACGGCACCAAAAAAGCAAATCAGAAAGCCTTCTGCCAGTCACATCTGGCGTCAACCTGTGAGGTCAAAAATTTAGAAACCCCTCCTGTTTTCTAAAATTTTTTCCTTGGTGCAAACAGTTCCTCAGAGCTTCGGGGTGGTCCCGAGGCAACTGACGGAGCTTTTGCATGGCCACAAACATCCAAACAGCGCTGACTATCCTGCGCCGTAAGCAGGTTGAAGCCGCAACGGGGCTTTCGCGCTCCACGATCTACGCCCGCCTCAGGGACAAGACCTTCCCGCCTGCTGTCCGTCTGGGGCCGCGCTCCGTGGGCTGGCGCGCCGGCGACATCGACGCCTTCCTGGCCAATCCGGCCAGCTACCGCGCGGAGGGCTGAAAGATGGCAAAGAAAAAGGCCACGACTCGCGCCGCAGCCCTCAAGCAAATTCTTCAAACGATTCCGGGTAATGATAGCGCATCGCAGCGCCAACGTGCGTTGACTGCGATGCAGACGCTGGGCAGCGTCACCACGTTCGAGCTGATGCGCCACCTGGACGTGTACGACCCACGTCCGCGCATCTTCGAGCTGCGCCACCACCTCGGCCACCGCATCAAGACTGTGACGCGCATCGAGCAGACGGAAGCCGGCGTGCCTCATCGTGTCGGCGTGTACCTGCTGGAGGTCGGAACATGCTGAACTTCACTGGCACTTGTAAACCCATGGCAAAGGCGTATACTTTGCCTGTCGCCGAGACAACGGCGGCCGGGTGTGGAAACCCGATTCACGATGGCGGACAGCCGCCGCTCTTGGCGGTATTTTTTCGTCCGTTGCGCTTGCGCACGCCTTCGATTATGGCGGGCCGGGCGGGGCAGCCTTCGGGCTGGCCGGTGCCATCGTGCCGGTTTTCCACCCCCGCTGTCAGGCCCGCCACCCCTCATGTGGAAATGAGCGGCGGGCCTTCCTCAATCACGATGGAGGCCGCCATGCGCCAGTCTCACCACGCCCATTCGGGCATCGCCTATCGTTCTCAAACGCCAGACAGTGTTCGCCTGCTCGAACGCGTGTCGGTGGCATTGCTTGCCGCAGCAAAGGAGCAGCGCAAACCTGTTGCGATCTATCTGACCGGTGACGCACAAAATCGCCCGGCCGCCCTCGCAACTGAGGAGGCTGCCATGCCTGAAGTTCTCGCTCGTTCTGAGCACTCCCGCTTCCCCTTGAGCGCAAATGCCGGCCGACAAACGGCCATGGCTGGCGCCGCGCAGAAGCTGCGCAGCAAGGCGAAGGTACGTCCAACCCTTCGCCTGACCGGCAGCAGCATCGGCCTGGACGATCGTGCCTTTGTCGGCCTGATCGATGCTGCTGGCAATGAGCGACCGTACAACTTGGCCGAAGCCCTGGCGATCGCCGAGCAGATCGACCCGCGCAGCCTGAGATACATCGCGGAAGTCCTGAACTTCGATACCGAGAACGGCTATCTGGCTGCCGACGACGCAGCCACCTGGGAAAGCCACAAGGCTCGCGTCCTCGATCTGCTGGCCAGCGTGGAGGTGTGCCATGGCTAAGACGATCACCATTGACACGCAAAAGCTGCGCGAAGCCATCGAAAGTATGGACGCCATGTCGCAGAGCGGATTCTCGGAAATCGCGGCCGTCGCTGGGCTCGCTCTGTCCCGACTGGAGACGCCGGAAGGTTGGCTGAACCTAGAAGACATTGCCTATGCGCTGCAAGCCATCCGCAGCAAGGCAGAAGACATCGAAAACTGTATCAACTGGGAAGCCGAGCAGGTGGGCTGCAACTACAAGGATGCAGCGATGTGTCGCCGCCTGGACGCGCGACGATCTGCTGAAGCCATGCGACATGCTCCGAGGGTAGCAGCATGATCGCCGCTCACGTTCGCCATAGTGCCTTGGGAGGCTTTGTTGCCAGCCGCTACTACAACCGCCGCCGCGTAGCCCTGCGCCGCTTCTGCGCGGCGTTCTGGCACCTCCTGGGAGCCTGACGTGACTCCGACACAACAAAACCACCTGCGCGCGCAGGTGGGCGGGGACACTCGCGCCTCGCGCTGCCCAGAGTGGCTGCAGCCACTTCACCATGCGCGCGCATCGGGCATGACGCCGCGCCATGGCTGGATCGTCATTCAGGCCGGCGGCCACATCGCGCGGTGGGTGCCGGCGGTGAGCGTCGCGCCGGGCTACAAGCCGAGCCTGGACGATGACTTGTCGGCCCTGCGCGGTCTCGATTGCGAGTTGCTGATCGACGACGAGGCGGGTTATGGCTTGGTGCGTGGTTTGGTCGCGGGAATACTTCGGGCGGATCCGCTGCGCTTGCTGCTACTGATTTGCGGCCAGCGTCCAGCCATCGTCATCTTGAAGAAGGGGGACGCGCATGGGGCTCATTGAGAGCTTGGTCCCTGCCAGTGCTGAAGCGCAAGCCGCCTTCGAGGCAGCCCAGGAAAAGCACGCTCAGCCGCCCGGCCTTCGCCTGCTATTGACGTGCGCCGCAGACGTGGTGCCAGAGGCAATCGTCTGGCTGTGGCCTGGCTGGTTGCCCGCGGGAAAAATCTCGATCCTCGCCGGTTCGCCCGGTACCGGCAAAACCACGCTGGCGCTCGCCATGGCGGCGATCGTTAGCAACGGCGACACATGGCCGGATGGCTCGCAGATGAAGAAACCGGGGAGCGTGCTGATCTGGTCCAGCGAAGACGACCCGGCCGACACGCTGGTGCCCCGCCTGATGGCCGCTGGCGCCGATCTGCGCCGTATCCACTTTGCACAGGCGGTGGCCGATGAACACGGCGAACTGCAGCCGTTCGATCCGGCCCGCGACATGCACTTGTTGTCGGAGCGCCTGAGTGAAATGGGCGGTGCCGACTTGCTGATCGTGGATCCGATCGTCTCGGCTGTATCGGGCGATGCCCACCGCGTCAATGACGTGCGCCGCAACCTGCAGGACCTGGTGAACGTGGCAGCGGCACACCGGTGCGCTGTACTGGGCATCTCGCACTTTGCAAAAGGCACCAAGGGGACGAGCCCTGCGGAGCGCGTTATCGGCTCTCAAGCGTTCGTTGCCCTCGCCCGGATGGTTCTGGTGGCCGGGAAAGATGAAGCCGCAGAGCGCCGCATCCTGGCCCGTGCCAAGTCCAACATCAGCCCGGATGACGGCGGAGTGAGCTACGCCATCGAGCAAGTGGAGGCCGGCGTTGGTATCACCGCCAGCCGGGTCATGTGGGGCGAGCTGATTCAGGGCACCGCGCGCGAGATTCTGGGCGACGTCGAGCAGGAAGACGACCAGGAAGAACGCACCGAGCGCGACGAGGCGGCCGACTTCCTGCGGTCGCTGCTGGAGGGTGGACCTGTCTCGGTGAAAGCCATCAAGGCCGACGCGACCGGGGCGGGGTATGCCTGGCGCACCATCGAGCGCGCAAAGCGTGAGCTGGGGGTGGATGCCCGAAAGGCCGGCATGAAAGACGGATGGGTGTGGACCCTTCCCGCCGAAGTCCGCCACGAAGACGACGAACCCCGCCACTCTCCAAACGGTGGCGGTCTTCGGGATGGTTGGCGGTCTTCTGGAATTACAAGGGTTTCCAAGGAGGTGCAGACCGCCACTTCTAACGAAGACCGCGAAGACCGCCACGGTAGAGGGAGTGGCGGGGTTCGCTCTGAAACCGACGAATCGGAGGAGGAGCTATGAGCGTCGCATCGCTTTTGAGCAAGGCGCGCGCGATGGGTGTTCGCCTGATTCTGAACGGCGAAGGTGTGAAGCTGCGGGGCCCGGCTGAGTCGATCGCGGCGATCAAGCCCGAGTTGGCAGCCCATAAAGCGGAGATCGTGGAGTACTTGCGCGGCACCGCAAGCGAAGCCCTGCATCTGCTTGGCTATCCCACGCAGGACGGTCCCTTCACGCCTTACTGCGTGCCGATGACGCCCGGGCGTGTGGCTGGGCTATTGGCAGACCTGCGGGCGACCATCCACAAGGTGGCTGACCGCGAGGGATGGGCGGCCGAGCGACGGGCGGACCTGCTGAGCCTGGTGGCTCGCCAGCCCGTCTCCACCCTGGCTGATGACCTGACGTATTTCCGAGAGCGCCTGAGCGCTATCGAGGCCGTCGAGCGCGTCAGTCGTGACCGTGAAGGGAGGTTCGCATGATCGACGTGCTTATCGCTGGAACCGTAAGCAACGAACCACGCGAGCGCCTCGGTGATGACGGCCGCCCGCGAGCTCGCGTGAACCTCACTGCCCTGGATGGCAGCGGAAAAGTGCAGCTCATCTCCTGCACATCTGGCAATCCAGAAGCGCGGCGCGCGCTAACGCGCCTGCACGTGGGCGACAGCGTCGCAATCCTTCGTGTCTCCGTAAACCGCGTGCTGACGCAGCGCGGAGACGATGACTTTGACGACTTCGAATAGGAAAAACCATGAGCGAACAACGGAAGCGCCTCGCTGAGGCCATCGCAGCAAAGGTCGATGCCGAGAGGCGCGTTGTTGATGCATCGGAGGCACACAGCCGCGCATTGCGCTTGCTGGCTGAGGCCGGCACAGCCCTCGCCGCCATTGGTCAGAAGGACAGGGAAACGGCTGACTCAGACGCTCAGGCTATCGCCGAGCGCCTACGCAAGGGTGAACGGGTTGATCTGCTGCACCAGGAGGATTCCGAACTGCGCGAGCGGCGCCTCGACGCCGAGCGCCGGCGCAGCGTGGCACACCTGGCAGAGCAGTCCCTTGCCATCGACTTGGGGATGGCAAACGAGGCATTGCAGGCCGCCAATACCACCTTGGAGGTCGCCATGCGGGCGGCGCTGGAGCTCGAGCGCGACAGGGTGGCGGCGGAACTCGCGGAGATCCAGAAGAAGGAGCGCCGGCTGCGCTATCTGTTGGTGGCGCTGGGTGATGCCCACATGCCGCCCGGACGGCCGATATGGCTCACGAATGAACAGGGCCGCTTGCTCGATCCCAACAACGACCTCTTCATCCCACTCGGTGGCGAACATCACCCAACGAACATCGCCGCAAAGGAATGTGCTGCTTTTGTAACCGCGCTGAGGCACGACGCCGACGCGCAGCTAGCCTAAGGAGGCTTTTATGAAAATGCGTTTTTGGGATCAAGGACGGCACGTCAAGTCGACGCGAGCCAAGGGTCGAGATGACGCCACCACTGCGCTGCAGACGCCCATGCCAGGGGTGCCCGTTGTCGCTGAGTACTCGATGCTCGACTACATGTACGCGGTCGACGGCAAGACCATCAAGATCATCCGGCGCGACGCCCGGCTGGTCGCTCAGTCGCCAGGCGCAGCGACTGCCGACGCGATGGCCAAACAGATCAGTTCGATCAACGAGGCCAATGCGAAGTACTGGAAGGAAAACGGCCTGAAGTAGTCAGAAGGCGCGGCCGGGTGCCGGGTCTACCGATACTGGGGATCTGGCGGCCCGTTAGTAAGTGGACTAACTCGACTTTTTAATAGAGGCTAAGGTAAATATGACCACGCAAAACGACTTCTTGCCTTTCGCTGGAGCTGCCGGTGCAAACGTCATCACGCAGGCTGTCTATGCAGCGCTCGCCGCCCAACAGACCGGTTTTCAGTCCGGTGTCGCAAACTCAGCGCAATTGAACAAGGTGTGGCGCCAAGCGAGCATCATGGCGGCTGTCCTCGGGCAGTTCATCGCCGACAACTCTGGACAAAGTGCTGTTGACGACGGCACAACGGCCACCCTTGAGGCGAACCTCAAAAAAGCAATCAATGCGGCGGGCATCACTGCGCCGCAGTTCGACAACAGCACGAACCTCTCGACCACTGCGTTTGTTCGCCAATTCGGCTCCTCGTTCGCCGGCGTCGTAGCCTTGGCCGGCAACAACTCCATTCCGGCCAGCAATGCAGGCCAACTGATGGTGGTGGGTGGTGGCGGCAGCTCCACTCAGACGCTGCCCGCAGCCAGCTCTGTGGCGCCCGGATCGCGATTTGGCTTCAAGGCGCTACCGTCGAGCGTCACGATTGCCCGCAGCGGCAGCGACACCATCACAGTCAATGGCGGATCGACGGTCACGTCAATCACGCTGAATGGCGGCGACACCCTGTCGCTGGTGAGTGATGGCGTGTCGAACTGGCAAACGTACGACGGATCGGCACAGCTTCCTTTCGCCGCAGTCATGTCCGGCGCGAACTGGCAGAGCCCTGCGCAGTTCGACAACAGCGCGCGCCTGATGACTTCGGCGGCGGTGCGCGCTGTAGGCTTGCAGTTTGGCAACGAGGTGGTGCTCTCTGGTAGCACGGCACTGGACACATCCCATGCCGGGAAGGTCGTTGTCCTGAACCATGCTGGCGTGGCGTCTACATATACGCTGCCTAGTTCGGCAACGTATCCGCCTGGTGCCACGATCACGCTGTTCTCGGTGGCATCGGCTATCGGCACGATTCAACGTGCCGGCAGCGACACCATTTCGGTGAACAATGGAGCCCCCGTTACCTCTCTGATTCTCGGCGGTGGTGATTCGTTGATGCTCATGGCTGAACCTGGCGGCTGGAAGCCTTATGGTGGAACGGCGCAGCTTGGATATGCGGCAGCTTTCGGTGCATTGTTCGGCAGTAACGGTTATCAAAAGCTCCCGAGTGGCTTGATCATCCAATGGGGCAGCGTGACAACTGCAACGTCGGCTGACAGCCCCGTAACGTTCCCGATTGCTTTCCCGACCTCTGTCCGGGCAGTGTCACTTGCTGCAAATAGCAGCTCCGCAGCCATCCCTGTTTACAACTCTCTAACCTCTGTCGGCATGAATGTGGGCTGCTGGTCGACATCTGGGTCACGGATTGCCCAGACGGTTCCGTACATCATTCTCGGCAACTGAGGAGCTCCAATGATCCAACAATGGCTGAGGAGGGCTGAGCTGATCGTCGGTGACGATGCCGGCAATGCCCTGGATCTGTCGGCGCTGCACATTACGTTTTCGGTGCATGGGGCGACGACGCAGACCCTAAAACGAGCGACTGTGCGCGTCTATAACGTTTCCCAAGACACGACAAACCGCGTGCTGCGGGAATTTACCCGCTTTACCCTGCAGGTCGGCTACGAAGGCGGCATTGGCCAGATCTTCTCGGGCAGTATCACGAAGGTGAAGCGCGGAAGGGAAAACGCCACTGATAGCTTCCTCGAATTGGAGGGCGCCGACGGTGACAAGGTCTACAACTGGGGTGTAGTGAACACGACTCTCGCGGCCGGATGGACATACCAGGACAAGATTTCGGCTTTAGCCAAGGTCATGGAGCCCTATGGCATCTTGATGGGCGTAATGCCCTCTCTGCCTGCCACAAAGGGGCCGGCCGGGATCACGATGTACGGCATGGTCCGAGACCATCTTCGTCAAACCGCAGATGCCATCGGTTGCGATTGGAACATCCAGGATGGGCGCCTGAACTTCATTCCGAGGGGCGGGTACGTGCTGAGTGACGCTATCGTGCTCAGCCCGTCCACTGGGATGGTCGGCGTTCCCGAGTTGACGATGGAGGGCATCGTGGTCAAGTGCCTTCTAAACCCGAACATCAAAGCCGGGATGCGCGTCCAGATCGACAACTCCTACATCACCGATACAGTGGTGAAGAAGCCGATGCAGCCGCAGACCCAGGACATCAAGATGCCGACTCTGGATGCGCGTGGCGTGTACAAGGTGCTCTATGTCGTCAACAACGGCGACACGCGTGGTCAGGCCTGGTACACGGAGATGATCTGTTCTGCGATCGATGGCACTGCGCCGCTGAGCGGACCTGCCATCAACGCAGTGCCAGAGGTGACCTACTGAACGCGCCCTAGCGCCCCTGGTTGTCTGACAGGGCCTAGACAGGATCCAAGTAGAGCTTGCTGCGGAAGATGCCCGCAAGGCCCGTGTCGTAAGGCTTCTGGGGCAATTCCGCTGCGCGCGGCCTTCAAATCCGGTCAAGGAGGTCTTCTGGACCTCGCGGCCCTAAGCGCCCGGTATCCACGCTGGTATCCATGGTTTCCAGTCCATGGTTACCAAGAAGGTTTCCACGGTTTTGCGGGGTTTCTGGACGCGATAAGTTCGCGCGGGTTCCTTTGGCTGACTTGGCCTGGCGGGCGAAAATCGCTCGGGTAAGTTCGCAGATAGGTTCGCGCCTCTGACATTTGTGTAAGCCATCGCCGAGATTTCTGTGCAGGGAGCGGCCTAGTTTCTGAACGGAAAAAAGCGGCGATGACTCGCTTGGCGCAAGGGTTCCCGCTCGCAAGGTCATTTGGGTTTCTAAACGGTTGGCAAGGCTGGTTTCCAGTCCATGGTTTCCACGGTTTTGGCCCCATCTCCGCGCCGGCGGGCGCTGTTTTTCCCGATTCTTGAAAAGCGAGCCCATAAGCGGACAATGGACCGAGCCACCGTCGACCACAGCTTGAGGGGTGCATGAAGATCAGTCTTTTGAAATGGGCAGCCAAGAACTACGATCCGCCGCCGCATATCGACACCCTGCGCGCCTGGGCGCGCGACGGGAAGATCTACCCGCCCGCACAGAAGGTCGGCAAAGCCTACTACGTCGACGAGAACGCTGTGCACGTTAGCGAGATTGAGGGCGCGCCTCGCTTGGTGCATAGGCTTGGCCTGAAAAAGCTGTAGCTGCCGATATACACATCCCGAGGACGCGGGCCTAAGCGCATGGAGTGGAATGTGAGGGAAACTGATCTGATAGAACGGCTGGTCGAGCGCTTCATTGTAGAGCTAGACAAGCGCAACGCGTGCCTGGAGCTGGCCGGGGTTAGTCAATACCTGACCATGGGCGAACTCGCCGGTCTAGTCGGCTGCAAAGCGAACCAGCGCGCGCGGATGGTGAAATGGCTTGAGGCCCATCACTGGCGCTTCGTGATGGACAGCCGCGGCCTGCCGAAAGTCGCTCGCGCCTATCACGATCGCAAGATGGGCATTTCCGAAGGCAACACGTCACCGCGTTACGCAGATGGGCCGAACCGCCAAGCCTTTGCTGTAAGGGCATGACCACACATTGGGATTCACGGGGTAGCCGGGCAGGTCTGGGGGTATTTTTGGGGGTACTTTTCGGATATGAAAAACGAAGATTGTTTAGTGGTGTTGGTTTGCGGCAACTATTTGGTAGCTGTACCACCACCAAATTCGCGAGTCATCGCAAAAAGGGCCCTCTGGCAATCGCCGAGGGCCTTTTTCTTTGCCCTCCTTCTTTGTCCATTTCCTCGCTAGGGCTTTGCCGGGGGTGCCCGCGTACACCGATCTCTTTGGCACAAAAGCGACAGCCGGGCCTCAAGCACTCCAGCGACCAGTTCTCGCCAAAGGCGCGCTGCAAGGATGCATATGCACCGAACCGAGGCCGGATGCACTGATTGTGCAATGTGCCGTTGCGCGTTGTAGCGGAAGTTGCCGGTACAAAAAAACGGCCGTCGCGGCGATGCGCACCTTCATTCTCGCGGGCTGCCGCCACCAGGTCACGCCATCTCTCGTCGAGCGCCGCAGGGAACTCGTCCGGATCGGTTACGTACAAATCTTGCAAGCGCGCCTCATGGCGCGCATTCCATGCGCATGCGGCAGCGGGTATGGTTTCTGCTGCGTCGCAATCAGCCGGTATCGGTTTGCGTGGTGGTTGCGCTGCAGCGTGTTCCCGTTCCTTGTCGCCTGTTGCAGCGTGAGTGGGTCCGCATTGGCTGCCGCGGTTGTTAGCACTGGCGAGTGTCGAGCGCTAATGCACGCCAGAAGCGGGTTTTCACGGAACGAAGTTTTTTAGCAACGGCTTGTGCTCACCAGCGATTGGTCTACAGTGGAATTGCTACCGCACTAAACGCACGTTACAACTAGCTTCGTCTCGATACGACCGTGCCGGGATGGGGAAAAGTCTACGGGGGAGATATGGATATTTTCCGCCACTACGCAACGCGTTTTGAAGCTCGCAAAGAGGACGAGTACAGTATCCAGGAGTACCTGGATATCTGCAAGAAGGACTCGACCGCCTATGCGACAGCCGCCGAGCGCATGCTCGCCGCGATTGGTCAGCCTGAACTGGTAGATACGCACCACGATCCTCGGCTGTCACGGCTGTTCTTCAATAAGGTCATCAAGATCTACCCGGCCTTCCGGGAGTTCTACGGCATGGAGGACACGATCGAGCAGATCGTCTCCTTCTTCAAGCATGCCGCGCAGGGGCTGGAGGAGCGTAAGCAGATCCTTTATCTGCTCGGGCCTCCGGGTGGCGGCAAGTCTTCTCTGGCTGAAAAACTGAAGGCGCTGATGGAGCAGGTTCCCATCTACGCGCTGAAGGGCTCGCCGATTCACGAGTCTCCGCTCGGGCTGTTCTCGCCCGACGAGGACGGCAAGATCCTGGAGGAAGACTACGGTATCCCAAAGCGCTACCTGAACTCCATCGCCTCGCCGTGGGCGGTCAAGCGGCTGCACGAGTTCAACGGTGACATCACGCGGTTCCGTGTGGTGAAGCTGCATCCGTCGGTGCTGTCGCAGATAGCGATCTCCAAGACGGAGCCCGGCGATGAGAACAATCAGGACATTTCGTCGCTGGTCGGCAAGGTCGATATCCGCAAGCTGGAGGACTATCCGCAGGACGATCCGGATGCGTACTCGTATTCCGGCGGCCTGTGCCTAGCCAACCGTGGGCTGCTTGAGTTCGTCGAGATGTTCAAGGCGCCCATCAAGGTGCTGCACCCGCTGCTGACGGCCACGCAGGAAGGCAACTACAAGGGCACCGAGGGCTTTGGCGCGATCCCGTTCGATGGCGTCATCCTGGCGCACTCGAACGAGGCAGAGTGGCAGAGCTTCAAGTCCGACCGCAACAACGAGGCTTTCCTCGATCGCATCTACATCGTCAAGGTGCCGTACTGCCTGCGTGTGTCTGATGAGGTGAAGATCTACGACAAGCTGCTGCGCAACAGCTCGCTGTCAAATGCGCCGTGCGCGCCGAGCACGCTGAAGATGATGGCGCAGTTTGCGGTGCTCACGCGCATCAAGGAACCGGAGAATTCCAATATCTTCTCCAAGATGCGCGTCTATGACGGCGAGAGCCTGAAGGACGTCGACCCGAAGGCCAAGTCGTACCAGGAATACCGCGACTTTGCCGGCATCGACGAGGGCATGACCGGGCTGTCGACGCGTTTTGCCTTCAAGGTGTTGTCGAAGGTCTTCAACTTTGACGGTACGGAGGTGGCGGCCAATCCGGTGCACCTGCTGTATGTGCTCGAACAGCAGATCGAACGCGAGCAGTTTGCGCCGGAGACCGAATCCAAGCTGATGTCCTACATCAAGGAGTACCTCACTGCGCCTTATGTGGAGTTCATCGGCAAGGAGATCCAGACCGCTTATCTGGAGTCGTATTCGGAGTATGGGCAGAACATCTTTGACCGTTATGTGGTGTTTGCCGACTTGTGGATTCAGGATCAGGAATACCGCGATCCGAACACCGGTGAGATTCTCGATCGCAGCGCCTTGAACGACGAGTTGGAAAAGGTGGAAAAGCCGGCGGGCATCTCCAACCCGAAGGACTTCCGCAACGAGATCGTCAACTTCGTACTGCGGGCTCGGGCCAGGAACGGGGGCAAGAACCCGAACTGGACCAGCTACGAGAAGCTGCGCGCGGTGATCGAAAAGAGGATGTTCTCGACCACGGAGGATCTGCTGCCGGTGATCTCGTTCAACGCCAAGTCGTCGCACGATGACCGGGCGAAGCATGAGAACTTCGTCAACCGCATGGTGGAGAAGGGCTACACGGAGAAGCAGGTGCGCCTGCTGGTGGAGTGGTATCTGCGCGTGAGGAAGTCGTCTTAAGGAGAGGGTGCCAAGCGGACAACTTCCAACCGAGGGCGCGCACATGGGCACGATCATTGATCGGCGAGAGAACGGCGGCGGCAAGAGTACCGTCAACAAGCAGCGCTTCATCAAGCGCTACCGGGACCAGATTCGTCGTGCGGTGGCCAAGGCGGTGTCGGGCCGGAAGGTCATGGACATCGAGCAGAGCGGGCAGGTGTCCATTCCGGTCAAGGACATCTCCGAGCCCATTTTCCACCACGGCTCGGGCGGGCGCCGGGAGGGCGTCCACCCTGGCAATCGGCAGTTCGTGCGTGGGGATACCTTTGACCGTCCGCAACAGGGCAGCGGCGGAACAGGGTCACAGGCGAGCGATTCGGGTGAAGGCGAGGACGACTTCGTCTTCACACTCTCGCGCGAGGACTTCCTCAACTTCTTTTTCGAGGACATGGCGCTGCCCGATCTGGCCAAGCGCAGCCTCGCCAAGCTGGCCGAGGTGCGCAAGGTGCGCGCCGGGTTCTCGCTGGACGGCACGCCATCAAACCTGTCCATCCTGCGCACGATGCGTAGTTCGATTGGCCGCCGCATCGCGTTGTCCAGCCCGTATCAGCGTCGCCTGCATGAGCTGGAGAAGGAATACAACGAGGTGCTCGATAACGACGGGCCTTACAGCGCGCGCGCCCAGGAGCTGATGAAGGAGATGCATCACCTGCGATCCTGCCTGGACCGCGTGCCGTTTATCGAGAAGCTGGACCTGCGCTACAACAACCGCGTGCTGCGCAAGCGTCCGCAAGCGCAGGCGGTGATGTTCTGCGTCATGGATGTGTCCGGCTCGATGGACGAGCCCCGCAAGGATCTCGCTAAACGCTTCTTCATGCTGCTCTACCTTTTCTTGAAGCGAAACTACGAGCGCATCGACGTCGTTTTCATCCGTCACCACACCGTGGCCAAGGAGGTGGATGAAGAGGATTTCTTCCATTCGCGCGAGTCTGGCGGCACGGTCGTGTCGAGTGCGCTCAAGCTGATGTTGGAAGTGATTCAGAAGCGCTACTCGCCCAGCCAGTGGAACATCTACTGCGCGCAGGCTTCGGACGGCGACAACTGGGCGGGCGATTCGGAGTTGTGCGCCAAATTGCTGCGCGAATCGATCCTGCCGGTGACGCAGTACTACGCTTATGTGGAGGTGGTGTCGACGGAGCCACAGAACCTGTGGGAGGAGTATCTTACGGTGAAGGCTGGGCACGACAACTTCGCGATGCAGCGCATTCTCAAGGCCGACGAAATCTACCCGGTGCTGCACGATCTGTTCCAGAAGCGCGCCGCCTGATTGGCGGTTGCGGGTCGCTCCCAGCGGGGTGCCGTTGCTTCAGTCGTCTTGGGGCAACCGCGCCGGTGCCTCAGCGCACACGCCACGAGTGTGATGAAGTCAACGGGAACGAGCATGGCCTACCTTTCTACGGGCTCGGAGTGGACCTTCGAGCTGATCAGGCGCTACGACCAAAGCATCGCCCGCATTGCCGCCGAGTTCGGCCTGGACACCTATCCGAACCAGATCGAGATCATCACCGCCGAGCAGATGCTCGATGCGTATGCGTCCGCGGGCTTGCCGCTGGGCTACAGCCACTGGTCGTTCGGCAAGCACTTCCTGGCTTCGGAGCGCAGCTACCAGCGCGGCCATATGGGGCTGGCCTACGAGATCGTCATCAACTCCAACCCCTGCATCGCCTATCTGATGGAGGAGAACACGATGCCGATGCAGGCGCTGACGATCGCGCATGCCTGCTATGGCCACAACTCGTTCTTCAAGGGTAATTACCTGTTCCGCACCTGGACCAACGCCGACGCCATCGTCGATTACCTGCTCTTTGCCAAGAGTTACGTGACCGAATGCGAGCAGCGCTACGGCGAGCAGGCGGTGGAACTGCTGCTCGATTCCTGTCACGCACTGCAGAACTACGGCGTGGACCGCTATCGGCGGCCCAAGAAGCTGTCGATCAATGAAGAGCAGGCCCGCCAGGCCGAGCGCGAGAAGTATCTGGAAGCGCAGGTCAACGATTTGTGGCGCACGTTGCCCAAGCACCGCTCGCACGCGTTGGCCGTCGCGGATGAGGCCCCCGAGCGGGAAGAGAGGTTTCCGCCTGAACCGGAGGAGAACCTTCTCTATTTCATCGAGAAGAATGCGCCAAAGTTACAGCCGTGGCAGCGGGAGATCGTGCGCATCGTGCGCAAGATCGCCCAGTATTTCTATCCGCAGCGGCAGACCAAGGTGATGAATGAGGGCTGGGCCACGTTCTGGCACTACACCATCCTGCACAAGCTTTACGACGAAAAGCTCGTCAACGACGCCTTCATGTTGGAGCTGCTGCAGGCGCATACCAATGTGATTTACCAGCCGCCGTACAACAGTCCGTATTACAGCGGCCTCAATCCGTACACGCTGGGTTTCCTGATTTTTAAGGACATTCGCCGCATTTGCGAAGACCCGACCGACGAGGATGCGCGCTGGGCGCCCGAGATTGCTGGCAGCGACTGGCAGGAGACGCTGGACTTCGCCATGCGCAACTTCAAGGACGAGAGCTTTCTGCTGCAGTTTTTGTCGCCGCGTGTGATCCGCGAGCTCAAGCTGTTCTCGGTGCTGGATGACGACCGTGAGTCCAAGCTGCGCGTGACCGCCATCCACGACGAAGATGGCTACCGCATGATCCGACAATTGCTGGCAAGCCAGTACGATCTGTCGAATCTGGAACCCAATATCCAGGTGACCAACGTCGACGTGGGCGGTGATCGCTCACTGACGCTGCGCCATCAGCAAAGCAATCGGCGCCCGCTGGCGGGCAACTATGAAGAAATGCTCCGGCACGTTGTTCGCCTGTGGGGCTTTACGTGCCGGCTGGAAGTGGTTTACGAGGACGGTCGACGCGAGATGAAGTACGAGTGCAAGCCAGACTAGCAGGCAAGGCTGTGGGGCTTGCTCATGCGGTGGGCGCCGCGGATTTGGCTCCCTCGCTTGCGTTATCCGAAAGGCCAGCCTTCGTGCTGGCTTTTTTCTTGTCCGCCGCCTGCTGTGTTTCCGGCATGTACGGTGGCTGGGCGGTTCCCAACGCGCCGAACAGCGCACGCACTGGTGCAATCATCGGCTCATCCCCCCAATGCGTGACCAACGTGCGCCAGGCATCTGCCGAGGTGTTGGCCTGCTGCAGCATGGCGTTCTGATGCTCGGCGAGCAGGCTCAGGAACGTCTGGAACAGGCGGCTGTTCTGTTCGATGCGGGCTTGCATCAGGGTCGCTGGTAGCTTTGTCATGTCTTCCCAGCAGGTGGCCTCGGCAACCGATGCGCAGGCCTGCAGTGCACGTCGCTCCGCATCCTCCACGCCCTTGAGCGTGATCTTGAGTGCGCGTTCCTGGGTTTCCTCCAATGTGGTCAGGGTATGCAGGATGGTTTGCAACTGCGTGCGAAAGATTTCGAGAGAGAGATCGATGGGTGCTTGCACGGTGAGCCTCCGAAAATGTGGTGGCGGGGCCCTGCCGATGTCGTCCCGCATGGCGCCCCGGTCTCCCCCATCCAGCTCGTCATCGTGCGGATGGACGAGCGCCTGTCGTGGGTGGCGGGCGGTATGGCCGAGACTGGCATCGGCTCGCCGCACGCCAAGTGGTTACATGCCGAAGCGGAAATGTCCGCTGCGCAGCACGATATTGTGCGAATCAGTCAGCTTGAACAGCGAGCGGGCCATGTCTTCGATGGTGCCGCGGTGGCTTTCCATCGCCTGCAACAGATCTTCCTGCCGCCAGGAGCGGGCACCGAAATGGTCTTCCAGCGCTTCTGCCGTCACCGCATAACAGGCGGGAGTGCCGTCGACGCTGGCGGTACAGGTGAGGGTGAGGTCCGCAGCGCAATAGCGTGGCGGACCGGTGTGGAATTCGATGGTTTTCATGGCCGGCCTCCATGAAAAAAACGGCGATGCAATACGCGTCGCCTTGCGTCCAGTGTATGGCGCGACCGGATGAATGCAATCCCCTTGCACAGCACCTTCGATGTACATCAAAACGGGGTTGCGCCGCCTGCACGCGGATCAAGCGCAGTGCAGCCGGCATCTTGCATGGCGTGCGGACGCACGCTGCGTTGGGGCTATATCTCGCACATTTGCAGGCGCGCCATGCTGGCCTTGCAGCGTGATAGCCAGAGTGCGGCTTCGGTCCGGTTGTTCACCCCGATCTGCCGGAACAGCGCATACAGGTGATTCTTGATGGTGCCCTCCGCCACGTTGAGCACGCGGCAAATCTGCTTGTTCGACTTGCCTTCTGCAAGCAGTTGCAGCACTTCGTGCTGGCGTGGCGTGAGTCGCCTCCAGACATCGGCCGGGCTTTCGCCAGGACTCTGTCGCGGATCATCGGGGTAGAAGTTGCTGATCGGCGGCAGGTAGACCGCGCCCGAGGTGATCCGCTGCAAGGCTTCGAGCAGGACATCGGCCGTGGCCTGGCGATCGACTACGCCCGCCGCGCCGAAGCGCAGCGCATCTCCCACCACGTGTCGGCCGACGGCCTGCACCGTCAGCAGTACGGGCACTTCCGGCAGCGCTGCTTTCAGATCCGACAGGCGTTGCCGTGCGCCGTCGTCTTGTGCGCTCCATTCCATGACGACAGCGCTTGGTTCAGCCTCCCTGCATGCGGGGCCGAATTGCGCGGAATAGTGCGTATCGATAAACACGCCATGCGCATCGAGTGCATTCAATACATTGGAAACACCTGCCGCAAAAAGCGGAAGGCTATCAATAACCAGAATATTCATCGACCCCTCGTACTTCGGTTAATTATTTTCAAAAGAAACCGATTCTTTTGTAGAGCGTGCTTGGTCCGGATGCAGTAAAACCGAAGTTCAGTGCCGAAAGTCATGGACGAGTTATCGCAGGGTAATAGGCTGCCGTCCTGTGGCCATGGACGGTACTTCCGGGGTATCGACGACCGCCCCGAAAACACTTACTTTGGATTCCGGCGCACAGGCTTGTGCGTCCAATAATTCAATGTGAGGAGTTTTTAAATGGACACAGGATTTATCGGATCGGTTATCAATGCGCTGCC
This sequence comes from Ralstonia sp. UBA689, assembly GCF_002298975.1. Classification (GTDB taxonomy): domain Bacteria; phylum Pseudomonadota; class Gammaproteobacteria; order Burkholderiales; family Burkholderiaceae; genus Ralstonia. Next base: position 242,550 of record NZ_DBMV01000001.1, read on the forward strand.
GATCGACAAGATGATCTCCGCACCGCTGCAGGCGATGATCGCGGCGCAGACCTCGGCCGCGAAATCCTATGCGGATTTTTTGCTGCAGGTGTGTATTCAGAACGGCAAGGCCGTTGCGGTGCAGTTCGACTATGACGAAACGCTGGTCGACGAGCAGGGCGTGTCGCAGGGCACGATCCAGAAGACGATGCGCATTCCGCTGCTGTGTGCGGTTGTGCATCCGGTGATCGCCATCGAGGAAGGCACGATCGATTTCGAGCTGGAGATTTCGCAGTCGGAGAAAACATCGTCCACCACCGAGGCTGAGGGTTCGTTCCAGGCCAAGCTGGGCTGGGGGCCGTTCAGCGTGTCGGTGTCGGGCCGCGCCTCGCACAAGGCGGAACAGACACGCAGCACCGATACGCGCGCCAAGTATTCCTTCCACACCCAGGTCAAGCGCCAGAACCCGCCGGAGGCGCTGATGCGCGTGATGGACTTCCTGACCGAGGCCGCCACGAAGCCGGTGGTCGTCAAGGGCAAGGAGAAGGACGTCAAGCCGCTGCCCGCCACGCCCACCGACGGCACGATGATCGGCGAGAAGGTGCCGGCCAGCGGCAATGCGCCGGCACCGGCTCCGGCTCCGGCACCCAACACCCCTTAAGCCACGCCCGCACCGGACACTGGCCGGCCTCCCCACGGCCGGCGTCCTGACCGGCGCACTTGAGCCGCGCGCCGCCGATCGACCCCGACCGACCCGACACCATGTCCAGACTCTTCAGCCGCTGGCGGCGCCAGGACGACCACGCGTCGCGAGTACCTGCACCGCCCGCGCCAGTGCCGGCAGACACGCCGCCGGAGCCTCCGTTTGGCGCCACGCCGTTTCACAGCGCGCCACCCGATGTGCCGCCTGCCGCCGAGGCATCGCCGCCGGTGCCGCCGGTCTCCGCACCGCCCAGCGGCGGTGGGGCAGGCAATGACGGCAGCAGTGGCGGCAGCGGCAGCCACGGCCATCCGGGCATGAGCGGCCTGACGCTCGACGACATTACACGCGGCATGCAGCACGCTGCCTCGGCGGCCAACCAGATGCTGGCGCAGCAGTACACCGCGCTGCTCGATCAGTTCTTCGATGCCGACGAGAACGGCACGCTGGTCGCTCGGGAGGTCGAATTGGCGCTGGATGCCCAGCACCGGCTGGCGTTGCCGCTGGTGTCGCTGGCCATGCCGCGTGGCCTGGCGCTCGACGAGATGACCGTGAACATGACCGTGCGCAGCGATATCGCCGAGACGCTGCCAGCACAAGGCGAAGGTGCGGGCAGTGTTGGCAGGTTCTACGTTTCGCTCGCACCGCATTCGAAGCGCAGCAGCGGTGGCGGCAGCGGCCGTGACAGCGAGCACATCGATATCGAGATGAAGTTCACCGCGCTGCAGCCGCCCGAGGCGGTAATGCGGCTGATCGACGAATACACGAATCGGCTACTGCCGCGGCCGGTCAAGCCAGACCCCACACCCGAGGAGCACAGCGATGAGCACTGAGAACAACCCGCGCACCACGGGCGAGCAAGGCCTCGCCCTGATCAAGGAATCGGAAGGCCTGCGCCTGTCGACCTATCTCGATGCCGTTGGCAAGCCGACCATCGGCTATGGCCACCTGATCCGCCCCGGCGAAACCTTCAAGGGGCCCATCTCGCAGCAGCAGGCCGAAGCGCTGTTGCGCAAGGATCTATGCGACACCGAGCAGGGCATCGCCAAGGCAGTGCGCGTGTCGATCACGCAAGGGCAGTTCGATGCGCTGGCGTCGTTCGTGTTCAACCTGGGGGCGGGGAGGCTGCGCTCCTCGACGCTGCTGCGCAAGCTCAATGCGGGCGACTACGCCGGCGCGGCCGATCAGTTCCTGCTGTGGGACAAGGCCGGTGGCAAGCCGCTCAAGGGCCTGACCAGGCGCCGCCAGGCCGAACGCAAGTTGTTCCTGTCCTGAGCTCAACCACGACCAACGTCGATCCCCCTCGATGTTACGGAGATATTCCATGCGTACCGAACCGCTGCCCGCCATCCCCACGGTGCCGCCGCGCCGCCTGCGTGGCGCACTGATCTGGGCCATTGCAACCCTCATCGCCATCGGTGTGTCGTATGCCCGTGCTGCGGAAGCACCGCACACCTGCACCGCCGAAGCCGAGCGGCTGAACGCCGAGCTAGCCAAGCAATCCCTGCCGCGCCTCTCGCCGCAAGGCGTGACCTACCTGGCCGAAACGCTGAACATGCTGTACGTGTACGGCCGTCTGCCCAATCGCTTCGACCCCGAAGGCAAGGTGGATTGGCCCGATGGCGCCAACCGCCCGGCCTTGCTCCTCAAGCGCAGCCTGGGGGGCAGCGCGTGGGGCCAGACCGGCTGGCTGCAGGCGGACGTGGATGACGGATTGGGCAAGCGTGGCCCGTTGAGGCTGGTCTATGCGCAGGACGGCGCGCCGCAATTCCTGACGACGACTGTACCGGCTGCGCCCAAGGTGCCGACACAGCGCTGCGCCAATCCGGCGTAGACCGGTAAACGAGGCGAGGACGTCAGGCGCCGGCCTTGGCCTCGCGCGCCATTTCGACGCCCTTGTTGGCCAGCGCATCGGCGCGCTCGTTGCCGGGGTGGCCGGCATGGCCCTTGACCCAGTGCCAGCTCACCTCATGCCCGGTGACGAGTTCATCCAGCGTGCGCCACAGGTCGTCGTTCTTCACGGGCTTCTTGTCGGCGGTTTTCCAGCCACGCGCCTTCCAGCCGGCCAGCCATTCGCTGATGCCTTTCTGTACGTACTGCGAATCGGTGTAGACCTCCACCCGGCATGGCCGCTTGAGCGCGCGGAAGGCCTCGATGACGGCCATCAGCTCCATACGGTTGTTGGTGGTGACGGCCTCGCCGCCGAAAAGCTCTTTCTCGTGGCTGCCCGAGACGAGCACGGTGCCCCAGCCGCCAAGGCCAGGGTTGCCCTTGCATGCGCCATCGGAATAGACAGTGACTTCCTGCATGAAAAACGATCGGTGATAGGTCAGAGAGCGGCTGTGCTCAGGCGCGCGATTTGCCCGGCTTGCGGTCATGCGCAGCGGCGGGCGGTGTTTTGCTCGAATGCGACCCCGAAGGCGTGGCCACGGGCGTGCCGGCCGGCACCAGGCCCGAGGATTTGCGCGTCTTCCACGCTGGTCCTACTAGCCGCATGCCGCGCACGCGCTTGACTGCCTGCAGCATGTAGACCGCGCCGAAGATCGGCCACCAGCGGTCGCCGGCCTTTTCCATGAAGGCCGTGCGCTGCAGCCATTTGTCGGTGCGGTTGGGCGGGCAGTAGCAGCCGAAGCGGCCGCGCACGATATCAAATCCGAGCAGCTTGAGCCAGTCCTTCAGGCGGGTGAACGCAATCATCTGGCTCTGCGCGGGCAGGAACGATTCCGTGCCCAGGCGGCGCATGCCCTGGCGCATGCCCCACAGGCTCAGCGGGTTGAACCCGGTGATGACCAACCGTCCCTCGGGCATCAGCACGCGCGCCACCTCGCGCAGCACTTCGTGCGGGTCGTCGGTGAATTCCAGCACGTGGGGCAGGGCCACCAGGTCGATGCTCTGCGAAGCAAAGGGCAGTTCGTCGTAGCGGCAGATCACGCGCGGCGTGGCCTGGCGTTGCGGGGTGGCGGGGTTGGTCTCGGCATCGGCCGGCGGGTCGACGGGGTCGGCCGGGTCGCCGTCCATCGGGTCGAGCGTTTCGATGGGCGCGCTCGGGTCGATGTCGTCGATCACGCGGGCGATCAGCGGAATGCGGTTCTCACGCAGCGCGCCAAAGCCGGGGTGGCCGAGCTGCAGGGCGTGGAAGCCGAACATGTCGGCGACGGTGCGGTCGAATTGGGCCTGCTCCCAGCGCAGGACATATTGCCCAGGCGGTGAGGCGAGCCAATGATGCCAATCTATAATGCGACGATCGGAAGAGGAGTCGGGCATGGTCCAGGGTGGTGTGCCGCTTGCCGTAGAGGCGATCGCTGCGTTTACCGACAATTATATTTGGGCACTTCACGATGGCCGCGTGGCTGCTGTCGTCGACCCAGGCGGCGCGCAACCGGTGCTGCGCTTCCTGCGCGAGCGTGGTCTGGCGCTCGGTGCCATTGTAATCACACATCATCATGGCGATCACGTGGGCGGGGTGCGCGAACTGCTCGCGGCTTATCCGGAGAATCCCGGGGGCGCGGCGCTGCCCGTGATCGGCCCGGCGGGGGAATCGATCCCGTACCGCACGCAGGCCGTGCGCGAGGGCGATACCGTCACGCTCGCCCAGCCGTCGGCCACTTTCAGGGTGATCGATGTGCCCGGCCATACCAGCGGCCACGTCGCCTATGTCGGCCACTTGCAGGGCGACGATGCGCCGGCCAGTCTCTTCTGCGGCGATACGCTGTTCGCCACCGGTTGCGGCCGGCTCTTCGAAGGCACACCCGCGCAGATGCGGCAGTCACTCGCCAAGCTGGCGGCGCTGTCGCCCGACACACGTGTTTACTGTGCGCATGAATACACCGCGTCGAATGTGCGCTTTGCGCGCGCAGTCGAACCGGGCAACGCCCGCCTGGCGGCCTGGGAGGATGAGGTAGCGGCGTTGCGGGCCGAGGGCCGCTCGACTGTGCCCACCACCGTCGGCCACGAGCGTGCGACCAATCCCTTCATGCGATCGGATGAGGCCGGGGTGATGGCATCTGTAGCGCGCCATGCGGGCATAGACGTTGCTGATCCTGTGGCTGTCTTTGCCGCGCTGCGCGAGTGGAAGAACGGATTCCGCTGAGTCCGAAGGAGCATTTGAGCGCCTGATGACGCACCCAAAGCGGCATCAAACGCTGGTACGCCGGGTGAACGCGGGTTGACTCGGCGGAATGCCTTTCATACCATCGGGGCAATTTTTCGGTCCAACCCCTCAGAACTTGATGCGATCCGTGCGACTTCTTGCGGCATCTGTGCTCAGTCTGCTTCTCGCGGCCTGTGCCACCGCTCCCGCTCCGAATGCCGACACCGCCAGCACAAGCGCCGTATCCTCCACCTCCGGCCGCAACACGTCGGTTGTCAACGTCGATCAGCAGCCCGTGGCCTCCCTGAAAGGGCCGGCCAAGGATCTCTGGGCGCGCATCCGCCAAGGTTTCTCCATGCCCGACCTGCAAAGCTCGGCCGTGGACGACCGCACCGATTGGTATGCGCAGCGCCCCGAAGCGTTCCGCCGCATGGTGGACCGCTCCAATCGCTACCTGTATCACATCGTCGAAGAGCTGGAACGGCGCAACATGCCCACTGAACTGGCTCTGCTGCCGTTCGTGGAAAGCGCCTTCAACCCGCAGGCAGTGTCGAGCGCCAAGGCGGCCGGGATGTGGCAGTTCATCCCGAGCACCGGCAAAACTTACAACCTCAAGCAGAACGTCTTCCAGGACGAGCGCCGGGACGTGCTCGCCTCGACCGACGCCGCGCTGGACTATCTCTCCAAGCTGCACGACCAGTTTGGCGACTGGCAACTGGCGCTGGCCGCCTACAACTGGGGTGAGGGCTCGGTCGCCCGGGCCATTGCGCGCAACCAGGCAGCGGGCCTGTCGACGGATTACATCAACCTGAACATGCCCGCGGAGACGCGCATGTACGTGCCCAAGCTCCAGGCGGTCAAGAACATCATCGCCAACCCGGGGCGCTACGGCGTCACGCTGCCGGATATCCCGAACCACCCATACTTTGTCACCGTCACCACCTCGCGTGACATTGACGTCGCGCTGGCCGCGCGCCTGGCCAATCTGCCGATGGACGAGTTCAAGGCGCTCAATCCGTCTTTTAACCGGCCGGTGATTCTTGGCGCGTCCAACCCGCAGATTCTGCTGCCCTACGACAACGCGGAAACGTTCCAATACAACCTGAATACGTATCACGGTGGCCTGTCGAGCTGGACGGCCGTGACGGTCGGCAACCGTGAGCGCGTGGAGGCCTTGGCCGCGCGATTGAAGGTGGACCCGGACACGATTCGCGAGATCAACCGCATCCCCAAGGGGATGCGTCTGAAAGCCGGCTCCACCGTGGTGGTGCCGCGTGCCGAGGGCGACAAGGAAGGCGCACCCGATATCAGCCCCGAGCTGGCCGAGAACGCGACGATGGCGGTCGAACCCGACTTGCCGGACCTGCGCCGCGTGGTCGTGCGCGCGGGCAAACGGGATACCGTCGCAGGGCTGTCGCGGCGCTATGGCGTGTCGGCAGCACAGATTCGGGCGTGGAACCAGTTGCCCGGCGATGCCATTCCCCGGGGGCATAACGTGGTGCTGATGTTGCCGCAGGCACGTGGTGGCCGGGCGCGCATCGTGCGGGTATCGGCGTCGGCACAGCCGGCTGCGACGTCCCGTGTGCCGGTGGCGAAGGTGGCGGGCAAGCCGGTGGTCAAGGCCAAACCGGTGGCAAGCACTTCGGCCAAGCGCAAAAAGCGCTGAGACTGGCAAGATGAAACGGCGTCCTGCGGGGCGCCGTTTTGCTTTTTGGCCTGCGGTAAGACCTGCGTAAGTTGGCAGCCGCACAGTAGGCGCATTGAGCACATCCAACATTGAGCCGTCGCGCACGACGGCCAGGAGACAACGTCATGTCCATGTCCGCCGCATACCGCGCGCTGTATCAGCGTTCCATCGACGACCCCGCCGGCTTCTGGGGCGAGCAGGCCCAGCGCATTGATTGGCAGACGCCGTACTCTGCCGTGCTCGACGATTCGCGCCTGCCGTTCGCGCGCTGGTTTGTGGGCGGGCGCACCAACCTGTGCCACAACGCTGTCGACCGGCATCTCGCCACGCGCGGCGAGCAGGCCGCGCTGGCCTACGTGTCCACCGAAACCGGCATTGAGACCACCTATACGTATCGCCAGCTTCATCGCGAAGTCAATCGCATGGCGGCTTGCCTGCAATCGCTGGGTGTCAAGCGTGGCGATCGCGTGCTGATCTATCTGCCGATGATCCCCGAGGCGGCTTTTGCGATGCTGGCCTGCGCGCGCATCGGGGCGATCCACTCGGTGGTGTTCGGCGGCTTTGCGTCCAACAGCCTTGCCACGCGCATCGACGATGCGACGCCGTGCGTGATCGTCAGCGCCGATGCTGGCTCGCGCGCGGGCAAGGTGGTCGAATACAAGCCGCTGCTCGATGCCGCCATCGATCTGGCTGCGCACAAGCCCGAGCACGTCTTGCTGGTCAACCGCAAGCTCGCGCCGATGCAGCGCCACCCGCGCGACGTCGATTACGCCACGCTGGCCGGCCAACACGCCGATGCCGACGTGCCGTGCGAATGGATGGAGTCGAATGAGCCGTCGTACATCCTCTACACTTCGGGCACGACCGGCAAGCCGAAGGGCGTGCAGCGCGACACGGGCGGCTATGCTGTGGCGCTGGCGGCGTCGATTCCGCTCATCTTTGGCGCGCAGGCGGGGGACACGATGTTTACGGCGTCGGATGTCGGCTGGGTGGTGGGGCATAGCTATATCGTCTATGCGCCGCTGCTGGCGGGCCTGACGACCGTCATGTACGAAGGCACTCCGATCCGCCCCGACGGCGCGGTCTGGTGGCGCATCGTCGAGCAATACCGCGTCAACGTGATGTTCACCGCGCCGACGGCCATCCGCGTGCTCAAGAAGCAGGATCCGGCGCTGCTGCGCCGGCACGACCTGTCCAGCCTGCGCCGCCTGTTTTTGGCCGGGGAGCCGTTGGACGAGCCCACGGCAAGCTGGATCGGCGACGCCTTGCAAAAGCCCATTGTCGACAACTACTGGCAGACCGAAACCGGTTGGCCGATGCTGGCCATCCCGCAGGGCGTGGAGCCTTCTACGCAGAAGCTCGGTTCGCCGGGTTTTCCGGTGTATGGCTACAAGCTCGATATCCTGGACGAAACCACAGGCGAGCCCTGTGCCCCAGGTGAAAAGGGGCTGCTGGCTGTCGCCGCACCGCTGCCTCCGGGGTGCATGAGCACTGTCTGGGGTGACGACGCGCGCTTCCTGCGGACGTACTGGTCCGCTTTTCCCGGGCGCCACCTCTATTCCAGCTTCGACTGGGGTGTGCGCGACGAGGAGGGCTACATCACCATCCTCGGTCGCACCGATGACGTGATCAACGTGGCGGGCCATCGGCTGGGCACGCGCGAGATCGAGGAGAGCCTGTCGTCGCATCCGGCGATTGCCGAAGTGGCGGTGGTGGGCGTGGCCGATCAACTCAAGGGGCAGGTGGCGATGGGGTTTGCCATCGTGCGCGATGCGTCGCGCGTGGCCGACGCGGCTGGCCGCCTCGCGCTGGAGGGCGAGCTGATGCGCACAGTGGAGACGCAACTAGGCGCGGTGGCGCGGCCATCACGTGTGTTCTTCGTGGGTGCGCTGCCCAAAACGCGTTCGGGCAAGCTCCTGCGCCGGGCAATGCAGGCGGTGGCTGAGGGCCGCGATCCGGGTGATCTGACCACCATTGAAGACCCGACCGCGCTCGCCCAAGTCAAGACGGCAATGGAAGGCTGATCGCCCATAAAAAGTGATGCATGCGCCAGTCTGAAAAAAGGCTGGCGGCTGCGAGGCCTCGCCACAATTGGCGGGGTGCTCGCCGTTAAGTCCTTCCTTTTATTGAGTTTTTTATGGTGTCGGGGTATAATTTTTGGGTTTGAGTTCAGAAACCCATCACCCTAGCGCCTACCGCTTTCTACCTCCCGCCTACCGCCCCGTCTGCCTCGTTCTTTGGTGAGCTCCGCCCCAGTTCCGACGCGCAAACGGCCCGGATTCCGCTCAGCCGGAAGTCCGCATGGCGCGCAAGGCGTTCAGGTTGGCACAGGGTGAATCCAGCAGGAGCTACCCGTGTTGCCGTCTTTCCCGCCCGCCATTCTTGCGCTTGCAGACGGCACGGTCTTTCGTGGCTATTCCATCGGTGCAGCTGGTCATACGATCGGCGAAGTGGTGTTCAACACCGCCATCACCGGCTACCAGGAAATCCTTACCGATCCGAGCTACTCGCGCCAGATCGTCACGCTCACGTATCCGCATATCGGCAACGTCGGCGTGAACCGTGAGGACGTCGAAGCCACGAAAGTCCATGCCGCCGGCCTCATCATCAAGGATCTGCCGATCCTCGCGTCGAACTTCCGCAAGGAGCATTCGCTCTCGCATTACCTGAAGGGCGAGAAGGTGGTCGCCATTTCCGGGATCGATACCCGCAAGCTGACCCGAATCCTGCGCGAGAAGGGCGCTCAGAACGGCTGCATTCTGGCCGGCGAAGACAACGTGCAGAAGGCCATCGACTTGGCGCGCTCGTTCCCGGGCCTGTCGGGGATGGATCTGGCGAAGGTTGTGTCCGTGACGGAGCCATACGAGTGGACCCAGACCGAATGGGCGCTGGGCCGCGGCTACGGCAAGCAGGAAGCGCCGAAGTACCATGTGGTCGCGTATGACTTCGGCGTCAAGTTCAATATCCTGCGCATGCTGGCCGAACGCGGTTGCCGCGTGACGGTGGTGCCGGCGCAAACCAGTGCCGCCGACGTGCTCGCCTACAACCCAGACGGCGTGTTCCTCTCCAACGGCCCCGGCGACCCGGAGCCGTGCGACTACGCCATCAACGCCACGAAAGAATTCCTGGAGCGCCGTATCCCGACGTTTGGCATCTGCCTGGGTCAACAGATCATGGCCTTGGCCGTCGGTGCCAAGACGCTCAAGATGAAGACCGGCCACCACGGTGCGAACCACCCGGTCAAGGACCTCCAGGACAGCCGCGTGGTCATCACCTCGCAGAACCACGGCTTCGCGGTGGACCCGGAATCGCTGCCCGCCAACACCCGCGTGACGCACGTCTCGCTGTTCGACGGCACGCTGCAGGGTTTCGAACTGACCGACCGCCCGGCGTTCTGCTTCCAGGGCCACCCGGAAGCGTCGCCAGGCCCGCACGACATCGCCTATCTGTTCGACCGCTTCACCGCGGCGATGGCCGAGCGCAAGCAATAACTGCAAACGAGAACGCATCGCCATGAACGCTTTCATGCTTGCTCACTTCGGCGTCACCGAGTTCTGGACCTTCCTGCTCGGCACGATCTTTATCGTGCTGTTGCCGGGGCCGAACTCGATGTACGTGCTGTCGGTGGCAGCCCGTCGCGGTGTGCGTGCGGGCTATCAGGGCGCATGCGGCGTGTTCCTGGGTGATGCCATCCTGATGGTGCTGTCGGCGGCGGGCGTGGCTTCGCTGCTGAAGGCGAGTCCGGCGCTGTTCTACGTCGTGAAATACATCGGCGCGGCGTACCTGGCGTGGATCGGCCTGCAGATGCTGCGTGGTGCGCTGCGTAGCTGGCGCGCGCGCAAGGCCGGCGAATCGGTTGAGCAGAACGCCGCTCCGGCCGATGAATCGCATCCGTTCAAGAAGGCGCTGATCATCAGCCTGCTGAACCCGAAGGCGATCCTGTTCTTCATCTCGTTCTTCATCCAGTTCGTCGATCCGCACTACGCGCTGCCGGTGGTGTCGTTCGTCGTGCTTGGGCTGGTCTGCCAAATCTGCAGCTTCCTGTACCTGACCACCATCATCTTCGTGGGCGCGCGGCTGGCCGCGGCGTTCCGCGCGCGACGACGTCTGTCTGCCGGAATGAGCAGCGGCGTCGGCGCCATGTTTATCGGCTTTTCCGCCAAGCTGGCGACGGCCACACTGAATTAATCGAATCGAGCGGGTTATGCCAAAACGTACAGACATCAAAACCATCCTGATCATCGGCGCAGGTCCGATCATCATCGGCCAGGCGTGTGAATTCGATTACTCCGGCGCGCAGGCATGCAAGGCGCTGCGCGAGGAAGGCTTCAAGGTGGTTCTGGTCAACAGCAACCCGGCCACCATCATGACCGACCCCAGCACGGCCGATGTGACCTACATCGAGCCGATCACCTGGGAGGTGGTCGAGCGCATCATCGCCAAGGAACGTCCGGACGCGATCCTGCCGACCATGGGCGGCCAGACCGCGCTGAACTGCGCGCTGGACCTGCACCGCCACGGCGTGCTTCAGAAGTACAACGTCGAGCTGATCGGCGCATCGCCGGAGGCCATCGACAAGGCTGAAGACCGCCAGAAGTTCAAGGATGCGATGACCAAGATCGGCCTGGGTTCTGCCAAGTCGGGCATTGCGCATTCGCTGGAAGAAGCGCTGGCCGTGCAGGCGAAGATCTCCAAGGACACCGGCACCAGCGGCTATCCGATCGTGATCCGTCCGTCGTTCACGCTGGGTGGCACGGGCGGCGGCATCGCCTACAACCGCGAAGAATTCGAAGAGATCTGCAAGCGCGGCCTGGACCTCTCGCCGACCAACGAGCTGTTGATTGAAGAATCGCTGCTCGGCTGGAAGGAGTACGAGATGGAAGTCGTGCGAGACAAGGCAGACAACTGCATCATCGTCTGCTCGATCGAAAACCTGGACCCGATGGGCATCCACACCGGCGACTCCATCACCGTGGCCCCGGCGCAGACGCTGACCGACAAGGAATACCAGATCCTGCGTAACGCCTCGCTGGCCGTGCTGCGCGAGATCGGCGTGGATACCGGCGGCTCGAACGTGCAGTTCTCGATCAATCCGAAGGATGGCCGGATGATCGTGATCGAGATGAACCCGCGTGTGTCGCGTTCGTCAGCACTGGCTTCGAAGGCCACCGGCTTCCCGATCGCCAAGGTCGCTGCCAAGTTGGCCGTGGGCTACACCCTGGACGAGCTGAAGAACGAGATCACCGGTGGCGCGACCCCGGCATCGTTCGAGCCGTCCATCGATTACGTGGTCACCAAGGTGCCGCGTTTCGCGTTCGAAAAATTCCCGCAGGCCGACAGCCACCTGACCACGCAGATGAAGTCGGTGGGCGAGGTGATGGCCATGGGCCGTACGTTCCAGGAATCGTTCCAGAAGGCGCTGCGCGGCCTGGAAGTCGGCGTGGATGGCCTGGACGAAAAGTCCACCGACCGCGACGAGATCATCGAAGAGATCGGCGAAGCCGGTCCGGACCGCATCTGGTATCTGGGCGACGCATTCCGCCTGGGCTTGTCGATCGATGAGGTCTACGCCGAGACCGACATCGACCCGTGGTTCCTCGCGCAGATCGAAGACATCGTCAAGACCGAAGCGCTGGTCAAGGCCCGCACGCTCGATAGCCTGTCGGCTGCCGAACTGCGTCTGCTCAAACAGAAGGGCTTCTCCGATCGGCGCCTCGCCAAGCTGATGAAGACGACCTCCAAGGCCGTGCGCGAGAAGCGTATCGCCGAGAAGGTCCGCCCGGTCTACAAGCGTGTGGACACCTGCGCGGCCGAGTTCGCGACCAACACGGCCTACCTGTACTCGACCTACGAGGCCGAGCACGGTGAGTGCGAAGCCGAGCCGACCGACCGCAAGAAGATCATGGTGCTGGGCGGTGGCCCGAACCGGATTGGCCAGGGCATCGAGTTCGACTACTGCTGTGTGCACGCCGCACTGGCACTGCGCGAAGACGGTTACGAGACCATCATGGTCAACTGCAACCCGGAAACCGTCTCGACCGACTACGACACCTCTGACCGCCTGTACTTCGAACCGGTCACGCTGGAAGACGTGCTCGAAATCGTCGACAAGGAAAAACCGGTCGGCGTGATCGTGCAGTACGGCGGCCAGACGCCGCTGAAGCTCGCGCTTGATCTGGAAGCCAACGGCGTGCCCATCATCGGCACGTCGCCGGACATGATTGACGCAGCCGAAGATCGCGAGCGCTTCCAGAAGCTGCTGCAAGACCTGGGCCTGCGCCAGCCGCCCAACCGCACCGCGCGTGCCGAAGACGAAGCGCTCAAGCTTGCCGAAGAGATCGGCTACCCGCTGGTGGTGCGCCCGTCGTACGTGCTGGGCGGCCGCGCGATGGAAATCGTGCACGAGTCGCGCGACCTCGAGCGCTACATGCGCGAAGCCGTGAAGGTCTCGAATGACAGCCCTGTGCTGCTCGACCGCTTCCTGAACGACGCCATCGAATGCGACGTGGATTGCCTCTCCGATGGCAAGCGCGTGTTCATCGGCGGCGTGATGGAGCACATTGAGCAGGCCGGCGTACACTCGGGCGACTCAGCTTGCTCGCTGCCGCCGTACTCGCTGTCGCAAGCCACCGTCGATGAGCTCAAGCGCCAGACCGCCGCGATGGCCAAGGCACTGAATGTGGTCGGCCTGATGAACGTGCAGTTCGCGATCCAGCGCAAGGGTGGCGAAGATATCGTCTACGTGCTGGAAGTGAACCCGCGTGCCTCGCGTACCGTGCCGTACGTGTCGAAAGCAACCGGCATCTCGCTGGCCAAGGTGGCCGCGCGCTGCATGGCCGGGCAGTCGCTCGATTCGCAAGGCATCGAGACCGAGGTCGTGCCGGCGTACTACAGCGTCAAGGAAGCCGTGTTTCCGTTCAACAAGTTCCCGGGCGTCGACCCGGTGCTTGGACCAGAAATGCGCTCCACCGGCGAGGTGATGGGCGTCGGCAAGACCTTCGGCGAGGCTTTGTTCAAGAGCCAGCTCGCCGCCGGTTCGCGCCTGCCCGAGAAGGGCACCGTGCTGATGACGGTCAAGGACAGCGACAAGCCGCAGGCGGTGGAAGTTGCCCGTTCGCTGCATATGCTGGGCTACCCGATCGTAGCGACGCGCGGTACGGCCTCGGCCATCGAAGCCGCCGGTATTCCTGTGCGCGTGGTCAACAAAGTGAAGGACGGCCGTCCGCACATTGTCGACATGATCAAGAACAATGAGCTGGCGCTCGTGTTCACGACCGTCGATGAGACGCGCGCCGCGATTGCCGACTCGCGCTCCATTCGCCAAGCGGCGCTGGCTCAGCGTGTGACGTACTACACCACCATCGCCGGCGCACGTGCTGCGGTGGAGGGGCTGAAGCACATCCAGAACCTGGATGTGTACGACCTGCAGGGCCTGCACGCCAGTCTTTAAGGCCTTCGTCAGGCCGCGCGGCGCGGCATAGCGTCGCGGTCAGAGCCCCCTGGGGGCGGCAGTTGCCGCCTCCGGGCGGTTCGCCTAAACTACAGCGTCCGTGTCAAAACAACGACAGCCGCCGTCAGGCGGGTGTGCGCTACGCGCCCTCCCGCTTCGCAGCGGCTGATTTTTTTGTGATTCTAAATTCCACAACATGAGCACCATTCCGATTACCAAGCGCGGTGCCGAGATGCTGAAAGACGAACTCCAACGTCTGAAGACCAAGGAGCGTCCGGCCGTCGTCAACGCCATCGCCGAGGCACGTGCCCAGGGCGATCTGTCCGAAAACGCCGACTATGATGCCGCCAAGGAACGCCAGGGCTTCATCGAAGGCCGCATCCAAGAAATCGAAGGCAAGCTGTCCGCCGCGCAGATCATCGATCCATCCGCACTGGATGCCGATGGCCGTGTCGTTTTCGGTGCCACCATCGACTTGGAAGACCTGGATTCGGGCAAGCCCGTCACCTACCAGATCGTTGGCGATGACGAAGCCGATCTGGAAACGGGCAAGATCTCGATCAGTTCGCCGATCGCCCGTGCGCTGATCGGCAAGTTCGAGGGCGACGTAGCCACCGTGATCGCCCCGGGCGGCGAACGCGAGTACGAAGTCCTGGCAGTCAAGTACCTGTAACCCGAACCGGAATGGCCACCATGCCGCAGCGCTTCTTCCTGTTGCTTGCCACGGTATGGTGCGGTTCGCTTTGGACCATCGGCTACATCGTTGCCCCGACGCTGTTTGCCATGCTGGAAGATCGTCAGTTGGCGGGTTCGATTGCTGGCCGACTGTTCCACGCCGAGGCGTGGATCGGTTTGGCCGCCGGCTGTCTGATGCTGGTGGCCGCCACCGCGCTCGTGCGGCGTGGGCAGATGGGTTACAAGCCACTGCGCTGGCTGGCGTTGGGGATGCTGTTGTGTGTTCTGGTTGGCTATTTTGGCCTACAGCCGTTCATGGCTTCGCTGCGGGCCCAGGCCGATGCGCTGGGCGTGGCGGTGGGTGACTCGCCGTACCGCACTCAGTTCGGCATGCTGCATGGTGTGTCGAGCGTGTTTTATCTGGTGCAAAGCCTGCTCGGCCTTGTACTGATCTGGAAAGCGGCCGGCATCCGGCAGTCCGCTTGAGGAAAAAAAAGACCGGCAGAAAAAGCCGGTCGTTCTTTTTTTGTGGGGGCTGAATCAGGACAGCGCCTTCTTCTTCTGGCTGGACTGGCGCGGCTTGGCCCGCTTGACGTTGCCGCCGGCCGTGACGCGCTCGTTGCCGAGCACGCTCAGCCGAATCGGTTTCGGACGGCGCGTGCTGTTCGGATTCGGCTTGCGCACCACTACAGAGCGCGGACCGGTACCGATGGTGGTTTTGCGAGGCGGCTTGAGATCCTTCGGCTGGTTTTCCTTCAGGTAGACCGGACCTTCACGCCAGATCACCAGCAGCTTGCCGATGTGCTGCACGGGCGCGGCCTGCAGGCGAGCGCAGATGGTGTCGTAGATTTCGATGCGCGCTTCGCGGTCATCGCCAGCCACACGGACCTTGATCAGCTCGTGGGCCGCCAGTGAGCGGTCGATTTCGGCTAGAACGGCCTTGGTCAGGCCCTCCGCACCGATGATGACGACCGGATTCAACGCATGCGCTTCCGAGCGCAGTTCCGATCGTTGGGCAGGGGTGAGGATGAGGGCGGGCATAAATGAGGGCGGAATCGCGCAAAAAGACAAACGGCGCGTATTATCCGCCAAAATCAGCCCTAGCTGCCATTTTTAGGCGGCGTGGCAATCAATTCGATGGCAAAGAACAAGTTCAACCAGTCGTGGCTGCACGACCATATCAACGATCCGTACGTGAAGCTGGCGCAGCGCGAAGGCTACCGCGCGCGCGCCGCCTACAAGCTCAAGGAGATCGACGAGCAGGACAAGCTGATCAAGCCGGGCCAGGTCATTGTTGATCTGGGCGCTGCGCCAGGAAGCTGGAGCCAGTACGTGCGCAACAAGCTGGCCGCGTCTCCGCGCGCCAAGGACGGGCGTATTGACGGCGCCATCGTCGCCATCGATATCCTGCCAATGGAACCGGTGGCCGACGTGACCTTCATTCAGGGTGACTTCCGCGACCAAGAGGTCTTCCAGCAGCTCGAAAAAATCGTGCTGGACACCACCGGCGGAGGCAAGGTGGACCTTGTTTTGTCGGATATGGCCCCCAATCTGTCCGGAGTGGCGTCGGCGGACGCCGCGCGCATGGAGCATATCGCCGAGCTGGCCGTGGAATTCGCCCAGGCACACATGAAACCCGAGGGCGCGCTGCTGATCAAATGTTTTCACGGCAGCGGCTATAGTCAAATCGTCGAGATGTTCAAGCGCCATTTCAAGATTGTGGCGCCGCGCAAGCCCAAGGCCTCCCGCGACAAGTCTTCCGAGACATTTCTGCTGGGCCGCCAGCTCAAGCATCCGGGCTGACGGACGATATTTGAGTAGGGGGGCTGAGTGGCGCTGACGGTCTTGCGGGCAATCAACCCGCGGCAGTGTCCGTGCATTACAATGCCAAGCATCCCGTCAAGGCATTTCTAAAGGAGTCTCGCCTTGAATAACAACTGGTTTCAGAAGGCGGCCATCTGGCTGGTGATTGCCTTGGTGCTGTTCACCGTCTTCAAGCAGTTCGACAAGCCGCGCGCCCAAGAGGGTGTGACGTATTCGCAATTCATGGACGATGCGAAGGCTGGCAAGGTCAAGCGCGTTGAAGTCCAAGGCCGCACACTGTTGGTCACGCCCAACGAGGGCAACAAGTATTCCATCATTTCGCCGGGCGACATCTGGATGGTTGGCGACCTGATGAAGTACGGCGTGCAGGTGACCGGCAAGGCAGAAGAAGAGCAAGGTGTGCTCCTCACTGCGCTTTACTACCTCGGCCCGACACTGCTGATCATCGTGTTTTGGTTCTACATGATGCGGCAGATGCAGGGCGGCGGGAAAGGCGGTGCCTTCTCGTTCGGTAAGTCGCGAGCGCGCTTGATCGACGAGAACAACAATAGCGTCACGTTTGCTGACGTGGCAGGCTGTGACGAATCCAAGGAAGAAGTCGTCGAGCTGGTCGACTTCCTGAAAGATCCCCAGAAATTCCAGAAGCTGGGCGGGCGCATCCCGCGTGGTGTGCTGCTGGTTGGCCCTCCGGGTACGGGTAAGACGCTGCTGGCCCGCGCCATTGCCGGCGAGGCCAAGGTGCCATTCTTCAGCATCTCGGGCTCGGACTTCGTTGAAATGTTCGTCGGCGTGGGCGCGGCCCGCGTGCGCGACATGTTCGAGAACGCCAAGAAGCAGGCCCCCTGCATCGTCTTCATCGACGAAATCGACGCGGTCGGCCGCCATCGCGGCGCCGGCATGGGCGGCGGCAACGATGAGCGCGAGCAGACCCTGAACCAGATGCTGGTCGAAATGGACGGCTTCGAGGCCAACTCGGGTGTCATCGTCATCGCCGCGACCAACCGTGCGGACGTGCTCGACAAGGCGCTGCTGCGTCCGGGTCGCTTCGACCGCCAGGTCTACGTCGGTCTGCCAGATATCCGCGGCCGCGAGCAGATTCTGAAGGTCCACATGCGCAAGGTGCCGATCGGCAATGACGTTGATGCGTCGGTGCTGGCACGCGGTACGCCGGGCTTCTCGGGCGCCGATCTGGCCAATCTGGTCAACGAGGCTGCGCTGTTTGCCGCCCGCCGCAACAAGCGCGTGGTCGACATGCAGGACTTCGAAGACGCCAAGGACAAGATCTACATGGGGCCGGAGCGCAAGTCGGCCGTGATCCGCGAAGAAGAGCGCCGCGCCACGGCGTACCACGAGTCGGGCCACGCGGTGGTTGCGAAGCTGCTGCCGAAGGCCGATCCGGTGCACAAGGTCACGATCATGCCGCGCGGCTGGGCTGGTGGCCTGACATGGCAACTGCCGGAGCATGACAAGCACTACGCGTACAAGGACACGATGCTGGAAGAGATCGCGATCCTGTTCGGCGGTCGTGCAGCAGAAGAAGTGTTCCTGGGCGCGATGAGCACGGGCGCCTCCAACGACTTCGAGCGCGCCACCAAGATGGCCCGCGACATGGTGACGCGCTATGGCATGAGCGACACGCTCGGCACCATGGTCTATGTCGACACTGAGCAGGATGGCTTCTTCGGTCGCATGGCATCGAAGACGGTGTCTGAGGCGACCCAGCAGAAGGTTGATTCGGAAATCCGCCGTATCGTCGATGAGCAGTACACCTTGGCCAAGGGCCTGCTGGAATCGAACCGCGACAAGGTCGAGGCGATGACTACCGCGCTGCTCGAATGGGAAACCATCGACGCCGACCAAGTCAACGACATCATGGACGGCAAGCCGCCGCGTCCGCCGCGCTATGGTTCGACCGGTGGCGGCAGCACCCCGCCGGGCGGTGGCACGCCTGCTGGCGTGAACCCGGGCAACGTGCCTGCCACGGCCTGATGACTGTTTAGTTTGTCGCCCAGCGGGTGACGCAGAAGAGCCGGTGCGAGCGCGCCGGCTTTTTTGTGGGCGCTTCATTGGGCTTGCCCTGGCGTAGCATCCTGATCCTGCGCCGCATTCTGATTCGCATATCTTGCCTGCTTCCATTCCCACCACGACGCACTTTCAGTGCGGACGTTTTCGTTACGCACGCGACCGGCGCCCGCTGGTCATGGGCATCCTCAACGTCACCCCTGATTCGTTTTCCGATGGCGGCGAGCATGCCACGCGCGATGCGGCGTTGCGTCATGCCGAACTGCTGATTGGCGAGGGCGTTGACATTATCGATATCGGCGGCGAGTCGAGCCGGCCGGGCGCCGCGCCGCAGAGCCTGCAGGAAGAGCTGGATCGTGTGATGCCGATCGTCGAAGCGTTGCGCGACTGCGGCAAGCCACTGTCGATCGACACCTACAAGCCCGAGGTGATGCGCGCCACGCTGGATGCTGGCGCCGATCTCATCAACGACATCTGGGGCTTTCGTCGCGCCGGTGCAATCGAGGCGGTGGCCAAGGGCACTGCAGGCCTCTGCGTGATGCATATGCAGCGTGATCCGGAAACCATGCAGGAGGCACCCCGCTACACCGACCTGATGGCGGAAGTCGAGGATTTTCTGCGGGCGCAGACGGCCGCCTTGCTGTCGGCAGGTGTAGCAGCCGAGCGCATTTCGCTGGACCCAGGGTTTGGTTTCGGCAAGACACCGGATCACAATCTCATCATGCTCAATCGCTTGGAGTGCTTCGAACGTATCGGCCTGCCGCTGCTGGTCGGGTTGTCGCGTAAATCCACGCTGGGTGCGGTGCTGGGCGGCAAGCCGCCGGCCGAGCGCGTCACGGCGAGCGTGGCCGCCGCATTGCTGGCAGCCGAGCGGGGCGCTTTTATCGTGCGCGTGCACGATGTGCAGCCAACTGTCGAAGCCCTTCGGGTCTGGTGGGCCATGCGTCACGAACGCATCGATCCGCCACAGGAATGATTGTCGCTTCGGTTTCGCGCGGGCGGGGTCGAGCGAACAGACGATTGCCCGGCCACGGCCGGCGCCTTACAAACAAAGAAACATTTCGCAGGAGAGATACGCAATGTCCAGGAAGTATTTCGGTACCGATGGCATCCGGGGGCGCGTGGGTGAGAGCCCGATCACCCCTGACTTCGTGCTGCGGCTCGGCTATGCGGCGGGCCGCGTGCTGGCGCATGGCAATGAGGCGCACGGGCATGGCCGTCCTACGGTGCTGATCGGCAAGGACACGCGTCTGTCGGGCTACATGCTGGAAGCGGCGCTGGAAGCTGGATTCACGGCGGCCGGCGTCGATGTACTGATGAGTGGGCCGCTCCCTACGCCCGGCGTGGCATATCTGACACGTGCGCTGCGTCTGTCCGCCGGTGTGGTGATTTCGGCCTCGCACAATCCGTATTACGACAACGGCATCAAGTTCTTCTCTGCCACCGGCGACAAGCTGCCGGACGAAACCGAGGCGCAGATCGAGGCCGAGCTGGAGAAGCCGATGGAGTACGCGGCTTCCGACGCATTGGGCCGCGCCCGCCGCATCGACGATGCTGCCGGCCGCTACATCGAGTTCTGCAAGAGCACGTTTCCGAACGACCTGAACCTGTTCGGCATGAAGATCGTGCTGGATAGCGCGCATGGTGCCGCGTATCACATCGCCCCGCATGTCTTCCACGAACTCGGGGCCGACGTGGTGTCGATCGGCAACCAGCCGAACGGTCGCAACATCAACGACGGCTATGGCGCGACGGCGCCGGGCAAGCTGGTTGAGGCGACGCGTGAGCATGGTGCGGACATCGGTCTGGCCTTTGATGGTGACGCCGACCGCCTTCAGGTGGTCGACAAGAATGGCCGCCTCTACAACGGTGATGAGCTGCTCTACGTAATGGTGCAGGCGCGTCGTGCGGCCGGTCTGCCGGTGCCCGGTGCCGTTGGTACGCTCATGACCAACCTAGCGGTGGAGTTGGCGCTCAAGGCGCAAGGCGTGGAATTTGTGCGCGCCAAGGTGGGTGACCGTTATGTGCTGGAAGAGCTGAAGAAGAACGGCTGGCTGCTGGGCGGCGAGGGCTCGGGCCATCTGCTGTGCCTGGACAAGCACAGCACTGGCGACGGCATCATCTCGGCGCTGCAGGTGCTTGCGGCGCTGCGTCGCAGCGGCCAAACGCTCGACCAGATGTTGGACGGCGTGCGCCTGTTCCCGCAAAAATTGATCAATGTCCGCGTCGCAAAGGGCTTTGACTGGAAGTCCCATGCCGGCTTGCAGGCCGCACTGAAGACGAGCGAGACCGAACTCGACGGCAAGGGGCGGGTGCTGATCCGTCCGTCCGGCACCGAGCCGGTTGTGCGGGTCATGGTGGAGGCACAAGATGCCGATCTGGCAACACGGCACGCGGAGCGCCTGGCGGCAACATTTCAGTAAGTTGCCAGCAGAACGCTGAAGAAGTGGAAAAAAAGCGGCCTTTGTGTCGCTTTTTTTATGCCTTGCAGGCAACTTTCGTGCGGCATAAGCTGGTTGTGAGAAGTTTTTGTGTTGTCACATAAGTGTCATGTGAGCGACCTAAAGTTCGGATGTCAAAAATCTGTCATCGCTCAACCGCTCCTCTGGAGGACACATGAAACTGGTCAAAACCGCGATCGCGGGCGTGGCTTCGCTGGCTTTCGCTGGTGCTGCATTTGCTGTTGACATTACCGGCGCCGGCGCAACGTTCCCGGCCCCCGTCTACAGCAAGTGGGCTGATGCCTATCAAAAGGCAACCGGCACCAAGGTGAACTATCAAGCCATCGGCTCGGGCGGCGGCATCAAGCAGATCACTGCCAAGACCGTTGACTTTGGCGCTTCGGATATGCCGCTGAAGGATGCTGACTTGAACAAGGACGGCCTGATGCAGTTCCCGACCGTGATCGGCGGCGTGGTGCCTGTGATCAACCTGCCGGGCGTGAAGCCGGGCGAGCTGATGCTGACCGGCGACGTACTGGGCAAGATCTACCTGGGCGAGGTCAAGAAGTGGAACGACCCCGCCATCGTCAAGCTGAACCCGAAGGCGAAGCTGCCGAACCAGGACATTCTGGTGGTGCGCCGTGCTGATGCCTCGGGCACGTCCTTCATCTTCACGAACTACCTGTCGAAGGTGAATGCCGAGTGGAAGGGCAAGGTTGGCGAAGGCACGACCGTGAACTGGCCGACCGGTACGGGCGGCAAGGGCAACGAAGGCGTGGCCGCGTTCGTGCAACGTCTGGGTGGCGCCATCGGCTACGTCGAGTACGCCTACGCCAAGCAGAACCACATGACCCACATCAACCTGCAGAACAAGGCGGGTGCCGTGGTGCAGCCGACCGCTGATGCCTTCAAGGCCGCCGCTGCCGGTGCCGAGTGGAACAAGTCGTTCTACCAGATCCTGACGGACGAGCCGGGCAAGGATGCGTGGCCGATCGCTGGCGCGACCTTCATCCTGCTGCACAAGACGCAGGACAAGCCGGTGCAAGGCGCTGAAGTGATGAAGTTCTTCGACTGGGCCTACAAGGGTGGTGATGATGCAGCCAAGGCGCTGGACTACGTGCCGCTGCCAGACGTGGTGAAGAACCAGATCCGCGCGACCTGGAAGTCGAACGTGAAGGACGCATCGGGCAAGGCGGTCTATAACTGATCGTTGTTCGCTGCATGGATGTAGCACAGGTGCGGGCGGTGCAGAACGGCCGCCCGCGCCATTTCAAAGCTTCTCTCACGGCTGACCGGTTTCCCTCATGGCCACGCTCTCTGATTCTTCCGGTGCTTCCAGTGTGCGAGCGCCAAGCCGCATCGGCGATCTGCTGTTCGGCGGTCTGACCCGCCTTGCGGCCATCGTTACGCTCTTGCTGCTGGGCGGCATCATCGTCTCGCTGATCGTTAGCGCCTGGCCGTCGATCCAGAAGTTCGGCCTGTCATTCCTGTGGAATTCGGAGTGGGATCCGCCCGCCGACGTGTATGGTGCGCTGGTACCGATCTATGGCACCGTTGTCACCTCGCTGATCGCGCTCATCATTGCCGTGCCAGTGAGTTTCGGCATTGCCCTGTTCTTGACCGAGCTGTCGCCGGCCTGGCTGCGCCGACCGCTGGGTACCGCCATCGAGCTGCTGGCTGCCGTGCCGTCCATCGTCTATGGCATGTGGGGCCTGCTCGTGTTTGCGCCGATCTTCGGCGAGTATTTTCAAAAGCCGCTGGCAGCAACCATCGGCCAGATCCCGTTTGTGGGCGCGCTGTTCCAGGGCGCACCAATCGGTATCGGCCTGCTGTGCGCGGGGGTGATCCTGGCAATCATGATCATCCCGTACATCTCGGCAGTGATGCGCGACGTGTTCGAAATCACGCCGACGCTACTCAAGGAATCCGCCTACGGCGTGGGCTGCACGACGTGGGAAGTGATGTGGAACGTGGTGCTGCCGTACACCAAGGCGGGTGTGATCGGCGGTGTGATGCTGGGCCTGGGTCGCGCGCTGGGCGAGACCATGGCAGTGACGTTCGTCATCGGCAACACCAACCTGCTGGATAACGTGTCGTTGTTTTCTCCCGGTAACAGCATCACCTCGGCGCTGGCCAATGAATTTGCAGAGGCAGGCCCTGGCCTGCACACGGCAGCGCTCATGGAGTTGGGCTTGATCCTGTTCGTCATCACGTTCATCGTGCTGGCGGCATCCAAGCTGCTGCTGCTGCGCCTGCAGAAGAGCGAGGGCCATAAGTGAACCAACGCGATTTGCCCGACGCCATGAGACCCAACACCATGCGCACGCCATCCATTCCTGCCGTCCGCGCTGACTCCGAGAAGGTCAAGTCGCGCCTGCAGGCCCGCCGCCGTAACGTCAACCGCTTTGCGTTGGCGCTCTCGCTCGCCGCCATGGGCTTCGGTCTGGTGTGGCTGGCGTGGATTCTGTGGACCACGCTCTCGCTGGGCGTGGGCGGCCTGTCGCTGGCGCTCTTCACGGAGATGACGCCGCCGCCGAACACGCCCGGAGGCGGTCTGGCGAATGCCATCGTGGGTTCGTTCCTGCTGGTGGGCATGGCCACGCTGATTGGCACGCCGCTGGGCATCCTGGCAGGCATCTATCTGGCCGAGTACGGCAAGACTTCGGCATTGGCCAGCGCCACGCGCTTCATCAACGACATCCTGCTGTCGGCACCGTCCATCGTGATCGGCCTGTTTGTGTATGCCCTGGTGGTGGCGCGCGTGCAGCATTTCTCAGGCATTTCCGGTGTGATTGCGCTGGCGCTGCTGCAGATCCCGATCGTGGTGCGAACCACCGAGAACATGCTGAACCTGGTGCCCAACGCCATGCGTGAGGCCGCCATGGCGCTCGGCACGCCCAAGTGGAAGATGGTGCTGTCGATCACGCTCAAGGCATCGTATGCCGGTGTGATCACTGGTGTGCTGCTGGCCGTGGCGCGCATTGCCGGTGAAACCGCGCCGCTGCTCTTCACCGCGCTCAACAATCAGTTCTGGAGCCTGGATCTGAACCAGCCGATCGCGACGATGCCGGTGGTGATCTTCCGCTTTGCGATGAGCCCGTTCCTCGAATGGCAGCAATTGGCCTGGGCCGGGGTGTTCCTGATTACGCTGGGTGTGCTGGGGCTGAACGTCCTCGCGCGTGCCTTGTTCACCAAGAAATGACCATGACTGCTACGTCCCTCGAAGTGCGCACGCAGAACCCGAAGATCGATGTTCGCGACCTGAACTTCTACTACGGCAAGTTCCACGCGCTGAAGAACATCTCGCTGCAGATTCCCGAGAAACAGGTGACGGCCTTCATCGGTCCGTCGGGTTGCGGCAAGTCGACGCTGCTGCGTACGTTCAACAAGATGTACGCCTTATATCCCGAACAGCGTGCCGAAGGCGAGATCAACATGGACGGCGAGAACCTGCTGACCTCGCGCATGGACATCGCCCTGCTGCGTGCCAAGGTGGGTATGGTGTTCCAGAAGCCGACGCCGTTCCCGATGTCGATCTACGACAACATCGCTTTTGGCGTGAAGCTGTTCGAACGCCTGTCGCGTTCCGAAATGGACGACCGCGTGGAATGGGCGCTGACCAAGGCCGCGCTGTGGAATGAAGTGAAGGACAAGCTCAACCAATCGGGCTACGGCCTGTCGGGCGGCCAGCAGCAGCGTCTGTGCATCGCACGCGGCATTGCCATCCGCCCCGAAGTGCTGCTGCTGGACGAACCGTGCTCTGCGCTGGACCCGATTTCCACCGGTAAGATCGAAGAGTTGATTGCCGAGCTGAAGGACGACTACACCGTCGTCATCGTGACGCACAACATGCAGCAGGCGGCGCGCTGCTCCGACTACACCGCCTATATGTACCTGGGCGAGCTGATCGAGTTCGGCGAAACCGAGAAGATCTTCATCAAGCCCCGCCGCAAAGAGACGGAAGACTACATCACCGGCCGCTTCGGCTGACCAGCAACCCGAGCCGAAGCGACAAGGAGAAAGCGATGTCCGATAAACATCTGTCGACGCAATTCGACACCGACCTGACTTCCATCAGCACCAAGGTGCTGCAGATGGGTGGCTTGGTCGAGGCGCAGATCGCCCGTGCGATGCGTGCCCTGGCCAATTTCGACACCGCCATGTGCGACCAGGTGCTCGCAGTGGAGCAGGAGATCAATGCGCTCGAAATCGAGATCGACGGCGACTGCAACAACATCATCGCGCGCCGCCAGCCGACCGCCCGCGACCTGCGTCTGGTGATGGCAATCTCGAAAACCATCACCAACCTGGAACGTGCCGGCGATGAAGCCGCGAAGATCGCCAAGCGTACCAAGCGCCTCATGCAGGACCCGCTGGCGCATTCGCTGAACTACGCTGACGTGGAGCGTTCGGGCGAGATGGCCGCGACCATCCTGCGCCACGCACTGGATGCCTTCGCACGCCTGGACACAGCCGCTGCCGTGTCGATCCTGCAGGAAGATAAGGCGATCGACGAGGAATTCCGTGGCTTCATGCGCGAGCTCATCACCTACATGATGGAGAACCCGCGCACGATTTCGGTGGCGCTGGACCTGCTCTTCATCGCCAAGGCGATCGAGCGCATCGGCGACCATGCCAAGAATATCGCCGAGTTTATTATCTACATCGTCAAGGGAACCGACGTCCGGCATGCCGGACGCGAGGCGCTGGAGCGCGAGATCCTGGGCGAGGGCGAATAAAAGGCAGGACTGGAGACGTGAGCATGCCGAGCAGTATTCTCGTCGTGGAAGACGAACCGGCGATCGCCGAACTGATCGCCGTCAACCTGCAGCACGCGGGTCATTACCCGATTCGTGCATATAACGCAGAACAAGCGCTCTCGCTGATGAGCGACGTGCTGCCCGATCTCGTTCTGCTGGACTGGATGCTGCCGGGCAAGTCCGGCGTGATGTTCGCCAAGGAGCTGCGCGCCAATGAGCGTACACGCCAGATTCCGATCATCATGCTGACCGCCCGCAGCGAAGAGCAGGACAAGATCATGGGTCTGGACAGCGGCGCTGATGACTATGTCACCAAGCCGTTCTCGCCCAAGGAACTGCTGGCCCGCATCAAGGCCGTGCTGCGCCGCCGTGCGCCGCAACTGACTGACGACGTGGTGGCCATCAACGGCCTGAAGCTGGACCCGGCCACGCACCGCGTGACGGCCCTGAACACCGAAGCGGAAAACCCAATCAAGCTCGATCTGGGCCCGACCGAATTCCGCCTGCTGCATTTCCTGATGACGCATCCGGAGCGCGTGCATAGTCGCTCGCAACTGCTCGACCAGGTGTGGGGCGATCACGTGTTCGTGGAGGAGCGCACGGTGGACGTGCACATCAAGCGCCTGCGCGCGGCACTCGCCCCGGGCGGCTACAGCAACATGATCGAAACCGTGCGCGGCAGCGGTTACCGCCTGGCGCGCAATCCGGGGCAATAATCGTCGGCGGATCGAACGCGCGAGTGCTTTGCCATGCATAGCGCGTTCACACGATCTTCGCGGTCCAGCACTTAGAATGCCCTCATGAACGTCTTCTGGACCCGCTTTGTCGTCTTCGTTGCCCTGTTGGGCATCCTGACGGCATGCCTGTACGTCTTCGCCAACCAGGTCACCGCGCTGGCCGTGCTCAGCGCGCTGCTGCTGGCGGTGCTCCTCTATTACGTCTACCAGATCCAACGCCTGTGGCGCGTGCTGGATTCGCCGGCCTATGGCGAGATCCCGAGCGCGCTTGGCCTTTGGGGAGAGGTCTACTACCGTCTGCACCGGCTGATGAAGGGCTGGCGCACCCAGGTGCTGCAGGTCGAGCAGCAGCACAGCCGCTTTATCCAGGCCATCCAGGCATCGCCCAACGGCGTGCTGATGCTGGATGCCGAAGACCAGATCGAATGGTGCAACGCCGTGGCCGAAGAGCATTTCGGCCTGTCGGCCAAGCGTGACCTGCGCCAGCGCATTACCCACCTGATCCGCCGACCGGAGTTTGTACGCTACCTGGCGCGCGGCGAGTTCGAGGAGCCGCTCACCATGCACGACATGGGGCACCACAAGCAAAGCATCGTCTCCGCCCAGGTCCTGCCATATGGCGAAGACCGCAAGCTGCTGGTGTCGCAGGACATCACCAAGCTCGAGAACACCGAGGCGATGCGCCGCGACTTTGTCGCCAACGTCTCGCACGAGCTGAAGACGCCGCTGACGGTGCTCTCGGGCTTTCTTGAGACGGTGCGCGACCTTCCGCTGCCCGAGGAAGACAAGAAGCGCTACCTGGACATGATGCACACGCAGGCGATGCGCATGCAGCATCTGGTGGAAGACTTGCTGGCACTGGCCACGCTCGAAGGCAACTCCGAGCCGCCGTCCGTCACGCCGGTACCGATGCAGCGCATGATGCTGCAGCTTCAGCACGACATCGAGGCACTCTCGGCAGGCCGCCACACCATCAGCATGACGTGCGACCCGACAGTGAGCGTGTGCGGGGCGGAGTTGGAGTTGCTCTCCGCCTTCAGTAACCTCGCTTCCAATGCCGTGCGCTACACGCCCGACGGCGGCAAGATCCGCCTCGACTGGGGTGTGAAGGATGGTCACGCGGTGTTCTCCGTGACCGACACGGGTATCGGCATCGCACCTGAGCACATCCCGCGCTTGACCGAGCGCTTTTACCGTGTGGACCGCAGCCGCTCGCGCAACACCGGTGGCACGGGTCTGGGCCTGGCGATCGTCAAGCACGTACTCTCGCGCCATGGCGGCGAGCTGCAGGTGACCAGCGAGCACGGCAAGGGCAGTACGTTCCGCGCGGTGTTTCCGCCCGAGCGCACTGTGGTGCGCAGCGCCAGCATCACCGATGAGCGTGCTGCCTGATCCTTGATCGATTCGCGATTCGGCTTGGCACCCCAATGAAAAACGCACGCTCCAAGGCGTGCGTTCTTGTTTAGCGTTCAGGAACGATCAGCGATCAGCCTGCTGAAATTTCAACCGGCACACGTACGGCTGGCTCCGCAGCCGTGGCGGCTGCGACGGCCGCGGCCGTTTCTGCCGCGGCTGCAGCCTGCGGCGAGAAGTGGTTCAGCAATTCAAGTTGGCTGATGCGCACGTGCTTGCCGCGGGTCTGGCGCTGCACGTAGGTGCCATCGGGTTGCATCACCCATGCCGACGCGTTGTCACGCAGATGCACCTGCAGGCTTTCCTTGATGACGCGCGCCTTGAGCTTGCGATCGAGCACGGGGAAGGCTACCTCGACGCGCCGGAACAGGTTGCGGTCCATCCAGTCGGCGCTGGAGAGGTAGACGACTTCCTCGCCGCCAGCATGGAAGTAATAGACGCGATGGTGCTCGAGAAAGCGCCCGACGACCGAGCGCACGCCGATGTTCTCCGACAGCCCCGGAACACCCGGCTTGAGCGCGCATACCCCGCGCACGATCAGATCGATCTTCACGCCCGCACGCGAAGCCTTATACAGCTCGTCGATGATGGTCGGCTCCAGAAGCGCGTTCATCTTGCCAATGATGCGCGTACGTTTGCCCGAGCGGGCGGCACGCGCTTCAGCGCGGATATGCTCGATCAGGTTCTCGTGCATCGTGAACGGCGAGTGCCACAGGTGGTGCAGCTTGATCTGCGCACCCGTTCCGGTGAGCAACTGGAACACGTGGTGCACGTCTTCGCAGATATGCTCGTTGGCCGTCATCAGACCGAAGTCGGTATAGAGGCGCGCGGTCTTTGGGTGGTAATTGCCGGTGCCCAGGTGTACGTAGCGGCGTAGCTTGGCCGTCTTCCCCTTGCCGACCATCTCGCGGCGTACCACCAGCAGCATCTTGGCATGGCACTTGTGGCCCACCACACCATACACAACATGCGCGCCAGCCGATTCGAGCTGGTCGGCCCAGTTGATGTTCGTCTCTTCGTCAAAGCGCGCCAGCAGTTCGACTACGACGGTCACCTCCTTGCCGTTGTGCGCCGCCTTGATGAGCGCCTCCATCACTGGTGATTCGTTACCGGTGCGGTAGACGGTCTGCTTGATGGCGACCACATCGGGGTCGCGCGCGGCTTGTTGTAGCAGTTCCAGCACGGGCGTGAAGCTTTCGTACGGGTGGTGCAGCAGGATGTCGCCCTGGCGGATGGCATCGAACACGCTTGAGCTGTTGGCCACTGCCTTGACCGTGGCAGGGACATGCGGCGGGTATTTCAGCATCGGCCGGTCGACCATATCGGGCACTTGCAGCAGGCGCACCAGGTTCACTGGGCCCTTGACGCGATAGCAGTCGGCCTCGGTCAGGCCGAATTCCTGCAACAGGCGGCGCGCCAGCGCGGGCGAGGTGTCGTGCGCGATTTCCAGCCGCACCGCATCGCCGAAGTGGCGCGTGGACAGTTCACCCTGCAGTGCCTCGCGCAGGTCGGTGATCTCGTCTTCCGACACGAACAGGTCGGAATTGCGCGTGACGCGGAATTGGTAGCAGCCGTGCACGTCGATCTGCGGGAACAGTTCGTGCACGAAGCCCTGCATGAACGACGACAGCAGCACGAAGCCATACGGATAGCCCGACAGTTCCGGCGGCATCTGCACCAGGCGGGGCAGGGCGCGCGGAGCTTGCACGATGGCGAGTTCCGCTTCGCGGCCGAACGCGTCCTTGCCCGAGAGCTCGATGATGAAATTCAGGCTCTTGTTGAGCACCCGAGGGAAGGGGTGCGCCGGGTCCAGTGCCATGGGCGTGAGGATCGGCACCAGTTCGCGCTGGAAGAAGCTGCGGCACCAGGCTCGCTGGGCTTCGTTCCAGTTGGTGGTCATGTGAAAGAACACCCCTTCCTTCTCCAGAAGGGGCAGGATCTCTTCCTGCAGCATGGCATACTGCTGAGTGACCAGTTGCCGCACCTGTTCCGTCACGATACCGAATGCTTGCTGCACCGATAGCCCATCCGGGGTGAGCGACGACGGGTTGTCCCGCATCTGCTCCTTCAACCCGGCGATGCGGATTTCAAAGAACTCATCCAGATTGCTCGACACGATGCAGATGAACTTCAGGCGCTCCATGAGCGGCACGCCAGGATCGGCTGCCTGGGCGAGCACACGGGCGTTGAATTCAAGGATGCCCAGTTCGCGATTGAGCAGGTCGCCCGCGGGCAATGTCGACATGTTCTGTTCCAGCGAATGACTATCCGGCCACTTTTTCATAGTCTGGTGTCAAATTTGTGACACATTTGAATTGTCACGTTCGGGACACAATAGAGACATATTTTGTTGTCCTGCGTTGCAAACGACAATACTCCGCGGTCTGATCGCGTTCCTCATCCGTTTCCATTCATGAGTCCCACCCCCCGTCTGCTGGCCGCTGTCGACATGGGCTCCAACAGCTTCCGGCTAATGATCGGCCGTGTCGACGAGACTGTCACCACCAGTGGCACCAGCAGCCAGATCTTCCAGGTCGATGCGCTGCGCGAGCCGGTGCGTTTGGCCGCTGGGCTTACGCAAGATAAATACCTGGATCAACCCGCACGCCGACGAGGCGTCGACGCACTGCGCCGCTTCGGCGACCGGCTGCGCGATTTCTCGCCGGATCACGTGCGCGCGGTGGCGACCAACACGTTGCGCGTGGCCAAGAATGCGCAGGAATTCCTGATCGAGGCGGAAGCTGCACTCGGCTTCCCCATCGAAGTGATTGCGGGCCGCGAAGAGGCGCGGCTGATCTATCTTGGCGCATCACACGACGCGCCGGCGTGTCAAGGCAACCGGCTTGTCGTCGACATCGGCGGCGGCTCGACCGAGTTCATCATCGGCAACGGCTACAAGCCCAAGCTGATGGAATCGCTCTACATTGGCTGCGTCTCGCATAGCCGTCACTTCTTCCCCAACGGCAGCGTGGACGACTACGCGATGAAGCAGGCCGAGTTGGCCGCGCGTCGCGAAATTCAGATATTGGTGCAGCAATACCGCACGGCCGGCTGGAACCAGGCGGTGGGCTCGTCGGGTACGGCTCGCGCGCTGGCCGAGTTGATCGAGCTGAACGGCTTCAACGACAAAGGCAGCGAGCACGGCATCACCCGCGAAGGGCTGGAGCGCCTCAAGCGCGCGCTCATCAAGGCGGAGAACACCAACCGGCTGAAACTGACCGGCCTGAAGTCGGATCGCATTCCGGTGCTGCCCGGTGGGCTGTCGATCATGCTCGGCGTGTTTGCCGAGCTCGACATCGACCGCATGGATGTGACCGATGGCGCGCTGCGGCTGGGCGTGCTGTATGACCTGCTTGGTCGCAGTCACCATGAAGACATGCGCACGGTGACGATTGAGCAGTTTATGCGTCGCTACGGCGTCGATCGTGCGCAGGCGCACCGCGTGCGCGATGCCGCGATGGCGCTGCTGTCGCAGTTTCCCGATCCGCCCGACGAGCGCCGCGAAGACAACCTTGCGCTGCTCGGCTGGGCCGCGAATCTGCACGAGATTGGCATGAGCATCTCGCACAGCGGTTATCACAAGCACTCCGCCTACATTGCCAGCCATGCCGACATGCCGGGCTTCTCAAAGACGGATCAGGCCCGCTTGGCGACGCTGCTGCTGGGGCATGCGGGCAAGCTCGGCAAGCTCTCGGGCGGCGGCAAGTTTCTTGATTGGCGGATGCTGTTCAGCTTGCGTCTGGCCTTCGTGCTATGCCGCCGGCGTGGGGCGATCCAGCTGCCGGGACTGCGGGTGCGCCATAGCGAAGGCGAACTCAACGAAGGCGGTTTCGAAGTGGAGCTGCCCAAGAGCTGGATCGAACAGAATCCGCTGGTCGAGTACAGCCTCACACAGGAAGCCGACGAATGGCAGCGCATCGGCCGTCGCTACAAGGTGGTGTACGTGTAAGCGCGTCGCGCTGTCAAAAAGCAAAACGGCCCGGTTTGATCCGGGCCGTTTTGCGTTGAGGCCGTATTGCCTTAAGCGCGCAGGAAGTGGCGTGCGTAGCGCGGGTTGATGTCCGACAGACGCAGCAGCGTCAGGAAGTCGGCAACGTTGAAGTCGGGATCCCAGGCCGGCGCGCCGCAGATGCGGGCGCCCAGACGCAGGTAGCCCTTGACCAGCGCGGGCGGCTCGACTTCCAGGTTCTGGTTCAGCTCTTCAACTGGCAGCGGCACGCGCGGGAAGGCATGGTATTCGATCGGCGCCAGCGAACCGTCGTCGACGAAGCTGCGATAGAGGCTGGCGGCAAAGTGACCGCCGTCGCCCATCGACACGCTCGCGCAGCCCAGCATCGATTCGAACCCGTAGCGCTGCATGTATTCACCCAGGCCAGCCCACAGCGCCATGATGACGCTGCCCGAGCGGTAGTCGCGATGCACACACGAGCGGCCGAGTTCGACCATCTTCGGGCGCAGGTGCGTCAGGCGCACGAGGTCGAACTCGGATTCGGAATACAGGCAGCCGATCTGCTTGGCGGCGTCCGGGCGCAGCACGCGGTAGGTGCCGACCACGCGCAGCGTCTTCTGGTCACGCACGATCAGGTGATCGCACACGGGGTCGAACATGTCGACGTCCAGTTCGGTGTGCGCCGATGGCAGGCGGGCGCCCATTTCTTCGGCAAACACTTTGTAGCGCAGGCGCTGTGCTTCGGTCACTTCATCTTGATGGCGCGCCCACGAAACGGCCAGAACAGGTTTGTCACGCGTCGGAACAGCGTCGGGTGAGCGAGGAAGGCCCCTCCGTGCGTTGCCCAGATTCAGGCTCGGCAGTGCGTCGATCAACGGCTGGGTGGGCGTCGGCAGGTCTCGCATTCGTGCATCCCCAAGGGTGGATTTCGGGGCGATTCTAGAGGCGCTGCGTGACAGATCGCTGACAAAAGCGTGTCAATCGTGGCTGTTACGTGAAATTTACGTGGCGTTCCCGTGACAACGATGACGTGTCACACAAGATCGGGGTTGACCACCGCGCGCAGCACGGTCTGCGCCTCGCCCTCGCGCACACGGCGGCACAGCCACCAGATGCCGGCCTTCTTCACGCTCCAGTCCATCTCGGTGCCGGCGATCAGCAGACTGGCCAGGCGGCCGATCCACGGCTGATGGCCTACCAGCAGCACGTTCGCATTGGATGACCAGTCGATCGCGGAGAGGACGGCGCTGACATCGGCGCCCGGGGCGATTTCCTGCACCGTGCGGAAATGCTCGGTGAGGGCACGCGCTGTCTGCTGCGTGCGCACGGCGGGGCTCACGAGCACCTGCGTGTCTTCGGGCAGGCGGGGGCGCAGCCAAGCAGCCATCTTCTCGGCCTGCTTTTCGCCGCGCTTGGTCAGTTCACGTTGGAGATCGGTGCTGCGCTGGATGCGCAGCGGTGCGGTCACGTCTTCGGCTTCGGCGTGGCGCCACAGGATGAGGTTCATGGAGGAGTGATCTGCGGAGGATGCTGCATGGCGCGGATGTTGTCTTTATAGCACCGCCATATGACATCAGTTGCCATCTCCAAAGCAAAACGGCTTACGTGATGAACGTAAGCCGTTTTGTTTCCTGCCAAATCGTGGTCGGAGCGATAGGATTCGAACCTACGACCCTCTGATCCCAAATCAGATGCGCTACCAGGCTGCGCTACGCTCCGGAACCGGCGATTGTACCGCCTTCATAACAATCCGGTCAAATCAATGTCCGGACAATCAGTCCTAGCGCCACCACACCGGAAAATGCGGCAAAACCCTGCTGCAACGCCGGCCCCGCCAAGCGTCGCGCAAAGCGGCGGCCTGCCAGCATGCCGGTCAATGCGCCGGCAGCAAACGGCAGCGCGATATGCCAGT
The DNA here is from genome assembly GCF_002298975.1 of Ralstonia sp. UBA689. Classification (GTDB taxonomy): domain Bacteria; phylum Pseudomonadota; class Gammaproteobacteria; order Burkholderiales; family Burkholderiaceae; genus Ralstonia. The sequence goes on from NZ_DBMV01000001.1 coordinate 276,189, forward strand.
CGACGTGCCCGCCGATGGCAGAGGCGACCACGCCACCCGTTGACACCAGCGCAATCACGGCCAGCGACGTGGCCACGATGGTCTGCATCGGCAGATCGGTCGCACGGCGCAACGCGGGCACGATGACAAAGCCGCCGCCGACGCCCAGCAGGCCCGACAGGAACCCGGCGCCAATGCCCGATACAGCCAGCGCGCGTGCGCACGGCAGCGTCCAGATCAGCTTGGCGGTTGTTGTGTCGAGATGGCAGGGAGGTGCGGTGTCTCTCGGTGACGCCGATGCAGGCGCAATGCCGCGTGCCTGCCGGAACATGCGTAGCGCCACATAGCCGAGCACCACGGCAAACAGCAGTGTCAACGGCGTATTCGGCACGCGGTGCGCAACCCAGATGCCGAACGGCGACACCAGCACACCGCACAGCGCCATCAGGCCGGCCGCCTTGTAGCGGACTCGGCCTTCGCGAAGCCCGAGCATGGCCCCCAGCCCGGCCGACAACCCGACTGCCAGCAGCGCGACCGGTGCCGCCTCGGACACCGATAAATGCAACCCGAAGATCAGCAGCGGCACGGCGACGATGGCACCGCCCGCACCCGTAAGCGCCAGGATGAGCCCGACCACCGAGCCCAGCCCTGCGCTGACAATCCAGCCAGCTTCAATCGGTGACATGGTTTCAGCGTCCTGTGGGTACGTTCGTTGTACTTGGCCGTGCCAGCCATTCGCGGCCTTTGAGCAGCGCGTTCCAGTACAGCCACGGCAGCAACGATGCCTTGAGCCACCATGCGGACTTGCGCGCCACCGTCGGCACCAGCGGGAAGGTCGGCAGGAGCTTGCCGCCATAGCCGAATTCCGCAAGCACGACCTTGCCGCGTTCGACGGTGAGTGGGCACGCGCCGTAGCCGTCGTAGCGCGTGGGCAGCGGCTGGCCTTCGCGGTGTGCGAGCAGGTTTTCGGCCACGACGACGATCTGCTTGCGTGCGGCGGCCGCCGTCTTGGCGTTGGGCGTGGAACTCGCATCGCCCAGCGAGAAGACATCGGCATGGCGCACGTGCTGCAGCGTTGCCGGATCGACCTCACACCAGCCGGCAGCATCGCCCAGGCCGCTTTCGGCGATAAAAGCAGGCGGCACCTGGGGCGGCACCACGTGCAGCATGTCGAAGCGCTTGGCGGTGCGCGTGGCCTCACCGGCTGCGTTCTTGCTCTCGAACCATGCCGTACGTGCCGGGCCATCCACCGCGACCAGCGTGGAGCCGAACGCGAGCTGGGCGCGGTAGCGCTCCACATAGCGCATCAACGGCGGCACAAAGGCTTCGACGCCAAACAGTGCTGCCCCGGCAAGATTGAATTCCACCTCGATGCGGTCCAGCGCGCCGGTGCGGCGCCAGTGGTCGCACGCGAGATACATCGCCTTCTGCGGTGCGCCGGCGCACTTGATCGGCATGGCCGGCTGCGTGAACAGCGCGCGGCCCGAGCGCAGGCTGCGCACCAGCGACCACGTGTAAGGCGCCAGATCGAACCTATAGTTGGACGTAACGCCGTGCTGGCCGAGCGTTGCTTCCAGGCCTTCGATGCGCTCCCACGCCAGGCGCAGGCCGGGGCAGACGATCAATTGGCGGTAGGTCAGCGTTTGGCCGTTGTCGAGCTGCACGCGATGCGCGTCGGCATCGATGCGCGTTGCAGCGGCGCGAATGCGTTGCACGCCCGGCGGCAGCAGCGTATCGGTCTGGCGCGCCGTGGCCTTCGCATCGAACACGCCGCCGCCGACCAGCGTCCATGCCGGCTGGTAGTAGTGCACGTCGGAGGGCTCGACGATGGTGATGCCGAGCTGCGGACGGCGCCGGCGCAGGCTGGCCGCTACGCCAATGCCGGCGGCACCGCCACCAAGGATAAGGACATCGCAGTCAAGCGCGGGGGCGGACAGGGAGGGGGAATCGATATGCATGCGATTTCAGTTGGGGCGGCCGGATGGCCCGGCGGGGGCTTTGAAGAAGGGCGCGGCACCAGTGCATCACAAGCCGGCGCAACGCGGGACGGTTTACCTGACGATCTTGAGGACCTTGCCGCAGTACAGCTCGGAGAGCGTTTGCATGATCTGGATGACCTCGAAGCTGGCTAGCCGATAGTAGACGTATTTGCCTTCGCGCCGGGTGGCAACCAGGCCCTCGTCGCGCAGTACGCCCAGTTGCTGCGAAAGGCTCGGCTGGTGCAGGCCGACCAGCGCTTCGAGTTCGCCCACATTGCGTTCGCCCTGCGTGAGTTGGCACAGCAGCAGCAGGCGGTCTTCATGGGCCATGGCCTTGAGTGCAGCGCACGCTTGGCGAGCGGAGGCGCGCAGCATGGAGATGGCCGCCTCGGGCAGCGGCGCGATGTCGGCTGCGTCGGTCGGGGGGGTGGTCGGATCAATCATCGGGGCGTGGTGCTTGTTGCTCTATTTGCTCTATTGGCAGACAAAATGTCTGACGATATTATATAAAAATATAGATTGTTTGCGGAAACTACCATGCACGCCCAGATCGAACCCTTCTTCGACCCCGACACCTGCACGATGAGCTACGTCGTTCACGCAGGGCCGGGCACACCCTGCGCCGTGGTCGATTCGGTGCTCGACTACGACCCGAAATCCGGCCGTACGCGCACCCGGTCGGCAGACCAGATCAGCGCCTTCATCGAAGTGCAGGGGCTGAAAGTCGAATGGCTGCTGGAGACGCACGCGCATGCCGATCACCTGTCGGCCGCGCCGTACCTGCGCGCTCGATTTGGCGGGCGCATCGCCATCGGCGAGAGCATCCGCGTGGTGCAGGGCGTCTTCAAGCCGATCTTTAACCTGGAGCCGTCGTTCCAGCTCGATGGCTCGCAGTTCGACCATCTTTTCGCACCGGACGAGGTTTTTCACATCGGTGAACTGGAAGCGCGCGCGCTGGCCGTGCCGGGGCATACGCCGGCCGATATGGCGTATCAGGTGGGCGATGCCGTGTTTGTTGGCGACACGCTCTTCATGCCGGATGTCGGCACCGCACGCTGCGATTTCCCCGGCGGCGACGCCGCCACGCTATACCAGTCGATCCGTCGCCTGCTGGACCTGCCGCCCACCACGCGGCTCTACATGTGCCACGACTATCCGCCTGCCGGACGCGAGGCCACGTGCTACACCACGGTGGCCGAGCAGCGGCGCGCCAACATCCACGTGCGCGATGGCGTGACCGAGGCCGAGTTCGTGCAGATGCGCACCCGGCGCGACGCCACCCTCGGCATGCCCACGCTGATGCTGCCGTCCATTCAGGTCAACATCCGCGCAGGCGCGCTGCCGCCGGCCGAGGCCAACGGCGTGCAGTACCTGAAGATTCCGCTTAACGCGTTGTAAGCCGCGCTGCCCTTGAATCACTCGGCCACCGCATCCGCGCCGCCCTGCAACGGGTGGTGGTAGGTGGTGCGCCAGATGTCCACGCGCGAGCACAGCGGTGATAGCTGCGCGTGGTAGCGATGCGCGTCGAACCGCTCGCTTCGCTCCACGCCTTTGAGCTTCCGACCCGCGCCAAGCGGGCGCGGGTCCCGGACGATTTTGGCGATACCGCCGGAATCGTCGATCTATGAAAAAAGCGACTTGATCCCATGATTTTTTATCCGAATCGGAATTCCTTGCCGTCGCTACACTTGGTCAACACACCACAGTGAACAGACCTGAGGGCCGCACGCAGGCGTCGCGCAGAAGCACAAGAAGCGCCAAATGCGGGCCCCGTGAAGTATCAAGGAGACAAGATGACCCCGGATATTGGTAGCCGCATTCGCCTGCAATCCTTGCTGGATAAAGTGGTATCGGCGGACGAAGCCGCTACGCTGATCCGCGATGGCATGACGGTCGGCATGAGCGGCTTTACCCGCGCCGGCGACTGCAAGGCCGTGCCGTTTGCAGTGGCCCGGCGTGCCGCGCACGAGCCGCTTCGCATCACCTTGATGACCGGCGCCTCGCTGGGCAACGACATCGACAAGGTGTTGGCCGAAGCGGATGTGATCGCGCGCCGTCTCCCTTTCCAGGCCGATGCCACCCTGCGCCGCAAGATCAACGCGGGGGAGGTCATGTTCATTGACCAGCACCTGTCGGAGACCGTGGAGCAACTGCGCTCACGGCAGATTTCACCGCTCGATGTGGCCGTTGTTGAGGCCACGGCCATCACCGAGAACGGCGGCATCGTGCCGACCACTTCGGTGGGCAATTCCGCGAGTTTCGCGGTCCTGGCAAAACAGGTGATCGTCGAGATCAACCTGAACATGCCCGCCAACCTGGAGGGGCTGCACGACATTTTCTTCCCAGTGCAGCGGCCTTACCGTCAGCCGATTCCGCTCATCGCCGTGGAGCAGCGCATCGGCGTGCCGTACATCCCGATCGATCCGCGCAAGATCGCTGCCATCGTGATCACGGGGCAGGACGACAGCCCATCCAACGTGCTGCCGCCCGATGCCGAGACAAACGCGATCGCCGGGCACCTCAATGCGTTTCTGACGCGCGAGGTGCGCACGGGCCGTCTGTCGCCCTCGCTGCAGCCGCTGCAGGCGGGCATCGGAACCATCTCAAACGCGGTTCTGCACGGCTTCATCGAGTCGCCGTTCCATGACCTCAAGATGTACTCGGAAGTCCTGCAGGACAGCACGATCGAATTGCTCGATTCGGGCAAGCTGGCCTTCGCCTCGGCTTCGTCGATCACATTGTCGCGCCCTGTGTACAAGCGGTTCCTGACCGAACTGGAGCGCTATAAGTCGCATGTGGTTCTGCGTCCGCAGGAGATCAGCAACCATCCCGAAGTGATACGCCGGCTCGGTCTGATCACCATCAATACCGCGCTGGAATGCGATATCTACGGCAACGTGAACTCGACGCACGTGGGTGGAACGCACATGATGAACGGCATCGGTGGCTCCGGCGACTTCGCGCGCAACGCGCATCTGTCGGTCTTCGTGACTAAGTCATTGGCCAAGGACGGCAATATTTCCAGCATCGTCCCGATGGTCTCGCATGTGGACCACACTGAGCACGACGTCGACATCATCGTCACTGAACACGGATTGGCCGATCTGCGCGGGCTGGCGCCGCGCGAGCGTGCGGACCAAGTTATCAGCAACTGCGCGGACCCACGCTATCGCGAACTGCTGCGCGACTATGTCGCGCGGGCGCAGCGGCGCGGCGGCCACACGCCCCATCTGCTGGAGGAGGCGCTCGCCTGGCATGTCCGCTTCCGTGATCACGGTTCGATGGATTCGGCAGGGCTTTGCGATGACAGCCAGCTTCAGGAGCCCGCGCTCTGCGCATGAGGGCTGGGGCCGCTAGTCAGGCTCCCAGAACTTCCTCGCAGACCGCGAGCCAAGCGCGCGCAGCGTGGGAGAGATAGCGGCCCGGCGACCACAGATGCGCGAGGGCCCAATCCATCTCCGGAGCCGTCAGGCGAGCCACGGCCAATTGGTCGCGGATCGGAAGATTGGCCACCAGCGGCTGCGGCAGAAAGGTCGTGCCCAGCCCCGCTGCGGCCATCGAGGCGAGGAATTCCCAGTGCCCGCTTTGCGCAGCGACGTGTGGCTCGATGCGGGCTTCGAGAAAGGCCTGACGCAGCTTGCGCGTTAGGGAGAAGTCCTCGGCCAGCAGCAGCAGGGGTTCGTCGCGCAGCGCCGCCAGCGTGACGGTCTTGCCCTTGGCCCACTTCGCCTGGCGCGGTCCGACCACCCAGATCGGATACTTGGCGAACTCCCGCGTCGCCAGTGCGAGACCGCTGTCGCCGGGCAGCACCGTCGCGCCCACCTCCAACTCGCCGCTGGCCACCTGCTGCTCCACAGTCTGGCCGCCATATTCGGCGATGTTCAGCGCCAGATTGGGATAACGCTGGCGAAACGCACTGACGACGGGCGAGAAGAACAGGTTCACCATCGGCGGGATGCCCACCGTGAGTTGGCCGCGTCCGAGCGAAGACAGGTCGGCGATTTCAAGCGTCAGCCGATGCACCACGCCAAGCGCTTCCTGGCCGCGCGCATACACCACACGTCCCACATCCGTCAGCCGCACCTGCTTGCCTTCGCGAATCAGCAGCGGCTGGCCGATTTCGTCTTCCAATTGGCGCACCATCTTGCTGATGGTGGACTGCGTCACCGACAGCGAGCTTGCCGCCTGGGTGAAGCTTTGCAGCCGCGCGGTCTCAACGAAGTAGCGCAGGGCACGGATGTCGATGGGCACGGGCGGTCCTTTGCCATGAAGCATGCGAATGGGATGCGCAATATTAGTGAAATTTTTCTATGTGCGACGTGCTGGATCCAAACTCGGCACTGAACGGGGTTGGCGTTGCCCACGCAAGAAGGGCAGGGGGAGGGCATTCGCGTATCCGCTCCGCTGCCATGCGCGGGATGCGTTCGATCGCAAATTGTTGTGAATGCCAAACGCCTCCCGAACGCGCCACGCCGCATGGGCGCAGGGTTTACGGCAGATTTAAGCCAATTCTGATTTATAGTTCCGCCCTTGCTCTGACGAAGCAGCGGTCACTACACTCGACGCCATCGCTTTCAGTGCCATAGAGAAAGCGATCGAGGCTTGGAACCCTCGTGAATACCGGGCAAGAGCCGAGCATAGGTTCTTGTCCTCATCCGCTATGGCTTGGCTTCGTCACCCTCATTGGGCGAGCCAGGCTTGTACGGCTTCGGCCGTGCCGACTGGTATTCATCGGTGTTCCAAGCTTGCCTGTGCTCGCCCACCCCTTCCCCAAGGGTTGGGCGCGGTTCCGTTCATCACATGAAGAGGAATGCCGTGACCCGCTCGATCTCCAAATCCATCGATTCTCCGGCTGGCGACGCGCTTAGCGAATATCAGAAGGGCGTGCTGTCTGCGCGCGGATTCTTGCGCGCGGTGTTCAGCCGTATCGCTGCGGACAACACGCGTGCCGCGAGCGCGGCTGATGCGCCGGAACATCCCGACCAATAACGCTGAGTTTATGGGCGAGCCGGGCGTATTAAGGCCTGTTGGTGCCGATGTTGCAGCATCGGTGCTGGGGCTTGTCTGGGCTCGCCCGCCTTTTGCACGTGCGATTGCTGGTGCTTGAGTTGGTGGGGCGGAGCAACGTTATCCCAGTGGTCTAGATACTTGAATTCGCCGGATTTCGTCCGCGACGCTTCAGGTGCCTACTCGGGGCATCGCACGTCGCGGCTATAAGGGATGGCGAAATCAGAAGACTGATCGTATAGGAGACGGTCCGCAGGATTTTCTTCATCTTCGCCATCGGGATGTTTCTCCGACATTTATTGTTGGATGCAGCAGTGTAGCTGCACTCTGTGTGGATAACTGATAGCCTTGGCATCTGATAATGACGGGCGGACCTCTCTGTAGCTGTTCAACGACGGGGTAGCCAAAATCAAGAAAACTCTGGGGAGTACTACATGAACAAGCGCACGCTGATCTCGGTTGCGATCACGATGGGTCTGGCTGCCTGTACGTCCATCAAGGTGGATCGCGTCGATCCGTCTTATGCGATGAAGATGGTCTGCATCCGGGAAAATCCAAAGGTCCAAGTGGACGACTTCGTCCCGGTGGTTCGGGATGGTTTTTCTCGTCACTCGATTGACACCAAGCTTTATTCGGGCGCGATGCCCGATACGTGTCAGTATGTTTTGACATACACCGCTTTGCGTTCGTGGGACTTCACGCCTTATCTCAGTCATGCCGAACTTCGCATCGAGAAAGACGGCAAACAGATCGCGTATGCGGAGTACCACCTCAATGGAAAAGGTGGCTTCTCACTTGCGAAATGGGCTGGGACCAAGGACAAGATGGACCCGGTAATCGATGAATTGCTGAGGAAGTAACCGGGTACCGATGGCCCATGTTGCCAGCGACGTAACAAGGTGGCCCGTCAAGGCGACAATCCATGAACACTCGCATCATCGGCACCATCAAAGCTTGGAACAGCGAAAAGGGCTTCGGCTTCATCACCCCGTTCAGCGGGGGTTAGGATGTCTTCGTTCATATCTCGGATTACCCGAAGCATGGCGGTCAGCCGAAGATTGGTGAACCGCTGACGCTCCTCACCATGATCGACAAGGACGGCAGGAAGAAGGCGACCCTATCTACGCCGGCATGACACAGGCCGAGCTGATGGAAGTCGCGCCGCTGCTAGGCAAGCAGTTCATGGGTGGCAAGGGCGAAGGGCATTTCTACTATGCTCACGTGGTTATGCAAAAGCGCGCGCCGTTACAAGCGCGGCGCTCGGAAGAAGCCGGCCTTGCGAGCGCCGCTGTCGTTGATGTACGTTGCCGAACATGGCCGCCGATGTAACGGCGCGCGTAGCGTGGCACTAATTTGCGTGCGGATTGGCGCAGCGGGATCGGATCGCTCTTAGGCTTTACCCGGCTATGCGTTCAACTGACATGGCGCGCAAGCGAAAGGCGCTACGGGAGGTACTGTATCGGCTCAGTGTTCTGCACGATGAGCAGACGCTGACACGAGGGTTTCAGGTTACGGCCCGCAGCACGAAGACGGACAATCTGGCGGATGCGGCCAGAGCGGCGCTGGTGTTGCCGGTAACGGGAAAGTGGGGTGCTGAGCGCGGTAGATTAGTATAAAGGGCGGCAATTTAACTAAGGCGGGGTATGGGCGAGGCAAAGAGAAGAAAATCCAGCGAGCCGAACTACGGGCTGATCCCGAAGGGCGTTGTTTCTGCCGATCTGATTCAAGTCAACTCATCAAACGAGAAGTTCCTATATTTGACGCAGGTGGATTGGGCTGATGCATGGATTAGAGGTGGGGAGGTTCCAATAAGCTTGGCTAGCTCTTACCTCAGCGGAACGCGATCCGGAATCTTTACACCAGACGAGAATACAATTCACAGATCGCCGGTTGATCTGCGCTCGCTCCGCCCCGCATTTCATCTTGAGAATGTTAGGAATATCTCAATAGTGAATAGCAGCATCAACGGCGTTCCCATTCCAAATATTATTAACGCCGACTACTACGTTGAAGACGGTCTCATTCTTTCATTCTGCAACGATTTTTCTGCTGAAATTGCAAGGAGGATGGGCAAGCGGGCGTGTGTAAAAATTCTGAACATCGCTGATCTAAAGGCCAATCTAGATCACCAAATTGGGCTAAACGGCACAATGGCGAATTGTGGGTACACGCACGACCATCAAAGGAATCATTTCCTCAAGTCCGTTAATGATGCGTGGCAGAAGGAGTACAGACTCTTTTGGTCGGGTAACGAGCGGCGAACCGTAACGATTCCTCCCAATACCGCCGCGCTGGTAGCCACCTTCCAATAGCGCGAAGCCTTGAGCATGCGCGGCCAGCCATACGGGCGGCTTCGGGATGTGCGGCGCAACTCGGAACGGGCTAACCGCTGTTGCTCCGATCAGTCGCCCATGTGGCATCCCATCGCCCGTGCCGTACTCACGTAAGAACGTCACCTCTGAAAGATTGACGGTGCTGGGCTATTTCCACGAGCCTATAAGAATGGTGGATACATATTAAATGTCAGTCATTTATTGTAATAACTGACAAAGAATTAATTCATGCGCCTTGGTTTAAGATCGGTTGCTTCTTAGTCGAGGCACGAATGACTTTAGATATTCTCACCGCTGCACAGGTAGCAGACGCCCTCGGGTGCGACCCTGACCGTGTAAGCGCGCTGGCCTCGTCGGGCCATCTACCCGCCGTCAAATACGGGAGGTCGTGGCGATTCCCTGCTGCGGCCCTCAAGCAGTACCTAGAACAGAAGGCCCTAGATAACCTGGGGCGCAGCCGCACCGCCCCTATGCCGGAAGTGCGCCCACCCAAGAGCCGCCGCAAACCGCCCTTGGACTTTACGCAGCTAGTGCGGGTCGAGGCGTAGCGCCGCCATCGCAGAACAGTTGATACAAGTAGCAAGGGGAGGTTGGCATGCTGCTAGACCTACTAACCTCGGAGCAGGTAGCCGAGGCATTGGGATGCGAGGCGGCGCACGTTAATACGATGGCCGCTACTCACAAGTTGCCCGGCGTGAAGCTGGGGCGCTCCTGGCGATTCCCCGTGTCCGCCCTTATGCGGTTCCTTGACGAGCAGGCTACAGCGAATCTAACGCCGCCTGCTCCGGCTCCTTCCTTCGTACCTATCACGAAGCCCCGGCGCGGCAAGCCCCTCCCGGACTTATTGCAAGCAATGCGTGACGCAGGTATGTCCTCAGAAGAACAACTAAAGCTGATCTTCGAAGCAGCGCGGAAGACGTGAGGACGGGCAGGCCGTCCCGAGATAGAGCGTCGGTGCAATTCGCTCGGGTGGTCCGTGCCGCAGATCGGCTCCGGGCCTAGTTTTGCGGTGGTTTCCTTGGTGCAATTCTGGCACACTGCGCGGGCAGTTTTCCACAAATCGCCCGATGCGGCGACTCTCTAAGTACCTGATTCGCAAAGGATTTTGGCCTGCCCAGAGGGATTCGAACCCCCGACCGTCGGCTTAGAAGGCCGATGCTCTATCCAACTGAGCTATGGGCAGATGCGCGGACTGGACTGCCCAGGCAGTTGATTGGCGCGCAGCCTCGGGATGCCTGGGAGGCCGCGATTCTATCAGATGGACGTATCACGGCAGAGCTAATGCTGGGGCGGAATTTCTGGCGGTAACTCGCCGGGCGGCAACTCGATCGGCGGCGTGAGGGGCTCCGGGTCGTGGATGGGGTCGTGGTCCGGCTCGCCCGGGGGTGGCATTTCTGGTGGTGGATGCGGCGGCGATTCAGGCGGGGTCGGCGGCGTGATGTGCGCGCGCCAGAGTGGGGCAAGCAGGGCGGAATACATGGACGGCTCCGGGAAGTATCGACGATGTGACCAAGGGTTTGCCCTGATCCAACCTGCAAGCGTCGTTCCCACGCATCATCCAAACGGTGATGACCGAAATTCATACCCCCCATTGGGGGGATTTTTTGATACATTCCGTGGCGTCGGGTAGTGCCATAACAACAATGTTTTCACTCGAAATTCTGCGCAACGACGCAGAACGCGGTGCCTACGCACGCCAAAGGGCGTGACGGATGCCTTTTCGGTTCCGACCAGACGGGAAATCAGGGGAGTCTTGTTTGGCAGCCATGGAGCGACCCATTGCGCTGCTGTCGCAGTTGTTTTCTGCCGGCATCAGGGGGCCAGGCAGAAGCGCCAGCCATGGGGCAGGGAGAGAATCAGAAATGAGTACGCGTCACGCACGACGCCCGGCAGGGGCGTCCCGAAGCAACTATGTCCGCAATGCCCAGAGCGGGCGGATCGGTGACCGTTCCAACGCCGCAGATCACCGCCTGCCGCCCAGTGGCGTGCCGCGCCTGCTGCTGTGGCTGCTGGCCGCGACCATCGCCTTTGCGGCGGTGAACTACATCCTGCGGTATTTCGGCTGACGCCGCGGCGCTCTACAGCACCTTTCCCGGATTCATCAGGCCGCGCGGGTCCAGCGCCTGCTTGATCGCGCGCATGGCGGCCATTTCCACCGGGCTCTTATAGCGCGCGTTGTCCTCGCGCTTGAGTTGGCCGATGCCGTGCTCCGCCGAGATCGAGCCGCCGTGCGCGTGCACACTGTCGTGCACGATGCGGTTGATGCCGTCCTGGTTGGCCAGGAAGGCCTCGTGTTCATGGCCTTCCGGCGGCGACACGTTGTAGTGCAGGTTGCCGTCGCCAAGGTGGCCGAAGGTCACCATGCGGATGTCGGGATAGGCGGCGGCCAGCGCGCGGTCGGTCACGTCGATAAAGTCGGCGATGCGCGAGATGGGCACGGCGATGTCGTGTTTGATGTTCTTGCCTTCGTCGGCCTGCGCCAGCGGGATGTGCTCGCGCAGGTTCCAGAAATCGCGCGACTGGGCCACCGACTCGGCCACTGCCGCATCGTCGATCACGCCGCGTGCGAGCGCATCTTCCATCATCGCGTCGAACAGCGCGCGGGCGTGTTCTTCGCTCTCCAGGTCGGACAGCTCCAGCAATACGTATTGCGGATGCACTTGCGTAAACGGCACGCGCAACTGCGGATAGTGCTTGCGCACCAGCTCCAGGCAGAACGCCGACATCAGCTCGAACCCCGTCAGCAGCGTCCCCGCATGGCTTTGCGCGAGCGAGAGGAACTCCAGCGCCTTGCGTGGCGATGGTAATGCCGCCAATGCCGTCACCTTGGCGCGCGGCTGCGGATACAGCTTCAGCATCGCCCCGGTGATGATGCCGAGCGTGCCTTCCGCGCCGATCAGCAGGTCGCGCAGGTCGTAGCCGGTGTTGTCCTTGCGCAGGCCGCGCAGGCCGTTCCACAGCTCGCCGTTGGGCAGCACGGCTTCGAGCCCCAGGCACAGTTCTCGCGCGTTGCCGTAGCGCAGGACGGCGGTGCCGCCCGCGTTGGTTGCGAGGTTGCCGCCAATGGAGCAACTGCCTTCGGCGGCCAAGCTGAGCGGAAAGAGGCGGTCGGCCTCTGCCGCAGCCCGCTGCACGTTGGCGAGAATGCAGCCGGCATCCACGGTAATGGTGTTGTTGATGGGGTCGACCGCACGCACGCGCTGCATGCGCTGCAGCGAGATCACGACCGCGCTGCCCTCCATGTCGGGCGTGGCGCCGCCGCACAGGCCGGTGTTGCCGCCTTGCGGGACCATCGGCACCGCATGCTCGTTGCACAGCCGCACCAGCGCTGCCACCTGCGAAGCATCGGCCGGGCGCAGCACTGCGCGAGCGCGGCCGGTGAAGCGCTTGCGCCAGTCGGTCAGATAGGGCGTCTGGTCTTCAGGCGCAGTCAGTACGTGCGCAGCACCAATGGCATCAACGCAGGCTTGCAGGAACGCATCTTGGGTCATGGCGGGTCCGGGGTTCTGTTTGGCACGTGCCTTGGCCGCACGCTTGAACGGACGCAGATAGAAGATCGTCGCGAAGAAGAACACGACGCTCAGCACCACCTCGACCCAGGCGAGCGATCGCGACAGGCCCGCATCTGACGTCGCCCGCACGATGCCTTCGGTAAAGAACAGCAGGATGAACATCGACGCCCATTGCATCGTGTAGCGGTTCCTGCGCAGCACGCCCGGCAGCGGCCACGCCAGCAGCAGCGCCTTGAGCGCGAGCCATGAGCCGCCCGGTCGCACTGGCGCCAGCCATAGCTCCCATGTCGCGCACAGCATGATCAGCGCGATCAGGCTGGCGGCACTCAGCAGATGCAGCGCGCGCGATTCAACGGCAGGAGTTTCGGCAGCGGTCATGCGGCAAGCTTGAGAGCAGTTTGCGCAAGGCGCCGGCCCATCGCGGTGGCAAGCGTGCGCTCGGCCGTGGTGAGCGGCGCGGTGTCGCCACGATGCGCCACGTGCGACGGGCCATATGGCGTGCCGCCGGCTTCGGTGGAGAGCAGCTCGCTTTGCTGATACGGCAGGCCAAGCACAACCATGCCATGGTGCAGCAGCGGCAGCATCATTGAGAGCAGCGTGGTTTCCTGCCCGCCATGCATGCTGCCTGTGGAGGTGAAGACGCAGGCGGGCTTGCCGGCCAGCGCGCCCGCCAGCCATTGCGGCGTGGTGCCGTCCAGGAAGTACTTGAGCGGAGCGGCCATGTTGCCGAAGCGCGTGGGCGAGCCCAGTGCCAGGCCGACGCATTCTTCCAGGTCGCGCACTTCCACGTAGGGCGGGCCGCCATCGGGCACGTCGGGCTGCGTGGCTTCGCAGACGGTGGAGATGGCCGGTACGGTGCGCACGCGCGCCTGGGCGCCATCCACGCTTTCGATGCCTTGTGCAATGGCTTCGGCCAGCGCGCGTGTGCTGCCGTGACGGCTGTAGTACAGGACCAGGATATCTTTCATAAATAACAATGCGGCCGGACCGGCAATGACGTCGCGGTATTATAGTTGCGCCCCCATCTCCCGCATTTGCCTTATTCCGCCTCATTCTTCATGCTTTTTGATTCCCGAGTGCTTCGTCAATGGAATGCCGCCAAGCTGCGTGCGCTGGCGCGTTATGCGCTGCGCCGCGCGGGCGAAGACAGCCTGCCGCAGGTGGCCGGCAGCCTGACGTTCACGACGGTGCTTGCGCTGGTGCCGATCCTGACGGTGGCCTTCGCGCTGTTCACGGCGTTTCCGATGTTCAAGAGCTTTCGTGCGGACATCGAGAGCTACATGTTCAGCAACCTCGTGCCGGGCAATATCAGCCGGCCGATCCTCACGTATCTCAATCAGTTTTCGTCCAACGCCAAGGGGCTGACGGCGGCGGGTCTGATCGGCCTGGTCGTCACGTCGGTCATGACGATGCTCACCGTGGAAAACGCGCTCAACGCCATCTGGCGCGTGCGGCATCGGCGGCCGCTGGCGCAGCGGGTGCTGGTGTTCTGGGCGCTGGTGACCTTCGGCCCGGTGTTGATTGGCGCGAGTCTGTCGGTCAGCTCGTATCTGGTGTCGATCTCGGCGGGCTACGTGCACAAGTTGCCGTTCGGATTGGGCGTGATCGTGGGCGTGGTGCCGATCCTGTTGTCGGCGATTGCGTTTGCGATGCTCTATGTGTTTGTGCCAAACACCAACGTGGCGCGGCGCGATGCGTTCGTGGCAGGCCTCATCGCTGCGGTGGCGTTCGAAATTGCCAAGCGAGGCTTCGGCTCCTACGTTGCGCATATCCCCACGTACACGGCTGTCTATGGCGCGTTTGCCGCGCTCCCGATCTTCCTGACGTGGATCTACGTGAGCTGGCTGGTGACGCTGCTGGGCGCGACCATCGCGTCGACGCTGCCGATCATTCGCCAGGGCTATTGGCAGCGGCGCACGTTTCCGGGCAGCGAGTTCTTCGATGCGCTGGGTGTTCTGCTGCTGCTGTACCGTGCTCGTGAGCAGGCGCCGCGCACGGTGGCCGAGCTCGAAATCGGCCGGCGGTTGCAGCTCGAAGCCGATTACCTGGCCGATCTGCTCGCCAAGCTCAAGACGCTGCACCTGGTCGGCAAGCTGCAGCAGGATCGGAGCGTGGCGCACTGGGCGCTGCTGTGCGACGCGCATACGATGACGCTACGGCCGCTCTATGAAAAGCTTGTGCTGAGCTTGCCACGACTGCCACGCACCTCGCTCGCGCGGCATTTGGGCGATACGCACGCGTTGGCAAGCCAACTGCACAACGCGGCGCTCGACTGCACGCTGGAGAGCGTATTCGCTTCCGGAGAACGCGGCGTGGCCGCCGCTGCGCAGGCTGCAGCCGCGCCGGTGCCGGTAGCGGCCAGGGTCTGACGGTTTAGAACGGGATCTTCCCGGTCCAGATGTCGCGGTACATCACCCAGTCGCCCATCAGGCTGTAGATGGGGTGGCGGAAAGTGGCGGGCTTGTTCTTCTCGAACCCGAAGTGCCCGACCCACGCAAATGCGTAGCCGCTGACGGCCGCGCCGAGCAGCCACCACAGGCTGCCGGTGAAGATCAACTGGATCAGGCACACCAGCGCCACCGTCGAGCCTACGAAATGCAGGCGCCGGCAGGTGCGGTCCTGGTGCTCGCCCAGGTAGTACGGATAGAACTCGGCGAAGCTGTCGAAGGTGCGGGTGTCCGTGGTGGCCATGATCGTCTCCGAGGCGGGGCGCTACGCGCTCTGTGCCTTTGCGCGATCGCCTTCGCGTGCAAAGGCTATCAGTGCGTCGAGCGTGCCGTCCGGGCATTCTCCCATGATCGCGTGTCCGCCCGGCAAGCCGACGACCCGGCTTCCGGCCAGCCCGGCGGCCACCTGACGGCCTGCTTTGGCCGGGGTCATCTGGTCTTTCTCGCCGACGATGACGAGCGACGGACAGTTCACGGATGCCATGGCTTGCGCGCCGCGCGCATAGGCGTTGCAGGCGGAAAAGTCGGTATGGAAGACCGGTGCCTCCGTGCCGCGCGCCACATGTTCCATCAGCCGCTGGCTGCCGCCGTGCATCCAGAAGCCGGGCCCCGGTGCGGAGGGTTTGTTGGCCAGGCTGGAATGTGACCACGTGTTCACCATGTCGATGGCGCTCGCCGTGTTGTTGAGCGCTGCGTCGAGCAACGCATCCGACACCTTCATCGGCCAGGCTGTCGCCACCAGCGCGATGCGGCGCACGCGATCGGTGTAGCGCGAGGCGCACTCCAGCGCAATCAACGAGCCCATACTGTGGCCGACCACCATCGCAGGCTGCGTGACACCTGCCGCCTGCACCAGCGCCATGACCCAGTCCGCCATGGCTTCCACGGTTTGCAGCGGCGCGCCGGCACTGCGCCCGTGCGCGGGCAAATCCACTGCCAGCACGCTGAACCCGTGGTGTGCAAACCAGCGGGTTTGCAGGCTCCAAACCGAATGATCGTTCTGCGCACCGTGCACGAAGACGACACAGGGCAGCGCCGCATTGAACGGCTTGCCGCCGGTATAGGCGTAGGCGCGCTGGCCTTGTACGGTCAACTCCATCAGCGGGCTCCGGTTGCGTTGGGTGCGGTCTTGCCTGACGAGGCAGACATCGCGCGCTCGGCGGTCTTCAGGCCGCGTTTCAGATCGTCGATCAGGTCGTCGGTGTCTTCCAGGCCGATCGACAGGCGAATCGTGCCTTCGCTGATGCCGGCAGCGGCCAGCGCATCGGCATCCATGCGGAAGTGCGTGGTCGAGGCGGGATGGATGACCAGCGAGCGCGCATCGCCCACGTTGGCGAGGTGCGAGAACAGACCGAGTGATTCGATGAACTGCTGGCCGGCACGCCGGTCGCCGCGCAGGTCGAAGCTGAACACGGCGCCGCAGCCGCGCGGCAGCAGGCGCTTGGCCAGGGCGTGGTCCGGGTGCGATTCCAGTTCGGGGTAGGCCACCGAAGCCACCATCGGGTGGCTGGCCAGGAAGGAGACGATGCGGCGGGTGTTCTCCATATGACGGGCCATGCGCAGCGGCAGCGTTTCGATGCCCTGCAGCAATTGCCAGGCCGCCATCGGGTTCATGCACGCGCCAAAGTCGCGCAGGCCCTCACGGCGCGCGCGCAGCAGGAAGGGTGCGACGGTGCTTTCCTCAGCAAACACCATGTCGTGGAAGCCCGCGTAGGGTTCTGTCATCTCGGGGTGCTTGCCGGCGGCCACGTAGTCGAAGGTGCCGCCGTCGACCAGCACGCCGCCGATGGTCGTGCCATGCCCGCCCAGGAACTTGGTGGCCGAGTGATAGAGCAGATCGGCGCCGTGCGCGAACGGTTGCAGCAGCCACGGCGTGGTGAAGGTGGAATCGACCAGCAGCGGCACGCCCGCGTCATGCGCAATGGCGGCGATGGTCGGAATGTCCAGCACGTCCAGCCCCGGGTTGCCGAGCGTTTCGCCAAACAGCAACCGCGTATTCGGTCGGATAGCTGCGCGCCAGCCGTCGATGTCGCCGGGCTTGACGAAAGTGGTCTCGATGCCGAAGCGGCGCAGCGTGTAGTGCAGCAGGTTGTGCGAGCCGCCGTACAGCGCCGACGACGCAACGATGTGCGAGCCCGCGCCCATCAGCGTGACGATGGCCAGATGCAGCGCCGCCTGGCCCGAGGCCGTGGCAATGGCGCCCACGCCGTTTTCCAGCGCGGCCATGCGCTCTTCGAATACGGCGACTGTCGGATTGGAGATGCGCGAGTAGACGTGGCCCGCGCGTTCCATATTGAACAATGACGCCGCATGTTCGCTGTCGCGGAACACGAACGAGGTGGTCAGGTGGATGGGGGTGGCGCGCGCGCCGGTGGCCGGGTCGGGCGCGGCGCCGGCGTGCAGGGCCAGCGTGTCGAAGCGGGCTTTGGACATGGATTCAAGCACCGAATGAGGGTGAAGACGGCGCATGCTAGCACTGCTCCCTGTTGCAGTGCATTCCGGGCAAACGCCGAGCGGACGCGGTTTTTGAGAGGTTTTTCTGCGCCGCGAGCTTGTCGAAGCCCTCGGGTTTGGGCTAGGATCGAAACACAAACATAACCACAACCCGCGCGCGGTCGCCCCCCCGGCAGACCGGCACCCCGAACCTGGGAGACGCAATATGAAAGTCAGCGACATCCTTCACGTGAAGGGCAACACGCTCTACACCGTGGCTCCTGAAACCAAGCTCCAGGTGGCCGTGCAGACGATGGCGCAATACGACATCGGTTCGCTCGTGGTGATGGAGTACGGCGAACTGGTCGGCATGCTGACCTTCCGCGAGATCATCAAGGTCCTCGCCGAGAAAAACGGCACGGTGGGTGAGGGCACGACCATCCGCAAGGTGATGGATGACCATCCGCTCACCTGCACGCTCGAAACCGAAGTCAACGAAGTGCGCCGCATGATGCTGGAGCGCCACGCGCGCTACCTGCCGGTGCTCGACAACCGCACCCTGATGGGCGTGATTTCCTTCTACGATGTTGCCAGGGCGGTGTTCGAAGAGCAGAACTTCGAGAACAAGATGCTCAAGGCGTACATCCGCGACTGGCCGAAGGAAGAAGCCAACGAAGACTGATCGGTCTCTCGTTTTTACCGCAAGCCCCAAAAACCCGCCGCTGTTGCGAGCGGGTTTTTTGTTGAACCCAGACACTCTCGCCGATGAGCCAATCGAGCCAGTTCTCCCTGCTGAAGCAGCGCCGCTTTGCGCCGTTTTTCTGGACCCAGTTCCTGGGCGCCATGAACGACAACGTGTTCAAGGTGGCGTTTTCCTCGCTGGTCACGTACCACGCCGCGCTGTTCGGCAATGCGGACCCGGCTTCGGCGGCGTTCCTGATCTCGGCCATCTTCATTGCGCCTTTCGTTCTGCTGTCGGCGACCAGTGGGCAGATTGCCGACCGCATGGACAAGGCGCGTCTCATCCGCCTGGTCAAGACGCTGGAGATCGCCATCATGGCGATCGGATGCGCGGGTTTTGCGCTGCGTCACGTCGAACTGCTGTACCTGTGCACGTTCCTGATGGGCGTGCATTCGACGCTGTTCGGGCCGGTCAAGTATGCGTATCTGCCGCAACATCTGCAGTCGTCGGAGCTGGTCGGGGGCAATGGGCTGGTGGAGATGGGGACTTTCGTCGCCATCCTGATCGGCACCATCGGCGGCGGCGAACTCGCCAACCTGACGCGCAATGGCGAGCTGATCGGGCCTACGCTGACCGGCGTTGCCTGCCTGGTCATTGCGGCGACCGGCTGGCTGACGGCGCGCGGCGTGCCGGTGTCGCCGGCCTCGCAGCCGGATCTGCGCATCAACTGGAACCCCGTCTCCGAGACCTGGCGCAACCTGAAGCTGGCGAGCAACCAGCGCGCCGTGTTCCTGAGCCTGCTTGGCATCTCGTGGCTGTGGTTCGTGGGCGCGACGTTCCTGACGTCATTCTTTGCTTTTGCACGCAACGTGCTTGGTGGCGATCAGAACGTCGTGACGCTGCTGCTGGCGGTGTTCTCCATCGGCATCGGGCTGGGCTCGGTGCTGTGCGAGAAGCTCTCGGGCCGCACGGTGGAGATTGGTCTGGTGCCGTTCGGCTCGATCGGCATGACGGTGTTTGCGGTAGACCTGTACCTTGCCTCGCATGCGGAAGCGCTGGTTGCGCACGATGTGCTGACGGGCGTGTCGGGCTTCCTGCAGAATCATCGCCACTGGCGCGTGCTGGCCGATCTGTTCCTGCTGGCGATGTTCGGCGGTTTCTACAGCGTGCCGCTCTATGCGCTGATCCAGAGCCGCTGCGAGCCGACGCACCGCGCGCGCATCATCGCCGCCAACAATATCCTCAACGCACTGTTCATGATCGCCTCGGCCGTGCTCGCGATGGTGCTTACGCGCGCCGGTTTTACGATCCCGCAGTTGTTCCTCGTTACCGGCATTCTCAATGCGGTGGTGGCGATCCACATCTACACGCTGGTGCCCGAATTCCTGATCCGCTTCGTGATGTGGTTGCTGATCCACACCGTCTATCGCGTGAAGGTGGAGGGCTCGGAGCGCATCCCGGATGAAGGCCCGTGCCTGCTGGTCTGCAACCACGTGAGTTTTGTCGATGCGGTAGTGGTGGGCGCCTTCGTGCGCCGGCCGGTGCGTTTCGTGATGGACCACCGCATCTTCAAGGTGCCGCTGTTGTCGTGGTTCTTCCGCACCGTCAAGGCGATTCCGATTGCGCCATTGCATGAAGACCCCGAGATGCTTAAGCGCGCCTATGATGCGGTTGCTGCGGCGCTGGCCGGGGGGGAGGTGGTCTGCATCTTCCCCGAAGGCAAGATCACAGCCACGGGCGAGATGAATCCATTCAAGGAAGGCGTGCGCCGCATTATCGAGCGCACCCCCGTGCCGGTGGTGCCAATGGCCCTGCGCGGCCTGTGGGGTAGCTTTTTCTCCCGCCACGGCGGGACGGCGATGACGCGCCCGTTCCGCCGGGGCTTCCTCAACAAGCTTGAGCTGTGCATCGGTACGCCGGTGGCGCCGCAGTCGGTGTCTCCGGAAGGGCTTCAGGCCGCCGTGCTGGCGCTGCGCGGTGAGTGGCGTTAGCCAAAGCGCAATGACGCGATTGGATACACTGCTGGCTCCTCTAACTTCTTTCGTTCTCTGTCCATGAAACGCCTTTCTTTGTTGCTGTGCGCTTCGTCACTTGCTATTGCCGCAACCACCGCGCAGGCCGCATCGCCCGCGTCGAGTGAAACCTTGCCTTCCGGCGTGATCGTCCAAACGCTGGCCAAGGGCGCCGGTACGTCTCCCAAAGCTGGCGATACGGTCAAGGTGCACTATCGTGGCACGCTGACGGATGGCACCGAGTTCGATAGCTCCTACAAGCGCGGCCAGCCGATTTCGTTCCCGCTGAACCGCGTGATTCCGTGCTGGACCGAAGGTGTGCAGAAGATGAAGGTGGGTGGTAAGGCCAAGCTGACTTGCCCGGCAGCCACGGCCTACGGCGAGCGCGGCGTGCCCGGCACGATTCCGCCCAATTCCACGCTGAACTTCGAGGTCGAGCTGCTTGGCATCGGCGGCTGATTGATCGGCTTTACAATAGCGGTTTCCCGATGTTTTGCGCCGCAACTGTTGCGGCGCTCTCCTGCGCACAATCGCGAGCACGACCATGTCTGGCAATACCCTGGGCCTGCTGTTTTCCGTCACCACCTTCGGCGAGTCGCATGGCCCGGCCATCGGCGCAGTCATCGACGGCTGCCCGCCGGGCATGACGCTGTCGGCTGAAGATATTCAGCCCGACCTGGACCGCCGTAAGCCGGGCACTTCGCGCCACGTCACGCAGCGCAAGGAAGAAGACCTCGTCGAGATCCTTTCCGGCGTGTACGAGGGCAAGACCACCGGCACGCCCATCTGCCTGCTGATCCGCAACACCGATCAGCGCAGCAAGGACTACAGCAACATCGCCGAGACCTTCCGCCCCGGCCACGCCGATTACACCTACTGGCACAAATACGGCGTTCGGGACCCGCGCGGTGGCGGCCGTTCTTCGGCTCGGCTGACGGCGCCGGTGGTAGCAGCCGGCGCAGTGGCCAAGAAGTGGCTGCGTGAGAAGTTTGGCGTAGAGATTCACGGCTTCATGTCGCAACTCGGCGATATTCACATCCCGTTCATGGACTGGAACGAGGTGCCGAACAACCCGTTCTTCGCGCCGAACGCCGAAATCATTCCCGAGCTGGAAACCTACATGGACGCGCTGCGCCGCGATGGCGACTCCGTCGGCGCGCGCATCGAGGTGGTGACCACCGGTGTGCCGGTCGGCTGGGGCGAGCCGCTGTTCGACCGCCTGGACGCCGACATCGCCCACGCCATGATGGGCCTGAACGCGGTGAAGGGTGTGGAGATCGGTGCCGGCTTCCACGCCGTGGCCCAGCGCGGCTCCGAGCACGGCGATGAACTGACGCCGGAAGGCTTTGTCGGCAACAACGCGGGCGGCATCCTGGGTGGGATTTCGACTGGGCAGGATATCTCCGTGTCGCTGGCGATCAAGCCGACGTCGAGCATCCGCACCCCGCGCCGTTCGATCGACAAGGCGGGCGATCCGGCCGTGGTAGAAACGTTCGGCCGGCATGACCCGTGCGTTGGCATCCGCGCAACGCCGATCGCTGAGGCGCTGCTGGCGCTGGTGCTGATTGACCACGCGCTGCGCCATCGCGCGCAATGTGGCGATGTGTCGGTGGAAACGCCGGCCATTGCGGCCAAGGCGTCGTAATCCGGTTCACGCAGGCAACAAAAAAGCGCGTCATCGAACGCGCTTTTTTTTGTTGGGCGTTGACCCAATGATTCCGATTACATGCCCACGTAGTTCGGGCCGCCGCCGCCTTCAGGCGTGACCCACACGATGTTCTGCGTCGGGTCCTTGATGTCGCAGGTCTTGCAGTGCACACAGTTCTGCGCGTTGATCTGCAGACGCTCGGCGCCTTCGTCGCTCTTGACGAACTCATAGACGCCGGCCGGGCAGTAACGTTGCTCGGGGCCTGCGAATTGCGCCAGGTTGATGCGCGTCGGGACGGTCGGGTCCTTCAGCGTCAAGTGAGCGGGCTGATTCTCTTCATGATTGGTGTTCGAGAGGAACACCGACGAGAGTCGGTCGAACGTAATCTTGCCGTCTGGCTTCGGATAGGCAATCTGCGCGCACTCGGACGCCGGCTTGAGCGACTGGTTGTCCGACTTCGTGCCATGCAGCGTCCAGGGCGGGTTGCTGACGCCGATCTTGGGCAGCAGCCATTGCTCGATGCCGGTCATGATTTTGCCCAGCGTCGGGCTCTTCTTGAACCACAGCTTGAAGTTACGCGACTGGTCCAGCTCTTCCTTCAGCCAGCTCTGCTCGAACGCAGCCGGGTAGGCGGACAGCTCATCAGCCGAGCGGCCGCCCGTCACGGCCTCAAACACGGCTTCGCCGCACATCATGCCGCTCTTGATGGCTGCATGGCTGCCCTTGATGCGCGCGGCATTCAGGTAACCAGCATCGCAGCCGACCAGCGCGCCGCCCGGGAACACCGTCTTGGGTAGCGCTTGCGGCGTACCGTTGTTTATCGCGCGCGCGCCGTAGCCGATGCGCTTGCCGCCTTCGATATGCGCGCGGATGGCCGGGTGAGCCTTCCAGCGCTGCATTTCTTCGAATGGACTCAGCCACGGGTTCTTGTAATCGAGGCCGATCACGAAGCCGAGCGTGACCTTGTTGTCTTCCAGGTGGTACAGGAAGCCGCCGCCGAAGGTGTCGTCTTCCATTGGCCAACCGGCGGTGTGGACCACCAGGCCGGGCTTAGCCTTGGTCGGATCGATTTCCCACAATTCCTTGATGCCGATGGCGAAGGTCTGCGGGTCTTTGCCGGCGTTGAGCTTGTATTTGTCGAGCAGTTGGCGGCCCAGGTGGCCGCGCGCGCCTTCGGCGAAGATGGTGTATTTGCCGAGCAGCTCCATGCCGAGCTGGAAGGCTTCGGTCGGCTCGCCATCCTTGCCGATGCCCATGTTGCCGGTGGCGACACCGCGCACGGCACCCTTGTCGTCGTACAGGACTTCGGCGGCGGCAAAGCCCGGGAAAATCTCCACGCCCAGTGCTTCGGCCTGCGTGGCCATCCACTTGACCACGTTCGACAGAGAGACGACGTAGCAGCCATGGTTGTGGAAATTGCGCGGTACCAGCCAGTCAGGCGTGCGCTTGGAGCCGGTTTCGCTCAGGAAGAGCACGTCGTCGCCCGTGACGGCTTGGTTGAGCGGGGCGCCGTCGGCCTTCCAGTTGGGCAGCAGTTCATTGATCGCACGCGGATCCATCACGGCGCCCGAGAGGATGTGTGCGCCAGGCTCGGAGCCTTTTTCCAGCACGACAACCGACACGTCCTTGCCGGTCTCGGCGGCCCGTTGCTTGATGCGGATCGCAGTCGCAAGACCGGCGGGGCCACCGCCGACGATCACGACGTCATACTCCATGGACTCGCGCGGGCCGAATTGTTCGAGGAGCTGCTGCTGGTTCATAAGTGTCTCTTCGCTTGTAGGGCGTTTGCTTATTGGTATGACGGATTGCTGCATTAGAATTTCCCGCATTGTCGGGGACGCGCCCGGATGCGGCAAGCGAAATTTCTGAACGATCGTTCGATTTTTTGCTAAGCTGCGCCCGCGCCACATGTCGGGGCAGCCCTCGACCGGTCCGGCACACGCCAAACCAACACACGGGGAACACGCATCATGGGTCTGTCGATCAATCTGGAAGGCAAGGTTGCGCTCATCACGGGCGCATCCAGCGGCCTGGGGGCGCGCTTTGGGCATACGCTGGCGGCGGCCGGTGCCAAGGTCGTGCTGGCCTCGCGCCGCGTCGAACGCTTGAAGGAACTGCGCGCCGACATCGAATCGAAGGGCGGCAGCGCCCACGTCGTGCGTCTGGACGTGACGGATCCAGATAGCATCCGTGCCGCCATTGCCCACGCCGAAACCGAAGCCGGCACCATCGACATCCTGGTCAACAACTCGGGTGTTTCCACTACGCAACGCATGGTGGACGTGACGCCGGATGATTTCGATTTCATCTTCGACACCAACACCCGCGGCGCGTTTTTCGTGGCACAGGAAACGGCCAAGCGCATGATTGCGCGCGCCAAGGGCGCCGAGAAGAACGGCTCGCCGCTGCCGCAGTCGCGCATCATCAACATTGCATCGGTGGCCGGGCTGAAGGTGCTGTCCCAGATCGGCGTCTATTGCATGAGCAAGGCTGCCGTGGTGCACATGACGCGCGCCATGGCGCTGGAGTGGGGGCGCCACGGCATCAACACGAACGCCATCTGCCCCGGCTACATCGACACCGAGATCAATCACCACCACTGGGAAACCGAAGCCGGCCAGAAGCTCGTGCAGATGCTGCCGCGCAAGCGTGTCGGCAAGCCAGAAGACCTCGATGGGCTGATCCTGCTGCTGGCGTCGGACCAGTCGGACTTCATCAACGGCGCCGTCATCAACGCTGACGACGGGATGGTTTAAGGCGCAGGCTTTGCCTAGTGCCCCATCAGCCGCTGCACGAGCTCGACCGACGTGTTGGCGGCGTACTTCTTCATCAGACGCGCGCGGTAGATTTCGACCGTGCGCGGGCTGATCTCCAACTGTTTGCCGATCTGCTTGCTGGTCTTGCCTTCCACCAATTGCGCGGCGATATCGCGCTCGCGTGGCGTGAGTGCCGCAGTGACCGGCCGGCGCGCTGAAAGATCCTCGAACGTCCAGATGCCTTCGCCCAGCGGTTTGGCGCGGTCCAGCGCGCGACCCGTGACGTGGCACCAGAAGAGTTCACCATTTGCGCGCTTCATGATGCGCTCGTCGGAGTAGCTGCCGCGCGCGTTCATGATGGGCACGATGCGTGCGCCGGTGCGTTCGTACTCGTCATGTGTCGGATAGAGCAGCTCAAACGATTGCCCGATCATCGTTACGCGCGCGTGGCCGAAGATGCGCGCGGCTTCGTCGTTGACGTCGAGCATCACCCGCTCGCGCGACATCACCATGCCAACCGGGGCGAGCTGGAACGCGGTCTGATAATCGAGTGCGGGCATGGCGGCTTGTGATTAGGCTTGGGCCTTATGTAGTCGTACGTATTGCTGCGTTGCGTGACGCTTGCGTATTCTCGCCAGATTGTATCGTTACTATTTTCCGGCGCTGCATCGCACAAACCCCAACTGTGTGATCGGTCAAAACCCTGCCGGATACGTTGGACCACCAAGGAAGGAGCACGCATGAACAAAATCTTCGCCAGCGCCGGCGAGGCGCTCGCGGGCGTCGTCAAGGACGGCCAGACCATCGCCGTAGGCGGTTTCGGCCTGTGCGGCATTCCGGAGGCGCTGATCGGCGCGCTGCGCGATTCGGGCGCCAAGAATCTCACTTGCATTTCCAACAACGCGGGCGTGGACGGTTTCGGCCTGGGCCTGCTGCTGGAAACTCGCCAGATCAAGAAAATGATTTCGTCCTACGTGGGCGAGAACAAGGAGTTCGAGCGCCAGTACCTGGCCGGCGAACTTGAACTGGAATTTACCCCGCAAGGCACGCTGGCCGAGAAGCTGCGCGCTGGCGGCGCCGGTATTCCGGCGTTCTTCACCAAGACCGGTGTCGGCACCATCGTGGCCGAAGGCAAGGAGCTGCGCGAGTTCGACGGCGAAACGTACGTCATGGAGCGCGCGCTGCTGCCTGACGTGTCGCTGGTCAAAGCTCAGGTGGCCGACAAGTCCGGCAACCTGCGCTTCAACCTGACCGCACGTAACTTCAACCCCGCCGCCGCGACGGCCGGCAAGATCTGCATCGTCGAGGTCGAGAAGATCGTTGAGGTGGGTGAGCTTGCGCCGGACGACATTCACCTGCCCGGCATCTATGTGCATCGCATCGTGCTCAACGCCGCGCCCGAGAAGCGCATCGAAAAGCGCACCATCCGCGCAGCCAATTAAGGAGACCGATATGCCCTGGACCCAAGATCAAATGGCGGCACGTGCTGCCCAGGAGCTGCAAGACGGCTTCTACGTCAACCTCGGCATCGGCATCCCGACGCTAGTGGCCAACCACACCGGCGACAAGGAAGTCTGGCTGCAGAGCGAAAACGGCATGCTCGGCATCGGCCCGTTCCCCACGGAAGACGAAGTGGACGCCGACCTCATCAACGCCGGCAAGCAGACCGTGACCACGCTGCCGGGCAGCGCCATCTTCGGCAGCGACCAAAGCTTTGCGATGATTCGCGGCGGCAAGATCAACCTGTCGATTCTCGGCGCCATGCAAGTCAGCGAGACTGGCGATCTGGCCAACTGGATGATTCCGGGCAAGATGGTCAAGGGCATGGGCGGCGCGATGGACCTGGTTGCGGGCGTCAAGCGCGTGATCGTGCTGATGGAGCACGTCGCCAAGAAGAAGGACGGTACCGAAGATCTGAAGATCCTGCCCAAGTGCACGCTGCCGCTGACGGGGGTGGGCGTGGTCGATCGCATCATTACCGACCTGGGCGTGATCGACGTGACCGAACAAGGTCTGAAACTGGTCGAAACCGCGCCGGGTGTGTCGCGCGAAGAGATCCAAGCCAAGACCGGCGTCAACCTGCTGTAATCTGGAGACCTGCATGCTGCAAGGAAAAACCGCCCTCGTTACGGGCTCGACCAGCGGGATCGGTCTGGGCATTGCCTGCGCGCTGGCCGCGCAGGGCGCCAACATCATCATGAACGGCTTCGGCGATGTGGAAGCGCCCAAGGCCCAGATCGCGGCGGCGGGCAAGAACGCCATCCGCGTCGGTTACCACGGCGCCGACATGAGCAAGTCGGCCGAGATCGAAGCGATGTTCGCGTACGCCAATACAGAATTCGGCGGCGTGGACATCCTCGTCAACAATGCCGGCATCCAATTCGTGGCCAACGTGGAGGACTTCCCGGTCGAGCGCTGGGACGCCATCATCGCCATCAACCTGACCTCGGCCTTTCACACCACGCGCTTGGCCATCCCCGGCATGAAGCAAAAGAACTGGGGCCGTATCATCAACGTCGCGTCGGCGCATGGGCTGGTGGCGTCGGCGCAGAAGTCGGCGTACGTGGCAGCCAAGCACGGCATCGTCGGTTTCACCAAGTCGGTGGCGCTGGAGACGGCGCAAACCGGTATCACGTCCAACGCGATCTGTCCGGGCTGGGTGCTGACGCCGCTGGTGCAGAAGCAGATCGACGCCCGTGCGGAGAAGGAAGGGATTTCCGCGTTGGAGGCCAAGAAGGAACTGCTGATGGAGAAGCAGCCTTCCGGCGAGTTCGTCACCCCAGATCAACTCGGCGCGCTGGCAGTCTTCCTGTGCAGCGATGCGGCCGAGCAGGTGCGCGGCGTTGCCTGGAACATGGATGGCGGCTGGGTCGCTCAGTAATCGCTTCGCGGCCAACGAAAAAGCCTCGCAACTGCGAGGCTTTTTTTTGGCGATGGGCTGCTGCCTGCTGCATCGCCGCATCCAGTCTGGGCCGGCGTACAATCAGGCTTCGTTTCTTCCGGTTGTTCAAGTGTAGGAGTCGTTCATGCCTGTTTCGCCGCGCCTCGCTTTCGTGCAGTGCCTGAGCCCGTCCGGTCTGCATCGGATGGCCTATCACGAGTGGGGCGATCCGCAGAATCCGCGTGTGCTGGTCTGCGTGCATGGTCTTACGCGCACCGGCCGCGACTTCGACGTGCTGGCGCAGGCGTTGTGCAACGACTATCGTGTGATCTGCCCCGATGTGGTCGGCCGCGGCCGCTCGGATTGGCTGGCCGATCCGAAGGGCTATGTCATTCCGCAATATGTGTCCGACATGGTCACGCTGCTCGCGCGGCTGAACGTGGAGTCGGTGGACTGGTTCGGCACGTCGATGGGCGGGCTGATCGGCATGAGTCTCGCCGGCCTGCCGAAGTCTCCGATCCGCAAGCTGTTGATCAACGACGTGGGGCCGCGCGTGACGGAGTCGTCGCTGGCGCGCATTGGCGATTATCTCGGGCTGGATGTCCGCTTCAAGACCTTCGATGAAGGTCTGGCGTACCTCAAGACGATCAGCGCCTCGTTCGGACCTCACACGCCGGAGCAATGGCGGGAGCTGAATACCGCGATCCTGAAGCCGCAGGGCGGCGAGTGGATTCTGCACTACGACCCGCGCCTGGCCCAGCCGTTCAAGAGCACCACGCCCGAAATGATCGCTGCCGGCGAAGCTACGCTCTGGAAGCTGTTCGAGGCGATTCCCGGCGAGGTGCTGATCGTGCGCGGCGCGCAGTCCGATCTGCTCACGCGCGAAACCGTCGAAGCCATGATGCAGCGCGGCCAGCATGTGAACACGGTGGCGATCCCCGACGTGGGCCACGCGCCGACCTTCGTCCAGCCGGACCAGGTGGCGATTGCCCGCAAGTTCTTTCTCGGTCAATGACCGTTTGTTTGATCCGATTCGATTTGCAAGATGAGCACTGAACTGAAGCGTTACAACGTCGAACATCGCTATTCCGATGCGGCCGTCTACAACGGCGTCGTCTACGTGGCCGGCCAGGTGCCGGAGACCACGCTGGACGCCGGCATCGCTGAGCAGACGGCAGAAGTGCTCGCCATCGTCGACCGCGTGCTGGCCGTCAACGGCAGCGACAAGACGCGCATCCTGATGTGCCAGATATTCCTGAAAGACATCACTGAGATCGGCGAGATGAACAAGGTGTGGGACCAGTGGGTCGCCGCCGAGTCAAAGAACTCGCCGCCGCGTGCCACGGTGGAGGCCGCGCTGGCCAACCCGAAGTACCGCATCGAAATCGTCGTGACGGCGGCACAGAAGAGCTGACGCCGTCGCGTCACCGCAGGACGCATCATGGAGAACAAGACCGGCCGGCCGGCCGAGGGGGCCGGGAAGGTGGCAGAGCAGGGCGCCAATGGCGCGCAGGGCGAGGTCGCTCGGGCGATCGAATACCTCGCAGCCAATGCCGGCGACAACCTCACGCTGACCGGCGAGTCGCTGGAGTCGCACGCGCGCGGCACGATCGCCATCCTGGAGGGGCTGCGCGTCGATACGCCGTCGCTGCAGGCGGCGGCGCTGTTTCTGCTGCCCACGCTGGCGATGGACAACGAAAAGGCGCTCGAACCTGCGTTCGGCGCCGAGGTGGTGAAGCTTGTGCACGAAGTGCGGCAATTGCTGCGCATCGGTGCCATCGCTGGCCTCGTTAGCCCGACGGATGCCAGCATCACGCGCAAGAACGAGGCTGAGGCACGCCGCGCCCAGGTCGAGGCGTTACGCAAGATGCTGCTGGCGTTTGCGCAGGACATTCGCGTGGTGCTCATTCGGCTAGCGTCGCGGCTGCAATCGCTGCGCTGGCTCGCGCAGACCAAGCGCACGGCGCCCGAAGGCATGGCGCGCGAGACGCTCGACATCTACGCGCCGCTGGCCAACCGCCTGGGCATCTGGCAATTGAAGTGGGAGCTTGAAGATCTCGGCTTCCGCTTTGAAGACGCCGACACCTACAAGCGCATCGCTCGCCTGCTCGATGAAAAGCGCATCGAGCGCGAAAAGTTTATCGGCGAGGCGATCGTCAAGCTGCAGAAGACACTGCACGATGCCGGCATCCAGGCCGAGGTGACAGGCCGGCCCAAGCACATCTACAGCATCTGGAAAAAGATGCGCGGCAAGGAGCTCGACTTTGCCGATCTGTACGACGTGCGCGCCTTCCGCGTCATCGTCGATGACATCAAGGATTGCTACACCGTGCTCGGCTTCGTGCACCATATGTGGCAGCCGATTCCGAAGGAGTTCGACGACTACATCTCGCGCCCGAAAGCTAACGGCTACATGTCGCTGCACACGGTGGTGATCGGTGACGACGGCCGCGCGCTGGAGGTGCAGATCCGCACGCGCGAGATGCACCACTTTGCCGAGTATGGCGTGGCCGCGCACTGGCGCTACAAGGAGGCCGGCAGCAAGGGCTACGCCGGGCAGTTTTCAGCCAGCGAGCGTTACGACGAGAAGATCGCCTGGCTGCGTCAGCTCCTCGCCTGGAAGGACGACGCCGAGCACATCGTCGCGCACGAGGATTCGCCGTGGGAGCAGCTCAAGCACACCGAGCTGGACGATCACATCTATGTGCTGACACCGCAGGCGCGTGTCATCGCCTTGCCGCAGGGTGCCACGCCGGTCGACTTCGCGTATTACCTGCATAGCGATCTCGGCCATCGTTGCCGGGGTGCGCGGGTCGATGGCGCGATGGCGCCGCTGAACACGTCGCTCAAGAACGGGCAGACGGTCGAGATCGTCACCGTCAAGCAGGGCGGGCCGTCGCGCGACTGGCTCAACCCTGAGTTGCACTATCTCGTCAGCCAGCGCGCTCGCGCCAAGGTGCGGGCGTGGTTCAACGCGCTGGAACTGGAGGAGACGCTTGCCCAGGGTCGTGCTCTTATCGACAAGACCCTGCAGCGCGAAGGCAAGACGGCCGTCAATCTGGAAGAGCTGGCCGCCAAGCTCGGCTACAAGGCGCCGGAGGATCTGTATGCCGTCGTCGCCAAGGACGAGCTCAGCCTGCGTCGCGTCGAGGCTGTGCTGCGATCCGACGGCGCACCTCCGCCTGCTCCTGTCGATGACGAAGCTGCGATCACCAAGAAGAGCCGGGCCACCAGCGTGGCCCGTGGTGCCAAGAGCGGGGTGCTGGTGGTCGGCGTCGATTCGCTGCTCACGCAGATGTCGCGTTGCTGCAAGCCGGCGCCACCGGACCCGATTGTCGGCTTTGTCACGCGCGGACGCGGCGTGTCGATCCATCGTCAGAACTGTGCGACGTTCCAGCAGTTGGCCGCCCGCGCGCCCGGCCGTGTGATCCAGACGGAGTGGGGCCAGCGCAGCGATTCGGTCTATCCGGTCGACATCCACGTCGAAGCGCTGGACCGCCAGGGCCTGCTGCGCGATATCTCGGAAATCCTCTCGCGCGAGAAGATCAACGTGACCGGCGTGCGTACGCTATCGAGCAAGGGCGTCGCCAAGATGCAGTTCACGGCCGAGGTGGCGGAGGCCACACAATTGCAACGTGCGCTGACATTGATTGAAGAGGTGACAGGGGTATTGACAGCGCGGCGAAAGTGACGGTATAGTTTCGTCTTTCGGCAGGCTCGTAGCTCAGCTGGTTAGAGCACCACCTTGACATGGTGGGGGTCGTTGGTTCGAGTCCAATCGAGCCTACCAACGCATTTAGCAGGACGCGTCGGGTAGGGTGTCCAAGCCGTCATCCTTGCAATCTCGGGTTTGTCCCGTGCAAACTGCATACAAAGGCAAAACATGATCCAGGTGCCGCGAACTACAACCGCTTCGGAGCGACAGTAGTCAAGGTGCGGCGGGTGATGTTCCTGCCCTTTGCGGTCTGCCCAAGCGGTAGTCAGCGCAAATGAAAACGCGGCCTTGGCCGCGTTTTTTTTCGTCCGCGATTTCGTGTCATGCGTGGCGATCGAGCTGGCAGTGCTCCGAAGCATCTGATTTGGGATTCAACTCGACAACCTGCCACGCCAGCCCAATCCGGCCGACGCGGTGCACGACAGAATGATGACCGCCGCGTGCGCGACAATCGCGCGACGGCGACTCCACAGGAGCAAGCATGATCGCAATCACGTTGCCGGACGGTTCCCGGCGTGAGTTTCCTGGCCCGGTGACGGTGGCTGAAGTGGCGCAGAGCATTGGCGCCGGTCTGGCCAAGGCTGCGCTGGCCGGTCGCGTGGACGGCCGGATGGTCGACACGAGCTATACGATCGATCGTGACGCCAAGCTCGCCATCATCACGGACAAGGATGCCGATGGCGTCGACGTGATCCGCCACTCGACGGCCCACTTGCTGGCCTACGCCGTCAAGGAACTGTATCCGGAAGCGCAAGTCACGATCGGCCCGGTCATCGAGAACGGCTTCTACTACGATTTCGCCTACAAGCGTCCCTTCACGCCCGAAGACCTTGCTGCCATCGAGAAGAAGATGGCTGAACTCGCCAAGAAGGACGAGAAGGTCATGCGCGAAGTCTGGAATCGCGACGAAGCCGTCAAGCTGTTCGAGGGCATGGGTGAGAAGTACAAGGCTGAGATCATTGCTTCCATTCCGGAGGACCAGGAGATTGGTCTGTACCGCGAAGGCAACTTTGTCGACTTGTGTCGTGGCCCGCACGTGCCGTCAACGGGCAAGCTGAAGGTTTTCAAGCTGATGAAGGTGGCGGGCGCCTACTGGCGTGGTGACCACAACAACGAGATGCTCCAGCGCATCTACGGTACGGCCTGGGCCAAGAAGGAAGACCAGGAAGCCTATCTGCACATGCTGGAGGAGGCCGAAAAGCGCGACCACCGCAAGCTTGGTCGCGAGCTCGATCTGTTCCATATCGACGAGTATTCGCCCGGCACGGTGTTCTGGCATCCCAAAGGCTGGACGCTGTGGCAGGAGATCGAGCAGTACATGCGCCGCGTGTATCGTGAGAACGGCTACCAGGAAGTGAAGGGGCCGCAGATTCTCGACAAGTCGCTGTGGGAGAAGACCGGCCACTGGGACAAGTACCGCGAAAACATGTTCATCACGGAGTCGGAGAAGCGCGAATACGCGCTCAAGCCGATGAATTGCCCAGGCCACATCCTCATCTACAAGCAGGGCATCAAGAGCTACCGTGACCTCCCGCTGCGCTTCGGTGAGTTCGGTGCTTGCCATCGCAACGAGCCTTCGGGCGGCCTGCACGGCATCATGCGGGTGCGCGGTTTCACGCAGGACGATGGTCATATCTTTTGTACAGAAGAGATGATTCAGGCCGAGGTGACGGCGTTCACGACGCTGCTGCAGAAGGTCTACAAGGATTTCGGCTTTACCGAGATTCTCTACAAGCTGTCCACGCGTCCGGACAAGCGCATTGGTACCGAAGAAAGTTGGGATCGCGCTGAAGCTGCACTGGCTGAGGGCTTGCGCGCCTCGGGCTGCGAGTTCGAGTATCTGCCGGGCGAGGGCGCGTTCTATGGTCCGAAGATCGAATATGTGCTGAAAGACGCGCTCGGGCGCCAATGGCAGTGCGGCACGATCCAGGTCGACCCGAATCTGCCGGAGCGGCTGGACGCCGAGTACGTCGGTGAGGATGGCGCCCGCCATCGACCCATCATGCTGCACCGCGCCATCGTGGGCAGCTTGGAGCGCTTTATCGGCATCCTGATCGAGCAACATGCTGGAGCGCTGCCGACGTGGCTATCGCCGGTGCAGGTTGCGGTGCTCAGCATCACCGATTCGCACGCCGAATACGCACAATCCGTTGTGCAATCCCTGCAAAAACAAGGATTTAGGGCGGTCGTCGATTTGCGGAATGAGAAGATTGGGTATAAAATCCGCGAGCATTCCGTGCAGAAGGTCCCATACCAGGTTGTGGTTGGCGACAAGGAGCGGGATGAAAATCAGGTGGCCGTGCGTGCCCGTGGCAACGTCGATCTAGGCTCCATGCCGGTGTCGGCGTTCGTTGAGCGACTGCAGAACGATCTCGCCAACAAGTCATGAGCTGGGCACGGCCTGTTTTTTTGATTCTTCGAGGACATCAACATCGCTACTGAGAAATCTCACCGCATCAACCGCGAGATCAGCGCACCGGAAATCCGGCTGACCGGGGTTGAGGGGGAAGCGCTCGGCATCGTCAAGCTGTTCGACGCACTGCGTATGGCAGAAGAGAAAGACGTCGACCTGGTCGAGATCGCGCCGACTGCGCAGCCGCCCGTCTGCCGCCTGATGGACTATGGCAAGTTCAAGTATTCGGAGCAGAAGAAGGCTCACGAAGCCAAGCTGAAGCAGAAGGTCATCCAGGTGAAGGAAGTCAAGTTCCGCCCTGGCACCGACGACAACGACTACGGCGTCAAGCTGCGCAACGCGACGCGCTTCCTGGAGGATGGCGACAGGGTAAAGGTTACCTTGCGTTTCCGCGGCCGCGAAATGGCTCACCAGGAAATCGGCATGCGCGTGCTGGAGCGTATCAAGAGTGACCTGGAGGAATTCGGCCAGGTTGAGCAGATGCCGAAGATGGAAGGTCGCCAGGCAGTGATGATGTTGGCACCCAAGAAGAAAAAGTAATGCAGTGGCGGTCGGGCGATTCCGGCCGCGCTGAGCAGGTTCCAGACGGAAACGTCGGAAAACGCGGCAGGTGTCAAAGCCTACCGCGATACAACAAGTGAGCCCGGGTCTTGCAAGTGTCGGTGCCAGCCGTCCACCTGGCTTCATGTCAAAAACGGAGTTGTTCCATGCCGAAGATGAAGACGAAGAAAAGCGCCTCCAAGCGCTTTACTGCCCGTCCTGGTGGCACGATCAAACGTGGCCAAGCCTTCAAGCGTCACATCCTGACCAAGAAGACCACCAAGAACAAGCGTCACCTGCGCGGTACCGAGGGCGTCCATGAGACGAACCTGAAGTCCGTTCGCGCAATGATGCCGTACGCCTAACCCTAAGTAACTACGAAAGGAGCATTTCATGCCTCGAGTAAAACGTGGGGTCACAGCGCGGGCCCGTCATAAGAAGGTTATCAACGCTGCCAAGGGTTACCGCGGCCGCCGCAATAACGTTTATCGCATCGCCAAGCAGGCGGTCATGCGTGCTGGCCAGTACGCCTACCGCGATCGTCGCAACAAGAAGCGCGTGTTCCGCGCGCTCTGGATTGCACGTATCAACGCTGGTGCACGCGAGCACGGCCTGACCTACAGCAAGTTCATGAACGGCCTGAAGAAGGCGTCCATCGAGCTGGACCGCAAGGTGCTGTCGGACATGGCCATTCACGACAAGGTGGCATTTGCCGCCATCGTGAACCAGGTGAAAGCCAACGTCGCCTGAATTGGATTGGCCGGGCAGGCCGCTGGAATTGCGCAGTAGTCCAGTCGTTTTGCGGGCCGATCACCCTGACGGGGCTCTCACCGAGCCCCGTTTTTTATTCCGAATTCCCGAATTTTCACGCTCGCCTTCCCATGTCACTGGATCTGGATCAAGTCGTCGCCGATGCCCAAACCGCGTTTGCCTCTGTGGAGGACAACGCCTCGCTGGAAAACGAGAAAGCGCGCTTTCTCGGCAAGTCCGGCGTATTGACCGATTTGCTCAAGGGCCTCGGCAAGCTCGATCCGGAGACGCGCAAGTCGGAAGGCGCGCGCATCAACCAGGCCAAGAGCCGCGTTGAAGATGCCCTGAACGCCCGCCGCCAGGCGCTGGCCGATGCGCTGATGAACGCGCGCCTGGCTGCCGAGGCCATCGATGTGACGCTGCCCGGCCGCGATGTGGCCGAAGGCAGCCTGCACCCGGTGATGAACACCTGGGAGCGCGTGGCCAAGATCTTCGGTTCGATCGGTTTTGACGTGGCCGATGGCCCCGAGATCGAATCCGACTGGATGAACTTCACGGCGCTGAACAACCCGGACAACCATCCGGCACGCTCGATGCAGGACACGTTCTACATTGACGGCCGCGACAGCGAAGACAAGCTCCTGCTGCTGCGCACGCACACCAGCCCGATGCAGGTGCGCTACGCCCGCATGCACGTCGAAAAGTACAAGCACCTCGACCGCATCCCGCCGATCAAGGTCATTGCCCCGGGCCGCACATACCGCGTCGACAGCGACGCCACGCACTCGCCGATGTTCCATCAGGTCGAAGGCCTCTGGATTGCCGACAACATCAGCTTTGCTGACCTGAAGGGCGTCTATACCGATTTCCTGCGCAACTTCTTTGAGCGGGACGACATCCAGGTGCGCTTCCGCCCGTCGTATTTCCCGTTCACCGAGCCGTCGGCCGAGATCGACATGGCGTTCGGCAACGGCAAATGGCTGGAGATTTCCGGCTCCGGCCAGGTGCATCCGACTGTGGTGCGCAACATGGGCCTGGACCCTGAGCGCTACATCGGCTTTGCGTTCGGCTCCGGCCTTGAGCGCTTGACGATGCTGCGCTATGGCATCAACGATCTGCGCCTGTTCTTCGAGGGTGACGTGCGTTTCCTGCGCCAGTTCGCGTAATACGCGCTCGCTCGCAGTTTCGTCACCTTGTCGCTCCGTTAATCGAATTCTTCTTTCTGTCGCGCCATGCAATTTCCGGAATCCTGGCTTCGCAGTTTCGTCAATCCGCCGATCACCACTGATGAGCTCTCCCATCGCCTGACGATGGCCGGCCTCGAGGTGGAAGATGTCGACCCCGTTGCGCCGCCGTTCTCGCAGATCGTCGTCGGCCATGTGGTCGAGGTGAACAAGCATCCGGACGCCGATCGCCTGAACGTCTGCAAGGTCGATGCGGGCACAGGCGAGTTGCTGCAGATCGTCTGCGGTGCGCCGAATGTGTCGGTGGGCATCAAGGTGCCGTGCGCATTGGTGGGCGCCGAGCTGCCGCCGGGCGAAGACGGCAAGCCGTTCAAGATCAAGATCGGCAAACTGCGCGGCGTGGAGAGCTACGGCATGTTGTGCTCGGCACGCGAGCTGAAGCTGTCGGAAGACCATGGCGGCCTGCTGATCCTGCCGGAAGACACGCCGGTAGGCGAAGACATCCGCAAGGTGCTGGATCTGGATGATCAGATCTTCGTGATCAAGCTCACGCCCAACAAGGCGGATTGCCTGTCGATCCACGGCGTGGCACGTGAAGTGTCCGCGCTGACCGGTGCACCGATCACGACGCCGTCGATGGCACCCGTGGCCGTCACGCTGGCTGACAAGCTGCCGGTCAAGGTGGACGCGCCGGACCTGTGCGGCCGCTTCTCGGGCCGCATCATCCGTGGTGTGAACGCACATGCGAAGACGCCGATGTGGATGGTCTCGCGTATCGAGCGTGCGGGCATGCGCAGCGTGTCAGCGCTGGTGGATATCTCCAACTACGTGATGCTGGAGCTGGGACGGCCGTCGCACGTGTTCGATCTGGACAAGATTCACGGCGGCCTGACGGTGCGTTGGGGCAAGGCAGGTGAACAACTGAAGCTGCTCAACGGCGACACGATCACCGTCGATGAAAATGTCGGCGTGATCTCGGATGAACAAGCCATCGAGAGCCTGGCCGGCATCATGGGCGGCGACAAGACCGCCGTCACGCTGGATACGCAGAACATCTACGTCGAAGCCGCATTCTGGTGGCCCGCCGCCATTCAGGGTCGCGCGCGCCGCTACAACTTTTCGACCGACGCCGGCCACCGCTTCGAGCGCGGCGTTGACTACGCAACCACCATTGAACACATTGAACGCATCAGCGCGCTGATCCTCGAAATCTGCGGTGGTCAGGCTGGTCCGATCGACGATCAGATCGTTAATCTGCCCAAGCGCCAGCCCGTGCGTATGCGCGTGGCGCGCGCCACGCGCGTGCTCGGTATTCCGCTGTCGCACGAAGTGGTGGCGGATGTGTTCAAGCGCCTCGGCCTGACGTTCAACGTGGAAGGCGATGTGTTCGTGGTCGAGCCGCCGTCGTACCGATTCGACCTCGAGATCGAGGAAGACCTGATCGAAGAGGTCGCACGCATCTATGGCTTCGAGCAGATTCCGGCCAAGCCGCCGGTGGCCGAGAGCGCCATGCGCCCGACCAATGAAGCGCGCCGCACGATGCATGACGTGCGCCACGCCGTGGCAGCGCGCGACTACCACGAGGTCGTCAACTTCGCCTTCGTCGAAACCGACTGGGAAGCCGACTTTGCCGGCAACACGCAGCCGATTCCGCTGCTGAACCCGATCGCCAGCCAGTACTCGGTGATGCGCAGCACGCTTATCGGCGGCCTGCTCGACAAGGTGCGCTACAACCTGAATCGCAAGGCTTCACGCGTGCGCCTGTTTGAGGTCGGCCGCGTGTTCCACCGCGACGCGAGCGTTGCGGACGGTGGCCTGTCGGTGGCGGGCTACGCCCAACCGATGATGGCCGGCGGCATCGCCTATGGTCCGTCCAAGGAAGAGCAGTGGGGCGTGCAGACGCGTGCCGTTGATTTCTTCGACGTGAAGGGCGATGTGGAGTCGCTGCTGTGGCCGCTGCAGGCGCGTTTCGAGCGCACTGAGCATCCCGCTCTGCATCCGGGACGCTCCGCACGTGTGGTGCTGAACGGCCGCGCCATCGGCTGGATCGGCGAACTGCATCCGCGTTGGCTGCAGAAGTACGATCTGCCGACCGCGCCGGTGGTGTGGGAGTTGGAGCTCGACGCCATCACGGCAGTGGGCCTGCCGACGTATCGCGAAGTGCCGCGCGTGCCTGCCGTGACGCGCGACATCGCGCTGGTCGTACGCCAGGACTTGGCGGTGCAGGATCTGGTGGATGCGTTCGAAAAGGCGGCTGTCGGTGCGCCGTGGCAGCGTTATCTGCAGGGCGTTGTGCTGTTCGATGAGTTCCGTCCGAAGGCCGCCACGGCCGCGATCGGGGCGCAGGAGAAAAGCCTTGCCTTCAGAATTACGTTGCAAGATACTGACAG
This sequence comes from Ralstonia sp. UBA689, assembly GCF_002298975.1. Lineage (GTDB taxonomy): Bacteria > Pseudomonadota > Gammaproteobacteria > Burkholderiales > Burkholderiaceae > Ralstonia. The sequence continues at coordinate 314,850 of NZ_DBMV01000001.1, forward strand.
CACCCTTCAGGACGACATTGTCGAGGCCGCCACACAGCAACTGATTCGAGCGGCCAGCGATGCATTCGGCGCGCGCCTGCGCGCTTGATGTCCCAGACGTCCGTGCCGCGCTAGAGACAGCTCGAACGAGCCTCCGCATTCGGATCGAATACGCCAAGCGAATCCTATGAACGATCAACACGCGCCCGCGCTGGCGGCATCCTTGGACGACGACTCGCTCGGTTCCTCTTCGGCGCTGGCTGAGGCACGAGATGCGCGCGGCCAGGATGTGCCGACGCTCACCAAGGCCGAACTCGCCGAGATGCTGTTCGAGCAGGTCGGCCTGAACAAGCGTGAATCGAAGGACATGGTCGAGGCATTTTTCGACGTGATTCGTGAGGCCCTCGAACAGGGAGATAGCGTCAAGCTGTCCGGCTTCGGCAACTTCCAGCTGCGTGACAAGCCGCAACGCCCAGGCCGCAACCCGAAGACCGGGGAGATCATCCCGATTACGGCGCGCCGCGTTGTGACCTTCCACGCCAGCCAGAAGCTCAAAGCGCTCGTAGAAGAGCGCGTCGAGCCGCTGCCTGCCGGCACTGCTGCCTAAACCCGGTTATCCGTTTCTTTCGCCAGCCCTCCATGGCCGCCGATAAACACACGGAGCGGGTCAACCTGCCACCGATTCCTGCCAAGCGTTACTTCACCATCGGTGAGGTGAGCGATCTGTGCGCCGTCAAGCCGCATGTGCTGCGCTACTGGGAGCAGGAATTTACGCAGCTCAAGCCGGTCAAGCGGCGCGGCAACCGCCGGTATTACCAGCACCATGAGGTGCTGTTGATCCGGCGCATTCGCGAGTTGTTGTACGAGCAGGGCTTTACGATCAACGGGGCGCGCAATCGGCTTGATGAATTGCGGCATGGTGCTGTGCCCGCACAGGCTGTCGCGCCGGAGGTGGATGCGCCCGCGGCTGCGTCTTTGATGGCTGGCGGTGAAGTCGACGTGCCGAGCCTGCGGCGCGCCTTGCAATCAGTGCTTGAGATTCTGCGCAGCGACAAATCGTAAATCGTCATTGCGCGCAGATGCGAATGAAAAAGCCCGCGTAACGTCATCCGTTACGCGGGCTTTTGTTTTGGTCGGGGCGAGAGGATTTGAACCTCCGACCACCTGCACCCCATGCAGGTACGCTACCAGGCTGCGCTACGCCCCGAAAGCACAAAAGTATAACAGAGGCCCACTGTCGATGGCTAGTGGGTCGGCTCAGGTGCCCGGGCAACGATAGACGTTGCCTGACAGCGTCACGTTGGTCTGTGCGAGGTTGTCTTTCGTACCGGTCTGGCCGGCGCGGCTGGTCAGCATGTAGACCACATTGCCACCCATTGCGGCGGCCTTGTTCTTGAGGTCGTTGCGCGCACCGGTTTCGAGGTCGGCATTGGAGGTGATGCCGCCGAGCAGGAAATCACCCTGGCTACCTGTTATGTCGCCGAGGAACTTGCATTGCGGGCCGGGCTCGCTGTGCGTCAGGCGTACAGCGGTGGCATCGGTGTTGTTGAGGGCAATGGGAGCGCATGCGGCAAGCAGCAGGATTGCAGCAAGCGATGCTGGCAGAGCGGTTGATGGCGTCATGGCGTGTTATCAAGAGGTCAGGGTGCGTGCGGCAGGGTGGATGCTGCTGCGCATGGTAGCGACGCTGCCCTGGTGTACCAACGCGAAGACTTACAAATTGATGTGCCGGCGCGCTGCCGTCCGTAAGGCGCGGCTAGATGGCTCCGGCCGCCCGTCGATACCGCGCCGGCGTCATTCCAAGCTGCTGCTTGAACGCTTTGCCGAATGCGGCCTCGGATTGATAGCCGACGCGCGCGCTGATCTCGCCCACGCTGTGTCGCGTGTGGATCAACTGATCGCAAGCGAGCGTCATGCGCACGCGCGTGAGGAAATCCCACACCGTCATATCGGCACGCGCTTTGAAATGCCGCGCATAGGTTGCGCGCGACATGGCGGCAAGATCTGCCAGGGCGTCGATGGTCCAGGCGCGTTCGGGCGCCGCGAGCATGGCTTGCATGGACGGGCCAAGGCGAGTGTCTGACAGCAGTGTCAGCGTGCCCGGGCCGGCATTCTCGCGCTGGCCGTAGACGCGCAGTGCGAGCGTCAGCAGCGCTTGACTCAGCGACGTGACGATCGCCAGTGCGCCGGGGGCACGCGTTTCGGCCTCGCTGCGCATCATGCCGATGACGGCTTGCAGCGCTGGGAATGAGGCGCTTTCACTCAGGGACACGTGAAGCGGGTCAGGCAACGTGCGCACCAGCAGCGTGGTCGAGCCGGGTTCGTGCACGAAGCGGCCGCAGAGCAGGTCGACCTCTGCGGCGCCGCGTCCGGTCTGGCGTAGCGGCAGCATGCCGTCATGCGATGCGCGCGGCTTGCGGGCTGCGGCATCAGCGTGGCTTGCCGGGTCGTGGATGGTGTGTGCGTGACCACGCGGGAAGAGGATGAAATCGCCTTCGCGCAACGTCAGCGTGACGCCGCCGGTCTCGACCACGCAGGTGCCCGCAAGTACGAGATGGAAAAGCACCTGGCCGTCCGGTTCGGGGGCGTGCGGGATCGAGAAGGGGCCCTGAAACAGGCAGCGCAGATCCAGGCTAGCCTGCGGGCGGGTCAACTGGATGAATTGGCTGAGTGCGTCCATTGAGACGAATTCGCTATTAATTGTCGATATTAAGTATTCAGCGGATCGACTCTGAAGGCAATACTGTTTCCAACGGCGCAGGCATCGGGCCAGCGTCAAATAACCGGGAGCACATCATGCTGGACTGGGTCGAGTATCGGAAGGAACTGCTGGGGCGTATTGGCGAGATTGGTCAACTCACGCCGGATACCGTCAAGGGCTATCAGACGCTGTCGGCAGCCGGTGCCAAGACTGGCCGCTTGGGCGCCAAGACGCGCGAGCTGATTGCGCTGGCTGTGGCCGTGACCGCGCGCTGCGACGGCTGTATCACCGTGCACAGCGCCGAAGCGCTCAAGCACGGCGCTACGCACGAAGAGATTGCCGACGCGCTGGGTGTGGCGATTGCGCTCAATGCCGGAGCGGCGCTGGTGTACTCGGCGCGCGTGATGGATGCGGTAGAGGCGCATGAGGGCGCGACCGCCAAGGCTTGAGCCCCGCCGCTATTGCGCTATTGCACGATCCGCAGGCGGCAGGTGGCTTGGCGTGTCTCGCCCGGGGCAAGCAGATGCAGGCCTTCACCGTGGTGGATCGCGTTGGGCAGACCCATCCAGGGCTCGACGCAGTAGAAGTCGGACGTGGTGTTTTCCGTCCAGGTGGTGATGGCGTGCCAGGGCACCGGTGCGCCATCCACCTCGATGTGGATGCGGCGGCCAAACGGCGCTCCGGCGTGCGGCGGGATGACGAGCGTGGCTGCGCCTTCGCCATCGAGCAGGTGATAGCGGTCCTGCAGCGCCAGATCGTTGAGCTGGTAGGTACCTTTTCCGGGCTCGGGCACATCAAGGCTGCCGTCGGGCAACTGGCGTGATAACCGCGACGGCGGCATAGACAACTCGGTCGTACCGCGCAACGTATGCGGCAGCGCCAGGTAGAAATGATGGCCCGCGTAGAACGGCATCGGTGCATGGGCATCGCCTTCGTCAAGATGCTTGATGGAGAAGGTGGCCTCCAGCGCGTCGGTGAGCAGCCGATACGTCATGCGGAATTCAAACGCAAACGGATAACCGGCGCGCGTCTGCGCCGTATCTCGCAGCAGCATGACGATATGGGTGTCGCCGGCGTCCTCCACCTCGAAGGGCAGATCGCGCGCGAAGCCGTGTTGCGGCAGGGCATGGAGCTGCCCGCGTGCGTCGCGCCAGCGGCCGATCTCGCCATCGACGAAATGCCGGCCAATGAAGGGGAAGAGCAACGGATTGCCGCCGCGCACCTTCGCGGGGTTCGACCAGTCGGCGGGCTCCGGCCAGAAGAGGATGTCTTCGCCCTGATGGCGCCAGCGTACGAGCCGCCCGCCGGCGTGCGGGGCAAGCAGCAGCATGGAGCCGTCGGCGGGCGCGTCTCCGATATGGATGAGCGTCTGGTCCTGAAAGCCAGTGGTGGGCAGGTCATGCATAGCGGCAGTGTGACTTGTTGGGATGGGAATCGCGTACTAGATTGTCAATGCGTTTTGCCCGGAGGGAAACCATGTCCGCCAGTCGCGTCGGCCGTACACGCATCCTGATGCGTCCCGCCCATACCGTTCCACCGCCCGACGAACCGTCGCCTCCAGGGATTCCTCCTGACCTGCCGTCACCCGATGAGCCCCCGCCGCCGGTCGAGCCGCCAGAGGCGCCGCGGATGTGATCCGTTGTTACTAATCGTCACAGCTTTGTGTGAAGCGGTTCGTAAGATAGCCGGGTCTGCGCGACCTGCGCATTTCTACAACGGCAATACGAGCCAAATCATGTCGATTCTTCCGCGTGTGACCCTGTGCGCTGTGCTGGTGGCCTCCATGGCCGGTTGCGTGGTGGCCCCGGCACCGCAAACTCGCACGGTGGTTGTGCACGAGCCCGCCCCGGCACCGGTGGACCCGCGCGCCCGCTTCGATCGGGTGCAGGGCCGCCTCGCCGAGGAATTCCATCGTGTCGACGTGCGCCAATCGCAGGGCTATATCGATCCGTACCGTGCCGACGGCCTGCGTGATCGACTGCGCCGCATCCGCCAGGAAACCAACGACATGGCCAGCCAGCACAACGGCGGCTTGTCGGGCGACGAACAGCATACGCTGAACGACGAACTCGGCGCCGTGTCTCGCGACATCAACCGATAAGCGGCTTTCCTCATCCTTCGCGTTCGCCGATGCTGCATCGCAGTATCGGCGAAATGCATTGTTGCGCATCGTTGCGTGCGCACCGGGCGGAAGCTGATACGCTTGCGTTCCTCCTGAACGCTTGCCAGCCCCGATCTGACGGGGCTTTTTGCGGCCTTCTGCCGTGCGAAAGATCATCCACTGCGACTGCGACTGCTTCTACGCCGCCATCGAGATGCGCGACGATCCGCGCCTGGTCGGCAAGCCGCTGGCCGTGGGCGGGCGCCCTGAGCGGCGCGGTGTGGTCGCGACCTGCAATTACGAAGCGCGCAAGTTCGGCATCCATTCGGCGATGCCCATGTCGCAGGCCGTCAAGCGCTGTCCGGACTTGCTGATCGTGCCGCCAGCCATGGACAAATACCGGCAGGTTGCGCGCCAGATCTTCGCCGTCTACCACAGCTACACGCCGTTGGTGGAGCCGCTTTCGCTGGACGAGGCCTACCTCGACGTGAGCGACAGCCCGATGCACGCCGGCAGCGGCACGCGCATCGCCGAGGACATCCGCCGCCGCGTGCGCGAGGAGGTCGGCATCACCGTGTCGGCCGGCGTGGCTCCCAACAAGTTCATCGCCAAGATCGCCAGTGACTGGAACAAGCCCGATGGGCTGTTCGTGGTGCGGCCGGAGCAGGTGGATGCTTTTGTGGCGGCATTGCCCGTCGAGCGTCTATTTGGCGTCGGCAAGGTGACCGCCGCCAAGCTGCGTCGTCTGGGCGCCGAAACGTGCGGGGACTTGCGCAGTTGGGGCACCGACCGTCTGCAGCAGCATTTCGGCGTATTCGGTTTTCGCCTGCACGACCTTTGCCGCGGCATTGATCACCGGCAGGTGCAACCGTCGCAGATCCGCAAGTCTGTCAGCGTGGAAGAGACGTACGCCACTGACCTGCGCACGCTGGACGACTGCCAGCGTGAGCTGACCGTGCTCGTCGATCAGCTCGCCGCGCGTGTCGAACGCGCCCGCGCCGGCGAGATGATCCACAAGACTTACGTCAAGCTGCGTTTTGCGGATTTTCGTGGCACGACCGTCGAGTGCATCCATCCGAAGGTGTCGTTGCCGGTGTTTTCGAGATTGCTGGCACAGGGCTTCGAGCGGCGGCAGATTCCTGTGCGGCTGCTGGGCGTGGGTGTGCGGCTATATGAGTCCGATGCCCACGCGCGCCAACAGACCTTGTTTACAGAAGACGCCGACGCCATCGAGTAACCGCCGATGGTTGTGAGGTGCTGCGATTTACGACGGTCGGGTACGAATTGTCCTATTTTCCTGTCTGCACCACGGCGATAGAAGGGCGGATGTCGCCACCGGGTAGAATGCCCGCTTTTTGCAAAAATCCGCCGCCGCGCGCCACACGTGCGCGACAGTGCATCCGTACCCACGGAGGCACGTAGACAGGAGACGCAGTCAATGAGTTTGTTCCGTACCAAGAACGTGGATCACATGATCCGAACGGGCCACAGCAATACCGGCCTGAAGAAAGTCCTCGGTCCCCTGGACCTGACCTTCCTGGGCGTCGGCGCCATCATCGGCACCGGCATCTTCGTGCTCACGGGCACGGGAGCGCTGACCGCTGGGCCGGCGCTCACGTTGTCGTTTATCGTTGCCGCGCTGGCCTGCGGGTTTGCCGCGCTGTGCTACGCCGAATTCGCCTCGACCATCCCTGTGTCGGGCTCGATCTACACCTACGCTTACGCCACGATGGGCGAGTTGGTCGCCTGGATCATCGGCTGGGATCTGATGCTGGAATATGGTTTGGCGACCTCCGCCGTGTCGGTCGGTTGGTCCGGCTACTTCCAATCGCTGCTGTCGGGCTTCGGCCTTCACCTGCCGCAGGCGCTGACGGCTGCGCCGGGCGCCATCCCGGGCGTGCAGACGCTGTTCAACCTGCCGGCACTGGTCATCATGCTGGCCGTCACTGCAGTGCTGTCGTTTGGCGTGCGCGAATCGGCGCGTGCCAACAACGTCATGGTCGTGATCAAGGTGACGGTGGTGCTGCTGTTTATCGCCGTCGGTGCGCGCCATGTGCAGCCGGCCAATTGGCAGCCCTTCATGCCGTTCGGCATGGAAGGCGTGTTCGGTGCGGCGGCCATCGTGTTCTTTGCCTTCATCGGTTTCGACGCGGTGACTTCCGCGGCCGAGGAGGTGCGCAACCCCAAGCGTGACCTGCCGATCGGCATCATTGGCTCGTTGGCGGTCTGCACGATCCTCTACGTGGTGGTGGCTGCCATCATGACCGGCATCGTGCCGTTCCCGAAATTCGCGGGCGTCGATCATCCGGTGTCGCTGGCGCTGCAGATGGCCGGTGAGGGCTGGGTGGCCGGCTTTGTGGATCTGGGCGCCATCATTGGCATGACCACCGTGATCCTGGTGATGGCCTATGGCCAGACCCGCATCATTTTTGCGATGTCGCGCGATGGCCTGCTGCCCAAGCGCCTGTCCCACATTCACCCGCGCTACGCGACGCCGTTCCTCAACACGTGGGCGGTCGGCATCGTGTTTGCGTTGATCGCCGCGTTCGTACCGCTGAACGTGCTGGCGGAGCTGATCAACATCGGCACGCTGGCTGCCTTCTCGCTCATCGCGGTTGCCGTGCTGGTCCTGCGTCGTACGCGCCCGGACTTGCATCGCGGCTTCCGCTGCCCAGGTGTGCCGGTGGTGCCGCTTCTGGCCATCGGCATGTGCCTGTTCCTGATGAGCCATCTGCAAAAGGTCACCTGGATCGCCTTCGTGGTCTGGGTGGTGATTGGCTTGGCGGTGTACTTTGGCTACGCACGCCGCCGTTCGCTGCTGCATACGCCAGGGCACGCCGCCGCGCCGGTGTCTGAAACGGTGCGCTGATCGCTGAAGCGATTAGCGACATAGCGGCGCGGACACTGCTTGCAGGATGTCCGCGTCGCGTGGCCGCTCGATGAAGGCGGCCAGATTCAAATCGGTCGGGTGCGCATTGGCGGGAAGGGGAATGTCGCCGTGCCATTGCGTGCTTGCACCAGTCAGCCGGATCGGGCCGATCCATTCCCGTACGACATGGTCGTGGCGTAGCTCCACGCCGCCGTTCTCGCCGCCGCTCGGGTGGCTCACCAGATTGTTTTGCGTCAGCGCGATCCAGGCGACGGCAGGGCTCGTGCCGGCCGCGGCTCCCGGCCGCAGCGTAAAGCGTGCATGCGCCTGCAACGTTGCGCGGGGCGTGTTCACCGTGGTTGCGTCGAGTGCAATATCCGCCATGGCAGGCAGCGCGTTGCGTGCCTCGACGGCGCGCGCGAAATCGGAGCGATCTGCCCAGTGGCGCAACTCACCACCGGAGATGAACACTTCCGGCGTATAGATCGTCGAGGCGTGCGTAGCATCGCCAAGCACGTGCTGCCGCTCGGTAAACGCGGCGCGGCCGAAGGAGTCTTTCCACCCCAGGCTATCCCAGTAGTCGACATGCAGCGCGAGCGGAACCCAACGCTGCGGGTCGGCCGGCGCGCGGCTCAGCCAGCGGTCGGCTGGTGGGCAACTATTACAACCTTCGGATGTATAGAGTTCAACCAGCGCAACCGTGTGCGGTGGGCTCTGGACGTGCAGCGCGCCGCAATCGGCGGAGCGTGCCGCAAATGAAATGCCTGTCAGGGCCAGTGCCGCGCTGACATGAAGGTGTCGCAAACGGTGGGGTTGTATTGGCATCGCGTTCTCCTGAAAGCACATCCGGCATGGGCCTTGCGTGTGGCCCTCGCTTTGCTTAGTCGCGCGACACACGCGAGCCTGACAAAAAAGCATAACCCTGACGTCGTGCGCGTGAGGCCTGATGCAGCCTGGGATGGCGAGCTGGAGCCCTCTCTCGGATTCTCGGCGCGAGCGATGGCGTTCGCACGCGCAACGCCAGCTATGGTTAAAATAAAACGTGCAGTCAGACGTGGAGTCTGACGGAATCATGCCGGCCCCCCCGCATGGTTTCCACGCCAACAGCGTGTGCGTTGTTGTCCATTGCAATCGGAGGGCTGTGAAATGGAAATCAAGTTCGAATCGAAAGAGGAGTACGCCGTCAACAACGAGGGTCTGCTGTTCGACGCACTCGTGGATGGCGCAAAGGTGACCTGCGTGGCAACGCGCGAGGCACTGTGGGAAGGACTGACCGGCGATCAAGTCGTGTCGTTGCAGGCAGCCTTCGAATCTGGGCGAGAACGGATCCAGGACGCCGCTCGCGTGCTGATCGCCGATGGCGTGCAGCGCGCCCACGGATTGGAAGATTTGCCGCAACCGGTGGTGGTCAAGCTCGTGCATATCGCATCCGCTTGATCCTGCTCGATTGCCTTTGTGGGCATCGGCGCGTCCGATGTCCCCGCATGGCGGACACACGTCCGCTGTCTCACTCACGAAAAGCCGGTCCGTGCGACCGGCTTTTTCATTGCACCGTGTCTTCCGACTCGACAGGGCCGTCGCCCAATCAAATGATTAACGTGTTAATAAAAATTGGAGCGATCCGTGATGACGCTCCAACGTGAAGGAGACAGGGATGCGGCGAGGCAGGGTGATATTGCCGGACGGCCGGGAGCAAGACGTGACGGCGGCCGGGCATGCCGATATGGGCGTCGTCCCGCGCTGGCTGCCGCCAGTCGACGGCACTATCGTCGGCACGTTGCTGAACTATCGTGGCGAATTGGAGGCGCTGGGCGATGTGCTGTCAGTGCCGCCGTACCAGGCGCCGTCCAAAGCGCCCATCCTGTACCTCAAGTCGGCCAATACACATATCGGCCACGGCCATGACGTTGTGCTTCCCTCGGACGTGGATGCGGTTTGGGCTGGTGCTTGCCTGGGCGTGGTAATCGGCCGCACAGCCGCTCGCGTGAGCACTGCGCGGGCACACGATTTCATTGCCGGCTACACCATCGTCAACGACCTGACGGTGCCCCACGCCAGCTACTACCGTCCGGCGATCCGCCACAAGTGCCGCGACACCTGCACGCCCATCGGCCCCTGGCTGGTCGACCGCAACGGTATGCCCGACCCGATGAATCTCGTCTTGCGCACCACCGTCAACGGCCGAGTGACGCAAGAGGGCAGCACGCGCGACATGATTTTCGACATCCCTACGCTCATTGCTTGGTTCTCCAGCGTCATGACGCTTTGCGCCGGCGACATGATCCTGACCGGCACGCCCGAGGGTTTGGCCGATACGCAACCCGGCGACGAAGTCGTCACGGAAATCGAAGGCATCGGCCGACTGGTCAGCGCCATCGTCGCCGAACAACCGAGCAAGGAGCCAGCATGAATACGCGCATGCCTGCCGTCAGCATGGACCCTGTCAAACACTGGATCGACGGACGTCAGGTCGATAGCGCCGAGCGGTTCATCACCACCAATCCGGCCACGGGCAAACCCATTGCCGAGGTGGCATTGGGCGGAGAGGCGGAGATCAACGCCGCGGTGGCGGCTGCCAAGGCGGCGTTTCCGGCCTGGGCCAATACGCCGGCCAAGCAGCGTGCCAAGTTGATGCGCCGCCTGGGTGAACTGATCGAGCAGAACGTGCCGCACTTGGCCGCGCTGGAAACGCTTGACGATATGCTCTTTGCTGAAGGCAGCGAGATTTCCGCCGACCGCTTCATCGTGCCGCGAGTGGAGGTGGAGTTGGCCTTCGTGCTCGGCAAGCGGCTGGAAGGGCCGGAGGCGACGTTGTTCGACGTGTACGACGCGGTGGACCACGTGATCCCGGCGCTGGAAATCATCGATGCGCGCTCGCAGTCGATCGACCCGGAAAGCGGGCGCCCGCGCAGGGTGTTCGACACGATTGCCGACAACGCTGCCAACGCGGGCGTGGTGATGGGCGGCCGCCCGATCCGCATGCGCGATGTGGATCTGCGCTGGGTTGGCGCCATCCTTTCGCGCACCGCGGTCATTGAAGAGACGGGGGTGGCGGCGGGGGGGGCTCAACCACCCGGCTAACGGCGTGGCCTGGCTGGCCAACAAGCTGGCGCCGCACGGCGTGGCGCTGGAGCCGGGGCAGGTCATCCTGGGGGGGGCTCATTCACGCGGCCTGTGCCGGCGCGTCGCGGTGATACATTCCACTGCGATTACGGCCCACTTGGCAGCATCGCGTGCTATTTCGTTTAATGCTCAAAGCTCAAAGCTCAAAGCTCAAAGCTCAAAGCTCAAAGGATGGTTTCCTCATGCGGCTCCCGATGAACCACTTCAAGCGCGCGCTGGCCGAGCGGCGGCCGCTGATCGGCCTATGGCTGGCGATGGCGCATCCGTATCCGGCTGAGATCGTCGCCGGGGCGGGTTTCGACTGGCTGTTGATCGATGGCGAGCACGCGCCCAACCAGTTGCAGTCAACGCTCGCACAACTGCAGGCGGTGGCGCCGTATCCATCGCATCCGATCGTGCGCCCGGCGTGGAATGACTCCGTGGAGATCAAGCGTCTGCTCGACATCGGCGCACAGACGTTGCTGATCCCGATGGTGCAGAACGCTGAGGAAGCCCGTGCTGCCGTGGAGGCCATGCGCTATCCGCCCAATGGCATTCGCGGTGTCGGCAGCGCTCTGGCGCGTGCGTCGCGCTGGAACCGCGTGGATGACTACCTCCGCCGTGCCGACGCTGAGATGTGCACGCTGGTCCAGGTGGAAACCGTGGAGGGTTTGACACATCTCGACGCCATGCTGGCGCTGGAAGGCGTGGATGGCGTCTTCATCGGTCCGGGCGATCTGGCCGCCTCCATGGGGCATCTGGGCGAGCCTGGCCATCCGGAGGTGCGCAAGACCATCGACGATACGATCCGCCGCATCGTCGTCTCCGGCAAGGCGGCGGGCATCCTGTCTGCCGATCAGGCACAGGCCCGGCATTACCTGTCGCTCGGGGCGACCTTCGTGGCAGTCGGGACGGATGTGACGCTGCTGGCGCGAAGCGCCGAGCAACTGGCGCAGGCATTCAAGGGCGAAGGTGCCGCCAAGCCCCAGGCGGGCGGCACCGTCTACTGACCGGCGATTACTCGTCGCCGTTGAAGCGCGTCAGGATGTGCGGCGAGTCTGTTTCCATGACCTGGATCGACTCGTCGACGGCGGCGTAGAGCGCATCCAGCCGTGCCCGCCCGAGCTGCGCTTCAATGCGCGCGTATTCGGCGTTCACTTGTGGTTCCACATTGGCGAGGAACTGGCGGCTCTTGGGCGTAAGCGAGATCACCTGCCGCCGCTGGTCCACCGACGAGCGCGTGCGCACGATCATCTCGGATTGCTCCATGGCCGCCAGCATGCGCGTGAGGCTCGGGCTCAGGATCAGGCATGCATCGGCGAGCTGGTTGGGCTCCATGTCGCCGGTGTCGTTGAGCGTGCGCAGCACGCGCCATTGTTGCTCGGTGATGCCGTGCTCCCGCAGGATCGGCCGAAAGCGCGCCATGAAGGTTTCACGCGCGCGCAGCAGCAAGTGCGGCAGATTGCGGTGCTTGAAGGTGGATGCCATGGGTGCCTGCCTTATGCCTTTATGCATCCCGCAGGGCGGCGACCACGGGCGTGTGGTCCGAGGGCTGCTCCCACCCGCGCGGTACGCGGTCGATATGGCATGACTGGCATAGCTTGGCGAGTTCAGGCGAGAGCATGATGTGGTCGATGCGCAGGCCGGCATTGCGCTTGAATGCGAACAGCCGGTAATCCCACCAGGAGAAGAGCTTGTCTTCCTGATCAAACATACGGAAGGCGTCGACGAGCCCGGCGCCTTCCAGCGCACGAAAGGCCGCACGTTCTTCCGGCGATACGAGGTTCTGGCCTTCCCACTTTTTCGGATCGTGCACGTCGCGGTCTTCGGGGGCGATGTTGAAGTCGCCCAGCAACATCAGGCGCGGGTGTTCGGCCATTTCGGTCTTCAGCCACGCTTGCAGCGCTTCAAGCCAGCGCAGCTTGTAGACAAATTTGTCGGAGTCGAGCGCCTGGCCGTTGGGGAAATACGCCGAGATGACCCGCACGGGGCCGCCCACCGCTTCATAGGTGGCGGCAACGATGCGCTGCTGCTCATCGGCAAAGCCCGGGATGTTCTTTACTACGTTCTGGCCTTCCGGCAGCGCAGCCTTGCGCGCGAGGATCGCCACGCCGTTGTAGGTTTTCTGGCCGGTGAAGATCGATGCATAGCCGGCAGCATCCAATTCGGCCAGCGGATAGCGATCGTCAGGCAGCTTGAGTTCCTGCAGGCAGAGCAGGTCGATGGGCGTGGCGTCGGCCTCGCGTTCGGCCAGCCATTGCAGCACTTGGGGCAGGCGGACTTTGAGGGAATTGACGTTCCAGGTGGCGACGCGCATGGGGAATCGGTCCTTGCAAATGGTGACGGCGCATACAACCGGTGCCGTCCAGAGCGTCCGTTATTGTGCCATCACCGGCTTGAGGTAGATTGAGTGTCATGCCGCCACAGGAGCCCGCATGGATTTCGTGATCCGCAACGCCAATCTTCCCGACGGACGCACTGCCATCGATATCGGCATTGAAGCGGGCCGTATTGCCGCCGTGCAGCCGATGCTACCGGCGCGCGGTGCCGAGGAATTGGATGCCGCCGGCGCGTTGGTCTCGCCGCCGTTTGTCGATGCGCATTTCCATATGGACGCGACGTTGTCCTACGGCCTGCCGCACGTGAACCAGACCGGCACGCTGCTGGAGGGCATCACGCTGTGGGGCGAACTCAAGCCGACGCTTACGCAGGACGCGCTGGTTGAGCGTGCGCTGCGCTACTGCGATTGGGCTGTGGCGCGCGGCCTGCTGGCGATCCGCTCGCATGTGGATGTGTGCGATCCGCGCCTGCTGGCCGTCGAGGCGTTGCTGCACGTCAAGCAGCAAGTTGCACCGTATCTGGACTTACAGCTTGTCGCCTTTCCGCAGGATGGCGTGCTGCGCAGCCCGGACGCGTTCGACAACCTCAAGTGCGCCATTGAGATGGGCGTGGATGTGGTCGGTGGCATCCCGCATTTTGAGCGCACCATGGCCGATGGCGCCGAGTCCATCCGGCTGCTGTGCGAATTCGCCGCCGAACGCGGCCTGCGCGTCGACATGCATTGCGACGAGTCCGACGATCCGCTCTCGCGGCATATCGAAACGCTCGCCGCCCAGACGCACCGCCTGGGTTTGCACGGCCGCGTGGCCGGCTCGCATCTCACGTCGATGCACTCGATGGACAACTACTACGTCAGCAAGCTGCTGCCGCTGATGCGCGAGGCGGGCGTGGCGGCGATCGCCAATCCGTTGATCAACATCACGCTGCAGGGCCGGTCCGATACGTATCCGAAGCGGCGCGGCATGACGCGCGTGCCCGAGCTGCTGGCGGTCGGCATCGACGTCGCCTTCGGCCACGATTGCGTGATGGACCCGTGGTACAGCCTGGGCTCCGGCGACATGCTGGAGGTGGCGCACATGGGCCTGCATGTCGCGCAGATGACCGGGCAGGATGCCATGCGCCAGTGCTTTGCCGCCGTGACGGAAACGCCAGCACGCATCCTCGGCCTCGAAGGGTACGGCATCGCGCCCGGGTGCCAAGCGGATCTGGTCGTGCTGGACGCACGCGATCCCATCGAGGCAATCCGTCTGCGCGCGACGCGCACCTTGGTGATGCGGCGGGGTAAGGTGGTGGCGCGCACGCCTGCGCCGCACGCGGTGCTGTCACTGGCAGGCCGCCCGCAGCACGTCGCTTTTCGTCAGTCCTAAAGAAAACGCCGCTTCGGCGCGAGGCACGAAGCGGCGTTGGGTGCGAACTGCTTTATCAGCTTTGCTCAGGCAGGTTCGGCCGTGACCACCATTCCGCCATGGCGCAGCAGCGCGTCGATCGATGGCGCGCGGCCACGGAAGGCCGTGAACGACTCGATCGCCGGACGGCTGCCGCCGACAGCCAGCACTTCGCGGCGATAGCGCTCGCCGGTCTCGGCGTCGAGCACCGAGCCGCTTAGCTTGCCGGCTTCCTCGAATGCCGCATAGGCATCCGCCGACAGCACCTCGGCCCACTTGTAGCTGTAGTAGCCCGCCGCATAGCCACCCGCGAAGATGTGGCTGAACGTGTTCGGCCAGCGCGACAGCTCCGCCTGCGGCACCACGTGGAAGCGGTTGTTGACCTGGCGCGAGAGCTCCAGCACCGACGTCGCGCCCTTCGGATCGAAATCCGTATGCAGATGCATGTCGAACGTCGAGAACACGATCTGGCGCAGCGTCGCCATGCCGTTCTGGAAGTTCTTCGCGGCCAGCATGCGGTCGAACAGCGTACGCGGCAGCGGAGCGCCGGAATCCACATGGCGGGTCATGCGCGAGAGCACTTCCCATTCCCAGCAGAAGTTCTCCATGAACTGCGAGGGCAGCTCAACCGCATCCCATTCCACACCGTTGATGCCCGACACGCCCAGCTCGTCCACCTGCGTGAGCATGTGGTGCAGGCCGTGGCCGAATTCGTGGAAGAGGGTGATGACCTCGTCGTGCGTGAACAGCGCGGGTTTGTCACCGACCGGACCGGAGAAGTTGCAGGTGAGGTAGGCCACCGGGGTTTGTACGTGCTGGTCAGGCGTATTGGCCAACACCTTGCGGCCACGTGCGTCATCCATCCAGGCGCCGCCGCGCTTGCCTTCGCGGGCGTATAGATCGATGTAGAACTGCGCGAGCAGCTCACCCTGGGCAGATTCCACGCGGAAGAAGCGCACGTCCGGGTGCCAGACGGCGGCCTGTTCCGGGCGGATCTTGACCGAGAACAGCGTCTGCACGACGTTGAACAGGCCGTCCAGCACGGCGGGCTCGGGGAAGTACTGCTTCACCTCCTGTTCGGAGAACGCGTAGCGCGCCTCGCGCAGCTTTTCCGAGGCGTAGGCCATGTCCCACGGCTCAAGCTTGTCGATGCCGAGCGTGGTCTTGGCGAAGGCTTGTAATTCCGCCCAGTCTTTCTCGGCAAACGGGCGGGCGCGGTCGGCCAGTTCGCCCAGGAAGCGCAGGACGTCCTCCGGCGAATCGGCCATCTTCGGCACGAGCGACACCTCGCCGAAATTGCGATAGCCGAGCATGTGGGCTTCTTCGGTGCGCAGCGCGAGCTGTTCGGCCATGTTGGCGGTGTTGTCCCATTCGGGCTTGCCGCCGCCGTACTGCGCGCCCAGTTCGGACGCGCGGGTGACGTTCGCCTCGTACAGCGTGCGGCGCAGTGCGCGGTCGTCCGCATACTGCAGCACCGGGAAGTACGATGGGAAATGCAGGGTGAATTTCCAGCCGGCGGCGTTCGGATTGTCGCGCCGGGCGGCTTCGCGGGCAGCCTGCTTGGTGTCGTCGGGCAGGCCGGACAGACGGGCTTCGTCGTCGATCAGCAGCGCATACGCGTTGGTCGCATCCAGTACGTGGTCGCTGAAGGCCTTGGTCAACTGTGCCTGCTGCTCCTGGATGGTGGCAAAGCGCGGCTTTTTGTCTTCCGGCAGTTCAGCGCCGCCGAGGCGGAAGCCGCGCAGTTCGTTGTCGAGCAGCTTCTTGCGGGCTGGCGTGAGAGTGGCGTATTCGGCACTTACGGCGATTGCCTTGTACTTTTCGAACAGTGCCAGATCCTGGCCCAGGCCCGACCAGAATTCGGTCACGCGCGGCAGGTTGGCTGCGTGCGCTTCGCGCAGGGCAGGCGTGTCAGCCACGGCGCTCAGGTGGCCGACGATGCCCCAGGCGCGGCCCAGCGGCTCGGTGGCGTCTTCCAGCGCGGCGACGACGGTATTCCACGTGGAAGGCGTGGCCGCATCCTTGACCTTGGCGACAGCGGCCGCGGCGCGCTCAAGCAGCACGTCGATGGCCGGCGTGATGTGCTCGGGGCGGATATCCGCAAAGCGCGGCAGACCGGAAAGATCGAGCAGCGGATTGTTGGCTTGGAGCGAGTTGTCGGTCATGGCGGGCTCAGGGTTGGGGAAATCAAGGGGACAAAAAAAGCGTCCGATCCATCAGGTTGGGACGCTTTTTCCATTTCCAACAGGATCAGGTGAAGCTTACGCCGCCAGCGCAGATCCTTCAGACATGCGCTTCAGCCACGCGCTCGGCGGCTTCCAGGGTGTTGATCAGCAGCATGGTGATTGTCATCGGGCCGACGCCGCCGGGCACCGGCGTGATATAGCCAGCGACTTCCTTCACGCCGGCAAAGTCGACGTCGCCGCAGAGCTTGCCGGCGTCGTCGCGGTTCATGCCCACGTCGATGACGACGGCGCCCGGCTTAACCATGTCGGCGGTGATGATGTTGCGGCGGCCGACAGCGGCTACGACGATGTCCGCCTCGCGCGTATGGGCTGCCAGGTCGCGCGTCTTGCTGTTGCAGATGGTGATGGTGGCGCCGGCCTGCAGCAGCAGCATGGCCATCGGCTTGCCGACGATGTTCGATGCACCCACCACCACGGCGTTGGCACCGCGCACCGGATAGTTGATCGACTCCAGCATCTTCATGCAGCCATACGGCGTACACGGGCGGAACAGCGGGGCACCGGTCATCAGCGCGCCGGCGTTGGCGATATGGAAACCGTCGACGTCCTTTTCGGGCGCAATGGCTTCGAGCACCTTGTGGCTGTCGATGTGCTTGGGCAGCGGAAGCTGGACCAGGATGCCGTGGATGCGCGGGTCGCGGTTCAGCGCATCGATGCGACCGAGCAGGTCGGCTTCGGTCAGGTCAGCCGGATAGCGGTCGAAGACGGAGAGGAAGCCGTTGTCTTCGCACGCCTTGATCTTGTTGCGCACGTAAACCTGGCTGGCCGGGTCTTCGCCGACGAGGATGACGGCGAGGCCGGGCTGGTGGCCGCGCGCGGTGAGCGCGGCGGCGCGTTGTGCGGCTTCGGCGCGGAGTTGTTTGGCAAGCGCGTTGCCGTCGATGAGTTGGGCGGTCATGGCTGGGCGGAGGAGGGAGAAGGCAAAGCGCGATTATAAATCGCTACCTTCTTCCCAACCGCCCACATGGTGTTTTGCGATGCCGTTCAGCTATTGCGCGACAGGGCCAGGCGCAGAAGGTCGGCCACCGTGTTCACGTTGAGCTTTTCCATGATGTTGGCGCGGTGGGCTTCCACCGTCTTGATGGAAATGCCCAGGTCGTCGGCAATCTGCTTGTTCAGGCGGCCGGCAACGATGCGCTCGAGCACCTGCTGCTCGCGCGTCGTCAGCTTGCCCAGCAGATCCTTGGCGGCTTTCTGCTCGCGGGCGGCGGAATCCTCCGTGCGGGCCTTGCTCAGCATGCGCTCGACCAGTTCGCGCAGTTCGGATTCGTCGAACGGCTTTTCGATGAAGTCGACGGCGCCTTTTTTCATGGTCGATACCGCCATCGGCACGTCGCCGTGGCCGGTGACGAAGACGATTGGCATGCGGCTGTTTTCGGCCAGCAGGCGGTCTTGCAGCTCGGGGCCGCTCATACCCTGCATGCGCACGTCGAGGATCAGGCAGCCGACGCCTTCGGCGCGCTTGTCGTCGACCAGGAATTCTTCAGCGCTGCGATAGGTGCGCACGGTATAACCGTTGCCTTCGAGCAGCCACGTCAATGAGTCACGCATGGCTTCATCGTCGTCGACGACGAACACGGTTTCGTTGCGCGGGGCAACTGCTGTGGGCGTTGCACTCATGGAGGAGTCCTCTCGTTCTGCGTTTTACGTTTTAAAACCGATTGACTGCGGATTGCAGCGGATCACAGTGGATTTAGCGGCAGGACGATTTTAAACGTACAGCCGATCCCGTCGGCATTGTTTTCCACCCAGAGCCTGCCGAGGTGGGATTCTATGATGGAGCGGCAGATGTTCAGGCCCATACCCATCCCGTCGGACTTGGTGCTGAAGAACGGCTCGAACAGGCGCTCCTTGGTGCTGTCGTCCACGCCCGGGCCCTGGTCGATCACCTCGATCAGCACGGAATTCTCCGGGTCGTCGATCCGGCGCGCATGCAGGCGCAGCACGCTCGCGGCGCGCAGGCGCGGGTGGGCGGCCATGGCCTCGGCCGCATTCTTGAGCAGGTTGACGAGCACCTGCTCGATCAGCACGGGGTCCACATACAGATGCGGCACGTCGGCCGGCAGGCGCGTGAGGATGGTGATGCCGCGCCGCGTGGCTTCCAGCTCGGCCAGGCCGACGGCGTCGGCCACGATCTCGCGCAGGTCGGCCTCGCGCCGTTGCGGCTGGCTGCGTTTCACGAACCCGCGGATACGCTGAATGATGGTGCCGGCGCGCACGGCCTGGGCGGAGGTCTTCTCCAGTACCGGAATCAGTTCCTCGGGCGTGCTGCGCCCGCTCTTCAGGCGCCCGACCGCGCCCATGCAGTAGTTGTTGATGGCCGCCAGCGGCTGGTTCAGCTCGTGCGCCAAAGACGATGCCATCTCGCCCATCGTCGTCAGGCGGCTGGTGAACTGCAGGCGCTCTTCATGCTGGCGCGTCATTTCCTCCGCAGCCTTGCGCACGGTAATGTCGGTGGCGATCTGCATCTGTGCGAGGTGGCCGTCGACCCATTGGATATAGCGGCGGCGCACTTCGAACCACTTCTGCATCGACGGCACGTAGATCTCGCGCGCATCCGCCGCGTGCGGCGTCAGCTCGGAGGCGGGCAGGCCGGCGTAGGCATCGACCAGGTCGAGCGCGTCGCTGGACACGTCGTCCGTGTCGACGTCTTGGCCGGAGAGTTGCAGGTGCCCAAAGGCCTCCCAGCCGAAGAGCTGGCGGTAATAGCGGTTGGCGAACAGCAGTTCGGCCTTGTCGGTGGAAAGCACGGACACGGCCGCGTCCAGGCTCTCCAGCACGGTGGTGAAACGGTCGTGCGCGGCAGCCAGGTCTTCACGTGCGCGCTTGGGTTCGGTGATGTCAGTGATGGAGCTCATCCACCCCGTGTGCCGGCCGCGCGCATCGATCAGCGGCGAGACATACATCCGCGCATAAAAGCTCGTGCCGTCGCGGCGCATCATGCGCAGCTCCATGCCGTTGGCCGGGGCCTTGCCGCGCAGGGTCAGCTCGATCTGCTTCTGCATCTCGCCGATCTCGTTGGGCGGCCAATATGGGAAGGGCGGCATGCGGCCGACCAGCTCGGCTTCCGTCCAGCCGATCATGCGGCAGAACGCGGGATTGACGTAGGTGATGCGGCCGTTGAGGTCGAGCGCGCGCATGCCGATCACCATGGAGTTCTCCATGGCGCGGCGGAACGACGTTTCCGCCAGCAACGCGCGCTGCGCCTCGGAGCGGCGGCTGGTGTGGCGCCACACGCTCCACAGGCTCCAGATCACGAAGCACGACAGGCCCGCCACCAGCCACATCAGCATGTTGTTGGGCAGGTTGGTCGGTGCCGGATACGCCTCGGCCCGCAATGACAGCGAATGCCCCGGCGGGTCGAGCAGCACCTCGTACGAGGCGGCCGCCTTGGGGACCGGCCGCAGCGACGTGCTGGCGCGGATCACGTTGTTCTTGTCGACCAGCGAGAAGCGGTAGCGGTCGGTCAGTTCGCCCGGCAGCAGTTGCGTGAGGATGCCGGTGACCGAATACATGGCGCCCACCGTGCCGAGGAATTCGTTGTCGCGCACGATCGGGACTTCCATGAGCATGAAGCTCTCGCCGCGCTCGTTCTGGATCGGGCGGGAATAAACGGCGCGCTGCGTTTCACGCGCGGCATCGTAGGCGGATTGGATCTCGGCTTCGAGCGGGTGCTCGCGCGTTTCGCGCACGCGGGGGACGAACTCGGAGTTGGCCGGGAACGCCCAGCGCGGGCGGCGTGTGGCGTCCAGCCAGTTGATGAAGACCAGCTCGGGGTTCTCGCGCAGGAGCTGGCGGGCGGCATCGCGGTAGGCGCTCGGATCGAGCTGCGCGGCGCCGATATCGCGCGCCAGGGCAGCCACCTGGTCCTGGTTGCTCTGCAGGGACAGCCGCACCTTCTGCTCGGCCCAGGCGGCGTCGCGGTAGAGGGCGTCGCGCTGTTGCTGCACTTCGGTGGCGTGCAACTGGTACAGGATGAAGATCATCGCGCCGGCAAACAGGACGATTGCCACCAGCGGCACAAACATGAACCAGTTGGTCGTCCACAGCCGGCTCAGGCGCGTCATCCACAAGCGGCGCGGCATGTTTGGGCGCGCGCCTTCATCGGGCGGCAACTCGGGTGCGGGCACAGGAACGGGCGCGGCAGGCATTGGCGGCTCGGGCGACCGGGCTGGGTCCTGCTGGGCGTGGGAAGGGGAAAGCATGATGGGCGGACGAACGCCGGAATTCTGCGGAGATTGAGGAGTGGACATCTGTGCAACTGCGCAAAACCAAGTGTAACGGCAATTAACTCATGGGTCGCCTGGGGAAACCGCTTGGTGAGGCGCATTTGGTAGACATGAAAATGCTGCGGTGCAGCGTCAAAAGTGCTTTGTTTTGCATCGCCGCAATATTCCACATTATAAAAAACAATATCGCAATTTGAAAATTCAGCTTGTGCTGCATTTGTGGGTGCCCATAGAATCAGCGCAAAAGTTGGGGTGGCCCGGCTGTGCCTTGCGAATGCATGTATCGCTGGGGCGCCTCCCAAGAGACGCATCAAACGTTACTGCTACCCAAGGAGACCGCCATGTCGGCCGTACCAGAGCAAGTCCTGGGCGCCACGCGCGCCAGCGACGTCGATCCCCAGGAAACCAAGGAATGGCTGGAGGCGCTGCAAGGCGTCATCGGCGCGGAAGGCCCGCAGCGTGCGGCGTTCCTCCTCGACAAGCAGATCGAATACGCGCGCATCAACGGCGTGACCTCGCCGCTGCACGCAGAAACGCCTTACATCAATACGATTCCGGTCGAGAGCCAGGACCGCATCCCGGGCGACCAGGAAATCGAGCACCGCATCCGCTCGTACACGCGCTGGAACGCCATGGCGATGGTGCTGCGTGCGAACAAGGACACGAACGTCGGCGGGCATATCTCGTCGTTCGCTTCGGCAGCCACGCTGTATGACGTCGGCTACAACCACTTCTGGCACGCCCCGTCGGACAAGCATGGCGGCGACATGGTGTTCGTGCAGGGTCACTCGGCGCCGGGCGTGTACTCGCGCGCGTTCCTGCTGGGCCGCCTGTCCGAAGAGCAACTCGATAGCTTCCGCCAGGAAGTGGACGGCAAGGGCATCTCGTCGTATCCGCACCCGTGGCTGATGCCGGATTTCTGGCAGTTCCCGACCGTGTCGATGGGTCTGGGCCCGATCATGGCGATCTACCAGGCGCGCTTCACCAAATACCTGGCGAGCCGTGGCCTGATCCAGAACTCGGAAAACCGCAAAGTCTGGGCCTTCCTGGGCGACGGCGAAACCGACGAGCCGGAATCGCTGGGCGCAATCGGCATGGCCGGTCGCGAGAAGCTGGACAACCTCGTCTTCGTGGTCAACTGCAACCTGCAGCGCCTGGACGGCCCGGTGCGCGGCAACGGCAAGATCATCCAGGAGCTGGAAAGCGAATTCCGTGGTGCCGGCTGGAACGTCATCAAGGTCATCTGGGGCAGCCGCTGGGATCAACTGCTCGCCCGCGACACCAAGGGTCTGCTGATGAGCCGCATGATGGAATGCGTGGACGGCGAATACCAGACATTCAAGTCCAAGAATGGCGCCTACGTGCGTGAGTTCTTCTTCAACACGCCCGAACTCAAGGCCATGGTGGCCGACTGGTCCGACGATGACATCTGGGCGCTGAACCGCGGCGGCCATGATCCGCACAAGATTTTCGCGGCGTTCAAGGCGGCGACCGAGCACAAGGGCCAGCCGACCGTCATCCTTGCCAAGACCATCAAGGGCTACGGCATGGGCGAGGCCGGCGAAGCGATGAACATTGCCCACCAGCAGAAGAAGATGCCGGTGGATGCCATCCGCAAGCTGCGCGACCGCTTCAACATCCCCATTGCTGACGATCAGCTCGAGAAGGTTCCGTACGTCAAGTTCGAGGAAGGCTCGAAGGAACTGGAATACATGCGTAAGGCCCGCATGGACCTGGGCGGCTATCTGCCGGCCCGCCGCATGAAGGCCGACGCGCTGCAGGTGCCGGCACTGGCTGCATTCGACGCGCTGCTCAAGGCCACCGGCGAAGGCCGCGAAGTGTCCACCACCATGGCCTTCGTGCGCATTCTGAACATCCTGTTGAAGGACAAGAACGTCGGCAAGCACGTGGTGCCCATCGTGCCGGATGAGTCGCGCACGTTCGGCATGGAGGGCCTGTTCCGCCAGATCGGCATCTGGAACCAGGAAGGCCAGAAGTACGTGCCGCAGGATCACGACCAACTGATGTTCTACAAGGAATCGCAGACGGGTCAGGTGCTGCAGGAAGGCATCAACGAAGCCGGCGCCATGTGCGACTGGATCGCAGCCGCCACGTCGTATTCGACGCATGGCGTGGCGATGATCCCGTTCTACATCTACTACTCGATGTTCGGCATCCAGCGTATCGGCGACCTCTGCTGGGCCGCCGGCGACATGCGCTCGCGCGGCTTCCTGCTGGGCGGCACCGCGGGCCGCACCACGCTGAACGGCGAAGGCCTGCAGCACGAAGACGGCCACTCGCACGTGTACCACGCCGCCATCCCGAACTGCATCTCGTATGACCCGACCTTCCAGTACGAACTGGCGGTGGTAATGCAGGACGGCCTGCGTCGCATGTATGTCGAGCAGGAAGACGTCTACTACTACCTGACGGTGATGAACGAGAACTACGAGCACCCCGAAATGCCGGCGGGTGTCGAGGCCGACATCATCAAGGGCATGTACCTGTTCAAGAAGGGCGTCGAGAACAGTAACGCACCGCGCGTGCAGCTGCTGGGCTCGGGCACGATCTTCCGCGAGGTGATCGCTGCGGCTGATCTGCTCAAGAAGGACTGGGGCGTGGAATCCGACCTGTGGGGCTGCCCGAGCTTTACCGAGCTGGCCCGCGAAGGCAACGCCACCGCGCGCTGGAACCTGCTCAACCCGACCGCAACGCAGCGCGAGTCGCACGTCGAGAAGATGCTCAAGGGCGTGCGCGGCCCGGTCATCGCATCGACCGACTACGTCCGCACCTTCGCCGAGCAGATTCGCGCCTTCGTGCCGCGTCGCTATGTGGTGCTGGGCACCGACGGCTTCGGCCGCTCGGATACCCGCGAGAAGCTGCGTCATTTCTTCGAGGTGGACCGCTACTGGGTGACGGTTGCGTCGCTCAAGGCGCTCGCCGATGAAGGCGTGCTGCCGCGCGAGAAGGTGGCCGAGGCACTCAAGAAGTACAACCTCGATCCGAACAAGCCCAACCCGATGACCGTATAACGGAGCCGCCGGGCGCGCAGGTTGCGTCCGGCCGGGCACCGCCCCGACAGACTTTGTCGCGTAGTGCATTTGCCTGCACGATGCGGTAGCCTGCCGGGCAACGCGTGTCCGCCGCCGGATGCTCTCGCCGCCAGACCCTCTGGAGACAGAAGAATGAGTCAAGTCGTAGAAATCAAGGTGCCGGACATCGGCGACTACAAGGACGTCCCGGTGATCGAAGTGCTGGTCAAGGCGGGCGATACCGTCAACGCCGAAGATTCGCTGGTCACGCTCGAATCGGACAAGGCGACCATGGACGTGCCGTCGCCCAAGAGCGGCGTCGTCAAGGAAGTGAAGATCAAGGTGGGCGACGCGGTGTCGGAAGGCTCGCTGGTGCTGCTGCTCGAAGAGCAGGGCGCTGCTGCTGCACCGGCCCCGGCACCCCAAGCCGCGCCTGCACCGGCTCCCGCCGCTGCTGCGCCGGTTCCCGCGCCCGCTGCGCAAGCGCCGGCCCCCGCGCCGGCCGCGGCAGGTGGCGGTACGGTTGAAGTGAAGGTGCCGGACATCGGCGACTACACCGACGTGCCGGTCATCGAGATCAACGTGAAGGTGGGCGACAAGGTGGAAGCCGAGCAGTCGCTGATCACGCTCGAATCGGACAAGGCCACGATGGATGTGCCGTCGCCGGCTGCCGGTACCATCAAGGAAATCCGTGTGAAGGTGGGCGACGCCGTGTCGGAAGGCACGCTGATCGTTGTGCTGGAAGGCGCGGGCGGCGCAACTGCTGTGCCGGCACCTGCTGCACCAGCTCCGGCACCCGCACCGGCTGCCGCTGCACCGAGCCCGGCCCCTGCGGTTGCGCCCGCAGCTGCTCCCGCCGCAGCGCCCGCCACGTATACCGCTGACACCGTCGGTACGGTGGGCAGGGCTGCCCACGCCAGCCCCTCCGTACGCAAGTACGCGCGCGAGTTGGGCGTCAACGTGAATCTCGTCGGCGGCACGGGCCCGAAAAACCGCATCACGCAGGAAGACGTGCAGCGCTACGTCAAGGGCGTGATGAGTGGCCAGGCCGCGGCGCCTGGCAAGGCTGCGGCGGGCGCACCGGCCGGCGGTGGCGAGCTGAACCTGCTGCCGTGGCCTAAGGTCGACTTCACCAAGTTCGGCCCGATCGATCCGAAGCCGCTGTCGCGCATCAAGAAGATTTCGGGTGCAAACCTGCACCGCAACTGGGTCATGATCCCGCACGTCACCAACAACGACGAAGCGGACATCACCGAGCTGGAAGCCTTCCGCGTGCAGATGAACAAGGACCACGAAAAGGCCGGCGTGAAGTTCACGATGCTGGCGTTCGTGATCAAGGCCGTCGTGGGTGCGCTGAAGAAATTCCCGACCTTCAACGCGAGCCTGGACGGCGACAACCTCGTCTTCAAGCAGTACTTCCACATCGGCTTTGCGGCCGATACGCCCAACGGGCTGGTGGTGCCGGTGATCCGCGATGCGGACAAGAAGGGCCTGATCGACATCGCGAAGGAAATGGCGGAGCTGTCGAAGGCTGCGCGTGAAGGCAAGCTCAAGCCGGACCAGATGCAGGGCGGCTGCTTCTCGATCTCGTCGCTGGGTGGTATTGGCGGCACGAACTTCACGCCGATCATCAACGCACCGGAAGTGGCCATCCTGGGCCTGTCGCGCGGCTATCAGAAGCCGGTTTGGGACGGCAAGCAATTCGTGCCGCGCCTGACGTTGCCGCTGTCGCTGTCGTACGATCACCGCGTGATCGACGGGGCGGAGGCTGCGCGCTTCAACGCGTACCTGGCCAGCGTGCTGGCGGACTTCCGCCGCGTCAGCCTGTAAGCCCACGCGGGCTCGGCACGCATCTGGCTTCGGGCCTGTGCGTGCCGGCCCGGATGGGTTTGCAGCGGTCGGCGGACTGGTCAGTGGACTGATGGCGAGGACGACATGACGACGT
Source organism: Ralstonia sp. UBA689 (assembly GCF_002298975.1). Lineage (GTDB taxonomy): Bacteria > Pseudomonadota > Gammaproteobacteria > Burkholderiales > Burkholderiaceae > Ralstonia. The sequence continues at coordinate 340,779 of NZ_DBMV01000001.1, forward strand.
GCGTGGTGGTCAAAAAAGACGGCGAGGTGGCGATTGCGGCCGATTCACTGGTGACGTTCGGCGACACGCGCCTGGCGCGCGGTTACGAGCAGAACCAGAAGATCTTCCAGGTAGGCGAGTCGCTGATCGCGCTGGCGGGCACGACGGCCCACTTTCCGGTCATGCGCAGCCTGCTGACGGGGTTGGCCGACGAGTGCCGCCTTGGCACGCGCGACGACGTTTTCCGGACCTTCCTCAAGGTGCACGAAAAGCTCAAGGACGAGTATTTCGTTAACACCAAGGAAGACGACGACGACCCGTACGAGTCATCGCAGATCACTTGTCTGATCGCCAACGCAACCGGCATCTACGGCGTCTATTCGTATCGCGAGGTATTTGCATTCGACCGCTTCTGGGGCATCGGCTCGGGGCGCAACTTTGCGCTGGGGGCGATGTCGGCGGTGTTCGATATGCCGGGCAAGTCGGCGGCGGATATTGCGCAGGTTGGTGTGGCAGCGGGCGTGGAGTTCGACAAGAGCTCCGGCGGCCCGATCGAAGTGCACACGGTGCGTCTGCAGGATTGAAAGCGTCGGCGGCCAAGGCGGTGCCGGGTGCCGACGACAAGAACAAGGAGTCAGGAATGAGCGTGGTGGAAATCAAGGTGCCGGACATCGGCGATTTCGATGCGGTGGAAGTCATCGAAGTGCTGGTCAAGGCGGGCGATGCCGTCGAGAAAGAGCAGTCGCTGATCGTGCTGGAATCCGACAAGGCCAGCATGGACGTGCCGTCGGACGTGGCCGGCAAGATCGTCGACGTGAAGGTCAAGGTAGGCGACAAGGTCAGCAAGGGCACGGTGATCGCGACGGCGGAAGCTGGCGCGGCGGCTGCCGCTGTTCCGGCACCCGCGCAGGCACCGGCTCCGGCCGCAGCGCCCGCTGCTGCACCGGCAGCATCGGCGCCCGCACCGCAAGCGGCCAAGCATGCCGGCGGCGCGGATATCGAATGCGACATGCTCGTCCTCGGCTCCGGTCCGGGCGGCTATTCGGCAGCCTTTCGCAGCGCGGACCTCGGTATGAATACCGTGCTGGTCGAGCGCTTCGCCACGCTGGGTGGTGTCTGCTTGAACGTGGGCTGCATCCCGTCCAAGGCGCTGCTGCACACGGCTGCCATCATGGATGAGGTCAAGGCGATGGCCGCTCACGGCATCGTCTACAGCGAGCCGAAGGTCGATCTGGACCAGCTCCGCAAGCACAAGGAAGCCGTGGTCGGCAAGCTGACCGGCGGTCTGGCCGGCATGGCCAAGGGCCGCAAGGTGCAGGTCGTGCGCGGCGTTGGCACGTTCCTCGATCCGAACCACCTGGAAGTGCAACTGACCGGCGGCGACGGCAAGGCGACCACCGGTGAGAAAAAGGTGATCCGCTTCGCCAAGGCCATCATCGCGGCGGGCAGCGAAGCCGTGAAGCTGCCGTTTATCCCCGAAGATCCGCGCATTGTCGATTCGACCGGCGCGCTGGAGCTGCGTCAGGTGCCGAGCAAGATGCTGGTCATCGGCGGCGGCATCATCGGCCTGGAAATGGCCACGGTGTACAGCACGCTGGGCGCACGCATCGACGTGGTGGAAATGCTCGACGGCCTGATGCAGGGCGCCGACCGCGACCTCGTCAAGGTGTGGGACAAGATGAACAAGGGCCGCTTCGACAAGGTCATGCTCAAGACCAAGACGGTCGGTGTCGAGGCCAAGCCGGATGGCATCTATGTCAAGTTCGAAGGCGAGGCCGCACCGGCGGAACCTGTGCGCTACGACATGGTGCTGGTGGCCGTGGGCCGCAGCCCGAACGGCAAGCGCATCGGCGCCGAGAAGGCAGGCGTGACTGTGACCGATCGCGGTTTCATCGACGTGGACAAGCAGCAACGCACCAACGTGCCGCATATCTACGCGATCGGCGATATCGTCGGTCAGCCAATGCTGGCGCACAAGGCGGTGCATGAAGGTCACGTGGCTGCCGAGGCCGCGCATGACGAGAAGGCTTACTTCGATGCCAAGCAGATTCCGTCGGTGGCCTTTACCGATCCGGAGGTGGCCTGGGCGGGCTTGACCGAAGACCAGTGCAAGGCGCAGGGCATCAAGTACAGCAAGGGCGTATTCCCCTGGGCCGCTTCGGGCCGCGCAATCGCTAACGGCCGCGACGAGGGCTTCACCAAGGTCATCTTCGATGAAGAGACGCATCGCATCATCGGCGGCGGCATCGTCGGCACGCATGCGGGCGACCTCATCAGCGAGATTTGCCTGGCCATTGAGATGGGCGCAGATGCCGTTGACATTGGCAAGACCATCCACCCGCACCCGACGCTAGGTGAATCGGTGGGCATGGCGGCCGAGATCTACGAAGGCGTTTGCACGGATGTGCCGCCTGCTCGTAAGCGGTGACATGCAATTAACCGCCATGTTTTCAGGATCAACCTGAACCTTGGCTGGCAAAGGAAAGGGCCGCTCGATTGGGCGGCCCTTTTTATTTGAGGCGTCGATTCAGTGGCGAGGTTGGGCCGGACGCCGGTGCCGGCGCAGCAGGCGCAGCGCCGCGGTCAGCCGGCGCCAGATCAGGCGAAGCAGTCCGCGCCGATGTGTACGCCAGACGGTGATACGCGCCTGCAAGGCTTGCCATGTCTGCGTGGCGCGCAAGGCGGCAACCACGCGGCGCTTCCAGGCCAGGAAGGCGGTCTCCCAGCGCGTATACCAGGCGATCGTATGCAATTGCGGCCGTACCGTGTAGTAGATGCGCGCGCCGAGCGCCGTGCTGACCGCCTTGGCCAGGACCAGCACGAATGTCCCGGCAATGAACTTGCCGCGCGCCAGCACATAGACTGCAGCCAGCTTGAACGGCAGCAGCACCAACATCGGAAGGATGAATGCGCACAGGGCTTCGACGGGCTCAAGCGCTGCCAGCCTTCGTTCTGCAGCTTGCACCCATGGGTGCGTCGCCAACCGGGCGGTCGCCCGCAGCATGGCATTCCAGATCCACTCTTCGAACAGCAGGATGAGCGCAGCCAGGAAGATCAGGCTGCGCTTGGTCAAGGATTCGCGGGACATCGGCGTGAAGGGGGGCAGGGGCGGCAAACCGCAATATAGGATGGAGCGCCGGTTATCCACAAAAGTTCTTATTTTGAAGGGCTGCGATGGTTCGAGCACACAAAAAACCCGGCCGAAGCCGGGTTAAAGATACCCACTGATCACCACTGAGGACAGGTTTTCTGATGTGCGGTACCGAGGAGACAATCTGACGAACACGGTGGAATGGACCACCGGATGTGCGTTTCGGTTCCGCGCAAATGCACGCAAACGATGTGTTTGGAGGATTGATTCAGCGACCCAAACAAAACGGGCCTCCCGAAGGAGGCCCGCTTGAGCGGCGGAAGTCGGTAACCGTGGCCGATTAGGCTGCGGTCGTGGTCTTCTTGCTCGTGGCAGCGCGCGCTTGGGCCGAAGCTTGGGCGGTTGCCTTGCTGGCGGCGTTGGCGGCAGCGTGGAAGTTGCTTTCAGCCAGTTCCACAGCTTGCTTGGTGGCCTTCTGCACCGAGTCGTAGGCGTTGTTGGCGGCCGACAGGGCCGACTTCACCAGCGCGACAGCCGATTCCGAACCGGCCGGGGCGTTCTTCGACACGTTGTCGACCAGCGCTTGCAGCTTGCGGCTGCTTTCGGCGATCTGCGATTCAGCAGCCTTGCTGAACTCGGTTTGCGTGTCCGAAGCGATTTCGTACAGGTGGCGGCTGTAAGCCAGAACCTTTTCGGCCAGCGGCTGAACGGCAGCGGTTTGCACCGACAGCAGTTCCTGGGCGTCCTTAGCAGACAGGGCCTTCTTCGCGTGCTCGACGTTCTCGGCCAGGGTGGCCTTGACGACTTGTAGGTTCAGTTCGACCAGCTTCTCGACGCCTTCAAAAGCCTTGTTGGTCAGGCCAAAGAACGTTTCCAGATTGGCTTTGTGCGCCGCAGCGATCTGTTCCTGAGTCAGCATGTTGTCTCTCCAATGCAAGGTGGACGGGGAATCAAAATCAAAATTTAGATCGCCCAGATGTACAAAGCATGACGTCCAGCGTCGAGCCTTCCAGGCGACATCGCGATCGGTTAGGGATGGTGCATCGCAACAATTTCATTGTTGTTGAACGGAAAGGCAGTGTCAAGTTGATCTTGTGCATCGCACAAAAATCAGAATCCACTGATTTTTCGTGCACAAGAATTGCGCGACCAACCGTTTGGTGTAATTTTTTGTGGCATAAGAATGCGCGTTTGTGGCGCGTGACGAGCACTCTCGCCGGCTGATGCCGGCAAATTTGTCTCAAAAAACACACTGACGCAGCCTAGGTTAGGATGCGTCCGGTTGCCAATTTTGTTGCATTGCGATTCTTTGTTCACATGCGGGCGTTCTATACCGACCACTTTGTCTTGCCATTGCCGCCTGGCCATCGGTTTCCGATGCGCAAGTACAGCGAACTGCGCGCACGGGTCGTGGCGGATGTCCCGGGACTCGCCATGCATGAGGCGCCTCGCGCCGATGACGATGCGTTACTGCTGGCCCATACATCCGGCTACATCCAGGCCGTGAGCGCTGGCGAGCTCGACCCGGCGCGGCAGCGCGAGATCGGTTTCCCGTGGTCGCCAGAAATGGTGGAGCGCAGCCGCCGTTCGGCCGGCGCCACGATGGCCGCGTGCGAAGCGGCCATGTCTGATGGAATCGCCGTCAATCTGGCTGGCGGCACGCACCACGCGTATGCGGATAAAGGCGGTGGCTTCTGCGTCTTCAACGATGCGGCCATCGCCGCGCGCTGGACGCAGCGCCGGCTGGGCAGGGCGCCGGCCGATTTTCCCGTCGCCGTCGTCGATCTCGACGTGCACCAGGGCAACGGTACGGCGTCGATCCTGCGCGATGATGCCTCCGTCTTCACCTTGTCTTTGCACGCCGAGAAGAACTATCCGTTTCGCAAGGAGGCATCGGATCTGGACATCGGCCTGCACGACGGCTGCGGCGACGATGACTATCTGCATGCCCTGATCGGAGCGCTCGACATTCTGGCGGGGCGCTTCAAGCCGCGCCTGATCATCTACCTGGCGGGCGCTGATCCGCACGAAGGGGACCGCCTGGGCCGGCTTAAGCTGACCATGGACGGTTTGGCTAGGCGCGACCAGGAGGTTTTCGATTTCGCATATCAGCGGCGGATTCCGATTGCCGTTACGATGGCGGGCGGCTACGGCAACAATATCGACGACACCGTGGCTGTCCACGCGCAGACTGTCGCGCTGGCTGCCCGGCATGCACAGCGCTGGGCGGTACAAGGCGACACCGCTACCGTATCGACCTCTCTTTCGCTTTCCGCATGACTCAAGCGTATTCCGCCTCACCCGTTGCGGCACGCGATTCCCTGTTCGTGGTCGCCATGCCGTGGCTGTTCGTGCTGATCTGGAGCACAGGCTTTATTGTGGCCAAGTACGGCATGCCGTACGCCGAGCCCATCACCTTCCTCTTCCTGCGCTTTGTCGGTGTGCTGGTCTGCTTGCTGCCGCTGGTGTGGGCCGCGCGTGTGCCCTTGCCGCGCCGCGCGGGGTCACTTGAAGTCGATTGGGCCATCATCGGTCACCTGGCTGTGGCTGGCGTGCTCATGCAGTGGGGCTATCTGGCCGGCGTGTGGGCGGCCGTCAAACTGGGTATGCCGGCGGGGATGACCGCGCTGATCGTCGGCATGCAGCCGATCCTCACGGCGCTGTATGTGTCGATGCGCGGCGAGCGGGTCTCGGGCCGTCAATGGCTGGGCCTGCTGTGCGGCATCGCCGGCGTGGGGCTGGTTGTGGCCAACAAGCTGCACTTGGCGGGCGTGGGTGTGACCACACTGTCGCTGTGCGTGGGCGCGTTGCTGTCGATCACTGTCGGCACGCTGTACCAGAAGCGGCATTGCCCGGTGTTCGATCTGCGCATGGGCGCGTGCATTCAGTTTGGTGCGTCGGCGCTGCTGTGCCTGCCGTTCATGTTCTTGTTCGAGACGCGCGAGGTGCAGTGGACCGCGCAGATGGTCGGCGCACTCGTGTGGTCGGTGCTGGCACTGTCCATCGGTGCGATCTCTCTGCTGTTTGTGCTGATCCGCAAGGGCGCGGCAACGAAGGTGACGTCGTTGCTGTATCTCACGCCGCCCACGACCGCCGTGATGGCCTGGGCGCTGTTCGGCGAGCGCTTTCCGCCGCTGGCCGCGCTGGGCATGGTGATCGCCGCGTGTGGGGTGGCACTGGTTATCCGCAAGTGAGCGGCTGCCTGGCCCGGGCGGCTGGCGTATCCTCGTAGTTTTCCAACGCCACCCGCCAGCCGCCCATGAGCATGCCCCGCCAGACGCGCGACGACTACCGCCATTTCCACACCATCACCACGCGCTGGATGGACAACGACGTCTACGGCCACGTCAACAACGTCGTCTATTACAGTTACTTCGACACCGTGGTGAACGCCTACCTGATCGAGCAGGGCGTGCTGGACCCCGAGCACAGCGACACCATTGGCCTGGTCATCGAGACACAGTGCAACTATTTCGCACCGCTGTCGTTTCCTGACCCGGTGGTGGCAGGGCTGCGCGTTGCGCGCCTGGGCAATACCAGCGTGCGTTACGAAGTGGGGCTGTTCCGAGCCGATGCGCGCGAGGCTGCTGCGCAAGGGCATTTCGTACATGTTTACGTTGATCGCGAGACGCGCCGGCCCGTCTCGTTGCCCGCCGCGCTGCGCGCTGCGCTCGAGCCGCTTGTCGCCGACGTCGCCGCCTGAGTTGCTTGCCTTGCCATGAATGACCGCCGCCCCAGTCCCACCGAAATCGAACGCGTTGATCAGGCGATCACGTCGCGCCGCTCGATCCGCGCGTTTCTGCCCGCGCCCGTAGCGCGCGAAGACATTGAGGCCATTCTTGATGTTGCGCGCCGCGCGCCCTCGGGCAGCAATACACAGCCGTGGAGGGTCTATGTGCTGATGGGCGAATCGAAGGCCCGTCTGACGGAGTCGGTGCTGGCGGCGTACGACCACCCAGAGGTCGATACGCTGCACCGCGAGGAGTATCCGTACTACCCGCGCACCTGGATCGCCCCATACCAGAGCCGCCGTCGCAAGGTCGGCTGGGACTTGTACGGCCTGCTTGGCATTGGCCGCGCCGAGAAAGAGCGCATGCATGCGCAGCACGCGCGCAACTTCCGCTTCTTCGATGCGCCCGTCGGCCTGATCTTCACTATCGACCGCGTGATGGAGCAGGGCAGTTGGCTCGACTACGGCATGTTTCTCGAGGCCCTGATGGTGGCTGCGCGCGCACGCGGTATCGACACCTGCCCGCAAGCCGCGTTCACGCAATTCCACCGCGTCATCAAAGAGCACCTTGCGCTGCCTGACGAAGAGATGGTGGTCTGCGGCATGTCGATGGGCTACGCGGATCCATCGGCCATTGAAAACACACTCATCACCGAGCGTGCACCTGTCTCCGACTTCACCCACTTCTTCGACTGACGAGAGACAGATGTTGTCAACACGCTGCCGCTTGCACGCTACAGCGCACATCTTCGCGCAAGGCGCGAATAGAGGCCAAAAAGTCGTCGAATTGTGTCAACAGATTCGGCTGATGTGCCGTTAGACTGTCATCATGCGGCCCACGTCTGAACGTGAGGGCGTTGTGAGGAAGTGTTGAGGTTGGTTGTGAACCGTGATTGTCGCCATCGGCGAAGGAATCCCGGGATGATTCCCGACTCCGTTTCTGATTCCACGCCAAACGTCATGTGCGCCTTGCGCAACTTTCTTTGCGATTCCGATCTTGCCACAGCAGGGAGTTGCGCTGAAATGTTGACCGAATGATAAGGCTCCAAAGGTCAAACTTTAAGGCTGTGAGCTAAGTCCTTCATCTTGCTAAGAATTTTGTTTTTACCTACACTTGCGCCATCTCACGCGCGGGTGATCGAATCATGTCACGGTCTGTTTCCTCATTTTTCCGACGTCTCGGCCTAGCCTCGCTGATGACCGTCGCGCTCGCCGCTGTCTCTGTCGCCTCTGTGGCCAACGCTGCCGCTGCCGACAAAAAGCCCGTCGCCAGCAAGAAATCCAAGTCCAAAGGCAAAACCGTCAGCAATCGCAAGGCCAGTGCCAAAGTCGCATCGGCCGGCGGTGACGATGCCGCCGCGCCGGCCAAGGTCCGCAAGGTCGTGACCGTCAAGGGCAAGCGCCGCGTGATCCTCGTCGAGCGTGGCGCCCGTCCGGTACGTACCGCCTTTGTGCCGGCCGCCCCGACGCTGGGTGAGGCCATGGGCCTGCGCGCCACGCCTGACGCGCTGGCGTTGCGTTCGTCGGTCGCACTGGTGATGGACCAGAGCACTGGCGAAGTGCTGCTCCAGAAGAACTCGTCGGCCGTGCTGCCAATCGCATCGATCACCAAGCTGATGACCGCGCTGGTTGTGACCGAGGCGCATCAGCCGATGGACGAACTGCTCGAGATCACCGAAGATGATCGCGATTTCGAGCGCAACACCGGCTCGCGCCTGCGTTACGGCACGATGCTCACGCGAGAAGATTTGCTGCTGCTGGCGCTGATGTCGTCGGAAAACCGTGCTGCGTCGGCGCTGGGCCGCAACTATCCGGGCGGCCGTCCGGCGTTCGTTGTCGCCATGAACCGCAAGGCGCGCGAGCTGGGCATGAACGACACGCACTATGTCGATTCGAATGGTCTGTCGAGCAGCAACGTTTCCAGCGCACAGGATCTCGCCAAGATCGTAATGGCCGCCTACAAGGTGCCCGTCATCCGCCAGTTCACGACCACCACCGAACACACTGTCAACGCGAATGGCCGCTCGCTGCACTACGTCAACACCAACCGTCTGGTGCGTGGCGGCGAGTGGGATATCGGCCTGCAGAAGACCGGCTTCATCAACGAGGCAGGCCGTTGCCTGGTGATGCAGGCCAACGTGCACGGCCGCAACGTGGTGATGGTGTTTCTGGATTCGGCAGGCAACCTGACGCGCTTTGCCGATGCCACGCGCGTGCGCAACTGGCTCGAACGCAATCCTCATATCGAGGCCGCCACGCAGGCCGCTGCGCCGCTGCACAATGTGCCGGTGTCGGCGCAGCCGTCGACGGTGCTGGCTTCGGAGCAGACGCACGGCACCTGAGCTTGCAAGTCTGATCGCCCAACAAAAAAGCGCGTCATCGAACGCGCTTTTTTGTTGGGCAAAACAGGCGGTTATTCCGCGCGCGCTGGTTCCTCTTCGTAGGTGTAGCCCATTCCCTTGGAGATTTGCAGGGCGGTGTCCTTGAGGTTGTCGAGCCAGCTGTCCTGCAGTCGGTCCGCCGGCGCGGACAGCGACAGCCCCGCCACCAGCCGGCGCGAGTCGTCGTAGATACCTGCAGCGATGCAGCGCACGCCGAGTTCCAATTCTTCGTTGTCGCGCGCGTAGCCGTTGGTGCGCACCCAGTTCAGTTCGCGCTCCAGCTTGGGCAGGTCGGTAATCGACGTGCGTGTATGACCGGACAGGCCAGTGCGGGTGGCATAGGCCCGTACGCGGCCGATTTCGTCGGCGGCCAGGAAGAGCTTGCCGACCGAGGTCAGATGCAGCGGTGCGCGGCCACCGATGGCGCGCACGACTTGCATGCCCGAGCGCTCGGAGTAGGCGCGCTCGATATAGACGATCTCGTCGCCCTGGCGCACGGAGAGGTTGACGGTCTGGCCGGTCAGGCGATGCAGGGCGCGCATCGGTGCCAGCGCGGCTTCGCGCACCGACAGGCGTGCTTTGACCAGGTTGCCGAGTTCCAGCAAGCGCATGCCGAGGCGGTAGCTGCCGGGGTCGGAGCGGTCGACGAAGCGGCACGCCACCATGTCGTTCAGGATGCGGTGGGCGGTGGATGGATGCAGGCCGGTACCGGCGGACAGCGCCTTCAGGCTGACCGGATCGGCATGCTCGGCCAGCGCGTCGAGCAGCATCATCATGCGTTCGATGACCTGGATGGATGTTTTGCCAGGGTCTTTGTCTGCTTCTGCCATGGGTGCAGGGGGGTGCGGATGCGATGCAAAATTCTATCCCACGATGTGAAAATGCGCACCCTCTGGATGCATGATTCCGGGTATTTTTGAAGGCACTCTCGGTCGGGCTTGCGTTGTGCCTGAATGGGGCTCATGAAGCGCACTCACGACCAGCATGAAGAAGTTCTATGCCCCAAAACCCGCGCTGGGCGGGCGTCGGGCGCATAATATTGGCTTCCCGGAACACACGAGATTCCCCATGCGCGTAGGACTGTTCGTCACTTGCCTCGTTGATCTGATGCGGCCAGACATTGGTTTTTCGGTGCTCAAGCTGCTGGAAAAGGCCGGTTATGACGTGGTGGTGCCGCCCGCCCAGACGTGCTGCGGCCAGCCTGCCTACAACTCCGGCGACCGCCCGCTGGCGCGCGATCTGGCAGAGAAGACGCTCAAGGAATTCGAGCTGTTCGACTACGTGGTCATCCCGTCCGGCTCGTGCGGCGGCATGATCCGCAAGCACTACGCTGATCTCTTTCGCGACGATCCTGAACTCGCCGGTCGCTATGAGCGACTCGCGCCGCGGGTCTATGAATTGACCGATTTCCTCGTCAACGTTGCGCGCATCGATGCGCTCGATTCGGGGTTCAAGGGCCATGTGACGTACCACGATTCGTGCTCCGGCCTGCGCGAGTTGGGCGTGAAGACGCAGCCGCGCGAGTTGCTCGGCAAGCTGCCGGGCGTGCAATTGACCGAAATGCCCGCGTGCGAGGCCTGCTGCGGTTTCGGCGGCACGTTCTCGATCAAGTACGGCGACATCTCCACTGCCATCGCCGATGAGAAGTGCGCCAACATTAAGGCCAGCGGTGCCGATGCCGTGGTGCTCGGCGACGTAGGCTGCATGCTCAACATCGAAGGGCGCCTGCGCCGCACCGGGGACACGCACACGCGCGTACTGCACATCGCGCAGGTCCTGGCGGGCGATGCCTGAGCGCCAAGAACACGACGGAGACGCAATCGCATGCAAGTCCGCAGCATGGAGTTCAAGGCACGCGCCGGGCAGAAGCTCGCTGACAAGCGCCTGCAGCAAAACCTCACCAAACTTTCGAGCAAGTTTGTTACCGCGCGCGCGGCGGCCATCCAGGAGATCGACTTTCCGGCCACGCGCGAGGCGCTGAAGGAGCGGCGCAATCGTGCGCTGGAGAATCTCGACGTCTGGCTCGCTACGTTTGAGGCAGAAGCCACGCGCCGCGGCGCCAAGGTCCTCTTTGCGGAAACCACCGTCGATGCCGCCCGCCTGGTTGCTGAAATCGCGCGCCAGCATGATGTGAAGAAGGTCATCAAGAGCAAGTCGATGGTGACCGAGGAGATGCGCCTGAACCAGGTGCTCGGCGAGATGGGCGTGCAGAGTATCGAGACCGACCTGGGCGAATACATCCTCCAGATCAACGACAGCGAGCCGCCATCGCACATCATCGCGCCGGTTGTACACAAGGATAAAGAGGAGATTGCCGATCTCTTTGCCAAGACGCACAAGAAGCCGCGTCTGACAGACATTTCCGAGATGACGCGCGAGGCGCGCGAGGTGCTGCGGCCCGAATTTCTGTCCGCCGACATGGGCGTGACGGGCGGCAACTTCATCATTGCCGAGACAGGCTCCGTGGCTATCGTCACCAACGAAGGCAACGAGGGCATGTGCACGATCATGCCGCGCGTGCATGTCGCCGTGACTGGCATCGAGAAGGTGCTACCGACGCTCGAAGACTTGGCGACGGTGATGCGTCTGCTGCCGCGTTCTGCCACGGGGCAGGCGATCTCGAACTACTTCTCTCTGCTCACGGGCCCGCGTGCCGAAGGCGAGAAGGATGGCCCCGAACATATGTACTTCGTCATCGTCGACGGCGGCCGCAGTGGCCTGATCGGCGGCGAGTTCCAGGAGATGCTGCGCTGTATCCGCTGCGGCGCGTGCATGAACCACTGCCCGGTCTATCAGAAGATTGGCGGCCACGCATACGGCTGGGTGTATCCGGGCCCGATGGGCAGTGTGCTCACGCCGAGCTATGTTGGGTTGTCCAACGCGCTGGACTTGCCTCAGGCGGCCACGCTGTGTGGTGAGTGCAATCGTGTGTGCCCCGCGTCGATCCCGCTGTCGGACCTGCTGCGCACGCTGCGCGAAAAGCAGATGGAGCGCGAACTGCGCCCGCAGTCGGAACGCTTTGGCCTGCGTGTGTGGGGTTTTATGGCGCGGCGACCAGCGCTGTATTCGGCTGGTACGTGGGTCGCCGCGCGAGTGCTGCGCTGGATGGGGGGCGACAAGAAGCTGATCCACGCCCTGCCTGTCGGCAAAGGCTGGACAGATACACGGGATATGCCGGCCCCCGCGGGCAAGACGTTCCGCGAACTGTATCGTGAGAAGAAGGCGCGCGCATGACGGCCTCCGAGTCCTTGCAGACGCTGCGCGATGCGCTGGACCGGCACGCGCAATCGCCAGACCTGCCACGCCTTCTCAAGCAATGGCGCGACGAGGCCGCGCTGGCACCGCTGGCTGTTTTACCTGCGGCGTTTGATCAGGTGCGCCGCTCGCTGTTGCAGCGGCTCGATATGGCAGTGTCATTTGGCGAGGAGAGTTGCTCGTTCTCGCCATCATCGTTGCTGGCCGAAATGCGCTTGTGGACGGACAAGGCGGAGGCCAAGCTCGCCCGCATGTAATCGACGGTCGACATGGAATGCACGATGCATGCTAGTGTCTGACACGTTATTCTCATGCCCGCCGATTCCATGAACCAGACCGCCCGCGAAATCATGTCGTACGACGCCCAGAAGAAGAGTTCTGGCGTCGCTTACCTTTTGTGGTTCTTGCTGGGCTTCCTGGGCGCCCACCGCTTTTATTTGAAGCGGCCGGGCAGCGGCATCGCGCAGGCTGTCGCTAACATCGGTGGCACCTGGTTGGCGTTTCGCGACATGAACAACACGGCCGGCTGGGTGCTCGCCGTCATCGGCGGGCTGTGGGTGCTGGTGGACGTGTTCCTGATTCCGGGGATGGTCCGCGCATACAATACGGTGCTGGCCGAGCGGTTGACGGCTACGCCCTGAAAGGAGCCGATCTCATGAACAAGATTTCGTGGCGGAGGCGTGCCGCGCTGTGGATCGCCGGCCTAGCTTTCCTGAGTGGCGCGCTGGCAGGCTGCGCGACCTCGCGAGATCAATATAGTCAGAGTTCCAGCATCAGTACGTATGGCGTGATTGACGCAGGTATTGAGCGCACATCTCGCTGACGGTTACTTCATGCCGCCCGACATCGGCGGGGCAGGGTAAAACTTGCAGGGTTCGGTTTGACCCAGTGAGCACGTGGAACCAACGCAGCCAGTCATCAGTACGGCCAGTACGGTGCAGGCATCACAGCGGGCAAGAAGACGCATGTCGTTTGAGAGAGATTGGACGCGTCCTTATAGCGAATTGCCACGCGGCCGGCTATGGTTTCTCGTCACGTTTTGTCAGCGTGACTGAGGATTGGCTGAGAGGCGACCTCTTCAAATCGCCGCCACTCTCCATTGGCCAGCAACTCCAGCGGCTGGAACAGCGCCTTGTAGGCCATCTTGCGGCTCTGCTCGATCCAGTATCCGAGGTAGACATAGGGTAGATCCAGCGCCTGCGCCTGGGCGATCTGCCATAGCACGTTGTACGTGCCATAGCTGGCTTTGTGCTCGAGTGGATCGTAGAACGTGTAGACGGATGACAGGCCGTCCTCCAGCACGTCGATCATGCTGACCATGCGCAGCTTGCCAGCCGACTCCGACTCGGGCGGCTCGCGAAACTCCACCAGGCGAGAGTTCACCCGGCTTTGCAGCAGGAACTGCTCGTACTGGTCGCGACTGTCGTGGTCCATGCCACCGCCGGCGTGGCGGACCGACTGGTATAGCAGATAGAGCTGGTAATGCTCTTCGACATAAGTGAGCGGGGCGACCAACGCTTCAAGCAACTGATGTCGTTCCGCTGCCCGGCGTTGCGCGCGCGACGGCGCAAACTGGTCGACCACCACGCGGCACGGCGTGCAAGCATGGCAGTCGTCGCAGTGAGGGCGATAGGTGAAAATGCCGCTGCGCCGAAAGCCGGCGCGCACGAGCTTGGAATAGACGTCCGCGTTGATCAGGTGCGCTGGCGTGGCGACCTGCGAGCGCGCCAGGCGGCCATCGAGATAGCTGCACGCATAAGGCGCGGTGGCATAGAACTGCAATGCCGAGAGGGGGAGTTCCTTAAGCTTGCTCATTGCGAACGGTCCACCGTCGGAGCACCGATTTGTCGAAGTGCCACGGCACAATGGCCGACGCGTTGGCTGCTTCCCGCACATGCGCGAGAAATGCCACACGCGACACTGGGGCGCCGCCCAGCGACGCCAGATGCTCAGTCTCCTGCTGGCAGTCTATCATTGCGACGCCCTGGCTGCCGAGGAAGGCGCACAGCGCCGCCAGCGCGATCTTTGAGGCATCCGTGCGGTGCGCGAACATCGACTCGCCATAGAACATCCGGCCCAGCGCCACGCCATACAGACCGCCAACGCGATGTCCCGCATACCAAGCCTCGACGCTGTGTGCGTAGCCGCGACGGTGCAGAGCGGTGTAGGCCTGGATCACGTCTTCGGTGATCCAGGTGCCATGTTGGCCGGGGCGCGCGGTGGTGGCGCAGTCGATCATTGTGTCGCGGAAGGCGTGGTCGATTCGGATCTCCCAGGCCGGGTCGTCGAGGACGCGGCGCAGCGTTTTGCGGAAGGTGGCCGACACACGAAAATCTTCCGGGCGCAGCACCATGCGTGGATCGGTACTCCACCACAGCACGGGCTGGCCCTGCGCGTACCACGGGAAGATGCCTTGCCGATATGCAATCAGCAGCCGTTGCGGCGAGAGGTCCGCGCTGGCCGCGAGCAAGCCCGGTGCCTCGGAGTCGGGGCCGAGCGCACGATCGACCGGCGGAAAGGGATCATGTGGATCCAGCCAGGCGATCATGATGCGAGAGAAAATCTTTGGGACTGGATTACAACGTCGTGGCCGACGTTTCGACCGTGGCCGAACGCATTGGCTTGTAGATATCCAGCGTGTGGAGGCGGAAGGTGCCGTCGGCCAGTTTGCCCGCGGCGCGGTCGGCAAAGAAGCAGCGCAGCGTGTGGATGACGGTTGGGAAGGCGAGATCGTCCCATGGGATGTCGGCCTCGTTGAAGAGTGCGACTTCCAGGCTTTCCTCGCCGGGCGCGAAATTGCGATCCCCTAGCTTGGCCAGATAAAACAGATGCACCTGGTGCACGTGCGGCACGTTGAGCATCGAGTAAAGCTCGCCGATTTCGACGCGGGCGCCGGCCTCTTCGTGCGTTTCGCGCTCGGCTGCCTGTGCGGTGGTCTCGCCGATTTCCATAAAGCCTGCGGGCAGGGTCCAGAAGCCGTAGCGCGGCTCGATGGCACGCTTGCACAGCAGGATCTGATCGTTCCACACGGGCACGGTGCCAACCACATTGCGCGGATTCACGTAGTGAATCGTATTGCAGTGGTCGCAAACGTCGCGCAGTCGGTTATCGCCGGCGGGAATGCGCGAGACGACTGGCTGGCCGCAGCTGGAACAGAATTTCATGTGGGATTGACGCAGATGGAATAACTCAGTGTATCACTGCGGCGGCTTGACTCCGCCTGCGCTGGGTATCGACTGAGTTGCGTGCTGAGCGATGCACAGAAAAGCAAAAAGCCCGCTATGCGCGGGCTTTGCTGATTCGGCTCAGGTCTTGGAGCGAGCCGTTCGACTGTGTTGGTTGCGGGGGCAGGATTTGAACCTGCGACCTTCGGGTTATGAGCCCGACGAGCTGCCAGACTGCTCCACCCCGCGTCCGTCGAAGAAGAGACTATATCGGAGTCCGTGCGGCGATGCAACACTTTTTTCACGCAACGTGCATTTTGCTGGTGCGTGATGCGTAAGCGAAGCGCCTGCAAGCCAACGTCTACCTCATTTTGGACCGCTCATTGAGCGCAATGTTCGCATGCGGCGCACACGATGCATTGCCGGTACATCACGATAGGCGCGCCGTTTACAATGCCGCCTTTCGCGTTCTTCTCTTGTATCCAATCGTGCTCAACGCCCTGTATCCGCTTGCCCGCCCGCTGCTGTTTTCGATGGACCCTGAAGACGCGCACCACTTCACGCTGAACCAGCTCAAGCGAGCGCACGCAATGGGGTTGTCTGGCTGCATCGGCGCACGTGTCGCGCCGCGACCGCGCACAGTGATGGGCGTGACGTTTCCTAATCCGGTGGGCCTGGCGGCCGGGCTGGACAAGGACGGTGCTTACATTGACGCGCTTGGCGCGCTCGGTTTCGGTTTCATTGAAGTCGGAACGGTCACGCCGCGCGCGCAGCCAGGCAATCCGCGTCCGCGCATGTTCCGCCTGCCTGCCGCGAATGCGCTCATCAATCGGATGGGTTTCAACAACGGCGGTGTCGATGCTTTCATCAGCAACGTGAAGGCGTCGAAATGGCGTGAGGCGGGTGGCGTGCTCGGCCTCAATATCGGCAAGAACGCGGACACGCCGATTGAACGCGCCGTCGACGATTATCTGTACTGTCTCGAGCGCGTGTACCCGCACGCGAGCTACGTGACGGTGAACATCTCGTCGCCAAACACCAAGAATCTGCGCCAGCTTCAGGGCGCGAGCGAGCTCGACAGTCTGCTCGGCACGCTGCGCGACGCGCAGCAGCGTCTGGCCGATCAGTACAAGCGCTACGTTCCGGTAACGCTGAAGATTGCGCCGGATCTCGACGACGATCAGATCGCCAATATTGCAGACACGCTGCTGCGCCACAAGATGGATGGCGTGATCGCCACCAACACGACGATCCGCCGTGAAGCCGTGGCAGGCCTGGAACATGCGGAAGAGGCGGGCGGCCTATCGGGCCAGCCGGTGCGCGAAGGCTCGACGCGGGTGATCCGCACGCTGCGCGGCTTGCTGGGCGATGCGGTGCCGATCATCGGTGTTGGGGGCATTTTGTCCGGCGAGCACGCGCGCGAGAAGATCGACGCCGGTGCGCAACTTGTGCAGCTCTATACGGGGTTGATCTATCGCGGCCCGGCGCTGGTGGCGGAATGTGCACGCGCGCTGGCGCGCTGACCGGCTAGCGCCGGATCAGGTAGATGACGATGGCGCTGATCGTCACCACGCCGGCCGCCACATCGTAGGGGCCGGCGTAGTCAGCCCACACCGTCGGATCGAGGTGCTGCGCGAACGATGACTGCGCCCATGGCAGTATTACGCGAGGAATGGCGAGCAGCACCACAGCCACCACCAGCAGCACGATCAGTGCGGCCAGTGAAGCTTGAGCGCGTCCCCAGGCGCGGATAGATGAGTAGGACAAAGCCCGTCCTTGTTCAGAGATTGCCGCACGCCGACAGGATGTCAGGCGAGAAAAGTTTGCAATTCTGGTTTGTCGGGGATTTTCCTACAAAGTTCTGTCGGCCGCTGTCCTACGTTTGGCTATGTGCAGCACAGCATGCATGACCCGGCAACAAGGTGCATAACACTTGGCTTTGCACAGTTTCCGCAGGTGGTGTCAAACGGTCGTTTGCTGTGAGCGGGACGTCTCTGCTTCCGAGCGGGCCTAATGGCAAGGGGTATTTTTCATGATGCGGCGCGGCAACGAATGCCCGCTGGAAGGGTTGGCGAGTGGGAGTCGGAGAGTACAATCCGCCCTCATTGTGCATTGCACGATTTTTTGAACGGCCGTCGGTTCGGCCGATTTCCAAGTTCATGAGTCAAGCTCTCGCAGCAACGGGGTCCCCCCAAACCAACGTGAACCTGCGCGCCATGGTGATCGGCGCCGTGGGTGTGGTGTTCGGCGACATTGGCACCAGCCCGCTGTACTCGCTCAAAGAGTGTTTCAGCCCTGATCACGGCATTCCGTTTTCGAGCGCCGCAGTCCTCGGCATCATTTCGATGTTGTTCTGGGCGATGGTGATCGTGGTGTCGCTCAAGTACGTGCTGTTCGTCATGCGTGCTGACAACAATGGCGAAGGCGGCATTCTCGCGCTGATGGCGCTGTCGCTGCGCACAACCAATACGAATTCCAAACGCATGTCGGTGCTGTTGATGCTCGGCGTCTTCGGTGCGTGCATGTTCTATGGCGATGCGGTGATCACGCCGGCCATCTCCGTGCTTTCCGCCATGGAGGGCCTGGAGATTGCCGCACCGGCGCTGTCGCCGTTTGTACTGCCGATCACGCTGTTGATTCTGGTGGCGCTGTTTCTGATCCAGCGCAGTGGCACTTCGGTGGTCGGCAAGTTGTTCGGGCCGGTGATGCTGGTGTGGTTTGCCGCGCTGGCGGCCCTGGGCCTGATTAACCTGGTGAAGGCGCCGCAGATCCTGGTAGCCATCAACCCGATGTACGCGATTTCGTTCCTGCACGATCATGCGCTACAGGCCTTCATCGTGCTGGGTTCTGTGTTCTTGGTGCTGACCGGCGCCGAGGCGTTATACGCCGACATGGGGCACTTTGGCGCGCGTCCGATCCGCTGGGCGTGGTTCTTCATCGTGGCGCCGAGCCTGCTGCTGAACTACTTCGGCCAAGGCGCCATGCTGTTGACCGATCCGAGCACGATCGAGAATCCGTTCTACCGTTCCGTGCCCGAAGCGCTGCAACTGCCGATGGTGGTGCTGGCCGCATTGGCCACTGTTATCGCCTCGCAAGCTGTGATTTCGGGCGCGTTCTCGCTGACGAGCCAAGCCATTCAGCTTGGTTTCGTGCCACGCATGCGCATCCGGTACACGTCGGAAGCCGAGATCGGCCAGATCTATGTGCCGATGGTCAACTGGATGCTGCTGATTCTGGTGATCGGCGTGGTGCTGGCGTTCAAGAAGTCCGACAACCTGGCTGCAGCCTACGGCATTGCCGTGACGACAACGATGGTCATCACCACGGTCCTGGCGGCGGTAGTGATGCGTTCGGTTTGGCGCTGGCATCCGGCGTTGGTGACGCTGGTGAGCCTGGGCTTCCTCATCGTCGACATGGCGTTCTTCTCGGCCAACTTGCTGAAGATTCGCGACGGCGGCTGGTTCCCGCTGATGCTCGGCGGCGGCGTGTTCTTCCTGCTGATGACTTGGTACAAGGGCAAGAAACTGTTGCGCGCGCGTAGCCTGGAAGACGGCATTCCGCTCGAGCCGTTCCTGGCCGGCTTGCTGGCCCATCCGCCGCATCGGGTGGAGGGCACGTCGGTGTTCCTGACCGGCAATACCGATTTCGTGCCGGTGTCGCTGCTGCATAACCTGAAGCACAACCGTGTGCTGCACGAGCGTGTGATCTTCATCAGCTTCGTCACACGCGACATTCCGTACGTGGACGACAAGCGCCGCGTCACCGTGCGCGATCTGGGCAGCGGTATCTACATCGTCAAGGCGGAATACGGCTTCAAGGAAACGCCCGACGTGTACCGCGTGCTCGAGCTCAGCCAGCCGCAGATCGGCACGCGCTGTGAGTTGATGGATACCTCGTTCTTTATCGCGCGTGAGTCGGTGGTGCCGTCCAAGCTGCCGGGCATGTCGATGTGGCGCGAACGCTTGTTTGCGTGGATGCATCAGAACGGCGCCAAGCCGTCAGACTTCTTCCACATCCCCGCCAACCGCGTGGTGGAGTTGGGGACCAAGGTCGAGATCTGATCGACAACTCTGACTGCATCTAAACAGACGGCCCGTGCGGGAGCGAGGCACGGTAAAGCCGGGGGCGGTGCGGCTCGATAAGGCCGGGCAAAGCATGGCGGCGGTGGGCGCCACGCTGAGCGTTGCGGACCAGACGATATACAACTGGGTCAAAGCCGACCGGGAGGGTCGGCTAAGCGCGGCAGATACCAAACCGGTGAGTCCGGAACAAATGGAACTGGCCCGGTTGCAGGCGGAAGTGGCGCGCCTGAAGATCGAGTGCGACATTCTAAGAAATGTATGCTCTGCCGCGGTCTTTGCCGACGTCAGAAGAACGTTTTGCGTCAATGTATCCGGCCTACAGTTGGGTGCGCTGGTCCCCGACCTTGATGGAATCCGCGCGCGCCTTGACTCATAAGGCGTTCAGTCACAAGGGTCTGCTTTTTTAGCCAGGATTAAGGTGCGCCGGTCAACGCTTCCGTCATCAACAATCGCTGCTCAAAAAAACAAGACGGTGTGACTTCCTTCAGCAGTTTGATGCAGCTCAGGCGGTCATTGGCTCATTCGGAAACGCTTGGTACTGTTCGCCGCTGACAAGCACCTTCCAGCAGATGCGGGCGATATTGTTCGCCAGAGCGATCAGCGCGACGTGTGGGTGGCTACGCTTCTCGATTTCCTGGAGCCATTGCCCCATGCGAGATCGCTCACGCTTCATGTGGATCACATCAGCGCACGCGCACCCTGGATCAGGAGCATGCGCAAGTAACTGTTGCCTCGCTTGCTGATGCCGCCGAGATTGGATTTGCCGCCAGTCGAGTACTGTTTGGGGACCAGCCCAAGCCACGCGGCAAGGTCACGCCCTTTACCGAACGCTTGGCCGCTACCAATTGCGGCAACCATGGTGCTCGCAATGATGGGACCGGCCCCTGGCGCCGTGGCGACACGACGGCACAACTCGGAGTCGCTGGCGACCTCGTGGATTTCGGCGGAAACCGAATCGATCTCCCTGTCGAGCGCCTGCCGGCGTTCCCGCAACCGTTGCAGAAGCTGGCGCATTCTGATCGACAGGCCATTCTCGCCTCTTCGAGGATGTGCGGCAAACGGCGTGCAAAGAGGGCTATGCCAACTGGGATCACGATGCCGTGCTCAAGCGGCAGAGCACGCATCGGGTTCACGGCGGCTGCGCGTTCGACAATGAAGCGCTGCCGGACGCGGTGCGTGGCTTGCATCTCCAACTGGTCGTTCGACTTGAGTGGCACCGTTCGCATGGTGCCGCGACTGGCGGCTTCGGCGATCGCTTCGGCATCGTTGAAGTCCTTCTTGTTCGACTTCAGGTCGGGTTTCACGAACTGAGCCGGGATCACGCGCACAGTGTGTCCGGCACTTTGGAAGCGACGTCCCCAGTATTGCGAGCCAGGCCAAGACTCCATGGCGACGATGCGTGCTGGCAACGTAGCGGCGAACTCCGCGAGCTGCGTGCGATTGAACGTCTCACGAAACAACGGATGGCCCCGATCGTCCATGCCGACGAGGTGGAACCAGTTCTTGCCGAAATCGATCCCCATGACGCGAACGGCTTGTGTGCTCATGGCGGCCTCCCGTTGAAGAAACCTCTGCATGTCGATGCTTGGCTTCGCACGCCGATGAAGGTGCTTTGTCTTCGCACATCTTGCGATGAACGGATGTCTCACGTGGAACGTAAAGACTTGCAAAGATATAGGCGGTGTGGGGGGGCAGGGTTCCTAAAATTGCTCGGTCGGTTAGATGAGTACGCGCATCTAACGAGATGTCCAATTCAAAACAGGGTACCGCGCATTGATAGGTCGCGCGCCTCGCAATCGCATCCTGGTTGGCATCCCTCCCCAGAGCCATGCAAATCACGCATCGGCTGCTCATCAGCCAAACATGGTCATACGGCTGACGTTCGCATGATGGTCCAAGCGCGCACCATTTTTTAAAACTAATTTTGTGTGGTGAGCGGCATTCGGAAGCCGCGCTGGGAAGCTAAATATTTATAAGGAATATCAACTGAGTGCGAGCGGGAAAAAGGGTTTCTTTTTTTAAAGAGGTTAACCCCATAAAGGCTGGGCGCTCAGTCGGTGGCAAAAGTCACCGTCAGGGGAGAGTCAAGATGAGTAGTACGACAACGTCGGCTGGTTGCAAGGTGTCGAGCGCTGAAGTGTTCGCGGCGATGCGGGATCATAGAGTGATCCTTGAGGTTGAGCCTGTATGTGCCGATGTAGGCAGTGCGCCTGTTTTTTATTTCGAGTGCCTGGGGCGGATTCTGCGTCTGGACGGCGAATGCGTTGCCCCAGACAACTTCCTGCCGGCGCTGGAGCGCAGCGGATTGATTCGTGTATTTGATGATTACATCGTCAACCGAGTGATTCAAAGCCTAGAGCATTTCCCGGAGTTGACTCTAGGTGTGAATATTTCGGCGATCAGCGCGGCACCCGATGCACTCTGGGATGGGGTGTTTGAGGAGCTTGAGCGGCGTCCGCAGATCGCAGCTAGGCTTGTCATTGAGATCACCGAGACCGCTCGATTGGAATGGGAACGCGGCAGGCAGTTTGTGAATCGCCTTAAACAACTCGGTTGTCAAATCGCGATTGATGATTTCGGCGTCAGTTATGGGGTTGAAACCGCGATTCAGATCAAGTCTCCCGATATTATTAAGATTGATCGCTCGATATTGCAAGGAATTCGAGAAGGGCGCTACCCCAGTGATGCTCTAAAAAAGATGATTTCACTTGCTTCGCGTTTGGCTCCCCAGGTGGTTGTCGAAGGAGTGGAGTGTGAGGCTGATTATGACTTGGCGCGGGATGGCGGTGCGCCGTGGATGCAAGGGTTTTTATTTTCGCGAGATTCCTCTCGACCGGATTCCGGGCTCGGGAGACAAATTTAGTGTTTTGACGTTCCCTCGCCATCTCGCTAGATCAATGAGAAATGCGAGATGGTTTTGGCAGCACGGTCGTCCCGCCTCGTGTATGCCCTTTTTATTGCCTTGCTATCAGTGTTCAAAGTGATGGCATAAGTTAATTAGTTTGATTGAAATATTTTATCAAAATGAAATTCGGAATTTCAGTTCTGTTGATTTCTTGTCTTTGGACTGCTTCCCCCGCGTTTGCGCAGTTCAAAGAGCCAACGAAGGGCGACCGTTTGGATCAGGCGGTTGCAGCGAATCCGAAAGCCGTATCAATCAACCTCACGCAACGGAAAGTGGTGAAGGATGAGCGGGGGAGGGAGAAGTGGATTGAGGCCAGTCAAGTTCGCCCGCACGACGTGATCGAGTATCGAGCGACTTACGTTAACACAAGTGATAAGTCGGTAAAGGGCATGACCGCGACTTTGCCCATTCCTGAGGGGATGGAGTATTTGCCGCAAAGTGCCCTGCCAGCGGTTGGTGTGCAGGTCACTGCTGCCGACGGAGTGTTTGCTACAGAACCGCTCGTGCGCAAACTCTCTGACGGAAAAGTGGTGCCCGTAGCTTATGGCGAGTACCGCATGCTGCGTTGGAATATCGGGCAAATGGCTCCTGGCGCAACAGTCGTGGTGAGTGCTCGAGTTAAGGTGCAGGCGGTCGTTCCAAAGGCCGACAACAACAGCGCAGGGGTTTCTCCTCCGACCTCTTCGGCTGCCAAGCCGTAAAACCGGGTCGCCTTACTTCCCTCCCCCTCCCCCGTCTATCTCGTTTTTCTTCCCAACATAGTGTTGCGGTCCCACCGCAGTAACGGGTTGGGAGTCTTGTCATGCCGTCCTTTAACAGGATCGGCTCGTTTTCCACTAGGAGAAATCACGTGAAATCTTCGTGCCCACGACGGTACTCCGGTTGCAAGCCGGCCGTATCTTGGGCGGCGGCGGTCGCGCTGACCTTGGACTTTCTGTTCTTAGGAAGTGCTGATGTCTTTGCTGCCGCCCCTCCCGCTAGCACGATTATTGGCAATCAAGCGACAGCGGCATACCTTGATCCCAATGGTTTGGCACAAACCGCAACCTCGAACATCGTGCAAACGACTGTTCAACAGGTTGGGGCATTCACTCTGGATGGCAATGCGCAAGTCACCAGTACGGTTGTCAACACCAAGGTTGGCGCAGCGGGGAGCGTAGTTTATGCACCTCACGTGCTGACCAACACTGGTAATGGTTCTGACACGTTCACCATTAGTGTGGCGCCTAGCTCCACTGGATTTTCGAGCGTCGCAGTCTATGCGGATGCCAATTTCGATGGCCTACCTGATAGCACGACGGCACTGTGTTCGGTGACGTCGAATGCGACATGCTCGGTGCCGGCTCAAACTGTCGCGGGCAGTAATGGGCAGTTCGGCTTTGTCGTCGCGTACGCGATTCCGAGTTCGGTGAATGGTGCTGCCGCACCGTATGCATCGGCGACAGTTACGGCTGTGCCGGGAACGCCGGCTCTCTACACAGACCCCAACAAGTCCGCTGCTGACGTCGACAATGTCAATACGTCTACCACGGCGGCCTTCAACGTTACGAAGGCCGTAGCTCAGCCGCAGAATGGCATCGCAGCGCCTGGCGGCGGTGCGTGGCCAACGGCATCCACGACAGGTAAGCGCTCGTCATCGCCTTCATGTCCAACCGTGTGGTCCGCTGGTTTGGCTTCGTCGCCTTCGTGCCAATACACCGTGTACACGTTGGCGTATAGCAATACAGGCGGTGCGTCGGGGCGGTTCAACCTCCAGGATGCGATTGGCAGGGGTGCGACTGTGGGTATGACCTACGTTGCCGGGTCCGCTGTCTGGAGCAATGCGTCGGGTACTGCGATGGGCGATGGCCCCGGAGGCGATCCCTCGGGCGTCGATTTCCAGGTCACCGGCGGTGTAATGACCTTCGTCGATAACGACGTGCCGGTGAGTGCGACGCGCAGCGTGAGCTTCGTGGTGTTGATCAACAATACCTCGAGTGTGGGAACCACGGCTACCAACAACATCGCCACCTTCAATCCGCTGGATGCGAAAGGTGCGACGGCTGCTGCGCCTGTGGGTGTCACGAACTCAACCACCAATGGTGCGCCGTTCACTGTGCAGGGAACGTACAGCATCGCGTTGGGGGCGGCAGCGTCGACTGCCAATACGGCGAAAGATTCGGTTGTCGGTGCGCCCAATGCTGGCTCTGCGGACACGACCACGGTCACGAATGGTTCGGCGGGTATGAGCGTGTCATTCACCCAGGTTGTCTATAACCGGGGTAACGCGACGGACACCGTCAATATCAACAGCGCGAATCCTGGATCTGCCGGTGGGAACGCATTCCCGACGGGTACGACTTTCTCGTACTACAAGGCGGACGGTGCGACCCAGCTGTTTGATACCAACGGTGATGGCCTACCCGATACTGGCCCGATTGAGGCTGGAAATTCGGTCACCATTGTTGTGAAGGCGACATTGCCTGCGACGGTCGCTGCGGGCTCCAATCTGAATTACTCCTTGACTGTGACCGGCACGTCTGTAGGGGATAGTACTCAGATTGATGCCACGCACGATGTCCTGACCAACGTCACGGGCGCTCTGGTTGACCTCACGCATAGCGCCGGGGGCACTGCAACGGGACCCGGATCGGATTCGGGGACGGGGCCGAGCACCGCGCCGACCGTCACCAATACGATTCCGGCGGGGCAGACCACGACGTTCCCACTCTTTGTGACCAACAACGATAGCGTTGACAACAGCTATTCGATTGCTGCGAGCAACACGGCAAGCTTCCCTGGGGCACTGCCGGCTGGGTGGGTGGTCAAGTTCGTGGCGGGCAACGTGACGGCTGCCAACTGTGCTTCCGCACCGGCGACGACTTCGGTAGCGGTGAGTGCAGGTCAGCAGTCCGAGGTGACCGCTTGTATCTCGGTGCCTGTAACACAAGCACCGCTGACGGCACAATCGATTTACTTTCAAGTCAAGTCCAACGCCCCGGCATCTTCTGGCGCGCTTGTACTGGATACCAGTTTTGACGCGGTGACAGTCACGGCTGCTGCAGCGACCTATGCCGCAACACTCACGCCGAACAACAGCGGTCAGCTCGGTAGTGGTGGTTCGGTTGCGTATGCCCATACGCTGACCAACACCGGCACCGGTGCGTGTACCGGGCCCTACACCGTGTCGGCTTCGCTGCCTGCAGCTGATGTCAGTGCAGGCTGGACAACGGCGATTTATCTCGACACGAACTTCAACGGTGTGCTTGACGGAGCCGACACGCTTGTGACGGGTCCAGTTCCCGGCCCGCTGGCCGCAGGCGCTACGCAAGCCATGCTGGTCAAGGTCTTTGGCCCAGGTGGTGCAACTGCGGGGGCAACCTCCACCGCCACGGTAACGGTAACGTTCCCGAACGGGGCCGCTTCGTGTGGTGCGCCGTCCGCAACCGATCAGTCGACCGTGGTTGCAGGTCAAATTCGACTGAACAAGACGCAAGCGTTGGATGCGTCCTGTAACGGTACGGTGGGTTCGCAGAGTGCCAATCCGATTGGTGGTGCAAAACCGGGGCAGTGCATCGTGTATCAGGTGACTGCGACCAACCAGGGTACCGGGACATTGACCAATCTGAGCATCAACGACGCGTTTCCAGCGTACACGAGTCTCAATACTACGCAACCGAGCGTCAAGTGTACGTCCTCTGGCATTACACCGGCATTTAGCGATGCAGTCTTTACGTCGACGGCTACATCGGTGAGCTGTGGTGGCGGCAATAACTCGGTTTCACCTGGGGCGGAAGCCACGATGACTTTCGAATTGAAGATCAACCAATAGTGCCTAGGTAAGCGTTGCCTCTATTCGTCCCGTGCGAATAAGAGGATTGGAAAGGGCCAGCGAATCTCTTTTTTCGCTGCCCTTTCCTGCGAGTTGCTGCCTGTTGGCAGAGCTCTTAGGAAAGGGCGTTCGGCATCCAGAAGAGTCTTCGACGAATTGCTGCAGGGCCGACCTTCTGAATAAGAAATTGTGCGAGCACTCTGTAATGAAAAGGAAAACTCTTCAGATTCGGGCGAGGGTCTGGATTTGGGTCATTCTGATCTGTTTGATCGAGGCAGCGCTGACTGCCGAAAAATCGCTTGCGGCACCAGCGGCTGCGGGTTCGGTGTTGCATAGCGTTGCCTTAGCGACCTATGTACCGAGCGGCCATACGCAAACGGAGACAATCTACTCCAATAGAGTCGATGCGACGATCGCGGCAATCGATGCATTGTCGCTCACACAGAGCCAGTCGGTCGCCCGCCCGGCCGGTGCGACTGCCACTCTTTCGCATGTACTGACCAATACCGGCAATACGACTTCAAGCTATTTTTTGAATTGGAGCAATGGCGGTGATGGGTGTTCCGGTGCGAATTACCTATTGAGTGGATTGCGCGTTGTGCGAGACGTGAATGCCAACGGTGTCGTTGATGCTGGCGAGCCGCCGTTGGCACTGAATTCGGCGAACTCGCTCACGTTGAATCCTGGCGAGAGTGCTGTCTTGTTGGTGCAGGGTGCGGTGCCCTCGGGCGCTTCCGGAACCGCCTGCTTGAATCTCAAGGTTGTGAGCGGCACGCAAGCTGTTTCGGCGAGCAATGTTGACACGATCAGCGCGGGCAATACGGCGGTATTTGCGCTGACGAAGTCGGCGAGCATCCGTGGCGGCATTGTCGTGCCGGGCAATAGCCGAGTTGATTTCACGGTAAAGGGGGTGAATATTGGTACGCAGCCCGTACAGGCTACGGGAACTGCCGCTGCAGGGGCAACCCCCATCACCGTCAACGGCACACCCGCTTCTCTGATCCTGCTCAGGGATCAGGTTCCGGCTGGTACGCAGTACATCATGGGATCGCTGCAAAGCTCAGCCACCAATGCTCTGAAGCTGTTTCGGCTGCCGGGCGATGCCCCTTTCGCATACCGGGCAGGCTCCGACGATGCCTCGGCAGTTGAAGTTGCGATCGGGATTCCGTCTCCATCAGTTATTGTGCCGAACGCGTCGATCCAGATGCAGTTTGCGGTCAATGTGCTATCGGGTGCCGCTGGCGGTATCACGAATCTTTCACAGGCCTACTATAACGACGGGACCCAGGCAGTCGTCTCACCATCCAATACGGTGGTGATCCCCATTAGCAGCACGCGTTTGGGTGTGGCCAATGCTGCCTCATCTTCGATTCTCAATGCCGATGGTGCGGCTAACGAGACCGAAGACGTTACGTTCAGTGTGCGCGTCAAGAACTACGGTACTGAGTGGTTGTATGACTTGGCGCTACTCGACGTGCTGGAGGGTAACGCGGCAACGCAGTTTGGTACCTACGTATCGACGGCGATACCCGCGGCCAATCAGTTTGCGATTGTGCCGGGTTCGCTGCGGATGAGTCAGCCCAATGGGGGTGTCAGGGGAACCGTTGGCGCTGTCAATCCTGGATTCAGCGGTACGGCTTCGAATGCCAATTTGCTTGCGCCGGGTGCCGTATTGCCCCCAGGGGGAGAGTTCACGGTTCAATTTGCGGTTCGCTTTCACTTGGCTGGGCGTGCAGGCACCCTCTACAACTTGGTTAAGGGTCAAGCGGCAATCGCTCCCGGGGGGGCTGCCAGTGTGTTTGATGACTCTGTCGACGGAACGGATCCAGACCCGGATGCGGACGGCAATCCACATAACAACGGCTCGCCGACCCCCATCGCTACACAGCTCCCAGGGTTGTCGATTGCCAAAACTGTGTCGCTACCGCGCAGGGTCGGCGACGGTACGTTCGACCTCGATTTCACCTTTCTGGTGACGAATACTGGTCAGGCCATGGCCCCCAATATACGGGTGCTGGACAACCTGAACTGTGCGTTCGACATGGATTTGCCGACAGGGCAGATTGCATCCTGGCGGCTTCAGTCTCCAGTGCGGTCTGCTAAAGGCATCCTTAGTGCCGCAACAGCCTATACGGGGAACGCGGCATGCGATCGTAGCAGGCAAAACAGCGCCGACCCTTACCAAATCCCCACCGAGTCCAACCTGTCTCTGGTGGAGGGGAACCATTCACTTGCTCCGGGGCAATCCGAGCAGCTTGCTTTCACGGTGCGCGTCACAGAGAAGCCGAATATCGCAAGCTCGCGTGTAGCGTTTACCAATAAAGCGTGGGCGGCAAGCCTCAGCCAGAACAGTCTCAACGTAACGCCTTCCATGGTGTTGGCTGCGGCGGCTTCGAGCGCCACCGGAATGCTGATGGACCCACAGGGCACAGTCTATGATTCTGTGACCCGGCAACCGATCGCCGGAGCCATCGTGACCCTCTCGCGCCAGTCTTGTACTGGCGGTATGTCCACCGTTATTCAGCCTGACGAAATCCTTGAAGGTAACTCTGGCACCTATACGTATGGCGCCAAGGGCAGCGTCTCGATGGTCACCGGAGCAGCCGGGACATGGCAGTTCGCTATGTTGTCTACGCCTGCCTCCAGCAAGTGCACCTATACGCTCACCGTGACGCCGCCTGCGGGCAGCGGCTACGTCTACCCGTCACAGCGCATTCCCAGTACGGCTGGCGTTTTCTCGTCGTGTGGTGCCATTGTTCCCCACAGTGGGCCACCGAAAGGCTCAGACCCGACGACTTACTACACGTCAATTGTGATGGGGCCGAACGGTGATGGTACGCACTGTAATGCGGAGCACCTGCACATTCCGCTGGATGCGGGTAGCCAGAGTGGTTTGGTACTGCGCAAAGACGGCAGCAAGAAGCAAGTCGATTTCGGGGATTTCCTGGATTTTGCACTGACGGTAACCAACAAGACGGGCGCCCCCATCACGGGGGTGACTTTTACCGATACGCTGCCGCCAGGTTTTGCCTACGTGTCTGGCAGCAGTCGTTTGAATGGTGCGGTGGGTACCGATCCGCAAGGCGGAGCTGGCCCTAAATTGGTCTGGAGTCTGCCAACAGCACAGTTGGCAGTCGATCAGTCACTGATGGTGCGGTACCGCATCCGCGTGGGTGTGGGTGCCCGGATTTCGGGCAATGCAACCAACCGAGCGATGGCAACGTCTGGGGTGCTGCAGTCCAATCAAGCAACCTTCACTGTACGCGTCAACGGCGAAGTGTTCTCAGACGAGGCATACGCGTTCGGCAAGGTATTCATGGACTGCAACCGTGATCGTATGCACAGTGGTGCAGACGAGATCGGGGTGCCTGGCGTACGGTTGTGGCTGGAGGACGGAACGAATGTTGTGACTGACGGCGAGGGCAAGTGGAGCCTATATGGATTGCGCCCGCAGACTCACGTGCTGCGCGTTGACGAAACGACCCTACCCATGGGCGTCACGCTTGAGCTGCTGGACAATCGCAACGCAGACAATCCCGCGAGCCGCTTCCTTGACTTGAAGAACGGCGAGTTCCAGAAGGCCAATTTTCCGTTGCTTGGCTGCCAGGACCCGAAGGTCATGAAGGATGTACGGGCACGCCGGGCACTGGTAGACAAGCGGGCGGACGCCGAGGGTGAGGCGATGATCCGCGCACGCCTGGACCCGCAGAACCGCGTGGCAGCTCCGGTCGACACGCGAGGGATGCCGGCATCCGGTCAGATCAATGGTGCGGGTGCAGGCGCATCCCAACCGCAGTCCTCCGGTTCGCTGATCCAGTTGCCCGCCGGTGCGTCCGGTGCGAACGACAGTTTCATCAACGGCACAGGTAGTGCAAGCGGAATGACTGGCACGCTGGGTTCCGCAAAACAGATGGGCTTCGCTCCGGGGCGGGATGCGTCAGGTGCGATGGCAGGTTCGCCTGTCAGTAGCGCCCTAGCAGGAACTGGGAACGCCGATTCCACAGTGTCCGCTGCGCAGAATAGTCGACTTGCGCCAAACGCAACGCCTTTGTTCCCACAAGGCGCACCCGGGGTCATCGAGCTGGAGACGCTTTTGCCATCGCTTGACAGTGCGCCGGGCTTTTTGGAACTGAAGGACCACGATACCGTGCTCGCGCAGAGTATCAATGTGCGGGTCAAGGGGCCTGCAGGCACCGTATTGCGGTTGAGCGTCAACGGTGTGGCAATCGATTCCAAACGCGTGGGTAAGAAGGCTACGTTGGGCAAGACCGGAACGACCGCCTGGGAGTATATCGGCGTGACCTTGAAGCCGGGCATCAACCGGTTACGTCTGGAGGTGGTTGACGAGTTCGGCATTGTTCGTGCCGAGCCTCAGGAAATCGCGATTACAGCACCAGACAAACTTGGCCAGATTCTCGTCGATGTTCCAACCGGCGCACGCGCCGACTTGCGTACGCCTGTTCCAGTGATCGTGCGGTTGACTGACGCTACGGGCGTCCCGATCACTGCGCGCACGCAATTGACGCTGGAAGCCGATGCCGGCCGCTGGCAGGAGGACGATCTCAACTCCAGCGAGCCCGGGCATCAGGTGTTTCTTGATGGCGGAGAGGGAACTTATCACCTGATCCCCCCTGGCACGCCTGGTGACGTGCGGATTCGAGTGTCTGCTTCGGAATTTGTGAAGGACGTGCGGTTGAGTCTGCTCCCTGACCTGCGGCCCATGATCGCCGTTGGTGTGGTCGAGGGCACCTTCGATTTGTCCCGTCGGGGCACGCTTGCTGTCGGCCAGATCCCAGCGGGGGCTGCCTTCGAGCAGGAGCTCGCCGCAGTGGGCGACGCAGATTCCGATAATCGTTTGGGAGGGCGTGCAGCCTTCTTCCTCAAGGGTGCAATCAAGGGCGAGTATCTGCTGACTGCCGCTTTAGACACAGGAAAGTCCAGCCAGCAACGGTTGTTCCGTGATATTCGGCCAGACGAGTTCTATCCCATCTATGGCGACGCTTCGGTACGCGGGTTCGATGCACAGAGTTCGCAGCGCCTGTATGTTCGCATCGACAAGGGGCGCTCGTACCTGCTGTATGGTGACTTCACCAGCGCCAGCAGCGAGGAGGTCCGCAAGCTCAGCCAGACCAACCGCACTCTGACTGGCCTGAAAAGCGTCTATCAGACCGAGGACATGCGTGTTACGAGCTACGTGTCGCGTACCGCGCAGACCCAGGAAATTGACGAGTTTCCTGCCAATGGGACATCAGGCCCTTACTACCTGTCGGTCGGCAGCGGTGGTTTCGTGGAGAACAGCGAAATCGTCGAGGTCATCATTCGGGACCGCAGTCAACCCAATCTGATCTTGCAACGTACCACGATGACTCGCTTCGTCGACTATACGATCGAGCCTCTCTCCGGGCGCTTGCTGTTCACGCACCCGATTGCCTCGGCGGATGCCAGCCTGAACCCACAGTCGATCCGCGTGACGCTCGAGGTTGATAGCGGCGGGGCCAAATACACCGTCGCAGGCGTCGATGCGCAGTTCAAGGTCCGGGACAACCTGCAACTTGGGGTCGTGGCCAATACGGACGAGGACCCCCGCAACCGTCACAAGCTTGCCGCGGTGACAGGCTTGGCGCGTGTCGACGCCAATACGTCTGTGGCGGCGGAAGTGGTGCGTACAGATTCCGACCTCAAGGGTTCCGGCGGCGCGGGGCGCATCGAAGTGCGTCATCAGGATGAGGCCCTGGCTGTGACGGGGCAAATCGCACGCTCGTCGATCTCCTTCGACAATCCAGCGGCCGGCTTCGCGGCCGGTCGTACCGAGGGCTCCGCACGGGCGGAGTACCGCGTTGACCCAACGCTCGCGGTTCGTTCGGAGGCACTCTATAGCAAGGATGCGTTGACCGAAGGGGCGACCCGAGGGGTGACCAGTAGCTTGCTCAAGCGCTTTAACGACATCCTGTCAGCCGAGGTGGGCTTGCGTTATGGCGTCACCAGTTCAACGAGCACGGCCTCACTTTTTAACTATAGCCAGGTGTCCAGCTACAACGGCGCATTCGGTTCAAGTCAAACCGGATCTTCCGTGACGACGCTGGGTTCCGTGGCCAATGCAGCCAATGGCATCAATAGTAGCCAGAACAGCTTGACGACCCTGCGGGGCCGCTTGACGGCGAATGTGCCGAACGTTCCGCAGGCGCAGGTTTTCGTGGAGGGTGAACAAGACCTGCGAGAAGGGAATCGCCATATGGCTGCCGTTGGCGGCAGCTATGCCTTGACCGACAGAACCCGTCTCTATGGGCGCTATGAACTGGTCTCCAGCTTGTTTGATTTCAACGCACAGCAAACGCGCAACACGGCCATCTTCGGAATCGAAAGCAGTTATATGGAAGGTGGCCGTGTTTACAACGAATATCGCCTCGCTG
This sequence comes from Ralstonia sp. UBA689, assembly GCF_002298975.1. Taxonomy (GTDB): domain Bacteria; phylum Pseudomonadota; class Gammaproteobacteria; order Burkholderiales; family Burkholderiaceae; genus Ralstonia. The sequence continues at coordinate 373,587 of NZ_DBMV01000001.1, forward strand.
ACGCGCTGGATGGCCGTACCGCACAGGATGCAATCGGCGTGCGCAATACGGTCAAACTTGGCGAACACTGGCGATTGACCGGCGGTGTCGAGCGCACGCGCGTGATTGGTGGTGTGTCGGACAACGGTTCCGCCATTGGCCTTGGCGATTCGACCGCAGTGACAAGCGGTGTCGAATATCTCAGTGATCGTGTGAAGTTTAGCGGCGTGCTTGAAGGCCGCCATGGCTCGGACGCTAATACCGTGCTCAACAGCATGGGTTGGGCATACAAGCTCAACTCCGACTTGAGCATCTTGGCGCGCGGCATTTATAGCAGTAGCCGTGGCAATGGCGCGCAGGAAGGCAACGAACGCACGCTCTCCCGCCAGCAAGTCGGCATCGCTTATCGCCCGGTGGATGAGGACGTGTGGAATGTGCTCACTCGCTACGAACACCGGACGGAACGCATTCGCGGTAACGGGACGGCGGTCGGAGCCATCAGCAGCAACGTCTTCGGCTCCTCGGTCGACAGTATGCCGGGCAACTACGAAGCCCAAGTTGTATCCACGAACGTGAACCTCAACCCGAAACCAGGCGAAGCCTTCATGGGGCGCTTGGCCTCCAAGATATTGACCCACGACGATGGTGTTCTTAAAAGCACCTATTCCGCTCATTTGCTCCAAGGGCGATGGACACATGACATCAATCGGAAATGGGATATTGGCGTGCAGGCCGCGCTGCTACGGGGCTCGGGCGGTGCCCTGCAAAGATCTGCGGGACTGGAAGTCGGCTACCTGATCATGAAGGACCTGTGGTTTTCGATTGGATACAACTTCGTAGGATTGTCTGACCCCGATTTAACCGACAACGACTACACAAGCAAAGGTGTCTATGCGCGATTGCGCTTCAAGTTCGATGAAACCAACCTGGGGTTCGCGCGAACTGGGAGTGCTCAAGGGGCGCCCGATTCCGCTCGCATTGAGGGCGAGCTTGCGGGAGCGGAGCGTTCTCAAACGATTGTGCGTGCGAGCACCCTGTTTGAGCCAAGTCAGGCGACGCTCACCACGCAAGGGCGGGCGGAGCTGGATGCGCTGCTGCCGAGGCTGGTACGCCGAGGCGACGATGTTGATCTGGTGAAGGGTTGCGTATCGAACTGCGACTCGCAAACGCTTTTCAACGAGCGCCTGCGCGTGGTTCAAGCCTATTTGCACGATGGTGGGGTTTCGGACGAACACTTGCGCGTTGTCGATGATCAGCCTGTCGACTTGACCCAAACAGTAAATGATCTGCGTCGCTATCGTGTGCGAATTGATGTTGTGGAGAATTATTCGAAAAATCCTTAGCGCGACTTTGATTGTGCGGTTTTGAATTTTAATTATCGGAATATAAATAGTATTTTTTGATTTATATGTAAATAAATATTTTATTTCGAAAAATGAAAATATTTGGCCAATAAAAAATCATATCTTGAGCGAGATAATTTTTGCTGTGATCCTTGGAAAGTCAGCGCTGGTGGTTGATGTTTCTGTAGGGCATTTCAATTTTCTGGTCCCTGCCAATGCTTGGGCAATCTCTTTGCTCATCGTTGACGACTTCGGTCTCAAGCCCACGCTGCCGCCTGAAGGCGAGGGCTTCCATGACTTGATCGCCGAACGTTACGGGCGAACTTCGGCCATCCTAATTCTGTTTGGGGGCATGCAATGACATTGATGGCAGGGTTGTATGCACAGATCTGGCGCCAAGCTGGCCGACTGATGCGTGGATCACTCGTGGCGTTTTTTCTACTTACCAGTGCCACCCCGGCAGTCGGGCAACTTGCCCCGCCTGGAAGCTCTTGGAATTTAGCAGAGGCTAGCGGTGGTCGGGCCAGCAATGAGTGGATAAAATATAGTTTTAAATTCAAAGCTGAATCGACTGTTACCAATATTGCTTTCGCGTTTCGGTATGACAATGACTATGTCGTATTGGATGATGTAACAGTGGTTGGGGAAAAGGATGTATTGAGCAATGGTGACTTTGAGGCCGGTGATGTTCATGAGCATCAGCCGAGATATTGGTTGTACGAACATCCAGGAAATCCTAGTGGCATCTCTGGCGCTGTGAGGGAGATAGATAAACATAGTGGGCATTACGCTTATTATGATGGTAGTAGGGATTTATACGATAAAATATCGCAAAATGTCCCGACTGTGGTTGGTGCTACGTACACCGTTTCTTTTTGGGTGAATGCGAACGGTCAAACACCGTGGAATCCCAATCAAAATGTATTTGCGTACGCTTTACCTAAATATCCGACGGTGAACGTGAGCAAGACGACGGTTGGTGGGACGGGGACGTTCAGCTTCACGGCGACGAACCTGGCGTCGGCGCCGGCGAGCATCACGACGAAGACGGCGGGTACGGCGGTGGCGGGTGCGGCGGTGAACGTGACGACGATGGGCAGAGCGGTCACGCTCACGGAGACCCCGGCGGCGGGGTATGTGCTGACGGGGGCCAGTTGCACGGATGCGAACGCCGCAGTGACAGGCAACGAGGGCAGCTTTGGCTCGTTGGCGGGCAATGTGGTGACGATTCCAGCAACCAACGTCAAGGGAGGGGCGGCGATCACGTGTAGCCTGACCAGTACGCGGTCGACGGTGAACGTGAGCACGACGACGGTTGGTGGGACGGGGACGTTCAGCTTCACGGCGACGAACCTGGCGTCGGCGCCGGCGAACATCACGACGAAGACGGCGGGTACGGCGGTGGCGGGTGCGGCGGTGAACGTGACGACGATGGGCAGGGCGGTGACGCTCACGGAGACCCCGGCGGCGGGGTATGCGCTGACGGGGGCCAGTTGCACGGATGCGAACGCCGCAGTGACAGGCAACGAGGGCAGCTTTGGCTCGTTGGCAGGCAATGTGGTGACGATTCCAGCAGCCAACGTCAAGGCGGGGGCGGCGATCACGTGTAGCCTGACCAACGCCAAGACATCGACGCTGCAATTGAACAAGACGTGGTCGGTCAAAAGCATTGCGGGCAATGCGAGCACGGTCACGACCATAGGCGGCGCGAACAATGCAACGATAAGCTCGACGGCCACTACGGCGGGCAATACCTCGACAGGCGCGCCGGTGACCGTGCACTACGGCGACACGATCACGCTGCCGGCGGAAAGCTTCAGCGTCGGTAGCCAGTCCAACTACATGACCACCGTGAGCTGTAACAACAGCATCGGAACGTTGAGTGGTGCAACGTTGCCTGCGACGTTCACTGTCGGCAACACGGACAGCGTGATCGTGTGTGCCTACACAAGCCAATCGTTGTCTCCGACGATCACATTGCAGACGGCCTTGGGTGGCAACGGCCGCGTGAGCGATGCCGACCAGTTCAGCGTTGCGATCCGCACGGGTGGCGTCTCGGGGACGGTCGTCAACTCCACCGCGAGCAGCACGACAACCGGCGCCGTTGGCACGATTACGGCAGGCACCGGCACAACCGGGCAGTACATCGCGACCTCCGGCGTGGCCTATACGCTGAGCGAAGCCATGGCACCCTCTAGTGCCTCGGCGCTGTCAGGCTATACCAGCACAATTACTTGTACGGACGGGACGGGTCAACAGACGGGGCTGCCCAATGGCGCGGTCTATACGCATAGCAGTGGCTATACGATCACGCCGCAACCCGCGGTGCAGCTCACCTGTACGATCACGAACGCGGCCGGCCCCTCGGGGATCTCGGGCAAAGTGTTCCTCGATGTCGGCACAGGCGGTGGTACGCCCAACGATGGCGTGATCAACGGTGGTGAAGCGGGCGTCAATGGCATTGCCGTGCAATTGACCAATTGTGCGGGGACGGTGTATGCCACGGCGGTGACCGGGGGCTTGGGCACGTACAGCTTCTCGGCGCCGTCGTTGTCCGTGGGGGCAGCCCTGTGTGTGCGGAAGACCAACGCGACCGGTCAGGTATCCACCGGTGCCTCGGTGAACGGCACGGCCTTGCCCTTGGGCACGGCGACGACGGTGAGCGGGACGAGCTACACGTACGAGAACACCGGGACCCCGGAGCAGATCGCCTTCACCTGGAACGGTACGGGCCACAGTGGCTTGAGCCTGGGTGTGGTGAACAACAATTCCTTTACGGTGGGTGGCCTCAAGAACAGCCTGCCCAACGGTACGGCGACCTACGCACATATCTTCACGGCTGGGACGGCGGGGAATGTGGTGTTCAGCGTGCCTAGCGCCACCGCCACTCCGGCAGTCAGTGGCTGGAGCGAGAGGCTTTTTGCGGACCCGACGTGTAGCGGCAGCCTGCAGAGCGGGGCAACCCAGCTTTATCCGCCGATGAGCACGGGGCAGGCGCTGACGGCTGGCCAGAGCGTGTGCGTGGTCTTGCTGGAGTCTGTGCCTGGGGCGGCGCAGATCGGCAACAAGAACGATGCGAGCGTGCAGGCGGTGTTCACGTACAGCAATGCGAACCCGACGCTCAGCATGAGCTACACGCTGCACGACGTGACCACGGTGGACAACGTGGCAATGTCGCTGGTCAAGCAGGTGCGCAATGTGACGCAAGGCGGATCCCTGGGGCTGAACAACCAGGCCAAGTCGGGGGACGTGCTGGAGTACCAGATCACGTACACGAACAATGCGCCCTCGGCGATCAGGGACCTGGTGATCGCCGATACAATCCCGGCCTATACCACGTTTGTGTCAACTCTCACGGGCACAACGCCGGGTGGGCTCACCAGTTGTGTGATGAACACGCCAGCGAACCCCGCGCCCGCTCCAGCGGTAGCGTGCTCGACGGCGCAGACTGCCGGTGGAACTGGAGCGATTAGCTGGATGTTCTCGGGGGCGCTGACGGCTGGGGCCAGTGGCACGGTCCTATTTCGAGTGAAGGTCAACTAGGTGTTCAGTCCCCGCATTTGATGGATCGGATCCATCCTGAAGCGATCCGGTTCGGATGTCCACTGTTTGCAGATGCATGCGTAGCGGGTGATTCATAGTGCTTCCTTCCATTGAGGAGAAAAGATTGCACCATCCAAACGCGGGACTGAACACCTAGCGCTTGAACTTGGCGAAAGCCGCTGCCATGGCGCCGGCGGGTTCCGCTTCCCGGCGCTGCTGGCCGCCCTGGCGGCTGCCGCCGCCGTTCGGGCGATCGCCACCGCCGGTGCGCGCGGGCGCTTGGCCCGGCTCGTCCGACAGGCGCATCGTCAGCCCGATGCGGTTGCGCTTGACGTCCACCTCCATCACCTTGACCTTGACGATCTGGCCGGGCTTGACTACCTCGTGCGGGTCACGGACGAACTTGGTGGAGAGTGCCGACACGTGCACCAGCCCATCCTGATGCACGCCGATGTCGATGAACGCACCGAAGGCGGCCACGTTGGTCACCACGCCTTCAAGCACCATGCCGGGCTGCAGGTCCTTGATGTCTTCCACGCCGTCCTGGAAGGTGGCGGTTTTGAACTCGGGACGCGGGTCGCGGCCGGGCTTCTCTAGTTCGGACAGGATGTCGACCACGGTCGGCAGGCCGAACTTCTCGTCGGTGAATTCGCGTGCGGCCAGGCCGCGCAGGGCCTCACGGTTGCCGAGCACGTCGCCGATGCCTTTCTTGATGCGATCAAGGATGCGCTGCACCACCGGATACGCTTCAGGGTGGACGGATGAGCGGTCGAGCGGATTGTCACCGTCATTGATGCGCAGGAAGCCCGCAGCCTGCTCGAACGTCTTGTCACCCAGGCGCGGCACCTTTTTGAGCGCATCGCGGTTGGCAAATGCGCCGTTTGCATCGCGATATTCGACGATGTTCTTGGCGAGGATCGAGTTCAGCCCCGACACGCGCGCCAGCAGTGGGGCCGACGCCGTATTCACATCCACGCCGACCGCGTTCACGCAGTCCTCGACGATGGCGTCCAGCGCGCGAGCCAGCTCGCGCTGGTTCACGTCGTGCTGGTACTGACCGACACCGATCGACTTCGGATCGATTTTCACCAGTTCGGCCAGCGGGTCTTGCAGACGGCGTGCAATCGACACCGCGCCGCGCAGCGATACGTCCAGTTCGGGGAATTCCTTGGCTGCCAGTTCCGACGCCGAATACACCGACGCGCCGGCTTCGCTTACCACGATCTTGGTCAGTTTCAGCTCCGGTGCGTTGCGCATGAGGTCCTGCACCAGTTTGTCGGTTTCGCGGCTGGCTGTTCCATTGCCGATCGAGACCAAGGCCACGTTGTGCTGCTTGGCCAGGCGGGCCAGCGTCGCCAGCGAGCCGTTCCAGTCGCGGCGCGGCTCGTGCGGGTAGATCGTGGCGGTTTCCAGCAGCTTGCCGGTGTGGTCAACCACGGCGATCTTGCAGCCCGTGCGGATGCCCGGGTCCACGCCCATCACCGACTTCGGGCCGGCCGGCGCTGCCAGCAGCAGGTCGTGCAGGTTACGGCCAAAGATCTTGATGGCCTCGGCTTCGGCCGATTCGCGCAGTTGCGTCAGCAATTCAGTTTCAATATGCGGCTGCACCTTGACGCGCCAGCACCAGCGGCAGACATCCGACAGCCACTTGTCGGCCGGGCGGCCCTTGTTCTCGATGCCGACGTGGCGCGCGATCATCGTCTCGCACAGGTGCGGGCTCATCGCATCCTGTTCTTCGCCCAGCCCCAGCTTGACGAACAGCACGCCGGCATTGCGGCCGCGGAACAGCGCCAGCGCACGGTGCGAAGGCACATTGCGGATCGGCTCACTGTAGGCGTAGTAGTCGCGGAATTTCTCTTCCTCGGCGGTTTCCTTGCCTTCCACCACCGTCGACGAGACCTGGCCTTGGTTCCACAGGTGGTCACGCACCTTGCCCAGCAGTTCGGCCGTCTCGCCGAATTGTTCGGAGAGGATGTCGCGCGCGCCGTCCAGCGCGGCTTTCACATCGGGCACACCGCCGTCGGCGGTCGGCTTGCCGTTGACGAACTTGGAGGCCTCGGCCTGCGGATCCAGCATTGGGTCGGCCAGCAGCGCCTGCGCCAATGGCTCCAGGCCGCATTCGCGCGCGATCTGGGCGCGCGTGCGGCGCTTGGGCTTGTAGGGCAGGTAGAGGTCTTCCAGCACCTGCTTGGTCTCGGCAGCCTCGATAGCAGCGCGCAGCGCGTCGGTCAGCTTGCCTTGCTCCTCGATGGAGGCGAGGATGGCCGCGCGGCGATCTTCCAGTTCACGCAGATACAGCAGGCGCTCTTCCAGGTTGCGCAGTTGCGTGTCGTCCAGGTTGCCCGTCACTTCCTTGCGGTAGCGCGCGATGAACGGCACGGTAGCGCCTTCATCCAGCAGTTGCACGGCGGCCGCAACCTGTTGCGGCCTTACTGCCAGTTCAACGGCGATGCGGGAGACGATCTTCTGCAACACGGAATCAGTCATTGCTTCCAGAGAGTGCGATGGAAAGCCGCGCATTTTGCCACAAGGCGCAGCCTGCTCCGGACCCGAGGCCGGTGCTCGCGCGACGTTTGCCGCACAGGGGCGGTGATAAAATGCGCGTTATGCCTACGCTCCCGTTTTTCGCTCATTGCCGCGCCGGTGCGCGCCACGCTGCTTCTCGTCTGGTTCTGCTGCTTGCCGCACTGGGTGCCATGCCCGCGTGGGGTCAGAGCCAGCCCGCCGCTGCATCGCCGGCACCGTCGGCCGCTTCGGCGGTTGCGCCGTCGGCCACTCCGCCCGACTTTGGCGCGGAACACAGCCGCATCGACAGCGCCAAAGCCTGGGCTGAGTATCGCTATGCGCAGGCCGAACGTGCGTGCTATGACAAGTTCTTCACCACGCGCTGCATCGACAAGGCCAAGGATGTGCGTCGCACGGAACTCCACGCCATCCGCGAGCGCGAACTGGCGCTGGATGAAGCCGAGCGCGCCGACCGTGCCGCGCGCCGCGACCAGGACCGCGCTGTCCGCCAGGCCCAGTACGATGCCGAGCGCCCACAGCGCGAAGCCAACGAGCAGAAGAACCGCGCAGACTTTCAGAACAAGCAGGAGCAGCAGCGCCTGAATGAGGCACAGCGCCAGGCCGAGGCACCGCAGCGCGCTGCCAATACGCAGGCGTACGGCCAGAAACAGGCAGAGCACGATGCCAAGCTCAAGGCCGCGCAGGAGCAGGGGGCTGCCAACGCCGCCAAGCGTGCCGAGAGCGTCAAGCAATACGAAGAGAAGCAGCGTGAAGCCGTGCGGCGCCAGAAAGAATTGGAAGAGCGCCGCGAGCAGACCAAGCGCCGCAGCGAGCAAAACAATAACAACACGAGCCCGCTGGGGTTCTAAACTCCAGCCTAGGGTCGGGTTTCCGGAGGACAGCGATGGATAGCGATCTAAACACGATCTCACGTCGCATCATCGAATTGCAGATCGAGCACCGTGATCTCGATTTCCTGATCAATCGCCTGTCGGCCGAAGCGACGCGCGACGATCTGCAGCTACAGCGTCTCAAGAAGCGCCGTCTCAAGCTCAAGGACACCATCACGCTGCTACAGTTGCAGCTTGAGCCGGACGTGCCGGCCTGAGTCTTGTCAATCCCCGATTCTGAGAGGCTGCCGCCACGTGCGGCATCCGCCATCCGCTTCCCTGGAACCTGTCCGCGTTGACTTCGCTTTCCCCGCTCGCCGAGCTGTCGGCTGAATCCGACGCCGGCGATGCTGCCTCCGCTGCCACCGCCGATGCCCACCATGCCGAACTGGCGACGCTTTTCGCCGATGACGGCACGCTGGCCAAGGGCATCGATTCGTACCGGCCGCGCAGCTCTCAACTGAAGATGGCGCAGGCCGTGGCCAACGCCATCGAAGCCACTGATTCGATCATCGTCGAAGCCGGCACCGGTACGGGCAAGACCTACGCTTACCTCGTTCCGGCGATGCTGTGGGGCGGCAAGGTGATTCTCTCCACCGGCACCAAGAACCTGCAGGATCAGCTTTTCCTGCGCGACATCCCGACGGTGCGCAAGGCGTTGAACGCGCCGGTGTCGGTGGCGTTGCTCAAGGGGCGCGCCAACTATGTCTGCCACTACCATTTGGAGCGCACGTCGCAGAACGGGCGACTGTCTTCGCGGCAGGACGCGGCATGGCTGCGCGAGATCAACCGCTTCCTGAAGACCACGCAAAGCGGCGACAAGGCTGAGCTTGCCACCGTGCCCGAGAACGCGCCGGTGTGGAATCTGGTCACATCCACGCGCGACAACTGCCTCGGTTCGGACTGCGCGTACTACAAGGACTGCTTCGTCATGCGCGCACGCAAGGAGGCGCAGCAGGCCGACGTGGTGGTGGTCAACCACCACTTGTTCTTTGCGGACGTGATGTTGAAGGACACCGGTATGGCCGAGCTGCTGCCGGCGGCCAACACGATCATCTTTGACGAAGCGCACCAGTTGCCCGAGACGGCCACGCTGTTCTTCGGCGAGACCATCTCCACCAACCAGATCCTGGAGCTTGCGCGCGACAGCGTGGCCGAAGGCTTGTCGCATGCGCGCGATGCGGTGGACTGGGTGGCAATTGCCGCGCCGCTGGAGCGCGCCGCACGAGACTTGCGTCTGGTGTTCCGTCAGGATGGCGCGCGCTTGTCGATCAAACAGATCGACAACGATGTGGCCACGGCCAAGCCGTTCTACGAGGTCTTGCCCAAGCTGGAGCAGGCGCTTTCGGACTTTACCGGCGCGCTGGAGGCCCAGGCCGAACGTGCCGAGACTATCGAACAATGCCATCGCCGTGCCGTGGCGCTGTGCGAGAAGCTGGAGGCGTGGGTCGATCCCAAGCCGCCACAAGCGCCTAGGAAGGATGGTGACGAGGGGGGCGAGACGGCCGCGCCCATCGACGAGCGCGTGCGCTGGGTCGAAGTTTTCGCCAATTCCGTGCAGTTGCATCTGACGCCGCTGTCGATTGCACCGATTTTTTCACGCCAGCGTGGTGGCCAGCCGCGCGCTTGGATCTTCACCTCGGCCACGCTGTCGGTGCGCGGCAACTTCACACACTACGCCGCGCAGCTTGGCCTGGACCGTGATCGTTCGATGATGCTGGACAGCCCGTTCGACTATGCGTCGCAGGGCCTGCTGTACGTGCCACGCGATCTGCCGCAACCGAGCGATTCACGTTTTACCGACGCCGTGCTCGACGCTGCCTTGCCGATGATCGAAGCGGCTGGCGGCAAGACGTTCCTGCTGTGCACCACCCTGCGTGCTGTCAATCGGGCAGCCGAACGGCTGGCCGATGAGTTTGCCGAGCGCGGCTGGGATTTCCCGCTGCTCGTGCAAGGGCAGGCCAGCCGCACGGAATTGCTCGATCGCTTCCGTACGCTCGGCAACGCGGTGCTTATCGGCAGCCAGAGCTTCTGGGAAGGCGTGGACGTGCGCGGCGAGGCGTTGTCGCTGGTCGTGATCGACAAGCTGCCGTTCGCGCCGCCAGATGACCCGGTGCTGAGTGCCCGCATGGAGGCATTGGAGAAGAAGGGCTTGAGCCCATTTGCCGTGCACCAGTTGCCCCACGCCGTCATCACGCTCAAGCAGGGAGCGGGGCGGCTGATCCGCTCCGAGAGCGATCGCGGCGTGCTGATGATCTGCGATCCGCGCCTGGTGGAGAAATCCTATGGCCGACAGATCTGGCAGAGCCTGCCGCCGTTCAAGCGCACGCGCGAGGCCGACACGGCGGCCGGCTTCCTGCGCTCGCTGAGTCCGGATAGCCCACCTGAAGCTGCCTCGTCAGACTGACGCACAAACAAAAAGCCCGGTCAATCGACCGGGCTTTCTTCTTGCAGTGGTGTTCAAGTCTTGCTTACCACCATTGGTACCAGTGCTTGTCTTTCTTGCGCTGGCCGAAGGCGAGGAACTCGCTGTTCGGGTAGTTCTGCTTGATGATGCGTTCGGTGTCGTCGCGCATGTCCTTCATGCCGAGCGCATCATACGATTTCATCATGATGTACAGCGCTTCTTCCACGGCGGGTGCGCGGTCGTAATCCTTGATGGCTTCCTGCGCGCGATTGACAGCAGCCAGGTAGGCGCCGCGGCGGTAGTAGTAGCGCGCCGCGCCCACTTCATGCTCGGCCATCGCGTTGACGATGTACTGCATGCGCAGGGTGGCATCCGGCGTGTACTTGCTGTTCGGGAAGCGTGTGATCAGCGTCTTGAAGGCGTCGTAAGCGGCGCGCGCGGCCTTCGGGTCGCGTTCGCTCAGATCCTGGTTCGAGAAGCGGCCGAGCCAGCCCAGGTTGTCGTTGAAATTGATCAGGCCCTTGAGGTAATAGGCGTAATCGACACTGGGGTGGTTCGGGTGAAGCTGGATGAAGCGATCGACGGCAGCCAGCGCAGCGGCGGTTTCGCCGTCCTTGTAGTTGGCGTAGGCGGTTTCGATCTGTGCCTGCTGGGCGTACTGGCCGAACGGATAGCGGCTTTCGAGCTTCTCGTAGTACTTGACGGCCTTGGCATAGTCGCCGCCGTCGAGCGAGTCCTTCGCTTCCGAATATAATTTGTTGGCTGACCAGCCAGCCGTTTCGTCTTGCTGTTCTGGCAGGATGCCGCAGGCCGAGACGGCCAGGCATGCAATACCTGCCGCCAACACTGCTCCGATTTGCGCGCGGATTCGACCACCAAAACGCGCCTGCTTCATGCTCGTGTCCGACATGGGCACCTTTTCTCAATGAAAAATCGCATCAAGGATTATAGCCCAAGCCCTGTGTCGGGCGACGCAGAGGCTGACGTTTCCATCACTTCGCTGGAAAGCGACGACGCCCTGGACGACGAGGCGCTTGAGCTGCCCGCTGCCGGCGACGCCGCAGCGGCCGAGCCCATCGTTGTGGAGATTCCCGAGGCCATGCACGGCGAGCGCCTGGACAAGGCACTTGCCAAGCTGCTGCCAGACTATTCGCGCAGTCGCTTGCAGCAGTGGATCGAGGCCGGCGCCGTGCGCATGGATGGCGCTGAGGTGCGCCCGCGCGCGGCAGTTTCCGGCGGCGCCCGCATCGAGGTGATCCCGCAACGCGCGGCCGACGAGAACGCCTTTGTGGCCGAACCCGTCGATCTGGACGTCGTCTACGAGGACGACACGCTGCTCGTCATCAACAAGCCTGCTGGCCTGGTCGTGCATCCGGCTGCCGGTAACTGGAGCGGCACGGTGCTTAACGGCTTGCTGTATCGCTACCCCAGCGCCGCTGAGTTGCCGCGCGCTGGCATCGTGCATCGGCTCGACAAGGAAACCTCGGGCCTGATGGTCGTCGCCCGCACGCTGCCTGCACAGACCGATCTCGTGCGGCAGCTTCAGGCACGCACCGTCAAGCGAACCTACCTGGCGCTGGTGTGGGGCGAGACGCCGGAGGAGGGCACGATCGATGCCCCGATCGGCCGCGACCCGCGTGACCGCACGCGCATGGCCATCATCGAGACGGCCAGCGGCAAGCCCGCGCGTACGCATTTCAAGACGCTGGATGTGGTGGACCTGGGCCGCGCACAGGTGTCGCTGGTGCGCTGCCAGCTGGAGACCGGGCGCACACACCAGATTCGCGTGCACTTTGAATCCGAAGGCCACCCGCTGGTGGGAGACCCGGTGTACACGCGCAACTTCCGGCGTGGCCAGCCGCAGACGATCAAGGCGCCGCTGCCGGTGCCGTTCGCGCGACAGGCGCTGCATGCCGTACGCCTGGGCCTTGTGCACCCAGCCTCGGGCAAGTCGGTGCACTGGGAGGCCGGTGTGCCCGACGATTTTGCAGAACTGATGGAAGCTCTGGACCTGGACCCCGATGTCGATCTCACCTGACTGGATCATCCCCGACTGGCCGGCGCATCCGTGCGTCAAGGCGCTGGCGACTACACGTCTGGGCGGCGTCAGCATCGGGCCTTATGGTTTGGCGGGCGGCCTGCCGGGCGGATTAAACCTGGGGCAGCATGTGGGCGATGCACCAGACGCTGTCGAGCAGAATCGACGCATCCTGCGCGAGGCCGTTCCTGCGGAGCCGGTGTGGATGGAGCAGGTGCACAGCACAGGTGTGGCGGACTTGGACCAGCTCGTCGGCGCGTCGGCCCCAGTGGTCGCCGATGCGGCAGTGGCGTCTTGGCGAGACCGCGTCTGCGTAGTCATGACTGCGGATTGCCTGCCGGTTTTGCTGAGCGATGCGCGCGGCGTGACGGTCGGTGCGGCGCATGCCGGCTGGCGCGGCCTGTGCGGCGGCGTGATCGAGCGCACGCTCGAGGCAATGATGCAAAGGCTGGGCGCTTGCGGTCAGGAGGCCGATCCAACGTGGCTGGCCTGGCTCGGCCCCGCCATCGGTCCATCGTGCTTTGAGGTGGGCTCGGAGGTTCGCCAGGCTTTTATCGAGGCTGCTCAGCCCGCTGAGTTGCCTGCCACCGAGGCCGCCTTCGCGAAAGGCGCTTCCGAGGGAAAGTTCTTCGCCGATTTGTATGCCTTGGCCCGGCTGCGGCTGGCGCGCGTCGGCTGTACGGACGTGTATGGCGGTGGCTTGTGCACCATGACGGACGCCGAGCGCTTCTATTCGTACCGCCGGGAGCGCACGACCGGCCGCATGGCGACCCTGATCTGGCGTGCCGAATGAGGTTTCAAGCCGCGCCGTCGCCGGAAGCGGCGGCATCTGCCTGCGTTTGAGCCGCCTCCCGCGCCTGCCGGCGTCGTTTGCGTGCGGGCGACCCGACAAGCCAGAGGAAGAGCGACAGCGGCGCTACGCCATACAGGATGAATGTGCCGATACCGGCAATCCACGATTGCTCAGTCAGGGACATCATCAGGACGACGTATAGCCAGGCGATGGCAACGATGTACATGGGCAAGAAGGGGCCCGCGTTGGCGCAATGGAGCAGTCTCGCACGAATTTGCACCAGTTTGACCATAGCCCGCCGCCGCGCTTAGCCATTCGGCGGGCGTTGCTTGCGGATGGCTGCGGCAAGACCCGCGCCTGATCAAGGTTTGCGGTCGATCTTCGGTCAACGCTGATTGACAGCCGTGAAATGGCAAGGCAACAATGGCCCGCAATACTACGATTTGCGCCGCACATCCAACCGGAGTGGCGCGCATCGTACGGATCGAGGGCACTATGGCATCGCGTCAATCGACATCTTCCAAGGCATCTAGCGCCCACACTCAAGCCCCCTGGCCGGGCCTGTCGGACCCGACACAATGGGCGGACCAGTTCAATCAATGGCAGGCGTTTGCGGGCGCATTCGCCCAGTCTGGCGCCGCGGCGCCGAGTTTTGGCCAATTCAATGGCGCGCCCCTGGGCGAGGGCGCGGTTCCCTTTGCATTGATCCCGCCTGAGCGTCTGGCGGAAATCCAGCAGAAGTATCTCGAAGAATGGCTCCAGATCTGGCGCCACATGAGCACCGGTGAAAGCGTCGAGGCCGTGGCACCGTCAGACCGCCGTTTTGCGAACGATGCCTGGCGCAAGAGCCCGCTTTACGGTTATGCCGCTGCCTTCTATGTGCTGAACGCCCGCACGCTGATGGAGATGGCCGATGCTGTGCAGGCGGATGCCAAGACGCGTGAGCGCGTGCGCTTTGCCGTATCGCAATGGACGGCCGCTATGTCGCCGTCCAATTTTCTGGCGACGAACCCCGAGGCGCAGAAGCACCTGATCGAGTCGCGCGGCGAATCCCTTCGCACCGGCATCCTGAACCTGCTGCAGGACATGGAGCGCGGCAAGATCTCGCAGACGGATGAAGCCGCGTTCGAGATCGGCCGCAATGTAGCCAACAGCGAAGGCGCGGTTGTCTTCGAGAACGAGTATTTGCAGCTCATCCAGTACAAGCCGCTGACGACCAAGGTCAATGCCCGACCGCTGCTGCTGGTGCCGCCGTGCATCAACAAGTACTACATCCTCGATTTGCAGCCGGCCAATTCGCTGGTGCGCTACGCGGTGGAGCAGGGCAACACGGTCTTCCTGGTGTCGTGGCGCAACCCAGACGTGAGCATGGCCTCCCGTACGTGGGACGACTACATCGAGGGCGGCGCGATCGAGGCCATCCGCGTCGCGCGCGCAATCTCCGCGCAGGACCAGATCAACGTGCTGGGCTTCTGCGTGGGCGGTACGATCCTCTGCACAGCGCTGGCTGTGCTGGCCGCGCGCGGCGAGTATCCGGCCGCGAGCGTGACGTTGCTGACAACGCTGCTCGACTTTACCGATACCGGCATCCTCGACGTCTTTGTCGACCAGGCTCAAATGGAGATGCGCGAGAAGACCATCGGTGCGAAGGCGCCTACTGGTCCCGGCCTGCTGCGAGGCGTCGAGTTGGCGAACACGTTCTCGTTCCTGCGCCCGAACGATCTGGTCTGGAACTACGTCGTCGAGAATTATCTGAAGGGCAAGACGCCCGCACCGTTCGACCTGCTGTACTGGAACGGTGATTCGACCAACCTGCCCGGGCCTTGGTACTGCTGGTACCTGCGCCATACCTACCTGCAAAACGACCTGAAGGAGGCGGGCAAGCTGACGGTGGCGGGCACGCCCGTCGATTTCGGCAAGATCGATGCGCCGGTCTATATCTACGGCTCGCGCGAAGACCATATCGTGCCGTGGCAATCAGCCTACGCCTCCGTGCCGTTGCTCAAGGGCAAGCGGCGCTTCGTGCTGGGTGCTTCAGGCCATATCGCGGGTGTCATCAATCCGCCGGCGGCCAATAAGCGCTCGCACTGGATTAACGCCAAGCTGCCTGATAGCGCCGACGCGTGGCTGGAGGGTGCCAAGGAATACCCGGGTAGCTGGTGGCCCGATTGGTCAGCCTGGCTGGCGTCGCATGGCGGCGCGCAGAAGGCTGCTCCCAAGCGCTATGGCAATGCGGACTACCCGGAGATCGAGCCCGCGCCCGGCCGCTACGTCAAACAGAAGGCGTAAGATCGAACGACAATTCCCCGTTGCCGTCGCGGCTCCGGCCGCCGACGGTTTCCCCACGACTCTCTCTCGACAGTGGAAGGCAAGCAAATGACTGATGTTGTAATCGTATCGGCGGTCCGTACCGCCGTGGGCAAGTTTGGTGGCTCGCTGGCGAAGATCGCCGCGCCCGAGTTGGGCGCAACGGTGATCCGCGAGGCGCTCTCGCGCGCCAAGGTGGCGCCGGATCAGGTGAGCGAAGTCATCATGGGCCAGGTGTTGACGGCCGGCTCCGGCCAGAACCCGGCGCGTCAGTCCCTGATCAAGGCGGGGCTGCCAAACATGGTGCCCGGCATGACCATCAACAAGGTGTGCGGCTCCGGTCTGAAGGCCGTGATGCTGGCCGCCAACGCCATCATCGCGGGCGATGCCGAGATCGTTGTGGCCGGTGGGCAGGAGAACATGTCCGCCGCGCCGCACGTCCTGCCGGGTTCGCGCGACGGTTTCCGCATGGGCGACGCTAAGCTGATCGATTCAATGATTGTGGACGGGCTGTGGGACGTCTACAACCAGTACCACATGGGCATCACCGCCGAGAACGTCGCCAAGGAATATGGCATCACGCGCGAGGCCCAGGATGAGTTTGCTGTCGCCTCACAAAACAAGGCGGAAGCCGCACAGAAGTCCGGCCGCTTCAATGACGAGATCGTCCCGGTCATGATCCCGCAGCGCAAGGGCGATGCGATTGCTTTTGCGCAGGATGAGTTCGTTCGCCACGGTGCGACACTGGAATCGATGGTTGGCCTGAAGCCTGCCTTCGACAAGGCCGGTACCGTGACGGCGGCCAATGCGTCGGGCCTCAACGATGGCGCTGCGGCGGTGGTGGTGATGTCGGCGGCCAAAGCCCGCGAGCTGGGCCTGACGCCGCTGGCGACCATTCGCGCCTACGCCAACGCGGGTGTCGACCCGAAGGTGATGGGCATGGGCCCGGTGCCGGCATCCAAGCGTTGCCTGTCGCGCGCTGGCTGGTCGGTGGGCGATCTGGATCTGATGGAGATCAACGAGGCGTTTGCCGCCCAAGCGCTGGCCGTGCATCAGCAGATGGGTTGGGATACGTCCAAGGTCAACGTCAACGGCGGCGCCATCGCCATCGGTCACCCGATCGGCGCGTCGGGCTGCCGCATTTTGGTCACGCTGCTGCACGAGATGCAAAAGCGCGATGCGAAGAAGGGCCTGGCCTCGCTGTGTATCGGCGGCGGCATGGGTGTGGCGCTGGCAGTTGAGCGTCCGTAAATCTGTGCAGTGTTATCGGTGTGTGTTGAACGAAATCAGCGCACACCGATCCGAAGCATCTCCGCTTGAGAAAGACTCAAGCGGCTCCAACAACAAGGACAAGGAGTGGACATGACCAAACGCATCGCATACGTCACCGGTGGCATGGGCGGTATCGGAACGGCGATTTGCCAGCGCTTGGCGCGCGACGGCTTTACCGTTGTCGCAGGCTGTGGCCCGAACTCGCCGCGCAAGGCGAAATGGCTCGAGCAACAGAAGGCGCTTGGTTTCGACTTCGTTCCGTCCGAGGGCAACGTCGGCGACTGGGAGTCGACCAAGGCGGCATTCGACAAGGTCAAGGCCGAAGTGGGCGAGGTCGACGTCCTCATCAACAATGCCGGCATCACGCGAGACGTGGTGTTCCGCAAGATGACCCGTGCTGATTGGGATGCTGTGATCGACACCAACCTCACGTCGCTGTTCAACGTGACCAAGCAGGTGATCGACGGCATGGTGGATCGCGGCTGGGGCCGCATCATCAACATCTCGTCGGTGAACGGCCAGAAGGGGCAGTTCGGCCAGACCAACTATTCAACTGCAAAGGCCGGCCTGCACGGTTTCACGATGGCATTGGCTCAGGAAGTGGCGACCAAGGGGGTGACGGTGAACACCGTGTCGCCGGGCTATATCGCCACCGACATGGTGAAAGCGATTCGTCAGGACGTACTCGACAAGATTATCGGTACGATCCCCGTCAAGCGCCTGGGCGAACCGACTGAGATCGCCTCGATCTGCGCATGGCTGGCGTCCGACGAATCGGGCTTTTCCACCGGCGCGGATTTCTCCCTCAACGGCGGCCTGCACATGGGCTGACCCTCAACGCTCATGCGGCGGCGATGTCGCCGTGTGGATGCAGTAATTCTTGCCCCGAGTCATGTCTGGTGCTGCGACGCTTGATTGCGTCGCAGCAATCTATTGACGCCATTTCCCGTGTGAATCCAGGTGCGCCAACCGCATCAAAATGCTGCGGGTTTTTACCGGGGGAGGTCGCCTTTTCTTTGCAGGGCGACAGGCATAGAATCCAGTCACGTAGGCGCTCCGCAGGGAGACAAGGAGCGTCCGATCATAACCGGATGCATCTGCGTTGCCGTACTTGCACGCAGGTCGGCAAAGTCGAGCAACCGCGTATTTTGTTGCACCGCTTGGTGCAGCAATTTCGCACTGCATCGGCTGCACCGCAGCAGCATCGTCACCACGGAAAGGCACGATGGCCACCAGCAAGAAGGGCACCGAACGGCTGATCAAGAAATATCCCAACCGCCGCCTCTACGATACCCAGACCAGCACATACATCACGCTGGCAGACGTCAAGCAGCTTGTGATGGAAACCGAGGATTTTCGCGTGGTCGATGCGAAGTCCGGTGAAGACCTGACCCGCAGCATTCTGCTGCAGATCATTCTGGAAGAGGAAACCGGCGGCGTGCCGATGTTCTCCGGCTCCATGCTGGCGCAGATCATCCGCTTCTACGGCAATGCCATGCAAGGCATGATGGGCACGTATCTGGAGAAGAACATCCAGGCGTTCGTCGATATCCAGAGCAAGCTGGCCGAGAACTCGAAGGATCTTTACAGCGGCAATACCTTCAACCCCGACATGTGGTCGCAGTTCATGAACATGCAGGGGCCGATGATGCAGGGCATGATGAGCAACTACATTGAGCAGAGCAAAAATCTGTTCGTGCAGATGCAGGAGCAGATGCAGAGCCAGGCCAAGAACATGTTCGGGACCTTCCCGTTCAATCAGCCGCCCGAGAAGAAGTAAGCTCGGCAGGCTTGGCAAGGTAAGGCGAATCGCGTGGCGGTTCGCCTTTTTTGTTTGGAGCGAGGGCGGGTGGGCGGCAGGGTAGAATGCGGGTCCTTCAAGTGAGGCAGGCGTCTCACCGGCGATCCCGATTCCCGTTTCAGTTTCTCCATGTTTGATGTCAGCCCCGGGCTTGCAGGCCGGTTGTTCTCCGTTTTCGCATGAGCCGCCTTTTACTTGCTCCGATGGAAGGGGTTGCGGATTTCGTCATGCGCGACGTGCTGACACAGGCCGGCGGCTATGACGGGTGCGTCTCGGAATTCGTTCGCGTAACGGGTTCCTTGCTGCCCGCGCGCACCTACGAGCGCGAAACCCCTGAGATCCGCAGCGGCGGCTATACGGCCAGCGGCACGCCGATGGTCATCCAGCTTCTCGGCAGCGATCCGGAATGGCTGGCCTGCAATGCTGCATACGCCGCGACGTTGTCGCCGCACGGGATCGACCTGAACTTTGGCTGCCCCGCCAAGGTGGTAAACCGGCACGGTGGCGGCGCCATGCTGCTCGACACGCCTGAGGTGCTGCACTCCATCGTGTCTGCCGTGCGTGCCGCCGTTCCGGCCAATATCGCGGTGACAGCCAAGATGCGGCTCGGCGTCTCGGATACTTCACGGGCGATCGACTGTGCAACAGCATTGGCGGAAGGTGGGGCGGAGTCGCTGGTCGTGCATGCCCGCACGCGGGATCACGGCTACCGGCCACCCGCACATTGGGACTGGATCGCGCGGATTGCTGACGTGGTGAACATTCCCGTGACCGCCAATGGCGAAGTCTGGACCGTCGCCGATTGGGAGCGTTGCCTCGCCGTGAGCGGCTGCGACGACGTGATGATCGGCAGGGGTGCCGTGTCCGATCCTTTCCTGGCCCAGCGCATTCGCGGGCAGAGGGAGCGGGAGCCGTCTGCTGCGGAATGGTCGCTGGTGCTCGGATATCTCGCCGATTATCTGAAGAAACTGCACGCGCGCATCTCAGCGCGCCATGAGCACGGCCGTGTCAAGCTGTGGCTCGGTTATCTGAAGCGGACGTGGCCGCAGGCCGCAGAATTGCATGATGCCATCCGGCGCCTGCAGGATGCGTTGGAAATCGAGCGGGTGATCGAGCACATGCAACTCGCGCTTGGTCGCCAAGGCACGGCGAACGGTTAAAATACGCAACCGCGCGGCAACCGTGTGTGCAGCGCAAATCCTCTCCCCACATCAGGTTGTTCCCATGTCCGACGTCAGTACCCAGAGCCCGAAGGTGGGCTTCGTTTCGCTCGGCTGCCCCAAGGCACTCGTCGATTCCGAACAGATCATCACCCAGTTGCGCGCGGAGGGGTACGAGATTTCCGGCACGTACGGCGGCGCGGACCTGGTGGTCGTGAACACCTGCGGCTTCATCGACGAGGCGGTGCAGGAAAGCCTGGATGCCATCGGCGAGGCGCTGGCCGAGAATGGCAAGGTGATCGTCACCGGCTGCCTGGGTGCCAAGAAGGACGCCTCCGGGCAGGACATCATCACCAGCGTGCATCCGAAGGTGCTGGCCGTGACCGGCCCCCACGCGCTGGGCGAGGTGATGGAAGCCGTACACACGCACCTGCCCAAGCCGCACGATCCGTTCATCGATCTGGTGCCGCCGCAGGGCATCAAGCTCACGCCCAAGCACTACGCCTATCTGAAGATTTCCGAAGGCTGCAATCACCGCTGCAGCTTTTGCATCATCCCGTCGATGCGCGGCGATCTCGTCTCGCGCCCGGTGGCCGAGGTGATGCTGGAGGCAGAGAACCTGCTGAAGGCGGGGGTGAAGGAACTGCTCGTCATCTCGCAGGACACCAGCGCCTATGGCGTCGACGTCAAGTTCCGCACCGGCTTCTGGAATGGCCGTCCGCTCAAGACGCGCATGACCGAGCTGGTGGCTGCACTGGGCGAGCTGGCTTCGCAATACGGTGCCTGGGTGCGCCTGCATTACGTCTATCCGTATCCGAGCGTAGACGAAGTGATGCCGCTGATGGCAGAGGGCAAGGTGTTGCCGTACCTCGATGTGCCGCTGCAGCACGCCCACCCGGACGTGCTCAAGCGCATGAAGCGCCCGGCCAACGCCGAAAAAACGCTGGACCGCATCCGCGCCTGGCGCGAGGTCTGTCCGGAGTTGACAATTCGCAGCACCTTCATCGCCGGTTTCCCCGGCGAGACGGAAGAAGAGTTCCAGACGCTGCTTGACTTCATCGCCGAGGCCGAACTGGACCGCGTGGGCTGCTTTGCCTATTCGCCGGTCGAAGGCGCGACCGCCAACGACCTGCCGGGTGCGCTGCCTGACGAGGTGCGCGAGGAGCGCCGTGCACGCTTCATGGAGGTGGCCGAACGTGTGTCCGCCCGCCGTCTGCAGCGCAAGGTCGGCAAGTCGCTGCGCGTGCTGGTGGACGAGGTGAACCAGGACGGCGGCATCGGCCGTTCTTCAGCGGATGCTCCGGAAATTGACGGTCTGGTCTACATTGCGCCGCCGTCCAAACCGTATAAGCGCTACAAGGCGGGCGATTTTGTGTCGGTTAAGATCACCGGCGCGGATGGGCATGACCTGTGGGGCGAGGTCTGATTCGCTTAGGTAATCCCACCTAAAATTTGCGAACGGTCGTTCGCTTATACTGGCCGCCATCCAATTTAAATTGCATGGAGACAGCAATGGCACGTGAAGTGGTGGTGGTCAGCGGTGTTCGTACCGCAATCGGGACGTTTGGCGGCGGCTTGAAGGATGTGGCCCCGTGCGAACTGGGTGCGCTCGTCGTGCGCGAGGCTCTGGCCCGCGCGGGCGTGAAGGGCGAGGAGGTTGGTCATGTGGTGTTCGGCCACGTCATCAACACCGAGCCGCGCGACATGTACCTCTCGCGCGTGGCGGCCGTGAACGGCGGCGTGTCGGCCGATACGCCCGCATTCAACGTCAACCGCCTGTGCGGCTCCGGCCTGCAGGCCGTAGTGAGCGCCGCGCAGACTATCCTGCTGGGTGACGCCGACATCGCCATTGGCGGTGGTGCCGAAAGCATGAGTCGCGCGCCGTACCTTGCGCCCGCTGCCCGCTGGGGTTCGCGCATGGGCGACGCCAAGATGATCGACATGATGCTCGGCGCGCTGCACGACCCGTTCCACACCATCCACATGGGTGTGACGGCGGAAAATGTCGCCCGCGAATTCGGCATCAGCCGCGAGCAGCAGGATCAGACCGCGCTGGAATCGCACCAGCGTGCCTCGCGCGCCATCCAGGCGGGCTACTTCAAGGACCAGATCGTTCCGGTGACGATCAAGTCGCGCAAGGGCGATATCCAGTTTGATACGGATGAGCACGTGCGCCACGACGCGACCATCGAAGACATGGTCAAGCTCAAGCCGGTCTTTGCGAAGGAAAACGGCACGGTCACGGCGGGCAATGCCTCGGGCCTGAACGACGCGGGTGCGGCGCTGGTGCTGATGGAGCGCTCGGTGGCCGAGAAGCGCGGTCTCAAGCCGCTGGCACGCCTGGTGTCGTATGGCCATGCGGGTGTCGATCCGAAGCTCATGGGCATTGGCCCGGTACCCGCCACGCGCAAGGCGTTGGAGCGTGCCGGTCTGTCGGTCAAGGATCTGGACGTGATCGAGGCCAACGAAGCTTTCGCAGCGCAGGCCTGCGCCGTGACGAAGGAACTCGGCCTGGACCCGGCCAAGGTCAACCCGAACGGCTCGGGCATTTCGCTCGGCCACCCGATCGGCGCGACGGGTGCCCTGATTACGGTGAAGGCGCTGTACGAGTTGCAGCGTATCGGTGGTCGCTACGCGCTGGTGACCATGTGCATTGGTGGAGGACAAGGCATTGCGGCGGTGTTCGAACGCATCTGAACGCACTTTTCCGATTGAACGGCTGATTCGGCCTGCCGGCGCGCTGCTTGCGCTGGCGCTGGCCACGGGCGTGGCGCTGGCGTCTGCACAGACGCCGTCTGCCAATAACGGCTATGACGTGTCGACCGGCGGCGCTAACGTGCAGCCGGTCGACCTCGGCCTGAATCGCGCCATCGCCGATGGTGATAAGCGACGGGCCGCCCATGCGGGCAATGGGTTCTCCGCCCAGACCGAGCAGCCTCGCGTGCTGCAGCCACAGCCTGACTACGCGAAATACCCTGTCTACACCGGCGTCATCGGCGACATGCCGATCCACATGCGCCTTGCCGCCAAGCCTGGCGAGATCGACAGCGTCCACGGCGAGTACGTCGCCGGCAATGGCCCGGGTGTGCGTCTCGTGACCGGCGAATACGAGAACGGCGGTTTCCTGATGGAGGAGTCCGACGACGGCACGCATGTCAGCGGCACGTGGGAGGGCGCCATCGACGCGCACGGCATCGTGCATGGCACCTGGACCGATGTCGCGCATGGCGGCCATACGCTCCCGTTTGTGCTGCGGCCAGTGGCCGTGGTGGTGATCCCGCCGTACGATGCCGCTGCCGATAGCAATGCCGTCGTACCGGCGACACCCTTGACGCCCGCCGCTCCGGGCCAGTTGGCTCCGGCACCGATGCTGCCGTCCGTTAATCCCGCCAGATCCGGCGCGCACTGGTAAGCTGCGGGGTCCATCGCTGACTGCCGCTCATCTGCCTTTGGCCAGGAATTCCTCGTGACCGACGATACCAAGCTCCCGCCCATGTTTCCCGCGACGCAAGCCGTGCATCCGGACCTGCATGTCCCGCCCGGCTTTGCGGCGTTTTCGCATGCCACGCAACGCGCCTCGACCGTCGTTTTCAAGAACCTCGCCGACATGCGCGCCTTCGGCAGCGGCAGCGTGGTGCACTGGCGTTACGGCCTGCACGCCACGCCGACCTCCGACGCGCTGTGCCAGGCGCTGGCGCAGATCGAAGGCGGGTCACACGCACTGCTGCTGCCTTCTGGCCTGGCGGCGATCTCGCTGGTGTACTTCACGCTCATCAAGTCCGGCGACGATGTGCTGGTGCCCGATAACGTCTACGGCCCGAATCGTGACCACGGCGAATGGATGGCCCGCCAGTTTGGCATCACCGTGCGCTATTACGATCCGATGATCGGCGCCGGCATCGCCGATCTGATGCGCCACAACACCAAGCTTGTGTGGCTGGAAGCGCCTGGCTCGGTGACGATGGAGGTGCCGGATTGCACTGCCATCGCCGAGGTGGTGCGCGCGCACGGCGCCGTCACCGCCATCGACAACACCTGGAGCGGCGGCGTGTATTACCAGCCGTTCGCGCACGGCATCGACATCTCGGTGCAAGCGCTGACCAAGTACCAGTCCGGTGGTAGCGACGTGCTGATGGGCGCCACCATTACCAATGACGAGGCGCTGCATCACAAGCTGCTGGCCACGCGCATGCGCATGGGTTGGGGCGTGTCGGCGGACGACTGCTATTTCGTGCTGCGCGGCCTGCCCAGCCTGCCGACGCGGTTGGCCGCGCATGACACACACGCGCGTGAAGTGGCGCAGTGGCTATCCGACCGGCCAGAGGTCGTGCGCGTGCTGCATCCTGCGCTGCCCAACTGTCCGGGCCATGAGAACTGGAAGCGTGACTTCACGGGCGCCTCCGGCCTGTTCTCGATCGTGCTGCACGAGCGCTATTCGGCTGCCCAGATCGACGCCTTTATCGAGGGGCTGCGCTACTTCGCGATCGGCTTTTCGTGGGGTGGAGCGCACAGCCTTGCGCTGCCGTACAACATCCCGTCGATGCGCACAGCCACGGCCTGGCCGCCGGCGGATTGGGAGAATGCGGGCGGCTTTGTGCGCCTGTATATCGGCTTGGAAGATCCGCGCGATCTGATCGCCGACCTGAAGCAAGCGATGGAGACGCACCTGCGGGGTTGATTGACGAGCGCCGCCGGCGGGCGCGGGCGTCGGCGGCCGTCAGAGTGTTTCCAGCAGGCGCGCAATGGCTTCCGGCGAGGGCAACTGCCCTTGCAGCTCCTTCGGTAAGCTCTTGGTAATGGCGTAAGTCGCCACGCCGATCGGCTTTTTCGCATCGCGCAGGGCGTACTCGACGATGGTGCGCTTCTTCTCCTTGCACAGGATGATGCCGATGGACGGGTTTTCGTCGTCCTGGCGCACCTGTGCGTCCAGCGCGGCCAGGTAGAACTGCATCTTGCCGACGAACTCAGGCTCGAACTTGCCGATCTTCAGTTCGATGGCGACGAGTGAGCGCAAGCGCCGGTGGAACAGCAGCAGGTCGATAAAGTATTCGTCGCCGTCTACTTCAAGCCGGTACTGGCTACCAAGGAAAGCGAACATGCCGCCCATCGCACGCAGAAAATCCTCAATGCGGGTAATCAGCGCGCGCTCCAGTTCCCGTTCGCTGTGTTGTTCGCCCAGTTCGAGAAAGTCGAAGGCGTATTCATCCTTGATCGCAAGCTTGGCCTGCGCACGCAAGGTGGGCGTCAGGGCCTTGTCGAAATTGGTCTGGCCCAGCAGCGATTTCTCGTAGCTTTGGTTGTCGATCTGGTGGGCGAGCACGTTTTTCGACCAGCCGAACTTACGCGTCATACGCAGGTAAAACTCACGCGCCTGGGCGTCTTTGCAGCGCGACATGATGAGCAGGTTGTGGGCCCATCCGATTTCTCCAACCAGTGGTTGGAGTTTTGGCGCGGCGCTGTATTCCTGATAGAACTGGCGCATATACCAAAGGTTTTGCACCGAAAACCCGCCCACTTCGGGAAACGCCGCGCGTAGATCGTTCGAGAGTTGTTCCACCACGCCCTTGCCCCAGCCCTCGCTGTGCTGTCGCTCGACGATGAGCTGGCCGATATCCCAATAGAGGCCCACCAGTGCCTTGTTGACCGTACGCAGTGCGGCGTATTGCGCCGCCTGAATGCGTGCCTTCACCTCGGCCAGCAATGCCGGGTAGTCCTTTGCCACGTCCTTTTCTCGCACCGCTGGTGCGAGTTTCTTGCGGGTGGGTTGCCTCGTCGCCATCGCCGTCTGACAGCGGCTTTACTGCTGCGGGAAAAGGTTCAGCAGCCCATCCAGCCCGACAACGTTGAGCGCCACGTCGGCCTGCGCCTGCACGATGGGCTTGGCGCGGAAGGCCACCGACAGGCCAGCTACGCCCATCATCTTCAGGTCGTTCGAGCCGTCACCCATGGCGATGGCGTTGTCCGGCGTCACGTCCAACTCTTTGCAGAACGCCTTGAGCGTCTGCGCCTTCACATCCGCATTGACGATCTCGCCGAGCACGCGGCCGGTGAGCTTGCCGTCCACGATCTCCAGCGTGTTGGCGCGCGTGCGGTCCAGGCCCAGGCGTTCCTGCAGGCGAGAGGTGAAGAACTCGAAGCCGCCCGATACGAGCAGCGTGCGGATGCCCATGGCCTGCACGGCCTTGAGCATCTTCTCGGCGCCGGGTGACAGTTGCAGGCGCTCGGCATAAACACGCTCCAGCACGCCCGCGTCCAGGCCCTTGAGCAGTTCGACGCGGCGCGTGAGACTCTCGTTGAAATCCTTGATCTCACCGCGCATCGACGCCTCGGTGATGGCGGCCACCTGCGATTTCAGGCCGCAGAAATCGGCAATCTCGTCGATGCACTCGATGGTGATGAGGGTGGAATCCATGTCCATCGCCAGGACGCGAAAATCCCCAAAGGTCCATTCGTCGGGAATCCACGCGTAGTCCAGCTTCAGATTGGCGCAGATGGCGTCGAGCTGGACGCGCAGTTCGCTGGGTAGTTCGTGCACCCACTCGATGGCGGCTACGTTGGGCGTACGCATCTCGTAGGCGGCAGTGCCGAACAGGCTGCGGACGGACTCGATCTCGCCGGAGGACAGCGGCGACAGGCTTTGCAGGACGACGGGCATGGGAGGGCGGGGGAATGAAATGCCGGGGAAGCGCGCCATTGTAGCGAACGCTGCCCTAGGAATGCGCCCCACGAAAAGGTGAGGCGCACATGAACTGAGGCAGCAGGGCTCAGGCGGAGGCAGTCTCCAGCATCAGGCTGCGGACCACCTTGGCGAGGAACTGGTCGCAGGCATCAAGCTGGGCGAGTTCCACGTACTCGTTGGCCTTGTGTGCCTGCTCAATGTTGCCTGGACCGCACAACACGGCCGGAATGCCGGCACGCTGGAAGAGGCCCGCCTCGGTGCCGTAGGCGACCTTGCGTTTGTCGTTGTCCTCAGTCAGCACGCGCACGAGCTGCGTGATAGCGGCCTGCTCAGAGGCGTCGAGCGACGGCGCAGCGGCAATCTCGGCCAGTTCGATGCGGGCATCCGGGTGTTCTCGCTGCATCGCGGGTTCGATGGTCTCGCGGATGTATTGCTCCACGCGGCCGCGGATGGCCGGTGCATCCACGCCCGGCAGGTTGCGGAATTCGAAGACGACCTCGCACAGCGCGGGAATCGTGTTGAGCGCGATGCCGCCGTTGACGAGGCCGGTGGACGCCGTGGTGAAGGGCACGTCGAATGCGTCGTCAAATGGGCCTTGTGCGCGGAATTCATCGGCCAGGTCGCGCACGAAGCAGATGATGCGCGCGGCGTATTCGATGGCATTGACCCCCTGCGGCGTGAGCGACGAATGGGCGGCGCGCCCGTGCACGCGGCAGCGGTAAGCGTTGATGCCCTTGTGGGCGATGATCGGACGCATGGAGGTGGGCTCGCCGACGATGCAACCGGCAGGCTTGATGCCGCGTGCGATCAGGTCTTCGATCATGCGCGGTGCGCCCACGCAGCCGACCTCCTCGTCATACGATAGCGCCAGGTGCACCGGCTCGCGCAGCTTGGCCTGCAGCAGCGACGGCACCAGCGCCAGCGACGAAGCAATAAAGCCCTTCATGTCGCACGTGCCGCGCCCGTACAGCCTGCCGTCGCGGATTTCCGGCGTGAACGGGGCGCTGTCCCACTTCTGACCATCGACTGGCACCACGTCGGTATGACCCGACAGCACGATGCCGCCTTGCACGCTGCCATCCGCAGCCGGAATCGTCGCAAACAGGTTGGCCTTGTTGCGGTCGTCGTTGTGCGAGAGATGCGATTCGATGCCGACGCCGCGCAGGTAGTCGCGCACGGTTTCGATCAGCGCCAGGTTGGAGCCGCGGCTGGTGGTGTCGAAGCTGACAAGCTTGCGCGTCCATTCAAGCGTGGATAGGCCGGTGGGGGTGGTGCTCATGATGGTGTCCTGAGGGTGTCTTTCTGGTGATTGGCTGATCCTATCCGATCAACTCAATTGCCGCATGGCGTGGCGGATCGTCTGTGCCAGCGCGGCGGTCTCGGCGGGGATGTTCTCGATGCGCAGGCGGTCCTGGCCGGCCAGCTTGATTTGCCGGTTCTTCTGCACCAGGTCGATGATCTTGATTGCATCCACGGGCGGGTTGGGCACGAAATGCAGCGTGACAGCGTCGGCGCCCGTGTCGATCTTGCGGATGCCCAGCGGCACCGCCGCAATGCGCAGGCGGTGCGTCTCGATGAGCGATTGCGCTTGCGGCGGCAGCTTGCCGAAGCGGTCGATCAGTTCTTCCTGGATATTGTCAATGGTCTCGCTGCTTTCACAGTTGGCCAGGCGCTTGTACAGCGACAGGCGCTCCTGCACGTCGCCGCAGTAGTCCTGCGGCAGCAGGGCGGGCGTGCCGAGGTTGATCTCAGTGGTGGCTGCCAGCGGCGCCATCAGGTCGGGCTCCTTGCCCGCCTTGAGCGACTTCACCGCCTGATTGAGCATGTCGGTGTAAAGCTGGAAGCCGATCTCGGAAATCTCGCCAGACTGCTTGTCGCCCAGCACCTCGCCGGCGCCGCGGATCTCCAGGTCGTGCATCGCCAGGTAGAAGCCGGAGCCGAGTTCTTCCATTTGCTGAATCGCTTCCAGCCGGCGCTGTGCCTGCTTGGTCAGGCCGTCCACGTCATGCACCAGCAGATACGCATACGCCTGGTGATGCGAGCGCCCGACACGGCCGCGCAACTGGTGCAATTGCGCCAGGCCGAACTTGTCGGCGCGGTGGATCAGGATCGTGTTGGCGGTCGGCACGTCGATACCGGTTTCAATAATCGTCGTGCACAGCAGGATGTTGGCGCGCTGGGCCACGAAATCGCGCATCACGCGCTCCAGCTCTCGCTCATGCATCTGGCCGTGGGCAACCACCACGCGCGCCTCCGGAATCAACTCCTCCAGCTTGGCGCGCTTGTTCTCGATGGTTTCGACCTCGTTGTGCAGGAAGTAGACCTGACCGCCGCGTTTCAGCTCACGCAGGATGGCTTCGCGCAGCACGCCGTCTTCTTCGCGGCGCAGGAAGGTCTTGATGGCCAGCCGCTTCTGCGGCGCGGTGGCAATCACCGAGAAATCGCGCAGGCCTTCCAGCGCCATGCCCAGCGTGCGCGGGATCGGCGTGGCGGTGAGCGTGAGCACGTCCACCTCGGCGCGCAGCGTCTTGAGCGCCTCCTTCTGGCGCACGCCAAAGCGGTGTTCCTCATCGATGATGACGAGCCCGAGGCGATCGAATTTCACGTCTGGTGAGAGCAGCTTGTGCGTGCCGATCACGATGTCGATGGTGCCGGCATTGATGGCCTCGATGGCTCCGTCGATCTCTTTCTTGTTCTTGAAGCGCGAGATCTCGGCAATGCGCACGGGCCAATCTGCAAAGCGGTCGACCAGCGTCTGGTAATGCTGCTCCGCCAGCAGCGTGGTGGGCGCGAGAATGGCGACCTGCTTGCCGCCCATCACCGCGACGAAGGCGGCGCGCAGTGCGACTTCCGTCTTGCCGAAGCCGACGTCGCCGCAGACGAGGCGGTCCATCGGCTTGCCCGAGGTCATGTCGGCGATGACGGCTGCAATGGCGGCAGCCTGGTCGGGCGTTTCTTCAAAGCCGAAGCTCTCGGCAAACGTCTCGTAGTCGTTCGGCGTGAGCGGGAAGGCAAAGCCCTGGCGCATCGCGCGGCGCGCATACAGGTTCAGCAGTTCGGCCGCTGTATCGCGGATCTGCTGAGCGGCTTTGCGCTTGGCTTTTTCCCACTGGCCGGAGCCGAGCGAGTGCAGCGGCGCAGTTTCCGGATCGGCGCCGGAGTAGCGCGAGATCACGTGCAACTGATGCACCGGCACGTAGAGCTTGCTGCCCTTGTCGTAGTCGAGGTGGAGAAACTCCTCCTCGCCGTTGCCCATATCGATGGAGGCGAGCCCTTGGTAGCGGCCGATGCCGTGCTCGCTATGCACCACTGGGTCGCCGATCTTCAGCTCGGCCAGGTCGCGCACCATGGCATCCACGGCGGTAGCCTGTTCCTGCTTGCGGCGCCCGGCGCGGCGGGTGGTTTGCTCGTAAAGCTCGGTCTCTGTGATGAGGGCGATACGCTCCTCGCCGAGGATGAAGCCTTGGTACAGCGGTGCCACGCCCAGCACGAACTTGGCATCGCCCGCCATCAGGTCGGCAAAGTCAGCCACGCCTTCGGGGTGCAAGCCGCTAGCAGCAAGCATTTGCGCAAGCGTTTCGCGGCGGCCTGCGGATTCGGCGCAGATCATTACGCGGCAGTTGCTGCGCATCAGGAACGATTCGAGATTGACGAGCGGGTCCTCTGCGCGGCGGTTGACGGCCACGTTCGGCAACGGCAGCGAAAGCGGTTCATCGCCGGGCTCGCTGCGCAACACCAGACGTGCGTGCGGCTTAGCCGCGACGAAGAACGCCTCTTCATCCAGATACAGGGCAGACGGCTGCAGCAGCGGCCGCTCGCGGTCATGACGCATGAAGTTGTAGCGCTGGGTGGTGTCGGCCCAGAAGCGGCGCACCGCGCCTTCGATGTCGCCCACGAAGGCGAGATGCGTGGCGCCGGGCAGGTAGTCGAACAGCGTCGCGGTCTCTTCGAAGAACAGCGGCAGGTAATACTCGATGCCGGCCGAGGGCACGCCGTTGCCGATGTCCTTGTAGATGGGTGAGCGCGTCGGGTCGCCCTCGAACACCTCGCGCCAGCGGCCGCGGAAGGCGGTGCGCGAGGCTTCGTCCATCGGGAATTCGCGGCCCGGCAGCAGGCGCACCTCATTGACTGGATAAAGGCTGCGCTGCGTGTCGGGGTCGAAGGAGCGGATGGTCTCGATCTCGTCGCCGAAGAGGTCGAGCCGGTACGGCAGCGGCGAGCCCATCGGGAATAGGTCGATCAGACCGCCGCGCACCGAATATTCGCCTGGCCGCATCACAGCGCTGACGTGTTCGTACCCGGCCAGCGTGAACTGCGCTTTGAGCGCGGCCTCATCGAGCTTTTCGCCCTTCTTGAAGAAGAACGTATAGGCGGCTAGGAACGAGGTTGGGGCGATACGCTGCAGCGCCGTGGAAGCAGGCACCAGCAGGATGTCGCACGCGCCGTTCTGCAGGTCATGCAGCGTCGCCAGCCGCTCCGAGATCAAATCCTGGTGCGGCGAGAAGTTGTCGTACGGCAGCGTTTCCCAGTCCGGCAGCAGCTTCACGCGCGCTTGCGGCGCGAACCAGCGCAGCTCTTCGGCCAGGCGCTGGGCATCGACGGCATTGGCGCAGACCACCGCCAGCATTGGTACGGCGGCGCGATGCTGTTCCAGGTAGCGCGCGAGCAGCAGGGCATCCGCCGCACCCTGCAGGCCGCTGAAGACGAAGCGCTGGCCTGGTTTGACGGCGGGCAGGGCGGAGAACGAGAAATCGGACATGTGGGGGTCGGTCGGCAAGACAAAGCACGACACCCCGCCAGCTTTTGCGGGCGGGGTGTTCCGGGTTCGGCCGCTATTATAAAATCCGCGCCAATCGCGTGCTGGTGAAGGCCAAAAATCCTGGAAAACGCCGCACTTACGCTTCATCTTCCGTATTCCATGCCCGAAAACTCCCGCATAGGCCGACGCCGCTTTGCGCTGATTCCCTCGGCCGGCACCGGCTCACGCGCCGGTGGTGACCTGCCAAAGCAATATCAGGCGATTGCCGGGCGGCCGATGCTTTGGCATACGGCGCAAGCGTTTCTGGCCAGTCCCGAGATTGATGCCGTGCTGGTTGTCACGACGCCGGGCGCACAGCCGCTCGCGCAGCGCTTTCCCGATGGCGGGTTCGATGCCCCCACACTGGTGGAAGTCGATTGCGGCGGCGATTCGCGCCACGCCTCGGTCACGCACGGGCTGGCAGCGTTGCGCGGCCTAGGTGCGCATGACGACGACTGGGTGCTCGTGCACGATGCTGCACGCCCTGGCCTGACCCCCGCGCTGATCGCTCGCCTGGTTGCAGCGGTTGACTCGGAAGGCTCGCAAGCGGTGGGCGGTATCCTCGCGCTGCCGGTGGCCGATACGCTCAAGCGTGCCGACATCGCTCAGCACATCGACGCCACCGTGCCGCGCGACGGTCTGTGGCAGGCGCAGACGCCGCAGATGTTCCCGCTCGGTCTGCTGGAACGCGCCTTGCGTGACGCGCTCGTGCAGCACCGCATCGTCACCGATGAAGCCAGCGCCATCGAAGCCGCCGGCCATAAGCCGCTGCTGGTGCCTGGCGCGCTGCGCAACTTCAAGGTGACGTATCCCGACGATTTCGCGCTCGCCGAGGCCATCCTTGCGCGCGCCAACCCCGATCAAGAGGCATCGCAAGCATGAACTGGGTGGACATCCCGAATTTCCGTATAGGCCAGGGCTACGACGTGCACGCGCTGGTGGAGGGCCGCAAGCTGATCCTCGGCGGCGTGGAGATTCCGCACACGCGCGGGCTGCTCGGCCACTCCGACGCCGACGCGCTGCTGCACGCGATTACCGATGCGCTGTTCGGTGCCGCCGGCCTGGGCGACATCGGCCGGCACTTTCCCGATACCGATCCGGCCTTTGCCGGTGCAGATAGCCGCGTGCTGCTGCGCGAGGCGGTGCGCCGTGTGCGCGAGGCAGGCTATGCGGTGGGCAACGTCGACGCCACCGTCATCGCCCAGAAACCGAAGCTCGCACCGCACGTGCCGGGCATGGTCGCCAACTTGGCGGAAGACCTCGGTATTGCGCCCGCGCGCTGCAACGTCAAGGCCAAGACCAACGAGAAACTCGGCTTCGAGGGCAAGGAAGAGGGCATCGTCGCGCAGGCCGTGGTGCTGATCTACCGCGCGGAAGGTGCTGACCAGGACTGAAGCCCGGCCTCACGAACGACAACGGCAGCCCGGATTGCTCCGCGCTGCCGTTGTCGCTTGTGGAGCCTGATCACCTATTCGGAAGCAATCACGATCGCTGCGGCGTTGATCACCGAAGCGATGCGTCCGACATCGCGCAATTGCTGCGTGGGCATGCCGATCTCCCTGAGCAGCTTGTAGTGCGAACTGACGCAGAAGTGGCATTTGCCGACGATGGAAGCTGTCAGGGCGTACATCTCGAAGCGGCGCCTGTCGATGCCGCCGTGGGCGGCGTAGGCGTTCATGCGCAGCTCGGCGCGCTGCGTTTTCAGGTCTTCGTCATCGGCCATCTCGACAAACGGATACCACGTGTTGTTCATGCCCATCAGTGCTGCGGCGGTGAGTGCGCCGGTGGTCTCTTCGGGCGACAGCACGCCGGCATTGCGGATGATCTCGACCAGCACCTTGCTCTTGGCCGCAAAGGCTGCCGCCAGCGCCACGCCCACGGCATCTGTGCCTTCGAGCGAAGACCTCGCGATGGTGCTGTCCACGTTCAGGCGGATGTCCTTGGCGTAGTCGGGAATACGCCCTTTAATCGTCTGCAGGAATTCCATTGAATTCTCCTATTCGCTCGCGCTGAAAAAGCCCGCTTGCGCGGGCTTCGGGCATTAGGCACATCACGGCCGCCGCAATCAGGCATGCAGCGTTTCGCCGCCCACCGCGCGATTGCATGGGCACAGTTCGTCCGTTTGCAGGCCATCGAGGATGCGCAGAACTTCGTCCGGATTGCGGCCCACGTTCAGGTTGTTGACCGACACGTGCTGGATCACGTTATGCGGATCGACGATGAACGTGGCGCGCAGGGCGACACCGGCCTCGTGTTCGCGCACGCCGAGCTGGTCGATCAGCGCGCCAGTCGTGTCGGCAAAGGACCACTGGTTGAGTTTGTTCAGATCTTTGTGCTCGCGGCGCCACGCCAGCTTGACGAACTCGTTGTCGGTGGAGCCGCCCAGGACGACCGTGTCGCGGTCTTCGAAATCCTGGTTGAGCTTGGCGAAGGCAACGATCTCGGTCGGGCACACGAAGGTGAAGTCCTTCGGATAAAAGTAGATGACCTTCCACCTGCCGGGGAACGAGGTCTCGGTGATGTCTTCGAACGCCGACTGGCCGTTTTCCTCGTGATGGTTGAACCCCGGCTTGACGCCGACAACCTTGAACGGTTCGAGCTTGTCACCAATGGTCTTCATGAGCTTCTCCTGAAGTTGCGGGGCTTTGGGGGCGGGACTTGCGAAGCAGCGGGGCTTGCGAATACCCGCTCGCCGAGGGGGGACAACGGGCGGAGAGACAAAAACATAGCCGCGGCGCAAGCGCAGCCTAGCGGCTGGATTATGGGCGACGAAATCGCAAGCGGCTAATTGATAATCTCAAAGCGCGCCATAGCGGCCGTACCCTGCGCGACCTTACGGGCCTCGCATGACAGCCGTGCCAAACGGGGGATGTGCAGGCTGTGCCAGATCAAGCCCGCGCATAGCAGGCACTGACCACCAACCCCGTCTCCGGCGGCGTGCGGTTCTCGAGCGTCAACCGCCCGCCGCTGCGCTGCAAGATGCGATTGACGATCGACATGCCGAGCCCCGCGCCCTTGGCCTCGCTGCGGGCCGATTCCAGCCGGTAGAACGGGCGCGTGAGCAGCACGAGCTGGTCGCTTGGTACTCCGACACCGCGGTCGGCCACGCACAGCACCACTTCGTTGTTCTGCAGCGTGGTGCTGACGGTGATCTCTGCGCGACTGGTGCCGGGCGTCTTGCCATAGCGGCGCGCGTTCTCGATGAGGTTGTCGAGAATGCGCTGCGTCTCCATGCGGTTGCAGTGTGCGACGGCCTCGGGCGCCAGCTTGAGCGTCAGATCGATGTCGCCGTGCGCTGAGTAGACGGGGGCCGTGTCGCGCACCAACTCGGTCAGGTCGACGGCTTCGAGCATCTCGCCGGTGGGGCGCGCGTAGTCGAGGAACTGGCCGATGATGGCATCCATCTGCTCGATATCGGCCACCATCAACTCGCGCGTCTGCTCGTCGACGGGGCTCATCTCGGTTTCCAGGCGCAGGCGCGTGAGGGGCGTGCGCAGGTCGTGCGAGATGCCGGCAAGCATGACGGCGCGGTCGGCTTCAAGTTGCTTCAGGTCGCGCACCATTTGGTTGAAGCTGTGATTTGCCTGCGCCACTTCAGTACCGCCGCCTTCGGGCAGTGACTTCGGGTCGTCACCCGCGCTGATGGCGCGCGCCGTGTCGGCCAATCGTTTGAGCGGCTGGTTCACGCGCGAGGTGATGAAGGCTGCGCCCAGTACCGACAGCACCAGTGCCGCCATCGACCACCACAGCCATTGCAGCCCAGGCACGTGTTCGAAGCGGTCTGGGCTGATGGCGACCCAGTAGTCGTCGCCTTCGATCTGGAAGCTGACCCACACACCTGGGATGTCGTTGACCGCCGTGGCGATCACCGTATCGGCACCCAGCCGGTTGCGAATTTCCTGTTGAACGAGCTGCGTCAGATAAGGATTGGTGCGCGGCTCGCGGTATTCGTCTTCCTTTTCGCGCGGGTACACCTTGATGCCTTCGTTTTGCACGAGGTCGAGCAGCAGGAAGCGGCGCCGCGCGGGATCGGAATACAGCAGCGCCGCCCGCGTGAGCTTGACCACGCTGACCACCTGCATGGCGATCTGCTGCGCGCGTGGTTCGCGCTCGAAAATGCGGAAGCTCTGGAACCACACGCCCAGCGAAATCGCGATGAGCAATGCGATCAGCATGAAGGTTCGCCAGAACAGCGAACCGAACACACTGATCAGTAGACGCCGCAGCGCGGCCGGACGCGGGATGCGCAAGTCGGTGCGGAAGAGGAGGTTTGGCTTGACGCCTTACTTGGCGCCGTCGGGAATGAACACGTAGCCCAACCCCCAGACCGTCTGGATAAAACGCGGGTTGCTGGCGTCGGGTTCGATCAGCTTGCGCAGGCGCGAGATCTGCACGTCCA
This sequence comes from Ralstonia sp. UBA689, assembly GCF_002298975.1. Taxonomy (GTDB): domain Bacteria; phylum Pseudomonadota; class Gammaproteobacteria; order Burkholderiales; family Burkholderiaceae; genus Ralstonia. The sequence goes on from NZ_DBMV01000001.1 coordinate 409,501, forward strand.
GGCTGCGGTCGAAGACTTCGTACTCGCGGCCGCGCGCCATTTCCATGAGCTTTTCGCGCGATAGGGGTTGGCGCGGATGGCGCGCGAACACCTTGAGTACGGAGAATTCGCCCGTCGTAAGCGTGATCTCTTCATCGTTCTTCTTGAGCGTGCGCGTGGCCAGGTTGAGCACGAAATCGCCAAAAGCGAAGGTTTCTGGCGTTTCCGACGGCGCGCCGGGAATCTCGGCCGGGCCGCGGCGGCGCAGCACCGCGTGGATGCGCGCGATCAGTTCGCGCGGGTTGAAAGGCTTGGGCAGGTAGTCGTCGGCGCCCATTTCGAGGCCGACAATGCGATCGACGTCTTCTCCCTTGGCGGTGAGCATGATGATGGGCGTCTGATCGTTCGCGCCGCGCAGGCGGCGGCAGATCGACAAGCCGTCTTCCCCCGGCATCATCAGGTCGAGCACGAGCAGGTCGAAGCGCTCGCGCAGCCAGAGTTTGTTCATGGCGGTGGCGTTTTCCGCCACCAGCACGGTGAAGCCCTGTTCCCCGAGGTAGCGGCGCAGCAGATCGCGCAGGCGGGGATCGTCGTCGACGACAAGAATCTTTTGACCGGAATTTTCCATGGCGCTAATGGTAACGGCAAAAACACGGGCTCGATGCGCAACAAAAGCCTAATTGAAACAGACGGTTACATTATTTACCGAGGCGCGCGAACAGTCTGTGGGACGCGCGGCTACACTGCCTTGGCAGTTCCGCGAGTCGGGTCAACTATTGTCGACCCCCGCGAAGGGGACTGGCGTGCAATGCGGTTGCCTGTTATCGATTGTCGCGCAATGATGCATGGCGCATCGGTTTCCAGCAACATGGACGTGGCTTCTCTCTCTCTTTTGACGGATCGATCGGTAAGTTTCCGGCAGCGGTTGGCGCTGACGGTGTGTGCTGCCGCCCTTTTTCTGGTGCACCTTTCGGCGCAGGCGCGCGGGCCGCACAACGCCCCGCCTGGCGCATTCGGTGGCAACGGTGGCGGGTTCAGCCGATTCAGCGGCGGTGGTTTCTTCGAGGCCGCGGCACCGCACAAGGGCGGGAATCAGGGCCAGGCGCGCGGCAACGAAGGCGATGAACGCCGCCGCCGCGCCGCCGCCATGGAGAAGCGCCGGGCCGAGAACGAAGGCCGGTCGTCGCCACCCCCGCAGCGCAAGCTGTCACCCGAGGAACGCAAGCAGTTGCGTCAGAACATCTATGACGTCACGCGGGACATCTACCACCGTGGCGGCTAGGTAGGGGCCGAGGAACGGCGCGCAGTCGCTGCCCCGGCAAAGCTCCGCAGGGGCAGTAGGGTCGACTCGGGGGACCGACGTGCGAGTACGTGGCACCATCATTTTCTTGGCGCTGGCAGCCGCCGGCGTGCTTTCACTTCAACCCACGCAGGCGGCGACGCAGGACAAGCCGCATCGCCACAGTACGCGAGCCTTGGCGCCTGCTGCCGACGAGCAGCGCCTGGACCGCGACGACGCGCGCTATTTCCTCACCCGCATCGGCTTCTCGCCCTCCGAGAGCGAACTCGATGCCTATGCCGGGCTGACGCACCGCGAGGCCGTCGACCGCGTGCTGGCCCAGACGGGCAACGTTGCCACTCAGCCGCCACCGGCCTGGGTGAACGAGCCGATCATCCCCTACAACAAGCTGCCCGACGAAGACGCCCGCAAGGCCGCTCGCCAGAAGAATGGCGCGCATGAATTGGAACTGCGCGCCTGGTGGATGGGCGAGATGATCAAGACGCCGTCGCCGCTCACCGAGCGTATGACGCTGTTCTGGCACAACCACTTTGTCTCCAGCTCGCAGAAGGTGCCGTTCGCGCAGTTGATGTATCGGCAGAACGTGCTGCTGCGGCAGAACGCCGTAGGCAACTTCGGCACCATGCTGCACGCCATCGGCAAAGACCCGGCGATGCTGATCTACCTCGACGGTGCCGAAAGCCGTAAGGGCAAGCCCAACGAGAACTTCGCGCGCGAGGTGATGGAGCTCTTCACGCTGGGCGAGGGCCATTACACCGAGCAGGACATCAAGGAAGCCGCGCGTGCCTACACCGGCTGGAGCATCGATCGCGAGCACGACTTTGCTTACATCTGGCGCCCGCAAATTCACGATACGGGCGTAAAAACCGTATTCGGCCAGAGCGGGGATTACGACGGCGACCAGATGCTCGACATCCTGCTCTCATGCTCCGAGACGGCCACCTTCATCGTGACCAAGCTGTGGCGCGAGTTCGTTTCGCCTGACCCGGATGTGGTGCAGGTGCAGCGCGTGGCCGATGCCTTCCGCTCCAGCGGCTACGACATCAAGGTCGCGCTGCGCGAACTGTTCATGACGCCCACGTTCTGGGCACCGCAGACGCGCGCGACGCTGGTGAAATCGCCCGTGGAGATGATCGTCGGCACGCTCAAGGAATTCAACGTGCAGTATTCCGATCCGACGCCGTTTGCGATCAAGTCTGCACAGCTCGGGCAGAACCTGCTGGCGCCGCCCAACGTGAAGGGCTGGCCGGGCGGTGATGCGTGGATTAACTCGACCACATTGCTGGGGCGCAAGCAGTTTCTCGATCAGCTATTCCGTTCGACAGAGATGAAGCCGCCGGCACAGCAGGCTCAGCAGCAGAAGCCCGGCGTGATGATGGCCGCCATGCGCGAAGACCTGAAGCAGGGTGGCACGGTGCAGGGCCTGGGCCAAGCGCTCAAGGGCATGGGCCAGGAAGGCCGCTTCAAGCTGGCGCAGGCGCAGACAATGGTGTCGTTCAACTCGGCCAAGTGGCTCGCGCAATTCGGGGCGGAGGCGGATGACCCGCCGCAACTCGGGCCGCGCATCTCGATCCAGCGCGCCGTGCTGCCGATCGAGCCGACAGCGCCCATTCCCGTCAAGCTGGCCGGTACGGCGTACCTGCGCACGCTGATGATGGACCCGGCTTATCAACTGAAGTAACGCCACCTCTGCTGGAGCACACATCATGGAACGTCGTGATTTTCTCAAGGCAGGCGCCATGCTCGGCATGGGTGGCGCCGCATCGGGGCTCCCGGGCATCGTCTTTGCGCAAGGACAGGACAAACGCAAGGGCTACGGCAACCTGCTTATCCTCATCGAACTGAAGGGTGGCAACGACGGCTTGAATACCGTCGTGCCGTACACCAGCGCACAGTACTACGCGCTGCGCCCGCGCATTGCCATCAAGCGTGAGCAGGTGCTGCAACTGGATGACCGCTACGGCTTGCATCCGTCTTTGCAGGCGATGATGCCGCTGTGGCAGGCGGGCGAGCTGTCGGTGGTGCAGGGGCTGTCGTATCCGCAGCCGAACCTGTCGCACTTCCGCTCGATCGAGATCTGGGATACGGCGTCGCGCTCCGACCAGTATCTGCGCGAGGGCTGGCTGACCCGCACGTTTGCAGCGCGTCCGGTGCCGGCATCGTTTGGGGCCGACGGCGTGATCATCGGTACGGCAGACCTCGGTCCGCTGGACGGTGGCGCGCGCGCGGTGGCGCTGGCCAACCCCGACGCCTTCCTCAACGAGGCCAAGCTGGCCATGCCGTCTCACGCGCTCGGCAATGCCACGCTGGAGCATGTGCTCAAGGTCGAGGCGGACATCGTCAAGGCCGCTGATGGGCTGCGTCCGAAGGCGGGCAAGTTCGCATTCCAGACGCGCTTTCCGGACGGCGGCTTCGGCAATTCGATCAAGGCCGCGATGCAAGTGGTGGCCGCGCCCGGTCACGGCGGCGCAGATGTGGCCGTGGTGTGCCTGTCGCTGGGCAGTTTCGATACGCACACCAACCAGCAGGGCACGCAGGCGAATCTGCTGCGTCAACTGGGCGAGGGCATTGCGTCGCTGAAGCGCGCGCTCACGGAATTGGGCCGCTGGAACGACACGCTGATCGTCACGTACTCCGAATTTGGCCGCCGCCCGCGCGAGAACCTGAACAATGGTACGGACCACGGCACAGCCTCCGCGCATTTCGTGGCGGGCGGCCGTGTAAAGGGCGGGCTGGCCGGCCAGGGGCCGGTGCTGGAACGCCTGGATGGCGGCGGCAATCTCGACCCGTCGGTCGATTTCCGATCGCTCTACGCGGCGGTGCTTGAGCGCTGGTGGGGAATGGATTCGCAGGCGGTGCTTGCCGGTCGGTTTGCACCGCTGGACCTTATCAAGACCTGATCTGTACGATTTGCGTTCGCCACGCAAGCCACAGCTTGCGCAGCGGCGTGAGGTCGGTGCGCTGCGTGAGCACCTGGAAGCCGTCGGCCTCCACTTCGTCGAGCAGGCGCATGGCCAACACGCCGCGGATCAGCGTCGGGCGCTGGGCGCGGCGGTCTTCGGCGGGCAGGGCGGCCAGCGCTTCTTTGTATGTCGCGCGGGCGCGCTCGGCCTGGAAAGCCATCAGCGGTTTGAAGCCTTCGGCATAGCGGCGGTTGAACAGGTCAGCGGCCGGCACGTTGAAGCGCTGCAGTTCATCCACGGGGATGTAGACGCGGTTGTGGCGCACGTCTTCGCCCAGGTTGCGGACGAAGTGGACGAGCTGTTCAGCCAGCGATAGCTGGCGGGCGAACTCCAGCGTGCGGGCATGCGTGTGTCCGGCAATGCGGGCAGCTAGACGGCCTGCCACGCCCGCCACCTGATCGCCGTGGCGGCGCAGGTTGGGCCAATCCAGATAGCGGTTCTGCATGGCGTCGGCTTCGACGCCGGCCAGCAATTCACCCAAGTGCACAGCGCCGATGTCGTAGGCTGCCAGATGCGGCTGCAGCGCCTTGGTGGCGGGATGGTCGGGGCGCCCCTCGAACAGTCGCGCCAGTTCCTGGCGCCACCATTGCAGCTTTGATTGCACAACCGTCGGGTCGGTCGCGTCGCGCACGGCGTCTTCCAGCTCGCGGCGTACGGCTTCCAGCGCGATGGTCGCGCGACGGCGCTCGGGCGCCAGAAACAATACGCTGTAGTACAGGTCGCTGCCGGGCGGAGCGGCCTTGTCGGCGCAGTAGTCGTCGAGGGTCACGGGAAGGCCGTCGGGATGCGGATTGAAACGGGGCGGCCATTCTACATGGCGTTGCGGTGCAGCATGCCGTTACAGGGCGCTCGGCCAGAAAAGTCAATCAGATACGACCGCGTCGTTGACCCTGCGCATTGCCGTGGGTATATTACTGACCGGTCAGTTATTTACTGAGAGCGTGTCATGCCTGCGATGTGCCTGTCGTACCTGCATTCCGACTCCCCCGGTTCCTCCGACACGCGTTTCCTGTCGCGCAGGCGCTCCTTCTCCATGACGGCATCGGTGCTCCTGCTGAGCGGCGCCGTCCTCCTGACCGGTTGCAGCAAGGAGCAACCCAAAGCCCCCGAAGTGCGCCCTGTGCGCATCATGACGGTAACGAGCGAGCAGGCTGCCGGCACCGTCGAATTCTCCGGCGATGTACGCCCGCGCATCGAATCGCGTCTGGGCTTCCGCGTGCCGGGCAAGATCATCGCGCGGTTGGTAGATGTGGGGGCGACGGTCAAAAAGGGCCAGGTGCTCGCGCGACTGGACCCGACTGACTTGGCGCTCGCGCAGCAGTCGGCCCAAGCCCAGTTGTCGGCGGCCAAGACCGACCGCGATCTGGCTGCCGCCGATCTCAAACGTTTTTCCGAACTCTTTGCCAAGGGCTTCATCAGCGCGGCGGAGCAGCAGCGCCATCAGGCCAACTATGACGCTGCCCAGGCCCGTTACGAGCAAGCGACTGCTGGCTATCGCAACCAAGCCAATCAGGCCGCCTACGCCACGCTCGAAGCCGATGCGGATGGCGTGGTGACGGGTGTCGATGCGGAAGTCGGGCAGGTGGTGTCCGCAGGTCAGCCGGTCGTGCGCGTGGCACAGACGGCCGAGAAGGAAGTCGTGATCGGCATTCCCGAAGATCAGGTGGACGCACTGCGCAAATCGCCTGAGGTAAGCGTCAAGCTGTGGGCCGATCAGTCGCGCAGCATTCCGGGCAAGGTACGCGAGATTGCGCCGGCAGCGGACCCGCTCACGCGCACGTATACCGTGAAGCTATCCATCCCCAACCCGCCGCCCGATCTGAGGCTCGGCATGACGGCGGTGGCGACTTTCTTGCGCCCAGGCGGCGGTGCGGACAGCGGTGGCATGGGCGTTCGCGTGCCACTGACTGCGCTGCTGCAGGAGCAAGGCAAGAACGTGGTGTGGCTGTATGACGCCGGCTCGCAGACGGTCAAGCCGGTGCCGGTGACGGTGGGCGAGCCGCGCGGCGACGTGCTCCTGGTCACCAGCGGGCTCCAGCCGGGCCAAGCCATCGTCACGGCCGGTGTGCATCTGCTCAAGGCTGGTCAGAAGGTGATGCCGATGGCCCCGGCGGATCAACCGTCGGCGCAATCCGCCATCACACCACGCCGGTAAGCCACACCCGGCCCCCGCCCCAACACGCCAACCTTCGCGCGTATGGAACATTCCCGTTTCAACCTGTCACGCTGGGCGCTCGAACACCAGCCGCTGACCCGCTTCCTGCTGGTCGCGCTGCTGCTCGGCGGCATCTTTGCGTATTCCAAGCTGGGGCAGGATGAAGATCCGCCCTTCACCTTCCGCGCGATGGTCGTGCAGGCCTTCTGGCCTGGCGCCACGGCCGAGCAGATGTCGCGCCAGGTGACCGACAAGATCGAGAAGGCGCTGCAGGAAGTGCCGTACGCCTGGAAGATACGCAGCTACTCCAAGCCTGGCGAAACGCTCGTCACCTTCCAGTTGGCCGACACGTCGCCCGCCAAGGAAACGCAGCAGCTCTGGTACACGGTGCGCAAGAAGGTGGGGGACATCGCGCCCACGCTGCCGCAGGGCGTGCGCGGGCCGTACTTCAATGATGATTTCGGCGACGTGTACGGCTCGATCTATGCGCTGTCCGCCGATGGCTTCACGTACCGTCAGCTCAACGACTACGCCGATGCGATCCGTCAGCAGTTGCTGCGTGTGCCCAACGTCGCCAAGGTCGAACTGCTGGGCGATCAGGACGAGAAGATCTACATCGAGTTCCAGCAGGCCAAGCTCGCGCAGATGGGGCTGGATATCAACAGCATCGCCACGCAGATCGGCCAGCAGAACAACATCGGCCCGAGCGGCGTGCTGGTGACGCCCACCGACAACGTGCAGATTCGCCTGTCGGGCCAGTTCTCGGATATTCGCGATCTGGAGAACCTGACGCTGCGCGGCCCCGGCGGCACGACCAACATCCGCCTGGGCGACATCGCCACCGTCAAGCACGGCTACATCGACCCGCCGCACGCCAAGATGCGCTTCAACGGCAAGGAAGTCATCGGTCTGGGCATCTCGATGACCAAGGGCGGCGACATCATCCAGCTCGGTAAGGACTTGCGCGCCACGGTCGACAAGATTCGCGCCAAGCTGCCGGTGGGCATCGAGATGGAGCAGGTGCAGAACCAGCCGAAATCGGTGCAGAGTTCGGTGGGCGAATTTGTGCACGTGCTGATCGAGGCGGTGGTGATCGTGCTGGGCGTGAGCTTCCTGTCGCTGGGCCTGCATACCAAGCCGCGCCTGCGCATTGATGTGTGGCCAGGGCTGGTGGTGGGCCTGACGATTCCGCTGGTGCTGGCGGTGACGTTCCTGTTCATGAGCATCTTCGACATCGGCCTGCACAAGATTTCGCTCGGCGCGTTGATCATCGCGCTGGGTCTGCTGGTGGACGACGCGATCATCGCGGTCGAGATGATGGTGCGCAAGCTGGAGGAGGGCTTCTCCAAGATGGAGGCGGCCACCTTTGCCTACACCTCCACCGCCATGCCGATGCTGACCGGCACGCTCATCACGGCCACGGGTTTCTTGCCGGTGGGGCTGGCGCGCTCCACGGTGGGTGAATACACCTTCGGCATCTTTGCAGTGACGGCGCTGGCGCTCGTGCTGTCGTGGTTTGCGGCCGTGGTGTTCGTGCCCTACCTCGGTTTCCTGCTGTTGCGGACCAAGTCGCACGTGGGCGACGGCGGCCATCATGAACTGTTCGACACGCCGTTCTATAACCGCTTCCGCGGCTGGGTGAACTGGTGCGTGGAGTACCGCAAGACGGTGATCGTCATCACGCTGGCGGCCTTTGCGCTCGGCGTGTTCGGCTTCAAGTATGTGGAGAAGCAGTTCTTCCCCGACTCCAGTCGCCCCGAGCTGATGGTGGAACTGTGGTTGCCGGAAGGCTCCAGCTTTAGCCAGACCGAAGCCGAGGCCAAGCGCTTTGAAGCGCTGATGCGCAAGGAACAGAAGGTCGACAGCGTCACGCTGTTCATCGGTTCCGGCGCGCCGCGCTTCTACCTGCCGCTGGACCAGATTCTGCCGCAGACCAACGTGGCTCAGGCCATCGTGATGCCTGCTTCGCTGGAGGCGCGTGAAGGCGTGCGGCAAGACATCATCGGTCTACTCAAGTCGCAATTCCCACATCTGCGCGGCCGCGTGAAGCTTCTGCCTAACGGGCCGCCCGTGCCGTATCCGGTGCAGTTCCGCGTGATGGGGCCGGACATTGGCGGCGTGCGCAAGATTGCCGATCAGGTCAAGGCCATCATGCAGGCCAACCCCAACACCGTGGGCGTGAACGACAACTGGAACGAGAACGTCAAGGTGCTGCGCCTGGACATCGACCAGGACAAGGCGCGCGCGTTGGGCGTATCGACTGGTTCGATCTCGCAGGTCACGCAGACGGTGATGTCCGGCTCGCCCATCGCCCAGTATCGCGACGGCGACAAGCTGCTCGACATCGTCATGCGCCCGCAGGAAGACGAGCGCAACACGCTCGATGCGCTGCAGAAGGTGCAAGTGCCGACCGCCAGTGGACGCGTCGTGCCGCTCACGCAGGTGGCGCGTGTTGGCTTTGCATGGGAGCCGGGCGTGATCTGGCGCGAGAACCGCGACTACGGCATCACCGTGCAGTCCGACGTGGTTGACGGCGTGCAGGGCCCGACGGTGACGGCGCAGATCAACCCGCTGCTCGACAAGATCCGCGCCGATTTGCCGCCGGACTACCAGATCAGGATCGCCGGCGCGGAAGAAGAGAGCGCCAACGCAGGTGCATCGATTGCCGCGCAGATGCCGCTGTGCATCTTCATCATTTTCTTGTTGCTGATGCTCCAACTGCACAGCTTTTCACGCTCCGTGATGGTGTTCCTGACGGGGCCGCTGGGTCTGATTGGGGCTGCGGCCACGCTGCTGCTGTTGCGCGCGCCGATGGGCTTTGTGGCGCAGCTCGGCATCACGGCGCTGATTGGCATGATCATCCGCAACTCGGTCATTCTGGTCGACCAGATCGAGCAGGACGTGGCGGCCGGCGTGCCGACCTGGACGGCGATCGTCGAGGCGGCTGTGCGGCGTTTCCGCCCCATCATCCTGACGGCTGCAGCGGCGGTGCTGGCGATGATTCCGCTGTCGCGCAGTGTGTTCTGGGGCCCGATGGCCGCGGCCATCATGGGTGGCCTGATCATCGCCACGGTGCTGACGCTGCTGTTCCTGCCGGCGCTGTATGCGGCGTGGTTCCGTGTCAAGCGGCCTGAGGCTGAGGCTTCTGCGCCAACGGCCTGACGTTCGCAGCTCGCGCACGCCGCCCTAGCCGGAGCGGTGCAAGGGAGCGGACTCGAATCCCTACACCGTGCCGAGCCGGGGCGGGGGATGGAAACCCTCGAGCGACTGCGATATAATCGCGGGCTTCCTTTTCGGTGCGCCGTACGGTGCACCGCGTTCCATCCGGCGAGGGTGGCGAAATTGGTAGACGCACCAGGTTTAGGTCCTGACGCCAGCAATGGTGTAGGGGTTCGAGTCCCCTCCCTCGCACCAACTGCCTCATTCTGAGGTTTCCCAGCATTCTTTTGCATTGCCTTCGCTTCGTGCTGCCGCAACGGCGTGGCATGTCGCGGCCTTGTCGTTGTCGTCGAGAGCGCGTCAAATGCTGCGCGTTCGTACAGTTTTCTTGCGGCACGCCAATAGGAGGGCTTTGTGCAGACCCCAGAAATCATCGTCACAGACACCGCCGATCATCACGCAGTCAAGATTATTAGCGACGGGCTGGACCGCTTCAACGATGCCCACGTCGGCTATGCTGACCGGCAGCCATTGGCGGTGCTGGTTCGGGACCCGCAGAGCGGGGAAATCGTCGGCGGAGCAAGCGGGCGTACCTCGCTGGGGCTGCTGTTTCTCGACCTGTTCTATCTGCCCGGTACGCTGCGAGGCATGGGTATCGGAACAGAGGTGCTGCGCCGGTTCGAAGAAGAAGGGCGCTGCCGTGGCTGCCGCTCAGCGGTGGTCTACACGATCAGTTTCCAGGCGCCGGAGTTCTATAAGCGCAACGGGTGGACGGCGTTCGGAGAAGTTCCATGCGATCCGCCTGGTACGAGCCGGGTTTTCCTGAGCAAGACGTTGTGAGGTGGCGCCCTCCGGATTAAGCACTTGCCTGGGCGCGAATCCCATGCACAATGCGCATCGCATCTGTCTATTCGCGTTCAACCCTGAGGGGGACCTTTCCATGTACAAGGCACTTGCCGCACTCACGCTCTCATTGGCAACTGGCCACCTCCACGCCGCCGAGACCACGGTACGCACGGAGAACTACCCACGCCCGCCATACTCTGGCGCTACGTACTACATCTATGAACGCGACGGGCAGGCCATCTGCACCAAGCTCCAGGTCTGCAACAAGTACGACCAGTGCGACACGCAGTACGTGAAGGGCAGCTACAAGGACGAGCTCGACGTGCAGACCGGCGAGCCGTATGGCAAGACCGATGCCGTACCGCTGCCGCGTGACAAGCAGCAGAAGCACGTCTGCCTGACGCGCTTCAAGCTGGTCTCGCCCTGACCCTGCACAGGGTTATCGCGGCGCGCTTTCCCGCGCCGTTGCCTCCAGATATTCCAGGAAGCGCCCGGTCACCGGTTCGGTATCGCCCGCACGCCGCAACGACAACACGGGTGATTCCTTCTTTCCACCCGCCAGCGGCACAAAGCTGACACGCACATCGCCCGCGTGCTGCAGCGTCTTCGGCACCAACGCCACGCCCATCCCGAACCCCACCATCGTCACCACCGTCTGCCACAGCCGCGCCTCGTGGCGGATCACCGGGCTGAAGCCGGCGTCCACGCATAGCGCGATGATCAGGTCGTGATAGTGCGGCGATACCGTGCGAGGGAAGAGGATGAACGGTTCCTGCGCCAACGCGCTCAGGTCGAGATGTTTGCGGCGAGCCAGCGTGTGCCCGGCCGGCAGGCAGCAGACAAAGGGCTCGGAAAAGATCGGCGCGGAAACGACTTCCGCCGGGAAGCTGCCCCAATACGCGCAACCCAGATCGATCTGCTGCCGTTGGATGGCCTGGATCTGCTCACCGGTGTTCATCTCCTTGAGGACGATTTCCACGGCGGGGTGATCGGCCTCGAAGCGTTCTATGGCGCGTGGCAGGCCGCGATACAGCATCGAATTGACAAAGCCGACGCGCATCCGCCCGGCCAGGCCATGCGCGGAGCGCAGCGTCACGCGTTCGACCTCGGCAGCTTGCTGCAATAGCTTGCGCGCCTCGTCCAGCAGCACCTGGCCGGCGTTGGTAAGCGTGACGCTCTTGTTGGTGCGCGCCAATAGCTGTACGCCCAACTGCTCCTCAAACCTGCGGATGTCGAAGCTCAGCGCGGGCTGCGAGATGAACAGCCGCTGCGCCGCGCGCCCGAAGTGCAGTTCCTCCGCCACGGCGACGAAATAGCGCAGTTGCTTCAAGTCCATGGCGGTCTCGTTCAACGATAAGAACTATTTATCGTACAGGACAAAACCTGTATTGGACGATTATCGATGGCATTCCTATGCTGGCCGGACAACACAGGAGACAGCGAGGCAACCCGCGTATGAACGACATCGCCCGCGAGCCATTGATTGGCCACCAGAACATCCCCGACAGCCGGGGCATCAATTTCTTCCACGTCGATCCCGATCTCGCACGCCTGTTGCGGCTGTACCTTGGCGATGCGCAGTACCGTGGGCTGGAGCCGCAGCTCGAATCACTCGGCCAGCGCGCTTCAGACGAACTCGACGACTGGGCCATTAGCGCCGATCACAATCCGCCGCAACTGCGTCACCGCACGCGCCGTGGCGAGGCGCTGCAAACCATCGACAAGCACCCCGACTACGTTGCCCTCGAACGCGTAGCCTATGCTGAGCTGGGGCTCGCGTCGATGAGCCACGTGGGCAACGCGCCGCCGCCGCTGGTCAAATACGCGCTCACGTATCTGTTCGTGCAGGCGGAGTTCGGCCTGTGCTGCCCGGTCAGCATGACCGATTCGCTCACGCGCACGCTGCGCAAGTTTGGCGACCCGGCGCTGGTGGCGCGTTACCTGCCGATGTTGGCTTCGCGCGATTTCAACGAGCTGTATCAGGGCGCGATGTTCATGACCGAACAGGCTGCTGGTTCGGACGTCGCTCGCATTGCCACGCGCGCCGTGCAGGAGACCGCGCCCGACGGCACGCAGACGTGGCGCCTGTATGGCGACAAATGGTTCTGCTCCAATGCCGACGCCGATCTTGCCATGGTGCTGGCCCATCCGGACGGTGCGCCGTCTGGCATCAATGGCCTGGCGCTATTCCTGTTGCCCAAGACGTTGCTTGATGGTTCGCGCAACCATTACCGCATCATCCGCCTGAAAGACAAGCTCGGCAGTCGCTCGATGGCCAGCGGCGAGATCGTGCTCGAAGGCGCCACCGCCTACCTGATTGGCGAGATTGGCCGAGGCTTCCACCAGATGGCCGACATGATCAACATGTCGCGTCTGTCGAATGGTGTGCGCGCCGCCGGCCTGATGCGCCGCGCCACCACCGAGGCGCTGCACATCGCCCGCAACCGCGAGGCTTTCGGCCGCAAGCTGATCGACATGCCGCTGATGCAGCGCCAGCTCCTGAAGATGCTGCTGCCGACCGAGCAGGCGCGCTCGATGTTCATGCAGATCGCGCAACTGTTGCCGCTGGCCGATGCCGGCGACGCGCAGGCCGCCAAATGCGTGCGCATCCTGACACCGCTCATCAAGTTCCGCGCCTGCCGCGATGCGCGCCGGGTGACTGGCGACGCCATGGAAGTACGCGGCGGCACCGGCTACATCGAGGAGTGGAGCGACGCCCGCCTGGTGCGCGACGCGCATCTCGGCTCGATTTGGGAGGGCACCAGCAATATCGTTGCGCTGGACATCGCGCGGGCAGTCAAGCGCGAAGAGGCGCTGGAGCCGCTGCGCGCGTATCTGCTTGGCTTGCTGAATGGTGTCACGCTACCGGCGCAGAGCGATGTGCTGTTGCGCGCCACGCTCGACCGTGTTTGCGGTGCCATGGCCAAAGTGGCCGAAGCTGGCAACGACCAGCTCGTGCGGCAGGCTGGCTCTGCGCTCTACCACATCGCCACGGCGATCTTCATGGCGGTGGAGGGTGTGCGCCTGGCGCCGGATCACCGACGCCTTGCGCTGGCTCACCTTGTGCTGCGTCACAAGCTGCTGCCAGTCGATCCGCTGGCCCTGTCAGAAGTCGACGACGCGTTGCTCTTCGATACCCTCGTCAAGCACCGCGAAGTTTCGTTGGCGCTGGCCATGCAGGCGCTGCCGGCGGGGGACGCGCAATGAGCGCGGCGATCGGTGTAAGCGGCGCGCTGCATGGCTTGAAGGTCATCGACCTGAGCCGCGTGCTCGGCGGTCCGTACTGCACGCAAGCGCTGGCCGATCACGGCGCGCAGGTCATCAAGCTGGAACCGCCCGTTGGCGACGAGACTCGCACCTGGGGCCCGCCGTTCGACGAGAGCGACAACGCGTGGTACTTCAATGGTGTCAACCGCAACAAGCTCGGCATCTCGGTTGACCTGTCGTGCGGCGAGGGTCGTGCTGTCCTCTGGCAATTGCTGGAAGACGCCGACGTGCTGGTCGAGAACTTCAAGCCCGGCACGCTGGCGCGCTGGAGCATGGATTTCGAGCGCGATCTGCAGCCGCGCTTTCCGCGCCTGATCCACTGTGCCGTTTCAGGCTTCGGCCCGGACGGCCCGCTTGGCGGGCTGCCCGGCTACGATGCCGCCATCCAGGCCATGGCCGGCCTGATGAGCGTGAATGGTGAGCGCGATGGCGGCCCGATGCGCGTGGGCTTGCCCATCGTCGACATGGTGACTGGGCTCAACGCGCTGGCTGGCATCCTGCTGGCGCTGGCCGAGCGCGAGAAAAGCGGGCGCGGGCAGTCGATCGACATTGCGCTGTACGACTGCGGCGTGTCGTTGCTGCATCCGCATCTGCCCAACTATTTCGGCTCGGGTAAGGTACCGCAGCGCAGCGGCAACGCGCATCCGAACATCGCCCCGTACGACAGCTACCAGACCGGCACAGCGCCGATCTTCCTGGCGGTGGGCAACGACCGTCAGTTCGCCAAGCTGTGCGCGCACATTGGCGCGCCGGAGTTGGCAGAGGACACACGCTTTGCCGACAACCGCAGCCGCTGCGCGCATCGGCCTGAACTCAAGCAGGCGCTGGAGGCGCAACTGGCGCGCTTCGATTGTGAGGTGCTTGCGCATGACCTGATCCACAGCGGCGTGCCTTGCGGGCCCGTGCTCAGCGTCGACGTGGTGGCACGTCACCCGCACACGCTGCACCGGAAGATGGTGGTCGAGCTGGATGACTATCGCGGCACGGGCTCGCCGATCAAACTCTCGCGCACGCCGGCCACGTATCGCAGTGCGCCACCCGCGCTCGGCGCCGACACCGATGCCGTGCTGGCCTCGCTCGGTATCGACGCGCCAACGAGGCAGCGCCTCTTCGAGGCGGGCGTCCTCAAATGAACTGACCCAGCAAACAGCAAGGTAGACGGTCCGACAGAGGCCGCGCCACCCAAGCTGCACCACCAAGGAGACCACCATGTCACACCAGCCTGCGCCCCAGGCCACCGAGGCCGCAAACCTGCAGCCGCGCCGTGCTGCGGTTGCCGCGTTCATCGGTACCACGATCGAGTGGTACGACTTCTATATCTACGGACTGGCGGCCGCGCTCGTCTTCGGCAAGGTGTTCTTTGCCAAGACGCTGGACCCGGGCATCGCCACGCTGTTGTCGTTCGTAACGCTCTGGGCCGGCTTTGCGGCACGCCCCATCGGCGGGATCCTCTTCGGGCATCTGGGCGACAAGATTGGCCGCAAGACCACGCTCATCATCACGCTCATCATGATGGGGATGGCGACGATGGGCATCGGCCTGTTGCCGAGCTATGCGCAGATCGGTGTGTGGGCGCCGGCGGGGCTGGTGGTGCTGCGCGTGATCCAGGGCATCGCCGTGGGCGGCGAGTGGGGCGGGGCAGTGCTGATCGCCAGCGAGAGCGCGCCCAAGCGCAAGAGCATCCTGTATTCCGCGTTTGCGCAGCAGGGCTCGCCCACGGGAAACCTGCTGGCGACGATGGTGTTCTTTGTGCTCAGCGCGCTGCCGACGCCTCAGTTCATGATGTGGGGCTGGCGAGTGCCGTTTCTGCTGTCGGCTGTGCTGGTGATTGTCGGCATGCTCATCCGCCTGAGGCTGGAAGAGTCAGACGACATGAAGCGCGTGCTGGCACAGAAGAAGACCGTCAAGCTGCCGCTCAAGGATGTGGTGCGCGACCACTGGGGCCTGGTGCTGCTGGGCGCGGGTACGCTGCCGCTCATCCACGTGACGTATCTGAAGAGCAATTTCGCGCTGTCGTGGGCGACCAAGGAGCTTGGTTACGCGCAGGATACCTTCCTCGGCATCATCGCGATTGCGCTGGTGGTGCAGTTCATCACGCAGCCGCTGGGCGCATGGCTTGTTTCGCGCATGGACATGCGCCGCGCGATCTGCCTGATGGTGTTGCCGGAGTTCCTGCTGATGCCGGTGATGTTCTTTGCCATCCAGACCAAGGTGTACTGGATTGCACTGGCGGGCATGTGCCTGGCGACGATTCCGCATTCGATGTTCTACGGAGCCATCGGTGGCATTCTGGCGCGGGTGTTCCCGACGCGCATCCGCTATACGGGGTTGTCGCTGGCGTATCAGTTGTGTTCGCTGGTGGTGGGCGGTGGCACGCCGGTATTTGCGCAGTGGGTGCTGAATGGCACGGGCAGCATCATGGGCGTGGCGGTCTCATCGGCGCTGTATGCGGTGGTGTCGCTGGCGTGCACGCTGGTGCTGCTCAACCGCACCGGGTATCGGGCCGATGAACTGTCCTCTGCCGAGCGCGCAGACGCGATGGACCTGGGGCAGGGTGATGCCGATGCCGCTCGTTCCCCCGCCGTGCCGGTCGGCAAGCCCGTGACCGCTTCCTGAGTCCAGGCTTCCTACGCGAAACGTGCGGTGGCGAGCCCACTGCACATTCCCTACGATGACAAGGCTAGCCACACGACGGGGAGGCGTGCCATGTCCATCTTTGACGAGAACGAGCATCGCGAGGCGTTCTGGGAAACCGTACGCCAGGCCATCGAGGCCCGCCATCAGGCCGACGAGGCACGCCGCGCGGGCAGGATGACCGGGCTGGCGATCGGTCTGTCGGTCGCCGCCCTGGCGATTGCGCTGATGGCTTGGCGCCATCGTTCGACTGACGATGCGGCTTAGGGGCGTCTTGCCGCTATTTGCAATTTCTCGGCGCTCCCGCTTTGAGCATCCATTTGCGACCGGGGTTCGCTGAAAACTGCCTGGGTGGGTTGCCAGCACTTATCCACTTGTCTGATTGAGATTGAACAAGTGGTTGACGAGGTCGCGACGGTACAATCCGTCGCTTCTTCCTCAGGTGTTCCATGCCCCGCGGCCTCGTTCTTGCCACGCCATTTCTCACACCGGACGGCACGCCGTTCTCCGCGCAATACGATGACGTCTACCACAGCACCGAAGGTGGTCTGGCGCAGGCGCAGCACGTGTTTCTGGGCGGCAATGGCCTGCCTGGCGCGTGGCAAAGCAAGGGCGCCTTCACCGTCGTCGAGACCGGCTTTGGCCAAGGCCTGAACTTCCTGGCCACGTGGGCCGTCTGGCGCGAAGATCCGCAGCGCTGTGCGCGGCTCGATTTCGTGTCCGTCGAAAAGCATCCGTTCGACCGCGCAGGGCTGTTGGCCGTGCATCCGAAAGGCGGCGTACTTGCACCGTTGGCTGAGGCGCTGCGCCAGTCGTGGCCAGTTCCTGTGCCCGGCGTGCATCGCCTGGCGTTCGAAGGCGGGCGCGTTACGCTCACGCTGCTCTTTGGCGACGTCATGGAGATGCTGCCGCAATTGTCCTGCGCGGCCGATGCGTTCTATCTGGACGGTTTCTCGCCCGCGAAGAACCCCGACCTTTGGCAGCCGCGCGTGTTCAGGCAGCTCGCGCGCGTGGCCCGTGCCGGTGCCACGTTGGCAACGTACACGGCAGCCGGTTTTGTTCGACGAGGTTTGCAAGAGGCTGGCTTCGAGGCACGCAAGGCATCCGGCTTCGGCACCAAACGCGATATGACCATCGCGCAATTCCCGACCCATTGGCGTACGCGACGCGGTCCGGCCGAAGCGCCAGTCTGGAGTGATCGCCACGCGATCGTCCTAGGTGCCGGACTGGCGGGATGCTCCGTCGCGGAACGGCTTGCCGCGCGGGGCTGGCGCATCACGCTCATCGACGCGAACGACGGTCCGGCGGGCGGCACGTCGGCGCACCGTGCGGCGGCCATGCATCCACATGTGTCCATCGACGACAGCGTGCTCTCGCGTCTGTCCCGTGCCGGCAATCTGCTGGCGCGCCGGCATTGGGATGCGCTCGATCGCGCGGGCTTTGCCACCGGCTTCCAGCCGACCGGCGTGCTCCAGCTTGCCGAACACGCCGACGATGCCATCGAGCAGCAGCGCGTCGTGCAGGCACTCGGCTATCCCGCGGACTACATCGACTGGCTCGATGCCGCACGGGCGGCCGAGCGGGTTGGCGCCAGCGTGCCCCAGGGTGGCTGGTGGTTCGCACAAGCGGGTTGGGTGGCGCCGCCCGATGTCTGCCGAGCCAGTCTTGCTGCTGCCGGCAGCGCGGTCGAAACGCGCTGGAATACCCGTGTCGAATCGTTGCGCCAAGACGGCGGTCAGTGGCAAGCGTTCGACGCTCACGGCGGCGTGATCGCCAGTGCGCCGGTGGTCGTCCTAGCCAACAGCCTGGATGCGGCACGTCTGGCACCGCTGGCATCGGCATCGCTCAAACCGGTGCGCGGCCAACTCACGGATGTGCCCGTCGCTGGCCTGGAGCCGGGTGTCGCCTGGCCTGGGGCCGTAGTGTGCGGCGACGGCTATCTGCTACCCGTCGAGCCGGGCGCGCAGTCCGTACGCTTTGGTTCCTCCTTTCAACCCGGAGAATCTGATATGGCCGAGCGTCCCGCAGATCACGCGGCCAACCTACGGCGGCTGGCAAAGTTGCAACCGCAACAGTTGGCTGCACTGGCGCGGTTGGACCCGGCTCAACTGCATGGGTACGTCGGAGTGCGATGTGTGTCGGCCAATCGCTTGCCGCTGATCGGCGCGGTAGCGGATGAGGCGGCAGCCATGACGCCCGGTTTCCGGCTGCGTGGGCCGCATGCTCACTTGCCGCGTGTGCCTGGGCTGTATGCCGCACTTGCGTACGGCTCGCGTGGCCTCACATGGTCGGTGCTGGGCGCAGAACTACTGGCCGCGCAGATCGACGGGGGGCCGTTGCCGCTGGAAACCGACTTGGCGGCGGCGCTGGATCCCGGTCGCTTCATTCTGCGTGCATTGCGCCACGGGCATGGTGCGGCACCTGCGGAAACCGAAGCGGCGGATCCCCTCGACTGACGTCCCACTCAAACAGTTTTACGAGCGTTTCGCCCCAAAAAAGCGAGGCCGGCGAGCGTTCCATGCCATAATATGCGTTTTGCGTTTGCCAGCCCGAACGCGCCCGATGTGTCGCCCAGGCGGCCCTCGCGTCGCATTCCTGCAAGCCCGGCAAGACCAAGAACTCTGAACCACGGCTGCTGCTGGCGCTGCGCCGTTCGACGCAACTTTCATCTGAATCTGGAATTACGACCATGTCGACTGTCATTGAAAACCTCGGCAAACTCGATCGCAAGGTGACCCTGGCCGTCCCGAAGGCCGAAGTGGAACAAGAGAAGCAAAGCCGTCTGGCGCGTCTGTCCAAGACCGTCAAGATGTCCGGCTTCCGCCCGGGCAAGGTGCCGATGAAGATGGTTGAAAAGCAATACGGCCAGCAGGTTGAACTCGAAGTGCGCTTCGACAAGGCTGCTCGCCAGTTCTTCGACATCACCAGCGAGCAGGGCGTGAAGGTCGCTGGTCAGCCGCGCTTCGAACTGAAGACCGAAGGCGTGGCCGACGACCAGTTCGCATTCGACGCCACCTTCGAGGTGTATCCGGAAGTCAAGCTTGGCGATCTGGCCGACGCGGAACTGACCCGCACCAAGACCGAAATCACCGACGCCGAGATCGACAAGACCATCGACATCTTGCGCAAGCAGCGCGTGCACTACCATACGCGCGGCGAAGCTGGCGAGCACGGTGACGGCGGCGCGGCCGTCGCACAGAACGGCGACCGCGTGACGGTCGACTTCGTCGGTACGATCGACGGCGTGGAATTCGCCGGCGGCAAGGCAGAGGGCTTCGGTTTCGTGCTGGGCGAAGGCCGCATGCTGCCGGAGTTCGAGCAAGCCACGCTGGGCCTGAAGCAGGGCGAATCGAAGGTGTTCCCGCTGGCCTTCCCCGAGGACTACCACGGCAAGGACGTGGCCGGTAAGACCGCTGAATTCACCGTCACGCTCAAGCAAGTCGAGTGGGCGCACCTGCCGGAAGTCAACGAAGCCTTCGCGCAATCGCTGGGCATCGCCGACGGCAACCTCGACAAGATGCGCGCCGACATCCGCGAAAACCTTGAGCGTGAAGTCAAGCGCCGCACGCACGCGCTGCTCAAGGATCAGGTCATGGACGCGCTGCTGAAGGTGTCCGAGCTGGACGTGCCGAAGTCGCTGGTCGAGCAAGACCAGGAGCGCCTGGTCGAAATGGCCCGTCGTGACCTCGAAGCCCGTGGCATGCCGAATGCCAAGAACATGCCGATTCCGGCCGAGATGTTCGCGCAGCAGGCCGAGCGTCGCGTCAAGTTGGGTCTGGTGCTGGCTGAAGTCGTCAAGGCCAACAACCTGGAAGCCAAGCCGGAGCAGATCAAGGCCGAGATCGAAGAGTTCGCTAAGAGCTACGAAGATCCGAAGGAAGTCATCCGCTGGTACTACGGAGATCAGCAGCGCCTGGCCGAGATGGAGGCCTACGTGCTCGAAAACAACGTGGTAAATTTTGTGTGCGACAAGGCCAAGGTCACTGACAAGGCCGTGTCGTTTGAAGAGCTGACCGCCGCTCCGGCGCAAGGCTGATTCAATCGACTGAGTTTCGGAAGTAAGCACCGGAGAACCGCATGATCCGCAATGAACTGATCGACCAACTCGCCCGCACCCAGGCTTCTGCGCTCGAGACGCAAGGGCTCGGTTTGGTGCCGATGGTGGTCGAGCAGTCGGGCCGCGGCGAGCGCGCCTACGATATCTACTCGCGCCTGCTCAAGGAGCGAGTGATTTTCATGGTGGGCGAGGTCAACGACCAGACTGCCAACCTCGTGGTGGCACAGTTGCTGTTTCTGGAGAGCGAGAACCCGGACAAGGACATCTCGCTGTACATCAACTCGCCGGGCGGCTCGGTCTCGGCTGGCTTGGCGATGTACGACACGATGCAGTTCGTGAAGCCGGATGTCTCCACGCTGTGCATGGGCATGGCAGCCAGCATGGGTGCATTCCTGCTAGCTGCCGGCGCGAAGGGTAAGCGTTTCGCGCTGCCGAACTCGCGGATCATGATCCACCAGCCGCTGGGCGGCGCACGCGGTCAGGCATCCGACATCGAGATTCAGGCGCGCGAGATCCTGTACCTGCGTGAGCGTCTGAACACGGTGCTCTCCGACGTGACCGGTCAACCGGTCGACAAGATCGCCCGCGACACGGACCGCGACAACTTCATGAGCAGCGAGCAGGCCAGGGAGTACGGCCTGATCGACAAGGTCATCAGCAAGCGGTAAGGCACCTATGTGCGTGGCAGTCGGTGCGCTTTGGGGCACACCGGCGCGACCATCCTAAAGTGTCAAGCGGTGTCAAAAACGAGGCTTCGCGCCTCGTTTTTGCTATGTACAACACCTGCGGATCGTCGCCAGATAATTTGGCGTATGATGCTGCCAGGAACTACTGGTTATCGTTATGGCGGACAAGAAAGGCTCCACTGGCGAAAAGCTGCTGTACTGCTCGTTTTGCGGCAAGAGCCAGCATGAGGTCAAGAAACTGATTGCCGGTCCCTCGGTCTTCATCTGCGATGAATGTATCGACCTGTGCAACGAAATCATCCGGGACGAAGCCGCCATTTCCGAAAAGGAAGGTGGCTTAGCGGTCAAGTCCGACCTGCCCACGCCGCATGAGATCCGCCAAAGCCTCGACCAATATGTGATTGGTCAGGAGCAAGCCAAGAAAATTCTGGCGGTTGCGGTCTACAACCATTACAAGCGTTTGAAGCACCTCGGCAAGAAAGACGATGTCGAGCTGTCCAAGAGCAACATCCTGCTCATCGGGCCGACCGGCTCGGGCAAGACGTTGCTTGCGCAAACGCTGGCACGCTTGCTGAACGTGCCCTTCGTCATCGCCGACGCCACCACGCTGACCGAAGCCGGCTACGTGGGCGAAGACGTCGAGAACATCATCCAGAAGCTGCTGCAGAACTGCAATTACGAGGTCGAGAAGGCTCAGCGCGGCATCGTCTACATCGACGAGATTGACAAGATTTCGCGCAAGTCTGACAACCCGTCCATCACCCGTGACGTTTCCGGTGAAGGCGTGCAGCAGGCATTGCTCAAGCTGGTCGAAGGGACGATGGCGTCAGTGCCGCCGCAAGGTGGTCGTAAGCATCCGAATCAGGACTTCCTGCAGGTCGATACCACCAACATCCTGTTCATCTGCGGCGGCGCGTTCGATGGTCTCGAGAAGATCATCATGCAGCGCTCCGACAAGACTGGGATCGGTTTCGGAGCAGAAGTACAGAGCAAGGAAGAGCGCGACATCAGCGAAGTGCTGCCGCAGGTGGAGCCGGAAGACCTCATCAAGTTCGGTTTGATTCCTGAACTGATCGGTCGTTTGCCTGTCGTGGCGACGCTGGCCAAGCTCGACGAGGCCGCCCTGATGGAAATCCTGGTCGAGCCTAAGAACGCAATCGTGAAGCAGTATCAGAAACTGCTGGCGATGGAAGGAGTGGAGTTGGAAATCCGTCCGAGCGCGCTCACGGCGATCGCCCGCAAGGCGATCAAGCGCAAGACGGGGGCGCGTGGTTTGCGTTCCATCGTCGAGCACGCTTTGATGGATGTGATGTATGACCTCCCCAACCACAAGGGTGTGCAGAAGGTGGTGATCGACGAAAGCACGATCTCCGGTGACGGCAAGCCCTTGTTGATTTACGAAGAGCAGCCCAAGGTTGCAGGTTCCAACTGAGAACCCGCTCACGATCCTACTGCGCGGCCCGAGTTTGGCCATGCGATGCTCGCCGTACTTCTCGTGCGACTACGCTTCTCTGGCCAAACTCGGGCCGCTCGCTACGGATCGCGGACAGGTTCTGACGCGAATGCCCGGCAGGGATGCGCCGTATGCGTCCCATGCAGGAAGCCGTTCGCAT
The DNA here is from genome assembly GCF_002298975.1 of Ralstonia sp. UBA689. Classification (GTDB taxonomy): domain Bacteria; phylum Pseudomonadota; class Gammaproteobacteria; order Burkholderiales; family Burkholderiaceae; genus Ralstonia. Next base: position 432,160 of record NZ_DBMV01000001.1, read on the forward strand.
GCGAGCGGCTTTTTTGCTTCGGGAAACCGGGCCGGCATGCGACTTGCTGCAGCAGTCTTGTAAAACTGCTACTGCGCCCAATTTAGCCCTTACATGACTTTCTGGGGAACATAATGTCCGGAACCCAACTTTTACCCGCTGAGCAGATTCGCCTGCCGCTGTTGCCGTTGCGTGACGTGGTAGTGTTTCCGCACATGGTGATTCCGCTGTTCGTGGGGCGCCCCAAGTCCATCAAGGCTCTGGAAGCCGCGATGGAAGCGGGCAAGAGCATCATGCTGGTCGCGCAGAAGACGGCGGCCAAGGATGAGCCGACCGACAAGGACCTCTACGAGGTCGGCTGTATCGCCAACATCCTGCAGATGCTGAAACTGCCGGACGGCACCGTGAAGGTGCTGGTCGAAGGTACGCAACGCGCCAACATCCTGTCCGTGACCGACGACGAGTCGCACTTCTTCTGTGAAGCGGTGCCCGTCGGGCCGGAGCCGACTGAATCGGCTGAGACCGAGGCGCTGCGTCGCGCCATCGTGTCGCAGTTCGATCAGTACGTGAAGCTGAACAAGAAGATCCCGCCAGAGATCCTGACTTCGCTGTCGGGCATCGATGAGCCGGGTCGTCTGGCCGACACCATCGCCGCGCATCTGCCGATCAAGCTCGAGCAGAAGCAGAAGATTCTCGAGATGTTCAATGTGACCGAACGTCTGGAGAGCCTGCTGTCGCAGCTGGAAGGCGAGATCGACATCCTACAGGTGGAAAAGCGCATCCGCGGCCGCGTCAAGCGCCAGATGGAGAAGAGCCAGCGCGAGTACTACCTGAACGAGCAGGTCAAGGCCATCCAGAAGGAACTGGGCGAAGGCGAAGAGGGCGCCGATCTCGAAGAGCTGGACAAGAAGATCAAGGCCGCCCGCATGCCGAAGGAGGCCAAGAAGAAGGCCGAGTCCGAGTTCAAGAAGCTCAAGCTGATGTCGCCGATGTCGGCCGAGGCAACGGTCGTGCGCAACTACATCGACACGTTGGTCGGTCTGCCGTGGCGCAAGAAGAGCAAGGTCAACAACGACCTGTCGAATGCCGAGCAAGTGCTGGATCAAGACCACTACGGTCTGGAGAAGGTCAAGGAGCGCATCCTTGAATACCTCGCAGTGCAACAGCGTGTGGACAAGCTGAAGGCGCCGATCCTGTGCCTCGTGGGGCCGCCGGGTGTTGGCAAGACCTCGCTTGGGCAGTCGGTGGCGCGTGCGACGAACCGCAAGTTCGTGCGCATGGCGCTGGGTGGTGTGCGTGACGAGGCCGAGATCCGCGGTCACCGCCGTACGTACATCGGGTCGATGCCGGGCAAGATCCTGCAGAGCCTGACGAAGGTCGGCGTGCGCAACCCGCTGTTCCTGCTCGACGAAATCGACAAGATGGGTGCGGACTTCCGCGGCGATCCGTCGTCTGCCCTGCTCGAAGTGCTGGACCCGGAACAGAACCATACGTTCCAGGACCACTACATCGAGGTGGACTTCGATCTGTCGGACGTGATGTTCGTGGCGACGTCGAACTCGCTGAACATCCCGGCGCCGCTGCTGGACCGGATGGAGGTTATTCGCCTATCGGGCTACACCGAAGACGAGAAGGTCAACATCTCGCAACGTTACTTGCTGCCCAAGCAGATCAAGAATAACGGTCTGAAGGCGGGCGAGATCGATGTGAGCGAAGGCGCGCTGCGCGACATCATCCGTTACTACACGCGGGAAGCTGGTGTCCGTTCGCTGGAGCGCGAGGTCTCGAAGATCTGCCGCAAGGTCGTCAAGCAGCTCCTGCTGAAGAAGGAGGGCGTGGCGCCCGTGAAGGTCGATTCGGAGAATCTGGACAAATTCCTCGGCGTGCGTCGCTTCGACTTTGGTCTGGCAGGCAAGGAAGATCAGGTTGGCCAAGTCACGGGCCTGGCGTGGACGGAAGTGGGCGGCGATCTGCTGACCATCGAAGCCGCGCTGATGCCGGGCAAGGGCAACATCACCCGCACCGGTTCGCTGGGCGACGTGATGAAGGAGTCGGTCGAGGCCGCACGTTCGGTGGTGCGCTCGCGTTCGGCTCGCCTGGGTATCAAGGATGAGATGTTCGAGAAGCGCGACATCCACATCCACGTGCCTGAAGGCGCAACGCCCAAGGACGGTCCGTCGGCGGGGATTGCCATGACGACCGCACTGGTGTCGGTGCTGACCGGCATTCCGGTGCGGGCCGATGTGGCGATGACCGGCGAGATCACGCTGCGTGGGGAGGTGTTGCCGATCGGCGGACTGAAGGAAAAGCTGCTGGCCGCGCATCGCGGCGGTATCAAGCTGGTGCTGATTCCGGAAGAGAACGTCAAGGACTTGGCAGACATTCCGGACAACGTGAAGAACAGCATCGAAATTCAGCCGGTGCGCTGGATCGACAAGGTGCTGGAACTCGCGCTGGTGCGCAAGCCCGAGCCGCTGCCGGAAGAGGAGGCCAAGCCGGCTCCCGAGGCCGCCAAGACCGACGACGGCAAGGCGCAGGAGATGGTGCATCACTGATACCGAAGCCTGCCTAGGTGGAAGAAGGGCCCGACATTGTTCGGGCCCTTTTTCTTTGGATTGCGTGCGATGCAGTCAGCGACATGCGCTCTCGGCTCTTCGCCTTGACACGTCGATTGGCGACCACTTTAATGAATCCACACTGAGCGGGTGTTCGGGGAGGTGGCGCGATGAACAAGACGGATCTCATCGACCATGTGGCGGCGCAGACCGACATGTCAAAAGCCGCGGCCGGGCGCGCCATCGACGCGCTGATCAGCGGCATCAAGGACGCACTGTGCGACGGCGGGTCGGTCACCTTGGTCGGCTTCGGTACGTTCATGGTCGGCAAGCGTTCTTCGCGCAATGGGCGCAATCCGCGCACCGGCGCTGCCATCACGATCGAGGGTGGCAAGGTCGCGAAATTCAAACCTGGCAAAGCGCTGAAAGATGCGCTAAACTAGCGGGCTTTGGTGCTTGCTGATTCGGGTGACAACGAACGCAGGCGCCGGACAGTCCGGCTTGTGCCGGCAGTACGAACGGGTGCTTAGCTCAGTTGGTAGAGCAGCGCCCTTACAAGGCGCGGGTCGGGAGTTCGAGCCTCTCAGCACCCACCATCGTTCGTGTTGCCGCTCAGACGTCGGGTGGTCCGATCCAATCTGGAGCGGTAGTTCAGTCGGTTAGAATACCGGCCTGTCACGCCGGGGGTCGCGGGTTCGAGTCCCGTCCGCTCCGCCAAAACATTGCAAGGGCCCGATTCGTTCGGGCCTTTGTCTTTTCTGCTCCCGAGAGAGCATGCGCTCATCTGGTGGCAATCGTAGGGACAACGCAATGCAAACCATCCGAGTGTTGGCCATTTCCGGCAGCTTGCGCGCCGCGTCCGTCAATACCGCCGTGCTGACAGCGGCCGCTGCGGTGGCGCCTGCCGGAATCGCCGTCGTGCCGTTTGCGCGCCTTGGTGAGTTTCCGCTGTTCAATCCCGATACCGAATATCCGTTGCCGCCTCCGGTGCAGGCGTTTCGAGAGCAACTCAACGCGGCAGACGCCGTGCTGATTGCCAGCCCCGAATATGCGCACGGCGTGACCGGCGTAATAAAGAACGCGCTGGATTGGGTTGTCGGCAGCGAGGCCTTTGTCTATAAGCCAACGGCTGTGCTGAACGCATCGCCGCGTGCCGCGCATGCCGATGCAGCGCTCAAAGAGACGCTGTCGGTCATGTCGGCGGACCTCGTGTCGGCGGCTTCGGTTACGCTGCCGGTGCTTGGCAGCAAGCTCGATGCGACTGGCATTGCGAGTCACCCCGTGCTCGCCGCGACATTGCGTGACGCATTGGAAGCGCTGCGGCGGTACATCGTGGATCAACGGCAGGAAGTGAATCACCCGGTCGATTGACCAGGCGGATCACCAGCCCTGATAGAATCAGCGAATTTTCCATCTCTTCCTCACTCCGTTCAGCATGCTTGATTTCGTACGTACGCATCGGCGCTTGATGTTTCTGGTGCTGCTGATTCTGGTGTTCCCGTCGTTCGTGTTCTTTGGCGTGCAAAGCTATTCGAGCTTCATGGACAGCTCGCACGACGCTGCCAAGGTGGACGGCAAGGTCATTACCACTAGCGAGGTCGACGCGCGCATGCGCGAGCAGACCGAACGCCTGCGTCAGATGCTGGGCTCGCAGTACGATCCGCGGCAGTTTGAAGGCCCGCAGATGCGCCGCGAGGTGCTGGACGGCGTCATCCAGCAGCGCGTGCTGGCCAACGAAGTCACGCGCGCCAACCTGACCGTCTCGAACGACAAGATTCGCGACACCATCCTGCAGATCCCGGCAGTGGCCGCGCTGCGCAAGCCGGACGGTTCGTTCGATCAGCAGGCCTACGTGCAACTGCTGGCCGCGCAGAACATGACGCCCGAGCAGTTGGAGGGCCGCCTGCGCTTCGAGCTCTCGCAGCAGCAGATTCCGCAATCGATCACGGCAACGGCTTTCGTGCCGAAGTCGCTGGTGGAGCATCTGATTCAGGTCCGCGACCAGCAGCGCGAAGTGCAGGCCCTGCTGTTCAAGCCGGCCGACTATGCTGCCAAGGTCAATGCTGATGACAAGGCCATCCAGGCCTACTACGACGCGCACCAGCAGGAGTTTTCGGTGCCGGAGCAAGTCAAGGCCGAGTACGTTGTGTTCTCGGGCGAAGACATGATGAAGCAGCTTCCGGTCACGCCTGAACAGCTCAAGGAGTACTACGATCAAAACTCCGCGCGCTTCAAGACCGAAGAGCAACGCCGCGCCGCACACATCCTGATCAAGCTGCCGGACAACGCCAAGCCTGCCGATAAGGAGGCCGCAAAGAAGAAGGCCGAGGAAGTGCTGGCCGAGGTGCGCAAGAACCCAGCGAGCTTTGCCGAGCTGGCGAAGAAGTATTCGGGTGATCCGGGTTCGGCAGCGCAGGGCGGTGAACTGGGCTTTTTGCCCAGGAAGTCGACCGTGCCGCCGTTCGAGAATGCGCTGTATGCGCTCAAGCAGCCGGGTGACATCAGCGATGTGGTGGAAAGCGATTTCGGCTTCCACATCATCAAACTCGAAGAGGTGAAGGGTGGCGGCGTGCCGCCGCTGGAAGCCGTCAAGTCCGAGCTTGAGCGAGAAGTGCGCACGCAACTGGCCAACAAGAAGTATTCCGAACTGGCCGATGCGTTCTCCAATGCGGTGGAAGACCAGTCCGACAGCCTGAAGCCGGTGGCCGACAAGCTCAAGCTGCAAATCCAGACTGCCGATAACGTCACGCGCACCCCGACTCCGGCGCTGACCGGCAGTCCGCTCGGCAACGACAAGGTGCTCAGGGCACTGTTTGCCGATGACGTGATCAAGAACCACCGCAACACCGCGGCCATCCAGGTTGGCCCGACCACACTGGTGGCGGCGCGTGTGGTGGACTACCGCCCGGCCACGGTCAAGAAGCTGGCCGACGTGCGTGAACAGGTCAAGGCGAAGGTCATTGCCGAGCAGTCGGCCGCGCTGGCCAAGAAGGCCGGCGAAGAGAAGCTCGCAGCAATCAAGCAGAGCAACAGCGCCGACGGGTTCGGTGCCGCGCAGACGGTCTCGCGCCAGCAAGCGCAAGGTACGCTGCCGACAGCGCTGACCGCTATCCTGCGCGCAGACGCGACCAAGCTGCCGACCACTGTCGGCGTCGACCTCGGTGCCCAGGGCTATGCGCTGTATCGCGTCAACAAGGTACTGCCGCCGGCCAACGTGGACGACGCCCGTCGCGCTGCGGACGCGCAGCAACTGGCGCAGGCCACCGGCCAGGCCGATTTCAACGCCTATTACGAAGCGCTGAAGGCGCGCTCGAAGGTGAAGATCAACAGCAGCGTGGTCGACGCCACCAAGCCGGCCAACTCGGCAGACGATGCGTCCTGACGCGTTGCTGCAAGCCTGACAAAAAAGCCCCCTTTAGCCGATCGGCGAGGGGGCTTTGTCTTTGTGTGGGTCGGCTTAGTCGAGCGGCTTGCCGATGCGCGCGAGACGCGGCATGTACCAGCGGTCCGGGTCGAACGACAGCGCGACGTGCGAGGCGCGTGCGATCAGGTTTTTGCGCGGGACGAGGCCGAAGTAGCGCGAGTCGCGGCTGTTGTCGCGGTTGTCGCCGAGCATCAGGTAGTGATCTGGCGGCACCGTGATCGGGCCGAAGTTGCGCAATGCAGCCACTTGCGGCAAGACCATCACGGTATGCTCGCGGCCGGGCAGGGCCTCGGACCAAAGCTCATGCGGCAAGGCGGCAGTCGCCTGCGGCAATGCACCAGGGGCAACGTCCGGCAGCGGTGCATAGGCGATCCGCTTGTGGTTGATGACCAGTGCGTCCCCTTTCATCTCGACCACGTCGCCGGGTAGGCCGACCAGGCGTTTGACCAGTTTCGTGCCGTCTTCCGGCGAGGAAAACACGACGACGTCGCCGCGCCGGGGTTCGTCGCCACGCTTGAGCCAGACCGTGGTGGCCGGCACGCGCACACCGTAGGCCAGCCGATTCATCAGGATGTAATCGCCTTCGACGAGCGTCGGATTCATCGAGCCGCTGGGCACGACAGCCCAATCGGCAATGCAGGCGCGGAATGCGAACAACAAGGACATGCCGACCAGGAATCGCTTGTTGTCGCGTGCCGCGTGCAGTGCGCCTGCCAGAAGCTTCATGGTGTTCCCCCGTGTGAGATACGCCCCTGACGTGTGCCGTGCTTCTAGCGAGCAGGGCAGTGCGGCCGGGCCGTCACCCTCCGACCCGCGTCTTCAGCAGAGGTTCCAGCTTGGGCCAGACGTTGTCCAATAGCGTCGGCTGGGCCTGGGCGACCGGGTGGATGCGGTCTTCCTGGAACCAGTCGGGATGCTGCACCACGCCGTCCAGCAGGAAGGGCACCAGCGGCAGCTTGTACTGCTGCGCCAGCTTGCCGAACATGGCGAAGAAATGCTCGCTGTAATCGGGCCCGTAGTTGGGCGGGATGCGCATGCCGACCAGCAGCACCTTGGCGCCGGCCGCCTGCGAAGCATCGATCATTGCCTTCAGGTTGGATTCGCTGGCGGTAAGCGACAGGCCGCGCAATGCATCGTTGGCGCCCAGCTCCAGGATGACGACGGTGGGCTTCTCGCGCGCCAGCACTGCGGCCAAGCGGGCGCGGCCGCCGGCCGTGGTGTCGCCGCTGATGCTGGCATTGGCGACGCTATAATCAAGCTTCCGTTCTTTGAGACGCTTGTCGAGCAGCGCGACCCAGCCGGTGCCCTGCGCCAGGCCGTATCCCGCTGACAGGCTGTCACCCAGCACCAACACGCGATGCGATGCGACCGTGTCCTGGGCCGCCGCCAATTGCCCGGCCGGCAGCATGCCGATCAACGCGTAACCCAGCGCTGCAACGAGTGCTTTCACGCTGCGCCTCTTACTACCAACCTGTCCGATCATGTCGTCTTCCGCTACCTGGGTGATTGAGGTCGATTCGCTGCACAAGACCGTGCGCGATGCCACCGGCGAGTTGCCTATTTTGAGCGATGTTTCGTTTCGCGTGGAAGCGGGCGAGACGTTGGCGATTGTCGGTGCCTCGGGGTCGGGCAAGTCGACGTTGCTCGGATTGCTGGCGGGGCTCGATCTGCCGACCTCCGGGACGGTCAAGCTGCTGGGGCACGACCTGTTCGGGCTGGATGAAGATGGCCGCGCGGCCGTGCGCGGCAGCCACGTGGGCTTCGTCTTCCAGTCGTTCCAGTTGCTGCCGCACCTGACCGCGCTGGAGAACGTGACGCTGCCGCTGGAACTGCAGGGCAACGTGGGCGCTGCAGAGATGCGCCGCCGCGCCACGGCGCTGCTGGAGCGTGTCGGCCTGGGCGCGCGGCTGTCGCATTATCCGAAGACGCTCTCGGGCGGCGAGCAGCAGCGCGTGGCGCTGGCTCGTGCGTTCGTGACCGAGCCGGACATTCTCTTCGCCGACGAGCCGACCGGCAGCCTCGACACCGCCACCGGCGAAGCCGTCATTGCGCTGATGTTCGAACTCAACCGCAGTGCGGGTTCCACGCTGGTGCTGGTCACGCACGACCGGTCTGTCGCGGCGCGTTGTAGCCGTATCCTCACGATCGAGGCCGGTCACCTGATCGGTGACGAGGCCATGACCGAACTCTGACGTCCGACGCGAACTCTGCCGTTCGCGGCTACGTGGTCGTTAGAGGGCTGTCCTGGCGCGGCGGATCAGCGCTGCCGTCGACGCATCGTGCGCTACCGAGGCGGGCGCACCTTCCAGCTCTGCCTGGATCGGCTTGGCGAGCTTCTTGCCCAGTTCCACGCCCCATTGATCGAATGAGTTGATGTTCCAGACCGCGCCTTGTACGAAGGTGCGGTGCTCGGCGCAGGCAATCAACGCGCCGAGCGACGCGGCATCGAGCCGCTGCATCAGGATGGTTGTGCTCGGGCGGTTGCCGTCGAACACCATATGCGGCACCAGTGCTTCGTCGGTCACGCCGCCGGCGCGTACTTCATCGGCGGTGCGCCCGCGCAGCAATGCCTCGCCCTGGGCGAAGCAGTTGGCGAGCAGCTTGGCGTGATGGCCGGGCAGGTTGCGCACGGGTTCGAGCGTGGTGATGAAATCCACCGGCACGATCTGCGAGCCCTGATGAATCAACTGGAAATACGCATGCTGGCCGTTGGTGCCGGCTGTGCCCCAGACGATGGGGCCGGTGTCGGTATCGATAGCGGCGCCCGTACGTTGGACCGACTTGCCGTTGCTCTCCATCTCCAGTTGCTGCATGAAGTCGGTCAGCAGCTCAAGCGGCGCGCAGTAGGGCACCGTGCAGGCGCTGGCCGCATTGAAGAAGCCGCGGTACCACACCGACAACATCCCGAGGATGAGCGGCAGGTTCTCGCGCGGTGCGGCCGTGGCGAAGTGGCGGTCCATCGCGCGCGCGCCGTCGAGCATTGCCTCGAACTGCTGTGGCCCGATCGCCAGCACGATCGACAGGCCCACCGCCGACCACAGCGAAAAACGCCCGCCCACCCAATCCCAGAACGTGAACATGTTGTCCGGATCGATGCCGAACTGGACGACGGCCTCGCGGTTGGTGGAGACGGCCACGAAGTGGTGCCTGAGCTGATCTTCGGCCACGCCGTGCTCGACAAACCAGCGGCGCATGCTGTGCGCGTTGGCCATCGTTTCGAGCGTGGTGAACGTCTTGGAGCAGACGATGGCGAGCGTGGTGTCGGGGTTCAAGCCGTCGAGCGTCTCCGCCAGGTCGGTGCCGTCAACGTTGGAAACGAAATGCACGCGCACCTGCGGCACGGCGAGGTGATCGAGCGCGCGGCACACCATGCGCGGGCCCAGATCGGAGCCGCCGATGCCGATGTTGACGATATCGGTGATGCGCTGGCCGGAGTGGCCCGTCCATGCGCCGCTATGCACGCGGTTGGCGAAGTCGCGCATCTGGGCGCGCACGCGCAGCACCTCGGGCATGACCGGCTCGCCATCTGCGCGGTAGTCATCTTCGGCATGGCCGCGCAGGGCGACGTGCAGGACGGAGCGATGCTCGGTGTTGTTGATGCGGCCGCCGCGCAGCATGGCGTCGCGCAGCGTGAGCACGCCGGCTTCGTCGGCCAGCTTGAGGAGCAGCGCAAGCGTGTCGGGCGTAATGCGGTTTTTGGAGTAGTCGACCGTGAGGCCCGCGGCTTCGAGCGTGAAGGCGCGCACCCGCTGCTCAGCGTCCGGTGCGGCAAACCAGTCGCGCATGTGGGCAGCGCGGATGGTCTGGGCGTGTTGCGTGAGGGACTGCCAGGCGGGTAGGGCGATGGGCATACGGCGTGACATCAGCAAGCGAAAACGTGTGCCAAGTATAACGGCGTGTTACGGCGGGCTTCTATCGGCGAGCGTCCGACGCCAGCAGCGCGTTGAGTGCACGTCGTGCCGGCACACACAATTCGCCCGCGTGCAGACCGACGGGGCCGACACCCGCATGGACCAGATCATCCGCCGCACGGCCATGCAGCCAGACCGCCGCGAGCGCCGCCTCGCGCGCCGATATACCCTGCGCGAGCAACGCACCAACCATGCCGGTCAGCACGTCGCCGGTACCGCCCGTGGCCAGGCCACCATTGCCGGTCGGGTTGATGGCGGGGGCCATGCCCGGCGCAGCAATCACGGTGCCCGAACCCTTGACCACGACGACGGCATTGGTGCGATTGACCAGCGCCTTGGCCGCGGACAGCCGGTCATGCTGCACGGTCTGCGCATCGGTTTGCAGCAGCCTTGCGGCTTCGAGCGGGTGCGGCGTCAGCACCACGGGCACACCGTTTTCCGCCAGCCGTGTCAGGCGTGTAAGCAGCGCGGGCGCCTTTGCGAAGAGGTTCAGCGCATCGGCGTCGAACACGGCAGGCGCTCGGGCCGAGAGCATGCGATCCAGCAAGTGGTCGAGCGCCGCTTCCGACTCCTTGCCGGTGCCCATGCCGGGGCCCACGGCCAGCGCCTGCATGTCGCCCAGGTCGAGTGCGCCCCATGTGTGCAGCATCAGCTCGGGCTGCGCGAAATCGACACGCGGCGCATCGGCAGCAAGAGAGACCACATGCACCTTGCCCGCACCGAGGTAAAGCGCCCCGCGTGCCGACAACAGCGGAGCGCCCACCATGCCCGGCGCCCCACCGACGATGGCGACGCTGCCGTACGTACCCTTGTGTCCGTTGTGGAGCCGGCGCGGCACCTGCGCAAGCCAGCGCGCCGGTGTGTTGATGAGCGCATCCGCCTCGATCACGCCGTCGTAGGCAGGCTGCGCCGCCTGCAAATCCGCCAAGGCGATGTCTCCCGCGGCGTCACGGCCGATGCCGGTCAGCAGGCCGGGCTTGACGGCAAGGAACGTGATGGTGGCACGCGCGCGGATGACGGGCGAGTCTGGCGCCGGTGGCTGCCCCGTATCGCCGTTCAGCCCGGAGGGGATGTCCAGTGCGTAGACCGGCAGGCCACTCGCGTTGATGGTCTCGACCAGCGCCGCAGGCAGCCCGGTCAGCGGCCGCCCCAGCCCGATGCCGAACAGCCCGTCGACGATGCCGGTGGCCGTGGCCGGTACGGACGCGGGCGTGTGGAGTTGCTCGATCGGCACGTTTGCCGCGCGGGCTTCGGTCCAGGCGCGCCGGGCGTCGTCGGGGAGTTTGGCTGGGTCGGCGGTCAGCCACACGGTGACGGTGCGGCCGGCCAGATGCAGCACCGTTGCCGCGACCAACGCATCGCCGCCATTGTTGCCGGGGCCGGCAACGAACAGCAGATGGCCATGCGGCGCCCGTGTCTGCAGCCAGTCGGCCGCAGCCTCGCCGGCACGGGCCATGAGCGCGAAAGGTTCGAGCGTGCGGTAAGCGGCGGCTTCCAGTGCGCGGATGCCGACCGTGCCGAACAGCAAATCGGCGCCATGATGCGCGGCAAGGGCGCCGTCGATCAGGATTTCACGCCAGGTGGGGTGTGTGGACATGATGGCTACAGGCTATAACCGAGTCAGACATGACGATCTATTCTCTTACAATAGCCCGCGTTTCCGACCGTTTCCGCCCCTTTTACGTCCGAGTTGCGCATGTCCAGCACGTCGAAATTGCCGTCAACACAGAAAGCCGATCCGTCTGAAGTGACCGCCGATACGGGCGCGACGGGCGGGCCGATCGTGTCTTCGTCGCACCTGGTGTCGGCGCGCAGCCCGGAGTTGTCGGAGTTCGAGTTTGCGCTCAACACGGCTTACAACGCCTACAACCGCTGGTGCGTGCGCTGCATGGCTGCCGCCGGCGTGCGCGACCTGACCTTCCTCGATGTGCTGGTTGTGCATCACGTCAACCACCGTGGCCGCGCCAAGCGCCTGGCCGACATCTGCTTTGTGCTCAACGTGGAAGACACCCACCTCGTCACGTATTCCCTCAAAAAGCTGCAGGGGATGGAGTTGGTGGAAGGCACGCGCAATGGCAAGGAAGTCACCTACACCACCACGCCGACGGGTGAAAAGGCCTGTGCCCGCTACCGCGAGATCCGTGAGCAGTGCCTGACCAGCAACATCTCGCCCGGTGGCGAGGAGAACGCCGAAATCGGCGAGCTGGCGCGCCTGCTGCGCGTACTGACGGGGCTGTACGAGCAGGCCGCGCGCTCGGCGACGTCGCTGTAAAACGCCTGTTTCAGCCTCGGCAAGGGCATTTCCAGCCGATTTGGCCATCGGTAAGAAGGGCTGAGCAAGGTACAATGGCGGTTTTCCCGCGCACGCCGGGAAAACTCCCCTTCCAGCTACTGCCTGCCTTGCCCACCATGGCGCATTTCTCGTGCTTTCCCGGCGCTCTCGCGCTGTCCGCCTTCCGCCAGCAACGCCTGCTTTCCACCCTCAAGCGCATCGATCCGGACATCGATGCCGTCAGTGCCCAATACCTGCATTTCGTGGCCGCCGACACGCCGCTGTCGGCCGATGAATCTGCCCGTGTGCAAGCGCTGCTGACCTACGGTTCGCCCGCGCCGGCCGAGGTGGAGGGCGACCGCTTCGTGGTCATTCCGCGCTTTGGCACGATCTCGCCGTGGGCGAGCAAGGCGACCGAAATCGCTCGCCACTGCGCACTGCCGCAAATCCACCGCATCGAGCGGGGTGTGGAATTCACCGTCACGTGCAAGAAGGGCCTCATCCGGGGCCGCAAGCACCTGGACGACGCCACCCGCGCCGCCGTGGCCGCGCACCTGCACGACCGCATGACGGAAACCGTGATCGACACGCGCGAAGCCGGTTACGGCCTGTTCGACGTGCTGCCCGCCAAGGCGCTGCGCTTTGTTGATCTGGGCAGCGGAGACGCCGCCGCCGGCCGCCGCGCGCTGCAAGCCGCCAACGTTGAGATGGGCCTGGCCCTCTCCGACGACGAAATCGACTATCTCGTCGACGCCTACCGCAAGCTCGAACGCAACCCGACCGACGTCGAGCTGATGATGTTCGCCCAGGCCAACAGCGAGCACTGCCGCCACAAGATTTTCAACGCCGACTGGACCATCGACGGCGAACAGCAGGACAAGTCGCTCTTCGCGATGATCCGCAACACGCACCAGCTCGCGCCGCAGGGCACGATCGTCGCGTACTCGGACAACGCCGCCGTGATGGAAGGCGGCATGGCCGAGCGCTGGTTCCCGCACGCAGGCACGGAAGGCGAGACGGGTGTGCCGCAATATGGCCGCCGTGAAGCCCTCACGCACACGCTGATGAAGGTGGAGACGCACAACCACCCGACGGCCATTTCCCCGTTCCCGGGTGCGTCGACCGGCGCGGGCGGTGAAATTCGTGACGAAGGCGCGACCGGCCGTGGCGCCAAGCCCAAGGCTGGCCTGACCGGCTTTACCGTGTCTAACCTGCTGCTGCCCGAAGCCGTGCAATCGTGGGAAAACGCCCGCGATACGGCCCAGCCTGTGGCACACCGCAACCCGAATGAAGCTGCACCGAGCCCGGTCGGCAAACCGGACCGCATCGCCTCGCCGCTGCAGATCATGATCGAGGGCCCGATCGGCGGCGCAGCGTTCAACAACGAATTCGGCCGGCCCAACCTGGGCGGCTATTTCCGCGTCTACGAGCAGAACGTCGGCGGCACCGTGCGCGGCTATCACAAGCCGATCATGATTGCCGGCGGCATCGGCAACATCGACGCCGGCCACACGCACAAGCACGGCCTGCCAGCCGGTACGCTGCTGATCCAACTCGGCGGCCCCGGCATGCGTATCGGCATGGGCGGTGGCGCTGCCAGCTCGATGGCGACCGGCACCAATACCGCCGACCTGGACTTCGATTCCGTCCAGCGCGGCAACCCCGAAATGCAGCGCCGCGCGCAGGAAGTCATCAACGCGTGCTGGGCGCTGGGTGAAGACAACCCGATCCTGTCGATCCACGACGTGGGAGCGGGCGGTATCTCCAATGCTTTCCCAGAACTCGTTGACGGCGCCGACAAGGGTGCCCGCTTCGACCTGCGCCAAGTGCATCTGGAAGAGTCGGGCTTGAGCCCAGCAGAAATCTGGTGCAACGAATCGCAAGAGCGTTACACGCTGGCGATTGCTCCGGGCGATTTCCCGCGCTTCCAGGCCATGTGCGAGCGCGAGCGCGCGCCGTTCTCCGTCGTCGGCTTTGCCACGGACGAACAGCAACTGCAGGTGGTCGACCGTGACGCGCCCGCCGACAGTGCCGAGCACTTCCCGGTCAACATGCCGATGGATGTGCTGCTCGGCAAGCCGCCGCGCATGCATCGCGACGTGCGCCGTGTGTCGCAGGAACTGCCGGAAGTGGACGTTACCGGGCTGGACCTGGAACCCGTCGCACGCGATGTGCTGCGCCATCCGACGGTCGCCAGCAAGTCGTTCCTCATCACCATTGGCGACCGCACCGTCGGCGGCCTGAACACGCGCGACCAGATGGTCGGCCCGTGGCAAGTGCCAGTGGCCGACGTGGCCGTCACCACGCTCGACTTCAAGGGCTACACGGGCGAGGCGATGACGATGGGCGAGCGCACGCCGCTGGCTGTCATCAACGCACCCGCGTCGGGCCGCATGGCCATCGGTGAGGCCATCACCAACATTGCCGCCGCGCCGATCGACTCGCTCACGCAACTCAAGCTGTCGGCCAACTGGATGGCCGCGTGCGGCGTGAACGGCGAAGACGCCCGCCTGTACGACACGGTCAAGGCCGTCGGCATGGATCTGTGCCCGGCACTGGGGATCAGCATCCCGGTGGGCAAGGATTCGCTGTCGATGCGCACCAAGTGGGAAGACGAGGGCGCAGCGAAGGAAGTCGTCGCGCCGGTGTCGCTCATCGTCTCGGCCTTTGCGCCGGTAACGGACGTGCGCAAGACGCTCACGCCGCAGCTCAAGCAAGTCGAATCTGCCAACGCGCCGGCCGACACCACGCTGATCCTGATCGACCTGGGCCGCGGCAAGAACCGCATGGGCGGCAGCATCCTGGCGCAGGTCACGGAGCAGATCGGCAACAGTGTGCCCGATGTGGACGACGCCGAAGACCTCAAGCGCTTCTTCGCCGCCATCCAACAACTGAACGCGAGCGGCGCGCTGCTGGCCTACCACGACCGCTCCGACGGGGGCCTGTGGGCGACCGTCTGCGAAATGGCCTTTGCGGGCCATTGCGGCGTGTCGATCAACGTCGACATGCTCACCCTCGACGGCACGCACGAATCGGACTACGGCGACGCCAAGAACTGGGCGCAGCAAGTCTCCGGCCGCCGCGCCGACCTGACGCTGCGTGCGCTGTTCAACGAAGAACTCGGTGCAGTCATCCAGGTGCCGCTGGCCCAGCGCGACGCTGTGTTCGCGGTACTGCGCGAGCACGGCCTGGCAGGCTGCAGCCACGTCATCGGCGCCCCCAACGCCAATGACCACATCGAAATCTGGCGCGATGCGAAGAAGGTGTTCAGCGCGTCGCGCATCGAACTGCAACGCACGTGGACGGACGTTTCCTGGCGCATCGCCAACCTGCGCGACAACCCCGAGTGCACGCAGAGCGAATACGACCGCATCCTCGACGCCGAAGATCCGGGCATCTCGCCCAAGCTCACGTTCGATATTGCGGAAGACGTGGCTGCGCCGTTCATTGCAACGGGCGCGCGCCCGCGCATGGCGATCCTGCGTGAGCAGGGGGTCAACTCGCAGGTGGAAATGGCCTACGCGATGGACAAGGCCGGCTTCGACACGTACGACGTGCACATGAGCGACCTGCTGGCCGGCCGCACCAAGCTGGCCGACTTCAAGGGCTTCGTGGCCTGCGGCGGCTTCAGCTATGGCGACGTGCTGGGCGCGGGCGAGGGCTGGGCCAAGACCATCCTCTTCAACAGCATGCTTGCCGAGCAGTTCGCGGCGTTCTTCAACCGCACCGATTCGATCGCGCTGGGCGTGTGTAACGGCTGCCAGATGATGGCGAACCTGGCCCCGATCATCCCGGGCGCGGGTGCATGGCCGAAGTTCACGCGCAACCAGTCGGAGCAATACGAAGGCCGCTTGGTGAGCGTGCAGGTGGAGGCATCGCCGTCGATCTTCTACGCGGGCATGGAAGGCAGCCGCATCCCCATCGTCGTCGCGCACGGCGAAGGCTATGCGGACTTCTCGCAGCAAGGCGATATCAGCAAGGTGGCCGTCGGCCTGCGCTTTGTCGACAACCGCGGCCAGGTCACGCAGACGTATCCGCTGAACCCGAACGGCTCGCCGCAGGGCATCGCCTCAGTGACGACGCATGACGGCCGCTTCACCGTGGTGATGCCGCACCCGGAACGCGTGTTCCGCGCGGTGCAGATGAGCTGGCATCCGAAGGAATGGGAAGCCGCCGGGGATGGCAGCAGCCCGTGGATGCGGATGTTCCGCAATGCGCGGAAGTGGATGGGCTGACCTGTCTGCCGCAGCAATACAAAGACGCGCCGGGGCAACTCGGCGCGTTTTTTTCGCCCCCGGTCAGGGCAACAGCGCCCGCACAACAGGCCTTACCGATGGCCTGGGCAATATTTCCTAGGCAGGTGTTATATTTCGCGCGCATGCGCCCCCGGCCATAAGCCGAAAAACTGCATCCACCGGACGGCGCGCCAGAGAACGACAACACAAAAAACGGGTCACTCGCGCCACGGTCCTGCCTCTCAATGATCAGCGCCCGACCCATGGGTCTATGCAACGAGGGGATCAACATGAACCGGGTCTATCGGCTGGTCTGGAGCCGCACCTTGCGTGCTCCGCAAGTGGTGTCCGAACTGACAAAGGCATCGCACGGGGGCGTTGACGCCAGCCACGACACAACGCACGCGCATCGGCGAGCATCCATCATTTCAATCGGCATATCGCTCGGCTTGGCTGGCGTGGCGCTCCCTGGCTGGGCGGCGACGTGCTCGCCGAGCACGATTGCAAACTGCAGCGCAGCAGGCGGCGATGGCATCCCGAACCGCAGCGGCAACGGTGGCAGCGGCAATGGCGGTGGCGGCGGTTCGTCCGCGTTCGGCAGCGGTGGCGTCACGGTGCAGATTCCGGGCGGTGCAACCTCGGGCGGGACGGGCGGCACCGGGGCCGCGAACGAATATGGGCAAGTCGGCCCGGGCGGGGCGGCCGGCGCGGTGGTCGCTGGCGATGTCGTCATCAACGCGAACGCACAAGGCGGGTCAGGCCAAGCCTTCGACGGATTCAATTTCGCCGGCGGCGCCGGTGGCGGCGGCGCCGGTGTCTATTCCACGGGCACCAGCGTCACCGTCAACACCGGCGCGACCGTGCAGGGCGGCGCGGGTGGAACTGGCGGTGCCGGCACATCGGGGCCGGCCTCCAACGGCGGAGGCGGTGGTGGCGGCGGCGCAGCCTTGGTGATGGTGACGCCAGCTGGCGACGTGAACAACCAGGGCACGCTGGTTGGCGGCAATGGCGGCAACGGAGGTGGCGGCGGTAATCCGGGTGGCGGCGGTGGCGGCGGCGATGGGTTGCTGATCTTGGGCTCCGGCTCGCAGGTGACCAACATCGGGACAATCGTGGGCGGTGTCGGCGGCGGCGCCGGTGGCGGCGGCAGCACGGCAGGCGCCAGTGGCGCGGGCGTCAATCTGGCTGCCGGGTTCAACGTGCTCACCAACGTCGGCACGATTACTGGCGGCGCGGGCAACGGCGGTGCCGCGGGCGCAGGTGTCATTGCCAATGGCGCGGTCATCGTCAATGGCGGCACGATCAGCGGCGGGTTGTTCAGCGACGGCGTGACGCGTGCGGCAGCCATCCAGTTCAACGGGACGAACAACACGCTGCAACTGCTGACGGGTTCCAACATCATCGGCAACCTCGACGTGGCGGCGGGGGCGGTAGCCAAGATCACGGCAGGCAGCGCCGGGCTCTCGCTGTCGAACAACATCACGCTGGGCAACACCACGTCGCGCGTCACGCTCGATTCGACCACGACGAACCTCGTGGTGTCAGGTGTCATATCGGGCGCGGGCAACGTGGGTGTGAGCGGCAATCGAACGATCACCCTCACCGGCAACAACACCTATACGGGCGATACCACCATCAGCGCCGGCACGCTGCAGATCGGCAACGGCGGGACCACCGGCTCGGTGGCGGGCAATATCGTCAACAACGGCACACTGGCTTTCAACCGCAGCGATACGCTGACATACGCTGGCACCATCGGCGGCTCCGGCAATCTGGTGCAGGCGGGGCCCGGCACGTTGACCATCTCGGGCACGGCGGGCTATGCGGGCAGCACGACCATCACTGCTGGCACGCTCGCACTGTCGGGCGCCGGCAGCATTGCCGCTTCCAGTGGCGTGGTGAACAACGGCACCTTCGATATCTCTGGGACGACTTCAGGCGCCACGATCAACGCATTGACCGGCACGGGCGCAGTCGCCCTGGGCGGCCAGACGCTGACGCTGGCCAATGCCGCCGGCACGTTCGGCGGCGTCATTGGAGGGGCGGGGCGCCTCACAATTGCGGGTGGCACGCAAACGCTGTCGGCGGCGAACGTATTTACCGGGGTAACGGCCATCAGCGCGGGCACCCTTGCGTTGACCGGCGCGGGCAGCATTGCGACCTCCGGCGGCGTCGTCAACAACGGCACCCTCGACATCTCGGGCACGACCTCCGGCGCCACCATCAACGCATTGACCGGCACGGGGACTGTCGCCCTGGGCAGCCAGACGCTGACGCTGGCCCATGCAGCCGGCACGTTCAGCGGTGCCATCGGCGGTACCGGCGGCCTCACGCTGGGTGGCGGAACGCAGACGCTGTCGGCGGCGAATGGATTTACCGGGGCAACGACGATCAACGCCGGCACACTTGCGTTGACTGGCGCCGGCAGCATTGCCGCCTCCAGCGGCGTGGTCAACAACGGCACGTTCGATATCTCGGGGACGACCTCGGGTGCCACCATCAACGCACTGGCGGGCACGGGAACTGTCGCGTTGGGCGGCCGCACGCTGACGCTGGCCAATGCCGCCGGCACGTTCAGCGGCGCCATTGGCGGTACGGGCGGCCTCACGCTGGGTGGCGGCACGCAAACGCTGTCCGGCGTGAACACGTATACCGGAGCAACGGCCATCAACGCTGGCACGCTCGCCTTGTCGGGGGCTGGCCGTTTGGCTTCGGCTACGTCGGTGTCGCTTGCTGGTGCGGGCGCAGCGCTTGATCTGTCTACGGGCGGCAGCCAGACGGTGGCGCATCTCTCTGGCGTGGCAGGCAGCCGGGTGGCGCTGGGCGGCAGCGCGCTCACGCTGGCTGATGACTCTTCGCAAACCTTCAGCGGCAGCCTGAGCGGCAGCGGAGCCTTGATCAAGCAGGGCACGGGTGCGCTCACGCTCAACGGGGTCAGCAGCGCCTTCTCCGGTACGACGACGGTGGCGGGCGGCACCCTAGCCGTCGGCGATGCGGCGAACGCCAACGCAGTGCTCGGCGGCAACGTCTTGGTGAATACGCTAGGCACGCTGCGTGGCCATGGCACGGTATCGGGCGACGTCAGCAGCAGCGGGGTGGTCGCGCCGGGTGGCTCCATCGGAACGCTCTCCGTCGGCGGTAACTACACGCAAAGCTCGGGCGCGACCCTCTCGATCGAGGTCAGCCCGACGCAGGCATCGCAACTACGCGTGGGCGGTGCCGCGGCGCTGGATGGCTCGCTGGCCATTGTGTTCGATCCCGGCACCTACACCGCTCGCCGCTACACCGTGCTGAGTGCGGCCAATGGCGTGACGGGCCGCTTCGCAAACGTCAGTGCGGCCACGGCCGGGGCGAACCTCGGCGCGTTGCAGCAGTCGGTGGACTACGGCACCAACGCGGTCGACCTGCTGCTCGCCGAAGCAACCGGGCCGGGCACGCCGACTGGCACCACTGTGGTGGCACCAGCAAAGACCTCGATCTACACGGCACTTGGCACGACAGCGCTGCTTCAGGCCCAGGGCGCCAGCTCCGCGCTGCTCGGCAGGTTGTCGAGCTTGCAAGACGGCCCCGTCGGTTCCAACGATGTGTGGGTCACGGCCAGCGGCTCCAGCACCAAGGTCGGGGGCACGGGCAATGCGCCGGGATTCCTCACACACGCCTATGGGTTCCTCGCGGGTGCGGAGGGCCGCCTTGGTGGGGCCACAGTGGGCGCGGCTGGCGGCTACACCCACACCACGCTCGGTGAAGACACGACCGGCGCATCGGGCGCCATCGATACGCTGCGCGTGGCTCTTTACGGAGCGCAGCCGATGGGCGCCGTCAACCTTTCGGCCACGGTCGGTTACGGGCTCGATTTCTTCTCGCAGAAGCGGCCATTCGGCAGCGTGGGGACCGCCGAGGGCGACCATCTGGCGCACGAGCTCACCGTCGCCACGCAGGCCAGCTTGCCGATGGAAGTTGGTGGTATCCAGCTCGCCCCCCACGTGGGCCTGCGGTATGCCTATGTGCGCGGCAGCGGCTTCGGCGAGAACGGCGCCAACGGCCAGAACCTGCAAGTCGGCTCCGACAGCGCGCGCAGTCTCCAGCCCTACGTGGGTGTCACGCTCGACAAGGCCTTCGGCGATGCCGTGCGCCCCCTCAACGTGCAGCTTCGCGTGGGCTATGCGCACGAGCTGATGAACGCCGGCCGAGTCATTCAGGTGCAGAGCCAGGACGGCACCGTGTTCGCCGCTCCCGGCACCGATCTCCCGCGTTCGTTCCTGACGACTGGTGCCAGCGTTACGCTCCAGGCAGCCAAGGCGACCACGGTGTCCGTTGGGGTCGATGCGACCATCAATACGAGCCACGTGTCTGCACAGTCGGCCTATGTGCGGGTCAATCACAGGTTCTGACGGGGGGCGTGCAGAGGCGCACGTGCGCATCGTGCTGGCAAGTCTGAAAGCTCCGGCGCTCGGCGGTGTGGGTGAGCCGGAGTCCCCCCGCACTACCGGCCGGTCGGTAACGGCGCCAGATGCGGCGCCAACAGGTCTGCGATCCAATTCATAAACACCTGCACCCGAACCGGCAGATTCCGCCGGTTCGGATACACCAGCGACACCGGCATCGGCGGCGGCCGCAAGTCGGGCATCACCTCCACCAGCGTGCCGTCCGCAATCGCTGACGACAGCCCCGCATACACGGGCGCCTGGATCATCCCCAGCCCCGCGCGGCACGCTGCGTCGTAGCTCTCGGCCGAACTGACCGTCACCGCGCCTTTCATCGGCCGGAACGCGGAGCGGCCGTCCACCGTGTATTCCCAACCCGGCGATTTCGTCCCCAGCGTCTGCACGTAATGGACGATGCGATGGTGGTCGAGGTCTTCAAGCGTTTTCGGCATGCCGTGGCGTGCGATGTAACTCGGGCTCGCGCAGTTGACCTGATGCAACTGGCCGAGCGGGCGCGCGATGAGGCTGCTGTCGGTCAGGTTGCCGATGCGCAGCACGCAGTCGAAGCCCTCGCGCACAGGGTCGACGCGGCGGTCGGTGCTGGAGAGCTCGATTTCCAGCTCAGGGTGCGCATCCAGCAGCGCGGGCAGGGCGGGAATGACGATGCGGCGTGCAACACCGACCGGCATGTCGACGCGCAGGCGGCCGCGCAGTGCCTGCGCGCTCTGGCGGAACATTGTCTGCAGCTCGTCCATGTCGGCCAGCAGGTCCTGGCAGCGCCCGTAGAAGGCCTGGCCGTCCTGCGTGAGCTGCACCTTGCGGGTGGTCCGGTGCAGCAGGCGCGTGCCGAGCATCGTTTCCAGCTGTTGCACCGCCACCGAGGCGGCGGGCTTGGGAATGCTCAGCGCTTCTGCCGCACGCGTGAAGCTGGCAAGTTCGGCCACGCGCACAAAGATCTGCATGGCTTCGAGTCGGTTGGCGGACATGGCGAGGGGCGGTCGATTGTTATCTGTGGGCAAACACAGCAATAGAATAGGCGAGATTTATTCTTGCTTTATCGCCCAATACCATGCTCTCACGGTGTTCAACACCCCTCAACCCAACCGGAGAGCAACATGACGCAGACCCACACCCCCATCGCGATCATCACCGGCGGTAGCCGCGGCCTTGGCAAGAACATGGCCCAGAAGCTCGCGCAGCGCGGCACCGACGTGATCTTCACCTACCGCAGCAACTGCGCTGAAGCCGATGCGCTCGTCGCTGAACTGACTGCCCAGGGCCGCCGCGCCGCCGCGCTGCAACTCGACACCGGCAAGACCGCCACCTTCCCGGCCTTTGCCGATGCCGTGCGCGGCGTGCTGACGCAGTGGAAGGCCGAGCGCTTCGATTACCTCGTCAACAACGCCGGCGTTGGCGTGCACGCCACCGTGGCCGAAACCACCGAAGCGCAGTTCGACGAACTGATGAACGTCCACTTCAAGGGCGTATTTTTCCTCACGCAGATTTTGCTGCCGCTCATGGCTGACGGCGGGCGCATCGTCAATATCTCGTCGGGTCTCGCACGCTTTGCGCTGCCGGGCTACGGCGCGTATGCGGCGATGAAGGGGGCGGTGGAGGTGCTCACGCGCTATCTCGCCAAGGAACTCGGCCCGCGCGGCATTGCCGTGAACGTGGTGGCGCCGGGCGCAATCGAGACGGACTTTGGCGGTGGTGCGGTGCGCGACAACGCCGACATCAACGCCATGGTGGCCGCCAATACGGCGTTGGGCCGTGCCGGGCTGCCCGATGACATTGGCGGCGTGGTGGCGTCGCTGCTGTCGCCGGACAACCGCTGGATCAACGCCCAGCGTATCGAGGCGTCGGGCGGGATGTTCCTGTAAGCCGCGCAGACCGCGACGCTCGGCGGTCTGCTATTCAACTGCCCAGTCTCGACCTCGAAACGCCGAGAAAAAAGCTCCGCCCGTTGAGCTCTGAACTCGGAGTGCCGAGAAAAAAGCTCCGCGCGTCGAGCTCCGAGCTCGGGCCGCCGAGAAAAAAGCTCCATGCGTCGAGCTCTGAACTCGGATCGTCGAGAAAAAAGCTCCACGCGTCGAGCTCTGAGCTCGGAACGCCGAGAAAAAAGCTCCGCGCGTCGAGCTCTGAACTCGGAGCGCCAACAAAAAGTTGTGGCGGCCGGAGGCTCGAACTCCAGTCGCTGAAATCGACGCTTTATGTGCCAACGCCCAGCATGGGAGGCCGATATGGACTGCCATTCGGATAGGGGAGGCAGTGTGTCGCGCATCGGGCGACTCCACCGGATGGTGGATCGGCTGCCCGGCGCTCACAGCTTCTGCATTGCAACAAAATGAACCGAACGGTGAGCCACCGTTGCCGTGATCGCCTGTGTGGACCTCGTGCGCGCGATTGGCTGCAGCGCATCGTTAATTTTGGTTTGCACAGCGATAAAAATTACTTCACTCCACAGTCGTAAGTATTTCCTAAGCTTACGCGGCAACGGCTGCCTGAGCGCCTTCCAACCGACCCCGCGGTGTTGCAGGGCGGTTGACGTGATGGCCGCGCGCAATGGCATCGTCGTCATTGCGCCACGAGGTGACGGCGATGCGGAGCGTCGAGTGCATGGCTCCACTGCCAGTTACCCGCGCGTTGCACACATCGAGAAGAAGGGCGGCATCCACCACAAGGCAGTCCCCGAAAGAGGAGGTTCTCATGTCTCGTAACAGAGCGGCTGCGCTGCTGCGCAGAAGCGTGCTAACGGCATCCCTGATCGTCAGCCCGGCGCTTTGGGCGGCTACGCTTGTCTCCGGCCCCAGTCCATTTGCCGGGTGCACTGTCGGCGGCCCAGGTACGAATTACGTCAATGCAGAAGTCGAGCCTTACGTCGCTGTCAACCCCGCCAACCCGACGAACTACATTGGCGTCTGGCAGCAAGACCGGTGGTCCAACGGCGGCGCGCACGGCCTGATGTCTGCGGCTTCGTTCGATGGTGGCGCCACCTGGAAGCCGGTGCCTCAGCCGTTCAGCACGTGTGCGGGTGGACTTGGTTACGAGCGCGCTTCGGATCCGTGGGTGTCCTTCGGGCCGGACGGCACCGCGTACTCAGTGTCGATCTCGTTTAACCACACCAACAACAGCAACGCGGTGGGTGCGGCCGTCTCAAGAGACGGCGGCTTGAGCTGGACCAATCTCACCCAGCTCATTACCGACGACGAGCCAAGCACGCAGTTCTTCAACGACAAGGAATCCGTGACGGCAGACCCGGTCAAGCGCGGTGTTGCATATGCGGTGTGGGACCGTCTGGAGTTGCCCAACGACAACCCCTATGCGAACCAGCACGCCTTGGCCTTGCGTGGGCCGGGGTTGTTCTCCAAGACCGTTGATGGCGGCCAGACTTGGAGCGCGCCCAGCGTGATGGTGAACACGCCGTCGGAACATCAAACCATCGGCAACCAGATCGTGGTCAACGCGCAGACCGGCACGCTGTACGACTTCTTCAACTACATCCACGCGCCCGGCAGATCGGCGGGCACCTACAGCGTGGCGTTCGTCAAGTCGACCGACGGCGGCGCGACATGGACCAAACCGCAGCTCATCGCGAGCCTGCAGCTCGTGAGCGTGACCGATCCGAATACCGGCGAGGCACTGCGCACGGGCGACATCATTCCCGAACCGGCCATTGACCCGGCCACGGGGCAGCTCTATGTGGTTTGGCAAGATGGGCGCTTCAGTGGCGGCGCGCATGCTGACATCGCGCTGTCTACCTCTACCGATGGCGGACAAACCTGGAGCGCGCCAAGCCAAGTGAACACGGTGACAGGCAAGGCCGCCTTCAATGCGATGGTGGGGGTCAATTCCGCCGGTACCGTGGCCGTGACGTATTACGACCTGCGCAACCTGGCTGCGGGCAACACAACCACGCTGCCGACGGACTACTGGCAGACGTTGTCGACCGACGGAGGTCAGTCCTTCGGCAATGAATCGCACCTGGCCGGTCCGTTCGACATGAAGACGGCACCGGTAGCGGGAGGCTTCTTCATTGGTGACTACGCGGGGCTGGCGGCGACCGGCACGAAGTTCGTGCCGTTCTTCATCCAGACCAACTCGGGCAACCTGACCAACCGGACGGACGTGTTCGTTTCACCGTAAGGCGCACGCGAGGCGGGCGCCGTCAGGCCACGGCCTTCGCGGCAGCCCGCCCCCGCAGCCACTCAAACGTCAGCAGCAGACACGTCGAAAACACAATCAAGATCGTCGCCAGCGCAGCAATCGTCGGCGAGATGTTCTCGCGAATACCGGTAAACATCTGACGCGGCAGCGTGACCTGATCGGCGCCGGCCAGGAAGAGCGTCACCACCACTTCATCAAACGACGTAGCAAACGCAAACAGCGCCCCCGAAATCACGCCCGGCGCAATCACCGGCAGGGTGATGCGGAAGAACGTCATGACCGGGTTGGCGCCCAGCGACAGGCTCGCCCGCACGAGGTTGTGATTGAACCCTTGCAGCGTCGCCAGCACCGTTGTCACCACAAACGGCACCCCGAGCGCCGCATGCGCGAGGATCAGCCCGATATACGTGTTGGCCAACCCCAGCGGCGCAAAGAACAGATACATGCCCACGCCGACCACCACCACCGGCACGATCATCGGTGACACCAGCACGGCCATCAGCAGGCCCTTGCCACGGAAGTCCGCCTTGTTCAGCCCGATGGCGGCCAGCGTGCCGAGCACCGTTGCCACGATCGTGGCCGCAGGCGCGACGATGAAGCTGTTCTTGGCCGCCATGCGCCATTCGTCAGACGTGACGAGGTTCTGATACCAGCGCAGCGAATAGCTCGGAATCGGATACGAGAGGAAGGTGCTCGACGAGAACGACAGCGGCACGATCACCAGCACCGGCAGCACGAGGTAGAGCAGCGTCAGCACGGCCAGGCCGCGCAGCGCGAAATACCAAATGCGCTCGATGAGCGAGGTGTGCGGGGCGAACATCGGTTTGGCGAGTTTCATTTTCGATGGGCTCCGTTCAACCAACGCGGACCTTGGGCCGCGTGAAGCGTCCATACACCGCGTACAGCACGAGCGTGGCGAGCAAGAGCAAGGCGCCCAGCGCGCAGGCCATGCCCCAGTTGATCGTGACGTTGGTGAAGTAGGCCACGTAGTAGCTGACCATCTGGTCGTTCGGCCCGCCCAGCAGTGCGGGGGTGATGTAGTAACCGAGGGCGAGGATGAACACCAGCAGCGCACCGGCGCCGATGCCCGGATACGTCTGCGGTACATACACGCGCCAGAACGCGGCAAACGGATGACTGCCCAACGACACCGCCGCCCGCTGGTACGTGGGCGGGATCGACTTCATCACGCTGTACAGCGGCAGGATCATGAACGGCAGCAGGATGTGCGTCATCGAGATGTACACGCCCACGCGGTTGAACAGCAGCGCCAGCGGCTCCTTGATGATGCCGAGGTCCATCAGCCCGTGGTTGATCAGGCCTTCGGTCTGCAGCAGCACGATCCACGCTGCCACGCGCACGAGGATGGACGTCCAGAACGGGATCAGCACCATCACCATGACGAGGTTGGCGCGGCGCTCCGGCAACGAGGCAATCCAGTACGAGAGCGGATAGCCCAGCAGCAGTGCGAACAGCGTCACCATCGCGCTGATGACGAAGGTGCGGATAAACACCGTCACGTAGATCTGCTCGTCGGGGTCGGTCGCTTCGATATGGCCGAAGGCATCTTGCCGGTGGTCCAGCGCGGCCAGCAGATAGAACGGCGACGTGCGGCTGCTGTTCTTGGCGATGGCCTGCCAGTAGGTGACATCGCCCCAGCGGTCGTCGAGTTCGAGGAGCTTGGCGCGGGTCTGGCCGGGCGTCAGCGTCAGTGCCTTGCCCTGGTCATCGGCCAGCGGCATCGCGCGTGCGGTCTTGGCAACCAGCGAGCGGAAGCCCGGGATTTCTGTGTTGAGGCGGCGGGCCAGTGCGCCCATCGCTTCGCCTTCGCTCACGATGGTGAGATCTGCGGCGAGCGCGGCGTAGGCGGCGTCGGCCGGCGGGCTCTTGCGGTCCCAGTCTTTCAGGGCGATGACCGTCTTGGGCAGCGCGTCGGCCACCTCGGGGTTCTGCACGGCGCGTGTGAGCAGGGCGCCGATCGGTACGACAAAGATCAGCAGCAGGAAGATGGCGAGCGGCGCCACCAGCGCCAGCGCCATGGCACGCCTGCGCGCCTCAGCGCTCTTCAGTTCGCGTTTGAGTTTGGCCGTCGAATCAGGAACCGATTCAGCCGCGATCGTCATGGTGTTCAATGCTGCCTCGCCATCGCTACGGGAATTCGTCCGGCGGATGCCTTGCCATAGGGCGGGGCATCCGCGCGGTCACTGCGTTACACCACTATGCGGTTACTTCGATGCCCACGAGGCGAAGCGCTGTTCCAGCTCGTCGCCGTGGTCGGTCCAGAACTGCAGGTTCTGCAGCACGGCGTTCTTGGCGTTCTCCGGCGAGTTCGGCATGTTGGCCTGCGTCTTGGCGTCGAGCGCCTTGATGGCCGCTACGTTGGCCGGGCCGTAGGCGATGTGCTTGGCGTACTCCTGCTGCGGCTTCTGCGACAGCGTGTAGGCGATGTACTGCTCGGCCAGCGCCTTGTTGGGCGTGCCCTTGGGGATGGCCCAGTAGTCCAGGTCGTAGATGCTGCCGTTCCAGACCACCTTCAGGTTCTTGCCTTCGCGCTGGGCGGCGTCGATGCGGCCGTTGAAGGCGGTGGACATCACCACGTCACCCGCCACCAGGAATTGCGGCGGCTGCGCGCCGGCTTCCCACCACTGGATGTTCGGCTTGAGCTGATCGAGCTTCTTGAACGCGCGGTTCTGGCCGTCCTTGGTGGCGAGCACCTTGTAGACGTCCTTGACGGGCACGCCGTCGGCCATCAATGCGAATTCCAGGTTGCCGCGCGCACCCTTGCGCATGCCGCGCTTGCCCGGGAATTTCTTCACGTCCCAGAAATCGGCCCAGCCGGTCGGGGCGGTCTTGAGCTTGTCGGCGTTGTACGCCATCGCGGTCGACCACACGAAGAAGCCCACGCCGCAGGTGCTCGGCGACTCGGGGATCAGATCGGTCTTCTTGGCGATCTTGCTCCAGTCGAGCTTCTCGAACAGGCCTTCATCGCAGCCGCGGCCGATGTCACCCGATTCCACTTCCACCACGTCCCAGTTGACGTGCTTGGCTTCGACCATGGCCTTGATCTTGGCCTGCTCGCCGTTGTACTCGACCACGGTGACCTTGTTGCCGGTCTGCGCTTCGAACGGCTTGTTGAAGGCGGCCTTCTGCGCGTCACCATTGGCGCCGCCGAAGTTGACGACGGTGATTTCCGCTGCATGCGCGCCGAATGCAATGGCGAACGCGCCGGCAAGCACGGACAGACGCGTCTTTGCGATGTGTTTCATTCCTGGCTCCTCTTATTGGCGTGTGGGTACAACGTGTGGTCGTGGCATGCGGGCAGGGTTGCCCGCGTGCGTCATGCAAAAACGCGCAGGTGTTCGGGTGCGAATTCAAGCTGGATCGGCGCGCCCGGCGCAAAGCCGTCGAGCGCGCGCGTGCCCAGCGGCACCTTCACGAAACATTCGGGCTGGTCGGGCAGGGCGCAGCGCATGCGCACGTGGTCGCCAAAGTAGACGAGGCCGCGTGTCTGTCCGGTGATCGCATTGCCGGCGGCGGAGGCACCTTCGGTCAGGCGCATACGCTCGGGGCGGATGCAGCCGGTGGCGGTGGCCCCAACATTGGCGCCGGCGATGTTGCGGCCGACCACGCGAGCGCCGTCGTTGAGCTGCAGTTCGCAGTAGTCGCCCTCGACGCGGGTGACGGTGCCGCGCAGCGTGTTGCTGTCGCCGATGAAGTTGGCGACGAACTCATTGCAGGGGCGCTCGTAGAGGCTGTCCACCGTGTCGAGCTGTTGCACGATGCCCTTGTCGAACACCGCCACGCGGTCGGACATGGTGAGCGCCTCGCCCTGGTCGTGCGTCACGTAGACGAAGGTCACGCCGAGCTTTTCGTGCAGCGATTTCAACTCGTACTGCATGTGTTCACGCAGTTGCTTGTCGAGCGCGCCCAGCGGTTCGTCCATCAGCACGAGCTTGGGCTCGAACACCAGCGCGCGCGCCAGTGCGATGCGCTGCTGCTGGCCGCCCGAGAGCTGCGCCGGGTACCGCTTGGCAAAGCCTTCCATGCGCACCATCTGCAGGGCCTTGTGCACGCGCTCGGCACGTTCGGCGGCGGGCAGCTTGCGCACGGTCAGCGGGTATTCCACGTTTTGCGCGACCGTCAGGTGCGG
Source organism: Ralstonia sp. UBA689 (assembly GCF_002298975.1). Lineage (GTDB taxonomy): Bacteria > Pseudomonadota > Gammaproteobacteria > Burkholderiales > Burkholderiaceae > Ralstonia. The sequence goes on from NZ_DBMV01000001.1 coordinate 461,274, forward strand.
AAACAGCGCGTAGTTCTGGAACACCATGCCGATGTTGCGCTTGTGCGGCGGCACGTTGTTGAGCAGGGCGCCTTCCAGGCGGATCTCGCCGCCGGTCGGGAATTCGAACCCGGCCAGCATCATCAGGCACGTGGTCTTGCCCGAGCCGGAGGGGCCCAGCAGGGTCAGGAACTCACCCTGGTAGATGTCCAGATCCAGATGCTTGACCACGAGGGTCTCGCCGTCATACGTCTTGCGTACACCGCGAAAGCTGACGATCACGTCGTCCGTCTTCATTGCTGCCTCCTGCCGTTCACGGGTCCTTCCGGGCCGGTCAACATGTCGATGTTGTGTCGAATTGTGGATGGACTATAGCGGCTCATTGTTCTGCCAAGTGGACCCAATTCTGACTATTTGATGGAGCCATTTTGTGTGGGATGCTGGGCACAGCCAACGGGCGTGCGGCATGCCGGCACCACAATAGGGAAAACCCCCGAGGCCTTGCCAAGGCAAGCATGGCGGGCGATCCCATGATTGGGCGCGGTGGTTGGAGTGTAGGCCGCTATGCAGGCGGATGTTGTGGGCAGGCGCGGAGGGGATGGAGCCAATTTGACCCTGCTCGGTGCGCTGTGTGATCTGCCTGAATTTGGTGCGACGCAGCGTCACAAAAACGGTGCGTGCCCGTTATGTGGAGCGGGCGGCTTCTGGATGGAGCGTCCAGTATGTTGTCCCGCAGCAACCCGTCGCGGCGCTAGGCTGTGTTGCCTGGGGTGTCGTCGGGCGGCGCCAGCGCCAGACAGACGCTGATCGTCAGTCCGCCACCGGGCGTGTCCGACAACCCGACCGTACCGCCGTGCATGCGCGCAATCTCGCGCACGATGGCCAAGCCCAGGCCGCTGCCGTCTTGCCCTTGCGAGGCCGCGCCACGGTAGAAGCGGCCGAACACCGCATCGCGCTCGGGCATGGCAATGCCGGGGCCGTCGTCCTCCACCTGCAGCAAGGCTTGTTCGCCCAGCATCGGGGTGTGCTGGCGTTTGACCCGCAGCGTTACGCGTGCGCCGTCGCCGGCATAGCGGATGGCGTTGTCGAGCAGGTTGCCGACCAGTTCCTGCAGCCATTGCGGCTCGCCCGTGACTGTGACGGGCTCGCCCTCGAAGCCGAGGTCGATGCCGGCCCTGCGTGCAATGGGGGCCAGTTCCAGCGCCACGTCGCCGGCCAGCGTATCGAGCCGCTGCGGCTGGAGTTGCGGGGCGTAACCGCTGTCCGGCTCCAGGCGAGAGAGCGACAGCAGTTGCTGCACGCCCCGGGCGGCCTGGCGCACGGTGCCGTGCAGCGGTTCCAGATGGCGGCGGATACGGTCGCCGTTGGGCTCGCGCAGGGCGAGTTCGGATTGCGCCTGGATCACGGCCAGTGGCGTCTTCAACTGGTGGGCAGCGTCGGCAAAGAAGCGCTTGCGCGCCTGCAGCATGCGCAGCAGGCGCGCCACATATTGGTTGATTGCCTCGACCAGCGGCGCGACTTCTGCCGGCAGCCCGTGTTGCGCAAGCGGGGCCAGCTCATCAGCGCCCCGGCTGGCGACGCTCTCGCTCAACTGGCGCAGGGGCCGCAGCCCGCGCCGCACGCCCAGCCAGACAACCCCCACGGCCAGCACCACCAGCAGCACTTCCTGCTGCAGCGATCCCGCCAGAATCTCGTTCGCCAGCGCTTCGCGCGGCTCCAGCGTTTCGCCCACCAGCAGCCACACAATCTGGATCTGTGAGGACTGTGTATCGCGCACCGGTAGCGGCTGCGCGGCCATGCGGACCTGCATGCCGCGGAACTGCGTGTCGTAGAAGAGGGTACGGTATGGCGCGGGCTGGCGGCCGCCGGGTATCGGCAAGCCATCGTAGCCGGTGAGCGTGGCGCCCTTGGCATCGACGAGCCGATAGAAGATGCTGCTGCCCGTTTCGGATTCGAGAATTTCCAGCGCGAGGTAAGGCAGGTCGATGGCGAAGTGCCCGTCGCTCAGGCGCACGCCTTCGCGCATGGCCTTGAGCGATGCTTCCAGCGTGCGGTCGAATGCCGAGTTGGCGGCGGTCATGGCGCGCGTGTAGGTCAGCCATGCATCGAGCGCGAGCAGCCCCAGCAGCGGCAGCACAAGCCAGAGCGAGAGTTGCCGACGCAGGCTCGGTGCGTTCACGGAGCGGTGTCCGGCTGCGCCGATGTGGCTTCCAGCAGATAGCCGAGCCCGCGCAGCATGACGATGGCCACGCCGCTGCCGTCGAGCTTCTTGCGCAGGCGGTGCACGTAGATCTCGATGGCGTCGGCATTGACCGACTCGTTGATGCTGAAAATCTTCTCCGAGATGGCGGCCTTGTTGACGGCGCGGCCGTCGCGCAGGATCAGCACCTCCAGCACGGCGCGCTCGCGGCCGGTGAGCGCCAGCAGTTCGCCATGGAGCGTGAAGGCGCCGCTGATGCCGTCGTAGTGCAGCGGGCCGCATTGCAGTTGCGTGCTCTCGTGGCCGTGGCTGCGTCGGATGAGCGCACGGGCGCGTGCCTCCACCTCGCTCAGGTCGAACGGTTTCGCAAGGTAATCGTCAGCTCCGAGGTTCAGGCCGCGCACGCGTTCTTCCACGGCGCCGTGGGCGGTCAGGATCATCACGGGCAGCGGGTTCTTGCGGGCGCGCAGGCGCCGCAGCACTTCCAGGCCATCCACGCGCGGCAGGCCGATGTCGAGGATGGCCAGGGCGTAGTCCTGCGTGGTGAGCAGCAGATCGGCGGCGTGGCCGTCGTGCGCGCAGTCGACCGTGAACCCGGCCTGGCCCAGGGCCTCTTCCAGCGTGCTGGCCAGCTTCAGGTTGTCTTCGACCAACAGGATGCGCATATCGGATTCTTCTTGCAGGGGCACAGAGAGATACAGGCATCGCCTCGCGTTTTGAAGCTAGGGAAAATCCCGAGCCCACGCGCATCCCCCACCAATTTCCCGCCAATCGAAAGTGAACTGAAAGTGCGTCGCTCATACGATCCGTCCCGCCCGGAGGTGCCGCAATGGCGGCCTTTGTGGCCTGACAACGTATAAGGGAGACCTGATGAACAAGACTTCGATGGCGCTGGCGGTGGTCGCGCTCGCCACCGCCGCTACTGCCGATATTGCCGCCGCGCAATCCTCCAACGTGACCCTGTATGGCCTGATCGACTCGGGCATCGAGTACGTGAACCACGCGGGCCCGAACGGCGGCAGCGTCACGCAACTGGTCTCGGGTGGCAAAAACACATCCCGCTGGGGCCTGCGCGGCACGGAAGACCTGGGCGGTGGACTGAAGGGCATCTTCAACCTGGAAAGCGGCATCGCCATCGACACCGGCAAGCTCGACACCGACAACACGCTGTTCGACCGCCGCGCCACCGTGGGCCTGGCTGGCAGCTTCGGCCAGGTGGTGGCCGGACGCACCTTCACCACCACGTACGACTTCATGCTGCCGTACGATCCGATGGGCTACGCGCCGAACTACTCGTGGGCCACGTCGGCCACCGCCACGGGGGGGCGCAAGGACGGCATGTTCACGCGCGCCTCCAACGCCGTCCGCTATGACGGCACGTTCGGCGGCCTGAAGCTGGGCGCCACCATGGCCTTTGGCGAGGTCGCAGGCAACTTCAAGAGCAGCTCGAAGTACGACCTGGGTATCGGCTACAGCGCGGGCGGTTTCTCGGCCGCAGCCACGTGGGATCGCCAGAATGGCGCGGGCACCAGCACCACGCCGGCGGATACGACCGATTACATCCAAGGCATTCATGCCGGTGCCAGCTACAACTTCGGCGCGCTCAAGCTGTTCGCGGGCTACCGCAACTACAAGCGTACGTTCACCACAGCCGCCGCCAGCCTGCGCAGCGATATGTACTGGTTGGGCGCCAGCTATGACTTCACGCCGGCCTTCACGCTGTACGGCGCGGTCTACAAGCAGAACATCAAGGACGGCAACGATGCCGATCCGATCCTGTTCTCGGTGCGTGGCCAGTACGCGCTGTCCAAGCGCACCACGGCTTACCTGGCCGGCGGCTATGCCAAGGCACGCAATGGCCAGAACGTGAGTCTGTCGCGGGATGCGGTCGGCTATGGCAACAATCAGGTGGGTGTGACGGCGGGGTTGCAGCACCGCTTCTGATCGGCGCCTTTGATTGCTGCAAAGACAACGGGCACCTTTGGGTGCCCGTTGTCGGCCGTGCGCATTGTCCGAGCGCGCGATTGGTCTGTCGGCTGCAGCAATAGGCTATCGGCTCTCCGATTGCTGGCGACCGGGCGTGATGTTCGCTCGGGATTTTGGCGCATCAAGCGCAGGCAAGGGCGGCGGGGCAGCGACCATTTTGTTGATGGCGTCGATCGCTTGCAAGGTTTCCTCCTGTGCCTTGTGCAACTTGAATTGGAAATAGGCGTAGGTTCCAGCTAAAACCACCATGCAAACAACTGCTGTTACCCACACTGGAATGCCGCCAATTGGCCTGAGGTTGCGTTCCGTGGCGACATGCAATGACGGTGAAAGCTCGCGCGGTACCGGTGGGACTCTCGCTTTGATAATCGTGTAGAGCTTCTGGCGCAGCAGTTGATGCTCACGATCGCCGTTCGCCTTGACGCGGTATTGGCCCATGAAGCCCAGGCTCGTGATGATGTAAATCAAGTAGATCAGAACGAGATTTGCATCGGAATCTTCCACCAGGCGCGCGAGCAGTTGATACACCTTGGTGCCGCCATCCCGGTCGCCATGAAACTGCGCGGTGAGCGAGTGTTGCGACCATGCGCCGATGCCGTCTTTGCCGCCACCGCCCCAGGGGGTGTGATGCGCAGCCTCATCCAACGCTGCACACAGGCAATAACTGGCCCCCACGATGTGATTACGGTCAAAGCTGGCCCGATGGCATAGTTTTTCAAAGGTCCGGATCTCCATGACGAGCCGGGCACGCAGATGGTCGATCTGGCCGCGTCTAAGGTGCTTGACGGAGGGTAGATCGGCTACGACGCGAAGCAATCGACGCCCCGCAATTCTCAGGCCATAAGGATGGCCGATCAGCTCGATGCGCTCGAGCATTGTTGCAAGCTCGGCCTCGCTGTATTCGTCGACCTTCACGGGCGGTGCGTCGTTGCCATGAATGGCGCCCTTAACGTCTGTGAGTTTCTTTTCTGCAGCGGTTCCCGTCTGCTCGGATTTGGCCTGCGGCTTGCCAGGTTTCGCACCTCGATCGGCCAACCAGACTGGCGCTTTCTTTGAACGCGAACGTTTAGCCATCGACATACCCAGTCGTGGTGCCAACGAGTGTGCAACCGCACTGGCAACGATGCCCGTGCAGCGCTACCGGTTTGCCGTTCACGATCATGGAATCATCGCCTTCAATGATGGGATTCACGCCGTGCGGGCGGCCATCTGGGTAACGTGCCGGGCAGTCCACCAGATCGCCCTTGCGGGCGATGGGCTTGTCGTCAATGGTGTCTGAGGGTGAGCCGCTGATGACGCGGCCGTTGCTGGAGTTGACGTCTCCGACCACGATGATGGATTTGAATGGCATGTTCAATCTCCCATGAGCATTTCGTCGAGCGTGGGCCTTGGCCCGGAGTTGATGCTCCGCATGAGTGCTTCTGTCTGTGCTGCTTGGGCCGCGGCACGCGCATCGTCCTCCAAGCCCAAATGCCTGATGGCGTTGTCGTTGCCGACATAAAAAGTGCGCGCCCAGCCAAAACCGCCGGGCGCATATTCATGGAAGTTGGGCACGCGAAACCATGCGCGGCTGTCGTGGATGTAATCGTCAAAGAGGGCGACGCTGGCGCGCTCTTGTTGTGCGAATTGATCGACGACTGCTGGTGCTGTCCATTCGCGCAACGTTGCCACCATGGCGCGCGCTGGTACCACCAGTACGTCATAGACCTGCAGGTGCTTGGCGGTGGCGGCGGCGGTTTGTACGTGCAAATCTCGATTCACCAGCAGTATCTGCTCGCTGTCCGGGTTCTTCTCGCGCCGCACACATAGGAATCGCCCCATGTTCTGAAGTGCTGCGAGCGTAATGCCCAGCGGTCCGAACAGGCTGATTGGGCTGATTGCTTGCGGTCGAGCGGAAAACGAAGACTCTTCCACCCCAAGCTCGGCCTGCATCGACGGGTGGAGGTAACCCAGCAACAGGCGAAATTCTTCCGCAGCCTCGCGCAGATCGTGCTGATCATTGGTGACGGTTTCATCCGCACCTTCGCCAGGCCGCGTTCTGTCTTTCTTCTTAGCGATTTCCTGGCATATCTGTTCGCGCCGGCGTGCCACGGCATCCCAGACTGACTGCATCTGCTGGTCTCGCTCGGCGGCCTGCTTCATCTGGGTTGCGCGCTTGGCCGCGCTGACATAGCCCTGCGCGGCGTTCGCCAGTCCTGCCATGCTGGTGCCTGCGGACAACTCCTTGATGCGCTGGCGCAGTTTCAAGGTTTCTGCGTCGCTCTCAACAGCTTTGTCGACGCGCAATTTCAGTTGGTGCGGCGTTAGCGGGTCTTCCGGCGCTGCGTTGAAGAACGGTCTGTTCGTGATGTAGTTGCCCGTCCCCCATCGAGCACGCAAGGCCCGCCACGCAACGCTCTGACGCATGCCAAAGCGCATTGCATCCTCTACGCGGCTGATTTCGGTTGTTCTGTCCAGCCAGGCATTGAAAGCACTGACGACGGACGGGCTCAACGCGAAATCGTCCTTCATGTAGGGGCTTCTGTTGATGTCTTCGCCCACCATCAGCGGTACGCCCCAGCGTAGCGCCTCGATATACATGTGATGGAGTGGAATCTGGCTGATCTTGTCGGCATCGCCACCGCGAGCCTTACCCTGGTCACCCGGCGTATAACCGCCACCTACATCGGAATGCACGCCGGGGTAGGCCACCTCCAGCCGCTGGCCTGCTCCGCCTGGATACGCATTGCCTTCTCGAATGGTGTCCATCGGAAAGCTCATGCGCTGCTCGTGGATTGAGAAGAAGTGCACGCAGCGTTTGACGCTCTCGGGGATATTCATCAGGCCGTTGCTTGCCCAGGCGAAGTGGCCGTCGAAGAGCTCGATCTGAAACGCCGCCTTGACTGAGTCTGGCGGCCCTACAGATGCCACCGTATCGAAGAGCCCCATGAAATTGACCTGATAGGGGATCACTCCGGCAATCTTGCCGCCGGGGGCCCAATCACGTGTGAGCTTGCCTATGAATGACCGTGCGCAGGCCGCACCACGCGAGAAGCCGAACACGTTGATCCACACCTGCTTGACCATCTTGTTGCGTTGGCAGTCGCGCTGCCTGTCGCGTTGGATGCCTGCAAGATTTCGGTGCTTCATGTCGAAGAGGGTGGAGAAACTCCGGTAGCCGTCTGCTGTGGCGTGGCAGAGGTCTTTGGCTTCGTCGTCTCGGATCAATTCATCTACGTCTGCATCCGCAATGGCCTTGTAGATGGAGTTCAGGACTCGCGTGTAACCCCACACGCAACGCCAGCCATAACCGCGGGCGAAGGCTTTGCCTGCGGAGGAGTATTCGAGTTCGCCGAGCTTCTTGAAGATCGTGCCAACGCCAGCGATGTAATGCCGGTAGATGCCATTCCAAGGTTCTTCTCGTGCCGCGTTGTACAGCCGTGCCACATTGGTGTGTGCCAGCCAATTGGAATCCCGGAACTCTGGGTTGTCCTCATCATCGTTATTGTTAGTGCCGTCAAAGAACAGGCTGATGTGAATTGTTTGCTCGCAGGCGCCAAGCGGGTCCGTGACCTTGCCTTTGCCGTGCTGGTAGGCGGCATCGCCGTGGGGCAGCAACCCGTCATCGGGCATCTTGGTGGGCCAACGTAGGATCTTCATTGAGCGTTCTCCTTCTGTTTCCTCAACTCCGCTTCGGCTGCGACTTCAGCTTCGCGGGCGATGCGCATTTGGCGATCCTTCTCGCGCCGCTCTTCGTCTTGCCGCGTGAGTTCTTCGTCTACAGTTCCAACGCCCACATAAGGATCATCATCAGCAGGGCGAGCCCAGACGCGGTTATGTCCGTTTGCATTGCCATCCTTGACCATGACCTTGACCCGATCGCCAGGGAGGAAGATGACCCACATGCCGTAGGTGGCGGTTCCATACTCAGGCAACTCGGCGTCGGCCTTGTACCAAGAGCCATAAGTGACGCCGTCAAGCTTCTTGTCGGCAATCCATCGCACGGTGACCTTCAAGCCGGGGCGCCATTGCTTGGGGAAGGCGGCGCAACACTTTCCTCCTCCCCCGCCAGATGGCAAATCGTTGGATCGAGCTGGTTGAATATTGGGTCCGCCGCCTTTAATGCCGTTATCGTCGCGCCCCTTCAGGTTGAAGGTGTGGATGTAATAGGGGGTGTAGTTCAGCCCGCTGACTTCACCGTACTGCATGGGGTCGGCGGCATCCCGTGCCGCCATGGCCGCGCGGTCGTCGCAGCCGGCCAGCAGGGCGACGCTGGTGAGCAGAAGCGTCGTGATCAATTTGGCTTTCATAAGCGCACGCTCCGATTTGTAGGCAGGCTGATGTGAATCGTTTGCTTGCAGGCGCCGAGCGGGTCCGTGACCTTGCCTTTGCCGTGCTGGTAGGCGGCATCGCCGTGGGGCAGCAACCCGCCATCGGGCATCTTGGTGGGCCAACGTAGGACCTTCATTGAGCGTTTTCCTCCTGTTTCCTCAACTCCGCTTCGGCTGCGACTTCAGCTTCGCGGGCGATGCGCATTTGCTGATTCTTCTCGCGCCGTTCTTCGTCTCGGCGCGTGAGTTCTTCATCCACGGTGCCAGTAGCCACATATGGGTCAGCGTCGGTTGGTTTGACTTCAAGACTGTTGTGCCCGTTTGCGTTACCGTCTTGCACCATGAGCTTTACGCGGTCTCCGGGAAGAAAGATGGCAAATAAGGCGCCTGCTCTTGGGCCATACTCCG
>NZ_DBMV01000005.1 GCF_002298975.1 Ralstonia sp. UBA689
TTAACTGAACGGCATTACGCCAGATGGCGGGTTTTTTGTCAGTGCGCTCGAGAGCGGAATCAGCCCGTCACGGCGCCCCTGTTGGCCGGCAGCGCCAGTTGCGCAAACTTCGCCAGCACGCCGCGCGTATAGCGCGGCGCCGGCTGTGTCCACGCAGCGCGGCGGCGGGCCAGTTCGTCTTCCGGCACGTTCAGTTGCAGCAGACGCTGGTGTGCGTCGATGGTGATCGAGTCGCCTTCCTGCACCAGACCGATGGTGCCGCCCACGTAGGCTTCCGGCGCGACGTGGCCAACCACCATGCCCCACGTGCCGCCCGAGAAGCGCCCGTCGGTCACGAAGCCGACCGACTCGCCCAGACCCTTGCCGATGATGGCCGAGGTCGGAGCCAGCATCTCCGGCATGCCTGGGCCACCTTTCGGGCCGAGATAGCGCAGGACGAGAATGTCGCCCGCCTTGATCTGGTCGCCCAGGATGGCGCTCATTGCGCTCTGCTCGTCGTCGAACACGCGGGCCGGGCCGGTGATGACAGGGTTCTTCAGGCCGGTGATCTTCGCCACGGCACCTTCCTCGGCCAGGTTGCCCTTCAGAATGGCGAGGTGGCCTTCCTTGTAGAGCGCCTTCTCGATCGGCAGGATCACGTCCTGATCAGCACGTGGCTGGTCGGGCACGTGGGCGAGCTCTTCCGCCAGCGTTTTGCCGGTGATGGTGATGCAGTCGCCGTGCAGCAGCCCGGCGTTCAGCAGGATCTTCATCACTTGAGGGATGCCGCCGGCCTTGTGCAGGTCGACCGCCACGTACTGGCCTGATGGCTTCAGGTTGCAGATGACGGGCACGCGTTGGCGCACGCGTTCGAAATCATCGATGGTCCATTCCACTTCGGCCGCGTGGGCAATGGCCAGGTAGTGCAGCACGGCGTTGGTCGAGCCGCCGGTTGCCATGATGACGGCCACGGCGTTCTCGATCGACTTGCGCGTGATGATGTCGCGCGGCTTCAGGTCGCGGCGCACGGCTTCGACCAGCACGCGGGCGGATTCGGCGGCGCTGTCGACCTTCTCCTGATCGGGGTTGGCCATCGTCGATGAATACAGCAGCGACATGCCCAGCGCCTCGAACGACGAGCTCATCGTGTTGGCCGTGTACATGCCGCCGCACGAACCCGAGGTCGGGCAGGCGTTTTTCTCGATGCCTTCGAAGTCTTCGTTGCTCATGCGGCCGGCGGTGAACTCGCCCACGGCCTCGAACGACGACACGATGGTCAAATCCTTGCCCTTCCAGTGGCCCGGCTTGATGGTGCCGCCGTACACGTAGATGCCCGGCACGTTGGTGCGCGCCAGGGCAATCATGCCGCCCGGCATGTTCTTGTCGCAGCCGCCGATGACGACCACGCCGTCCATCCACTGGCCGTTGACGCAGGTCTCGATGCAGTCGGCAATGACTTCGCGCGAGATCAACGAGTACTTCATTCCCTCGGTGCCCATCGACATGCCGTCGGAGATGGTCGGCGTGCCGAACGTCTGCGGGTTGGCATTGGATGCCTGGATGGCCGCCACCGCCGCATCGGCCAGCTTCTGCAGGCCCGAGTTGCACGGCGTGATGGTCGAGTGGCCATTCGCCACGCCAATCATCGGGTTGTTGAAGTCTTCCTTCTGGTAGCCCAGCGCGTAGTACATCGAGCGGTTGGGTGAGCGCGCCACACCCTGTGTGATGTGCTGGGAACGCTTGTTGTCTGGCATGGGAGTCTCCGTGGGGCCGAGTCTGTCGTTCTGGGAAACAGCTTGGCGCCCAGCATGCGCTTGGACAAATGGCGCGTCAAATATATTATTTAGCGATTATTGAGTCGAAAAACATATCAATTCTGACCATGGATTTGCGCCAGCTTCGCTACTTTGTGGCCGTTGCCGAGGAACTGCATTTCGGCCGCGCCGCCGAGCGTCTTTCGATGACGCAGCCGCCGCTGTCGCAGCAGATTCGCGCGCTGGAAGAGGAATTGGGTGTGATGCTGTTCCATCGCACGCAGCGTTCGGTGGCGCTCACACCGGTGGGCGCGCGCTGGCTGGTGGAGGTGCGCCGCGTGCTCGCGGAGGCCGTCGCACTGCCGGCGCTGGCCCAGCGGCTGGCGCGCGGGGAGGTGGGGTCGCTCTCGCTGGCCTTCGTCAGCACAGCCGATTACGGCATCCTGCCCGCCCTGTTGCGGCACTTTCGCAATGCGCGGCCGGACGTGCAACTCCAGTTGCGCGAGGCAACCAGCGATGTGCAGATCGAGGCGCTCCTGGCAGATGAGATCGATGCAGGCGTGGTGATCGCGCACCACGCGGGCTCCGTCCCCGGAGAGTTGGAGTATCGGCCGCTGGTGCGTGAGCGGCTGGTGCTGGCGGTGCCGGCCTCGCGCGCTGCGCAGTGGCGCGTGGGGCCGGGTCAGGCGATCGCCCTGGCCGATGCGGCGACTGAACCGCTCATCATCTTCCCGCGCCGGTCTGCGCCTGCGCTGTATGACATCATTACCGGCTATCATGCCGCGCATGGCGGTGGGGATACTGCCACACGCATCGGCCAGGAAGCCATCCAGATGCAGACCATTGTCAGCCTCGTCTCTGCGGAGATGGGCGTGGCGCTGGTTCCGGCATCGCTATGCAACCTGCAGCGTACCGGCGTGGTCTATCTCGAACTCGCCGCGCCGAGCCCGTTCATCGAGACCGGCCTCGTGTGGCGGCGCGATGCGGCTTCGCCGGTGCTGCCGTGGTTTGTGGCAAGCGCCGAGGCCGTCGCCAAGCTGCACGACAACAACCAACCCTGATTCCTTCGAACCCCCAGGATTCATGCTTATTCATCCGCAATTCGATCCCGTCGCCCTGCACCTGGGGCCGCTCGCCATCCGCTGGTACGGCCTGATGTATCTGGCGGCGTTCATCATGTTCCTGTGGTTTGGCCGGCTGCGCACGCGCCAGCCGCATATCGCCGCCGAAGGCTGGACCGGCCGCGACCTCGACGACATGCTGTTCTACGGCGTGCTCGGCGTGATCCTGGGCGGGCGCCTGGGTTACGTGCTGTTCTACAAGGCCGATTGGTACCTGGCTCACCCGCTCGACATCTTCAAGGTGTGGGAAGGCGGCATGGCCTTCCACGGCGGCTTCCTGGGGGTGGTCATCGCGATGATGGTGTACGCCCGCATGCGTGGCCGCTCGTGGATGCAAGTGACCGATTTCATCGCGCCGATGGTGCCGTGCGGGCTGGCCGCCGGGCGCCTGGGCAACTTCATCAACGGCGAGCTGTGGGGGCGTGTGTCGTCGCCCAGCCTGCCGTGGGCGATGCTGTTTCCGCAGGCCCAAGGCGAAGACCAGGCGTGGCTTGCCTCGCACGCACAGCAGGCGGTTGCCAGCGGCGTGCAGGTCGTGTTCGACCAGTACCACATGCTGCCGCGCCACCCGTCTCAGATCTATCAGTTCCTTGGCGAAGGCGTGCTGTTCTTCATTCTGCTGTGGCTGTACGCACGCAAACCGCGGCCGATGGGTGCGGTGTCGGGCGCCTTCCTTCTCGGCTATGGCGCGTTTCGCTTTGCTGCCGAGTTTGCGCGCGAGCCGGACAACTTCCTCGGCCTGCTGGCGATGAACCTGTCTATGGGGCAGTGGCTGTCGCTGCCGATGATCCTGGCGGGGGTGGCGATGCTGGTGTGGGCCTATCGCCGAGCCGGGCGCAACGGCAACGGTGCAAAAGCACAGGCGCACGCCTGACGCGGCATCAACGCAAACAAAAAAGCCACCGGATTCCGGTGGCTTTTTCATGGGCGATGGCCTCGTTACTTCAGCATCTGCACGGAGCCGGAGACGGACACCGTCACCTGCGCCTTGCCGCCCTCGATGGGCACCGGCGCCGAATCGTACGAGGCAGGCGCTGCCGCCATGCGCATCATCGGGCGCGGGCCCGGGTTGTTGCTGCCTTCGCTCACATGCACGTCGCGGATCGTGTAGCTCGTGTAGCCGAACAGCTTGGTCGTCGCCTGCGCCTTGTCGCGGAACGCGCTGACGGCCTGGTCGATCAGCTTGGTCTCGGCGGCGGTGCGAGCTTCGCGCGAGAGCGTGAAGTTCACGTTCTGCACCTGCATCTGGTTGGCCAGTTGGCCGGCCAGCTTGGAGGCTGCGGCAAAGTCCTTTGAGGTGATGCGCACCTCGGCGCGGCCGCGCCAGACGCTGATCTTGCCGTTGCGATCGGTATTCGGGTAAATGTTGAAGCCGCCCGTTTCCGCCTGCACGCCGGTGGTGCGCTTGGCTTGGTTGATCACCTCATCGGCCTTGCGTGACAACGCGGTGGAGATCGCGCCCGGATCTGCGCCTTCCTGTTCGGCGCCCAGGGTCAGGGTCACGGTGTCGGTCGGCACTTCGGCCACGGCCTGGGCATCCAGCGACAGCACGCCCGAATGCGTTGCCTCAGGTGCGGCTTGTGCGAAAGCAGTCGTCATCATTGCGGTCCCCAGAATGGTTGCGGCCAGGACAGATTTCATCGTGTTCTCCCGAAAAAGCAATGTGATGCGTCTGACCGATGGCAACGCGCATCGTTCATCACGTTTGTAACAATTCCCAACCGTTGCAAGCCATTCACTCAGGATCGCGCATCAATTGGGTGGTGATGTAGCGCCACTGCGCGGGCGTGACCGGCGTGATCGACAGGCGGTTGCCGCGCTGGAGCACGATCATGTCGGCCAGCGATTCCTCCGCACGCAGCGTGGGCAGGTCGATCAGCGCGCATTTGCGCACGAACTTCACATCGACGAGCATCCAACGTGGCGCCTCGGGTTTGGAAGCGGGGTCGTGGTAGTGGCTCTTGGCGTCGAACTGAGTGGGATCGGGATAGCTTGTCGAGCAGACTTCTGCAAGCCCTGCGATGCCCGGTTGCGGGCACGACGAGTGGTAGAACAGCACGCCGTCGCCGATGCGCATGCGGTCACGCATGAAATTGCGCGCCTGGTAGTTGCGCACGCCGGTCCAGGGCAGGGTGCCCTCGGTTTGCAGCGTATCGATGCTGGCCTCGTCGGGCTCGGACTTCATCAACCAGTATTGGGCGGCCATGGTGCGCGACGTGCGAAGGTGACGGTGTGCGCAGCATAGCAATACCGTCGTGGCCTCGCCATTGGCGAGGTCGTCGCGGAAAGCACAAAGAAAAAGGCGGTAGCGCGCAATGCACTACCGCCTTGTGTTGGGTCCCCACCTCGGCCGCTAGACCCGCATCCTGAACCCAAGTGAGGTTCAGAGTGGCTGCGGAAGCCGCATTTTGGGTACATCACCGGCGCAGGGAGCTTACGACTTGCGTCGCACGCTGTGCACTGGAAGACGCGCTCGCCCACACGGCATATCCCGCACCAAGCAATGCTTATCGGTTCAAGGAATTAATGGCCATGGCGAACCAGGCAGGGAAACTGTCAGACGCATCACCACGTTGCGAATGCATGCCTTTGAAGACATGACGATGCGTCTGAGAGATTCATCGCAAGCAACCGATTAGCCAGTCTGTAGCCGCTAAAGCCTTATGCTGTAAGGGTTTGCGGGAGGCGATCGGAAGCCGTTGGGTCACACTATACACCCGTTCGCATCCGAACCCAAGCCCGCATGCGATCCGGTTACAAAGACGTTGTGCCGCATCAAATGCTGCATCAGACGGCTTCGCCGTACTGGCGCAAGGCCTCGTCGGCGCGGGCGTTCAGGTCGGCCAGTTTGGCGCGGATCGTGTCGATCGGTAGTGCCGAATCGGAGGCAGCCTGACGCTGCATCGACAGCAGATCCGACGCGATGCTGATGGCCGCCATCACGGCAATGCGTTCGATGCCCTTGGTGTTCGAGCCGTTCTTGATGCGGGTCATCTGGGTGTCGACCATCGCGGCGGCTTCGCGCAGCGCGGCTTCGTTATCGGCCGAGACGGCAAACTTGTAGGCTTGCCCGGCGATGTTCACTTCGATCTGCTTACTGCTCATGGGGTGTCTCCGAGTGCGGGGCAGGGGCCGTCGTGTCGTCGGCGCCGGCGGCCTGGCCGAGGAGGTCGAGCTGGCGGGCGTCGGTGGCCGTCGGCAGCTTGTCGAGAATTGACTGGATGCGCAGTTGCGCTTCTTCGATCTTGGCATTGAGCACGCTGCGATCGGCCACCATGGCGTCGCGCTCGGTCCTGGAGACCTCGGCCTCCGCGGTAAGCCGTTCGACTTCGGCGCGCAGGCGCTGGTTCTCGGCGGCAAGCGCATCGGCGTGACGCAGCACGCGCGCGATCTTGTCGGCAAGTTGTTCGAGTTCGTTCAGCATCGGTTGTCAATCAGAATCGAATCTGGGGATTTTAGCCGATCATGCGAGCTGTGCCTGTCCGCAAATGGACTACGTGAGGGGCGTGCAGACATCTCGGGGTGCATTGGCGTGGCGGGTCGGGTTCCGCTACACTCGCTGCCGTCCTGGTGCCCGCAGCACCATCTGCAGTTAAACGGGAAGCAGGGAGCGCCGCCACTCAAGCAATGCGCCAACCTGCGCTGCCCCCGCAACGGTAAGCGAACGTCGCGTGTGCCCGCCATCTCTCGCAAGAAGAGGAGGGCGCCGCGCGTCCCGTCCACACGCCACTGTTCCTTCGGGAATGGGAAGGCGGACAGGCCGCTTCGCCAGCCCGGATACCGGCCAGGACGGTGGATTTCAGAGCTGATGTGTGACCCTGGAGGGAACCGCATCGAGATCCTGCTGCCAGCGACCCGCGGGGGAACGGGTCCGGCTGACGCTTCTTGTCTTTTCAATATGAGCTTGACTACAAAGCGGTCGCACCGGAAAAACCGGGCGGCCATGCGCGCGCTTGTTTGTGCACAACTTGGCGCGCTGACGGGGGTCATGGCGGGTGCAGCAGCACCGGCCTGGGCACAAAACAACACGGGCACACAGACCTCCGGCACACCGGTGAGTGAACTGAACCCGACGGTGGTAACCGCCTCGCGCGGCGAGCAACCGCTGTCCGACGCGCTGCCGCACACCACGGTCATCTCGCGCGCCGATATCGAGCGTTCGCAGGCACCCGATGCAGTGACGCTGCTGCGCCGCGAGGCCGGCATCGAGATCACGCAGAGCGGTGGCCCCGGCACCAACGCCAGCATCTTCATGCGCGGCGCCAGCTCCAACCAGACGCTGGTTCTGATTGACGGCGTGCGAGTGAGTTCCGGCACCTCGGGGGGCGCGCAGATTTCGCAGTTGATGGCAGACCAGATCGACCACGTCGAGATCGTGCGCGGCAACGTGTCCGCGCTGTACGGCTCGGATGCGATCGGCGGCGTGGTGCAGATCTTCACGCGCAATGGCAAGGGGCATGCGCCCTTGGCCAACGCGGAAATCGAATACGGCGCGCGCAACACCAAGCGCGCGCAGGCGGGCATCAGCGGCTCGCTGGGCGAGAACGGCGATACGTCGTTCGCAGTGTCGGTGTCGGAGTTCAAGACCAACGGTTTTTCGACGATCAATCCGCTGCAGGCGCCCAAGGCCAACCCGAACGACAACCCGTACACGAACAAGAGCGTGTCGGCACAGTTGTCGCATCGGTTCTCCGCAGACTGGCAGGCGGGCCTGACGTACTTCCAGACCTGGGGTGACGTCAGCTACGACAATGCCTTCGGCACGCCGACCGACATCAATATTGCGCACAACGTGGTGCGCTCGATGTCGGCATATGTGGACGGCAAGGTGACGCAGGACTGGAAGACTCGCCTGACGCTGTCGCAGGGCGATGATCGGAGCCTGAATTTCACCAACGGCGTGCTGCAGGTTCCGGCCCGTTTCAACACGCGCAACCAGCAGGCCAGCTGGCAGAACGACTGGGCGTTCATGCCTGACCAACTGCTCAAGGTGGGCCTGGAGCACCTGCAGACCAGCATCGACAGCGACGCCTATAACGTGCCCACGCGCAACGTCGATTCCGGCTACATCGGCTACGAAGGCAAGTTTGGCCCGCATCAACTTCAGTTGAACCTGCGCCGCGACCGCTACTCGGACTTCGGCGGTGCCAATAGCTACTACGCTGGCTATGGCTTCGCCTTCAACCCGCAGTGGAAGGCCGTGGCGAGTGTGAACAATGCCTTCCGCGCACCGAGCTTCAACGAGCTGTACTACCCGTTCTTCGGCTCCCCGAACCTGCAGCCCGAGAAGGCGCGCTCGGTGGAGGGCGGCGTTGAATACAGCAGCAGCATCGGCCTGGTCCGCATGACGGTGTTCGAGACTGACTACAGCAATCTGATCACCGCCGTGTGCGATGCCTCGTTCAACTGCACGGCCGCCAACGTCAACCGTGCACGTGTGAATGGGCTGGAGACCTCGTACCGCGGTTCGATCTATGGCGTGGATGTACGCGCCAGCTTTACCATGCAGAACCCGCAGGACTTGTCGGCCAATCAGTTGCTGTCGCGCCGTGCGCGGCATTTTGGCAGCGTGTCGGCGTACAAGACCTTCGGGCCGTTCTCGGCGGGCGTGGAGTGGAACGCCGCGGGTGATCGGCAGGATTCGACCAAGACGCTCGGCGGGTACGGCCTGCTGAACCTGGTCGGCCGCTACCAGATCACGCGTGACTGGGCGTTGTCGGCGCGCCTTGAGAACGTGACGAACAAGAACTATCAGTTGATCTATCCGTACAACACGGCGTCGCGTGGGGTGTTCTTCACGCTGTCGTGGCAACAGCACGAGCCAAAGTGACGAACGAGCGATGACACCCGCACTACCCGCACGCGGTTTTGCCTGGCGACTGTGGTCGCTGCTGGCACTCGCGTGCGCGGTGGTGTTGGTGGCGTCCTTGATGCTAGGTAGCGTACGGCTGTCGCCCGCCGAAGTCTGGCGGGCCCTGATTGGCGGTGGCGACAGTCTGGCGGCAGGCATCGTCACCGAGCTGCGCCTGCCGCGCGCGGGCGCAGCGTTTGCCGCTGGCGGGCTGTTGGCCTTTGCGGGGGCGCTGATGCAGATGCTGCTGCGCAATCCACTGGCGGACCCCTATGTGCTGGGTGTGTCCGGCGGCGGCGCGGTAGCGGCGCTGACGGCCATGCTGTTCTCGATGCCGTGGTGGGGCGTGCAGATGAGTGCCGGCGCCGGTGCGCTGCTGTCGATGGCGCTGGTGGCGGCGATTGCGCGCCAGCATCTGTGGCGCGGCGAGCCCGGCGAGGCCAACGCGCGCCTGCTGCTTGGCGGCATCGTCATGGCTTCCGGCTGGGTTGGCCTGATTACCCTCATTCTGACGGTCGCGCCCGAGGGCAAGCTGCGCGGCATGATTTTCTGGATGGTCGGTGACCTGGGCGGTGCGGATCGCTACATCGGCGCGCTGATTGCCCTGGTTGCGGCAGTGGCCGTTGTGCTGCCGCATGCGCGCGACCTGAACGTGCTGTTGACCGGTGAGACTCGCGCTCGCGCCCTTGGTGTGCCGGTGGCGCGCGTGCGGGCGTTGATCTACGTAGTGGCGTCGCTGTGCACGGCAGTGGCGGTAACGATTGCCGGCTCGGTGGCCTTCGTCGGCCTGCTGGTGCCGCACATGGTGCGCCTGGCATGGACGCGCGATGTGCGCATCCACCTGCCTGCTACCGCATTGGCCGGCGGCGGGCTGCTGATGCTCGCCGATCTGATTGCCCGCACGCTGATCGCACCGACGCAACTGCCGGTGGGCGTGATCACCACCATGATTGGCGTGCCGACATTCCTCTATCTGCTGACGCGGAGCGGGCGATGAGCTGGTTGTTTCGTGCACGTCACGCGCCAGCGCCCGACGCCTTTGCACACGTGGATGCTGCGCCTGAACTTTCGCTGAGCGATCTGCGCGTGACGGTCGATGGCCGGGTATTGATCGAGCGCTTGTCGATGACGGCGACGGCTGGCCAGCTCTGGTGCGTGATCGGCCCGAACGGCGCAGGCAAATCGACATGGTTGTCCGTGTTGGCCGGGTTGCGCGCGGCGGACGGTGGCAGCGTCATGCTCGACGGCCAACCGCTTGGTGAATGGCCTGCCTTGGCGATGGCCCGCCGTCGTGCTTTCCTGCCGCAGACGCTGCACGATGCCTTCCCGATGACGGTGTATGAGGCCGTGATGACGGGCCGCCATCCGCACCTCGCGCGCTGGGAGTGGGAGGGCGAAACCGATGCACACGCCGTTGATGCAGCAATATCTGCGCTTGCATTGGAGCCCTTGGCGCAGCGCGACGTGCGCACGCTCTCCGGTGGCGAACGTCAGCGTGTGGCGATGGCTGCCGTGGTGGCACAGGACGCCCGCGTATTGATGCTCGACGAGCCCGTCGCGCACCTCGACCTGCATCAGCAAATTGCAGTGTTGTGCCTGCTGCGCGAGGGCTGCCGCAAACATGGCTGGCTGGTCGTGCTGACCGTGCACGACCTGAACCTGGCGCGCCGCTTTGCAACGCACGCACTGCTGATGGACGGCGCCGGGCACACCACCGCTGGCCCCGCCGCCGACGTGCTCACGCCTGAGCACTGCGCCCGTGTGCTGCGCACCCCGATCGCCGAGGTGATTGACGGCCGCCGTACGGCCCTGATTCCGGACGAGATTGACGATTGCGATGACAACTCCTGAAACCGATGACAGCGACGGCTTGAACGAGCGCCACCGCTCACGCATGCAACGCAAGAAGGCCGTGGTGGATGCCAAGATTGCCGCCGCCACTGACGTGCGCGGCGTGCTTCTGGTCAACACCGGCAACGGCAAGGGCAAATCCAGCTCGGGCTTCGGCATGGTGATTCGCGCCATGGGCCACGACATGCAGGTCGGCGTCGTGCAGTTCATCAAGGGGGCGATCCCGACGGGCGAGGAGCGTTTCCTGCGCCGTTTTTCCGAGCAATGCCGCTTTCACGTGATGGGCGATGGCTATACGTGGGAGACGCAGGACCGCACGCGCGATATCGAGAAAGCCGAAGCCGCCTGGGCCTGCGCGCGCGAACTGCTGCGGGACCCATCCATCGGCCTGGTGCTGCTGGATGAACTGAACATCGCGCTCAAATACCATTACCTTGATGTGCAGATCGTGCTGGCCGATCTGCATGCGCGCCCGGCTGCGCAGCATGTGGTCGTCACCGGCCGCGGCGCGCCGCCCGAGCTGATCGAGGCGGCCGATACCGTGACCGACATGACGCTCGTCAAGCATGCATTTTCCCAAGGCATCCAGGCGCAGCCGGGTGTTGAACTGTAGTTGTCGACTTTCCATCATGCAGATTCCTTCCTTTGATCCGGCGCTGCACACCCGCCTGCAGACCGCCGTGGACAGCAAGACCAAGCCGCTTGGTGCGCTGGGCCGGCTTGAATCGCTGGCCGTGCAGATCGGCCTGATTCAGAACACCGAGACTCCGGTACTGACGCGCCCGGCCATGGTGGTGTTTGCGGCCGACCACGGCATCGCCCACGCAGGAGTGAGCGCTTATCCGCAAGCGGTGACGGCGCAGATGGTGCTGAACTTCGTTGCCGGTGGTGCAGCCATCAACGTGTTCTGTCGTCAGCATGGCTTCGCGCTGGAGGTGGTCAATGCCGGCGTGGCCGCGCCGCTGTGGACGGCTGACACACCCGGCCTGGTCGACGCACCGGTTGGCCCCGGCACCCGCAACTTTGCCGAGCAGCCCGCCATGACGGCCGACGAGCGCGATCGCGCCATGGTGCTCGGCGCACAGCGTGTGGCGCACCATGCGGCGCTGGGCTCCAACGTGATCGCACTCGGCGAGATGGGCATCGCCAATACCGCTTCCGCCGCGTGCCTGATGGCGCGGCTGTGCAATCTGCCGGTGGCGCAATGCGTCGGTCGCGGCACGGGGCTCAATGATGATGGCCTCGCCCACAAACGCGCGGTGCTGGAAGCGGCGCTGGCCAACCATGCGGATGTGCGCGATCCACTGGACGTGCTCGCCTGCTTCGGTGGGTTCGAGGTTGCGGCCATGACGGGGGCGGTGCTGGAGGCTGTGCAGCGGCGCATGGTCATCCTCGTCGACGGCTTCATCGCTACGGCGGCGGTGCTGGTGGCCGCGCGCGTAATGCCGGAGGTGCTGCGCTTCTGCGTGTTCGGGCACGTGTCGGACGAGCGTGGGCATCGCGCGTTGCTGGAGGTGCTCGATGCGCGGCCGTTGCTGTCGCTGTCGCTGCGCCTGGGCGAGGGCAGCGGGGCGGTGCTGGCGTATCCGCTGGTCGTCTCCGCCGTGACCTTCCTGCGCGAGATGGCGACCTTCGCCAGCGCGGGCGTGAGCGAGCGGGCCGGCTGATGCACGCGCTGCGCGAGCACTGGCAGGCGCTATGGACGGCCGTCGGGTATTTCACCCGCATCCCCGTGCCGGCATCGGTCGGGTTCTCGCAGGCGGGGTTGAATCGCGCGGCGCGCTACTTTCCGCTGGTCGGTTGGCTGGTGGGCGCGGCGGCTGCGGGTGTGTACTGGCTGGTGTCGCACACGGTGCCCGCGCCGGGCGTTGCCGTGGCTGTGTCGATGGTCGCCACGCTGCTGCTGACCGGTGCCTTCCATGAAGACGGCCTGGCCGATTGCGCCGATGGCTTCGGCGGTGGCTATACGGCGGAAGACCGGCTGCGCATCATGCACGACTCGCGCATCGGCGCGTTCGGCGCGATTGCCGTATGCATGGCGCTGCTGCTGAAGTGGCAACTGCTGACGGCGATGGCGCCACACGGTGTCGCAATCCTGGTCGCCATGGTGGCCGCACACGCCGCCAGCCGCGCGGCAGCCGTCAGCTACTTGCTCACGCACGACTACGTGCGGGCCGAGGGCAAGGCCAAGCCGGTTGCGCAGCGCATGCGTTGGCGCGATGCTCTGTGGGCGGGCGTGTTCGGCATCGCGCCGCTGCTGTGGTTCGGGCCGGTGTGCGCGGTGGGCGTCGTCGCGGGCTTGCTGGTTGCGCGCTGGCTGCTGGGCCGCTACTTCCTGCGGCGCATCGGCGGCATCACGGGCGATTGCTTGGGCATGGCGCAGCAGATTTTCGAGTTGCTGATCCTGTGGGGGCTGCTGGCATGGATGTCATCCTGATCCGCCACGCGCGGCCTGCCATGGCGACTGGCCTCTGCTATGGCCGCACCGATCTGCCACTGGACACCCCGATGGACCCCGACCCATCGGCCATCATCGAGAAACTCAGCGCGCACGCGCCGCAACGCCTGCTGGCCAGCCCGCTCCAACGCAGCCACCTGACGGCGCAGGCGATGGCGCAAGCCGCTGGCCTGCCCGCCATCGAGATTGAGGCGCAATTGATGGAACTGGATTTCGGCGCCTGGGAGGGCTGCCAGTGGGACGACCTTCCGCGCGCCAAAATCGAACGCTGGGCGCGCGATCTGGTGCACGGTAATCCGCATGGCGGGGAATCGGCAGCCGACCTGCTGACGCGTGTCAGCACGTGGGCCGATGCGATGGCGGCAGAGCCTGTGCCGTGCCTCTGGGCCGTCACACATGCCGGTTGCATGCGGGCGCTCGCCGCGCACTGGCTGCAACGGCCGCTGGCCGAGACGCTGCAATGGCCGTTGCAATGGGGCGGCGCTTGCGGCTTTCGCGTGCAGCCCGACGCATTGCCGGTGCTGCTGTTCTGGAACCGCTGATCGACGCTCAGGCGCCGCCCGCCGCCTGCGTTGCCGGACGCCGTGCGCGCGCCTGTTCCAGGTCTTCACACAACTGCGCTGCACCTTCCGCCAGGCGCGGGCCGAAACGGTTGATCAGGTCGCCATTGATGCTGAACAGGTTGCCGCGCTGCACGGCCAGCAAGTGCGGCCAGCGTTTCCAGCCGTCGAGCGTATCGATCGGACGGCTGCCTTGCGTGGCGCCCATGCTGGCAGTCAGCAGGACTTCGGGGTTGGCTGCGATGACGGCCTCGGCGGACACGGTCGGTACCAGTAGCGGTTCGCCGGCAAACACGTTGCGGCCGCCGCATAGCGCCAGCATGTCGGAGAAGATGTGCTGGCCGTTGAGCGTCATCAGCGGTTGTTCCCACACCTGATAGAACACGGACACTGGCGGCCGGCTTGCATAGCGCTGGCGCAGCGCGTCGACCTGCTGGCGGAACTGCTGTGCGGCGTTGTGGGCGCTGGCGCGTGTGTCGAGCAGCGTACCGAGCGCTTCGATCGAGCGCGGAATGTCGCCCATACGATGCGGCTCGGAGAAGAACAGCGGAATCCCCAGCGCGCGCAGGCGGTCGATCTGCTTCTGCGCGTTGCCATGACGCCAGACCACCACCAGATCGGGCCTGAGCGCGACGATGCGTTCGAGGTCGAGCGCGCGGTTGTCGCCCACGTGCGGAATGTCGCGCGCAGGCGGCGGATAGTCGCTGTAGGCCACCGTGCCGACAATGCGCGCGCCGCCGCCAGCCGCGAACAGCAGTTCGGTGGCATGCGGTGCCAGGCTGACGATACGCTGCGCGGGGCGTTGCAGCGTGACGGTGGCGCCGCTGTCATCGGTGACGGAGATGGCGGCAAGAGCCGGAGCAACAGCAGAGGCCAGTGCAGCGAAGCCGAGCGCGCGCAGGCAACGAACAAGACGGGAGAGACGGGCGGGCATCAGGGGGATGATTCAAACGGAAAGCGACAGCGATGCTAGCGCATCGTCAAGGCGGCGCCATCCGGTTTCATCCGGAGGCAAGCCGAAGCGCAATCCGGGCACAGATGAGTCGAACAAGCGGGTCCAGACGCCGATGCGCGCCAGGCTTGCGTGCAGCGACTGCGCGCGTGGCGTAGGTGCCCAGGCAAACAGCGGCGTGGCGGCATTCGGCAGGCCGTGGCGATCCAGCAACGTGTGCAGTCGCGTGCCTTCCCGCTGCAATCGGGCGCGCATGGCTGTTTGCCAGGGCAAGTCCGCCAGTGCAGTGCGCACCACCGCGCGGGCTGGGCCGTTGACGGTCCAGTGCCCCAGCGCATCGCGCAGGGCGACCAGCAGATCGGGCGCCGCCAGCACGAAGCCGATGCGTGCTCCCGCCAGCCCATAGAACTTGCCGATCGAACGCAGGACAACGAGCCCCGGCGCGCCTGTCAGCGGGGCGAGCGTCGGGCCATCCTCCAGCGCCTCGATGAAGGCTTCGTCCACGACCAACGTCCCGCCGCGGGCTTGCAGTCGCGCATGCCAGTCGCGCAACGTCTTGGCTGGCAGCAGGCGGGCGGTCGGGTTGTTTGGATTGACGATGACGAGGTGCAGAACATCGTCGGGCAGGCCGCCCAGGAACGCGGCTTCAGGCAATGGCGTGACGTCGTGTCCGGCGCGTGCAAAGGCCGGCGCGTATTCGCTGTAGCCGATCTGGGCAACACCGACGCGCCCGCGCGGCAGCAGGGTCGGCAGCGTGCGGATGGCAGCCTGCGAGCCAGCAACTGCGAGCACCGCGCCGCCATCGTTGACGCCGTAGTACGCGGCGGCGAATGCTTCGAGGCCATCGTCGTCGGGCAGGCGCAGCCAGGCATCGGGCGGGATCGGTGGGATGGGATAGCCGTGCGGGTTGATGCCGGTGGACAGGTCCAGCCAGCCGCCCGCCTGTTCGTCCTGCTCGCCGTACAGCGCGCGCGCTGCGGCAAGGTTGCCGCCGTGGGCGATGCCGCTCAAGACCAGCTCCGCGCGACGGCACCGATCACGCCCAACACGCCGAGCCAAAGCCACAACGTGCGCGACACCAGCATCAGCGCCCGCGAAATATCGGCGGCGGTCGCGGGCTCGCCAGTGCCCAGCGGTGGCCGCGCTTCGTCCACGCCTTCGTAGCGCGCCGTGCCGCCCAGCCGCACGCGCAGACTGCCCGCGCCGGCGGCCATCACCGGGCCCGCGTTGGGGCTCGACCATTGCGGCGCCTGCGCGCGCCAGCAGCACAGCGCATCGGCGGTGTGGCCGAGGAGTGCATAGCTCATCGCCGTGAGCCGCGCGGGCATCCAGTTGAGCACGTCGTCGATGCGCGCGGCCGCCCAACCGAAGCCCGTGAAGCGCGCATTGCGATAGCCCCACATGGCATCGAGCGTGTTGGCCAGGCGGTACAGCATCACGCCCGGCGCGCCGGCCACCACGAGCCAGAACAGTGGCGCGAACACGGCATCGCTGCCGTTTTCCAGCGCCGATTCCACAGCCGCGCGGGCGATGGGTTCGTCGCTTGCATTGCGGAGATCGCGCGAGACGATGCGCGAGGCGAGCGCGCGCGCGCGACGCAGGTCGGCATCACGCAGCGCAGCGGCAATCGGCGCGATGTGGTCATGCAGGCTGCGCGCGCCGATCGCAAAGTAGAGGGCTGCGGCATCGAGCGCGACCACCGCCCAGGGCGAAGCCGCACGCGCCGTGGCGGCCAGCCATCCCGCCAGCAGTACGAACGGCAGCGCGGCCGTCGCCCAGGCGATGAGTCCAATGGCGCGCGACCACGCCAACGCGGCAGGATTGCGGTTCATGCGGCGTTCGATGGCGGTGGTGATCCGCCCGAAGCCGACCAGTGGATGCCAGCGCGGCACCTCGCCGAACAGCCGGTCGAGCAGCACGCCGGCCAACGCGGCAAGCGCAACCAGCGGCCACCCAAGATCGAACACACCGCCCGTTGGAAGGCCGACGCTCCCGGTCACGATGCGGCGCCGAGTGCCGGCCCTTTGATCACCATCGGAATGCCGGCCACCAGCAGGTGCACGTTGTCGGCCAGGCCAGCGAGACGCTGGTTCAAGCGGCCCAGCTCGTCCACGTAAAAGCGCGTGAGGGCGCCCATCGGCACCACGCCCAGGCCGATCTCGTTGCTCACGAGGATGATCTCGCCCGGCAGCAGCGGCAGGGCGGTGAGCAGCGCATCGATCTCAGCCGTCCAAACTTCGGGCGGGGTGATGAGGCCAGTCTCGGGGTAGTCGCGCTGCTCGGCGAAGAGCAGGTTGTTGAGCCACAGCGTGATGCAATCGACCAGCACGCAGCCGCCGTGCTGTGCGTGCGTGTAGAGCGCTTCGGCCAGGTGCTCCGGTACTTCAGCGACTGTCCAGTGCTCGGGCCGACGTGCGCGGTGCAGGGCGATGCGCAGTTGCATCTCTTCGTCGCCCTCATGTGCGGTGGCGATATACGTGACCGGCCCCGCGCATTGCAGCGCGAGTTGTTCAGCGTGGTGGCTCTTGCCCGAGCGGGCACCACCGAGGACGAGCGTAAGACGGCGAGACATCCGTGCATTTTAGCCACGCGGTGCCCTTCGCGCGCAGGTGCGGGTGCGATAATCCGGCGCATGCCAAAGCCACTGCTTACCGTGCCTCCGAGGGGCACCCTGATGATCCAGGGCACCACGTCCGATGCCGGCAAGAGCACGCTGGTGGCCGGCCTGTGCCGCGTCGCCCATCGCGCGGGGGTGCGCGTGGCCCCGTTCAAGCCGCAGAACATGGCGCTCAACAGCGCCGTCACCGCCGACGGTGGCGAGATCGGCCGTGCCCAGGCGCTGCAGGCGCAGGCCGCCGGCATTGCGCCCACGGTCGACATGAACCCCGTCCTGCTCAAGCCCAACAGCGACATCGGCGCGCAGGTCATCATCCACGGCCAGCCGCGCTGCGACTTGGATGCACGCGCCTATCACGACTACAAGCCCACCGCGATGGCCGCCGTGCTGGCGTCGCACGCCCGCCTGCGCACGCAATACGACCTCGTGCTCGTGGAAGGCGCCGGCAGCCCTGCCGAGATCAACCTGCGTGACCGCGACATCGCCAACATGGGGTTTGCCGAAGCGGTGGACTGCCCGGTCGTGCTGGTTGCCGACATCGACCGTGGCGGCGTCTTCGCGCATCTCGTGGGTACGCTGGCCTGCCTGTCGGAGAGCGAACGCGCGCGCGTGGCCGGCTTTGTCATCAATCGGTTTCGCGGCGACATTTCGCTGCTCACGCCGGGGCTCGACTGGCTGACGGCGCAGACGGGCAAGCCGGTCTTTGGCGTGCTGCCGTATCTGCATGGCCTGCATCTCGATGCGGAAGACGCGGTGCAGACAGCGCAGCGCGCCGTTTCGGGGAATGCGGGCGAAGCGCTGCGCGTGGTGATTCCGGTGCTGCCGCGCGTCTCCAACCACACCGATTTCGATGCGCTGCGTGCGCACACGCAGGTGGATGTGCGGCTGATTGGCCCCGGCCAGCCGATTCCGCCCGCAGACCTGATCATCCTGCCCGGCAGCAAAAGCGTGCAGGCGGACCTCGCCTGGTTGCGCACCAATGGCTGGGAGGCCGCCATCGCACGGCACCTTCGCTACGGCGGCAAGCTGATCGGCATCTGCGGTGGCATGCAGATGCTGGGGCGCCGGTTGCACGATCCGCACGGGCTGGAAGGGACGCCGGGCAGTGTCGACGGCCTCGGTTATCTGGAATTCGAAACCACGCTCGACGCGGCCAAGCAACTGCGCCAAGTGCGCGGCACGCTGACCGGGGGCGTGGCAGGAGGGGCGATAGGGGCAGCCATCGCCGGCTACGAAATCCATATGGGTGTGACGGACGGGCCGGCGCTCGCGCGGCCTGCCGTGCAACTGGACGATGGCCGCGTAGACGGCGCGATTTCTGCCGACGGCCAGATTCTCGCCACGTATCTGCACGGCCTGTTCGATGCTCCCGAGGCCTGCCGCACGCTGCTCGCCTGGGCCGGCGTGCGCGATGCGCAGGCGCTGGACTATGCCGCCCTGCGCGAAGCCTCGCTGGAACGCCTGGCTGATACCTGCGAGGCCCATCTGGACCTGCCGGCCCTGTTTGCCGCCCTGGGCATCCCGGCTGAGCCATAATCTGCAAATATGCAGATCGTCCGAGTGACCTACTCGGCACATTATTCGAGCGCGAGGAGGCTGGCATGCCGGTGGCCGTTGTAGCGAATCCGAAGGGTGGGGTGGGCAAGACGACGTTGGCGACCAATCTGGCCGGCTACTTTGCCGCGCAGGATCACACGGTGATGCTGGGCGACACCGACCGCCAGCAGTCGTCGCGCGAGTGGCTGGCGCTGCGCCCCGCGACGGCCAAGCCCATCAGCACGTGGGAGATCAACGCCGACCACATCGCCAAGCCGCCCAAGGGCACCACGCATGTGGTGCTCGACACGCCCGCCGGCCTGCACGGCTGGCGGCTGACCGACCTGGTCAAGCTGTCGGATCACGTGATCGTGCCGCTGCAACCTTCGATGTTCGACATCCTCGCTACGCAGACCTTCCTGCGCAGGCTGGCAGACGAAAAGCCGATCCGCCATGGCGACGTCAAGCTGGGCGTGGTCGGCATGCGCGTGGATATGCGCACGCGCGCAGCCGAGCAGCTTCAGCGCTTCGTGCAGGGGTTGCAGGTGCCCATTCTGGGTTATCTGCGCGATACCCAGAACTATGTGCAACTGGCCGCGCACGGCTTGACGCTGTGGGACGTGGCGCCCTCGCGCGTGGTTCGCGACGTGGAGCAGTGGGGTGGAATTCTCGGGTGGCTCGGTGCGGCGGCTGCGCAGGTCGCGCCGCCGGATACGTCGGCAGCGGTATGAAAAAAGCCCGGCAGTTGCCGGGCTTCTTGTTGGTGCCGCGCGTTGTTCAGATCTCGAGGTTATCGATCAGGCGCGTCTTGCCGAGCTTGGCCGCGGTCAGCACCACCAGCGGCTCGCCGGCGGCGATGTTCTCGGGCGTTGGCATTTGCAGGTCGGAGCGGCGGCGCACGGCCACGTAGTCGGGTTGCCAGCCGCGGTCGCGCAGGGTGTCCATCGCCTTGGCCGTCACCTCTTCGTGCGAGGCTTGGCCCTGCAGCACGGTTTCCAGCACATCCTGACGCACCTGGTGCAGCAGGCGGTACAGCTCGGGCGCTTCGGCACGCTCGTCGCTGGACAGATACGCGTTGCGCGACGACAGCGCCAGGCCATCTTCTGCGCGCACCGTCTCGGCGGGAATGATGTCCACCGGCAGCGCAAACTGATTGGCCATCCGGCGCACGATCATCAACTGCTGGTAGTCCTTCTTGCCGAACACGGCCACGCGCGGCTGCACGCAGCAGAACAGCTTCATCACCACCGTGCAGACGCCCTTGAAGAAGCCGGGGCGGAACTCGCCTTCGAGGGTGTCGCCCAGGTCGTGCGGCGGCTCCACGCGGTATTCCTGCGGCTCGGGGTACATGTCGCGCTCGGTGGGCGCAAACAGCACATACACGCCTTCCTTCTGCAGCTTCTCGATGTCGTCTTGCAGTGTGCGCGGGTATTTGTCGAAGTCTTCGTTCGGGCCGAACTGCAGGCGGTTCACGAAGATGGACGCCACCACCGGATCGCCGTGCTGGCGTGCCAGGCGCATCAGGCTCAGGTGGCCCTCATGCAGGTTGCCCATGGTCGGCACGAAGGCGACGCGGTTCTGGCCGCGCAACTGGTCGCGCAGCTCCTGGATGGACGAGATGACTTTCATTCGCTTTGGTGGTGATCCGACCGATTACGTCGGAGAGTAGGCAAGGCGCACGTAGATGGGTGCGTACGGTTCAGCCTGCGTGATTTCGAGCAGCGATTCGCGCGAGAGCTCCAGCATGGCGACAAAGTTGACCACCACGATGGGCGCCCCCTTGCCGGACTGGATCGCTTCTTCAAACAGCTCGGTGAATTCCATGAACCGCGCGTGCTGCAGCTTGCGCAGTATCTGGCTCATGTGTTCGCGCACGGACAGCTCTTCGCGCGAGATCTTGTGGTGCTGCGTGAGCTTGGCCCGGCGCAGCACGTCTGCCCAGGCGACGCGCAGGTCGTCGGAATTGACGTCGGGGTAGCGCGGCGCGAGGCTCTGCTCGATGTAGACCTGCGCGCGCAGGAAGTCGCGGCCGAGCTGCGGCACGGTGTCGAGCTTCTGCGCGGCGAGCTTCATCTGCTCGTATTCGAGCAGGCGGCGCACCAGTTCGGCGCGCGGGTCTTCGGGTTCTTCGCCGGAGTCGGTCTTCTTGACCGGCAGCAGCATGCGCGACTTGATCTCGATCAGCATGGCCGCCATCAGCAGGTATTCGGCGGCCAGTTCCAGGTTGGTTGCGCGGATCTGCTCGATGTACGCCAGGTATTGCCGCGTGACCTGCGCCAGCGGAATGTCCAGCACATTGAAGTTCTGGCGGCGGATGAGGTAGAGCAGCAGATCCAGCGGCCCTTCGAATGCTTCGAGAAAGATCTCGAGCGCGTCGGGCGGGATGTAGAGGTCTTGCGGGAGCTTGAACAGCGGCTCGCCGTACAGCCGCGCGAAGGCCAGGCCATCGACCTGTGCCGGCGTGGAGTCCTGCTCGGCCGCCACGCTGGGCAGCTCGACGGGCAGCGGCAGTTTGTCCTGCGCGGGAGTGGTCATGCGGCGGCGAGTTTCGGGGCGCTGGTGGTCGTCAGACTGCCGATCAGTCCAGCGAGTAGACGTACGGCTTTTGCGCCACGCGGGCGGCCTGGGCGCGTGCGCGCTCGTCCAGGTCGATCGGGTCTTTGTCCCACAGCAGGGAGCGGCCTTGGCGCTGCTGCGTTTCCAGATCGGGCTTCTGGGTCTTGAGTTCTTCCAGGAACTGGGTGATCTCGGACTTGTACAGGGACATGGCGGTATGTGATGTTGGATGACCTTGCCCGGCCGGGAGGGCTCCCGGGCGGAAAACCGGCGCATTTTACCGTATTGGCCGTTGGGCACGGCGCCTGCGGAGGGCTTCGGACCGATCCGAAAGGACGCATTGGTTGCATTTGCCTGGGCACCGTCCGGAACCGGTATGGTCAAATACGGCTTTCCTTCGACTCAGCCGGCCCGTGGGCGCGGCGCCACGCTTGCCACGATGACCGGCCTTAAGCGACCATCGCGACCGCCACGCTTTCGCTTTCCTGCTGTTCACGCCGCCGCACTCGCGGCCGGGTTTGTCCTGTCCATCGTCTGTGCGCCGGCACACGCCGAGTATGAGGTCAAGATCGAGGCACCCAAGGCGATCCGCGACCTGCTGGAGCGCCATCTCGACCTTTCCCGCTACCAGGACCGCAAGGACATCACCGACGCCCAACTCCAGTACATGGTTGAGACCGTGGGCGAGGAGGTTGCCAAGCTGACGGCCACGGAGGGCTATTTCGTGCCCAAGGCGACCGCCCAGTTGGAGGGGCCTCCAGACCACCGCGTCGTGCGGGTGAAGGTCGATCCCGGCCCGCGTACCACCATCGACAGCGTGGCGCTGGACTTCAACGGCGCCATCACGCAGGAACCCAAACGCATCGAAGAACTGAACAAGGTCTGGGGCCTGCCGCAAGGCATGGCCTTTCGCCAGGCCGGCTGGGACAAGGCCAAGGACGACAGCCTGGCCGCGTTGCAGAGCAAGCGTTATTACGCCGCCAAGCAGACGGCGTCGCAGGCGCGCGTCGACCCGGACGAGAGCAAGGCCGACCTGTCCGTCACCTATGACAGCGGTCCGGCCTACACGCTGGGGCCGCTGGATGTGCAGGGGCTGTCGCGCTACCCGCGCAGCATCATCGACAACGTCAACCCGCTGCGCGTGGGCGAGGACTACTCCGCCGATCGCCTGCAGTCGCTGCAGGCCGCCATCCAGGGCCAGCCGTATTTCGCCAACGCCATCGTCGACCTGGGCGAAGACCCTAAGAACCCGGTGGATGCGCCCGTGCGCGTGCGTGTGCGCGAGTACCCGCCCAACCGCATCACCAGCGGTGTCGGCTACGGCACCGACACCGGCGCATCGGTGGAAGGGCGTTACCAATACCTGAACCTGTTCAACAAGGCGTGGGTGCTCGACACCCAGGCGCGCATCGAGCAGCGCCGGCAATACCTGTTCGGCAGCGTGACCCTGCCGCCCGACGAGAAGCAGTACGTCAACAGCATTTACAGCAGCATGGATCGCACCGACACGTCGGGCACCGACACGCGCAGCTACCGATCCGGCTTCAAGCAGACGCGCGTGCGCGGCATCTACGAGACCTCGTTCACGATCGACTACTACTACGATGATCTGCGTCCTGAGGGCGCCGCGCGCCAGTTGAGCAAGGCGCTGGTGCCCGGCTTTGCCTGGACGCGCCGCAATGTGGACGACCCGTTGTTCCCGCGCCGGGGCAACATCATCACCACGCAGATTGGCGCGGCGGTCAAGGGCCTGCTGACCGACCAGTCGTTCGTGCGTTCGTACAGCCGCATCCGCCAATACGTGCCGGTGGGGCAGCGCGACATCTTTGTCGCGCGGGCCGAGCTGGGCGGCGTCATTACCTCCGGCACCGGCGATGGCGTGCCGGCCACGCTGCGCTTCCGCACAGGCGGCACGCAGTCGATCCGCGGCTATGACTTCCAGAGCATCGGCAACCAGGTCGACGGCAGCACGCTGCCGACCAAGTTTCTTGTCACCGGCGGGCTGGAGTACCAGCGCTGGTTCTTGCCACAATGGGGCGCCGCCGTGTTCTGGGATACGGGCACGGCCACCGACAACTGGTCGGAGCGTCGCTGGTTCAACGGTGTGGGCGTGGGCGTGCGCTGGAAGAGCCCGGTCGGGCCGATTCAGGTCGACTTGGCGTACGGCATTCAGCAGCGCCAGTTCCGGCCGAGCGTGTCGCTCGGGATCGCGTTCTGAGAATAGGTATGACCGACACGCAGACTCCCAAATCCGCTCAACCTGAAACGCCACGTCCGAAACGTGGCTGGGGCCGGCGCCTGCTGCGCTGGCTGGGGGGCCTGATTGCTCTCGTGCTGGTGATCATGCTCGCGCTCGCGGGCTGGCTCGTCTGGGCCGTTCATTCGCAGACGGGCACGGCGCAGTTGTGGTCGCTCGCCACGCGCTTCGGCCACGCCTATGTGTCGGGCAAGCTGGTCGGCGGCACGTTGCGCGAGGGCGTGTCGCTACGCGACCTGCACGTGCGCGCGGGCAGCACCGAAGTGCGCATCGACCACGCAGAAGGCCGCTGGAGCGTGACGCGCGGCCCGTGGCATGCACGCTTCGCCTACCTGACTGCCGGCAATGTCGAGGTGATCCTCCATCCCACGCCGCCGACACCCCCGAGTGGGCCGCCTGCTTCGCTGGTGTTGCCGCTGGCGCTCGATGTGGACCGCCTGGCCGTCGACCGCCTCGCCATTCGCGAAGGAACGTCGACGACCGAACTGAAGTCGATTGTCGGCAGCCTGCACACCGACGGCACGCACCACAACGTGCTGCTCGACGGCATGGAAACGCCGGCCGGCAAGCTGGCCGCCACGCTGCGCATGACGGGCGCGCGACCCTATCCGCTGACGGGCGCCGCGACGCTCGCCACGCAGTTCGAGGCGAACGGCCAGAAGCAGGACGCGTCGGTGTCGGCGCAACTGTCGGGCTCGCTGGAAGCGCTGCATATCGATGCGACCGGTACCGGCGCCAAGCTGACCGCGCAGGCGCAGATTGATGCCACGCCGTTTGGCGCGCTACCGCTGTCGCGGGCGGTGGTGTCGGCCGATCACGTCAACCCGCGCGTGTTTGCGCCGGGCGCGCCGGAAGCGTCGCTCACCATTCACGCCGATCTGCGCCCAGACGAGAAAGCCAAGACATTGACCGTGGCCGGCCCCGTGCAGATCGACAATGCGCAGGCCGGCACGCTCGACAAGCAGAAGCTGCCGCTGCAGTCGTTGCGCGCGCAGGTGCGGCTGAACGAAGACGATCAGCAGCTCACCGGCCTCGACGTACGTCTGCTGGGCGGCGCGCAACTGACCGGCGCCGCCGATGTGAAGAAGGGGCGCGGTACGCTGCGCGTCGATGTGCGGCAACTCGATTTGCAGGCACTGCACGCATCGCTGGAGAAGACCAATCTCGCCGGCCCCATCACCGTGGACTTTGCGAGCGGCACGCAGCGCGTGGCGCTCGATCTGGCGGGCGGCGACATGCGGGCACAAGCCAAGGCAGTGCTCGACGCCGCGCAGGTAGCGGTGGAGAGCGCTCAGGTGTCGCTCGGCCGTTCGCGGCTGACGCTGGCGGGCACGCTCAAGCACGACGATGCGCAGTCGTTCGCCTTCAAGGGCAACCTGGCCGAATTCGACCCATCGCGGCTGGCCAAGGTGGCCAAGGGGCGCATCAATGCCGAGTTCGATGCGCGCGGCACGCTGGGCGAGCCGATCGACGCAGCGATCAAATTTGCCGTGCGCGACAGCGACTACGCCGGCCTGCCGATGACCGGCGACGGCAACGTCCATCTGCGCGGTGAGCGCTTGCTGCCGAGCGACGCCAGGCTGGATGTGGCCGGCAACAAGGCGAACCTGCGTGGCAGCTTTGGCGCTGCGGGCGACCGCCTGCATGTGGAAGTCGACGCGCCCCAGCTCGCGCGCCTGCAGCTTGGCGTGAGTGGAGCGCTCACCTTGTCGGGCGATGTGTCGGGCACCCTCAAGAGCCCACAGGTGGACGCCACGTTCCGCGCCCAGCAGCTCGCCTATCAAGGCAACAAGATCGAACTGGCGAACGGTCGCGCGCAGATGCATGACGGGCTCGACGGCCAACTCCAGCTTGCGCTGACGGCGCAGCGCGTGACGGCGCCGAGCGTGTCATTGCGCGAGGTGCATGCCACGCTGGACGGCACGCGCCGCGCCCACCGCTTTCACGCCGATGCGGATGGCAACGTGCGCAACCAGCCGTTCAAGTTCGCGCTGGCGGGCGAAGGTGCGCTCACACCCGGCAAGGACGGTGATGCGTGGGATGGCACGCTCTCCACTTTGTCGGCACAGGGCGCGCCCAACCTGCAACTGACGGCGCCGGTGCGCGTGTCGGTGGCGCCGGGTCGCCTGATGGTTGGACGTGCGGATCTGACGCTGGACCAGACGCCCATCCATATCGACCGCGTGGAGTCCAATCAAGGTCACCTGCGCAGCGCCGGCCGCTTTGACGGCTTGCAGATTGCACGCGTGCTGGAACTCGTGCGCACGTGGACGGGCCAGGCATCGCCGGTGCGCACCGATCTCGTGATCGATGGCCAGTGGGATTTGGATCTTGGCAGCACGGCCAGCGGCACGGCACGCATTGCCCGCCGCAGCGGCGATCTGTCGATCAACGCCGGTCGCGGTTTTACCCCGCTGGGCCTGACCGAGGCGACGGTGGAAGCGCGCGGCGAGGGCATGCGCCTGGCACTGCGCGGCAACGTGCAGTCGACGCGCGTCGGCAATCTCTATCTCGATGCCGGGGTGGGGCTGGCGCGCGATGCCGCGCCGGGGTCGCTGGCGCTGATGGCGCCGTCGTCGCCGCTGTCCGGCGGGCTGACGGTGAGTCTGCCGCACCTCAAAGGCATCGGTGACCTGCTGGGGCCGGACGTCGCGACCGACGGCCAATTGGCGGCCAGCCTGACGTTTGCCGGCACGGTGGGCGCGCCCAAGGTCAGCGGCTTTATGACCGGGCAGGACCTCGACGTGGCCCTGTATGACCAGGGCATTCGCCTGACAGGTGGTGTCGTGCGCGTGGCGCTGGACCAGAACGTGGTCGACCTGCAGGACGTGCTGTTCCACGGTGGCGACGGCACCGTGCGTGCGCAGGGCCGCGTTCAGCTTGGCGAAGCCAACCCGAACCTGGCCGGCGCCATCGTTGCCGACAAATTGCAGCTCTTTTCTGACCCGGACCGTGCGCTGGTGTTGTCAGGCGAGGCACGTATCGCCAACGACAACGACCGCGTGGCCGTCACCGGCAAGTTCAAGGTGGACCGAGGCCTGTTCAACCTGCCCAAGGATGGCGCGCCGATGCTCGGCGACGACGTGGTCATCGTTCGTCGCGCCGATGCCGCCCGCAACCAGGCCGAGCGAGGCATCAAGCGCGAAGAAAAGCCCGCCGGCCGCTTCAGCCCAGTGGTCGAAGTCGACGTTGATTTTGGCGATAACTTCCGCTTCAAGGGCGCGGGAGCCGACCTCTCGCTCGGCGGCCAGATGCATGTGCATAGCGAACCGCTGGTGCCCCTGCGCGGCACCGGCACGATCTACGTGCGCGAGGGCAGCACCTACGAAGCCTTCGGCCGAAAGCTGGCCATTGAACAGGGCGTGCTGAACTTTATTGGGCCGATCAACAACCCGTCGTTCAACATCATCGCCATGCGTCGCAATCAGGAAGTCGAGGCCGGCGTGCAGGTGACTGGTACGGTGCGGCAGCCGCGCGTGAAGCTCGTCTCCGAGCCCAACGTGCCAGATGAAGACAAGCTCTCGTGGCTGATGTTCGGCTACAGCGCCTCCAACGCGGGTCTCGGCCAGCAGCAGGCCATGTCTGGCGCGGCGCTGGGGCTATTGGGCAACGTGGCCGGCAAGAACGTGGCGCGGCGCTTCGGGTTCGATGAGTTCTCGATTGGCCCCTCCACCTCAGGCCTGACCGACCCGCAGGTGGTGAGCCTGGGCAAGGCGATCTCCGAGCGCATCACGGTGGGCTACGAGCAGAGCCTTTCCACCGCCGATTCCATCGTCAAGCTGACGTGGCAGTTCTCGCGACGCTGGTCGGTGGTGGCGCGTGGCGGGACGATCAACGGCGCGTCGGTGCTATTTAACAAACGCTTTTAATTGAATGCATGCACGCTGCCAGAATGGCGGCATTTGCGCGTTCCAACGAGAGGGTTCCATGCCGCAACGTCAACTGGCACAAGTGGGGGTCACCATGGGCATTCTGGCGTCATTGCTCGGGCTGTTCGGCTGCGATCAGCAAAAAGTTGACCAAGCTGTCGACCGCGCGGGCGATGCTGCCAAGCGGGCCTGGCAATCGGCCAAGCCGGACAACCTGCTGTTCAAGGACATCGTGGCCGGGCAGTCGACCGAGGCCGACGTGAAGGCCACCGCAGGGCAGCCGGAGATGATCTGGGAGAACGAGGATGGCACGCGGCAGCTTGAGTATCCGCGCGGGCCGGAAGGAACTTCCACCTGGATGGTGACGATCTCGCCCGATGGCCGCGTCGGCAAGATCGAGCAGGCGCTCACCGCCGAAAACTTTGGGCGCGTGCGCGTCGGGCAAACCAAGGATGACGTCCGGCGCATGCTGGGCAAGCCGACCAAGGTTGAGGCGTTTCGACTGAAGCAGGAAGAGGTTTGGGGATACAGGTGGATGGAGAGCCCGACTGAGCGGGCGTTCTTCAATGTCCACTTTGGACCGGATGGGCGGGTGACTACGACTTCTCGTAGTGATAATCGGTTGAATGGGGCTTAGGCTGGGCTTCTGACCTGGGTTTGTTCTTGCGGTGCATCCCTTGTTTCGCCCCTGCCGGGGGCGAAACCGGGATGAACCACCAAGGCCTATCCCAGAAAAAACATCAGCGAACCCGCATCCCCGGCACCGCACCGGAATGCGGCTCAAGAATGTAGAGGCCCGGTTGAGCCTTCTCATCGGCAGCCGAAGCCGCCAGCACCATCCCCTCCGATATCCCAAACTTCATCTTGCGCGGTGCGAGGTTGGCAACCATCACGGTCAGCTTGCCGACCAAGTCTTCCGGCGCATACGCCGACTGAATCCCCGAGAACACATTCCGCGTCTTGCCCTCGCCCACGTCCAGCGTGAGCTGCAGCAGCTTGTTCGAGCCCTCCACGCGCTGGCAGGCAACGATCTTGGCGACACGCAGGTCGATCTTGGCGAAGTCGTCGATGGTGATGGTCTCGGCCATCGGCTCGATCGGGGCGGCGCCGTTGGCGGCGGCAACTGGTGCGTCCGTAGCGGCCTGCAGCGATTGACGGTTGGCCTCCACCAGCGCATCGACCTGCTTCTTGTCCACGCGCGTCATCAGATGCGAGTACGGCTGGATCGGCTTGGCCGACGACAGTTGCGAGTCGATGGCACGCCAGTTTAGCGGCTCGACGTTGAGGAATGCTTCGATACGCTCGACCGTGGCCGGCAGAATCGGCTTCAGATACACGGCCAGCAGGCGGAACGCCTCCAGCGCTACCGAGCACGCGGCGTGCAGCTTGTCGCGGTTCGCCTCGTCCTTGGCCAGGTCCCACGGTTTTTCCGTGTCGACGAAGGCGTTGACGGCGTCGGCCAGTTCCATCACGGCGCGCAGGGCCTTGCTGTATTCGCGCTTCTCATACAGATCGGCAACTTGCGGGGCGGC
This sequence comes from Ralstonia sp. UBA689, assembly GCF_002298975.1. Taxonomy (GTDB): domain Bacteria; phylum Pseudomonadota; class Gammaproteobacteria; order Burkholderiales; family Burkholderiaceae; genus Ralstonia. Next base: position 28,894 of record NZ_DBMV01000005.1, read on the forward strand.
TTCGCGCAGTTGCACCATCAGCGGATGACCCAGCGCCGCATCATTGACTCGGCCGTCGAAACGCTTGACCAGGAAGCCCGCCGAGCGGCTGGCAATGTTCACGAACTTGCCGACCAGATCGCTGTTCACGCGGGCGATGAAGTCGTCCAGGTTCAGGTCGAGGTCTTCCATCGTCGCGTTGAGCTTGGCGGCGAAGTAGTAGCGCAGCCACTCGGGGTTCAGGCCGGTGTCGATGTAGCTCTGCGCGGTGATGAAGGTGCCGCGCGACTTGCTCATCTTGGCGCCGTCCACGGTCAGGAAGCCGTGGGCAAACACGTTGGTTGGCGTGCGGTGGCCCGCGAACTTGAGCATGGCCGGCCAGAACAGCGTGTGGAAATACAGGATGTCCTTGCCGATGAAGTGGTACTGCTCGGTCGTCGAGTGCTCGGCGATCCACGATTCGAAGTCGAGGCCGAGGCGGGCAGCCAGGTTCTTGAAGCTGGCGTAGTAGCCGACCGGTGCATCCAGCCACACATAGAAGTACTTGCCCGGTGCGCCCGGGATCTCGAAGCCGAAGTACGGTGCGTCACGCGAGATGTCCCAGTCCGACAGTTTGGCCTCGCCTTCGTCGCCGAGCCATTCGCGCATCTTGTTGGTGGCTTCGGGCTGGGCCAGGTCGGCCACCCACTCGCGCAGGAAGGTCTCGCAGCGCGGGTCGGACAGCTTGAAGAAGTAATGCTCCGACGACTTGCGCACAGGCGTCGCGCCCGACACCACGGAATACGGGTTCTTCAGATCGGTCGGCTGGTAGGTGGCGCCGCAGACTTCGCACGAATCGCCGTATTGGTCTTTCGCGCCGCACTTCGGGCACTCGCCCTTGATGAAGCGGTCCGGCAGGAACATTTCCTTGACTGGGTCATAGAACTGCTCGACTTCGCGCACGTCGATCAGGCCGGCTTCCTTGAGCTTGAGGTAGATGCTCTGGCACAGCTCCTTGTTTTCGTCGGAGTCGGTGCTGTAGTAGTTGTCGAACGAGACGAGGAAGTTGTCGAAATCGCGCTTGTGCTCTGTCCAAACGCGTTCGATGAGCTGGCGCGGGGTCAGGCCTTCCTTCTCGGCGCGCAGCATGACGGGCGTGCCGTGCGTGTCGTCGGCGCCCACGTAGTAGGTCTCATGCCCGCGCATGCGCTGAAAGCGCACCCAGATATCGGTCTGGATGTACTCGACCAGGTGGCCGATGTGGATCGGCCCATTGGCATAGGGCAGGGCGGAAGTGACGAGGATGCGACGTTCGGACATGGGCAGGCCAGAAAAGTGCGGGCGGGCCGCGGGCAGGGCGCGGCGCGCGGAGAAACGCATATTTTAGCGCGCCCGGCGGTGGCGGGCCGGCCAAGGAGGGATCTGGGGAATCGCGGGTGTAATCGCGGGCTTGGCCCATGCGCCACGATGCCGCGCATGGTGTGGCCCCAAAAAAAGCGCCGGTCAGAGCCGGCGCAGCTTTCCACAACGGAAAAGGAGGAGAAATCAGGTACCGCCCGGGAGGTCAGCCACACATCGCGAGCCAGCAACGTACGGCAAGCGGTACCCGTTTTCTATGACTGGTCACCCTTGAATTGGTTTCAAATAAATTTCGACGCGGCGATTTTGTGCGCGGCCTGCCTCGGTGGCATTGTCGGCAACCGGCTGCGTCTGCCCACGGCCCTCGGCGGAGAGGCGGTTGCGGGCGACGCCACGGTCGGTCAGGTAGCTCGCCACGCTCTGGGCGCGCTTCTGCGACAGGGTCATGTTGTAGTTCGGATTGCCGGTGCTGTCGGTGTGGCCGACCACGTTGGCGGCGAGTTCCGGATGTTGCGTGAGCGTCTGTGCCACGCTATCCAGCGGGCCGCGGAACGACGGCTTGATCACCGCGCTGTCGGTATCGAACGAAACCTGGCTCGGGATATTCAGCTTGAGCGAGCCGTCGGGCTGCTCCGAAATTTGCGTGCCCGTGCCAGCGGTGTCGCCGGCCAGCTTGGACTTGATGGCGCCCCAGTTGTAGCCGACGGCCGCGCCGGTTGCCGCGCCCAGTGCGCCGCCGATGGCTGCGCCCTTGCCATTGCCGACCAGCGCACCGATGCCGGCGCCCACGGCCGCGCCAACGCCCGTGCCCACGGCAGTCTGGTTCTGCTGCTCGGTGGCGCAGCCGGCCGCCAGCAGGGCGACGAGCGATACGGAAATAAGCTTGGCTTTCATGATTTCTCCTACGAAATAACGGGGTCGGTTCTTGTTTGGCTTACCGATGACCGGCGCGGCCGAGGGATATTTGGGGGGAATCGGGCGAATGTCGCGCCGGCAAAATACAATAGCAAAACAGTACATAGAGTGGCGAATGGATTGCAAAGTTCACGCAGCGCCACTGTTGGACCGTCCCCCATTCGCATTAGATGCATAGATTTCTGGAGCCCAAGTTGAGCGTAACCATCGAACAGATCACCGAAGCCCTGCGCGGCGTGGTGGACCCCAATACCGAGCGCGACCTTGTGTCGTCCAAGTCGGTGCGCAACGTCCGGGTCGATGGCGGCGAGGTGTCGCTCGACGTGGAACTCGGCTACCCGGCCAAGAGCCAGTTCGAGACGATCCGCAAGCTGGTGATCGGCGCTTTGCGCCAGGTGCAAGGTGTCGAAAATGTGAGCGTGCAGGTGTCGATGAAGATCGTTGCGCACGCCGTGCAGCGCGGCGTGCACCTGCTCCCCAATGTGAAGAACATTATTGCCGTGGCTTCGGGCAAGGGCGGTGTGGGCAAGTCGACCACCGCCGTGAACCTGGCGCTGGCGCTGTCCGCCGAGGGCGCCAAGGTTGGCATTCTTGATGCCGACATCTACGGCCCGAGCCAGCCGATGATGCTGGGCATCCAGGGCCAGCCGGAGTCGGCCGACGGCAAGACGATGGAGCCGATGGAAGGCCACGGCATCCAGGCCAACTCGATCGGCTTCCTGATCGAGGCGGACAACCCGATGGTCTGGCGCGGCCCGATGGTCACGTCGGCGCTGGAGCAACTGCTCAAGCAGACCAACTGGCGCGATCTGGATTACCTCATCGTCGACATGCCGCCGGGCACGGGCGATATCCAGCTCACGCTGTCGCAGAAGGTTCCGGTGACGGGCGCGGTGATCGTCACCACGCCGCAGGACATCGCGCTGCTGGACGCCAAGAAGGGCCTAAAGATGTTCGAAAAGGTGGGCATTCCCATCATCGGCGTGGTCGAGAACATGGCGGTGTACTGCTGCCCCAACTGCGGCCACACCGAGCACATCTTCGGCGCGGGCGGTGGCGAGAAGATGTGCGCGCAGTACGGCGTGCCGTTCCTGGGCAGCCTGCCGCTGAACCTCTCCATCCGCGAGCAGGCCGATTCGGGCCGCCCGACCGTGGTGGCGGATCCGGATGGCGCGATTGCGGGCGTCTACAAGTCGATCGCTCGCCGCGTCGCCATTGCCGTGGCCGAGAAGGCGAAGGACATGACGAGCAAGTTCCCGTCGATCGTCGTGCAGAACACGTAAGTCGAGCGCAGCACCATGGACATCGTCGAACCGTTGCAGGACGAGCGCCCCACCGAAAGACCTTCGGTGCGCGTGGCGGTGGTGCTGTGCCGTCGCCCGACAGCCAACCGCTGGCAGCCATTCCAGTGGCGGCTGGAGGCGGTGGTGCCGGACCTGGGCGAATACGGCACTGAGCCACGCTGCCTCGATCGCTCCGACGATGCGGAGCGCTGGCTCACCCCGGGCTTTACCGTCACGCTGTTCCATGACGAGGCCGAGGGCTACTACCTGAACGTGACCTCCGCCGCGCCGTGCTGGTTCGTGTTGTGGCGACTGGGCGAGGCCGGTACCGCCGATGAGGACCGGGCGATCCCGCATACCGTGTCGCTCAGCTATAACGAGGCCGGCCGCTGGCTTGATGGCGGTGAGACCGTCGAGAACGTGCCGCTGGACGCCGCCGCGCTGGAGTGGCTGCGGGCGTACGTGGCCGAGAACTATCGACCTGAGCCAAAGAAGCGGCGCCGGCCCGAGTCGTTCCTGTCGCCGGAAGACCGCGCGAAGTACTGAATCGAGGCTGCCGTGAGCGATGAATCCTTCCTGTCGCGCTGGTCGCGCCGCAAGGCGGCCGAGCGGCGCGGCGAGCCCGAATTGGAGGCGGCACTGCCTGCTGAGGTGGCGCCTGCGCCCATCATCGCCGCACCCGAGCCAGAGGCTGTGGAGCCGGCGCCCGACGCGCCGCCGCTCACGTTGGACGATGCCGCCAAGCTGACCCCCGCCGACGACTTCACCCCCTTCATCGCGCGTGGCGTGGACGAGGTGGTCAAGCGGGCCGCGCTCAAGAAGCTCTTTGCCGATCCGCACTTCAACGTGATGGATGGGCTCGACACGTATATCGACGATTATTCACAGCCCGATCCGATTCCGCCTGCGATGCTGCGCGAGTTGCGTCAGGCGGCCGAATTACGGTTGTTTGAGCCGTTGGACGAGGAAACGGCGGAGCGGACGGGAGTCGAACCGGCATCCGATGAGCCACCGATGTTGACGGGCGAAACACCTGCCGAATCGGCCGAGCAGCCATCACCCGACGCACCTGCCGAGGCAACCTCGCATGGCGACCCTAAGCCGCCGTCCGTAGAATAAAAAAAGAGGACCGCGCGGCAGCGACCGGGCGGCCATGTCCCCACAGCCCGCGCGACAGATGCGGGCGCATACGCACAATTCCATGCCCACGCTGGTCTGCAGTTGCAATCACACCATGCCGCTCGACGCTGATGCCGTCGATACGATAGGCGACGCCTTGCGCGCGTCCGGTGCGCCCATCGATGCGCCCAGTCAGGTGCACCACCTGCTGTGCCGGCGCGAGATCGGCGCCTTCACGCAGGCGCTGGATGGCACCGAGGACGTGATCGTCGCTTGCACGCAGGAGAAGGCGTTGTTTGCTGAAGTGGTCGCGCAGCGCGATGGCGTGACGGCGCCGATCCATTTCGTCAACATCCGCGAGACCGGGGGGTGGTCGGCCGGCACGCGGCGCCATGCCCGCGGCTTTCACGCCAAGACGGCTGCGCTGCTGGCTGTGGCCGGGCTGCCCGCACCTGACCCGGTGCCGGTGGTTGCGTACCGTTGCGCCGGCAACCTGCTGATCGTCGGCCCGGCTGAGCGCGTGATGCCGTGGGCTGAGCGCCTGGCCGATCAACTGAGCGTGACGGTGCTCGCCACCGGCCGCGACCGCGCTGCCGACCCGCTCTCGCCGCCGATGGAGCGCCGCTGGCCCGTCCACGCCGGCGAACTGACGCAGGTCAGCGGGTGGCTTGGCGCGTTCGAGGTGCAGTGGCGCAACCGCAATCCGATCGACCTGGACCGCTGCACACATTGCAATGCCTGCATTGACGTGTGCCCGGAAAAGGCGATTGACAGCCTCTACCAAATCGACCTCGATCTCTGCCGTGACCATCGCGACTGCGTGAAGGCCTGTGGCGAGGCCATGGCGATCGACTTCGGCCGCCTAGACGCGCCGCAAGCGCTCTCGGGCCAGTTCGACCTGATCTTTGACCTGAACGATGCGCCGGCCTTTGTGCAGCACCAGCCGCCGCAAGGCTACTTCCACGCCGGCACCGATGCCGGACGGCAGTTGACGGCGTCGCTGGCGCTGTTGCAATTGGTGGGCGAATTCGAGAAGCCCAAGTTCTTCCAGTACAAGGAATCGATCTGCGCACACGGACGCAATGGCCAAGTGGGCTGCGATGCGTGCGTGACGGTGTGCTCGGCATCGGCGATCTCGTCGCAATGGAAGGACGGGCGCGGCAGCGTGCACGTCACGCCCAATCTCTGCGTGGGCTGCGGCGCATGTACGACGGCGTGCCCGACGGGTGCCATCACCTATGCCTATCCGAGCGCGCCATATCAGGGGCGCAAGCTCAAGACGCTGTTGAACACGTACGCGTCGGCCGGCGGGCGCGATGCCGTTGTTTTGCTGCACAACGGTGAGCGCGGCCGAAAGCGGATCGAGCAGCTCGGTCGTGCCGCGCGCACGGGCAAGGCGCAGGGCGTGCCCGTGAATGTGCTGCCCGTGGAAGTGTTTCATGCGGCATCGACCGGGCTGGATCTGTGGTTGACCGCCTTGGCCCTTGGCGCCGCACGCATCGCCATCCTGCTCACCGAGGACGATGCGCCGCAATACCGCGAGATGCTCGCCGAGCAGGTTGCCGTGGCACAGGCCGTGCTGCAGGGGCTGGGCGATCCGCTGGATGCGCCGGGCGTTGTGCTGATCGATGAGGCCGATGTGACTGCGCTCGACCTGCGCCTGAATGCCGCGGAGGTGTCCGGCCCGCTGCGTGGTTTCCGCCGTGAAATGCCGGCCGCCACTTTCGCCGTGGCCGCCGCAAAGCGCGAGACGCTCGATTTCGCGCTGGATCATCTTGCGCGCCACGCCAAGGCTACCGAGGCCATCATTCCGCTGCCCGCCGGTGCGCCATTTGGGGCCATTGCAGTGGACCGTGAGCGCTGCACGCTGTGCATGGCCTGCGTTGGCGCGTGTCCTTCGCAAGCGCTGCGCGATACGGCCGAGCGGCCTGTGTTGGCCATGATCGAGCGCAACTGCGTCCAATGCGGCCTGTGCGAGACCACTTGCCCCGAAGACGCCATCGCCCTGGTGCCGCGCCTGAACCTGGGCACCGCCGCGCGCCAGCCGGTCACGCTCAACGAGGCGCAGCCGTTCCACTGCATCCGCTGCGGCAAGCCGTTCGGCACCGCGCAGATGATCACCACGATGCTCGCCAAGCTGGGCGCGCACCCAGCCTTCTCCGGCGCGGCGGCGGAACGCCTCAAGATGTGCCCCGACTGTCGCGTGATCGACATGATGGAGCGCGGCGAACAACCCGGCGCTGCTCACTGATCCGCCGCTAACCGAACGAACCCCATGACCGACGCCCAGCCCCTGCAATTCCAGCTCGCCGCAACGCCTGCCGACAGCGCCGAGGATCTCGCCCGCGCCGATCTGTACGGCCTGCTGGCCACGCTGTTCTTCCGTGCGCCCGAGCCCGATTTGCTGCAGCGCATTGCCGCAGCGCCGCCGGCTCCGGCAGACGAGGAGGGGGCTCGTCCGGACGACGTCGAAGCCGCCGCCAGCAGCGCGCTCACGCAGGCCTGGCGCCGCCTGGTGGCGCGCGCCGGGCAGACGACCGCCTCCCAGGCCGACGACGAATACACCGAGCTTTTCATTGGCGTCGGCAAGCCCGAGGTGTTCCTGTATGGCTCGTACTACCAGGCGGGTTTCCTCAACGAGAAGCCGCTGGTGGTGCTGCGCGATGACTTGCACCGCTACGGCCTGGAGCGCGCCGAGGGCGTCACCGAAACCGAAGACCACCTCGCCACGCTGTGCGAGGTCATGCGCTACCTGATTGCCGGGGACGACGCAGCCATTGGACACGTGGAAGAGCAACGCGCCTTCTTCCAGCGTCATCTGGCATCGTGGGTCGACACCGCTTGCGATGCTGTATTGCAGCATCCGCGCGCCGCGTTTTATGCCGATGTGGCCGGTTTGGCAAAAGCGTTTTTTGAAGTGGAGCGGCTCGCGCTCGAATTGGCCTGACGCTGCGTCAAGTATTTGCCTAAAAAGTCAGCATTTGGTCAAGAGTGAGGCCCCGCCAGCATCACGGCGGAGTGGTTCAGCTTATGCCGATTGAAAAAATTCATCGGTAAATCGTCAGAAAACTGCTGGAGTGAGGGATATCAGGCATGGTTTTCCTGTGCCATTACTTCTAAAATGTGTCCAAAATTTCCTATTACATTCGGTCATCGGTTCGCCAAAGCCGGGGAGCATCGACATGCCAGGTCCGAACACCGCCCCTCACACCCGCTCTCAAGCGGATGTCCCTGAGTCAGCGCCTACGCGCCGCCGCTTTCTGATGGGTGCCGCCGTGGCCGCTGCCGCTGCCGGTACCGCCGCCACGGCCGGACATCTCGCACAGGCGCCGATCGCCTCTGCCGCGCCGCAAGCCGAGCCCGCCGCTGACGACGCCTCGGGCTACCGCCTGACCGAGCACATCCGCAAGTACTACAAGACGACGTGGATCTGATGCAGCTTCGCCGGCATTCGCCGCGCTTGCCGCATCGACCAATCCACGTCCTTCACATCTTCAGGTGACCCCCATGCTTCTGACCCGCAAACCGGCGGTACAGGACACCAAGACCGCCCAGGCACGCCGCCAGGGCGCCGCATCGCTTACCGGCAGCTTGGCGCGCAGCCTGGCCGGCGCGCTGCCGACCATGGACCGCCGTACCTTCCTCAAGCGCTCCGGCATTGGCGTGGGCGCGGGGCTGGCGGCCACGCAGCTCTCGCTGGTGAAGAGATCGGTGGTGGGCGAGGCCCGGGCAGCGGAAGGCAAGGGCGATATCGTCGTGCGCCGCACGGTGTGCTCGCACTGCTCGGTCGGCTGCTCGGTGGATGCCGTCGTGCAGAACGGCGTGTGGGTGCGCCAGGAGCCGGTGTTCGATTCGCCGATCAACATGGGCGCGCACTGCGCCAAGGGCGCCGCGCTGCGCGAGCACGGCCACGGCGAGTACCGCCTCAAGACGCCGATGAAACTTGTCGACGGCCGCTACCAACGCATCAGCTGGGAGCAGGCGCTCAACGAGATCGTCGAGAAGATGAAGACGATCCGCCAGGAGACGGGGCCGGATTCGTTCTTCTTCGTCGGCTCGTCCAAGCACAGCAACGAGCAGTCGTATCTGCTGCGCAAGTGGGTGTCGTTCTTCGGCACCAACAACTGCGATCACCAGGCGCGCATCTGCCACAGCACCACGGTGGCGGGTGTGGCAAACACCTGGGGCTACGGTGCGATGACCAACTCGTACAACGACATGCAGAACGCCAAGTGCGCGCTGTATATCGGCTCGAATGCGGCAGAAGCGCACCCGGTGTCGATGCTGCATCTGCTGCATGCCAAGGAAACCGGCTGCAAGGTCATCGTGGTGGACCCGCGCTACACGCGAACGGCGGCCAAGTCCGATGAGTACGTGCGCATCCGCTCGGGCACTGATATCGCATTCCTGTTCGGCGTGCTGTACCACATCTTCAAGAATGGCTGGGAAGACAAGCAATACCTGCACGATCGCGTCTACGGCATGGACAAGGTGCGCGAGGAAGTGCTCGCCAAGTGGACACCGGACAAGGTCGAAGAGGTCTGTGGCGTGCCCGAGGCGCAGGTGCATAAAGTTGCCGAGATGATGGCGATGAACCGTCCAAGCACGCTGGTGTGGTGCATGGGCCAGACGCAGCACACCATTGGCAACGCTATCGTGCGTGCATCGTGCATCGTGCAACTGGCGCTGGGCAACATCGGCAAGTCGGGTGGCGGCGCCAACATCTTCCGCGGCCACGACAACGTGCAGGGCGCGACTGACGTCGGCCCGAACCCGGATTCGCTGCCGGGCTATTACGGCTTGGCCGCTGGCGCGTGGAAGCACTTTGCATCGGTGTGGGGCGTCGATTACGACTGGATCAAGGGCCGCTTCGCCTCGCAGGCGATGATGGAAAAATCCGGCACGACGGTGTCGCGCTGGATCGACGCGGTGCTTGAGAAGAACGAGCTGATCGACCAGGACAACAACGTCCGCGCGGTCTTCTACTGGGGCCACGCGCCCAACTCGCAGACGCGCGGGCTGGAGATGAAGCGCGCGCTCGACAAGCTCGACCTGCTGGTGGTGGTCGACCCATATCCGTCGGCCACGGCCGCGATGGCCAACATGCCCGCCGCGGACGGCACGCCACCGAATCCGAACCGTAGCGTCTACCTGCTGCCCGCTGCCACGCAGTTCGAAACGTCGGGCTCGTGCACGGCGTCGAACCGCTCGCTGCAATGGCGCGAGAAGGTGATCGAGCCGCTGTTCGAATCGCAGCCGGACCACGTCATCATGCAGGCCTTTGCGGACCGCCTCGGCTTCGGTAAGGAACTGTCGAAGAACTGCAAAATTACCGAATACAAGCGCGCAGGCATGACCTGGCGCGAGCCCGAGATCGAGTCGATCCTGCGCGAGATCAACCGCGGCAACTGGACCATCGGCTACACCGGTCAATCGCCGGAGCGCCTGAAGGCCCACATGCGCAACATGCACCTGTTCGACGTGCGCACGCTGCGCTGCAGGGGCGGCAAGGATCCGGAAACCGGCTATGACCTCACCGGCGATTACTTTGGCCTGCCGTGGCCGTGCTATGGCACGCCGGAACTCAAGCATCCGGGCTCGCCCAATCTGTATGACACCAGCAAGCACGTGATGGACGGCGGCGGCAACTTTCGCGCCAACTTCGGCGTGGAGCGCGATGGTGTGAGCCTGCTGGCCGAAGACGGCTCGCACTCACTGGGCGCGGATTTGACCACCGGCTACCCCGAGTTCGACCACGTGTTCCTCAAGAAGCTCGGCTGGTGGGACGACCTGACCGAAGCCGAAAAGAAGGCCGCCGAGGGCAAGAACTGGAAGACGGACCTGTCCGGCGGTATCCAGCGTGTGGCGATGAAGCACGGCTGCCACCCATTCGGCAACGCCAAGGCGCGCGCCATCGTGTGGAACTTCCCTGACGCCATCCCGCAGCACCGGGAGCCGTTGTATTCCACGCGGCCCGACATGGTCGCCAAGTACCCGACGCACGACGACAAGAAGGCTTTCTGGCGCTTGCCCACGCTGTACAAGACGGTGCAGCAGCGCAATATCGAGAACAAGGTCTACGAGAAATTCCCGATCATCCTCACCTCCGGCCGCCTGGTGGAGTACGAGGGCGGCGGCGAGGAAACGCGCTCCAACCCGTGGCTGGCTGAGTTGCAGCAGGAGAACTTTGTCGAAATCAACCCGAAGGCCGCGGCTGACCGGGGCATTCGCCACAACGATTTCGTCTGGGTCAAGACGCCGACCGGCGCCCAGATCAAGGTGCGCGCGCTGGTAACGGAGCGCGTGGGCGCGGACCACGCCTTCATCCCTTTCCACTTCTCGGGCTGGTGGCAGGGCAAGGATTTGCTCGGCTACTACCCGGAAGGCGCCCACCCGATCGTGCGCGGCGAGGCCGTCAACACGGCCACCACCTACGGCTACGACTCGGTGACGATGATGCAGGAAACGAAAACGACGGTCTGCCAGATCGAGCGTTTCGCATAACGGGGAGCGATCATGGCACGCATGAAATTCATCTGTGACAGCGAGCGCTGCATCGAATGCAACGCTTGCGCCACGGCCTGCAAGAACGAACACGAGGTGCCCTGGGGCGTCAACCGGCGCCGTGTGGTCACCATCAACGACGGCATGATCGGCGCGGAGAAATCCATCTCCGTGGCGTGCATGCACTGCTCCGATGCGCCGTGCATGGCAGTCTGCCCGGTCGACTGTTTCTACCGCACCGAAGACGGCGTGGTGTTGCACGACAAGGACGTCTGCATCGGCTGCGGCTACTGCTCGTATGCGTGTCCGTTCGGCGCGCCGCAGTTCCCGAGCCAAGGCACGTTCGGCGTGCGCGGCAAGATGGACAAATGCACGTTCTGCGCGGGCGGCCCGGAAAAGAACGGCAGCGAGGAAGAGTTCGAGAAGTACGGCCGCAACCGCCTGGCCGAAGGCAAGCTGCCGCTGTGCGCGGAGATGTGCTCGACCAAGGCGCTGCTGGGCGGTGACGGCGATGTGATTGCCGATATTTTGCGTAACCGGGTAATGAAGCGGGGGAAGGGCGCAGAGTTGTTCGGGTGGGGCACGGCTTATGGCGGTGCGCAGGGCAAGGGTGGCCAGACAACGCCGGCCACTCCAACTGCGCCCGCCGCGCCGGCTTCCACATCGGGAGCGCAATCATGAGCCCGCATGTGAGCCTACGTGTGCGATCGACCGGCCTGCTGATCGCCCTGGGCACCTTGCTGCTGCTGTCCGCCTGCGGCGAGCGCGCGCAGACCGCTGTCGCTTCGCACCGCAAGGACGATGCACCCGCCTACAAGGGCGCGGAAGGCGATCCGTTCATGGCCAAGAACTGGACGCCCGGCGACCGTACGAGCTGGGAGAACCAGATCCGCGCGCGCGGCCAGTACCAGAACGAGTACAACAAGACGCCATGACGCGCGCGAGCGGAGGTCCATCCATGGGCACTTCTTGGAAACACTGGGCGATGGCGGTGCTGCTCGGCGGCATGGCGGCAATCGCTGGTGCGCAGCAGCCAGCCAGCGCGCCCGCCGGTGCGGCGCCTGTCAATCCGGCGGTGCAGCCGGCACAGCCGTTTTCCAACGTCGTTTCGGAAAACGTCTTCAACCTGACCAAGCGTGATCTTGCCAAAGAGGCGCAAGACCAGAAGGCGCGTCGCGTCGATCAGCCCGGCAACAACGCGCCGGTCTGGCGCGAGGTGAATTCCGATCAAGCGCACTACGCGAGCATTCCCGGGCTGGAGGCCGGCGTGCTGATCCAGCGCACCGGCCAGAAATGGCGACTATTCCGCAACGGCGTCATCACGGTGTGGGGCGGTTGGCTGATCGTGCTTGTGCCGCTGGCCATCCTGGGCTTCTTCCTGTGGAAGGGCCAGATTCGCCTGAAGGAAGCGCCCACGGGCCGCAAGATCGAACGCTTCACTCCCACTGAGCGCTATGTGCACTGGACTATGGCCATCTCGTTCGTCACGCTGGGCGTGTCGGGCATCGTCATGCTGTGGGGCAAGCATTTCCTGTTGCCGATCCTGGGTCACCAGTTGTTCGGCTGGCTGACCTATGTGCTGAAGAATCTGCACAACCTGATCGGGCCGTTGTTCACGGTCAGCATCATCGTGGCGTTTGTCATGTGGGTGCGGGACAACCTGCCGCGCGGGATCGACCTGCAATGGGTGCTCAAGGCAGGCGGCTTGTTTGGCGGGGGGCACGAGCCGCCGTCGCACCGCTTCAATGCCGGTGAGAAACTCTGGTTCTGGGGCGGCCTCGTCCTGTTCGGGCTGATCCTGTCGGCCTCGGGCTGGGTACTCGACCGCATCGTCCCGGGCGTTGACTACTACCGCAGCACGATGCAACTGGCCGAGATCATCCACGCCATCGCGGCGGTGGGCATGATTTGTCTCTCGCTGGGGCATATCTACATGGGCACGATCGGCATGGAGGGTGCCTACCGCGCCATGCGCGACGGTTACGTCGACGAGGCCTGGGCCAAGGAGCACCACGAGCTCTGGTACGACGACATCAAGGCTGGCAAGATTCCGGCACAGCGCTCGCAACCGCCCGCGCCGCCGGCGCCGAGCGAACAGCCCGCCAAGCCGTGATGCGGCCGACCGCCATCGATTCAAGGAACCTCACCATGCATTTCTCTGCAATGACGCGCGCCGTCGGTATGACGCTTGCTGCCGCCGTGTTGGGTTTGGCGAGCGCGGCGGCCGGCGCCAAGCTGCCGGCGCCCACCGAAGAACAGAAGGCCAAGGCGGTGGTGGACAAGGCCAAGGCTGCCTGGAGCGACAAGGTGGCCGCGTTCCAGTTGTGCAAAGCGCAGGACAAGGCGGCAGCGGCCTATCAGGCCAGTGGCAAGGGGGCACATACGCAATCGGGGGCACCGTGCGCTGATCCGGGGCCGTTCGTGCCTCCCGCACCGGCTGCGCCCCCCGCCGCGCCGGCACCAGCCGCCAAAGGCTGATCCGGCGCCGATGTTGCGAGTTCATCATCCGGCAGTACAATCGTCCGCTCGCAAGTGAACCCTGACTGGAGGTGACACATGAAGCAACTCATGATTGGACTTGCCGTGATCGGCCTAATGGCTGGCTGCGCATCGAATACCGCGTCGACGGCCAAGGCGGCCGACGGAGCCATGGCGGCTTCGGCCGTGCTGGCGGCCAAGAGCGGCAGCACTGTGCAAGGTAGCGTGAAGCTGGTGCAGCAGGGCGACAATCGGGTTGCCATGGCCGTGGACATTTCCGGCCTGCCGGCCAACGGCATGTTCGGTTTCCACGTACATGAGAAGGGCGATTGCTCCTCGGCCGACGGCATGAGCGCAGGTGGCCACTTCAACCCGACCGGCCAGCAACATGGTGACCCGCGCAGCGGGCCGCACCACGCCGGCGACATCCCGATGCTGCAATCCGATGCCAACGGCAAGGCCGTCGGCTCCATCGTCCTCTCCGGCGTGACGCTTACGCCAGGGTCTACCAGCCTAGTCGGCCATGCGCTGGTCGTGCACTCCGGCAAGGATGACTATGTGACCCAGCCCACCGGCAATTCCGGCGGGCGCATCGCCTGCGGCGTGATCGTGGCCAACTAAGACTGGGCCCGCACGCGGCGCCTGCTTTGGCGGGCGCCGGCCGCATACCAATGCGCACGCTTGCCGTGCGCATTTTTATTTGAACAGACCCCAATGCCGCTGCGCCCCGAACTGACCAACGCTTCCGTCCCCTTGCTCGATGAGGTTGATGTGCTCGACGAGCTGGGCCGCGCGCGCGCCGTCTACATCCCCGGCGAGCGGCCGCTTACGGTCTACCTCGACAAGCGCGAGCTCGTCACCCTGATGACGCTGGGCGGCGCGCCAGAGGCCCTCGTGCTCGGCTACCTGCGCAACCAGCGCCTCGTCGGCAGCGTTGAAGAGATCGCCGCCGTGCAGGTCGACTGGGAGACCGAATCCGCCGCTGTCACCACCCGTGCCGGCATTGCCGATCTGGAAGAAAAGACCGCGCGCCGCACCGTCACCACGGGCTGCGGGCAAGGCACTGTGTTCGGTTCGCTGATGGATGAGATCGACGCCATCCACCTGAGCCCCGAGGCGCGCATGACGCAGAGCACGCTGTACCGCGTGGTTGACACCATTCGGCTGCAGCAGTCGATTTACAAGCAGGCGGGTTCAGTGCACGGCTGCGCGCTGTTCGACGCGCAAGGCGAATTGCTGATCTTCATCGAAGACGTTGGCCGCCACAATGCCGTGGACGCCATCGCCGGCCGCATGTGGCTGGAAGGGATGGATGGCGGCGACAAGATTTTCTACACCACCGGGCGTTTGACGTCAGAGATGGTCATCAAGGGCGCGCAGATGGGCATTCCGTTCCTGCTGTCGCGCTCCGGCGTCACGCAGATGGGCTACCAGATGGCGCAGCGGGTCAATCTGACGCTGTTTGCGCGGTGCACCGGGCGGCACTTTTTGCTCTACACCGGCCGCGACCGGTTCATCGCCGAGGCGGAGATGGCCGGCGTGGTTGGCCCGCGCGGGGAGCTGCCGCAGGCTGTGGAATCCGGTCGGTAAGGCCAGTGCAAGCCATGAGCCCGCGCGGGGTTTCCCGTCACGGGTTTGGGAGTACAATCCGCGTTCTTGAGCGCCGCCCGGCCCTGCTGCCGTGACCAAATGGGGACAGTTTTCGCACCGCGAAGCCTGCCCCCATTTGTTCATCCAAAGGTACCTGGACGCTCCATGAGCATCAAATCCGACAAGTGGATCCGCCGCATGGCAGAGCAGCACGGCATGATCGAGCCGTTCGAGCCTGGTCAGGTGCGCGAGTCCGAAGGCCGCCGCATCGTCTCCTACGGCACGTCGAGCTACGGCTACGACATCCGCTGCGCCGACGAATTCAAGATCTTCACCAACATCAACAGCACCATCGTCGACCCGAAGAACTTCGACGAGAAGTCGTTTGTCGACTTCAAGGGCGATGTGTGCATCATCCCGCCGAACTCGTTCGCGCTGGCCCGCACGATGGAGTACTTCCGTATCCCGCGCACGGTGCTCACGGTGTGTCTGGGCAAGAGCACGTATGCGCGCTGCGGGATCATCGTCAATGTCACGCCGTTCGAGCCCGAATGGGAAGGCTATGTGACGCTGGAGTTCTCGAACACCACACCGCTGCCCGCCAAGATCTACGCCGGCGAGGGCTGCGCGCAGGTGCTGTTCTTCGAGAGCGACGAGGAGTGCGAGACCTCGTACAAGGATCGTGGTGGCAAGTACCAGGGTCAGCACGGCGTCACGCTGCCCAAGACCTAGTTTTTCGTTTTCCGTTTCCGCGCGTCCGGAGCGGTGTCTTTTGTTTCATCTGTCAAGGAACTCCGATGAAATTCCGCTTTCCCGTCATCATCATCGACGAGGATTTCCGCTCCGAGAACATCTCCGGGTCGGGCATTCGCGCGCTCGCGCAGGCCATTGAAGAAGAGGGCATGGAGGTCACGGGCCTCACCAGCTATGGTGACCTGACCTCGTTCGCGCAACAGTCCAGCCGTGCGTCCACCTTCATCGTCTCGATCGACGACGACGAATTCATCAACCCGGACAACGAAAAGCCCGAACCGGAAGCCGTCGAGAACCTGCGCGCCTTCGTGGCCGAAGTGCGCCGCCGCAATGCCGACATTCCGATCTTCCTGTACGGCGAGACGCGCACCTCGCGTCACCTGCCGAACGACGTGCTGCGCGAGCTGCACGGCTTCATCCACATGTTCGAGGACACGCCCGAGTTCGTGGCCCGGCACATCATCCGTGAAGCGCGCAACTATCTGGACTCGCTGCCGCCGCCGTTTTTCAAGGCGCTGATCGACTACGCGCAGGACAGTTCGTATTCGTGGCACTGCCCGGGGCACTCGGGCGGCGTGGCGTTCCTCAAGAGCCCGGTGGGTCAGGTGTTCCACCAGTTCTTCGGCGAGAACATGCTGCGCGCCGATGTCTGCAACGCCGTGGAAGAGCTCGGCCAATTGCTCGACCACACCGGCCCCGTGGCCGCGTCCGAGCGTAATGCCGCGCGCATCTTCGGCTCCGACCACATGTTCTTCGTGACCAACGGCACGTCCACGTCGAACAAGATGGTGTGGCATGCCAACGTGGCACCCGGCGACATCGTGGTGGTGGACCGCAACTGCCATAAGTCGATCCTGCACGCGATCATGATGACGGGCGCGATCCCGGTCTTCCTGATGCCGACGCGCAACCATTTCGGCATCATCGGTCCGATCCCGAAGAGCGAGTTCGAGCCCGAGACGATTGCCAAGAAGATCGCCGATCACCCGTTCGCCAGCCAGGCCAAGAACAAGAAGCCGCGCATCCTGACCATCACGCAGGGCACGTACGACGGCGTGCTGTACAACGCCGAGATGATCAAGAGCATGCTGTCGACCGAAATCGACACGCTGCACTTTGACGAGGCCTGGCTGCCGCACGCGTCGTTCCACCCGTTCTACGAGGACATGCACGCCATCGGCCACGGCCGTCCGCGAAGCAAGGACGCGCTGGTGTTTGCCACGCAGAGCACGCACAAGCTGCTGGCCGGTCTGTCGCAGGCGTCGCAGATCCTCGTGCAGGACTCCGAGACGCGCAAGCTCGATACGTACCGCTTCAACGAGGCGTATCTGATGCACACGTCGACGAGCCCGCAATACTCGATCATTGCGTCGTGCGACGTCGCCGCGGCGATGATGGAAGCGCCGGGCGGCACTGCGCTGGTAGAGGAGAGCATTGCCGAAGCGCTGGATTTCCGCCGCGCCATGCGCAAGGTGGAGCAGGAATACGTCGGCACGAATGGCGGCAATGGACGCGGCGACGACTGGTGGTTCAAGGTCTGGGGCCCGAACGACCTGTCCGACGAAGGCATCGAAGACCGCGAAGCATGGATGCTCAAGGCCAACGAGCGCTGGCATGGCTTTGGCAACCTGGCTGAAGACTTCAACCTGCTTGACCCGATCAAGGCCACCATCATCACCCCGGGCCTGGACGTGGACGGCAAGTTCAGCGATTCGGGTATCCCGGCGGCCATCGTCACGCGCTATCTGGCCGAGCACGGCATCATCGTCGAAAAGACTGGCCTGTACTCGTTCTTCATCATGTTCACCATCGGCATCACCAAGGGCCGCTGGAACTCGATGGTGACCGAGCTGCAGCAATTCAAGGACGACTATGACAACAACCAGCCACTGTGGCGTGTGCTGCCGGAGTTCGTGCGCCAGCATCCGCAGTACGAGCGCATCGGCTTGCGTGAGTTGTGCGACAGCATCCACAGCGTCTACCAGGCCAACGACGTGGCCCGCGTGACGACCGAGATGTACCTGTCGAACATGGAACCGGCGATGAAGCCGTCCGACGCCTGGGCCAAGATGGCGCACCGCGAAACCGAGCGCGTCGGCATCGACGATCTGGAAGGCCGCATCACCGCCATCTTGCTGACGCCGTATCCGCCGGGCATTCCGCTGCTGATTCCTGGCGAGCGCTTCAATAAGACGATCGTGCAGTACCTGCAGTTTGCGCGTGAGTTCAACAAACTGTTCCCGGGCTTCGAGACCGATATCCACGGGCTGGTCGAAGAGGAGGTCGACGGCAAGATGGGGTACTTCGTCGACTGCGTGCGTTAAGTTCGGGTCGTACAAAAGCAAAACGCCGCGCAAATCATTGCGCGGCGTTTTTGCTTGGAGCGTCGCGACGGCTTATTCGGCCAGCGCGGCGCGTGCAAACGCGATGGCCTGCTTCACCTGTTCCGGCGCTGTCCCGCCGATGTGGTTGCGCGAAGCCACCGAGCCTTCCAGTGTCAGCACCGCGTGCACGTCGTCGCCGATCAGATTGGCCTTGTCGCCCAGGCCGCTGATGTCACGCAATTGCGCGACCGACAGGTCAGCCAAGTCGCAGCGCAGATCGTCGCAGGCGCGCACCGCGTGGGCCACGGCTTCGTGTGCATCGCGGAAGGGCAGGCCGCGCTTGACCAGGTAGTCGGCCAGGTCGGTGGCGGTGGCGTAGCCCTGCAGCGCGGCAGCGCGCATGGCGTCGGCCTTGACGGTGATGCCCGGCACCATGTCGGCAAAGATGCGCAGCGTGTCGGCCACGGTATCCACCGTGTCGAACAGCGGTTCCTTGTCTTCCTGGTTGTCCTTGTTGTAGGCCAGCGGTTGGCCCTTCATCAGCGTGAGCAGGCCGATCAGGTGGCCGTTGACGCGGCCGGTCTTGCCGCGCGCCAGTTCAGGCACGTCGGGGTTCTTCTTCTGCGGCATGATCGAGCTGCCGGTGCAGAAGCGGTCGGCAATGTCGATAAAGCCCACACGCGGGCTCATCCACAGCACCAGTTCTTCAGAGAAGCGCGAGACGTGCGTCATGATGAGCGCGGCTGCGGCGCAGAATTCGATGGCGAAGTCGCGGTCGGACACGGCATCCAGCGAATTGCGGCATACGCCGTCAAAGCCCAGTTGCTGCGCGACGAATTCGCGATCGATCGGGTAGCTTGTGCCGGCCAGCGCGGCGGCGCCCAGCGGCAGGCGGTTGACGCGGCGGCGGGCGTCGAGCATGCGCTCGGTATCGCGCGTGAACATTTCCACATAAGCCAGCAGGTGGTGGCCGAACGTGACGGGCTGCGCGACCTGCAGGTGCGTGAAGCCTGGGACGATGGTGCCGGCATGCAGCTCGGCCAAGTCCAGCAGGGCACCGCGCAAGGCTTTGAGCAAACCGACGATGTTGTCAATCTCGCTGCGCAGCCACAGGCGGATGTCGGTGGCGACCTGGTCGTTGCGCGAGCGGCCGGTGTGCAGGCGCTTGCCGGCGTCGCCCGCCAGCGCGGTCAGGCGCGCTTCGATGTTCAGGTGCACGTCTTCCAGATCGAGCTTCCACTCGAACGCGCCGGCTTCGATCTCCTGGCGGATCTGCGTCATGCCTTTCTCAATCGCGGCGCGGTCGGCCTCGGCGATGATGCCCTGCTTGGCGAGCATGGCTGCGTGCGCGAGCGAGCCCTGGATGTCGAACAGTGCGAGGCGCTTGTCGAAGAACACCGACGCGGTATAGCGCTTGACAAGATCGGACACCGGCTCGTTAAAGCGGGCGGACCACGCTTCGGCCTTCTTGGCGAGTTGGGAGGTCATGGGCGGACAGCTGGAGGAGGGCGGACGGCAGGACGCGCCGGCCGCGAATTCAGGAAACCGCGATTATATCGCCCGGCGGGCCTTTCAGCCCCCGCGCCAGAGCTGGCTAAAGCGTGTTGTCGATCAGCGCGCCCTTGAAGATGACCGGCCCGGTCGGCCCCTCCGGATTGGGTGAGCCGCCACGCGGTTCCACGCTGATGGCCAGTGCGGGCACCTGCCGCAACGGCTGCGCTACCGTCAGCCGCACGGCGCGCTGGTGCCCTATCACCCCAAGTGACTGAGGATGCCCGCCGGGCGGCAGCGCCCAGAGTTGCAAGGCCTGTTCAGTGTTGAGCGGCGTGGCATCCAGCCGCTTGAGCGATAGCGTGCCGGTGCGCGCATCCCAGGTGACGAGCACGGCCGCCTGGGCCTGCGCGTCCTGCAGCACGGCAACGGCGTTGGCGACAGGCGCCTCGCGCAATTGCTGCGCCAGCCGCAGGTTCAGCCCGATCGCCACCGCCGCGACCACGGCGGCGATTACGGTGGCGCCGCGCCAGAAGCCGGTGCCTTGCCAAAGCCGTTGCCAAAGGGCTTTCCGCGGCGGCGCCGGGTCGCGCCAGCCAAGCTGCACTTCCACGCGGCAGAGGATTTCCGGCAACGGGGCCGTGGCCGGCTGCAATGCGGGCAGGTCGGCCAGATAGCGTTGCCAGCGCTCGACCGTGGCACGCACTGCGTCGTCGTGGCGAATGATCTGCTCGAAGCGGCGGCGTGCACCGGCGCGCAACGTGCCGACCGCGTATTCGGCAGCCAGCTTGTCGACGAGCTCTGGGTAGCGGCGCGGGTCCATCACGGCGCTCCTAAACATTCGCGCAGGCGCTCCAGGCCGCGCCGCATCCACGACTTGACGGTGCCCAGCGGCAGCGACAACGTCTGCGCCAGCTCGCTGTGCGACAGGTCACGCAGATACGCCTGCGACACCACCTCGCGTTGCTTCGGGTCCAGGCGCTTGAGGCATTCGGCCAGCGCGCGGGCCTGCTGGCCGGCGAGCGCGAGGTCGGCCGGGCCAGGGGCGTGGTCTGCCAGGACATCGGCGTAGGTGTCATCCAGCGGCACGGATTCCTGCACACGTTCGGCACGCTGCCTGCGCAGGCAATCGAGTGCGCGGTTGCGCACGATGGTGGTCATCCACGTCATGGGGGCGGCCATGTGGGGGCGGTAATCGCCGGCGTGGCGCCAGATGTTGACGAAGCTTTCTTGCAAGACGTCCTCGGCCCAGTCTTTCCTGACCAAGATACGCAGCGCGAGCCCAAACAGTTTCGGCGCACAGCGCGTGTAGAGCGTGCGCAGGGCGTCGCGCTCGCCCAGGCCGATGCGTTGCAGCAGGGCGGTCAGCTCTTCCGCCTCGGCGCTCTGGGCACGGCCTGTGGACGCCGGCGGTGTGTCGGCGTCTGGTGCTGCGTGGTCTGGGGCGGTGCGTTGGAAGGTCAGCACGGGTGGCTTTGTGGAGGGGCCTGCCCAAAGTGTAGGAAGAAAGCGGGGCCGTCGGGGCAATTCACGGGGGGCGCGCTGCGGTTTGCATCCGTTTGACGATGACCTTCGTATAAGCGGGCAGGCGCTGGACAAACGCCGACGGCACGACCCGAGAAGGGCTGTGCCTCCTCCCATGAACGCAAGGAGTGCAACGATGGATACGACCAAAGATGGTGAGCTGTTCGATGCAGACACCCCGCGCATCGACGCGCGGCGCCGCGTGCTGCTACGCGCGCCGGGGCTGATGGCGCTAGGCTCGCTGGCGGCGGTATCGCTGGGGCAGTCGATGCCGGCATGGGCACAGACCCAGTCGGGCAGCGTAAAGGATGACATCAACATCCTGAACGTGGCGCTGGGGCTGGAGTACCAGGCCATCGCCGCATATCAGGTTGGGGCCGAGAGCGGTCTGCTGCAAAAGCCTGTGCTGGATACGGCTGTCAAGTTCCAGGGGCACCACAAGGCACACGCGCAGGTGCTGGCGGGTACGGTGTCCAAGATGGGCGGCACGCCGGTGATGGCCAAGAAGACCGCCGAATACAACTTTCCGGTCAGTCAGTTGAAGACGCAGGCCGACGTGCTGCGCTTTGCTGCTGGGCTGGAGAAGGGCGCCACCTCGGCTTATGTGGGCGTGATGCCGAATTTCTACACGCGCGATCTGACCAAGGCCGCCGCCAGCATCATGGGCGATGAAGCCATGCACTGGGCCGTGCTGCTTTCGGTGCTGGGTGAAGACCCGGTGCCGGTGGCATTCGTCGGCTGAGCCGGAAACTTCTGCAGTGTCCGTCCGGTAGAGGGGCGGACGCTGGCCGCCGCGCCGTCCGCTCGTTATGGTGTGGCGGCTTTTTTGTAGGCATCGAAGGCGGCGACGATGCAATCCATGAGGGCGCGCACGCGAGCGGTCTTGTGCAGATCGGCGTGCGTGACCAGCCAGACGTCCTGAAACCGGCGGCGGCTGGGCATGACGCGTACCAGTTGAGGATGCGGATCAGCTCGGCAGCAGACCAGCTCGGTCATGCCGATGCCCGCAGCCACCGCTTCGAAGATCGCCATGGCGGAGCCGGTCTGCAGTACCACGCGCCCGCGTGAGATCGGTTCGCCGCACAGCTCTTCCCAGAACCAGGGCGTTTCGTTGCGCGGATATAGCACAAGGTCGTGCCCCGCAAACGCGCTGCCTTCTTCCGGCATGCCGCGCGCCGCCACGTAAGCGCGGCTGGCGTAGATGCCGGTTTCCAATTGTGCGATGCGCCGCGCGATCAGGTCCGGCGCGTCCGGCCGTAGCGTGCGCACCGCGACGTCCGCTTCGCGCTTGGTGAGATTGGCGATGCTCTTGGACACCAGGCAGACGATGTCGATGCCTGGGTGTTTCTGCCGCAGTTGCGCAATGGCCGGCAGCACGAACGCGGCGGCCAGCGTATCGGTGGTCGCCACGCGGATAGTGCCGGCGAGTTGCTCGTCCGTGCCCGCAATGCGGCGTTCGATCGTGTGTGCGGCCTGCTCCATGGCTTCGGCCGGGCCGAGCAGCGCTTCACCGGCGGTTGTGAGCACCAGCGCCGTCGAAGTCCTCAGGAACAGCTTGGCTGAAAGTTCCGCCTCCAGCGCGGCGATGCGGCGGCCGACGGTGGCCTGGTCCACGCCCAGCCGCTGTGCCGCGCCGCGCAGCGTGCCTGTGCGCGCCACGGCCAGAAAGATGCGCGCGTTGTCCCAGTTCACGTTTGGCTCCGTTGCTGTGTTGTTTGGTGATGCATAAATGCATTGCTCTGCCGCATAAACGCTGCTTTTTTGCATGCTTTGCCAAGCCTACACTTGGCCACATGAAATTGCCAAACGATTCCGCCGGGGGTTCCGCCATGCCATCCTGCACCGCCATTCCTGTCGCGCCGCCTGCTGCCGATCTGAGCCGCTGGCGCCGCAATGCCACGCTGGCCATCCTCACCTCGGGGGTCTTCATGGCAGTGCTCGACACGACGGTCGTCAACGTGGCACTCATCGCCATGCGTGACAGCCTGCATAGCAGCATTGCCGAACTCGCGTGGATCGTCGATGCCTACACGCTCGCCTTTGCCGCCTTCATCCTCACGGGCGGCCTGTTGAGTGACCGCATCGGCGCGCGCACGGTGTTTCTGGCCGGCATGGCCGTGTTCATTGCTGCTTCCGCCGCGTGTGGGCTGGCGCCGTCGGTGGCTGCGCTGATTGCAGCGCGCGTTCTGCAAGGCGTGGGCGCGGCGATGTTCCTGCCGAGTTCACTGTCGCTCGTGCGCGCGACGTTTGAAGATCCGCGCGAGCGCGCATGGGCCATCGGCCTGTGGGGCGGCATTGTGGCGACTGCGGCGGCGGTGGGCCCGGCGCTGGGCGGTGTGCTGGTCGACGCATACGGGTGGCGCAGCGCGTTTCTCATCAACGTGCCGCTGGGCGTGGCCGGCATGCTGGGCACGTGGGTGATCGTGCGCCATGTGCAGCTTTCGCGCGCACGCCCGTTCGATTGGGCGGGGCAGGTGACCAGCACGGCAATGCTCGCGGCGTTGTGTTTTGCGGCCATCGAGTGGCCGGTGCGCGGTGTGCAGTCGCCGTGGGTGTGGGGCGCCGCACTGCTGACCGTGGCCGCCGGCATGCTGTTCGTGTGGGCCGAACGTCGGGTGCGCGCGCCGCTGGTGCCCCTGGCGTGGTTCGCGCATCGGACGCTGGGCGCGGTCAACGGCGTGGGTTTCCTGTTGAATTTCGGCTACTACGGCGCGCTGTTCGTGCTGAGTCTGCACTTGCAGAACGTCGAGCACTTCAGCGCACGCCAGACCGGCCTCACGCTGCTGCCGATGGCGTTCAGCCTGTCGGCGGGCAACATCTTCGCGGGCAAGCTGATGGCGCGCTTTTCGATGCCCAGCATGATGCTGAGCGGCCTCGTGATCGGCGGAATGGGTTTGCTGGCAACGTCGGCCGCGCTCACCGCGCATGCGCCGCTGTGGTTGGTCTGCGCGGCGACGGTGGCGTACGGTGGCGGTACCGCGCTGGCGATCGCGCCCATGACGTCCACCATCCTCGCTGCGGCGCCGGGCGAACTGGCGGGCACGGCGTCTGGGCTGCTCAATGCCGCACGTCAGACCGGCAGTCTGCTGGGCGTGGCGGCGGCAGGCGCGGTCGTCACCGTGGTGCCCGACGTGGTACGCGCGCTACCGACGGTGTTCGGCCTGATGGCGGTGTCCTACACCGGCGCGGTGGCGATGGCGTGGATCAGCCGTCGCCCCGCCGCCGCATTGGCGTGATCAGCCGCTTGCCTTAGCCGCTATTGCGCAGGCCCGCCGCAATCCCGTTGATCGACAGGTGGATGCCGCGCCGCACGCGTGCATCGTCGCTGCCGGTCTTGCCCGAACGGAAGCGCTTGAGCAGCTCCACCTGCAAGTGGTTGAGCGGGTCGAGGTATGGGAAGCGGTTCTTGATCGAACGCGCCAGCAGCGGGTTGTCGGACAGTCGCTCCGATTGCCCGGTGATGGCCGCGAGCATCTGCTCGGTGAGCGTGAACTCGGCCGAGATGCGCGAGAACACCGCGTTACGCAGCTTGCGGTCGTCGCAGAGCTGCGCGTAGCGCGAGGCCACGTTCAGATCGGCCTTGGACAGCACCATGTCCATGTTCGACAGCAGGTTGGCGAAGAACGGCCACTGCTTGTGCATGCGCTTGAGTGTGGCCAGGCGTGCGGCGCGGGCCTTGGCGTTGCCAGCCTCGTCCAGCCAGCGCTGCACCGCGCTGCCAAAGCCGAACCAGCCCGGCAGCAGCAGGCGGCACTGGCCCCACGAAAAGCCCCACGGAATCGCGCGCAGGTCTTCGATGCGGCGGTGCTTCTTGTCCATCAGTTTGCGAGAGGCTGGGCGCGAACCGAGGTTCAGGTCGGCAATTTCGGTGATGGGCGTGGTGGCGAAGAAGTAATCCTTGAAGCCCGGGGTTTCGTAGACGAGATTGCGGTAGGCGCTAAAGGCGTGGTCCGACAGCGCCTGCATGGCGGCTTCGAATTCCTCCAGGCCCTTCGGGCGGTTGCGTGTCGGCAGCAGCGTGGCTTCCAGCGTGGCCGCGACGATGGTCTCCAGGTTGCGCCGGCCGATCTCAGGGTTGGCGAACTTGCTGGAGATGATTTCGCCCTGTTCGGTCAGGCGGATCTGCCCATTCACCGTGCCAGGCGGCTGCGACAGGATGGCCTGGTAGGTCGGGCCGCCGCCTCGGCCTACCGTGCCGCCGCGGCCGTGGAACAGGCGCAGGCGCACGCCCTTGCGCTCGAATAGCTCCACCAGCGCCAGCTCGGCCTTGTACAGCTCCCAGTTGGAGGTGAGGAAGCCGCCGTCCTTGTTGGAATCCGAATAGCCGAGCATGACTTCCTGCTCGTTGCCCTGCGCGGCCAGCACGGCATCGAAGCCGGGCAGGGCCAGCAAATCACCCATGATCTGTGGGGCGTTGCGCAAGTCTTCGATGGTTTCGAACAGCGGGATCACCATCACGTCCAGCCCGGCGCCGCCGTTGCCGTTCGTGCCGGCGCGGAACATGCCGGCTTCCTTCTGCAGCAACATCACTTCCAGCAGGTCGGACAGCGTCTCGGTGTGCGAGATGATGTAGTTGCGCACGATGCGGTTGCCGTAGCGGGCGCGTACCTCGCGTGCGGCACGGAAGATGTCGATCTCCGACGTCGTCTGTTCGCTGTACGCATGGAACGGCAGCGTCAGCACGCGGGGCTGTTGCAGCTCGCGCAGCAGCAGCGTGCGCTTGTCGGCCTCGGACAGCGCCGCGTAGGCACCTTCCACACCCGCCACCTTGAGCAGTTCTGCGACGGTCGCTTCGTGCACGTCCGACACCTGACGCAGGTCGATCGACGACAGGTGGAAGCCGAACACATCAATCGCGCGCGCCAGCGATGCCAGCCGCGCATCGGCCAGCACCTCGCCGTGGTGCGCCGCCAGCGAATCGATCACGATCTGGATGTCGGCGCGCAGTTCTTCTGCGCTCGCATAGGCGGGGGCCGGGCCCACAGCGTGGCGGCCAGCATCCTCACCCGTCAGTTCGCGGCAGGTGGCCGCCAAGCGCGCATACACACCAATCAGTGCACGGCGGTATGGCTCGTCCACGCGGTGTTCGGAGTGATCGGGCGAGCGTTCGGCCAGCGCCTGCAGTTCGGCACTCACGTCCACCAGCGACGTGGACATCGACAGCTCGGTGCCCAGCGCATGGATCTCGTCCAGGTACCACGCGAGGATCACGCTGGCTTGCTTGCGCGCGGCATAGCGCAGTGTCTCGGCGGTAACGAAGGGGTTGCCGTCGCGGTCGCCGCCGATCCACGAGCCCATCTGGAAGAAAGCGGGCAGCGGAGCCGGCTCGCCGCGTGCACCGCGGCGCGGGAACACGGCGGCAACATCTTCTTCCAGCTCACGGTACAGCGCGGGAATCTCGCGCAGGAAGGTGGTCTGGTAGTACGACAGCGCGTTCTCGATCTCGTCGGCCACCATCAGGCGCGTGGTGCGCAACATGCGCGTCTGCCACAGTTTGGTGACGTGGGCGCGCAGGCTAGCGGTATTGCGTTCGCTCTCGCGCGCGGTGAGCGGCGCGTCGCGCTCGGCCAGCAGGCGGGCGATGTCGCGTTGCGCATCCAGGATGCTCTTGCGCTGCACCTCGGTCGGGTGCGCAGTCAGCACCGGCACGATCAGCGCAGACTCGAAGAAGCGGCGCAGTACGTCGCCCGACAGCCCTTCATCGGCCGCTGACAGCAGCGCACGCATCAGGCTGCCCGGCTGCGGCGGCGAGCCGGCCAGCGCGTGCACGCGGCGGCGGCGGTTGTGATGCTGGTCTTCGGCGATGTTGGCCAGGTGCGAGAAATAGCTGAACGCGCGCACGACCGAGGTGGTCTGGTCGCGCGAGAGGGTTTTCAGCAGCCGGTCGAGTTCCTGTTCGGCCTGGCGGTCGCCATCGCGGCGAAAGCGTACGGCGGTCTGGCGGATGGTTTCGACGGTTTCGAAGACGGTGCCGCCTTCCTGATCACGCAGCACGTCGCCCAGCAGGCGCCCGAGGAAGCGGATGTCCTCTTTCAGCGGCTGATCCTTGGCTGCGGCGCTGCCCGACGAGCGGCGCGAGGTTGGGCCAAGTGATCCACCGTTGGCTTCGTCCGCGCCATTGGCCTTGGGGGCGGGTTTGGCGGTGGGCTTGGCTGCCTTGATGGTCTTGGCGGGGGCGGCGGAAGCCTTGCGGGCGGTGGTCGCGCGCGAGGAAGCGCGGCGCGCGGCGGGCTGCGTCATGGTGTCTCCTAAGTTGGATGGTCAAGGTGCCTGAATGGCCCTCTTTTCTGCATCACTTCCACGTGATAGCCGGGCTGTGGTGAAAATGCTGCGTGCTACCATTGCCGCATGTCTTCTCATGCCCGCCCGACTTCCGTCGAATCCCAGCTTGTAACTGCTCCTGCAGCTCAGGCGCCGACCAAGCTGGTCATTGCCTCGCGCGAAAGCCGGCTTGCTCTCTGGCAGGCCGAGCACGTGCGTGCTGCATTGCAAAAATACTATCCCGCGTGCGACGTGTCCATCCTTGGCATGACTACGCGCGGCGACCAGATTCTCGATCGCTCCCTCGCCAAGGTGGGGGGCAAAGGTTTGTTCGTGAAGGAACTGGAAGTCGCGCTGGCCGAGGGGCGCGCCGATCTGGCCGTCCATTCGCTCAAAGATGTGCCGATGGAGCTGCCTGAAGGCTTCGCGCTGTCGGCCATCCTGGAGCGTGAAGACCCGCGCGACGCCTTCGTCTCCAACCACTACGCCGATCTGGCCTCGTTGCCGACCGGCGCCGTGGTGGGCACGTCCAGCCTGCGCCGCGAAGCTTCGCTGCGCGCGCGCTTTCCTCATCTGGTCATCCAGCCGCTGCGTGGCAATCTGGATACGCGCCTGTCCAAGCTGGATCGCGGCGACTACGCAGCCATCATCCTTGCCGCCGCCGGACTCAAGCGCTTGGGGCTGGCCGATCGCATCCGCTCAACCATTGCGCCGGAAGAATCACTGCCGGCCGCCGGGCAGGGGGCGCTGGGCATCGAGATCCGCGCGGATCGCGCCGACGTGCAGGCCTGGCTCGCGCCGCTGCATGACGCGCGCACCGCGCTGGCCGTGACTGCCGAGCGTGCAGTCTCACGTATCCTGGGCGGCTCGTGCCAAGTGCCGCTGGCGTCATTCGCGCAGTGGTCGGACGCCGGCACACTGCGACTGCGCGCCTTTGTTGCTTCGCAAGACGGCACTCGCAAGCTGGCTGCCGACGGTGAGACCAAGCCCGCCACGCTGGCCGAGGCCGATGCGCTTGGCGTGCAGGTCGCCCAGCAGATGCTGAACGGCGGCGCCCGCGACATTCTGGCCATGCTGGGCGCCGACGCCCCGCCCTCGACCTGACGCCTACGGCTCGCCATGGACGATCGTTCGCCACCCTCATCCAGCGCGCCATCTGCCGCACAGCCGCCAGTCGCCACGCCCGTGGTGGTGGTCACGCGTCCGCGCGCGCAGGCGCCCATGCTGGTGGCGGCGCTGGAGCGTCACGGGCTGCGCACGCACCAGTTCCCGCTGCTCGATATCGCGCCGACGCCGAACCTCGACGATCTGCGCGCCGCGCTGGCTGATCCGTCGCGCTTTGCGCTGGCAGTGTTTGTCAGCCCCAATGCCGTGCAACAGGCGTTTGCCGCCATGCCGGAGGGGTTCCTCTGGCCGCAAGACGTGCCCGTGGCCGTGGTCGGCCCCGCGAGCGCGCAGGCGCTGGCTGCGCACGGCGTCGCGCCACCTGCGTATCGCGTCATCAAGCCCGACACGCATGCGGACGATGCCCGCCAGGATTCCGAAGCGCTGTATGCGCGGCTGGATGTGGCATCGCTGCGCGGTCGCGAGGTGCTGATCGTGCGTGGCAATGGCGGCCGTGAATGGCTGGCCGACCAATTGCGCGAAGCTGGTGCGGCCGTGCGCACGGTCGAGGCCTACCGCCGTAGCGTGCCCGTGCCCGATGCCGCCGCCTGGATCGCGCTGCGGGCTGTGCTGGCCGGCCGTCATGCCTGGACGCTCACCAGTTCCGAAGCGGTGCGCAATCTCGACGACCTGGCCCGCGCCAACCTGACGCCCGCCGAGCTCGACTCGCTGCACGGCGCGCCGGGTTTTGCGCCGCATGCCCGCATCGTCGAGCAGGCCAAGGCGCTGGGTTTTCGCGATGTGACACTCACTGGCGCCGGCGACGACCGTCTGCTCGCCGGCGTGCTGGCATGGGCTGGGCCTGTGCATGCGTCCACGCCCGCACCTGTACCTGTATCCACTGAATCGAATTTGTCTTCTTCCATCGTGACGCAGACCCCTGTTTCCTCGTCCGCTCCCGCCTCGACGCCAGCGGCTGCCCAGCCGAGTCCGGCACCTGCCCCCGCGCCCGCCGCACAGGCGCCGGCCGCTTATGTCCCCACGCCAGCCGGCAACCATGTGCCGCGCCGCGGTAGCTGGGTGATCTGGGTGGTGCTGGCCGCCGTCGTGGCGGCGGTCGCGGTATTGCAGGTCCGCAATGAACGCTTGGCCCGAGATATCCGCCAGCGCGCGCAGCAGAACGAGGCGCTGGCGCAGGAGATGCGCGTGCGCTCACGCGCCGAGCAGGACGCCGTCTCCCAGTTGCAGCAGAAGTTCGGCGCCTTGGACGCCCGCACGACGGAGACGCGCGATCGTCAGGCTGCGCTGGAGCAAGCCAGCCAGGACCTTCTGCGCAACCGCGACGATTGGCAGCGTGCCGAGATTGAGCGCTCGCTGGAAGTGGCCGCCGAGCAACTGCAACTGACCGGTAACGTCGCCGCCGCGCTGGCTGCGCTGCAGACCATCGATGCACGCCTGGCCACGTTCGACAAGCCGCAGTTCAATGTCATGCGCCGTGCGGTTGCGCGTGATATCGCCAAGCTCAAGGCAATGCCCTCGATCGACCTGAGCGGCGCGGCGATCCGCCTGGATG
Organism: Ralstonia sp. UBA689; assembly: GCF_002298975.1. Classification (GTDB taxonomy): domain Bacteria; phylum Pseudomonadota; class Gammaproteobacteria; order Burkholderiales; family Burkholderiaceae; genus Ralstonia. The sequence goes on from NZ_DBMV01000005.1 coordinate 59,130, forward strand.
AGGCGATCAACGCCATCGACGTGCTGCCGCTGGTGTCGTCGGCCCAGCCGCTGGATGCGGAACAGGCCGCGCCGGCGCCGCGTGTTCCGGCCTCGGCTCAATCGACCAAGGCGGCCAAGTTGGCCAAGTCGGCCAAGAACCACACTGCGGCATCGGCGCCGGCGGCTTCGGTGTCGTCGGCAGCCGCTGGCACGGGATGGTCGGCCGGCATGCGTGCATGGTGGGGCCGCCTGTGGGACGACGTGCATAGCGAACTGGGTCAGATCGTGCAGGTGCGCCGCGTGGATCAGACCGAGGCGCTGCTGCTGTCATCGGATCAGGCGTGGTTCCTGCGCGAGAACCTCAAGCTGCGCCTGATGAATGCGCGCCTGGCGCTGCTCTCGCGCAATGACGCCGTGTTCCGCGCCGACCTCGGCCGCGCCGACACGCTGCTCACGCGCTACTTCGACACGCAATCGCCGCGCGTGAGTGCCGTGCAGAACCTGCTGGCGCAGGTGCGCAGCTCGGTCGGCACGCTGGAGGTGCCGACGCTGGCCGACAGCCTTTCCGCCACGCGCGGCCAGAGCAAGGAGTGAGCATGCGCTGGGTATTCTGGGTCGCGCTGCTGTTTGCCGCCGCCGTTGGGCTGGCGCTGTTCACCGAGCTCAACCTGAGCAACGTCGTCCTGTTCTATCCGCCATACCGGGTGGAGATGTCGCTCAACTTCGTGTTGGCCGCGTTGCTGGTGACGTTTGTGGTGCTGCATTTGCTGATGCGGTTGTTCCACCACGTTGCGGGGATGCCGGCACGCGCAGCGGCGTATCGCGAGCGCACGCGTATCCTGCGTGCGTCTGCCGCGCTGCGCGAGGCGATGGAGAGCCTGTTTGCCGGCCGCTTCGGCCGTGCGGAACGCCTCGCGCGTGAGGCCCAAGCCTGGGATGCGCAGCGTGAGACCGCCGCGCTGATCGGTGCCCGAGCCGCGCACCGCATGCAGGAAACCGAACGCCGCGATGCGTGGATGGCCGAGGTGACCTCGCCTGATCGCGAGCAGGCCAAGCTTGTATCGATGGCCGAATTGCTGGTCGACGCACGCGATGCCGAAGGCGCGTTGGAGAAGATCGCGCAACTGCAGTCGCAGGGCGCGCGGCAGATTCAGGCGCAGCGGATTGCCCTGCGCGCGCATCAGCATCTGAAGAACTGGAGCGAGGTGCTGCGCCTGACGCGTGCGCTGGAAAAGCGCAACGCCATCCATACCGTGCTGGCCGCGCGCCTCAAGCAGATGGCCTGCGAGACGCTGCTGACCGAACGCCGCCACGACGCCGACGCACTCACCAGCTTCTGGCGTGAACTGACCACCGAGGAGCGCCGCTCGCCGCGTATTGCTTCGCAGGCCGCGCTGTACTTCGCTCAACTGGGGCGCACGGAAGATGCCAAGCGCATTGTTGAAGAGGGTCTGAAGGCGCATTGGGACGGCCGGCTCATCCGTCGCTATGCCGATTGCGCTGTGCCCGGCAAGGCGCTGCAGCTGATTCAGCAGGCCGAGAAATGGCTTGCCCAGCATCCGGTGGATGCTGACCTGTTCTACACGCTCGGCATGCTGTGCTTCAAGGAGCAGCTCTGGGGCAAGGCGCAATCGAGCCTGGAGTCGGCCCTGAAGTATGCGGATGCCGATCAACACGGCAGCTTGCGCGCCCACGCGCATCTGGCGCTCGCGCAACTGTACGAGCAGACCGAGCGGCTGGAAGAGTCCCAGCGTCACTACCGGCAGAGCGCGCTGCTTGCCGTGAAATGAAAAAAAGGCCGGGATGAACCCGGCCTTTTTCGTTGGGTGGGCGACGCTTACTTGTTCACCATCCGGGCTGGTACGGACAGCGTGAGGACTGCCCCCAGCACCATCGATGCGGCCAGCATGTACATGCCTGAGTCGGTGCTCTGGGTGGCATCCTTCAACCAGCCGACGGCATAGGGGCTCAGGAAGCCGGCCAGGTTGCCCAGCGAGTTGATGAGCGCGATGCCGGCCGCAGCGCCGGTGCCGGCCAGGAAGGCGGTCGGCAGGCTCCAGAACAGCGGCAGCGTAGTCAGGATGCCTACGGTGCCGAGCGTGAGCGCGGCCATCGCCAACGTCGTATTGGTGTGCCAGACGGCCGACAGAATCAGCCCGATGGCGCCCGCCACAGCCGGAATGGCGATGTGCCAGCGGCGCTCGCGTGTGCGGTCGGCGCTGCGTGCGACCAGGATCATGCCGATGACCGCCGCGCCGTACGGGATTGCCGTGAGCAGCCCCACCGAGAACGGATCGGCCACACCGGTCTGCTTGATCAGCGTCGGCAGCCAGAAGCTCACGCCGTACAGGCCCATCACGAACGTGAAGTAGATCAGGCTCATCAGCCACACGCGCGGGCTCGCCATGACGGTGCGGATGGGCGGGTCTTCCTTCTCGGCGTCTTCGGCTGCGACGTTGCGGGTGAGCAGGGCCTTCTCGTCCTCGGTCAACCACTTGGCGTGGCTGATGCGATCGTCCAAGTAGAGCAGCACGACGATGCCGACGATGACGGATGGAATGCCCTCGATCAGGAACATCCACTGCCAGCCGGCCAGTCCGCCGGCGCCCGAGAACGTCGTCATCGCCCAACCCGACAGCGGCCCGCCGATCACGCCCGACAGCGCCACCGCCGTCATGAAGAACGTGGTGGTGCGCCCGCGCCGCTGCGCCGGATACCAGTAGGTGAGATACAGGATGATGCCAGGGAAGAAGCCGGCTTCCGCCAACCCCAGCAGGAAGCGCATCACGTAGAACATGGCCGGCGTGGTCACGAACATCATGGCCGCCGAGATGAGACCCCACGAGATCATGATCCGCGCGATCCACATGCGCGCGCCCACCCGATGCAGGATCACGTTGCTCGGCACCTCGAAGAGGAAGTAGCCGATGAAGAAGATGCCCGCGCCAAGCCCGTAGATGGTCTCGCTGAACTTCAGGTCGTTGAGCATCTGCAGCTTGGCGAAGCCGACGTTGACGCGGTCCAGATACGCAACCACGTAACACAGCAGCAGGAACGGAATCAGGCGCCAGCTCACCTTGCGGTAAGTGGCTTCTTCGAAGTCGCTGGAGGTCTGGGGCGGCAGCGTGCCTGCGCCGCCCAGCGGCGGGGTGGTGGTGGCCATCGGGTCTCCTGTGTTGTTGTGAGTTCAGGCCGAGAGCACCTTGTCGACAACCTCGGCCCGACAAACCGCCACCGCATTCTGCGCTTGATCATTGCGTCTCGCCAAGCGCTCCCGAAACGGGGATCGTAGTGACGACTACACGCAGCGCCCGCCGTCCACCTCCAGGCATGTACCGGTGATGAACTCGGCTTCGTCAGAAGCCAGGTAAAGGCAGGCATTGGCCACATCTTGCGGCGTGGACAGCCGCCCCATCGGGATCGTCGCCAGGAACCGCGCGCGGTTCTCTGGCGTATCGGGCATGCCCATGAACTGCTCCAGCAGGCCCGTGGCGCCCATCACCGGGTTGACGCTGTTCACGCGGATCTTGTCCGGGCCGAGTTCTGCCGCCATGGCCTTGCTGGCCGTGATGACGGCGCCCTTGCTGGCGTTGTACCAGACCAGCCCCGGCCGCGGCCGGATGCCTGCCGTCGATGCCACGTTGACGAACACGCCACCGCCGCGCGCGCGGAAGTGCGGCACCATGTGGCGCGCCGTCCAGTAGATGGACTTCACGTTGACGGCCATCACGCGGTCGAACTCGTCTTCGGTGATCTGCAGGAGCGGCTTGTTCCGGTGCGTGGTGCCGGCGTTGTTGATGACGATGTGCAAGTCGCCGTAGCGCTCCAGCGTGGCGCCGAGCAGGCTGGCGACCGACGCGCCGTCCGACACGTCGGCCTGCACGAAATGCGCATCGCCGCCAGCCACGCGAATGGCGTTGGCCACGCGTTCGCCGGCTTCGGCGTTGAGGTCGTTGACGATGACGCGTGCACCCTCGCGCGCAAAGGTGTTGGCGATGCCTTCGCCGAACCCCGAACCCGCACCCGTAACGATGGCGATCTTGCCGGCAAGCCGCATGGCGTCTCCTTGTTGTGTTTGTGTTGCTTTAACCGTGGCGGATGGCGATGGTCTTGAGCGTTGTGAAGCCATACAGCGCCTCGAAGCCTTTCTCGCGCCCGTGGCCCGATTGGCCGGTGCCGCCAAAGGGCAGTTCCACGCCGCCGCCCGCGCCGTAGTTGTTGACGAAAACCTGGCCGGCCTTGAGCTTGCGCGCCAGACGCAACTGCCGGCCGCCGTCGCGTGTCCACACGCCGGCCACCAGGCCATAGGGCGTGCCGTTGGCCAGTGTCAGTGCTTCGGCCTCGGTATCGAAGGGCATGGCCGCCAGCAGCGGGCCGAACACCTCTTCCTGCGCCAGACGGTGTGTATGCGGCACGTCGCGCAGCAGCATCGGCGCCTGGTAGTAGCCGGTCTCTGGCGCCTCGGGCACCACCAGCCCCTGTGCCATCACCGGGATGTTGGCGTGCTGCGCGTCTGAGACGAAATCCCATACGCGCTGCTGCTGTTTGGGGTTGATGAGCGGGCCGCAGTCCAGGTCGAGCGTCGACGGCCCGACCTTGATCGATTCGAATACCGTGGCGAGGCGATCCAGCACCGTCTCGTACAGGCTGCGCTCGATCAGCACACGGCTGCCGGCCGAGCACGTCTGCCCGGCGTTCTGGATGATGCCGCCCACCACCGCCGGAATCGCGGCTTCCAGGTCGGCATCGGCAAACAGGATCTGCGGAGATTTGCCTCCCAGCTCCAGCGTGACCGGCACGTGGTGCTCGGCCGCCGCCCGCACGATAGTCTTGCCCGTTTCGGGCGAGCCCGTGAACGACACATGGTTGATGCCCGGATGCGCCGCCAGCGCTGCCCCGGCCTCATGCCCGTAGCCGGTGACGATGTTCAGCGCGCCGTCGGGCAGACCGGCCTCCGCAGCCAGTTCGGCCACGCGCAGGATCGACAGGCATGCGTCTTCCGCCGGCTTGACGACGCAGGCGTTGCCCGCTGCCAGCGCGGCACCCACGCTGCGCCCGAAGATCTGCATCGGGTAGTTCCACGGGATGATGTGCGCCGTCACGCCATGCGGCTCGCGGATGGTGAGCACGGTCGTATCCGCCGGATAGGGGATGGTCTGCCCGTGCAGCTTGTCGGCCGCGCCGGCGTAGAACTCGAAGTAGCGCGCGATGGCGCGGGCGTCGGCGCGGGCCTGGCGCATCGGCTTGCCGGTGTCGCGGGCCTCCAGGCGGGCGAGTTCTTCTTCGTGGTCGGCCAGTCGCAGGGCCACACGCATGAGCAGCCGGCCGCGCTCGGCCGGGGGCAGTTGGCCCCACACGCCGTCGAAGGCGCGCCGTGCAGCGTGCACGGCAACGTTGATGTCCGTGGCGTTGCCGCGTGCGATCTCGGCAAAAGGCTGGCCGTCGGAGGGGTCGAATACCTTGATGCGCATGCCCGAATCGGGCGACATCAGGCGGTTGGCGATGAAGTGCTGGGCATGCATGGAGGGTTCCTGCAAAGATCGGCAACGTGCGATTTTCGCACGGCGGCGCCAGGGGTGGCAGGCGTCAAGCGCTATAATGCCCGCCGACACTTTTTAGACCTTTTTTCCAACCATTTGCGTCGTTTTCGCGCATTCCGGAGCATTTCCATGAGCTTCAACAACGTCTCGCCGGGCAAGGACATTCCCAACGACTTCAACGTCATCATCGAGATCCCGGCGCAGAGCGACCCGGTCAAGTACGAAGCCGACAAGGAAACCGGTCTGCTGCACGTGGACCGCTTCGTCGGCACCGGCATGCGCTATCCGGCCAACTACGGCTTCATTCCGCAGACGCTGTCGGGCGACGGCGACCCGGTCGACGTGCTGGTTGTCACCCCGTTCCCGCTGATCCACGGCTGCGTGGTGCGCTGCCGCGCGCTGGGCATGCTTAAGATGACGGACGAATCCGGCGTGGACGCCAAGCTGGTTGCCGTGCCGGTCAACAAGCTGAGCCCGGCCACCGCCCACATGACCGATCTGTCGGACATCGGCCAGAACCTGCTCGACCAGATCAAGCACTTCTTCGAGCAGTACAAGGCGCTGGAAGCCGGCAAGTGGGTCAAGGTCGAAGGTTGGGGCGGCATCGAAGAAGCCCACAAGGAAATCGCCGACGGCGTAGCCAACTATAAGAAGTAAGCCGTTTGGGGAATTTGCTGTACGGCTTGTCTGACAAATCCCGGCATCCATCAGGATGGCCGGGATTTTTTATTGCCGCGGGGAGGGTGGCGATAACATTGCGCCACCCGCCAACCCGCATGGCGACGCCATTCGTGGTGAGCGCATGGCAAATCATGCCTTTCTCAGACGTTTTGATGGTGAATGCATGATCGGTTGAAGCATTCTCGCTGTACAGAGATTTAAGTAACGCTCATTTGCCCGCCGCAAACGACACCTCTAGACTCCCCGTCAAGTTTGACTCCAACCCTTGGTACTGCGATGTTGAACAAGACCGTGGTCGTTTCCGTGTTTTCCGCTGCCGCCATGACGGCCTTCACCGTGTGGGCATTGCTGGTCGGCCCGTCTGATGCCGCGCATGCAGGCGAACGTTCCGTTGCGTCGGCCGCTGCCGATACCAGCCCGACGTATTGCACCGTCGCTCAGCAGAAGCTGGTGTCGAAATAAGCTTCGCCTCTGCGTTCGCTGTTCGCGCGGACGCTGTCTTTCGTGCCGTCGGGGTTTTCCCGCCCCTTTGCTCTACGACTCCGGCCGCTGCCTGAACGGCGAGCGGTCGGTAAGTTCGTCCAGATACGCCTCCATGCCGGCTGTCTCGCGGTCCAGGAACCGGCCCACCGCGTCAGCAAAATCAGGATGTGCCAGCCAGTGCGCCGACAGCGTCGCCACCGGCTCGAAGCCGCGCGCCATCTTGTGCTCGCCCTGGGCGCCGCCCTCGAAGGTGCGGATGCCGTGCTTGATGCAGTACGCAAGCGGCTGGTAGTACGCCGTCTCGAAGTGTAAGCAGGGGTGGTGTTCGACAGCGCCCCAGTAGCGGCCGTACATGACGGACGCCTGGGGACGTGCGTCGACTACCAGCAGCGCGCTGGCGATGTCGTTGCCCTCGCGCGAGGCGATCACCAGCAGCAGGTTCTCCGGCATCATCTGGCCGATCTGGCGGAAGAACTCCAGGTTCAAGTAGGGCGAGGAGTGATGCTCGCGGTAGGTGGACCGGTAGCAGCGGTGGAAGAAGCGCCAATCGGCGTCGGTGGCGGCCGCGCCGGGTACATGGCGGAAGGTGATGCCCGCATCGTGCACGCGGCGGCGCTCGGCGCGGATGTTCTTGCGCTTCTTCTGCTCCAGTGCGCCGAGGAAGTCATCGAAGCTGGCAAAGCCCGCGTTGCACCAATGGAACTGCACCCCTTGCCGCAGCAACATGCCTGCGGCACGCATGAGCTGTGCCTCATCGGTGGTCGGGAAAAGCACGTGCAGCGACGACAGTCCGCTCTGCCGGGCAATCGCCAATAGCGTTTCGAGCAGCGCCGCCCGCGAGGCCGCATCGCGCGCCAGCAGCCGCGCACCCTGCACGGGCGTAAAGGGCACCGCCGACAGCCACTTCGGGTAATACTCCAGGCCGTGCTGCGCATAGGCATTGGCCCACGCCCAGTCGAACACGTATTCGCCATAGGAGTGGCCCTTCACATACAGCGGCGCGGCAGCGGCGAGCACTTCGCCATCGGGGCCGTCTTCCCACAGCGCCAGGTATTGCGGCGACCAGCCCGTGCCTGGCGATGCGCTGCCGCTCTCGTGCAGGGCGTGCAGGAAGTCGAAACGCAGGAACGGCGTTGCCTCGGGTTGCAGCGCAAGCAGCGCGTCCCATGTGTCGCGGCCGATATCGCGCAGATCGGTCACAAGTCGCGTGCGATAATGGCGCGATCCGGCGCGGGTTTCGGGCTCGGGAGCGAGGGGGCGGGAAGTCATGCCGCCGATTCTAATTCCAGCCTGGGGTGCCGCGCTTGCATCCCCTATTGCCCCCATGACTGTCTCTGTCGCTCTCGCCCAGATCAACTGCACCGTCGGCGATTTCGCTGCCAATGCCGCCCGCATCATCGCTGCCGCGCGCGAGGCGCACCAGGCTGGTGCGCGCATTCTCGTCACGCCGGAACTGTCCCTGACGGGCTATCCGCCTGAAGACCTGTTGCTGCGTCCGGCCTTTATCGACGCCAGCGCCCGTGCGCTTGACACCCTCATCGCTGAGCTGGCTGCGTTTAACGGCCTGCACGTGCTGATCGGGCACCCGCAGATCTCGCTCGAGGCGCCGGCGCCCGGCGTGCTGCCCAAGCCCACCAACAGCGTTACCGTGGCGGTGGATGGCCGCGTGGTTGGCCGGTATCACAAGCTCGACCTGCCCAACAACGAAGTCTTCGACGAGAAACGCTACTTCCAGCCCGGCACCGAGCCCTTTGTGTTCGAGGTGGATGGCACGCGCTTCGGCATCATCATTTGCGAAGACGCCTGGTATGCGCAAGCCACGGCCTATGCAAAGGCCGCTGGTGCGCAGGTGGTGCTGATCCCCAACGCTTCGCCGTATCACCTCGACAAGGGCGACCTGCGCGAGCAGATCATCGGCGCGCGGGTGAAGGAATCGGGCTTGCCGCATGTGTATCTGAACCTCGTCTGCGGGCAAGATGAGCTCGTGTTCGACGGCGGCTCCTTCGTACTGGATGCCCAGGGCAAGGTTGTTGTGCGGATGGGCCGATTTGTCGAGGGCATCGGCTACGCGCAGTTCGATGGCGGACGCGCGCTGCCCGGCACGATCGTGCCCGAGGCGCCGCTGGAGGCGCAGGTGTACGAGGCGCTCAAGCTCGGCGTGCGCGATTACCTTGGCAAGAATGGCTTTCCGGGCGCGATCATCGGCTTGTCGGGCGGCGTCGATTCGGCGCTGGTGCTGGCGATTGCCGTCGATGCGCTGGGCGCCGACCGCGTGCGTGCGGTGATGATGCCCTCGCGCTACACGGCTGACATCTCTTGGGTCGATGCACGCGACATGGCCGCCCGCCTGGGCGTGCAGTACGACGAAATCCCGATCACGCCGATGTTCGACGCGTTCAAGGGCGCGCTGGCGGAAGAGTTCCGTGGCCTGCCCGAAGATGCGACCGAAGAGAACATCCAGGCGCGCATTCGCGGCACGCTGCTGATGGCACTGTCCAACAAGTCCGGCCGCATTGTCCTGACCACCGGCAACAAGAGCGAGATGGCGGTTGGCTACTGCACGCTGTATGGGGACATGGCCGGCGGCTTTGCTGTCATCAAGGACATCTTCAAGACGCTGGTCTATCGGCTGTGCCGCTACCGCAATACGCTGTCGGACGTCATTCCGGAACGCATCCTGACGCGTGCGCCGTCGGCCGAACTGCGCGAGAACCAGCTCGACCAGGACAGCCTGCCCGAATATGACGCGCTCGACGCCATCGTGCAGCGCTACATGGAGCAGAATCAGCCGGTGGCCGACATCATCGCCGCCGGGTTTGCCGAGGCTGACGTGCAGAAGATCGTGCGGCTCATCAAGGTCAACGAGTACAAGCGCCGCCAGGCGCCGGTAGGCATCCGTGTGACGCAGCGGGCCTTCGGGCGGGACTGGCGGTATCCGATCACCTCCCGCTTCAAGGAATAGGCCGCGACCCTATGCTCGACTACTACGCCAAGCGCGCCCCCGAATACGAACGTATCTATACGAAGCCGGAGCGGCAGGGCGATTTGGCGTGGTTGAAGGCGCGCGTGCGTGACGCCACACGCGGCGCGCGGGTGCTGGACCTGGCCTGCGGCACTGGTTTCTGGACACAGGCAATGACCGATGCGCGCAGCATCGTCGGCGCGGATTACAACGACACGGTTCTGCGAATTGCACACGCCAAGAGCATCGCTGGCGCTTCGTTCGTACGCGCCGACAATGACACGCTGCCGTTCGCTCCGGACGCGTTCGACGTGATGACGGCGGGCTGCTGGTGGTCGCACGTGCCACTGCAGCACCTGCGCGCGCACGTGGAGCGCTTGCACGGGGTGCTGGGCCCCGGCGTGCGGGTGCTGTGGTTTGATAACCAGTATGTGTCCGGCTCAAGCACGCCGGTTGCCTACAACGACGAACATGGCAACACGTGGCAGCGCCGCCCCCTTGAGGACGGCAGTGAGCACGACGTGCTGAAGAATTTTCCCGACGACCGGACCCTGCAGGAGACAGTGGCCGGCATCGCCCGCGATGTGCGCATTAACCGCCTCCAGTATTATTGGACGCTTGAATACCTCACCAACTAAGTCAGCGAGACACCCATGAAACAGATCACCGCCATCATCAAGCCGTTCAAACTGGACGAAGTGCGCGAGTCGCTCGCCGACGTGGGGGTGACTGGCCTGACCGTCACCGAGGTCAAGGGCTTTGGCCGCCAGAAGGGCCATACCGAGCTGTATCGTGGCGCCGAATACGTGGTCGATTTCCTGCCCAAGATCAAGATCGAGGTGGTGGTGGCTGAGAGCCAGGTCGAGAACGTGATCGACACCATCGTCAAGGCTGCCAAGACCGGCAAGATCGGCGACGGCAAGATTTTCGTGATGCCGGTGGAGCAGGTGATCCGCATCCGCACCGGCGAGAAGGACGAAGCGGCGGTTTAAGCTGTCGTCACACAAGGCCGGCGCGCTCGCGCCGGTCAGCGCCGATCAGCGCGGGAGCGTGATGTTCCAGTGCAGCGTCAGCAGCCGCCCCACCACGATCGCCAGCGTGGCGATCACCACGGACACGCTCGGCAGCAGGTCCGTGAATGTCAGCCCGACGTAGAAAAAGCACCCGAGGAAAGCGCAGGTCGCATACGGGTGGTTGTCCCGCAGCAGCATGGGCACCTCATTGCAGACCACGTCGCGCAGCAGACCGCCAAAGGCCGCCGTGATGACGCCCATCATCACCGATACGAAGACCGGCATGCCGGCATCGAGCGCCAGTTGCGTGCCCAGCACGCCGAAGAGGCCCATGCCGATGGCGTCTGCCACGATCAGCACGCGGTCGGATACAAGCTGGCTCACCAGCCGGATCACCCAGTTGGCGAACAGGCTCATGACAAACAGCGCAAGCAGATAGTGCTCGTGCTCGACCCAGTAGAAGGGGCGGCGATCAAGCAGCAAGTCCCGCAGCGTGCCGCCGCCGAAGGCCGTCAGAAAGGCAACGATGAAGGCGCCGACGGCATCGAGCCGGCGTCGCCGCGCCTCGGCCAAGCCGGAGAGGGCAAACGAGAAGACCGCGAGGATCTCCATCCAGTGCATGACCAATTGCAGGCGGCCGATGTGCATGGGCGCTTTCGTGTTATTGGCGGTTGGGGGCAGGGCCGAGCGTCAGGCGCCGTGCGGCTGACGCAGCAGCACCAGCACCGCGCCAGCGCCGCCGGCTGTGTTGCGCGGCTCGACAAAGGCGATCACTTCTTCCTTCTGCACCAGCCACGAGCGCACCTTGCCCTTGAGCACCGGCGTTTTGTCGGGCGAGCCGAGGCCCTTGCCGTGAATCACGCGCACGCAGCGGATTCCACGCTGTACGGCACGGCGCAGGAAGGCGGCCAGTGCCTCCCGGGCTTCTTCGCGGCGCATGCCGTGCAGGTCGATCTGGTCTTGCGTGGCCCACTCGCCGCGCCGCAGCTTCTTGAGCACGTCGTCGCCGATGCCGGGGCGACGGTAGGACAGCGTGTCGTCGGTTTCGAGCAGGTTGTCCACGTCGAATTCATCCGACAAGGAATCGCGCAGCACGGTTTGCTCTTCGGCGCGCGAATGCACGGGGTCGGGCGCGGGCGGGTTGCGCGGATGTTCGACGCGCTTGTTCTGGCGCAGTGCGCTCACCTCGCCGATGCTGGCACGAAACACGTTGGCTTCTTCGGCGGCCTTACGCGCAGCGGCTTCGGCGCGCTGGCGTTCGGCTTCGCGTGCCTCCGTCTCGTGCTTGAGCTGGTCACGCAGGCCGGCCAGGTCGGTCAGGCTGAGCTTGTTGGCGGGGGAAGAGGCGCGTTTCATGGTGAAGGGCAGGCGAGCACATCGGGGTGGAGCATCTGTCGATTATACGAAGGTGCCGCACATGGCAAAACGGCCGATGGTCACCCATCGGCCGCGTTGTTTGCGCCCGGGAAACCCGGGACGGTGAAGCTTATTCCAGGCTTTCCAGGTAGCGCTGGGCGTCCAGTGCGGCCATGCAGCCCGTGCCGGCGCTGGTGATCGCCTGGCGGTACACGTGGTCCTGCACGTCGCCGGCGGCGAACACGCCCGGGATGTTGGTGGCCGTGGCGTTGCCGGCCAGGCCACTTTGCGTGCGGATGTAGCCGGTTTCGTTCATTTCGAGCTGACCCTTGAACAGGTCGGTGTTCGGCTTGTGGCCGATGGCGATGAATACGCCCGCGACCTTGACCTCTTCCGTCTTGCCCTCGTTGTCGTGCACGCCTTTCAGGCGGGCGCCCGTCACGCCGGAGTCGTCACCCAGGATCTCGTCGAGCACCATGTTGGTCTTGATCTCGATCTTGCCCTTCTTCTCCTGCTCATGCAGACGGTCGATCAGGATCGGCTCGGCGCGGAACTTGTCGCGGCGGTGGACGAGCGTGACCTTGCTGGCGATGTTGGCCAGGTACAGCGCTTCTTCCACGGCGGTGTTGCCGCCGCCCACCACGGCGACTTCCTGGCCCTTGTAGAAGAAGCCGTCGCAGGTGGCGCAGGCCGATACGCCGCGGCCGGCAAACGTCTCTTCCGACGGCAGGCCCAGGTATTGGGCCGAGGCGCCGGTGGAGATGATCAGTGCGTCGGCGGTGTACTCGCCCGAATCGCCGATCAGGCGGATCGGCTTTTCATTCAGGTGGGCGGTGTGGATGTGGTCGAACACGATCTCGGTCTTGAAGCGCTCGGCGTGCTCCAGGAAGCGCTGCATCAGCTCGGGGCCTTGCAGGTGCTCCTTGTCGGCGGGCCAGTTTTCCACGTCGGTGGTGGTCATGAGCTGGCCACCCTGGGCCAGGCCGGTGACCAGCACCGGGTTCAGGTTGGCCCGGGCGGCGTAGATGGCGGCCGTGTAGCCGGCGGGGCCGGAGCCGAGGATCAGCACTTTTGCGTGTTTTGCCATGATGCGTTCGGTATGTGCGCGGCACGAGGGGTGGAACTGCCGCCGTGCAGGCTAGGTGAGGGTGACGGGCGACATTATAAAGTGGCACCCCCTCGTCCGCCCGGTTGTAAATTCCAATGGCGGTGATAGGGCCGCGTTACAATCCTCGGCATCGTATTTGTGCTGTCCCAAGCCGCGTGGCCTTGTCCAAGCGGCGCACCCGTCTCCCGCATGGCTCGAGCTTCCACCACTCCGACAACCCGCACCGATCCCTCCGCACTGCCGTCCCGCATTGGGCGGCTGCTGGGGGAGGTCCGCTGGTTCCTGTTGCTGGCGGTGACCATCGCCTTCCTGATCATCCTTCTGTCATACAACCGGGCCGACCCCGGTTTCACCCATGCCAGCCAGGTCGACGAGATCCGTAACCTGGGCGGCCGCGTGGGCGCGTGGCTGGCCGACCTGCTGCTGTTTGTCTTTGGCGCGTCTGCCTACTGGTGGGCGGTGCTGCTGGTGCGCAAGGTCTGGCGCGGCTGGCGCGAGCTGATGTCGGACGAGCGCTTGCCACGCACGGCCATGCCGCGTGTTGACGCTAGTGTCACGTGGATCGGCTTTGCGCTCATCCTGGCCTCCAGCATGGGTCTGGAAGCCATCCGCATGTACTCGCTGCACATGAAGCTGCCGCGTGCGCCTGGCGGCGTGCTGGGCGATGTGATCGGCGGGGCGATGCAGCATTCGCTGGGCTTTACTGGCGGCACGCTGGCGCTGCTCTTCACGTTTCTGGTCGGACTGTCGCTGTTCTTCCATTTTTCGTGGCTGAATCTGGCCGAGCAGATCGGCGCGGGCGTCGAGATGCTGTTCGTGGGCTTCAAGACGCGCCGCGAGAGCAAGCAGGATCGCGCCATCGGCGAGGCCGCCAAGGTCGAGCGCGAGGAAGTGGTCGAAACCCGCCGCGTGCGCATTGAAGAATCGCCGCCGGTTCAGATCGTGCGCCCGACCGCCGTGGTCAAGAGCGAGCGCGTGGAGCGCGAGAAGCAGCAGCCGCTGTTTGTCGACATTCACGATTCGGACCTGCCACCGCTGGCGCTGCTCGATCCGATCCCGCCGGTGGTGGAAACCGTGAGCGCCGAGACGCTGGAATTCACCTCGCGCCTGATCGAGAAGAAGCTCAAGGATTTCGGCGTGGAAGTGCAGGTGGTGGCGGCCTATCCGGGGCCGGTCATCACACGCTACGAAATCGAGCCGGCAACGGGCGTAAAGGGCAGCCAGATCGTCAACCTGGCGAAGGACCTGGCGCGCTCACTGTCGCTGGTATCGATCCGCGTGGTGGAGACGATCCCGGGCAAGAACTGCATGGGTCTGGAGCTGCCGAATCCGAAGCGGCAGGCGGTGCGCCTGTCGGAGATTCTCGGCTCGCAGGTCTACAACGAAAGCGCATCGCAGCTCACGCTGGCGCTGGGCAAGGACATCGCCGGCAAGCCGGTGGTGGCGGACCTGGCCAAGATGCCGCACTGCATGGTGGCCGGTACCACGGGCTCCGGTAAGTCGGTCGGGATCAACGCGATGATCCTGTCGCTGCTGTACAAGGCCAAGGCCGATGCGGTGCGCCTGATCCTGATCGACCCGAAGATGCTGGAACTGAGCATCTACGAAGGCATTCCGCACCTGCTGTGCCCGGTGGTGACCGACATGCGCCAGGCCGGCCACGCCCTGAACTGGGCCGTGGGCGAAATGGAGCGCCGCTACAAGCTCATGAGCAAGATGGGCGTGCGCAACCTGGCCGGCTTCAACAAGAAGATCGAAGAAGCCGCCGCGCGCGAAGAGAAGATTCCCAACCCATTCAGCCTGACGCCCGATGCGCCGGAGCCGCTCGACAAGCTGCCGATGATCGTCATCGTCATCGACGAGCTTGCCGACCTGATGATGGTGGTCGGCAAGAAGGTTGAAGAGCTGATCGCACGGATTGCACAGAAGGCGCGTGCGGCCGGCATCCACCTGGTGCTGGCGACGCAGCGGCCTTCCGTGGACGTGATCACCGGCCTCATCAAGGCCAACGTGCCGACGCGGATTGCCTTCCAGGTCAGCAGCAAGATCGACTCGCGCACGATTCTCGATCAGCAAGGTGCCGAAGCACTGCTTGGGATGGGCGACATGCTCTATCTGGCGCCCGGCACCGGCCTGCCGGTGCGCGTGCACGGTGCCTTCGTGTCGGATGATGAAGTGCACCGCGTGGTAGACAACCTCAAATCGCAGGGCGAGCCGAACTACATCGAGGGCATCCTCGAGGGCGGTGTGGTTGACGGAGAGGGCGGCGGCGATGGTTTTGGCGGCGGTGCAGGCATTGCCGGCGGTGCCGGTGGCGAGGCCGATCCGCTGTACGACCAGGCCGTCGACGTGGTGCTCAAGAACCGCCGTGCGTCGATCTCGCTGGTGCAGCGTCACCTGCGCATCGGCTACAACCGCGCCGCGCGCCTGCTCGAAGACATGGAAAAGGCCGGGCTGGTCTCGGCGATGTCCGGCAACGGTAACCGCGAAATCCTGGCGCCCAATCGCAACGGCAACGTCGTCGAAGAGGAATGACGCTGCGGTTACATCGCGTTACCTTGCGTTGACCTGACTGGCGGAATGTTCTGGCGCGGCCGCCCACTAACAACAAGATCAACTGAAACCGGAATTCCTATGTTCGTGTTGAAAGCACGTCACCTGATGGCCGCCGGGCTGGTGTCGCTGGCGGCGTGGTCTGCCGGTGCCTATGCGGGTGCGGTCGAGCAGCTCAACGCCTTTGTGAGCAACGTCACCACCGCGCGTGGCGAATTCGTGCAGCGGCAGGTGAAGGGCGGCACCAACGGCAATCCACTGCGCGTGGCCGGCACCTCCAGCGGTGATTTCGTCTTCTCGCGCCCCGGCCGCTTCGTCTGGCGCTATATGAAGCCGTATGAGCAGCAACTGTCGGCAGACGGCCAGATGCTGTACATCTACGACAAGGATCTGAACCAGGTCACGGAGCGCAAACTGGACGCCTCGCTCGGCTCCAGCCCGGCCGCCATCCTGTTCGGCAGCAATGACCTCGCCAAGAACTTCGCGCTCAAGGAAGGCGGCACCAAAGACGGCATCGACTGGGTGGAACTCACGCCCAAGGCCCGCGACACCCAGTTCGAGCGCATTGCCATTGGTTTCCGCAGCGGCGAGCTGCAGGGGATGGAGCTGCGCGATGCCTTCGGGAACACCACGCTGCTGACGTTCTCGAACATTCAGAAGAATCCACAACTGCCGGCCAACGCGTTCCGCTTCGTGCCGCCCAAGGGGGCCGACGTTATCAAGCAGTAACGTGTGCGGGCCGGTTTTCGACAAGGAGACCGACCATGCGTTTACCGTTCACCACTTCGCTGCAACGCGCAGCCGTCGTTGCCACAACGGCGGTGGTA
This sequence comes from Ralstonia sp. UBA689, assembly GCF_002298975.1. GTDB lineage: Bacteria > Pseudomonadota > Gammaproteobacteria > Burkholderiales > Burkholderiaceae > Ralstonia. Next base: position 75,634 of record NZ_DBMV01000005.1, read on the forward strand.
TTGGCGGGATGCGCCTCCACGAGCGTGTCCCGCTTTGACGTCGATTCCTTCCTCGCCGCGCCGGACACGGTGCTGGCAGAAGCGTTGGTCAACAAGGATTTCCTGCGCGCAACGCAGTTGCCGAGCGCCGAATGCAACGCCCTGGTGACGGGTCATGCCGCCCAGGTCGTGCCGATCCAGGCGCCGGCCGATCCGCGCCTGCCCGAGGCATCCACCCGCCAGCCATTTGTGATCCAGCCGCCAGCCAGCGAGAGCGTCTGGCTGCTGCTACGTTCGCCCAACGGCACGCAGTCGTGTCACGGGCCGTTGTCGGCCAAGGAGTTCATGGGGCTGGTGCAGCGCGCGTCGAATTGAGCGAGGAGCGGGGGCGGCCCCAGTTTCTGCGACAATCCCCGCATGAACGCTTCAGCTTCTCTCTTCCCGGACGCGCCCGCCCACATGCCGCTGGCGGAGCGTCTGCGCCCGCATTCCGTCGATGAGGTCATCGGTCAGCAGCATCTGCTGGGGCCGGGTAAGCCGCTGCGCGTGGCGTTTGCCTCGGGTGAGCCGCATTCGATGATCCTGTGGGGGCCGCCGGGCGTGGGCAAGACCACGCTGGCGCGGCTGATGGCGGATGCCTTCGATGCGGAGTTCATTGCGCTGTCCGCTGTGCTGTCGGGCGTGAAGGACATTCGCGAGGCAGTGGAGCGCGCTGAGCAGTTCCGCGCGCATGGCCGCCGCACGCTGGTGTTTGTCGATGAGGTGCACCGCTTCAACAAGAGCCAGCAGGACGCCTTCCTGCCGCATGTGGAGAGCGGCCTCTTCACCTTCATTGGTGCGACCACCGAGAATCCGTCGTTCGAGGTGAATGGCGCGTTGCTGTCGCGCGCGGCCGTGTACGTGCTCAAGAGCCTGTCGGACGATGAGCTCAAGCAGTTGGCCGAACGTGCCCGGCAGGAGTTGGGCGGGCTGGAGTGGACCCCCGGCGCGCTCGACGCCATCGTCGCCTCCGCTGACGGCGACGGCCGTAAGCTGTTGAACAACATCGAGATCGTCACGCGTGCCGCCCGCGCGCAGGCCGAGGGCGATACCGCGCCTGCCGTCGACGAGACGCTGCTGGCTTCCGCGCTGTCGGAAAACCTGCGCCGCTTCGACAAGGGCGGCGATGCCTTCTATGACCAGATCAGCGCGCTGCATAAATCCGTGCGCGGGTCCGATCCGGATGCAGCGTTGTATTGGTTCTGCCGCATGCTCGACGGCGGCGCGGACCCGCGCTATCTCGCGCGCCGCATCGTGCGTATGGCGTGGGAAGACATCGGCCTGGCCGACCCGCGCGCTGGGCGCATCACGCTGGACGCAGCGGAAACATATGAACGCCTCGGCTCGCCGGAAGGGGAGCTGGCGCTGGCGCAGGCGCTGATCTATCTGGCCATCGCGCCCAAATCCAACGCTGGCTACAACGCCTACAAGGCGGCGCGTGCCTTCGTGAGCCAGGACAAGTCGCGCACAGTGCCCGTGCATCTGCGCAACGCCCCGACCAAGCTGATGAAGGAGCTTGGCTACGGCCACGCGTACCGCTACGCCCACGACGAGCCTGAGGCCTACGCCGCTGGCGAAACCTACTTTCCCGATGATCTTCCCGCGCAGCAGTGGTATGTGCCGACGCCGCGCGGGCTGGAAGGCAAGATCGGCGACAAGCTGCGCCACCTGCGCGAGCTGGATGCGCAGTGGCGTGCCGAACAAGGCAAATCCTCCCGCGACAAATAGGCGGGTCGGGCCGGTGCGATAAAATCGGCCCTTTCGATCGTTCGTTCCCTCGGTTTTTCCTCACCATGCTCGACATCCAACTGCTCCGCAAAGACATCGACGCCGTCGCTGCACGCCTCAAAGACCGCGGCTACGCGCTCGACGTTGCCGGCTTTGCCGCGCTCGAAGCGGAACGCAAGGCCATCCAGACCCGCACCGAAGAACTGCAGGCCCGCCGCAACAGCCTGTCCAAGCAGATCGGCATGCTCAAGGGCAAGGGGGAGGACGCGTCCGGCGTGATGGCCGAGGTGTCCGGTATCGGCGATGAGCTCAAGGCCTCGGCCGCGCAGCTCGACGTGGTGCAGACCAAACTCCAGGATCTGTTGCTGTCGATCCCGAACGTGCCGCATGAAAGCGTGCCCGCCGGCAAGGATGAAACGCAGAACGTCGAAGTGCGCCGCGAAGGCACACCGCGTACGTTTGACTTCCCGGTCAAGGATCATGTGGACCTAGGCGGCGCGCTGGGGCTGGACTTTGACGCGGGCGCCAAGCTCTCGGGCGCGCGCTTCACTGTGCTCAAGGGGCAGGTTGCGCGCCTGCATCGCGCGCTCGCACAGTTCATGCTCGACACGCACACGCTGGAGCATGGCTACACCGAGGCGTACGTGCCGTACATCGTCAATGCTGCGTCGATGCGCGGCACGGGCCAGTTGCCCAAGTTTGAGGAAGACCTGTTCCGCGTGCCGCGCAAGATGGGGCAGGGCGCTGAAGACGAGGCTGGCGAGCATGTCGAGAATTTCTACCTGATCCCGACCGCCGAGGTGCCGCTCACCAACCTCGTACGCGACGAGATCGTTGCGGGTGATGCTCTGCCGATGAAGTTTGCCGCGCATTCGCCGTGTTTCCGTTCGGAGGCTGGCTCGTATGGCAAGGACACGCGCGGCATGATTCGCCAGCACCAGTTCGACAAGGTCGAGATGGTGCAGATCGTCCAGCCCGAAACGTCGTTCGACGCGCTGGAAGCCATGACCAATGCGGCGGAAAACATCCTGCGCAAGCTGGAGCTGCCGTTCCGCACCGTCGTGCTGTGCACGGGGGACATGGGCTTCGGCAGCACCAAGACGTATGACATCGAGGTGTGGATCCCGGCGCAGAACACGTACCGCGAGATCAGCTCGTGCTCGAACATGGGCGACTTCCAGGCCCGCCGCATGCAGGCGCGCTTCCGCAACGCGCAGGGCAAGCCGGAACTGGTGCACACGCTCAACGGTTCGGGCTTGGCCGTGGGCCGCACGCTGGTGGCCGTGCTGGAAAACTACCAGAACGCGGATGGCTCGATCACCGTGCCGCCGGTGCTGCGCCCCTACCTGGGCGGGCAGGAAGTATTGAAGCCGGCGGTTTGACGGCAGATTGCGCACCTCTTGATTGGGGCGAGAAAAATCTGTTATAGTCGCGGTTTCGCGATTCAGCGACCCAGTTACCGGAGAGGTGGCAGAGTGGTCGAATGTACCTGACTCGAAATCAGGCGTACCGGCGACGGTACCGTGGGTTCGAATCCCACCCTCTCCGCCAAGATGTAATCCGAAGAGATGCAAATCGGTTCGGAAGAAAAGCAGAAAGCCCGTGAAATCAATGTTTCACGGGCTTTTTTGCATTCAAAGGGTCCGAGGCGGTTCGTTGCAATCCGGAGTGGCCAGGGGTATTTTTGGGGGTATGCCAGTCTACCCCCAATGCCAGATACCCCCTCATGCCGCTGACTGACCTGCAGGTCAGTAAAGAAAAGCCTTCCGACAAGCCTCGCAAACTCGCAGATGGTGTTCAATGACGACCTGTGCTTCCTTTAGGCTGTAGAACAGCTCGCCATTGAGCAACTCATCGCGCAGCTTGCCGTTGAAGGACTCGCAGTAGCCGTTCTCCCACGGGCTGCCGGGGGCAATGAACAACGTCTTCGCACCCAAGCGGCCTAGCCAGTCGCGTACGATGTTCGCCGTCATCTCCGCCCCGTTGTCCGAGCGCACATGCGCGGGGATGCCGTGCTCCAGCATCGCATCAGCCAGCGCCTCGATGACGTCCAAGCTGTTCAAGCGCCGCCCCACCTTGATAGCCAGGCACTGGCGCGAGAACTCGTCGACGAGCGTCATCAGCCGCAACCCTCCTGCGGAAGGGTCGCGATCTGGACTTGCTCGGACATTTTCAGAACTCCTCGTACCGTGTTGAACACAGCCGGGATATTCGTATTTGCCGTCTCGCGCAGGACGTTCGACACTGGAACGACAAGGTTCCCCGTTCACCCAGATATCGAAGATTTCTGAAGAAAATCAGCGGGTTAGATGCAGAACGTTTAGCCTCATTTTTTCTTCAAGGCTCGCGAGTCTCGTTGCGCCTGTCGCTCCTGCCCAGATTCCGCCGACTCAGGCTGGATAATTTTTGGCCCGGCGCCGAGCAGGGTTGGCGATGCGCCGAGCTGCATATCGCACATGTACTTTCGTATGGCTTCCTCTACTGCCTGCCTGGTCGGCTTGGACCCGGACTCGGGTGTCCACCCCTCCCACAGCCGTGCAGCGTGGTAGAGCGCGCGTAACTTTGGTGACTGGACACTACGGAAGAGCGGATGATTTGGATTTCGTCTCAACCTTCTTGCATAAAGTGGCCGGATCAATTCGGCTGAACTCATTGCTGCCCGCAACGTACTCACACATGCGAAAGGAAGATGGAATGAGAAATCGATCGAAATAGTCAGGAGTTTTGCAAACCCGATACCCAAAGTCGGCGATGAACTCTCGATTGGCTTTACGATGTTGTTCAGGTATCGAAAAGCGATGCGGACGATGCTTAATGAAGTCGCACCGACCACCCTCGATAACGCAGGCTGAGCACCGGCGCTTACCAGTAGACGGCCGAGCGCGACAATTTGTACTCGCTGCTCATCTGCAACGCCACGTGGTTTTCCTACGCTAGATGTCGGTAGCACTGCGCGAACAAGCTGTGAGAACGCATACCTGAGACCGCCCAATGCTGTACGCCCTGACAATGGTTAATGCTGCGCTACCGGTCAAAGAACCTCGTGCCAAACAGCTTATCGTCTTCGGTACGGTCCCTCGGCACCTGGTTGGCCTTCGCCATGTAGTTCTCGATGAATAGGCGTAGGGAGTCACGCCTTGGATCGCCGTGACGATTCACCTGCCCAATCCCGATGCCCCACCTGTAATCACGCCAATCCTTTTCGGCATTGCTATTACGGTAATCGCCCCATCCGCGCGTGATCACGCCGAACCAATACTCGCCGATCTGCCTCGCAAGCACGACGTCACCTCGTCGCTTACCCGAACAGAAAATCAAGCAATGTAGATGCAGGCCGGAAATCGGGCCTTCTTCCAACTTCCAGATGAGACCGTGAATCTCGCCAAGCAGGGGAACGGGTGCTTTGCGTGCCTCGCCAACTCACTTCGTCCATTGAAAACAGGATGTTTCGCGAGCGCCTGTTTGATTTCAGCGTTGTGCCAATTTTGGTATTCGTACTGTTCCCGGCCTTCGTGATAAAGCCGTTCTTCCCATCGGCTGGAGAAATCTATCAATACCTTCAATTTATTCGAGACGTGCCTGTGGATTTTCCATCCGTCATCGATCTGTGGCATCTCTGGCTTCTTTTCAGTCACCGCTGCCTCCGCTATCGCTCGCAGACGGGAAATATCGTCGCTGCAAACGCGTAGCATCTCGATTCTGACCTTGTATTCATCCCGAGTCGGACGCTTCGCGGCGCTGTCCAGGCGAACATACCGGGCTGTTGTCTTCGATACAGTCCCGAAGGGCTGTAGGCATCGAGCGGGAAAGAGGAATTGCGAAAGAGCCGTCAGGCTTCAGGACTTGTGCTGCTTGCTGAAGACATGGCCGCACGCCTGGCACTCGTAGTTGTCGAGCACGTTGTCATCGAGGGCGCCGCCGACAGCGGAACCTGCGGCACAGCCGGCCGCACTACCGAACAGCGCGCCCATCAGCCCGCCTGCCAAGCCACCGAAGATCGAGCCAATGGGGCCAGCGATGATGCCGAGGGCGGCGCCGGCTTCGGCACCGCCGAGTGCGGCAGCGGCGCTACCGACAGCGCCGGCTGCAGCGCCAACGGCACCACCAGCCTTGCGGGCGTAGTCGCGTGTGGTAATGCGAGTGGAGTTACAGCGGGGACAGGAAGGGGAGTGGTTCATATCAGCCTCAAGAGAGTTCAGGGCAAACGGCGTTGCCCAGGCATACCGGGAGGGATGCTCATTGAGGGTGATATATGGATGAGATTGTTTACGATGAGGAGCGTGGGGTGAGTCGCGCTTCTAGCGGCTGCGCGCACTATTCTCCCAAAGGGCTGTGACAGCCAAGCGTGGGAGCAGTCCTGAGCGAGCCTTGCGAGGTCGACATTCACGTCGAGCGGACGCAAGCGATTGCAAGCTGGTAATTCTCGAATCAACCTGTATGCAGGTGTCGGGTGTCACGCCGGCTCCATAGAAAGGCGGATGCTGATCGGAGCGGTGGCATTCCGGTGCTCTCCATAGCGTGATATGTGGCTGCATCTTTTGTATTCACCGGGGCAGCGAACGCGCCGGCCCATGCGGTGTTGGGCTAACTCAGCGCCCGCACCCTCGCTCCGGGGGGGGGGCAGATTTTTAATGTTCTTGAGAATGTGATGTGTCGAAAATCAGATATAAAAATATTTCAACTTTGAATTTAACGTTCTTTAACGTTCTTTAACGTTCTTTAACGTTATGGTACGGTTATCCACAATGCGGTGATTTACTATTCCGCCCCAAGCTGACCGGGGTGTCCGACGCCAAGTGACCGACGGCCAGGAGGCGCCCTCGTACAGCTTTGGTGGGTTGGATGCATTGCCAACCGGTATCCGCCATCACGCGGGCCGTTTGCGCGCAATCGCGTGTCGCCAACAACAAGATCAGAGCTGTCTGACGAGTGTCGCCGCGAGCGGTACCGCGCTCGGCGGTGCATCGTGCGCAGGCGTTCGCCTGTGAGCAGCCGGAATAAGGATACGCAGTCATGGGAAGGGGAAGTTTCGTCCGCCGCGGCATCGCGCGCGGCAAACGTTTCGCATGGGTTGGCGCCTGGACGCTGCCGATGTCGATGGCGCTAGCACAAACACCGCCCGTCGATGGCGCTGCACAGGAGTTGCTGCGTCAGCAGGAGCGGGAGCGCATTCTGCGCCAGCGGCAGGAAGTCAAGCCAGATGTACGCCTCGAGCAGCCGGCCACCGCTGAGGCAACTCGTCTGCCAAGCGATGAATCGCCGTGCTTTCATATTGATCGCATCACGCTCACGGGCGATGCGGCCGAGCGTTTTCAATGGGCTTTGCAGGCGGCAGACCCATCGGACGACCCGGCCACCGGTCGGTGTCTGGGCACAGCCGGCATCAATCTGACGATGAAGCGCATGCAGAACGCCATCGTCGCGCGCGGTTTCGTCACCACGCGCGTCCTGGCCGCGCCCCAGGACCTCAAGCAGGGCACGCTGGCGCTTACGGTGATCCCGGGCCGCATCCGAGCGATCCGCTTTACCGAAGACAGCAGCCCCCGCGCCACCAAATGGAATGCCGTGCCGGCCGCGCCCGGCGACATCCTGAATCTGCGCGACATCGAGCAGGGCCTGGAGAACTTCAAGCGCGTCCCTACGGCCGATGCCGACATCCAGATTGCCCCGGCCGAAGGCCCCGATGCCAAACCGGGCGAGAGCGATCTTGTGATCGCGTGGAAGCAGGGGCTGCCGTTTCGCCTGAGCCTCTCGGCCGACGACTCGGGCAGTAAATACACCGGCAAGTACCAAGGTAGCGTCACTGTCTCGTACGACAACTGGTGGACGCTCAACGACCTGTTCTACGTCAGCTTTAACCACGATCTCGGTGGCGGCTACAGCGGCAGCAAGGGCACGCGCGGCTATACCGTCCATTACGAGGTGCCGTACGACTACTGGCTGCTCGGCTTCACCACCAGCAGCTACAACTACTACCAGTCGGTCGCGGGTGCCAACCAGACGTACCTCTACAGCGGCACCAGCGAGAACAGCGAGATCCGCTTGTCGCGCCTGTTCTATCGCGATGCTGTGCGCAAGACGAGCGCTTACCTGCGCGGCTGGCTGCGTAGCTCCAGCAATGCCATCGACGACACTGAAGTGCTGGTGCAACGCCGGCGCATGGCCGGGTGGGAGCTTGGCCTGAACCATCGCGAGTTCATCGGTGCAGCCACTCTGGATGCCAACGTGGCCTACCGCAAGGGCACGGGGATGCTGTCCTCGCTGCCCGCGCCTGAAGAATCGTTCGATGAAGGGACTTCGCGCCCGTCGATCATTACGGCCGACGCGCAACTCACGGTGCCGTTTTCGCTGGCCTCGCAGCGCCTGCGCTATACCACCGCGTGGCGCGGCCAGTGGAACCGTACGCCAGTGGTGCCGCAGGATCGCTTCTCGATCGGCGGCCGCTACACCGTGCGCGGTTTTGACGGTGAGAACACGCTGATCGGCGATCGCGGCTGGCTGGTGCGCAACGACCTGGGCTTGACGCTGGGCAACACCGGCCAGGAGCTGTATGTCGGTTTCGACTATGGCGAGGTGGGCGGGCAATCCGCGCGCTTCCTGATTGGTCAGCATCTAGCGGGTGCCGTGATTGGCCTGCGTGGTGGCTACAAGGGCCTGTTCTGGGATCTCTTTGTTGGCACACCGATCTCCAAGCCTGAAGGCTTCCGAGCTGGAAGCACGGCGGCGGGCTTCAACGCGAGCTGGTCGTACTAGGAGCGTGCATGCGATTCGATACTCTCGACGTGATCGCGCCTGGGCTGATCGATGCGCCGTGCAATGAAGCAGAGGTGCTCGGATCGGCGGTCTGGCTGTGGATGCATTCGTCCTCGCATCGCAACATGCCGCTGCACGCGCTGTCGGCATTGCTGCTTCCCGCCATTAAGCACCGCCAGTTCGTGCTGGCCAGCGAACAAGGCAAGCCGGTCTTCTTCCTCACTTGGGCCATGCTGGGCGCCGAGGCCGAGCGCCGATACCTGACCAATGCGCCCATCACCATGCCAGAAGCCGACTGGGCCAGCGGTGAGCGCATGTGGATTCTCGATTGGGTGGCGCCGTTCGGGCACACCCGTACGGCCCGCCATCTGACGGCCCGCCTGTTCGCCACGCGCTGCTTTCGCTCGCTATACCACCGCGGCAATACACGCGGCCTGCGCGTGAAGGACTTCCACGGCATTGGCGTGATGGCTGAAGAAGCGCGCGCCTGGTCGCTGCTCAATCCCCCTCTGTTGCCCACGGCTGCCGCCGCTGGCGCGTCCCATCTCCCGGAAAACCAATCATGAACAAGCACCTGTACCGGATCGTCTTCAACAAGACCCGTGGCCTGTTGATGGCCGTGGCGGAAACCGTCGCCAGCGACGGCAAGCAGGCTGGCACAAGCGGCGCGCCAAGCGCACACAGCGTGATTGCACACGTGCGGCCGCTGTGTTTCTCGATCCTGCTGGCGTTTGGTTTGGTGGGGACGGCGGCGAACGCCCAGATCGTGGCGGACCCGAACGCCCCGCGAAATCAGCAGCCGACGGTGCTCAACAGCGCCAACGGCACGCCGCTTGTGAACATCCAGACACCGAGCGCCGCAGGCGTTTCACGCAATACCTACAGCCAGTTCGATGTTAACCAGCAAGGCGCGATCCTCAACAACGCGCGCACCAACGCGCAGACGCAGCTTGGCGGCTACGTGCAGGGCAACCCGTGGCTGGCCACGGGCACGGCGCGCGTGATCCTCAACGAAGTCAACTCCAGCAACCCGAGCCAGTTGCGCGGCTATGTCGAGGTCGCCGGTGACCGCGCACAGGTGGTCATTGCCAACCCCGCCGGCATCAGTTGCGATGGTTGCGGTTTCATCAACTCGAACCGCGTCACGCTGACCACCGGCACGCCGACCCTCAACGGCGGCAGCCTGGATGGTTACCGCGTGCAGAACGGCGCGATCAGCATCACGGGCGCGGGCCTGGACACGAGCCGTGCCGATTACACCGACATCATCGCGCGCTCCGTGCAGGTCAACGCCGGCATCTGGGCGAACACGCTCAAGGTCAGCGCGGGCGCCAACGAGGTCAGCGCGGACCACGGCCAGACCACGGCCATTGCCGCCACCGGCCCTGCGCCGTCGTATGGAATCGACGTAGCCGCGCTGGGCGGCATGTACGCGGGCAAGATCACGTTGGTGGGCACGGAATCTGGCGTGGGCGTGCGCAATGCCGGGCAGGTCGGTGCGTCGGCCGGCGACGTGACCGTCACCGCAGACGGTCGGCTGGAGAACAGTGGCCGTATCACCGCCAGTGCAGGCGTGCGGACCGACACCAATGGCGGCGTCGCCAACAGCGGCACGCTGTACGCCCAGGGCGATACGCAATTGAGCACACGCGGCAACGTCGATAACACGGGCACGATTGCGGCCCAGGGCAATACGACCATCGCGGCCACGGGGGCCGGCAGCAGCATCAACAGCCACGCCGGTTCGGTGATCGGCGCGGGCGTGCTGGGCGACGGCACGCTGGGCGGCAGCGGCACTGTGCAAGTGAGCGCCACTGGGCAACTCTCGGCGCAGGGTCAGAACCTTGCCAGCGGCGATCTTTCACTCTCCGGCGCGGGCGTCAGCGTGGCTGGTAGCCAGACCGGCGCACGCAACGTATCACTAGCGGCCAGCGGCGGCGACGTGGATGCCAGCCGCGCCACCGTGTCTGCCACGCAGACCCTTGCCGCCAATGCTACCGGCACGCTGCGTACTGACGGTGCATCGGCTTCAGGGCAGCAACTGACGCTGGCCGCACACGACCTGTCGAACGTGCACGGCGAATTGGTGCAGACGGGTGCAGGCAACACGTCGATCCAGTTGCCCGGCGCACTGGACAACACAGGCGGACGCATTGCCACCAACGGTAGCGACCTGTCGCTGGGCGCGCAGACGCTGACCAACACCAGCGGCCGCATCGAACACGCTGGTATGGGCACGCTGGCCGTCAATGGCACCACTGTCAGCGGCACACGCGGCACTATCGCCAGCAACGGCACGCTGGCGCTGCACGCCCAATCGGCCACGCTGGACAACGGCCAGACCACGGCTGCCAACCTGCAGATTGACGCGGTCACGCTGTCCAATCGCAGCGGACAGTTGTTGCAAACCGGCACGGGGGCTGCATCGGTACGAGCGACCAATCGCCTGGACAACACCGGCGGCACGCTGCTCAGCAATGGCGAGACGGTAGTCTCCGCAGGCGACCTCCTGAACGGTGGGGGCACACTTCAGGTAGCTGGCAGTTCGGCGCTGACCATCAACGCCTCGGGCCACGTGGACAACAGCGCGCAAGGCAAGATCGGCGCAGGCGGCGCGGCGACGCTGACGGCGACGTCGCTGTCGAACGCTGACGGCACCGTCACGGCAGGCGATGCGCTGCGCGCACAGATTGCGGGCGCGGTCGATAACACGCAAGGCATATTGGCCGCTAATCGAGATGTCACCGTGGCCGGGGCCGCCGTCACGAATGCGGGTGGGCGCATCGGCTCCGTCCAAGGTAGTACCAGCGTGACAGCCACGACCGGTGCCATCGATAACACGGCAGGCCGCGTGGAAGCTGCGCAAGCGGTCACCTTGGCTGCCAACGGCCTGGGCAATGCCGATGGCGTGGTGTCCGGTCAGGACGTGCGCGTGAACACGCACAGCCAGTCGCTCGACAACACACGCGGCACGATGGTTGCGCGTGGCGCACTCGACGTGCAGAGCGGCCAACTCACCAATGACGCAGGTACGTTGCAAGCAGTTGGTGCGCTCACCATCGACACGCATGGTCAGTCGCTCATCAACCGGAATTCCGGAACGACTGCGGGCATCCTCGGCCAAGACGCCGTAACGCTGCGTACGGGCGATTTGAATAACAGCACCGGCTTCATTGGCGCCAAGGGGGGCCTCACAGCCAACGCCGCGCAGATCACCAACACGCAGGGCGGCCAGATCAGCGGCGAGAAGGCCATCACACTAGTGGGCACTGGTTTGGATAACCGTGGCGGCAGCGTGCAGGCCATGGGCAACGTGTCTGCCGATGTGCGCGCTGGCAGCATCAGCAACGATGGCGGCTTGGTGCGCTCTGGCGCGATGCTCGACTTGCGCGCGGGCAGCGTGACCAACAGCGGCACGCAGGGTGCAAACCAAGGGCTGGAAGGGCAGAGCGTTGCGCTGACTGCCGACCAGATCAACAACCAGGGCGGTGCGATTCGCGCTGATCAGAATCTGACACTGACCGGTTCGGGCGCGCTCAACAATGCGCAGGGCTTGATTTCCTCGGGCCAGAACGTGGTGGTGCAGGACCGCAACGCGGCGGCCAAGACGCAGAGCGTGACGAACACGGCCGGCACGCTGATCGCCGGCAAGTCGCTGGGCGTCAACAGCGCGAACCTGTCGGGCGACGGTCGCGTGCTCTCGCAAGGCGATTTGAGCCTGAACCTGACCGGCGATTTCACCAACACCGGTGAGGTGCAAGCCAACGGCAACCTCACGCTGCAAACCAATGGCCGCCTGACCAACCAGTCGACAGTCAAGGCGGGCAACGCTGTCACGGTGTCGGCCGGCAACGTCGACAACACGTCCAACGGCGAGATCAGCGCCAGCACCACGAACATCAACGCGGCAGATACGCTTACTAACCGCGGCCTGATCGACGGCGGCAACACCAATATCAATGCCGGCACGGTCAACAACCTCGGCAGCGGCCGCATCTACGGCGACCACGTCGCCATCCAGGCCGGCACCGTCAATAATGATGTCGAGAACGGCACGGCGGCGACGATCGCGGCACGCAACCGACTGGATATCGGTGCGCAGACGATCACTAATCGCGAGCACGCGCTGATCTTCAGCGGCGGCGACATGGCGATCGGCGGGGCGTTGGATGCCAACCGTCTGGCGACGGGCTCTGCGGCCTCGGTCAGCAATAACAGCGCCTCAATCGAGGCGCTGGGCAACCTGACCCTGGCGGCCAACCGAGTCAACAACACCAACGAGCACTTCAGCACCGGTGCGCAGAAGAGCAGTCCCGAGCACATCATCGAGTATCAGGGTTCGGGCTCGGCCAACCGCTACAAGCCGGGCGACCCCGACGTCTATATCTACAACGATGAGTCGGACCACCTGCATACGCCGGAAGGCAACTTTGAGAGCTGGACGAAGTACGAGTATGACCGCACGACCACGACGCCAGTCGTCACCGGCTCAGACCCGGGCAAGATCACGGCTGGCGGCGCGATGCGGATCGACGCCGGTACTGTGTTCAACGACAAGAGCCAAATCATTGCGGGTGGCACGCTCACCGGCAACATCGGCAGCCTGCAGAACACCGAGGTGTCGGGGCAGCAGATTACGACCGACGCTGGTACGGTCACGTCGTACTGGCGTGAGCAGCACAAAGGCCGTGACAGCACCGGCAGCAGCAGCGCGGGATACACCCCGCCTGACGTCATCAGCGAAATCAAGCTGACGCCCACGGTGTACCGAGAGAACACGACCCCCGCCGGCAGTGGCACGCAGATTGGCGGGCTGACGGTGGGCAGCGTGTCGCAAGGTGCGCAAGGCGCTGGCGCGGCCACCGTGGCGCTGGGCAACGGGCGAGTGGTGAACCCGATCACCGAAGTCTCGGCGGTGACCGGTGCTGCGGGCGCACAGCCACTGGTGGTGCGCACAGGTGGGCCGAATACCACGTTGCCGAACAACAGCCTGTTCCACCTCAACCCGAACCCGACCGGCAGCTACCTGATCGAAACCGATCCGCGCTTCGCTAACTACCGTACGTGGTTGTCGTCGGACTACATGCTCACGCAACTGAGCATCGACCCGGCCAACATGCACAAGCGCCTGGGCGACGGCTTCTACGAACAGAAGCTAGTGCGTGAGCAGGTGGCTCAACTTACCGGGCGCCGCTTCCTGGATGGCTATTCGACCGATGAGGCACAGTACCGTGCGCTGATCGACAACGGCGTCACCTACGCCAAGGAGTGGGGCCTGCGCCCTGGCGTGGCGCTGACCGCAGCCCAGATGGCGCAACTGACCAGCGACATCGTGTGGCTGGTCGAGAAGGACGTGACGCTGCCGAATGGCCAGACTACCAAAGCGCTGGTGCCGCAAGTCTATGTGCGTGTGAAACCGGGCGACCTGGATGGCTCTGGTGCCCTCATTGCAGGCCAAAGCATCAGCCTGAATCTGTCGGGCGACGTGGTGAACCAGGGCAGCATCGCAGGCCGCGATGTGGTCTCCATCACGGCGGAGAACGTCAAAAACCTGGGTGGCCGCATCACTGGGGGTGACGTTGCCGTGCGCGCCCGCACCGATCTGGACAACCTGGGCGGCATGATCGATGGCAACAACAGCCTGACGGCTTCGGCGGGGCGCGATCTGAACGTCACGACGACCACGCGCAGCAACAGCAACGCGCAGGGCAGTGTTACCAACGTCAACCGAATCGCCGGCCTCTATGTCACAGCCCCTTCGGGCGGCGTGCTGGTGGCCTCCGCCGGTCGAGACCTGAACTTGACGGCGGCACAGATCGGCAACGCTAGCACGGGTGGGCAAACCATTGTCGCTGCCGCACGAGATCTCAACCTGAATACGGTTGACACGTCGAACTCGCAGTCCATCAAGTGGGACAACAACAACTGGCGCCGCGACAGCACGCGCCAAGAGGTCGGCTCGTCCATCCAGACCAGTGGTGACTTGCGCCTGTCTGCAGGTAACGACCTGAACGCGCGCGGTGCGTCGGTAACGAGCGAACAGGGCGCGCTGGTAGCGACGGCGGGCAACAACGTCAACCTGACGGCGGCCGAGACCATGCGCAACGTGGATGAAGCCCATCAGCACAAGGGCAGCAGCAGCTGGTTCTCCAAGAAGACGATTACCACGCGGGACACCCTGTCGGAAACGACCACGCAGGGCACGACGTTCTCGGGCAATACAACTTATGTGCAGGCTGGGAACGATATCAATGTGCGGGGCAGTAATGTTGTCTCGACCGACGGCACCACGCTGATCGCCAAGCACGACGTCAATATCGAGGCGGCGACCAACTCCACCACGGAGCGTCACTTCCGCGAGGAGAAGAAGAGCGGCCTGTTCAGTAGTGGCGGCATCGGTTTCACGATTGGTACGCAGCAGCAGAGCCAGGATAATCAGGATGCACGCACGTCCGCTGCCGCATCGACTGTTGGGTCGACGAACGGCAACGTGGCAATTGGGGCGGGCAACAACTACAAGCAAGTCGGCAGCAATGTGGTAGCACCACAAGGCGACATCACCATCCAGGCCAAGAAGGTGGACATCCTGGAGGCGCAGGAGACCAGTCACAGCACGCAGGAGACCCAGTTCAAACAGTCGGGCCTGACGGTGGCGGTGACTGCTCCTGTGATTGCTGCAATCCAGACTGCGCAGCAGATGAAGAGCGCCGCAGGTGAGACCGGTGATGCTCGCATGAAGGTGTTGGCCGGAGCCACTACGGCCCTTGCCGCTAAGAATGCCGCGGACGCAGTGGCCTCCGATCCAAAATCGGGCGGCGGCGTAAGTGTGTCGATCACGGTGGGCGGCTCCAAGAGCCAGAGCAAGACCACGCAAGATGCATCTACGGCAGCTGGTTCGAAGGTGGCTGCGGGCG
>NZ_DBMV01000031.1 GCF_002298975.1 Ralstonia sp. UBA689
CTTAACTGAACGGCATTAGCGCATCGGCGCCGTTTTTGTTTTTGGGCGCGCGACGGCGCACCTAGCCCAGATCTCCGCCACCCACTGGCAACACCGTCCCGGTGATATACGAAGCCTCGTCAGAAGCCAGGAACAGGATCACTCGGACCTGTTCGTCGATTGTTCCGTAGCGGTGCATGAGGCTGCTGGCAATGGTCTGGTCGACGATGCCTTGGTACCAGGCGGCTTCCTGTTCCGACATGGGCGCTGTGTTGCGCGGGATCTTCCGCGGCGGCGCTTCGGTGCCCCCCGTGGCGACGGCGTTGACGCGGATGTTGTCCTGCGCATGCTCCAGCGCCAGGCTGGCGGTGAGCGCATTCACACCGCCCTTGGCCGCCGAATACGGAATCCGATAGATACCGCGCGTGGCAATCGACGACACATTGACGATCACGCCTTGCCGGCGCTCCACCATGTGCGGCAGCACGGCGCGGCAACACCACAGCGTGGGGAACAACGAGCGGCGTATTTCCGCCTCGATCTGCGCTTCTTCATAGTGCTGATACGGCTTCGCCCAGATCGTGCCGCCGACGTTGTTGATCAGCACATCGATGCGGCCGAAGGCATCAAGCGCTGCCTGCACGGCATGTTGAGCGCCCGCGTAGGTTTCCAGATCGGCGGTGGTGGCGAGGGCTCGGCCGCCCGCTGCGGCAATCTCGGCCTGCACTTCGTAGATCAGCTCCGCCCTGTCCACCAGCAGCACCTGGGCGCCCTCTTCGGCCACCGCTAATGCCACGCCGCGCCCGATACCTTGGGCCGCGCCCGTCACGACGACGGTCTTGCCTGAGAATCGTTGCATGCTCATGCCGCCTTCGCTTCCGGTACTGCATTGGGCGTGAATTTCTCGTAGTAGAAGCTGTTGGGCTTCACGCCCTCGTCGTCAAAGTACTTGCGCACGGCATCGACCATTGGCGGCGGCCCGCAAAGATAGACATCCACATCGCCATCGTTCAAAGCATTGGCAGGCACGTGCTGCGTCACCCAACCCTTGCGCGGATGATTCGACGCGGCGTCGGCCACGACGGTGGCGTAGCTGAAGTTCGGCAACCGCGCTGCATAGGCTTCAAGCGCGTCGACCTGCACCAGGTCGAGGTCACGGGTCACGCCATAAATGAGATGCACTTTCTGTTGCGAGTTGGTGCGTGCCAGTACTTCAAGCATCGACAGGAACGGCGCGAGACCCGTGCCGCCCGCAAGAAACAACAGCGGCCGCTGCACATTGCGCAGATAGAAGCTGCCCAGCGGCCCGTGCAGATCGAGCTTGTCGCCCGGCTGCGCGGTTTCCAGCCAACGGCTCATCACGCCGCCGGGAATCTTCTTGATCAGGAAGCTGATCTTCGATTCTCCGGGGGCGGATGAGAACGAATACGAGCGATGCTGGCCGCTGCCCGGCACGCCGATGTTGACGTACTGGCCAGGGAGAAACACCGGCGCAGTGGCGTCCACGTCCAGTTCCAGCACCACGGCTGCGTCGTTGTGCAACTCGACTTTCGACACCGTTGTCCCGAAGCTGCTCTGGCCAGTCTTGCAGCTGGTCGACGTGGTAGGCACCGCGATCACGCAATCGCTTTGCGGCACCATCTGGCACGTCAGGACGAGGCCCGTGTTCTTCTCATCTTCGGTCAGGGCGTCGTCAATGTAATCGTCGCCGAGGTCGTAGCTTCCGCTCTCGGCACGGCACTTGCACGTTCCGCACACACCATCGGAGCAATCCATGGGCAGGTTGATCTTGGCGCGGAAGGCGGCATCGAGCACCTTCTCGCCCGCTTTGCAATCGATGAAACGGGTCACGCCGTCCTCGAAGTTCAATGCGACTGTGAAACTGGACATGGAATACCTCCGCTGCCTCTTGTGCGTGTCCTATACGTGGGTGCGATCTCAGACGTGATAAACGTCAAGCACCTGCCGGATGTAGTCGTTCTTCAGGACGATCTTCTTGGATGCGATCAGAAAGCCACCACCCGCGCGGCGCAGGGTGACGAACATCGTGCCGAAGAAGTGGTCAGTGGTTTTGTACCGGTGGCTGAGCGTGTGAAAGTTGTAGCGCACGTCGACCTCATCGCCGCGTTCGGCAACAACTTCGACGTTGGCGACGGTGTGGCTGGTTCTCGGCTCCGGCGTGGAAGCCCCACTGCGCTCAGTCTTGATGCGAAAGACGCGATCCTCCAGCCCGCAGCGATTGGCGTAGTACATCAACGAAATCTGGCTCTGCGGGTCGTCGGTCAACTGGTCGTCGTCATCCCATGCGGGCATCCAGTAGGTCACGTCTTCTGCGTAGCACTCGAGCCACGCGTCCCAATCGCGGTCATCAAGCAGTCGCGCCTCGCGGTACAGGGCGGCGCAGATGTTCTGGTAATCCGTGCTCATGCCGGCACTCCTTCGCATTCTTGCTTCAGTGCTTCGCGCATGACACGCACCCAATATTCGTGCTGGCAGACGAACAAGCCTTCGTCTTCACTGCGCTCGCCCGAGATGAGCGGCTTCAATCCCATCTTCGTTGCGTTCTCGTCGGGGCCGTGAATCCACAGCGGCGCCCCGCGCGACAGGTCGTTCCACAGCGCGGTGGTGCCGGCATATCCGTTCTGGCAGGCGCGGAATTCCTCCAGGTCATCGGCGGTGCCCATGCCGGTGACGTTGAAAAAATCCTCGTACTGGCGGATGCGCGTGGCACGGTCGGTTGCGCTCTCGCCTTTCGGCGCGAAACAAAAGATGGAGACCTCGGTCTTGTCGACGCTGATCGGACGGACCACGCGAATCTGCGTGCTGAACTGATCCATCAAAAACACGTTCGGATACAGGCACAGGTTGCGGGTCTGGTTGACGATGAAGTCCGTCTGGGTTTCGCCCACGCGTGCCTTGATTTCGTCACGGTGCGCATAGACGGGCCGCACTTCCGGGTTCATCGTCTGGGTCCACAGCAGGATGTGGCCGTGTTCGAAGCCATAGACGCCCGCCACCGACTTGCTCCAGCTGTTCGCATCCACCGCCTGCGTGCCGCCTTCCTTGCGCCGGCCCATGGTTGCGGCGTAGTTCCAGTGCACGGTGCTGACGTGGTAGCCGTCGCAGCCGTTCTCCATCTGCATCTTCCAGTTGCCGTCATAGACGTAGGAAGAATTGCCGCGCAGCACTTCCAGGCCCTCGGGAGCCTGATCGACGATCTGGTCGATGATCACACGTGCTTCGCCCAGGTAGGTTTCGAGCGGCTGCACATCGGCATTGAGACTGCCGAACAGGAAGCCGCGATAGTTCTCGAACCGCGCAACCTTCTTCAGATCATGCGAGGCGTGCGTGTTGAACTGCACCGGATACTCGGTCGTCTTTTCATCCTTCACCTTGAGCAGCTTGCCGGTGTTGGAGAACGTCCAGCCATGGAACGGGCACGTGAAGCTGCCCTTGTTGCCATGCTTGCGACGACACAGCATCGCGCCCTTGTGCGCACATGCGTTGATGACCGCATGCAGCTCCCCGGTCTTGTCGCGGGTGATGACGATCGGCTGGCGGCCGATCCACGTGGTGTAGTAATCGTTGTTGTTCGGAATCTGGCTTTCGTGCGCCAGATACACCCAGTTGTTCTCGAAGATGTGCTTCATCTCCAGCTCGAACAAATCGGGGTGGGTGAAGATGTCGCGGCGGCAGCGGAAAATGCCGGCCTCTTCGTCATCCACCACGGCGGTTGACAGCAGTTGGTCCAGTTCGCTGGCTTTATCAATCAAGGCGGACATGGTTGTCTCCACGTTGAGGCACTCGGCCTCAAGCCTCGGCCGATGCGCGCAGGCGATTCACGCGCTGGTTGTCCTTGCCCTGAACCAGCGGCGTCAGGACGATATTGAATTCAATGTCCTTGTACGCATCGGTCTTCAGTTCGAGCGCGGTGCCGCCGGTTTTCTCCACCACGTGCGGAATCAGCTCTTCGCGCGTGGCATAGGCGAAGTCGTCCCAGATCAGCGGATCGCCCTCGATATTGAATTGCGTCGTCAGCTTGCGGTGGCCGTCGCTCGTGACGAAGAAGTGCACATGCGCCGGCCGGTTGCCGTGGCGGGCAAGCCCGTTCAGCAGTTGCTGCGTGGCACCTTGCGGCGGGCAGCCGTAGCCCACTGGCATGAGCGTGCGGAATTCGTATTTGCCATCGGCACCGGTCCTGACCGCGCCGCGCAGGTTGAACGGGCTTTGCGCACCGGTCGGATCGAAATGCGAATAGAAGCCGTTCGAGTTCGCATGCCAGCACTCGACCACGGCGCCGGCCACCGGCTTGCCGTCCGGCCCCGTCACCGTGCCGTGAATGACGAGCGGGTCTGCAGCCGGGTCCGGATCGATGTCGATCCTGGACACGCCATCGCGCACCGTCGTGCCGGCAACGTACAGCGGTCCCTCAATCGTGCGCGGCGTGCCGCCGTTGATGCCCAGCGCCTCGTCCGCAGCGTCCATGCGGATGTCGAGATACTTTTCCAGGCCCACGCCGGCCGCCAGCAATGCGGCCTCGCCGTCCTGGCCGAGCTTGTTCAGGTAATTGATGCCCGCCCAGACTTCATCCGGCGTGATGTCGAGGTCGTCGATGGCCTTGAACAGATCGGCCAACAAACGATGGGTAATCTGCTTCAGGCGGGCGTTACCCTCCTTGCCATCCAGGTTGGTGGCGGCCTTCAGCAGGTCCTGTACTTCTTTCGTTTGGAATACGCGCGCGTTCATGATGGGTGTCTCCACGTGGTTTTCTGGGGGAATGTCTCAGGCGCGATCTCAATCGTCCGTGCCGTGAACTGACGAGGGGTGACGGCACATCGGTGTCACCGAAATCTCCATGTACGGAAACAGCGGCAGCGCCGTCAGGATCTCGTGCAGTTCTGCATTGCTCTGCACGTCGAAGACGCTGACGTTCGCGTACTCGCCAACCAGGCGCCAGATGTGGCGCCACTTGCCGCTGCGCTGCAGATCCTGCGAATAGGCCTTCTCGCGAGCCTTGATCTCGTTGGCGACATCGGCGGGCATGTCGGCCGGCAGGCGGACATCCATGCGTACGTGGAACAGCATCGTGGTCTCCTTGGTGGGGTGTCTTGGTCTGGTTGTTCTTATTGGCGGCGCAGGCGCGCCAGCTTGTCGCGATCGATCTGAATGCCCAGGCCGGGGCCGGTGGGCACCTGCAACATGAAATCGCGGTACTGCAGCGGCTCGGTCAGCAGTTCTTGCGTGAGCAACAAGGGGCCGAACAGCTCGGTGCCGAATTGCAGCTCGCCAAAGGTGGAAAACACGTGGGCCGATGCGGCTGTACCGACCGCGCCTTCGAGCATCGTTCCGCCATACAGGCCAATGCCCGCCAATTGCGCGATGGCC
Source organism: Ralstonia sp. UBA689 (assembly GCF_002298975.1). GTDB lineage: Bacteria > Pseudomonadota > Gammaproteobacteria > Burkholderiales > Burkholderiaceae > Ralstonia. The sequence goes on from NZ_DBMV01000031.1 coordinate 5,365, forward strand.
GCCACCTGCATGGCCGGCACCAGCCCGCCGGATTGGGCGATCTTTACGGCGAAGACGTCGGCGCTGGCAGAGCACGCCAGCTCAAATGCATCGAGCGGGCCGTGCAGCGCTTCGTCAGCCATCATCGGCACGGCAAACTGGCGTGCCAGGCGTTCCAGCGCGGCGCGGTTCTCGGCGCGCACAGGCTGTTCGATCAGGTCGACGCCGCCCGCCTGCAGCGCGGCGATGCCGTTGACGGCATCGAGTTCGCTCCAGGCCTGGTTGACGTCTACACGCACGCTCACGGCATCGCCGAGTGCACGCTTGATCGCCAGCACGTGAGCCACGTCCTCAGCCACCGGGCGCAGGCCGATCTTCAGCTTGAAGATGCGGTGGCGGCGCTCAGCCAGCATCGCTTCTGCCTCGGCAATGTCTTTCTTCGTATCGCCGCTGGCCAGCGTCCAGGCCACGGGCAACGCGTCACGCAAGCGGCCGCCGAGCAGTTCTGAGAGCGGCACATTCAACCGGCGTGCCTGTGCATCGAGCAGCGCGGTCTCCAGCGCACACTTGGCAAAGCGGTTGCCCTGGATGGTCTTGCGCACTTTCGCCATGGCGGCGGCCACGTTGCGCGCATCCATGCCGATCAGCAGCGGCGCGATGTGCGTGTCGATGTTGACTTTGATGCTCTCGGGGCTCTCTTCGCCGTAGTTCAGGCCGCCGATGGTGGTGGCCTCGCCCCAGCCTTCGATGCCGTCTTCGCAGCACACATGCACAAGCACCAGCGTCTGTACGTGCATGGTGGCGACGGAGAGTTTGTGCGGACGAATGGTCGGCACATCCACTAGAATGGCCTCGATCGAGCGAATCATGTTTTCCAGGTATCAGATTGACAGCAATCAACTTGGAAATCAGATTACGCAGCGTGTTTTATCGCGTCCAACACTGATTTAGTATCGGTTTCATACCTACAGGGTTTGATATGGAACTGCGCCACCTGCGCTATTTCATCGCCGTTGCCGAGGAGCTGAACTTCACGCGCGCGGCCGAGCGACTGCATATCGCGCAGCCGCCTTTGAGCCGGCAGATTCAGCAGTTGGAAGAGGAACTGGGCGTGCTGCTGTTCGAGCGCGGCAGCCGCCCGCTCAAGCTGACCGAGGCTGGCCGCTTCTTCCATGCGCACGCGCGCCAGTTGCTGGCGCAGACAGCCGAACTTGCCTCGATGACCCAACGCGTCGGCCTGATCGAGCGCCGGATGTCGATTGGCTTCGTTGCCTCGACGCTGTACGGGATGCTGCCGAAAGTCATCCGCCGCTTTCGGGCGGAATATCCGATGGTCGATCTCACCATGCACGAGATGACGACCATGGACCAGATCCAGGCCCTCAAGGATGGCCGCATCGACGTCGGTTTCGGCCGCATCCGCTATGAAGACCCGAATGTGCGCCGCATTCGGCTGCGTGATGAACGGCTGATCGTCGCCCTGCCCTCGGGTCACCCGCTGCTTGGTGCCAAGCCTGCGGCATCGCTACGCGATCTGGTGGGCGATACGCTCATCATTTACCCCCGCGCGCCGCGCCCGAGCTACGCTGACCAGGTCCTGGCGCTGTTCCATGACCGCGCGCTGGAGCCGAGCAAGATCTACGAGGCACGGGAATTGCAAATCGCCCTCGGGCTGGTGGCGGCGGGCGAAGGCGTGGCAGTCGTGCCGCGCAGCGTGGCCGGCCTGCAGCGCGAAGACGTTTGCTATATGGAACTGGACGACCCGCAATTGGTCTCCCCCATTATCTTCAGCACGCGTCTGCTGGATGAATCCGAAGACATCCGGGCCATGCTTGACTTGACCTACCGGTTGTACGACGAGCAGAAGATTCCGTATTACCCGCCATCGTAGGGTTGGCAACGCGCATTGCAGAGTTGCAAGCCCGCCGGTTGGCTGATTGGACACAACGGCCGCATGGGCTAGATTGGAACAAAATGCCCATCCGCCCGCGATTGGAGCGTAGCGAGTGAAAACAATGCGCCGTCCGGTCAAGTTGGCCCTGATTGCCGCGCCGCTCCTGCTGCTTGCGGCCGCTATCTGGCTTGTTGCCGACGAATTGCAGACCTCCGCATGGCAGGCGCGTTACCTGGCGCATCTCGGGCAATCGCAGACCTTTCCCGTCAAGCCGGGGCCCAACGCTTCCGCCCGTTACCCGAACTCCGGCCCCTACGACGGGCGCCTGGGCTACCACCAGATTCCCACCTTTCTTGATCGCCTGCGCACGCGCGGCTATATCGTCGCCGAACAGGCCGTGCCCTCGCAGGACATGCTCGCGCTGATGGATCGCGGCCTGAACGCGCCCTACCACGAGAAAGACCGGGCCGGCCTGGAGCTGCTCGATGATGACGGCCGGCCGATCTACCGCGTGCGGTACCCGGAGCGCGCGTATGACCGCTTCGACGCCGTTCCGCCGCTGCTGGTCGGATCGCTGCTGGCCATCGAGAACCGCTCCTTGCTCAATACCGAAAACCCCAAGCGCAACCCTGCGGTGGAATGGGGCCGCTTTGCGCGCGCCGTGTGGGACCGCGCCCTGCACTTTGCCGATTCGGAGCACGAATCGCCCGGCGGCAGCACGCTCGCCACACAAATCGAGAAATACCGCCACTCACCCGAAGGCCGCACCGACTCACCCAGCGAGAAGCTGCGGCAGATGGCCTCCGCCTCGGTGCGTGCCTACCTGAACGGCGAAGACACCACTGCCATGCGCCACCAACTGGTGGTTACCTATCTGAACACCGTACCGTTGGGCGCGCGTGCCGGGTTCGGTGAAATCCATGGCATTGGCGATGCGCTGTGGGTCTGGTACGGGCGCGATTTTGCCGAGGTCAATGCGCTGCTGGCACCCGGGTCGACCGCACCGCTGCCCGCGCGTGCACTCGCCTACAAGGAAGCGCTGAGCCTGCTCGTGTCGCAGCGGCGGCCGTCGTACTACCTGGACAATCTCGACGATCTCGAATCGCTGACGAATGCCTATGTACGCATCCTGACGACGTCGGGCGTGATCCCACCCGCGCTGCGCGATGCGGCGCTGGCGCAATCGCTCAAGCAACAGGCCCGGCGCGTGCGGCCGCCGTCCGCGCCGGTTGAGCACAAGGGCACCAACGCGGTGCGCGTCAACCTGGCTGGCATGCTGGGCGTGCCGCGCATGTACGCACTCGACCGGCTGGATTTGACCGCCAGCAGCACGCTCGATGCTCCGCTGCAGCATGAGATCACCACCGAGCTGCGCAAGCTGCAAGACCCCGCGCGCGCCAAAGCCGCGGGCCTCGTCGGCGACAAGATGCTCGAACACGGCGACCCGCGCGGCGTGACTTACAGCTTCACGCTCTACGAGCGTGCGCCTGGCGGCAACCGCGTGCTGGTGCAGGCCGACACCTTCGACCAGCCCTTCGACATCAACGAAGGCGTCAAGCTGGATCTGGGCTCCACAGCCAAGCTGCGCACGCTGGTGACATATCTGGAGATCGTGGCCGAGCTGCACAAGCGCTACGTCGATCAGCCCCCCGCTGCGCTGCGCAAGCTCAACATCTCCGTGCAGAACCCGATCGAGCGCTGGGCTGTCGATTACCTGCTCCACGCACAGGACCGTTCGCTGGAGGCGATGCTTGAGGCGTCGATGGAGCGCAAATACTCCGGCAACGCCGGCGAATGGTTCGCCACCGGCGGCGGCATGCAGAGTTTCGAGAATTTCGAGAAATGGGAGGGCTATCAGCAGTTCACGGTGCGCGAAGGGCTCAAGCACTCCGTCAACCTCGTCTTCGTTCGGATCATGCGCGATATCTCGCGCTACTTTCAGCACCAGTTGCCCAGCGCCGGCGCCGAAGCGTTGGAGGACACCGATTCCCCGCAGCGGCAGATCTACCTGCAGCGCTTTGCCGACCGCGAAGGCAAGCTCTTCATGGGCCGTTTCTATATGAAATACAGGGGCAAGACGCCCCAGGAGCAAGAGGCCACGCTCGTGCAGAGCACACATGCAACGCCGGTGCGGCTGGCCACCATTTTCCGCAGCCTCGACCCGCAAGCGGGGCCAGACAAACTCGCCACCTTCATCCGCACCTACCTGCCCGGCGCCAAGCTCGATGATGCGGCGCTCGCCAAGCTCTATAACAATTACTCGCCGCAGCGCTTCGACCTGGCGGACCGGGGCTACATCGCCCGGCTGCATCCGCTGGAACTGTGGCTGGTGGCGTATCTGCGCGAACATCCGCAAGCGACGCTCGCGCAGGTCAACCAGGACAGCACGGCTGAACGGCAGGCGGTCTACAAATGGCTGCTGCAATCGCACCGCAAGGGCGCACAGGACAAACGCATCAAGCAGATGCTGGAGATCGAAGCGTTCCAGTCCATCCATGCTATGTGGAAGCGGCTCGGTTACCCGTTCGAATCGTTGGTGCCGTCTTACGGCACGGCCATCGGCGCCTCGGCCGACCGGCCCGCCGCACTGGCTGAGTTGATGGGCATCATCGAAAACGACGGCGTGCGCCTGCCCAGCGTGCGCATCGACCGCCTGCGCTTTGCCGCCAACACGCCATACGAGGTGCTCCTGTGCCGCGACCCCACCACCGGCGAGCGCGTCTTGCCGCCGGAGATTCCACGTCTGGTCAAAGCAGCGCTGGCCGGGGTCGTTGAAGGCGGTACCGCCAAGCGCATCGCCGGCACGTTCGTGGATGCCGACGGCAAACCCATCGCCGTGGGCGGCAAGACCGGTACGGGCGACAACCGCTTCAAGACCTTCAGTCGCGGCGGTGGGCTGATCTCCGAGCGCGTGGTCAGCCGCTCGGGCGCCTTCGTCTTCTATCTAGGGGATCGCTACTTCGGCACCGTGGTCGCCTACGTGGCCGGTGCGGATGCCGCCAAATACAAGTTCACCAGCGCATTGACCGTGCAGGTGCTCAAGGTGCTGGCCCCCACGTTGATGGCCTATCTGGACCTGGAAGACGCCGCCCCCGCATTCAATTGCAAGGTGCCGCAGGCTTCAGCGCCCGAGCAGAAGCTGGATTGATCTCAGCCAGCAAAACGTCAAGCGCCAACACCTGTCCCCAGACGGCTTGGCCGTACCCTGCCCTAGATGGCGCCTTGAACTCTTGTAAGCGGGGGGAAAAAAGACGGGGAACTGTTTGAGCGAAGCGAGTTTTCCCCGTCTCCGCCCGGTTACAAAAATTCAAGGGGAAGTTGCCATCTCGGGCGCGCCTTTCTTTGCTTACCTTTCTTTGGCAAGACAATGAAAGTAAGTCGGCCCCGGCAGGGGACGAAACAAGAGATGGACCATCAGCGCAAATGCCGCTGCAACCAAATAGCCCCAGCACACCCCAACGCAATCACCGCCCCCCAGGCAAACAGATCACTCACTGCCAGCAGCGTAGCCTGCCGATCAATCTCCGCCGATAGCCGGATCAACTCCACCCCCTGCAGCGGATGCGGCCACTGCCAGGCCGGCGTGAGCGCACTCACATGGCCAACCAGATCAGTCCGGTGCTGTGCCTGCCCTCGCTGCAGCAAAAGCGTCGCGGCCATCGTCCCGAAGGCCTGCGCCCACGCGCGCATGATGCCCTTGAACTGGTAAGCATGGCCAAAGTCCTTCGCGGGCATATCGACGTAAGTCAGTCCCGCCACCTGAATCACCACAAACATCCCCACCAGGCCTTCGATCATGAACCCCGGCACCACCGCTGCCACGGACGCCCCCGGCATGGCCACATGCGACATCCACAGCAACGCAATCCCCATCAGCACAAAACCAACGGAGATCAACACGCGCTTGGGCGGCAGCACGTTGGTCAGTTGAAAATTGAGAAGGCCCAGCACCACCGTCACCAACCCGCCCAGGCTCATCAACTGTGCGGTGGTTTCATAACGAAAGCCCAGACCGTTCTGCAGCAGGCTCGACGAAAGGAAACCCCACGCGCTCGCAAACACGTAATAGATGGCGTAGAACACCATCCCCATCATGAAGCGGCGCTGCAGCGTGGCGCGGAGGTCCAACCACGGCAGCGGGTGGCCGGTCTGCCGAATGCCGATCCAGGCAAGGAGCGCCGCCACCGCAGTGATCGGCAGCACCTGCGCGGGCGAGCCGTCCGGGTGCACGAAGCGCGCTTGCTGGAACCCGTGCAGCGCTATCAGCGCGGCCAGCCCGAATGCCATGGCCGACGGCCAGTCGAGTGAGGTGAAATCGCCCTTGCGCTCATGCTTCTTCGGGTGCGGATAGAACGCCGCCACCAAGCCGCATACCACCACCGCCACCAGCAACTGCGCAACGAAGATCGCGCGCCAGCCGAATTGCTCGGTCAGCGCGGCCGACAGCATCGGCGACACACAACTCAGCCCGAAGATGCCGTAGATCATCCCTTTCATCATCGTGCGGCGTTCGTGCGCAGGGCTGTGCTGCACGAAGATGCGCGAGGTGGACAGCATCGGCCCACCGCCGAAGCCTTGCACTGCCCGCCCGACGATCAGCATCGTGCCGCCCTCGGCCGCTGCGCACATCAGCGTGCCGATCATGAAAACCAACAATGACAGCAGCGTGTGCTTGCGGTACGTCATGTGATCAGCCAACCGCCCCATCACCAGAATCGCCAGGCTGGCCGCCGCAGCATAAGACGTCACGGCCCAGAGATACACGTCTTGTGACGCAAGCACCCCACCCTCGATATGCGGCCCGGCAATCGAGAACATCAGGTTGGCCATGTAATCCACGCCCGTCGCCAAACCGATCACCAGGCCGACCATGCGCAATTCCAGCCGGCTGCCGACAGTCGATTCGGCGGGTTGGCGACGTGGCGCAGGGGGCGGGGCAATCATGTGGTCGGTGCTTGGCGTGTTCATGCCGGGATGGTAATTTGCCCGGAAACCGGCGGAAATCGCCTTCCAACAAATTCATTGTTCAGCCATGCGAACGACAGACTGGAACGACTGGGACACTTTCTGCACCGTGGCCACCCTCGGCAGCTTCACGCGCGCGGCCGATCGGCTGGGCTTGCCCAAGTCGTCGGTCAGCACGGCGGTGTCACGGCTGGAGGGCAAATTGGGCGTGCGCCTGTTCGAGCGCAGCACGCGCCGCCTGCGCTTGACCGATGCCGGCGAGGCCCTGCTGCGTGATGCTGGCCCATTGTTCCAGCGGTTGCGCGAAGTCTCGGAAGACGCTGCGGCCACGTTCCAGTCGCCGGCCGGCACGCTGCGCATTGCCATGCCGTATGAGTTTGCTGCCCGGCAGTTTGCCGAGGTGGTGCTGGAAGTCATGCGCGAGCACACCGGCCTGCGCATCGAAGTGGACGTGGCCCCGCGCCAGATCGACCCGCTCGCCCAGGGCTACGACATCATGCTGACCGTGCCGCGCGGGCCGCTGCCCGATTCCGGCCTGGTCGCCCAGCGCGTTTTCGACCTGCGGCGCGCCGTGGTGGTCGCCCCAGAACTGCTGGAGCGCCTGGGCCCGCTCACGCACCCCGATCAACTGGTCGACTGGCCGTGCCTGGGCATCTCGAACGAATCCGAATGGCAATTCCGCACACCCGGCGGCGAGACCATCAACCTGCCGCTGGATTTCCGCATGCGCACCTCCAACAGCGAGTTGCGCATGCAGGCGGCCATTGCCGGGTTGGGCGTTGCGCGCATCACTTCGGTGTTTGCGACCGACTTGGTCGCTTCGGGCGCGCTGCAGGAGGTGCTGACCGATTTCCAATCTCCGCCGATGCGCGTGTATGCCGTCTTCCCGGGCCGCCGCCTGATGCCGGCCAAGGTGAAGGTGTTCATGGATGCCCTGCACCGCCGCATCGAGCACTCCCGCCAACGCGCGGACGTCCGGCCCACCTTCGTTGACGAAACGGCACCGCCGTGGCCGCCAGAATCCCTGCTCTGATCCCAAGAGTTCCTTTTTTCTTCTACGCAAGACCGACCATGCGCTCATTTGCCCGTTTACCTGCTTTCATTGCCGTGCTCGCTCTGTGCACCGCCGCTTGCTCCCGCGCTGAGGACCTCGGTAGCGTCAGCACCAATTTCCGCATCACCGGGTCCGACAAGATCGTCATCGAGGCTTTTGACGATCCGCTCGTGCAGGGGGTCACCTGCTACGTATCGCGCGCCCGCACTGGCGGCATCAAGGGCACGCTGGGCGTAGCCGAAGACGTGAGCGAAGCCGCCGTGGCCTGCCGCCAGGTCGGCGACATCACCTTCGTCAAGCCACTGCCGCAGCAGGACGACATGTTTACGCAGCGCCTGTCGCTCGTCTTCAAGACGCTGCATGTGGTGCGCGTGGTAGACCGCAAGCGCAACGTGCTGGTCTATCTGACGTACTCCGACAAGGTGATCTCTGGCAGCCCCAAGAACAGCGTGACGGCAGTGCCGATCCAGGCCAGCCAGCCCATTCCGGTGAAATGAGGCGACCGCACCACATTGGTGCGCGCCAAAGCAAGTGTGGTGGCCGAACAACACAGACTGGTGCATACGTAAGCCTACGTATGGTGCATTGCATCATCTGATGTATGATTAGGGTATTCCCTGATCGGGAATTCCCTAAGAGGCCAATCATGCAAAACACGAACGACCTGAAGCTGACTGATCAACTCGAACGCGAACTGATCGAGCGCGAGATGTCCGAAGGCATTTACTACTATCGCCGTCCGAGCGGTCAATCGTTCTCTTTCGCCCAGTTCTTCTCGGCGATCGCGAACCTGTTCAGCACGCACCGCACCGCCAAGGCCTAATCAGCCGCCATTGTCGATGGGCGTGTGCCCAAGCTAGCTGTACCGCAGTGACGCAACATCGGTAGCACCCCGTGCGTCGGCCATGTGCCGCCACACCCGCCAGGTTATGACCGCCTGGTGTCAATCGAGGGCCGGATTCCGGCCCTTTGTCATTTCCGCGGCGCATGTTTTGCGTGCCGCGGCATCATCCTTATCCCTGAAGCATCCCCAACCGCGCGCTGGTTGTCTTCTCTTTCTCCTGTGCTTTACTGAAACAAGCCGCGACCACCGATACCCAGACTCGGCGCGCATCTTCGCTGCGACGCGAGCACACGGCGACCTATCCCCAAGGAGACTCCCATGGCGATCAGCCTCAAGCTGTCGGTCAACGGTGCGCCTGTCACCGTCAGTGTCGAACCCCATACCCTGTTGGTCCAATTGCTGCGCGAGCACCTGCGCCTGACGGGCACGCACGTCGGCTGCGATACGGCGCAATGCGGCGCCTGCACGGTGCACATGAACGGACGAGCGGTGAAATCGTGCAACATCCTCGCCGTGCAGGCCGACGGCGCCGAGGTGACCACCATCGAAGGCCTGTCGAGGGATGGTGCGCTGCACCCGATGCAGGAGGCCTTCCGCGAATGCCATGGCCTGCAATGCGGCTTCTGCACGCCCGGCATGGTGATGGCGGCGACCGCCCTGGTGGCGCAATGCCCGCATCCCGATGAGCGCCAAGTGCGCGAGCAGCTCGACGGCAACCTGTGCCGCTGCACGGGCTATCACAACATCGTGCGTGCCGTGCTCAAGGGCGCCGAGGCCATGGCCGCCGCCGAAGGCGACGATGCCTCGCTGCAAAGCCTGGCCGCCGCGCGCGCCCACGCCGCCTGAACCGAGCGAGGAGACCATCATGAACGCTCCCGCAGAACCCAACCACCACCTGATCGGCGCGGCCGTCAAGCGCAAGGAAGATTTCCGCTTCCTCACCGGCGCCGGGCAGTACACGGACGACGTCGTTCAGGCCAATCAATCCTACGCAGTGTTCCTGCGCTCGCCGTATGCGCACGCGCGCATCAAGCAGATCAACGCGGATGCCGCGCGCAAGCATCCGGGTGTGCTCGCCGTGCTCACCGGAGAGGACCTAGCCGCCGACAAGGTCAACGGCCTGCCGTGCGGCTGGCTGATCCACAGCATTGACGGCACGCCGATGAAGGAGCCGCCCCACCCCGTGCTCGCCCAGGGCAAGGTGCGCCACGTGGGCGATCAGGTGGCGCTGGTGGTGGCCGAATCGGTGAAGATCGCCAAGGACGCGGTCGAGATGATCGACGTGGAATACGACGAACTGCCCGCCGTAGTCGACACTGCAACCGCAGCAACGGCCGGCTCGGCAGTGCACGACGATGTGCCCGACAACACCTGCTACACCTGGGGCCACGGCGACAAGGCGGCGACCGATGCGGCTTTTGCCAAGGCCGCACACGTGACGCAGCTCGACATCGTCAACAACCGGCTGATCCCGAACGCCATCGAGCCGCGCGCCGTCAACGCCAGCTATTCGCGCCAGGACGACAGCTACACGCTCTACGTCGCCAATCAGAACCCGCATGTGGAGCGCCTCTTGATGTCGGCCTTTGTGCTGGGTCTGAACGAAGCCAAGGTGCGCGTGATCGCGCCGGACGTAGGCGGCGGGTTTGGCTCGAAGATCTTCCTGTACGCGGAAGACGTGGCGCTCACGTGGGCCTCGAAGAAAGTCGGCCGGCCGATCAAGTGGACGGCCGAGCGGTCCGAATCCTTCCTGACCGACGCGCATGGCCGCGACCACGTCACGCATGCCGAACTGGCGCTCGATGCGCAGGGCAACTTCCTCGCCATGCGTGTGCACACCACGGCCAACATGGGCGCCTATTTGTCGACGTTTGCCAGCAGCGTGCCGACGATCCTCTATGCGACGCTGCTTGCCGGGCAGTACAAGACGCCGGCCATCTATGCCGAGGTGAAAGCGGTGTTTACGAATACCGCGCCCGTCGATGCGTATCGCGGTGCCGGACGGCCGGAAGCGACCTATGTGGTCGAACGCCTGGTGGAGACAGCGGCCCGCGAAATGCAGATCGACCCGGCAGAGCTGCGCCGCCGCAACTTCATCCGCACGTTCCCGTATGCCACGCCGGTTGGCCTGACCTACGACACCGGTGATTACGAACCGTGCCTGGACCGCGCCATCGAACTGGCCGACGTGAAAGGCTTTGCCGCGCGTCGTGATGCTTCACGCGCCAAGGGCCGGCTGCGCGGCATGGGCTATTCCTGCTACATCGAGGCCTGCGGGCTGGCGCCGTCGAACATTGCCGGGGCGCTGGGCGCGCGGGCCGGGTTGTTCGAGGCCGGAGAGATTCGCGTGCATCCGACGGGCTCCGTCACGGTCTTCACCGGCTCGCACAGCCACGGCCAGGGCCACGAGACCACCTTTGCGCAAGTGGTGGCCGATCGCCTGGGCGTGCCGATCGAAAACGTCGAGATCGTGCACGGCGATACCGGCCGCATCCCCTTCGGCATGGGCACGTATGGCTCGCGTTCGATTGCCGTGGGCGGCTCGGCCATCATGAAGGCGCTCGACAAGATCGAGGCCAAGGCCAAGAAAATCGCCGCGCATCTGCTGGAGGCGTCGGCGGAGGACATCGAGTTCAAGGACGGCGTGTTCCGGGTGGCCGGCACCGACCGCACCAAGACCTTCGGGGAAGTCGCGCTCACGGCCTACGTGCCGCACAACTACCCGCTCGACAAGCTGGAGCCGGGCCTGGACGAAAACGCCTTCTACGACCCGACCAACTTCACCTATCCCGCAGGCGCGTACATCTGCGAGGTGGAAGTCGACCCCGATACCGGCGAGGTCCATATCGACCGCTTCGTTGCGGTGGACGACTTCGGCAACATCATCAACCCGATGATCGTCGAGGGGCAGGTGCACGGCGGGCTCGGCCAAGGTATCGGCCAGGCGCTGCTGGAGCGCTGCGTGTACGACGAAGCCGGCCAGTTGCTGACGGGCTCGTACATGGACTACGCCATGGCCCGTGCGGGCGATCTGCCCAGCTTCACGGTGGAAACCGCCAAGGGCACGCCGTGCACGCACAACCCGTTGGGTGTGAAGGGCTGCGGCGAAGCGGGCGCGATCGGCTCGCCGCCGGCGCTTATCAATGCCATCGTCGATGCGCTTGCGCCGCTGGGCGTGAAGGACATCCAGATGCCCGCCACGCCGTACCGCGTCTGGCAGACCATTCAAGCGGCAAAGGCCTAGGAGACGATCATGTACGACTTCGAGTACCAGAAAGCCACCGACGCCCAGACCGCCGTCACGGCGCTGAAGACGCATCCGGATGCCAAGTATCTTGGCGGCGGCCAGAGCCTGCTGGCCGCGATGAAGCTGCGGCTGGCGCAGCCGTCCACGCTGGTGGATATCACGCGCATTCCCGGCATTGCAGGCATCCGCTCGCAGCCGGGCGTGATCACCGTGGGCGCCGCCACGCGCCATGCCGATGTGGCCGAGAGCGACGAAATTCGCCGCATGCTGCCCGCGCTGGCGGACCTTGCAGGCGGCATCGGCGACAGGCAGGTACGCGCCATGGGCACGCTTGGCGGGTCGCTCGCCAACAACGACCCGGCTGCGTGCTACCCGGCGGCCGTGCTCGGGCTGAACGCCACCGTCGTCACCGAGCGGCGCAACATCATGGCGGACGACTTCTTCCTCGGCATGTATGAGACCGCGTTGGCTGCGGACGAGCTCATCACCGAGGTGCAATTCCCCGTGCCGGATCAGGCCGCCTACGTGAAATTCCGCAACCCCGCATCGCGCTTTGCACTGGTGGGCGTGTTCGTCAGCCGCACGAACAACCACGTGCGTGTGGCCGTCACGGGCGCGTCGCCGTGCGTGTTCCGCTGCCAGCCGCTGGAGCAGGCGCTGTCGGCCAGCTTCACGTCGGAGGCGGCGCGCAAGGTGGTGGTGCCAGCCGATGATCTGGTGGGCGACCTGCATGCCTCGCCGGAATATCGCGCGCACCTGATTCCGGTGCTCGCGGCGCGCGCCGTGGAACAAGCGCTGGCGCGGCATCACTAGGCGCATTGGCTAAGGAGCTGCATGCCGGTCGACTCCATCGACGACTGCCTCGCGCAACTGCAGGGACAGGGCTATTTCGCCAGCCGCGAGTTGGCGACGGCCCTGTTCCTCGCGCTGCGCATGCAGCGGCCGCTGTTTCTGGAAGGCGAGCCCGGCGTCGGCAAGACCGAGCTGGCGAAGGCGGCGGCCGGGCTGCTGGGCACATCGCTGCTGCGGCTGCAATGTTACGAAGGGCTGGATACCGCCAGCGCGCTCTACGAGTGGGATTACCCGCGCCAGATCATGGCGCTGCGCCTGGCCGAAGCCGCTGGTGAAAAGCCGCGCGCCGATACGCTCTACCGCGATGAGTTCCTCCTCAAGCGCCCGCTGCTGCAGGCGCTGCTGCCAGACCCGGCCCATCCGGACACACCGCGCGTCCTCCTGATCGACGAGATCGACCGCGCCGACGAGCCGTTCGAGGCCTTCCTGCTGGAGCTGCTGTCCGACTTTCAGGTATCGATTCCGGAGTTCGGCACGGTGCGGGCACAGGTCATCCCGCTCGTCATCATGACGTCCAACCGCACGCGCGAAGTGCACGACGCCCTCAAGCGGCGCTGCCTGTATCAGTGGATCGGTTATCCGGACAAGGCGCGCGAATTGCAGATCGTGGCGCAGCGTGCGCCTGAGGCCGCCGCCCACCTGCAGCAACGCGCGGTGGATTTCGTGCACCGGCTGCGGGGCATCGACCTCTTCAAGGCGCCGGGCATTGCCGAGGCCATCGACTGGTGCCGCGCGCTGGCAGCGCTCAACGTGACGGAACTCGATCCGCAATCGGTGCAGGACACGCTGGGCGTGCTGCTCAAATACCAGGACGACCTGGCCCGCGTGGACGCGCCGACCATCAAGCAACTGCTGGCCGCGCCCGCCCTGCCGGAGTAAGTCATGCACGCTCGCGCGGCGCTGCCCACGCAGTTTCCAATGTTGGCCCGCAACGTAACGCACTTCGTGCGCCTGTTGCGCAACGCCGGCATGCCGCTTGCGCCATCGCGCGCAGTGGATGCCATTGAAGCCATGCGCCACATCGACATCGGTCGCCGCGACGACGTGAAATCTGCGCTGGCCGCTCTGCTCGTCTCGCACCCCGACGAACGTACGCTGTTCGATGCCGCGTTCAACGTGTTCTGGCGCGATCCGGACTGGGAGGGCAAGCTGCGTGCGCTGCTGCTTCCCAAGGTGCTCGGCGGGATTGCGCCTACGCGCAGCAACCGTCTGGCCGATGCGCTGCGGGCGCAGCCGTCGCCCCACTTGCCATCCAGTTCCACGCCCGAGGGCGAGCGCCACGACATCGTCGCGTCGATGGCCTTTTCCGCGCACGAGGCGCTGCGTACACGGGATTTCGACACGCTCAACGCCGCAGAGTGGCGCACCCTGCAACATATGATTCGCCGCCGGCGCGTGCACCTGGCACAGGAGCGCACGCGCCGACTGAAAGCGGCCTCGCGCGGGCGGCGACCGGACCTGCGCGCTACCGCCCGGCAAGCCGTGCGCGCCAGCGGCGAATGGACCGGCTGGAAATACCGTCAACAGGTCGACCGCACACCGCCACTGGTTTTGCTGCTCGACATTTCTGGATCGATGAGCCGCTATTCGCGTGCGGTGCTGTACTACTGTCACGCGCTGGTGCAGTCGCGCGAACGCATCCAGGCCTTTCTGTTCGGCACGCGGCTGACCAACGTCTCGCGGCAGTTGCGCGAGCGCGATCCGGACGTGGCCGTGCAGGCCATCTCGCAACTTGTGCCGGACTGGTCCGGCGGCACACGCATTGGTGCCGCGCTGGCCGAGTTCAACCGCCGCTGGGCCCGCCGGACGCTCTCCGGCCGCGCCACGGTGTTGCTCGTGACCGATGGTCTGGATCACGAGCACATTGAACTGCTCGAAGCCGAAATGGCCCGTCTGGCGCGCTTTGCCCACCGCATCGTCTGGCTCAACCCGCTGCTGCGCTTCGCCGGTTTCGAGCCCCGGGCACGCGGCGTGCGAGCCATCCTGCCGTACGTCGATGCGATGGTGCCGGCACACCATTTCGACAGTCTGGCTGCGCTGGAGCAGGAATTGGCGCATGCTCGCCATACACGTGCCCCACGCGCCCCACGCTCATCAGGCAACCTCACTCCTGCCCGACCCACCTCGCCATGGAACTGACCCAGACCCACCTCCTGCCCGTGCCCCTGCAGACTGCCTGGGATGCGCTCAACGACCCAGCCGTGCTGCAGCGCTGCATTCCGGGCTGTGAGAGCCTGGCCCCCGCCGGTGATCACGCTTATGACATCGCCATGACGGCAGCCATCGGCCCGGTCAAGGCCCGCTTCAAGGGCCATATGGAACTGGCCGACATCACGCCGCCCACCGGCTATGAGCTGCACTTCGATGGCCAGGGCGGCACTGCGGGCTTCGGCAAGGGCACCGCACACGTCCAGTTGGCGCCCGAGGGGCCGACCGTGACTCGGCTTTCCTACACCGCCACCGCGCAGGTGGGCGGCAAGCTGGCACAGATCGGCTCGCGGCTGGTGGATGGTGCCGCCCACAAGCTGGCAGACGAGTTCTTTCAACGCTTTGCTGCCGAGTTCGGCGCCCCGCCGGTGGATGCGGCGCGCGTGGAGCACGCCATTCCCGATATCGCCGCGGCGGAGCTCGCCGCACACGGCGTGCCTGCCGCGCCCATCATCAGCCCGGCCGTGCAGCCGCGCAATCCTTGGCCATGGATCATCGTGGCGGTGGTGGCCGTGGTGGCGGCCTACCTGTTTTTGCACCACGGGGCATAATCCCGCGATCGGATACCCCACAAGCGCCCCAGGGCGCAGGAAACGCACCATGGACAGCGTTGATCTTGAAGTCTTGAAAACCAGCGTGCGCTGGCTGGAGCAAGGGCGGCGCGTGCTGCTCGTCACCGTCGTGAAGACCTGGGGCTCTTCGCCCCGCCCCGAAGGCGCCATGCTCGCGCTGCGCGATGACGGCGTGGTGGTCGGCTCGGTCTCGGGCGGCTGCATTGAAGACGACCTCATCGACCGCGTGCGCCGCGAAGGCTTGCAGCAAACCAAGCCCGAGGCCGTCAAATACGGCATCAGCGCGGAAGAAGCCCACCGCTTCGGCCTGCCCTGCGGCGGCACCCTGCAGCTCGTGCTGGAACCGTTGAACGCCGCCAGCGGCATCGACGCGCTGCTGCACGCGGTAGAAGCCGGCCAACTCGTCGCCCGCACGCTCGACATGGCGACCGGCGCGACCCTGCTGGAGCACGCCAACGTGACCGACGGCCTGCAGTTCGACGAGCAACGCCTGGTGACCATCCACGGGCCGCGTTACCGCATGCTCGTCATCGGTGCGGGGCAGCTCTCGCGCTACCTGTGCCAGATCGCCGTGGGCCTGGACTACCAGGTGACGGTGTGCGACCCGCGCGAGGAGTACAGCGAAGAATGGGACATCCCGGGTGTCGCCATGGTCCGCACCATGCCCGACGACACCGTAACGGCCATGAAGCTGGACGAGCGCAGCGCCGTCATTGCCCTCACGCACGACCCGAAGCTGGATGACCTGGCACTGATGGAGGCACTCAAGACGCCTGCCTTCTACGTGGGTGCGCTCGGCAGCCGCCGCAACAACGCCAACCGCCGCGAACGCCTCAAGGAATTCGACCTGACCGAAGCCGAACTTGCTCGCCTGCATGGCCCCGTGGGCATCTACATCGGCAGCCGCACGCCGCCGGAGATTGCCATCTCCATCCTGGCCGAGGTAACGGCGGCCAAGAACGGCGTATCGCTGCCGACCATCCTGCAGGTGGAGGGTGCCAAGGCCGCGCGCGAAATCGCCGCAAACGCGTCGTCCGGTTGCGCAGCGCCGCATGCATGACGTCAACCCTTCTGAGAGGCGGCTCGAAAAGCCGCACCTGAAAGGCGCTTGAAAGGTTACATTCTTATAACTGGCTGATTCTGCACGAGCTGCTGCGCGCACTGCATCCAGCGGCGCGAAGAGCCTTGCGCCATATGCGTCGCCCCGATTGGGCGCCGCTGCACGTTCCCTGTCCCGAGCGCCCTGTGTTGCGCGTCCGTTCGTCCGGCAGCGGTAACGTTGTTTGCAGGCGGGTTGGTCGCCCCCTCGCTACCCAAGAAATTCGAACGTTTTCGCATGAGTATTCTGCTGACCGGCGCGACCGGTTTCGTTGGCGGCGCCATTGCCGCGAATCTGGCAGCCAAAGGTTTGCTGGGCGACACGCGCTTTGCCGTGCGGGGCGACACGCTTGTCGACGGGCTCGCGCGCCTGCGCGCCAACCTGCGCCGGTTCCAGTTGCCGCAGTCTGTGATGGATGGCATCACGGAATCGCAGATCGTGCCGTTCGATCTGCGCGAGGCCGGTGCCGCCAAACTCGGCGATCCGGAGATCATCATCAACTGCGCGGCGCTGGCGACGTTCTCGAACCATCCGTCGCTGTGGGACACCAACGTCGGCGGCGTGCTGGCGCTGGGCCGGCTGGCCGCGCAGGGCCCCAGCCTCAAGCGCTTCGTGCAGATCGGTACGGCCATGTCGTGCGGCCAGTTGGCCGACCGCCACGTATTCGAAAGCTGGAATGTGCCCGCGCTGGACCAGCACGCGGTGCCCTATACGTATTCCAAGGGAATGGCCGAGCTGAAGCTGCGCGAGGCCGTGCCCGAGTTGCCGCTGGTGGTGGTGCGGCCGTCCATCGTGGTCGGCCACAGCACGCTGGGCTGCGAGCCCTCGGGCAGCATCTTCTGGATGCTGCGCATGGTGGCCCTGCTGGAAACCTTCAGTTGCCGCCTGACCGACCGCGTCGACATCCTGCCCGTGGACGATTGCGCCGAGGCCATCGTGCGGCTGGCGACCAAGCCAACGCTGGCGCACGACCTGTACCACATCAGCGCGGGCGATGCGAATTCGGAGCGCATCGAAACGCTGTACCCGCGCTTCAAGCGCTGCAGGACGCCGGAAGAAGACGCCCAGGCGCTGGCCGCTTACGTGTACCAGGAAAAGATTGCAGAGAAGGCGCTGGCGCGCAAATTCCTGAGCCTGACCGGCGACGGCAACGTGCGACTGGTCGCGCGCTGCATCCATCTGTATGCCAAGTTCGCCAGCATGAGCTACGTGTTCGACAACACGCGGCTCGTGCAAGAGACCGGCTTCCAGCCGCGCTCCCTGCTCGCCTACCTTGACCGTTGCCTCGACACGTCGGACGCCGTGCCGATTCCCGAGCAGATGCAGTGGGACTATAAGTAGCCGTCAGCCTGCTTGGCCTGCACGGCGTGTCATGGCGCCGTGCTATAACCATCGGCGCCCTATTTCGAACCTGAGCAAGACTCCGGTCTTCAAAACAAGGAGCCGCCGATGACGCTGCAAGCCCTCGTTCATCTCAATGTCGCCACGCTGGTGGATTCGTTCATCAGCCTTGCCTCGGCCTTTGCGCTGGGCTCGTTGATCGGCTTCGAGCGGCAGGTCAGGCAGCGCACGGCCGGCCTGCGTACCAACGCGCTGGTGGCCGTGGCGGCCGCCGCCTTCGTCGACATGGCCGCGCAGATCGGCACTGCATCCGACACCACGCGCGTGATTGCCTACGTGGTGTCGGGCGTCGGCTTCCTGGGCGCCGGCACCATCATGAAGGAGGGGCTGAACGTGCGCGGGCTGAACACCGCCGCTACGCTGTGGGGTTCGGCTGCCGTGGGCGCAGCGGCGGGCTCGGACCTGGTCGGCCAGGCGATTCTGACGACGCTGTTCGTGCTGGCCTCGAATATCCTGCTGCGGCCCGTGGTGGACCGCATCAACCGCACGCCGCTTGACAACCAGGCCAGCGAAGTCACGTACACGATGTGCGTGATCTCCACCAGCCAGCGCCAGAAAGAAGCCCTGGCTGATCTGGAGCGTCTGCTGGAAGAGGCCAGCTACCCGGTCAGCGACCTGTCCGTCGAGCCATTCGGCGAAGACCATGTCGAGATCGAAGCGATGCTGATGTCCACCGCAGTGAATGCCGCCGAGCTGGATCGCATTGTCAACGTGCTGCAGTCGCAGCCGCATATTGCCCAGGCGTTCTGGAACCCTAGCACGACGGAGTAATCCGCCGCGCGCGGATAACCACGCAAGTCAGGCCAGATGGAAGGCCGCGATGGCCGCATTCAGCGGCTGCGGCTGCTTGCTCCACCTGCGCCGCATTCTGTTGCGTGGCTTCGTCCATCAAAGTGACGGCCCTGCTCGCCCGCGCGAGCCGCTTCCACGGCGGCGTTGCCCGCGGCGATCTGCTTGGTGGCTGCACCAATGGATTCAAAGCCGGTGCGTACGCGGCGCACGGTGTCGGTCAGCGCGCCCTGCATGCGGGCCAGGCCTTCGAGCAGACGGCCCATCTCGCCGTGGCGGTCGATGCGCACGGGTTGGGTCAGGTCACCGGCGGCAATGCGCTCGAACTGCGCCAGCGCAATGGCGGCCATCATGATCACGCGAAAACGCGCATAGGCTTCCTGTGAGTTGTCGTAGTTGGCTTTAGACAAGCCGAGCTGCTTCTTGCTCAGCGCCAGGCTCGTGTCGTTGGATTCGCGGAATGCCCTGGAAACGCGCTTTTCCATGATGCTGTCAGCCGTGGCGCGATCTCCGGCGCGTAGCGCCTTGATCCTGTCGCGCAGGCTGCCGGCTGCGGCGTCGCGCTTGGTGGCGACATCCTTGGCCAGGCGTTCCTCTTCTTCGTCACGCGGCAAGGCCAGGTATTTCTTCCAGGCTTCGTCCGACCGGCTGATCAGTTCTTCAGTGCGGTCGAGCAACTGCATCGCGTCCTTGTCGTCCGGATACAGCATCGCCTTGTCGAGTGCGGTGCGGGCACGCGTGAGGCTCAGGTCTGCCTCGCCCAGCGCAAGTGCGGAAGGAAACTGGTTGGTAAAGGTTTCTTCGTGTGCGCGGTTGGCATCGCGCAGGCCGAGCAGACATGGGCGCGGCGAAGAGGCGTGCGCGGCTTCTCACGCGGGCGCGACCATCGCACCGGGCGGCCGGCTACCTTGGCAGTATCGGCGGCACGGCTCAGGAACGTGAGGCGCAGAGGCGAATGCCTCACCGTTGGAAACCCTGCGCCCTCGCCTGCCTCAGATCACGACTCCGGCGGCTTCGTCAATCAATGTAGCCACCGGCACCGGTTGCGAGACTGACGACGCGTCACATCACCCGTCGTACGAATACGCGCGCCGAAGCCGCACTGCCTCGGCGAGCACGTCAAGCACGGGCTCGGTCTGCGCCCAGCTCAAGCACGCGTCGGTGATCGACACACCGTACTTGAGCGGTACGCCCGGCTTCAGATCCTGACGGCCGGCTTCAAGGTTGCTCTCGATCATCACGCCGATGATCCGGCGCTCGCCCTGCGACAGTTGCCGCGCGAGATCCTGCGCGACGTTGATCTGCCGTTCATGCGACTTGTTCGAATTCGCGTGCGAGCAGTCGACCATCACCTGTTCGCGCAACTTTGCCGCGCGCAGCGCCGCGCAGGTCGCCTCGATGTGCGCGCTGTCGTAGTTCGGCCCGCTCTTGCCGCCGCGCAGGATCACGTGCGCGTCGTCGTTGCCGCGTGTCTCGAAGATCGCGGCCATGCCCATCTTGGTCATGCCCATGAACGCATGGCTCGCGCGCGCCGCGATGATCGCGTCTGACGCGACCTGCACGCCGCCGTCGGTGCCGTTCTTGAAGCCGATCGGGCAACTCAGGCCAGATGCGAGCTGCCGATGGCTCTGGCTTTCCGTCGTGCGCGCGCCGATCGCGCCCCACGCGATCAGGTCTGCGATGTATTGCGGACTCAGCAGATCGAGGAATTCCGTCGCGGCGGGCAGGCCGAGTGCGTTGACGTCGAGCAGCAGTTGCCGCGCGGCACGCAGGCCCTCATTGATGCGGAAGCTGCCGTCGAGGCGCGGATCGTTGATGTAACCCTTCCAGCCGACCGTCGTGCGCGGCTTCTCGAAGTAGACGCGCATCACGATCAGCAGGTCGTCCTTCAGTGCGTCGGCCGCGGCCTTGAGGCGGTGCGCGTAATCCAGCGCCTGGTCGTGATCGTGAATCGAGCACGGGCCGACGACGAGCAGCAGCCGGTCATCTCTCCCGTGCAGGATGTTGCCGATCGCCGCGCGCGTGGCTTCGACGAGCGCCTGCGTGTCGGCGGGCACTGGCAGTTCGTCCTGCAGCAGCGCCGGGGAAATGAGCGGACGCACCGCGCCGATGCGGGTGTCGTCGATGCGCGTTGTGTCCTGCGTCGCGTCGGCTACGCCTACCTCGCGATCGTGTGACGGATTGTCGAGGTTCTTCATTGTGATCTCCGGGAGACTTCAAGTATGGATAGCGGACGAACGATGCCACTCGGGCCTGAGGGCAGCCGCCGCGCACTTAACGGGTCTTGCGGCCGCGCGCCTGGCGGTAATCCTCGGCAAACTCGGCCCATTGCTTGAGCGACACGTCGCGCCCATGTGTGGCCAGTTTCAGCGCCGATTTTCGCCATGCCGTGCCAGCCGCATAGTCCTGCATTCTCTCCACCAGATCGGTGCCGAGCCGCCCACAGCCACGCAAGTGGCACCATGCAGCCACGCGCGCCATGGTCTGCAGCGCGTCATCCAGGTTGGCGACAACGTGCTTGCCCGAGCCCAGTGCCACGCGGTCAGCCGTCGGCTGCAGGCTTTTGACCACATACGACTTCGGCTTTTCACCCTTGGCCCCGTAGACCACGCCGCGCAGCAGCGCCGGCGAGATGGCTTGCGACAAGCGCTGGATGCCAACCACCCGCCCAGCCTCGCTATGCCACGGCGCCACGCTGCAGGCACTACCCAGCACATCGTCCCAGACACTGGGGATGGAGCGCTTGATGTCGATCAGGCGCAGCGTATCGGGATCGTTCTCGGGGCGCGCCAGCACGGCGTAGCGCTCCAGCCCCAGGCTGCCGGTGCCGGCAATGCGCCGCGCCACATCCACGGCGACAAAGCGCTGGCCATGGCCGTTGCCCTGCTCCGCATACGCATTGAGGATGCGGCGCGCGCGGCGGGCCCCTTCCTTGCTTGCCTGCAAGGTGCGGCGGCCGTCGATGCGCAGGGTGATCTGGTTGCCGTTGCGCTCGGTGCGATCGGCCAGGTAGGCCGCGCGGTTGCGCTTGCGCAGCCCACGCAACAGGTTGCGCACAATGCCTGTGGCGGTGGCGCGCTCCACCCAGCGCGGCTTGCCGTCAACCAGCGCAGCGGCATACGTATCAAGAAAGCGGCGGCACAGGTTGTGCGCGTCTTCTTCGGCCAATTTCCAGCCATGCGAGGCTACCTGCAGGCTCGACAGCACGCGAACAAGATCGACGGTAAACGGCGCAGCGAGCGCCTCGTCAAAGTCGTTCATGTCGAAATAGACGAGGCCGTTGTCGCCCTTGAAGCTGCCGAAGTTCTCGAGGTGCAGATCGCCGCAGACCAGCGTGCGCGGTGCTTCGTGCAACAGCGGCGCATCGGCCAGCGAGGCTGCGTAGAGGTTGTTGGTACCGCGGAAGAACGAGAACGGATCGGCGGCGATGGCGGCGAGCTTGCGGGTGAGGCGCTCCGGGTCGCGCCCGGCGTTGTACTCGAGAATGATGCGGGTGCTGTCGTGCATGGTCACGGCCTGGTCAATTGATTGGAGTGGAGTGCAATGCCCTCGAAGATCGAAGATTACGCCCTGATCGGCGATTGTGAAACGGCCGCGCTGGTCTCGCGCGGCGGTTCGATCGACTGGCTGTGCTGGCCCCGGTTCGATTCGGGCGCTTGCTTTGCCGCACTGCTTGGCACACCCGACCATGGCCGATGGAGGATCGCCCCGCAACGCGATGCGCGCGCCGTGCGCCGCCGCTACCTGCCCGGCACGCTGGTGCTGGAGACCGTGTTCGAAACCGACACCGGCACCGTCAGCCTGACCGACTTGATGCCCGTGCGCCTGCCCGGCACGCCCAGCGCGCGCAGCGACACGTCGGACCTCGTGCGCGTCGTGCGGGGCATCTCGGGCACCGTTGCCATGCGCATGGACCTGACGCTGCGCTTCGACTACGGTACCTCGGTGCCATGGGTCAGCCGCGTGTTGGAAGCCCCCGACAGCCCATGCGACACACCCAACTGCGTACTGCGCGCCATTGCCGGGCCAGATATGGTGACGCTGCGCACGCCCGCGCCCATCCGCGGTGAGAAGCTTTCCACCGTGGCCGACTTCTCCGTGGCCGAGGGCGAGGCGATGCCCTTTGTTCTGACGCATTCGCCATCGCATCTGCCGTTGCCGGCCCCCATCGACGCACTGGAAGCGCAGGCAGATATCGAAGCGCGCTGGCGTGCGTGGACAGGCCGCTGCCAGAACGTGGGCAAATGGACGGAAGCCGTCGAACGCTCGCTTATCACGCTCAAGGCGCTGACCTACCATCGCACCGGCGGCGTGGTTGCCGCCCCAACCACGTCGCTGCCCGAACAACTGGGCGGCGTGCGCAACTGGGACTATCGCTACTGCTGGCTGCGCGATGCCACCCTCACGCTGCTTGCCCTGATGAACGCGGGCTACTACGACGAGGCACGCGCCTGGCGCGAATGGCTGGAACGCGCGGTGGCCGGCAGCCCATCACAGATCCAGATCATGTACGGCATTGCCGGCGAGCGCCGGCTGGGTGAATGGACCGTGCCGTGGCTGCCCGGCTATGAAGGTGCGCAGCCCGTGCGCGTGGGCAATGCGGCGGCCCAGCAACTCCAGCTCGACGTCTATGGCGAATTGATGGATGCGCTTTACCTCGCCCGCAAAGGCGGCCTGAGCGGCGACGAAACCGCTTGGCACCTGCAAATCGCGCTGATGGAACACCTCGAAACCATCTGGCTGATGCCCGACGAAGGCATCTGGGAAGTACGCGGCCCCGCGCGGCATTTCACGCATTCCAAGGTGATGGCGTGGGTGGCTTTCGACCGTGCGGTCAAGACTGTTGAACAGTTCGGGCTGGAAGGCCCGGTGGAGCGCTGGCGCAGCGTACGCGATCGCATCCACGCCGAAGTCTGCGCCCATGGCTACAACGCCCGTCGTGGCTGCTTCGTGCAGAGCTACGGCAGCGAAGCGATGGATGCCGCGCTGCTGATGTTGCCGCTGGTAGGTTTCCTGCCGGCGTCCGACCCGCGCATCCAGGGCACCGTGGGGGCCATCGAGCAAGACCTTCTCGTCAATGGCCTCGTGCGCCGCTATCGCACCGAAACCGCCGCCGATGGTCTGCCCGAAGGCGAGGGTACGTTTCTCCCGTGCAGCTTCTGGTATGTCGACAACCTCGTCATGCAGGGCCGCGACTCCGAGGCGCTCGCCCTGTTCGAGAAGCTGCTGGCACTGCGTAACGACGTGGGCCTGCTCTCGGAGGAGTACGATCCGCGTGCGGGCCGGCTGGTCGGCAACTTTCCGCAGGCGTTCTCGCATATTGCGCTGGTCAATTCAGCACTGGCGCTGAGCGCGGCAGCTCCGGCTGAACGTGGCGTCAGCCAGCGCGCGCGCCCCTGAGCCCGCTGCCGAAGCCCGGTAAAATAGTGCCCAACCTCCGAACCGACCGCATCCATGTCCGCCATGTCCGACGACGCGCCCGCCGCAACTGACAGCACGCTGTTCGGCCGCCCCGACAGCCCGTGCATCGGCATCTGCTCGACCCTTTTCGACGAAGTCTGCCAAGGCTGCGGTCGTACCGCGCTGGAAGTCAGCAACTGGGTCTTCATGACCGACGAAGAGCGCAACGCGGTCTGGACGCGCATCCTGGCCGAGGGCGCGGCGCAGGGCTACAACCCCGACGGCAGCCGTAAATAGGCATCCAGCGCAAGAAGAAACCCGGCCGAAGCCGGGTTTTTCGTTAGCGCCTCGTGAGTGCCGCAGAGGGGTCAGGCAGTCTGTGCAGGCTTGAGCTGCAGCGCCTTGTATTCCAGGAACTCCTCCAGCCCGTATTTGCCGTTCTCGCGCCCGTTGCCGGATTGCTTGTAGCCGCCAAACGGCGCCTGCATATTGAACGGCCCGCCGTTGATGTCGACCTGCCCGGTACGAATGCGCCGCGCCACGCGGATCGCCCGCGCCTCGTCGCCCGACCACACGCCGCCGCCCAGGCCGTAGATGCTGTCGTTGGCGATGCGGATGGCGTCTTCCTCGTTGTCGTAGCAGATCACCGTAAGCACGGGGCCGAAGATCTCCTCGCGCGCCACGGTGTCGGTGGTCTTGACGTTGCCGAGCACGGTCGGCTTGACGAAGAAGCCGGTCGACAGGCCTTCCGGCGTATCCGGTCCGCCAGTGATGAGCTCGGCGCCCTCTTCCAGCCCCTTGCGGATATAGCCGAGCACGCGGTCACGCTGCACGGCCGAGATCAGCGGGCCCAGGCGCGTGGTCTCCTGCGCCGGATCGCCCGGCACGTAGCTCGCCGCAAACTGCGCGGCCAGCGCCTTCACTTCTTCGTACTTGGCGCGCGGCACCAGCATGCGCGTGTGCGCCGAGCAGGTCTGCCCCGAGTTCAGGAAGCATGCCGAGAGCGTACCCTTCACCGCCGCAGCCAAGTCTGCGTCGTCCAGGATCACCGAGGCCGACTTGCCGCCCAATTCCAGCGCCACGCGCTTGACCGTCTGCGAAGCCAATTCGGCCACACGCTTGCCGGCGCGCGTGGAACCCGTGAACGACACCATGTCGACGTCCGGATGGCTTGCCAGCACCTCGCCAACCACCGGGCCATAGCCAGTAACGAGGTTGAACACGCCCGGCGGCAGGCCCGCTTCTTCAATCACTTCGGCCAGCACAAACGCATTGAGCGGCGCCACTTCCGACGGCTTGAGCACGACCGTGCAGCCTGCGGCCAACGCGGGCGCGACCTTCAGCGTGATTTGGTTGAGCGGGTAGTTCCACGGCGTGATGGCGCCCACCACCCCGACCGGCTCGCGCACCACCAGCGAGTTGCCGACCTGCTCTTCAAATGCGAACTTGGTCGCTAGCTTGGCGAAATTGCTCCAGTTGAACACCGGACCGCCTACCTGGATGGCACGCGCCAGTTTGATCGGCATGCCGACCTCGCCGGCAATCAGTTGCGCCAGTTCTTCGCTACGGGCCTTCAGGCCGTCGGCGATCTTCTGAATGTATTCGGCGCGCTTGGCAACCGGCGTGGCTGCCCAGCCGTCGAATGCGGCGCGGGCGGCTGCCACTGCGGCTTCAGCATCGGCGGCACTGCCTTCGGGAATCGTCCCCATCACCGCCTCGGTGGCCGAATGAATCACCTCGATAACGCCCTTGCCCTGCGGCGCCACCCACTTGCCGTTGATGAAAAGCTTGTCGCGTTGCTGCATCGTTGCTTGTCTCGCTCTGGTGGATGCGCGGTTTTGCGCGTTGTGCTATCCGGGTTGCGACTGAGATGCCCATCACACCCGGGCGGTTATGATCGTCCTATTGTAGAGCCAGCAGAGCGCGCACCGCAGACGCGCCCGCCGAGGGAGACAGCATGACCACCACCATCTACCAGAAGACCGACAAGGGGCAGGAAGAAATTCGCACGCGCGCGAACCGCCTGGACCAGAAACACCGTGCGCTGCTGCTGATGGTCAACGGCGAAAAGACCTGCGACGAGATCCTGCACCAGCTCCAGCCGCTGGGTATGACCCAGACCGTCTTCGAAGAACTGGAACATGGCGGGTACATCCGCCTCCACGCGCCTGGTGTCACAGCTCCCAAAAGTGTACAAATCGACGCTTCGCCATCCCAAGCAGCGCCCGTCGAAGCCGCACTGGCCTCCGGGGGGCACGGCGCCGAAAGCTATCAGCGCCTTTATCGCTTCTACACCGAAACCATCAGCCGCTACCTCGGCCTGCGCGGTTACCTGCTGGAGATGAAGGTGGAGAAAGCCGGCAGCGTGGCCGATCTGGTTGCCCTGCGTGAGCCACTCCAGGCGGCGCTGGCGAAAGCGCGCGGCGAGCCCGATACGAGCAATGTGATCGCGCAGCTTGATCTGCTGATTGACAAGGCGACGGGCTAACCCGCGCAAGCGCAACAAAAAAGGCGGCACCTCGGCCGCCCTTCTTTTGACTACCCGCCTGGCGCTCAGACTTCCACACCCTGGCTCTGCAGGTATTCGTCATACGTGCCCAGGTAGTCGGTGAGCGTGCCGTCGGGGCGCACTTCAATCACGCGCGTGGCCAGGGCGCTGATCAACTCGCGGTCATGCGACACGAAGATCAACGTGCCTTCGTACTTGTCCAGCGCGATCTGCAGCGACTCGATCGACTCCATGTCCATGTGGTTGGTCGGCTCGTCCAGTGCCAGCACGTTATGGCGGCCCAGCATCAGCTTGCCCCAGATCATGCGGCCCTTCTCGCCACCGGAGAGCACCTTGACGCTCTTCTTGATGTCGTCGGCCGAGAACAGCAGGCGACCCATCGTGCCGCGCAGCGATTGGTCGTCGTCACCGGCCTGCGTCCACTGGCTCATCCAGTCCATCAGGTCGCGGTCTTCGGGGAATTCTTCGTAGGTGTCCTGCGGCATGTAGCCGACGTTGGCGTTCTCTGCCCACTTGATGGTACCGCCATCGACTTCGATACCGCGCTGCACACCGGTCTTGACCGCGCCGTTCAGCAGGCTGCGCAGCAGCGTGGTCTTGCCCGCGCCGTTCTCGCCGATGATGGCGACCCGCTCGCCCGCGCGCACGGCCATGGTCAGGCCGTCGAAGATCTTGCGGTCATACGTCTTGCGCGCGTTGTCGGTTTCCACCGCCAGGTTGTGCAGCTTCTTCTCCATCTCGAAGCGGACGAAGGGGTTCTGGCGCGACGACGGCTTGATGTCTTCCACCTTGATCTTGTCGATCATCTTCAAGCGCGATGTGGCCTGACGCGCCTTGGACTTGTTGGCCGAGAAGCGGCGCACGAAGTCCTGCAGATCCGAGATGCGCTCCTTGGCGCGCGCGTTGGCGGCCTGCAGGCGTTCGCGCGCCTGCATGGAGGCTTCCATGTAGTCGTCGTAGTTGCCCGGGTAGACCTTGAGCGTGCCGTAATCCATGTCGGCCATGTGCGTGCAGACCGAATTCAGGAAGTGACGATCGTGGGAAATGATGATCATGGTGGAATTGCGCTCGTTGAGCACCGATTCCAGCCAGCGGATCGTGTTGATGTCGAGGTTGTTGGTCGGTTCGTCCAGCAGCAGGACGTCCGGATTCGAGAACAGCGCCTGCGCCAGCAGCACACGCAGCTTCCAGCCGGGGGCGACGTCGCTCATCGGGCCCTGATGCTGGCTGGTCGGGATGCCGACGCCCAGTAGCAGTTCGCCCGCGCGGGCTTCTGCGGTGTAGCCGTCGTATTCGGCGTACTTGGCCTCCAGGTCGGCGGCCTTCATGTAGTCGTCGTCGGTCGCTTCCGGATTGGCGTAGATGGCGTCGCGCTCCTGCGCGGCAGCCCACATCTCGGTGTGGCCCATCATCACCACGTCCAGCACGCGCATGTCTTCATAGGCGAACTGGTCCTGGCGCAGCTTGCCCAGGCGCACGCCGGGTTCCAGCATCACGTTGCCCGCGCTCGGCTCCAGGTCGCCGCCGAGAATCTTCATGAAGGTCGACTTGCCGCAGCCGTTGGCGCCGATCAGGCCATAGCGATTGCCCTCACCAAACTTGACCGAGATGTTCTCGAACAAGGGCTTGGGCCCGAACTGCATGGTGATGTTGGCGGTGGAAAGCACGTGGGAACCTTGATTGGAAAGCGGTGAGCCGACGCCTGCGAGCAATTGCCGGCGCCGTTTGGGAAACTTTGGATTTTACCATCCGGCCGTGACCCGGACAGGTCGCCGGCTTAGCTGCGCAGCGTTGGATAGCCCGACAAGTGCAGCGTAAAGCCCGCAGCGTCGATATCCAGCTCGGCCTGCGCGCCGACCGGCAGCGTCGCCTTGGTCGGACAGTGGCCGAACGGCAAGCCGGTCACGACTGGAATCGGCAATCGTGTGGCCAGATAGGCGCACATCGGTTCGAAGTCATAACCCCCGTCGTATGGCGTGGTGCGATAGCCGGAAAAATCCCCCAGCACCAGCGCCTGCTGGCGCTCCAGCACGCCGGCCTGCGCCAGTTGCAGCAGCATGCGCTCGACGCGGTACGGGTGTTCGTTGATGTCTTCCACGAAGAGGATGCCGCCGTCGATCCCGGGCAGATGCGGCGTGCCCACCAGGCTGCACAGCATGGCCAGATTGCCGCCCCACAGCTTGCCGGCGATGCGGCCTGGACGTGCCGTCGCTTGCGGCACATCAACACGCAGCGCGTAGGACGGCGCGCGCAGGATGCCCCAGAAGTGCTCGACCATGTAGGCATCCACCTCGGCCAGCGCAAAGTCCGAGCAGAGGTGCGGCCCCGCGAAGGTCACGCCGCCCGTTGCGGCCAGATAGGCCAGTTGGAACGCCGTGAAATCGCTGTGGCCGACGATGATGGCGTCGGTCGCCAGCGCGCGCTGGTGGATCGCTGCAAAGTCGATGCGGTCCAGCAACCGCGTCAACCCGTAGCCGCCGCGGATGGCCATGGCGATTTCCTGCCCGCTGCCGGTGCCGATCTGGTGCAGATCAGCCAGCCGCGCATCGTCGTCACCGGCAAAGCGCTGGTGCTGGCGCGTGAGGCATTCCGTATTCACCAGTTTGCAGCCCTGCGCCTGCAGCGCCGCCACGCCACGCTCGGCAATGGCGGGCTCGTTCGGGTAACCGGAAGGCGCAATCAGGCGGACGGTGGTCATGCGGCGGGATCAGATGAGGAGTCGTCAGGTTCAGTGGAAGCAAGCCGTGCGGCACGTTGGCTGGCGCGGCGCTCGGCAAAGAAGGCGCGCAGCATGTCGCCGCATTCCTGCGCGAGCACGCTGCCCGTGATGGCGGTCTGGTGGTTCAGGCGCGTCTCGGCAAACAGGTCGAGGATGCTGCCGGCAGCGCCGGTCTTGGGGTCGGGCGCGCCGTAGACGACGCGCGCCACACGGGCATGCAGCATGGCGCCGGCGCACATCACGCATGGCTCCAGTGTCACGAAGACCTCGCAGTCGGGCAGGCGGTAGTTGCCGAGATTCCCGGCAGCCTGGCGCAGGGCGCGCATCTCGGCATGCGCGGACGGGTCATGGGTGCCGATCGGGGCGTTGTAGCCGACGCCGACGATCTCGTTGCCGCGCACCACGACTGCGCCAACGGGCACTTCGCCCTGCCCCCACGCGAACTTTGCCTGCACCAGCGCCTGCTGCATCCAGTAGCCGTCGCGCTCGTGCGCGGACATGCCTGCGGGCGGCGTGAGGACGTGGGGCGTGGTCATGCGTGTCGGATCAACCCAATCAATCCTGCTCGTGCGGGCGCGCGAGCTTGACGTCGGCCCAGCAATTCGGGGTCTCGTACAGCACCAGCTTGGACAGCCGCAGATGATGCCCGTACGTGTTGCGGAACACCGGCTCCAGAATATCGAACGCGACCTGCGCGAGGTTCTCAACGGTGGGCACATCGTTCAATACGACGGTCTTGTGGCCACCTTCCATACCATTCAGGAATTCGACCAACTTCGTGTCGCCGCGATAGACAAGGAACGCGTGGTCCCACAGGTCGACGAGGTGCTTGTTGGCAAGCAGCTTGACGTCGCCGAAGTCGAGAATCATGCCGTCGTCGGTAGCCTTGTCGTTGTGTAGAACGTCGCCCGTGAGCGTGAGTTCGAGCTGATAGCGATGGCCGTGCAGGTTGCGGCACTGGCCGGCGTGGCCCGGAATGCGGTGGCCGGCATCGAATTCGAGCCGGCGCGTGATGGAAACGGTCTTGGTCATGGAGCGAGGTGCGGCAGTGGATGCCGCGAACAGCTAAAACGACGAGAACAACGCGCGGCCCGCCTTAGCGGATGCCCAGCATCTTATGGGTTTGCAACGACAGGCGCCAGCGCGGACGACGCTGGCACAGTTCAACGGCGAGCGCCGTATTCTGCCGCGCGAGCGGCCCGTCCATGGCCTGCAGGAAGAAATGCTGGAAATCCAGCCGTTCGTATGCGTCCAGGTCCTGGCCCTCTTGCGGGATCACGACCTTCAGCTCATCGCCACGCTTGACGACCAGCTCCGCGCCCATCTTCGGGCTGACGCACACCCAGTCGATGCCCTCGGGCACGGCGATGGTGCCGTTGGTCTCGATGGCGATTTCGAAGCCGCGCGCGTGCAGCGCGTCGATGAGGGGCTTGTCGAGTTGCAGCAGCGGCTCGCCGCCGGTGCAGATGACCAGCGGCTTGCCGCCCGTGGCGTCGGCCGGCCATTGCCCGGCGACGGTATCGGCCAGGGCATCCGCGGTGGTGTATTTGCCGCCTTGCGTGCCGTCCGTGCCGACGAAGTCGGTGTCACAGAACTGGCAGACGGCTGTGGTGCGATCGGCCTCGCGTCCACTCCAGAGATTGCAGCCGGCAAAGCGGCAGAAGACGGCTGCGCGGCCAGTGTTGGCACCCTCGCCTTGCAGCGTGTAGAAAACTTCCTTGACAGCGTAAGTCATGTCTGAACGGTGGCATTCACAGGAAACTGCTCAATTCCCGCGCAAACCGTACCAGTACCCACTAGTGATTAACTCGATATTGTTTCACAAATCGAGCTTGGCGTCGCGAACACGGCCTGCCTGGCGTTGTTGCGCCGCCTTGCCGTACTTCAATACTGCCTGCGTCGGCGCGCCTAGCCAGGCGGGCCGTGTTCGCGTCACCTATCCGCAGAAGGACGCCAGCGTCACAAACGAAAACGCGCCCTCAGGCGTCAACCACGCCGAAAAGACAGCCGCGGCACCAGCAATCGCCAGCGCCCACGCCGCCCATTGTTTGACTCGCTCGCTCATGCCGTTCATGCCGCTGGCGCCAGCTTTGTCGCGGTCGGGCGCGCCAGTTGGCGATCGTCGATCGGCCAGTGCAGCAGCGCGGCCACTACGCCCAGCGCCATCGCGCCAAACCAGATCGCATCGTACGAATGCAGGTGGTCATACACCACGCCGCCCAGCCACACGCCCAGGAATGCGCCAATCTGGTGGCCCAGGAACACAAAACCGAACAGCGTGCCGATATAGCGCACCCCAAACACCTGCGACAGCACCCCATTGGTAAGCGGCACCGTGCCCAGCCACAGCAGCCCCATCACGATGGCAAACCCATACAACGTGGCCGGCGACAGCGGCAGCAGGATGAACAGCGCAATCGCCGCCGTGCGGATCAGGTACAGCAGCGACAGCAGATACTTGCGCCGGAACAACCCGCCCAGCGCGCCGCAGTAATACGTGCCGACGACGTTGGCGGCGGCAATCAGCGCCAGCGCGATCATGCCGTGGCGCGCCGTGAGCCCCTTGTCGAGCAGATACGCCGGCATGTGCGCGCCGATGAACGCGAGCTGGAATCCGCACGTCAGAAAACCGAGATTCAGCAACCAGAAGCCCGGATGCGAGAACGCCTCGCGGATGGCGGCACCCATGCTCTGATGCGCCTCCTGCGCGGCGCTCGCCGCCGCCCGTTCACGCAGCGGCGCGGCCAGTGGCAGGAACACCGTCATCACGATCGCCATGACCACCAGCGCCGTCACCCAGCCGACCGTGCTGAGCAGCTCCTGCGCCGTCGGCACCATCACGAACTGGCCGACACCGCCCACTGCACCCGCCACGCCCAGTGCCCAGCTCCGCCGCTCGGGCGGCGTAAGCCGGCTGATGGCGCCGTACACAACGCCGAACGAAGTGCCCGACAGCCCCAACCCGATCAGCCCGCCGGCCGAGAGCGTAAAGCCCAGCGGCGTGCCCGCATGCGCCATCAGCAGCAAACCCAGCGCATAAACCACGATGCCCGCGACGACCACCTTGGCCGCCCCGTAGCGATCGGCAAGCATGCCCGCAAACGGCTGTGCCGCGCCCCAGACCAGGTTCTGCAGCGCGATGGCCAGGCCAAAGGTTTCGCGCGTCCAGCCGTGATCCATGGTGATCGGCACGAGGAACAGGCCCTGCACGTGGCGGATACCCAGCGCAAGGCCAATCACCGCGCCGCCGGCCAGCACCGGCAGCCAGGGCGATTGCATGAGGGATTTCGATGTCATAAGGAGGTTCTCCGTTGCGGCTGGCATTCCCATCTCGCAAGCGTGCGTTTAACTGGAATGTCGCCCGATGGCTTATTAAACTTCCGCATATCCCTGTTCTCAACTGATCTTTGAGAACGTTTCACATGAGGAATTCGCATGTCGACTCCCCTTGTCCGGCTGGCATCGCTGGATCTGCTGCGCGGTTTCGTGGCCGTAGGCCGACGCATGAGCATCACGCTGGCGGCCGATGACCTGTGCCTGACGCAATCGGCGGTCAGCCGCCAGATATCAGCCCTGGAAGAGACGCTGGGCGTGAAGTTGCTGGTGCGCGGGCACCGCTCGATTGCCTTCACGCCAGAGGGCGAGCGCCTGTTCCGCAGCGCCGACAGCGCCGTGCAGCAGTTGCAGGACGCCATCGGCGCCATTCGCGTGGCAGCCGAGCGCCGGCCCGTGACGATCACCGCCAGCATCGGCGTGACGGGCCTGTGGCTGCTGCCGCGTCTGGCGCGCTTTCAGCAGCAGCACCCCGACATCGACGTGCGCGTCGCCACCAACAACCGCCTGATCGACCTCAAGAACGAAGGCATCGAACTGGCGATCCGCTACTGCCCGCCGGGCGATGCGCCGCCCGGTGCGGTCCGCCTGTTTGGGGAAACCGTGGCCCCGGTCGCGCACCCGTCGCTGGGCCTGCGCATGCTCGATTCCCCCGAGGCGCTGGCCGGCCAGACCTTGCTCGACTTCGACGACCGCGACCTGCGCCGCCCGTGGCTGCAATGGACCGACTGGCTGGCCGCTGCAGGCTGGAGCCACGCCAAGCCCCGCACCGTGCTGCGCTTCAACCAGCACGACCAGATCATCCATGCCGCCGTGGCCGGCCAAGGCATTGCGCTTGGCCGGCTGGAGCTGATTACGCCGCTGCTCGCCGACGGCCGCCTGGTGACGGTGCCGACCACGGCCCCCGGCGTGCGCAATGCGCATTCGTACTGGCTGATCCAGGCTGAAGCCACTCCGCGTCGCGACGTGCGTGACGTGGCCGCGTGGATCTGCGCGGAAGCGGCGGCTCAGGCATCGCATGCACCCAGCGCATCCGAACTTGCATGAAATGCGGTTGAGCGCACGCGGCGGCCCGCGTGTAATGCTGCCAACAACATCCACGTTGGAGGCTGCATGGACACCCGCACCCGAACGCAAACGGTGGTTGGCGGCCTGAGTTACCTGAGTCACACCAGACCGGGCACCGCCACGCCCATCAACTACATGTATCCGCCGCCCGCAGGCGAGCCCTGGCAGACGTGCGAATACGAGTTGCGCGATGTCGGCATCGCCGACATGCGCACGGCCGAGACGCCTGAGCTGGAACGCGAGGGGTTCATCCTCGCCGTCGCGCCCACGCGCATGACGAATTTCCAGGACGAAGACGCCATCCGCGCGATCTACTACGCGGAAATCATTGAACTCGCCCTCGCTGCCACGGGCGCCCGCCGCGCTTACGTGTTCGACCACCTCGTGCGCAGGCGTGACCCCAGCCGCCCCGCCCTTACGTTTGGGCGTGAAGGCGATGGCGCGCCCTCCGCCGTCGGCCGCATCCACAACGACTACACCGAAGCCTCCGGCCGCCTGCGCCTGGGCCGCGTGCTGACCGATCCGGCAGAGGCTGCCGCCATCGGCCGCTACGGCATCGTCAACATCTGGCGCTCCATCCGCGGGCCGGTGCTCGACACCCCGCTGGCCCTGTGCGATGCACGCAGCGTGAATGCCGCCGACCTCGTCGCCGCACAAATCCGCTACCCCACACGCACCGGCGAGCTGTACCTTGCCACCCACAGCCCGCGCCACCGCTGGTGGTACGCATCGGCCATCGACCGGCACGAGGCGCTGGTTTTCAAGCAATACGACTCTCAGGCGAGCGGCGTGGCGCGCTTTACGCCGCATGCCGCGTTCGTCCATCCCGATGTGCCGGCCGGCACGCCGCCGCGCGAAAGCATCGAAATTCGCTGCCTGGTGGTCTATGACTAAGTTCACCCCTTACAACGCCACCTGGGAAGCGCTCGTGCCGACACCCACCGTCGAATTCTGGTTCGACTTCGCCAGCAACTACAGCTACCCGAGCGTCATGCGCATCGAAGCCGCCGCTCTGCGCCAGGGCGTGAGCGTGGTTTGGAAGCCATTCCTGCTGGGGCCGATCTTCCAGTCGCTTGGCTGGGCCAGCTCACCGTTCGTGCTGCAGAAAGCCAAGGGCGATTACATGTGGCAGGACATCGCACGCGAATGCCACAAGATTGGCGTGCCGTGGACGCGGCCCAGCACCTTCCCGCGCAACTCCGTACTGCCGCTGCGCGTCGCCCTGCTGGGCGCGGATCAGCCGTGGATCGGCGCGTTCTGCCAGCGCATCATGCTGCGCAACTTCGCGCAGGACCGCGACATCCACACGCCCGAAGCGGTGGCGGAAGAACTGGCCGCGCTCAGTTTGCCCGCCGAGGCGATCCTGTCCGAAGCCCAGTCCGATGCGAACAACCCACGCCTGCGCGAGCATACGCACGCCGCGCAGATTCGTGGCATCTTTGGCGCTCCCATGTTCTTTGTCGGCGACGCGATGTTCTGGGGCAATGACCGCTTGGACGACGCGCTCGCCTGTGCCGCAGAACTGCATTCCAACCCCCATTCACTTCAAACTGGATAGTTCATGCCGACTCAGACTGAAAAAGCCCACGCCTTCCGCGCGCTGCACGAGCGCAGCGGCACCTTCGTCATCCCCAACCCGTGGGATCCGGGCTCGGCCCGGCTGCTGGCTACGATGGGCTTCGAGGCGCTTACCAGCACCAGCGCGGGCTTTGCCTTCTCGCGCGGGTTGCCGGACTACGGCGTCGGCCGCGATACCATCCTCGCGCACGTCGCCGACCTAGCCGCGGCCACCGATCTGCCCACGGCCGCAGATCTGGAAAACGGTTTTGGCGACGATCCCGAAACCGTGGCTGAGACCATCCGCCTGGCCGGCGCCACCGGCATCGTCGGCGGCTCGATCGAGGACGCTACCGGCCGCGCCGACGCGCCCATCTACCCGTTTGAAGCCTCTGTTGAACGCGTACGTGCTGCCGTGGAAGCCGCACGCTCGCTGCCCTTTCCCTTCACGCTCACCGCGCGCGCCGAAAACCACCTGAACGGCCGCAACGATCTGGCCGACACCATCCGCCGCCTGCAGGCCTTTCAGGACGCTGGCGCCGACGTGCTCTACGCGCCCGGCCTGAAAACGCGCGAAGAGATCGCCACCGTGCTGCGCGAGATCGATCGCCCGCTCAACGTGTTGATGGGTTTTGCCGAAGGCAACCTGAGCGTGGCGGAACTGACCGAACTGGGCGTCAAGCGCATCAGCGTGGGCGCCGCACTGGCCCGCGCGGCGCAGGGGGCCTTCCTGCGCGCGGCGGAGGAACTGCGCACCACGGGCACCTTTGCCTTTGCGTGTGATGCGGCGAGCGGGGCCAAGCTCAACGGATTGTTTGCACCGTTTGCCTGAACACCCCGGGGCCATGACCGACACACCGCGTCCGAGCACCCTCCGCCAGCTCCCCGCCGGGATCTGGGTGCTCGGCTGCGTCAGCCTGCTGATGGACGTCGGCTCCGAGATGATCCACAGCCTGCTGCCGCTGTTCATGGTGTCGGCACTTGGGGCCAGTGCGCTCACAGTCGGGGTGATTGAAGGGCTGGCCGAATCGACGGCGCTCATCGTCAAGATCTTCTCGGGCGTGCTGAGCGACTACCTCGGCAAACGCAAGGGCTTGGCGGTGTTCGGCTATGCGCTGGGCGCGGTCTCCAAGCCACTGTTTGCCATCGCGCCCACCGCCGGGATCGTGCTGACGGCGCGGCTACTGGATCGCGTTGGCAAGGGCGTGCGCGGTGCACCGCGCGATGCCTTGGTCGCAGATATCACACCACCCGAGTTGCGTGGTGCGGCCTTCGGATTGCGGCAGTCACTGGACACTGTCGGCGCGTTTCTCGGGCCGCTTCTGGCGGTCGGCCTGATGCTGTTGTGGGCGAACGACTTCCGGGCGGTGTTCTGGGTGGCGGTGGTGCCGGGGCTGATGTCGGTGGCACTGCT
Organism: Ralstonia sp. UBA689; assembly: GCF_002298975.1. Taxonomy (GTDB): domain Bacteria; phylum Pseudomonadota; class Gammaproteobacteria; order Burkholderiales; family Burkholderiaceae; genus Ralstonia. The sequence continues at coordinate 42,269 of NZ_DBMV01000031.1, forward strand.
GGCGCTGGGGCTGCGCGAGCCCGAGGCCCGCGACGGCATGCGGCGCGCCAACCCGATCCGGCGCCACAACCTCAGGCGGCTGGATGCCGCGTACTGGTGGGTGGTCGTCATTGGCGCGGTCTTCACGCTTGCGCGCTTTTCTGAGGCCTTTCTGGTGCTGCGCGCGCAGCAAGGCGGCATTCCCGTCGCGCTTGTGCCGCTGGTGATGGTGGCCATGAATGTGGTCTACGCCCTGGCAGCCTACCCGTTCGGCAATCTATCGGACCGGGTCAGTCATACCAGGCTGCTGATGCTCGGTCTGGTGGTGCTGATTGCCGCTGATCTGGTGCTCGGCATGACAGGCCACTGGGGTGTGGTGCTCGCAGGCGTGGCGCTTTGGGGCATCCATATGGGGATCACGCAGGGGCTGCTCGCCACCATGGTGGCCGATACCGCCCCCGCCGATCTGCGCGGCACCGCCTATGGCATGTTCAACCTGGTGAGCGGGCTGGCCATGCTCGCCGCCAGCGTAGTCGCAGGGACGTTGTGGGACAAGCTGGGCGCGGCGGCGACCTTCCATGCCGGCGCAGCGTTCTGCGTGCTCGCGCTGGGCCTGCTGGCCATCGGTCGGCCGAAGCCCGCCGGATCACGTCCGATCAAATAAGCCCGGCGCGCGCCCGAACCATTCCGCCAGGAAATCCAGCATCGCTCGCAGCGCTGCGGGCATCTGCCTGCGCGAGCTGTAGACGCCGTGGATGCCTAACTTCTGCGGCACAAGCTCGGGCAGCAGGCGCACGAGTCGGCCACTGGCAATGAGGGGAGCCGCCGCAAACACCGGTTGCAGCGCAATGCCTGCACCCTCGCTGGCGGCGGCCAGCAGCGCCATCGTCTCGTTCGCGCTCAGATTGCCTCCCACGGGCACGTCAGACGGTGTGCCCGTCTTGGCGTTGGTGAACCTCCACAGGCTCTTGCCAAAGTACGAGTACGTCAGGCAGTTGTGCACCGCCAGCTCGTCCACGCGGTGAGGCATGCCATGGGCGGCCAGATAGGACGGCGCAGCCACCACCACGGAATCACACATGCCCAGCGGCCGCGCGATCAGGTTCGGGTCAAGATCATTGGTGATGCGCACGGCCAGGTCGATGCGCTCTTCCACCAGATTGACGGTGCGGTTGTCGACGACCAGGTCGACAGCAGTTTGCGGATAGCGCCGCAAATAGGCCGTCACCGCCGCGCCCAGCACCTGCTGTGCGAGCGACTGCGCGCAGGCAATGCGCAGCAGGCCGCGCGGCGTGTCGGCCTCGGGGCCGTCGGCCACCGCCATCTGTGCAGCAATCTCCAGCATCTGCCGGCAACGCGCGAGCGTCGCCTCTCCAGCGGGAGTCAGGCTGATGCGGCGCGTGGTCCGGTGCAGCAGGCGTGCGCCGGACCAGTCCTCCATCTGCGCGAGGTAGCGCGTGACCATGGCGCGCGACATGTCGAGCCCCTCGGCGGCGGCGCTCAGGCTGCCACGCTCGACAATCGACACAAACACCTCGGCAGCGGTAATGCGATCCATATTTGATCGATTGACGCAACAAATATGCGCATCTTAGGCGGTTTTTCGACCGAATCAAGCAATCTACAGTAGCGGCATTGCAATCGCACCCGTTCGGAGAACCCCGATGACCCTGATCCGCACCCTGCTTGCCGCCGGCCTTGTCAGCGCTGGCCTTGTCGCCCACGCTGCCGCACCGGCACCGCTGCACCTGGAGGTCTACAACCCCGGAGACAAGGGCGTCTTTCCCGTGTCGTCGGAAATCATCGCCGGCGCACACGAGGCCATCCTGATTGATGCGCAGTTCCAGCGCAGCGACGCCGAAACCCTGGTGCAAAAGCTCAAGGCCAGCGGCAAGAGGCTGACCACGGTCTACATCAGCCAGAGCGATCCGGATTACTACTTCGGGCTGGACGTCATCCATACCGCGTTTCCCAAGGCCAAGATCGTGGCCACGCCGAAAACCGTGGCGGCCATCAAGGCATCCATGAACGGCAAGCTGGCCTACTGGGGCCCGATCCTGAAGGGCAACGCGCCCAAAGCCCTCGTCCTGCCCGAGGTGCTGCACGCAGACCACCTGACGCTGGAAGGCCGCACGATTGAAATCAAGGGCCTGAACGGTCCGGACCCGGCGCGCACCTACCTGTGGATTCCGTCGCTCAAGACGGTGGCCGGCGGCGTGGTGGTCAACAGCGGCGACCACGTGTGGGTGGCCGACACACAAACGCGCGAATCGCGCCTGGGCTGGTTGCAGACGTTGGACACGATTGCCGCCCTCAAGCCGACGACGGTGGTGCCCGGCCACTTCACCGGCGAAATGCCCAAGGGCCTGGAGGCGGTACGCTTCACGGCCGGCTATCTGAAGACATTCGAGTTGGAAGCGGCTCGCGCAAGCGACTCGGCGGAACTGGTCAAAGCGATGAAGGCCGCGTACCCGGCGCTGGCCGGCGATGCATCGTTGGAGTTGAGCGCCAAGGTCATCAAGGGCGAAATGAAGTGGCCGCAGTAACCTGGAAATTGCCATGACGACGTTGCACTACATCTTCGATCCACTGTGCGGCTGGTGCTACGGCGCCGCGCCGCTGGTGGAAGCCGCGCGCGCAGTGCCGGGCCTGACGGTTGCCTTCCATGGCGGCGGCATGCTGGCGGGCCCCAACCGCCGCATGGTCACGCCGCAATGGCGCGACTACGTGATGCCGCACGATCACCGCATCGCCGAGCTGACCGGCCAGCCTTTCGGCGAGCCGTATTTCGAGGGCCTGCTGCGCGACACCACCGCCGTGATGGATTCGGAGCCGCCCATCACCGCCGTGCTGGCTGCCGAGACACTCGGCGGGCATGGGCTGGACATGATCCATCGCATCCAGCACGCGCACTACGAACAAGGCCGGCGCATTGCCGACGTGCCCGTGCTGCGCGAGCTGGCGGCGGAGATCTGTCTGTCACCCGAGGCGTTCGATGTGCAATATGCGCGCCAAGCCGGCGCCCCCACGCAGCAGCACATCGCGGCGAGCCGGCAGTGGCTCGATCGTGTCGGTGGTCAGGGCTTTCCGACGTTTGCGCTGGAAGATGCGGATGGCCGTCTGGGCGTGATCGACATCGGCCCGTGGCTTGGACGGCCGCAGCGATGGGCACAGGCCTTGGCACAACATGTCGGTGCACCGGCCCCGGCGGATGCAACTGAGGGCCCCGTCTGTGGGCCCGATGGCTGCACGTGAAGCTCAGCCCTTGAGTGGCCAGCGGCCCAATTCGTCGTATCGGGTCTTGCCAAGCCAGCTATGGATGAGGACGAAGTCGCGCACCATCCACGTGATGGGCTCGACCGATTTCGGCGCGAAACCGCCACGGTCGTACAACAGCGTGATATGTGGCTTGAAATGCCCGCGCGGCACCGGCAAGCCGGCTTGCTGCAAGGCTTCGCCCAGCGCCAACTGAAACGCCATCAGGCTGGCGGCGCCGTCACAGCCCAACAGCACGAACGGCCGATGATCGCGTCGGCCGTGAAAGCTCACCACCTGGTCAAGCGTGACATCGAACGGCTGCTGTGCGAGCCCGCCGGCAGCCGCGCGCACGCGTTCGACAACATCCTCGGGCGGCGGTTGAACAAAGTCGCCCAGGTGGTACAGCGTGACATGCAAACGCTCCGCACGCAGCGACTTGCCCCTGAAGCCCACCACGGGCCGCAACTGTTCGACCAGCCGCACGATGCGCTCTGCGGTACCAGCATCAGGCTTGATCGCAAGAAACAGCCGATGCGCAGGCAACTGCGGCGCGGCTTCGAATCCAGGGAGGGTGAGTTGTGTCACAACAGTCGCGTCAGGCGCAGAGCATAGATGCGTCCATTATCGGCATCCGCGTGACGTCTTGCTGCTCACCCAGCAAAAACAACGCCCGGCAAGTGCAAGCCTGCCGGGCGTTGTTCCATGTGGCACGGCGATCAGATATCGAAGAACACGGTCTCCGCGCCGCCATCCGGCGTGTCCTGCAGGCGCACGTCGAAGGTGTAGACCACCTCGCCGTTGCGCTCGGTGCGCTGGGCGATCAGCGTCTTGCGGCGCACTTCCCATTCGATGCCGCCCAGCACCGGGTCGGTGGCGTTGGCGGCGGCCTCGTCGTTGAAATACACGCGCGTATGCAGCCCAAGGTTGATGCCTCGTGCAAAGAGCACCATGCAGATATGCGGCGCTTGCTCGGCGTTACCGCGCCCGGCCACGGCGCCCGGCTTGATCGTCTCGAACCGGTAGACGCCGGTATCGAAATCGGCGCCAGTGCGCCCCCAGCCACGGAAGGTCGGGTCGGCGGGCTTGTCCTGGCGGTCGGCCGGGTGAGCGTACTTGCCGTCGGCATTGGCTTGCCAGATTTCGATCAGCACGTCGCGCACAAGCGAGCCCGAACCATCGAAGACGCGGCCTTCCAGGGCAATGCGCTCGCCGCGCGTGTCGGGCGTGGTCAGCACGTTGCCGAACTCTTTTTCGTAGATGTCGAAGCCAGCCTGACGCGGCGCCAGGCCGATATGCACATAAGGGCCGCCCGTCTGCGAGGCGGTTTCATTGAAATGCGCGAACGCCGGCGTGGTTGACATGGCCGCTGCCTGAGCGCGCTCGAGGGATTCACGAAGCGTGGTCGTGGTCATCACTTGGCTCCTTGCAAGGCGTTTTCGAAATGCGTGGCGCGGCGACCGCGCAGCGTGATGTCGAAGCGGTAGCAACGGCTATCCAGCGGCACGTGGTTGGCGGTGTCCTGCACCGCAATCAAACCGCGCACCTGCTCTTCGCTGGGAACGGTCTGGATGATCGGACATTGCGCAATCAGCGGATCTCCCTCGAAGTACATCTGCGTGATCAGCCGCTGCGCCCAGCCGTCGCCGGATAGCGAGTAATGGATGTGCGAGGGGCGCCAGTCGTTGATGCGGTTGCGCCACGGATACGGCCCGGGCTTGATGGTGCGGTACACGTAGTAGCCATTGGCATCCGTCAGCATGCGGCCGCAGCCGCCGAAGTTGGGGTCAATCGGCGCGATGTACTGGTCTTTCTTGTGGCGGTAGCGGCCGCCTGCGTTGGCTTGCCACACCTCCACCAGCGCGTTCGGCACCGGGCGGCCGAATTCGTCGCGCACGTAGCCGTGGACGATGATGCGCTCGCCGATGGGCAGGCCTTCCTTGGCGTAGTTGAGGATGAGGTCGTTGTCGAGCGGGCCGAGGTCATCGGGGTGGAAGATCGGCGCGGTGACTTCCGACAGCGTATTGAGCGTGGAGATGAGCGCATTGCGCGGCGAACGCAGCACGCTGGTCTTGTAGACGGGGGTCAGTGCGGGCGGATGCTGTGCGGTGTCGCGTTGGGCGAACTCGCCGGTGCCTGAAAACGGCAAGGTCATGGGGCGTCTCCTGTGTGAAATGCTGGAATCGACTGTATCGCCCTCAAAAAGTGAAGTAAATTGACTTCTGATCGAAAAATCGATAACCCACGGTTATGGAAAGTTCCCTCCCGCCCAGCGACTTGCCTTCGCGCATCCGCTTCCGGCATCTGAGCTGCTTTGTCGCCATCGCGCAGGAACGCAACCTGCGCCGCGCGGCAGAGCGGCTGCACCTGAGCCAGCCGGCAGTTTCAAAAACGCTGGGCGAACTGGAAGCGCTGGCGGGCGTGCAGCTCGTAGACCGTGGCCGGCAAGGCGCGCGGCTGACTGCTGCCGGCGAGCAATTCCTGCGTCATGCGGTGGGGGTGACGCAGGCGTTGGAATCGGCCACGGCTGCGTTGATGGGTTCGGGCGAGGCCTCCGCACCCGTCGTGCACGTGGGCGCCCTGCCAACCGTGGCGAGCGGCCTGTTGCCCCAGGCGATTGCCGCGCTGCATGCCCAACGCCCGCACGCCGGCATGCGGTTGCGCACCGGAACCAATGCCGAATTACTGGCCGCGCTCAAGGCAGGTGAACTCGACTTCGTGGTGGGCCGCATGGCCGAACCGGCGATGATGCATGGACTGTCGTTCGAGCTGCTCTACGCCGAAGCGCTCGCCTTGATCGTGCGGCCGCAGCATCCGCTGGCGTTATCGGCAAGCGGCACGGCATCACTGCAGGCCGTGCTCGACTACCCGCTGGTGATTGCGACGCCTGGCACCGTGCCGCGCCATCACACCGAAGCGCTATTCCAGACGCATGGCCTGCGGCTGCCGGCGGGCGTGACCGAAACGCTATCGGTGTCGGTCGCGCGACTGCTGGCCCGTCGCTCTGATGCCGTGTGGATCACGCCGGAGCGCGCGGCCCAGGATGACTTGTCGCAAGGCTGGCTCACGCGCCTGAACCTGCCGACGCCCGGCACTGCGGAGCCCGTTGGCCTATTGCGCCGCAGTGCCGCCACGCCCTCCGAATTGGCCGGCGCGTTCATGGACACCCTCAGGTCGCTTGCACACGCGGCTCCGGAGAAAACGCGCTGAGCCATCAAGTTGCCCGGTGGATATGCAACGACTTGCAAAATAATAAGATGACAAATCCATGGCATAAAGATGACTTAACTTAAGTGACTGAATTTTGTGCCATCTCAAGCAATATCCAATAGCCAATCAGTTTTCTTTAAAACAGACAAAAGAAAATCTCACAAATCACCCAAAAGGGCTACCTAAGATTAGTCACCACATCCTCCTGTCTATCTATGCAAGCGGGAATGTTTCTCTATAAATCAAAAGATTGTATTCATTTCCTCTCCGGCGGCTGGCCTGCCGCCCCTGCCTTGCGCGCGAATAAATCCGATAATCTTGAAACAATCCGCCAAATCGAAAAATGATTAGGCCAATATAGTGAGGCGTGGCGATTTATGAAAAATATACTGATCCAGCCAAGGACTTCCATGCTTGGCGCACAGACTCCAGAACAACCTCATTGAAAAGAGGCTCCACCATGACGCAACAAACTCTTGCAGAACGCGTGCACGCAACCGAAAGCCAAGTGAAGGAGGCATTGGCCGTCAACGACTGGACGAAGTACGACGGCGAGCGGGTCATGGCCACGAACTCCGCGCCGGTCTACCTGATCCTGCATGGCCAACTGCGCTGGATCCCCAATCCGACCACGTATACGAACCTGTTTGCCTCGTGGGACGGCATCATCGTGAGCGACTACCTGGTCGACAACGTGCCGGGCGGGCCTGCACTCACCAATGGCGCCGTGCTGGCCAAGGGCAGCGGCGCGCCGGTCTACCTGGTCACCAATGGCCAGAAGCAGTGGATTCCCAACCCCGAGACCTTCAACAAATTCGGTTTCAGCTGGGACAAGATCGTAACGGTGCCGGATGTCGTCATCGATTTCATCCCGACCGGGCCGGTCGTGAGCTGACGCGACTTCGCAGGCATGTGAAAGCGCCGGCCGATAACGCCGGCGCTTTTTGTTGCAGCTATCAGTCGGCGCGCGTCTCCTGTACGGGGCGCGACAGCCATTCCTCTGGGCCGTAAGCGAAGCGATGCAGCCACCAGCGCAGGCCAGCCCCGTCACATCATCCGAGCATGACGGCTCTCGCAATCAGCAACAGCCCGGCTCCGCCTGCAATCGCGCCGATGATGCGCGCAACACGCTCGCCGGCTGGGGCGAGACGCTCCAACGTGATGGCCACCGTGATTGCCACCATCACGCGCAAATCCATAACACCCGCGGCAAGCAGGATCATCGTCAGGCCAACGCAGGACGCACTGCAGTGCAGGCCAAGGTGCACGCCGTGTCGCCACGCCGTGCCGGCGTTGGCTGGCAATGTGCGGCCGGGCCTCGGTACTGCACGGCAGCGCGCTAGATGCCGGACCTTCCAGGGCGTGAACTGAAACGCGCCGGCAATCAGGACGACGCATCCCGTTGCCATCGGAATCGCGCGAGCCGCGGCTGGCAAGTGCATCTCGAACGCCGTCAATGCGACACCCAAAGCAAAGGCGACCATACCGAACGCAACCCACACGAGGAGGTACCCCACGCCCACCAGCATCGTCAGCATGCCAAGCTGCCATTCGCCACCGACGCGAACGACAGCACGGTAGCGCCGCAGCATCGGCACCAATGACGGCAGCATCATCGCTGTCATCATCACCGTCCACATGCCGAGGAACGAGGCGGTCGTGCCAAGCCAGGTCTGACCGCACATCGGCATCGTCCAGCCGCCTGGCATTGGCATCTCGCCCATGGCTGACATGGACGTGCACCACGCAACGGTTGCCGCGGTACTGACCATGAAGAGCAGCGCCGAGGCGGCAAGGAAACCGCGCTCGGCCACTGGTACGTCAGCGCTGGTCATACTCATCGTGGCGGCGCCACCAGACGCCGGTTTCGTTGCGGCCCAGCGGCGCGCGATCGAGCCATTGGTAAGCGCCCCACAGGCCGTCCAGCCCACGCGCATAGGTGGAGTACGTGTGATACACGACGCCGTCTTCCAGCACGAAGGCGCTCATGCCCGGCCGGTCGCGCACGTAGGTGGGCGCATCGGTGCCGCACATGGCCGCGAACTGCTGGACGGGCGCCGGCAGGTCGGCAGTATCCATCACGTGGCTGCCGCGCACGTAGTTGTAATCGGCTGTGCCCGCGCGCTGCTGCTCTTCGGAAATCGAGACGTTGAAGTCGTAGTTGAACTCGCTGTCGACCGACGATGCCCACGGAAATGTCCATCCCATCCGCTGCTTGTACGCCTGCAACTTTGCCAGCGGTGCGCGCGATACCGCCATCAGCATCACGTCATGGTTGGCCAGGTGCGTGGCGAAGCCGTTGAACCCGTCCGCGATCATGGAGCACGATGGGCACCCCGCCTTGTAGTCGGGCCCGAACATGAAGTGATAGACCAGCAGTTGCGAGCGCCCGCGAAACAGATCCGCCAGCGATGCGCTCCCCTGCTCGGTTTCGAACCGGTACGTCTTATCGACCCGGACCCACGGCAGTGCCTGACGCTGACGCGCGAGTTCGTCGCTGCGGCGCGTGAGTTCCTTCTCGGCCTTGAGCAGTTCGAGCCGTGCTTGCAGCCAGGTTTTCCGTGTGGCTGTCGCGTGTGATGTCATGTGTGTTTCCGTCATGCTTGCCTCCGTTTTGGTGAATGGTCTTGTGCTAGATTAGGTCCCCACATCGAACGGCGGGAGTGACAAGCGTGGCGGGATTCGGATGGACTCTCTGATCACGGCGGCAGCCCGTGCGCTCGCGGCGGGTGACCCCTTTGGCGCGCTGAACCGGGTGGCCTTGCGCGACGATCCTCCTGCTCTCGCACTGCGCGGCATCGCCATGGCACAGCTTGGCGATCTCGCCCGCGCAAAGGTGCTGCTGCGCAACGCCGCACGCGCATTCGGATCGAAAGAGGCCCTGGCCCGCGCCCGCTGCGTCGTCGCCGAAGCCGAGGTTGCGCTGGCCTCACGCGATCTGGGCTGGCCCGCAAAGACGCTCGATACCGCACGCGTCACGCTCGAAGCGCACGGCGACGCAGTCAATGCCGCGCACGCGCGCTATCTCGATATCCGGCGCCTCTTGCTCATCGGCCGCCTGGACGACGCCGAGCATGCGCTGGCGGGGCTCACGCCCTCGCTCCTGCCCCCTGCACTGCGCGCGGTGCACGCGCTGATCATTGCCGGTATTGCGATGCGCCGCCTGCAGACCAAGGCTGCGCGCGCTGCACTGGCCGAGGCCGATCTTGCCGCGCGCCGTGCGGGCATTCCATCGCTGATGGCGGAAGTCGAGAGCGCATCCCATCTCCTGAACGCGCCCGCAGCCCGCCTGATTTCGAATGGCGATGAACGCCCGCTCCAGCTTGAAGAGGTGGAGACGTTGTTCGCCTCTGGTGCACTCGTCATCGATGCATGCCGTCTTGCCGTGCGGAACGCGGGCACGGTGGTCTCGCTCGCAACGCGTCCAGTGCTGTTCACGCTTGCGCGCTCGCTGGCCGAAGCCTGGCCGGCAGATGTGCCGAGGGACCAGCTCATTGCACAGGCGTTTCGCACCCGGCATGCCGATGCATCGCATCGCGTGCGCCTGCGCGTCGAGATCGGCCGACTGCGTACGGCGCTCGGCACGCTGGCCACCGTCAGCGCCACGCGGCACGGATTTGCACTGCAACCGGGCCATACACGGGAGGTCGTCGTCCTGGCGCAACCCGTTGAAGAACAGCATGCCGCCGTGCTCGCCTGCCTGGCCGATGGGGAGTCCTGGTCCAGTTCGGCCCTGGCACTGGCACTCGGCACCAGCCAACGCACCATCCAGCGCGCGCTCGATGCGCTGGCCAAGGCCGGCAAGGTGCAGTGCTTCGGGCGCGGACGGGCGCGCCGCTGGATGACGCCGCCGCTGCCGGGATTCGCGACCACCTTGTTACTCACGGCGCCGCTGCCGGGCGACTAGGATGAAGACTCCACAACCGAATCCAACGAGCGCAAACATGAAACAATCTGCCGCCGAAGTCGTGCGCGAATATGGCCCATTCCCGGACGTCGACCACGTGCACGGCGTGACCTACGACGGCCAGCACGTCTGGTTTGCGGCCGGCGGCCAGTTGAAGGAGGTCGATCCTGCCAGCGGCAAAACGCTGCGCTCCATCGATGTTCCCGCCCACGCCGGCACCGCGTTTGATGGGACGCACCTGTTCCAGATCGCTGAAGACCGCATCCACAAGATCGACCCGCAAACAGGCACGGTGCTCGCCACCATTCCCGCGCCGGGTGCGGGAGGCGATTCAGGGCTTGCCTGGGCCGAAGGCACGCTGTGGGTCGGGCACTACCGCGAGCGCAAGATCCGCCAGATCGACCCGGAGACCGGCGCCGTGCTGCGCACCCTCGAATCGAACCGCTTTGTGACCGGAGTCACCTGGGTCGACGGCGAACTCTGGCACGGCACCTGGGAAGGCGATGCGAGCGATCTGCGGCACATCGATCCTCGCACCGCTGAAGTCCTGGAGCAGATCGAAATGCCGGCCGGTGTCGGGGTCTCGGGGCTGGAGTCCGATGGCGCCGACCAGTTCTTCTGCGGAGGCGGGAACAGCGGGAAGATTCGGGCTGTGCGGCGGCCTGCGCGTGGTGGGAAGCCGTCCGTGGACGCCGCGTAGACACGGCTGCCCGGCTCATGACAGCGCAATGTCTCGGTAGCACTGCTCGATCTCGGCGGCGCTACCGAGTTCGGTACCGGCATGGCCCAGTGCGGCGGCGGCGGCTGCCATGCCATACCGAAACGCCTGCCGCACGTCAGCATCCCGGTTAAGCGCCCACACCATTCCGCCGACGAAGCTGTCGCCCGCACCAATGGTGCTCAGGACCGACGTTGCGACACGCCCCGCGCGCACAACGTCGTTCTGGGTAACCAGCATGGCGCCACCCGCCCCCAGTGTGAGCGCCACGACATGCGCGTGCCCCTTGTAGGCGATCCCCTGTGCCGCCTGCAGGCAATCGGCTTCTGTCTCCAACGCAAGCCCGGTCAGTTGCCGAAGCTCGTTGAGGCTCGGCTTGATCAGGTAAGGCGCATGCGGCAACGCACAACGCAGTGCCTGCCCCGATGCGTCCAATACGACGCGGCTGCCATGAGCCTTGGCCATATCGATGACATGCGCGTAAAAATCCTCAGGAACCCCGAGCGGCAGGCTTCCGCTCAGCACGAGGTAGCGCGGCGCAGGTTGCAGCGCATCAAGATGATCCAGGCAGCGCTGCCATTCAGCGTCCGAGACAACTGGGCCGGGCATCACGAACCGGAACTCGCGGTGAGTGGAGGCTTCCGTCACGGAAAAATTCTCCCGGGTCTCACCTTCGATCTGAAGCGCTTCGAACGGCAGTCCTTCCGCAGTCAACAGCCGCCCCAATCGCTCGGCCACGGGCCCGCCGGCAAGATAGAGGGCCAGGCAATCACCGCCCATGCGATGAACGACGCGCGCAACGTTGATTCCCCCGCCACCCGGGTCGCTGCGTGCCGGGGTGCAGCGCATCTTGTGCGTATCCGTCATGCGCTCGACCGACGTGGCGATATCGATCGCTGGGTTGACGGTGAGCGTGACAATGTCCGGCATTGCAAGCCTCCAGAGGCGACGATGAGCGGCACGATGCAGCGACGCATCCACAACCGATTCGGATTCATCCCGGCGCGCAGCAAGCGATCAACGTTTGATGCGGCACAAGACCACCGTCATCCATGATGCCAGTATTTATTTGATCAGCCGTGCAACGCCTCATCGGGCGTCGTGCCGGGATGGTGATTGCACGGGCACGTTCAATGCATCACGAATGCATTGGCTTGACATCAATGGAGACGCTACTGCCATGAAGACCGCATCCCAGCACCACGGACGTGACGGCCACCCGACTGCGCGGGAAATCCGTGAAGTCATCGGCCCATTCGAGACGGAAGTTCTGACCCGGATCCTCGAAATCGAACCCACCATCGAGGACGTCCAGCTTGCCTATAAATGGCTACGCTCAGACGAGCATCTGATCCGCGGCATGGACATTGAACTCTCCGGCAAGGCCAAGATGATCTATGAGCTCCTTGACGCTGAGTTTCCCGACTTCGACGCCTCTGGGCACGGCGTCTGAATTCTCTTTGCGAACCTAGCGTCAAGCTTGTTCTGGCGACGCGCTGACGAGCCTCGGCCACCACGCCTTCATGACTCCGCCGCAAAGGAGCAACACATGGTCAACGATACTGCACACGTTGTCTGGTTCGAGGAACTGCGACGGACCGACGTTCCGCGCGTCGGCGGCAAGAACGCGTCGCTCGGCGAGATGGTGGCCAACCTTGCAAGCCGTGGCGTCAATGTCCCACCGGGCTTTGCACTCACAGCCGATGCTTTCTGGCGCTTCATCGACGCGAACGGTTTGCAACAGACGATTTCCTCGGCGCTCGGCGAATTTGGGGACGGCAAGCTTTCCCTGGCCGAGGCAGGACTGACGATCCGCCGAGCCATGCTTCGCGGCGAATGGCCAAAGGAGACTGCTCAGGCAATCCGGCTCGCCTACGACGAACTCAACCGCCGTACAGGACGGATCGACATGGACGTTGCAGTGCGATCAAGCGCGACGGCCGAGGATCTGCCGGAAGCCAGCTTCGCCGGGCAGCAGGAAACCTACCTCAACATCCGGGGCGAGCGTGCGTTGCTTGATGCCTGCCGACGCTGCTACGCGTCGCTTTTCACAGACCGGGCGATCAGCTACCGGCAGGCGAAGAGCATCGATCATCTCAAGGTCGCGCTGTCGGTCGGTGTGCAACGTATGGTGCGATCCGACCTGGGTGGCGCTGGTGTCATGTTCTCCATCGATACGGAAACCGGCTTTGACAAGTCTGTCCTGATCAATGCGGCCTGGGGACTCGGCGAGAACGTGGTCCAGGGCGCGGTCGACCCGGACGAATACGAGGTGTTCAAGCCGCTTGTGTCGGATGCATCGTTGTCACCCATCGTCGGAAAGAAGCTTGGGGGCAAGGATCTCAAAATGATCTACACCAGCGAGGGCGGCCGGCCGACAAAGAACGTCCCGACATCGAAGGCCGAGCGTGCGGCTTTCGTTCTGAGCGACCAGGAGATCCTGACCTTGTCGCGATGGGCCTGTGTGATTGAGCAGCACTACGGCCAGCCGATGGATATCGAATGGGCAAAAGACGGCGAAACCAATGAGATGTTCGTCGTGCAGGCCCGGCCGGAGACGGTCGAGTCGCGTCGCGAAGCCAGTGCGGTAAAGACCTGGCGCATCAAGAAAGCCGGCCGCAAGATCGTATCCGGCGCAAGCGTCGGCGAAGCCATCGCGGCCGGCAAGGTCTGCATCATCGAGAGCCCGCGTGACATGGGGCGCTTTGTCGACGGCGCTATCCTCGTCACCCAGACGACGGACCCGGACTGGGTGCCCGTCATGAGGCGCGCCGCTGCCATCATCACCGACCAGGGCGGCCGCACATCACACGCCGCAATCGTGAGCCGCGAACTTGGACTTCCGGCCATCGTCGGTGCGGGCAATGCGACGCATCTGCTGCACGACGAACAGGAAGTGACGGTGTCGTGTGCAGAAGGCCGAGAAGGATTCGTCTACGATGGCATCGCCGACTTCGAGGTCGAAGAAATCGATTTTGGCAGCATCCCGGCGACGCGCACCAAGGTCATGCTGAACCTCGCCAATCCAGCGGCAGCGTTTCGTTGGTGGCGGATTCCTGCGGACGGCGTCGGGCTCGCACGCATGGAGTTCGTCGTCAGCAACCATATCAAGATCCATCCGATGGCCCTTGCCCGCTTCGATGCGCTCAAAGACGAAGACGCAAAGCGAACCATCGCAGCGTTAACGGCGGGGTACGAAGACCGGACCGAGTATTTCGTCGATCGCCTCGCACGTGGATTGGGGCGGATCGCCGCAGCCCAGTATCCCCACCCCGTCGTCGTCCGTATGAGCGACTTCAAGACCAACGAATACGCGCATCTGATCGGCGGGGCGGAATTCGAGCCTAAGGAGGAGAACCCCATGCTCGGGTTCCGGGGTGCATCACGGTACTACTCGCCCCGCTACCGGGAAGGCTTCGCGCTTGAATGCCGTGCCATTTGCCGCCTGCGCAACGAGATGGGCTTCACGAATGTCATCGTCATGATCCCGTTCTGCCGTTCAACAAAAGAGGCGGACCGCGTGCTGGAGGTGATGGCCGAAAACGGTATCCGGCGCGGCGAAGCCGGCCTCAAGATTTACGTCATGTGCGAGATCCCGTCGAACGTGATTCTGGCGAAGGCCTTCGCGCAACGCTTCGATGGCTTTTCGATTGGCAGCAACGATCTGACGCAACTGACGCTGGGCGTTGATCGCGACTCAGCGGACCTTGCAGAGCTGTTCGATGAGCAGGATGACGCAGTCAAGTGGATGATCCGAAACGTCATCACGGAGGCCCACAAGGCCGGCGCCGACGTCGGTTTGTGCGGGCAAGCGCCGAGCGATCATCCTGAGTTTGCTGTCTTCCTTGTCGAATGCGGCATTGATTCCATGTCGGTCAGTCCTGACAGCTTTATCGCGGTCAAGCGCCGTGTGGCTGCTGCGGAGAAGGCCGCACAGGCGGCTCCGGAGACATAAGCACCGTACCGAATGATTGGTTGCGCCTGGTCAACGCTGTGGACACGCGTTCTCGTACATTAAGGCAAAGGCAGGCAGATATTTCAGCAGCGACGGGAAGCATCGCACCTGCTCCCACCCGCGTCCATGTGTGAGGAAATCGAGCATGCGTTGGCGAACCTCTCAATGCGAATGCACGCAGCACACAAGCGCTGCGTCGGAGCCGGCCCCACCCATGCCGGTCAAAGACGACATCCTGCGCGCATACACCGTGCTCTTCTGGTTTAACCTCTACCTCAGGCATCCGGAATTCCCGGCAAGCGATGGGCTGTTCCCGAAAGACCCAGCCGTCCGCCGTGTCTTCCTGCGGGTGCATGACAAGGTGTTTGCACACTGGGCAACCGCTGCGAACCGGGTAGGCATCAGCACCCACGAGTTTCGGGACGCGTGTGCGGCCGTGCGCGCATCGTGGATCGGTGAGGACGACCCTCTACGCACCTGCCGAGGCAGGGCAAGCGTTTTGTCGGATTGGCCGCAACTGGATCTGGACTGAGGGGGACATCGTCCTTTTCGCGCAAAAGATGGAAGAAGCAGTTTGAGGGAAACTGCTTGCACGGAGCACCTTGATTGCTTGCTCGGCCCTTGATGCATATCAACTATGTCGCGTCACAAAAGAGGAAGCTCCAAGTTATGGAGCAGACCGTACTGGCCCATACGCAGTGCGTTCTCGCTCAACCACAATCCGTTGGTCGACCCTACATCGGCCAACGTCCGTGCGCCGCTGCGAGGAAATTGTCGGCCGATTTTTTGGGGGGGATCATGATGAAGCCCAACCCACCCGCAGAACTCGTCTCCTGCGAAATCTGCATGAAGGAAGTACCGATATCGGAGGCGTTTGTCCCCGAAGCGTCCGACTACGTTGCCTACTTTTGCGGTCTGGAGTGCTATGCCCAGTGGCGCCGTCAGCTTTCGGAGAAAGCTGGGCAAGAGGGGACTGCTCCGCCTCCCGTCGAGCCGCCAGCGTGACCTGTGCAAAACGGCCGGGCGTGTCGTACTCACAACCGATAGTCCGGGCTTCCGTTAGGGTCTGTTCACATATGCAACGTGCGTACGTTCCATGTGTGCACGGCTGCTTGAGCAGGTAGAACAAGCGTAGAAATGCGCGGTTCGGCCGTCGCGCATCCTCAGCTTCCACTTGCCGCCAGCCTAGGTGATGACTGCACCGTAGTACTCGGTTGGGGCGGCCGTGTGGATGAGCCGCCGCACTTTTCAACCTGCACCGCTGTCACTTTGTATTCCGGTGCGTGCACGAGCCGGTCACGCACCGGCGATGTCAGTTGGTTGATCGATAGATCGGGGCGGTGGAAGCTGCAGAACAATTGTCCGACCTGCATCGCATCGCTGATATGCAGGGGCAGAATCGCAGAACCATACCGGCTCGTCACCCGTACTGCCTCGCCCTCTCCCAACCCATGGCGTGCAGCGTCCGCCGGCGCCATATCCAGCGTGTCCGACGGCCGCAGCGCTGCGTTGGGGGTGCGGTAACTCATCGTGCCGGCGTTGAACTGATGCAGGACGCGACCCGTGGTCAACAACAAGGGATAGGTGTCGTCGGGTTGCTCTGGTGTGGGCACGTAGGCAATCGGCGTGAGCGCTGCGGTCTTGCTGCCGACAAAATGTTCCCGGTGCAGCACTGCCGTGCCTGGGTGATTCTCATCCGGGCACGGCCAATGAAGATCTCCGCGCTCCAGGCGCGAATACGCCAGTCCAGCACCATCGGGCCAGAGCGAGCGCACTTCATCCCAGATCTGCTGCGCTCCCTCGAACTCGAAGCCCTTCGGTTTGCCCATGTGGGCCGCGAGCGCCTGGATGATCCACCAGTCCGGGCGTGCCTGCCCGGGAGCTGATGTGACAGCGCGGACACGCTGCACGCGCCGGTCGGAGTTCATGAACGTCCCGTCTTTCTCGAAGCCCGACGCCGCAGGCAGGAACACCGTACCGAATGCTTCGGCGGTTTGATTCATGAACAGATCCTGCACGATGACCAGATCCAGCGCGGCAAGCGCCGCGGCCGTGGCGCTTGCGTTGGCCAGCGAAAGATAGATGTCATAGCCCATCACCCACAGCGCCTTGAGGCGGCCTGACTGCGCGGCATCCATCATCTCCAGTACATCCAGGCCGCGCGTTGTTGGCAGCTTGACGCCCCACGCCTGCTCGAAGCGAGCCCCGGCCTGACGGATTGACTGCGATCCAGTGAGCGTCACCGGATCGCACCCCATCTGCGCGGCACCTTGCACGTTGTTCTGGCCGCGCAGCGGGTTGATGCCGCTGCCAGCCTTGCCGAGATTGCCTGTAAGCAGCGCCAGGTTGATGAGCGCCATGACCCCTTCACTGCCTTGCAGATGTTCGGTCACACCCAGGCCGTGAAAACACATGGCCGGCCGGCCCTCGGCATAGATCCGGGCAGCGGCACGGATTGCCGCCGCCGACACACCGCACATATCTGCAACCTTTTCCGGCGAGAAGGCAGCCACATGCGCGGCAAATGCATCGAAACCGCTGACCCGCTCGCCGAGAAATGCGCGATCGATCAACTCTTCCTCAATCAGAGTGGCGGCTAGAGCGTTGAACAGCGGCACATTGCAGCCCATGCGTACCGGCAGGTGGACGTCAGCCATCGCAGCCAGCTCGGTACGGCGAGGATCGATGACCACCAGGCGTGCCCCCTTGAGTACTGCCTGCTTGATGCGCGCACCGACCACCGGGTGGTTCTCGGTCGGATTCGCGCCGCAAATCAAGAAGGCATTCGCCTGTTCGATGTCGTCGAAGCTATTGGTGGCCGCACCGACGCCGAGCATTGTCTTGAGCGCCTTGGCGCTGGGCGTGTGGCAAACGCGCGCGCAGCAGTCGATGTTGTGCGTACCAAGCACCACGCGGGCAAACTTCTGCGCCAGGTAGTTGTCTTCGTTGGTGGCGCGCGCCGAGGCGAGCACACCTACGGCGTCGGCGCCGTACCGGGCAATGACGGCTTGCAGTTGCGACGCTGCAAAGCCGAGCGCTTCGTTCCAGCCCACCCTCTGCCACTTTCCATCGCGGCGCAGCATCGGTTGGCTGACGCGGTCTGAGGCGTGGTTGTACTCGAATGCATAGCGCCCCTTGACGCACAGATGCCCACGGTTGACCGGGGCGTCGGCAGGGCGTACGGCGACCACGCGCCCGCCAGCCGTCCCCACCTCCATTTGGCAGCCAACGCCGCAATACGCGCAGGTTGTGCGCGTCCATGCGGTCGGCTTGGCGGCGGTCCGCTTGTCGAACAAGGCTCCGCTGGGGCAACTGTCCACGCAGGCACCGCAACTCACGCAGCCGGCGGTGAGCAAGGTTGGCCCTTTTCCCGTGGCAATGCGCGTCGTATCGCTCCGCCCGATCGCCTCCCAAATGAACTGCCCCTGCACCTCCTCGCAGATGCGGACGCAGCGTTCGCAAAAGACACAGCGGTCCATCCCGACACCGAGATAGGGGTGGCTGTCGTCCTGGAACAGCCCGTCCTCCTGCTTGCCTCCTGGCTGCACGCCGTATTCGGCCAGCAGGCGGTGGAACGGGTGAAGCGGGTCCGCCGCGTAGGCCGTTCTCGGATAGCGCGCGGTGATGAGTTCGAGGTTCGTGCGGCACAGGGCATCGATTGCGTTGCTGTGGGTCTGCACGGCCATGCCTTCGGCCACTTCGGTCGTACAACTTGCAACGGGTCGCACTTGGCCGTCCACGTGCACAACGCAAAGACGGCACGCTCCGGACGGCGCCAAGCGCTTGTCGTGGCACAGGTGGGGAATTGCCTTGCCGGCCGCCAACAGCGCGTCAATCAGCAACGAGCCCTCCACGGCTTCCCACGGAACACCGTCGATCGTCAATCGCACCATGCTCGCAGCTCCGACGGATAGTGGCGTTTCACGGACTGAACAAATTCGGCCAGCCCCCGGCCGTGCCCGCACAAGCTTGTTGCCGCCAACGCTTCGACCAGGCGGCGGAAGCGATCGCCATCGACTGGCATGCGGTTGGCCGCCGCGTCGGCCATCGCGGCCAGAATTGGCGTACCGAGATGGCAGGGTGTGCATTTGCCGCAGGATTCGCGCGCACCAAAGCGCAGAACCTCCGCAACGATGCGTCCGATTGAGGTGTCATCGGCAAACGCGATCACGCCGCCGTGCCCGACCGCGCAGTCGATGGCCTGCATTTCTTCGTAGCCTAGCCGCGTGTCGAGCAGTGTCGGCGGCACGATGCCGGCGAGCGGCCCACCAACCATCAACCCTTTCAGGCTGCCGCGGCGCAAGCCTTGACCGAGCCGGTTGACGACGTCCGCCAAGGGGGTGCCGAATTCGACCTCATAGAGCCCAGGGCTGCGAAACAGCGAGTTGAGAGACAGCAGCTTGGTCCCCCGGCTTTGGGAGAAACCGAGCGCTGCGTAGGCTGCCGCGCCATGCGTCACGATCCATGGAATCGCGCACAGAGTCTCCACGTTGTGCACCAGCGTGGGGGCGCCGAACAACCCTTGCTGTGTGATTTGCGGCGGCCGTGGCCGCACCTCCGGCCGGCGCCCTTCCAGCGCATTCAGCAGGGATGTCTCCTCCCCGCAGATGTAGGCGCCCTGCCCCACGACCAACTCCAGTTCAAACGCGGGGTGAAGCCAGCCCGCGGCGTGCGCCTGTTCCAGCGCTTGTGACAGAACTTGCGCCGCGACCGGATACTCCTTGCGGATGTAGATATAACCGTGGTGTGCGCCGACAGCATGCGCGGCAATCGCGGTCGCCTCGATCAGTCGAAACGGATCGTCTTCCAGCAGGAAGCGGTCTGAAAACGCACCGGGGTCACCTTCGTCCGCATTGACCACCACGTATTTGGTCTGGGCCGGTTCATTGGCAACGGCCTGCCACTTGGTGCCTGCCGGAAACCCGGCCCCGCCCCGTCCGCGCAGCCGGGAATCGCGCACCATGTTCACCAGCACCTGCGGTGCCATCGCCCGGGCCACGGCAAGCGCGTCGCCGCCACCATGGCTGCGATATGTGGCCAGGTCGCGCACGCCACCGCGCAACACGTTGCTCAATAAAACGGGATGACGCGCATGTTCGCCAATGTGCGGCCGGACATCGTGCGCCCCGTCGCTTGGGGCGGCATAGCATTTGCCCAGGCAGTAGAGCGCTGGCGTTTGGCTGGCGGCGGCATGCCAGCGCTCCGGTCTATCCGCGCGTGCCGCAAAACAGGCCAAGCCCGCGCACGAGCGTTCGCTGATTGCGCACTGTTCGAGGTGATAGAAGCCACGTGTGGCAGCGTACCGTTGCATCGGTTTCACCGTAGGGCCCACCAAAGAGCATCCGGGGCGGTAACCCGACCTGCTTCCGGATATCTACCTCACCCTACCTTGATGGCACTGGCATCTGTTGCGTTGGATCAAGCACCGGCATCGGCGAGCTGTCAGCAAGTGGCTTTACATGCACAGCACGCCTACCATCGCCCGCATTTCACCGAGTCCGGCTTTCGCCCGCTGGGCATGTGCGAAACCGTCGCGCCACGCCGCCGCCATCGAGCCGGCTTTCCTTTCTGTCACCCAGCCGGGCGCCTATATTGGCCGAAAGGGGGAGCACGATGGATACGTCATCGATCATCCGCAAGACGGCCACCGACCTGCGGGTCAGCCCCAATCTGGCGGATTACGAAGCCGAGTGCCGCCGCTTTTCCTGGGGTGCCGTCGGCCGCGAGTTGAGCGGTCAGCCACTGGGGGCGGTGAATATCGCGTGGCACGCGGTGGACCGTCATGTCATCGGTGGTGCGGGCGACAAGACCGCATTCCGTTTTCTCGCGAGCGGCGCATCCAGTCGCACTGTCAGCTACGCGGAGTTGTCCGCGCAGACCAATCGCTTCTGCAATGCGCTGCGCGCACTCGGCATCGGCAAGGGCGAGCGGCTCTTCATCCTTGCGGGGCGCATTCCGGAACTCTATATCGGCCTGCTGGGCGCCCTGAAGAATGGCACGGTGGTCTCCCCTCTTTTTTCGGCGTTCGGCCCCGAGCCCATCGCCACGCGCATCAACCTCGGTGCCGGCACCGTACTGCTGACGACGGATGCGCTCTATGCGCGCAAGGTTGCCAAGTGGCGCAGCCGCATGCCAAGCCTGAAGCATGTGTTGCTGGTGGCGGAAGACGGCGGCATCACGTCTGAGCCGGGCACGCTCGACTTGGCTTCGCTGCTATGCAGCGCGTCAGACACGTGCGAGATCACGCCAACCACGGCCGAAGACATGGCGCTGCTGCATTTCACCAGCGGCACCACAGGCACGCCGAAGGGCGCGGTCCATGTGCATGGTGCGGTTGCTACTCACTGGGCGACCGGCAAGTACGCGCTGGACCTGCACGCCAGCGACATCTATTGGTGCACCGCCGATCCGGGCTGGGTGACCGGCACCTCTTACGGCACCATCGCACCGCTGCTGCACGGCGTCACCTCGATCGTCGATCGCGAAGAATTCGACGCCGAACGCTGGTACGGCATTCTGCGCGACGAGGGTGTCAGCGTCTGGTACACGGCACCAACGGCCATCCGCATGTTGATGAAGGCCGGGGCGGACATGGCGAAGCGATACGCCCTTCCGCAGCTTCGCTTCATTGCCAGCGTGGGCGAGCCATTGAACCCGGAGGCTGTCCGGTGGGGCAAGGAGGTGCTGGGCCTGCCGATCCACGACAACTGGTGGCAGACCGAGACCGGCGGCATCATGATCGCCAACACCCCCGCGTTCGACATCAAGCCTGGTTCGATGGGCAGACCACTGCCTGGCGTTGAGGCGGTGATCGTGCAGCACCACGAAGACGGCAGCGTGGATGTCATCGATACCCCCGGCAAGCAGGGCGAGCTCGCGCTCAAGCGAGGCTGGCCCTCCATGTTTCGCGGCTATCTCAACAATGACGAGCGCTATCGCAAAAGTTTTTCCGGCGAGTGGTACTTGACTGGCGACCTGGCCAAGCGCGACGCGGATGGCTACTACTGGTTCATCGGCCGCACCGACGATGTCATCAAATCCGCCGGCCATCTGATCGGTCCGTTCGAAGTCGAGAGCGCGCTGATGGAGCATCCGGCCGTGGCCGAAGCCGGGGTGATCGGCAAGCCGGACCCGGTCGTCGGCGAAATGGTCAAGGCCTTTGTCTCGCTCAACCCGGGGTTCGAGCCCAGCGACGCGCTGCGCCTGGACCTGCTCGGGCACGCCAGGACGCGCCTGGGCGCGGCCGTCGCCCCCAAGGAGATCGCCTTTCTGGAGCAACTGCCACGAACGCGCAGCGGCAAGATCATGCGGCGCTTGCTCAAAGCGCGCGAGCTCGGCCTGCCAGAGGGGGATACCTCGACACTGGAGGGCGGCACATGACCGTCATCGATCATCCGGCACCGCAGCCGCCAACGGGACCCGTCCCCTACGATCGGACATTCGCACAGGCGCTGCTGCGCGACATGGTGCGCATTCGCCGTTTCGAGGAGAAATGCGCGGAGCTCTACGGCGCGGGCAAGATACGCGGTTTCCTGCATCTGTACATCGGCGAGGAGGCGGTGGGCGTGGGCGCCTTGCACGCGCTGTCCGCCGACGACAACATCGTCGCAACCTATCGCGAACATGGCCATGCGCTGGTGCGCGGCATGGACATGGGCGTGCTCATGGCGGAGATGTACGGCAAGCGTGAAGGCTGCGCCAGGGGGCGTGGCGGCTCCATGCATCTGTTCGACCACGAGCACCGGCTGTTCGGAGGCAACGCCATTGTTGGCGGTGGCCTGCCGCTCGCGGTGGGCCTGGCGCTGGCAGAGAAGATGCAAGGCGGCAGCCGGGTCACCGCCTGCTTCTTCGGCGACGGAGCGGTGGCGGAAGGCGCATTTCATGAGTCGATGAACCTGGCTGCGTTGTGGAAGCTGCCGCTGCTGTTCTGCTGCGAGAACAACCTCTATGCGATGGGTACGGCCTTGGAGCGCCACCAGGCCCAGACTGACCTATGCGCCAAGGCCGCCTCCTACGCCATGGCCGCGCAGTCGGCGGACGGCATGGATATCGTCGCTGTGCATGAAGCCGCCAAGGATGCCGTCGCACGCATCAGAACCGGTGCCGGGCCGGTGTTCCTGGAGCTGCGCACCTACCGTTTTCGGGCCCACTCGATGTATGACCCGGACCTCTACCGGCAGGCCGAGGAGATCGAGGCGTGGAAGCAACGCGGTCCGATTCACACGTTCACTGCGCGGCTGAAGGCCGAGGGCAAGCTGAGTGAGGAGGACTTCCTCGCGCTCGATGCTGCAATCAATGCCGAGGTGACCAAGGCGGCGGCCTTTGCCGACGCCGGCGCCTGGGAGCCCGTGGAGGATTTGCTGAAAGACGTGTACACGCCTGTCGGAGCCGCGCCATGAGCCGCCGCCTCAGCTACCGCGACGCGTTGCGCGAAGCCCTGCGCGAAGCGCTTCTCAGCGATCCACGCGTGTTTCTCATGGGCGAGGATGTCGGCCGGTATGGCGGCACCTATGCGGTTTCCAAAGGGCTGTTGGCCGAGTTCGGCCCCGAGCGCATCCGCGATACACCGCTGTCGGAACTCGGATTCACGGGGGCTGGCATTGGTGCCGCGCTGGGCGGCATGCGCCCGATCGTCGAGGTGATGACCGTCAATTTCAGCCTGCTGGCGCTCGATCAGATCGTGAACACTGCTGCGTTGTATCGCCACATGTCCGGTGGGCAGTTCTCGGTGCCGCTGGTCATTCGCATGGCCACGGGTGCCGGCCGCCAGGTGGCAGCGCAGCATTCGCATAGCTTCGAAGGCTGGTATGCGGGCATTCCGGGCATCAAGGTGGTGGCGCCAGCCACCATTGAAGATGCACGCGGCATGCTGGCGCCGGCGCTGGCCGATCCCGACCCCGTCCTGATCTTCGAGCACGCCGGCCTCTACAACATGGAAGACGAATTGCCCGATGCCGGCAACGTCGACATCAACTCGGCGCGCGTCCGGCGCGTGGGCAAGGACGTGTCGGTCATCACGTATGGCGGGTCGCTCTACAAGGCATTGCAGGCAGCCGAGACGCTCGCCGCAGACGGCATTGCGGCAGAAGTGGTCGATCTGCGCTCGCTGCGCCCGCTGGACGATGCCACCATCATGACGTCGGTTGCCAAGTGCCGCCGCGCGGTCATCGTTGATGAAGGGTGGCGCAGCGTCAGCCTGGCATCGGAAATCATGGCGCGCATTGTCGAGCAGGCGTTCTATGAGCTTGACGCCCCGGTGGCCCGCGTCTGCACTGCGGAAGTGCCGATTCCCTACGCAAAACACATGGAAGACGCCGCGCTGCCGCAGGCCAATCGCATCGTCGATGCAGTCAGGCGGATGGTGTCATGAGGGCGCGCCCAAGCGCTGCGACCCTTGCGGAGGCCGCATGATCGAGTTCACGCTGCCCGCCCTGGGCGCTGACATGGACGAAGGCACGTTGCTCGAATGGCGAATCAAGCCCGGCGACGCCGTGAAGAAAGGCCAGATCATTGCCGTGGTCGACACCAGCAAGGCGGCAATCGATGTCGAGAGCTGGCACGAAGGCACGGTAGCCGAGTTGCTGGTCGCGCCCGGGGCGAAGATCCCCGTGGGGACGCTGATGGCGACGTTTCTGGAACCGGGCGAGGCACCGGGCGCCGTCAGGCGTCTGCACGAAAAACCAACGGCAGCCGGTGCCGAGGCAGGGCCGAGCCGACGTCGCAGGATCTCGCCCGCGGCGCGCAAAGCCGCACGCGAACACGGCATCGATGTCGAGAACATCACTGGCAGCGGCCCTGGCGGTGCGGTCACGCTGGCGGACGTCGAGCACGCCGCACGAAGCAGCGGCGCAGTGCCAAGCGACAGATCAGCCGAGATACGCAAGGCCATCGCTGCCGCCATGACGCGCTCCAAGCACGAGATTCCGCATTACTACGTGGCCGAGACGATCCCGTTGGTGGCCATGCTGGCATGGCTCGCACGGGAGAACGCCAAGCGCCCACTGGCTGAACGCCTGCTGCCGGCGGTCATGCTGATCAAGGCCGTCGCCCTTTCGCTCAAGCAGTTTCCGGAGTTCAACGGCTTCTTTCGCGATGGCGCCTTCGAAGCGGCTGCGGCAGTGCACGTCGGCGTCGCGATCTCGTTGCGACAAGGCGGATTGATGGCACCGGCGCTGTTGGATGCCGATACCAAATCCCTCACACAGTTGATGCAGGAGCTGACCGACCTGGTCAAGCGATGCCGGGGCGGATCGTTGAAAAGCTCCGAGATGTCGGCGCCCACCGTCACCGTCACCAATCTCGGTGATCAGGGGGCAGCACAGGTCTTCGGCATCATCTATCCGCCGCAGGTTGCGCTGGTGGGTTTTGGCCGTATCACAGAACAACCGTGGGCGGAAAACGGCGGGCTGAAGGTCGTGCCGGCGGTGACCGCCAGCCTGTCGGCCGATCACCGCGTCTCCGACGGGCACCGGGGCGCCCTCTTCCTCACGGAACTGCGCGAACTGCTGCAACATCCGGAGGCACTCGACCAATGAACGAAGCAGAAATCCGCGCGACCGTGCTTGCGGCACTCCGCGCCATTGCGCCCGAAATCGATGCTGCCCAATTGCGCCCCGACCGGCCGTTGCGCAGGCAGGTGGACCTCGATTCAATGGACTGGCTCAATTTCCTGCTGGCCCTGCATGACAAGCTGAAGGTCGAGATTCCAGAATCCGACTACGCGCGGCTGGTGACGCTGGATGATGTGGTGGCGTATCTAGCCCACGCACGCTGAGCCCGCGCCACCAGAAACTCCCTGCACGAGGTCATGCTGACCCTGTTCGCTGCCCAGGTGCCGTGAAGCGATTGACTGTGTCGCGGGCCAGGGGGCGGCGCAAACCGACGCCTGCAGCACACTCAGTTTGACGCGCCAGCGATGTCGAACAAAACGTTGTTCTCCAAATGAATGTGCTCCATCAGGTCTTCGCGGAACACGCGCAAACCGAGATAGAGCGCCCGCCATGTCGTGCAAGCCCCGCGTGGCAAGGTGATGTCGTTGGTCAACGTCATCAGTTGCTGCAGCGCTTCGCCGTGCTGGTCATGCTCCATGCGCATCACGGCAATCGGGCCGCCTGCCCGCACGCCATGGCCGCGTGCCAGCATCGGAAACAGGATCTGCTCCTCTTTCTGCATGTGGCTTTCAAGCTCCTGCCGCATCGCATCCAGCAGATCGCCCAGGCCCGTGGGGCACTCCGGGCGGTCGCCATGTACATGCTCAACCCGGCGCGCCAGGCGAATCAGTTCGGGCAACTGCTCACGATGGCGCTCGTGAAAGCGCTCAAGAATGTAGTCAATCAACATGCTTGGCGACACGGCGGACCAGTCCACTGCTTCATCCGGGGTCACTGCTTCGTGCAGGGCCTCCAAGCGCTCTACGATGGGTGCGGCGTCGATCCCCTTGGCCTGCGCTGCGTCACGCAGGCTGTGCTGGCCGCCGCAGCAAAAATCGAGCTGGTATTCATGAAAGATGCCCGTAGCGCCAGGAATATTGCGGGCCAGTTGCCCCAGCGGCTGATCGAGTAACGCCATAACGTGCTCCTATGCAAAATCGGTGTGTGGGAAAGCGATGTCGCATTAGTGCGAATTGCATGCCAGATTTTTCCCCCGACAAATCAAAGGGTTGAACCGAACAGGGTAAAATCCACCCACTTCAAATGAAGGTGTTTTTTACCTTTCTAAGGTGATTTAGACCATGCTCGACCGCTTGCTCCTCACCGATCTGGTTGCCGATCTGCCGCCGGCAGTGCGCATGCAGCGGCTGGTCGGCAGCCTGCGCTCACACTTCCGTTGCGGGGCGGTTGCGCTGCTGAAACTGGAGGAAGACCACCTGCGACCGATTGCGGTGGATGGGCTGGTGCGCGACGCGCTGGGCCGGCGCTTTGTGGTCGGGCAGCATCCGCGTCTGGCCGCCATCCTCGCGCGGCGCGGCGTGACGTGCTTCCACCACGACAGCACCTTGCCCGACCCCTACGACGGGCTCATCGACGAACAGGCCGGCGTGCCCTTGCCGGTGCACGACTGCATGGGCGTCAGCCTGCAGGTCGAGGGCCAGTTGTGGGGCGTGCTCACGCTCGACGCGCTCAAGGTCGGTACCTTCAACGCGGATGCGCAGGCCGAACTGCGCCGCCTCAATGTCGTGATCGAAGCCGCTGCACGCACCACGCGGCTTGAAGAGGAAATCCGCGCGCTGCGCGCCACGCGCGGTGACTCGCCTGCAGGCGACGCTGCGGCGGATGACTGGGAGATCGTCGGCCAGAGCCCCGCGATTCATCAGTTGCTGCATGAGCTGGAGGTGGTGGCCGATTCCGAGTTGCCGATCCTGGTGCTCGGTGAGACCGGCGTGGGCAAGGAGTTGTTTGTGCACCGGTTGCATCGTCTGTCACGCCGTCGCGATCGTCCGCTGGTGCATGTGAATTGCGCGGCGCTGCCGGAGTCGCTTGCAGAGAGCGAGCTGTTCGGCCACGTCAAGGGCGCATTCTCGGGCGCCGTGGGTGAGCGCCCAGGCCGCTTTGAGGCTGCGGACGGCGGAACGCTGTTTCTCGACGAGGTCGGCGAGCTGCCGCTCACGGTGCAGGCCAAGCTGCTGCGCGCGCTGCAGAACGGCGAGATCCAGCGGCTCGGTGCCGACCGCCCGCGCCATGTCGATGTGCGCGTGATTGCCGCGACCAACCGCAACCTGCGCGAGCGCGTGCGCGATGGCGCGTTCCGGGCCGATCTCTATCACCGGCTGTCGGTCTATCCGGTGCCGATCCCTCCGCTGCGTGAGCGCGGCAACGACATCCTGCTGCTGGCCGGCCGTTTTCTGGAAAACAACCGTGCACGCCTCGGCCTGCGCAGCCTGCGGCTCAGCCCCGATGCAGAGCATGCCTTGCGCCGCTATCCGTGGCCCGGCAACGTGCGCGAACTGGAACACGTCATCAGCCGCGCCGCACTCAAGGTGCTGAGCCGCGGTGCCAACCGCGACGACATCGTGACGCTGGGCGCCGAGCTGCTCGACCTCGATACCGAGGCGGCCATTCCCGGCGCGTCGGCCGTCGGAGTGTCGCTCGACGCGTCGCAGGACATCACGCCCGGCACAACGTTGCGCGACGCCGTTGACGATTGCCAGCGGCAGTGCATCCAGGCAGCGCTGGCCATGCACAGCAATAACTGGGCACAGGCGGCGCGTGCACTTGGCGTAGACGCCAGCAACCTGCACAAGCTGGCGCGGCGGCTGGAGCTCAAGTAGTCGATCTTTTGCTCACGCGATCGTCGAGCCCTTGATCGTGTGAGTGGCAACACGGCAAGGCATGCGCCCCTGCTCTCGACATGGGCTTTGGGGCCCGCACCCGTGTGCGATTGACTGCCGTCAACAGAATCGAAAATCCGCGCAAGCAGGCACCTCCAACCACAACATCTAGTGCTAGCCTTACCCACATACCACTATATGTAGGGGGTCTTATGGCGTGCACACAGGTCACCAAACGCGATGGATCATTGGCCGCGTTCGACGGGAAGAAGATTGAACGGGCCATCGCTGCGGCGGGCCAGGCGACGGGGGAATTCGACACGCAGGAAGCGCAGCGCCTGAGCGCGCGCGTGGTCGAGCAAGTGAGCGCACTGGACTGCCCAAGCATCGAGGTCATCCAGAACCGCGTCGAAGAAACGCTGGTTGCCGCCGGCTACTGGCGCACGGCACGCGCGTACATCGTCTATCGCGAGCAACATGCCCGCCTGCGCGCGCTCAAGCACACGCTGGTCGACGTCGAAAGCACGATGGACGAGTACCTCGAACAGCGCGACTGGCGCGTCAACGCCAACGCCAATCAGGGCTACAGCCTGGGCGGGCTGATCCTGAACGTGGCGGGCAAGGTCACCGCCAACTATTGGCTGTCGCACGTCTACAGCCCCGAGGCCGGCACCGCGCACCGCGAGGGCGACATCCACATCCATGATCTCGACATGCTGTCGGGCTACTGCGCGGGGTGGTCGTTGCGCCAGTTGTTGACCGAAGGTTTCAACGGTGTGCCCGGCAAGGTAGAGGCCACGCCGGCGCGCCATATGTCGGCGGCCATCGGGCAGATCGTCAACTTTCTCGGCACGCTGCAGAACGAGTGGGCCGGCGCGCAGGCGTTCAGCTCGTTCGATACATACATGGCGCCGTTCATCCGCCGCGACGCCATGTCCTACGCGGCCGTCAAGCAGGCCATGCAGGAGCTGATCTACAACTTGAACGTCCCCAGCCGCTGGGGCACGCAAACGCCGTTCACCAACCTCACGTTTGACTGGACGTGCCCGGCCGACCTGCGCGAGCAGATCCCCTACATCGGCGGCGAGGAGATGCTCTTCACCTACGGCGATCTGCAGCCCGAGATGGACATGATCAACCGCGCCTACATCGAAGTCATGATGGCCGGCGATGCCAAGGGCCGCGCGTTCACCTTCCCGATCCCGACCTACAACATCACGCCCGATTTCGATTGGGAGCACACCAACACCACACTGCTGTTCGAGATGACGGCCAAGTACGGGCTACCGTACTTCCAGAACTTCCTCAACTCCGACCTGGAACCGCACATGGTGCGCTCGATGTGCTGCCGCTTGCAGCTCGACCTGCGCGAACTGCTCAAGCGGGGCAACGGGTTGTTCGGGTCTGCCGAGCAGACCGGGTCGATTGGCGTGGTCACCGTCAATTGCGCGCGACTTGGCCACCTTTATGCGGGCGACGAGGCCGCGCTGCTGGCGCGGCTGGACACCCTGCTCGCACTCGGCCGCGACGTGCTGGAGGTCAAACGCAAGTTCGTGCAGCGGCTGATCGACCAGGGGCTGTATCCATACACGCGACGCTACCTGGGCACGCTGCGCAATCACTTCAGCACGTTGGGCGTGAACGGCATCAACGAAATGGTCCGCAACTTCAGCGGCGATGCCGATGACCTCACCACGCCCGCCGGTCACGCCATGGCGGTGCGCCTGCTCGACCACGTGCGCCAACGCATCACGGAATTCCAGGAGGCCACAGGCCATCTCTACAACCTGGAGGCCACGCCCGCCGAGGGCACGACCTACCGATTTGCCCGCGAAGACCACAAGCGCTGGCCCGCCATCCTGCAGGCCGGCACGACGGACCAGCCGTACTACACCAACTCCAGCCAGTTGCCGGTCGGCTACACCGACGACCCGTTCGAGGCACTGGCGCGTCAGGAAACCTTGCAGAGCAAGTACACCGGCGGCACGGTGCTGCACCTGTACATGAACGAGGCGATCTCCTCGCCCGAGGCCTGCCGGGAACTGGTGCGCCGAGCCTTGGCGAATTTCCGCCTGCCGTATATCACCATCACCCCGACGTTTTCGATCTGCCCAAAGCACGGCTACCTGTCGGGCCAGCACGCGTTCTGCCCGAAGTGCGATGCCGAACTGCTGGCGCGTCAGGCTCCCAGCGCTTGCGGTTGTGCAACGGCAGACACCTCCGGTTCTTCCACCCATGTCACCCACGAAGGAGCATCCGTATGAGCACACTCACCCAAACTTCCACACCCGCCGTTCAACTGGACGACAGCCAGCGCACCCGATGCGAAATCTGGACCCGCGTGATGGGCTATCACCGGCCCGTCAGCTCGTTCAACATCGGCAAGCAAGGGGAATTCCGTGAACGCCGCTTCTTTGTTGAAGAACGCGCCCGCTGAGCCACCACGCTGCCCGCCGCCGGCCATCGGCGGCCTGACGCCGTTTTCCAGCGTCGACTGGCCGGGGCAACTGGCGGCGGTGGTGTTCATTGCGGGCTGCCCGTGGCGCTGCCACTACTGCCACAACCCGCACCTGCAGACGCGCGCGCGCACGCTGGATTGGGACGACGTACTGACCTTCCTGCAGCGCCGCCAGGGCTTGCTCGATGCTGTGGTGTTCTCCGGCGGCGAACCCCTGAGCGAGCCACGTCTGCCGCAACTGATGCGCGCCGTGCGGTCGCTCGGCTTCAAGGTGGGGCTGCACACCGGCGGCATCTACCCGGCGCACCTGGCAGACGCGCTGCCGCTGGTGGACTGGGTGGGTCTCGACATCAAGACCACCGCGCCGCGCTATGACGCACTGACGGGCCGCCGCGGCAGCGCTGCGCCGGTCGATGCCTGCCTTGACTTGCTGCTGCGCAGCGGCTGCGCATTCGAGTGCCGCACCACGTGGGACCCGAGCTGGCTGCCCGAGCCGCAACTCCTTGCGCTGGCGCAAGACCTGAGCCTGCGCGGCGTGAAACACTATGCAATACAAGCCTATCGAAGTGCCCCCGGGACCCCGGTCATCACGTTGCCGAGCGAACGCACGCAAGGTGCATTGGCCGCCTGCTTCACTTCTTTCTCCTGCCGGTGACACCATGTCCGAGACCGTCGATATTGGCAGCCTGCTCAAACACACCGCTCTGTTCCAGGACTTCGATACCGACGACATGGCGGTGCTGGCACGCGACTGCCGCCAACTGCGCATTGCGCGCCATGACTTCGTTTTCAACCACGGCGATCGTGCCGACGGCTTCTATGTCGTGGCCGTCGGTGCGATCAAGCTGGTGCTGCCGGGGCCGCACGGGCAGCGCAAGGTGATCGAATTCTTCGGGCCGGGCCAGTGCTTTGGCGAGCCCTTCATGTTCATCAACCAGCCCTATGCGGCCGATGCCCAGGCCATGGAAGACAGCCTGCTGGTCTGGATCGGCAAGCCGGCCATCGATGCCGCGCTTGACGTCCACCCGCACCTGGCGCGCCAGATGCTCGCGGGCCTGTCTTCACGGCTGCACACGCTGATGCGCGACATCGAGACCGTCAAGCTGCAAAGCGCCAATGAGCGTCTGATCGGCTATCTGCTCTCACTGCCACGCAAGCTGGACCGGGCGCGCTTTCCATGCAGCAAGAGCCTGGTGGCGTCCAAGCTGGGACTGGCGCCCGCCACGCTCTCGCGCGTGTTGCAGCAGTTGATTCGAGATGGGCTGATCCTGGTTGATGGGCGTGACGTGGTCATCCCCTGCACCACCGCCCTGCAGCGTCAGTTGCAGGCTGGGTAAGCGATTACGGGGGTACGGCCCCGAACATGAAATTGCGGGCCACGGCGCGAAGCCGTGGCGCAAATCAACCCTCAGACGCGGACAGCGAAGCGGGCTCCGCAGCGCCTGCGGCGTCGATCTTGCGCTGGAGCGTATCGACCGCCTCATCCACCAGCGCGGCGGCGGCGACGAGTTCGTCCTCGCTGCAATCGGCGTGATACCGCTTTCTGGCACCGAGCTGGTTGAGTATCAGATGCACGTCGGCGGTCACGCCGGCCGTCGCCAAGCATGCCTTGACGCAGGCCAGTGCACAACCGTCGAGTGCCAGGATCGGCCGCCCGCTGCGCGCGGTCTTGACGAGCGCATGCACGCCACCGCCCACGCCACTGATGCAAGACATCTCTGCCCGGCCGCTGCGGTCGAGATCAACAGCCAGGCGGTTGGCCGCCTGTGCCACGCTCGAACACCCCGAGCATGCATAGACCAGCGGCAAATGATGCGACGACATGGCAAACCCTCCCTCCGCGTGACTGGGCAATGTGCGCTAGCGCGACTGCCACCGCGCCAGCCACGCCGGCCGCGAAGCGGCATCGAGCCAGTTCTTGACGATCAGCCCCAGCTCGGTATCTCCGGCAATTTTGAGGCGGCGCTGGAAGAACAGCGTGTCGGCATCGGCAGTGCCGCGCATGAGCGCCAGGAAGTCGCCAACGTCTGCTCGCAACTCCAGCTCCGGCGCCTGCCCGGATAGCCGATGGAATGCGCCATTACGGCAGCAGAAGCATGCGCGCAGGCCCAGGTCTTCCACCGTGATGGCAAAGCGCCGCCCATCAAGTTCGGGCGGCGGCGTCAGCCACGACAGGCGCCGCGCCGCGTCAAGCCCCAGCACGAACGGCAAGGAGGTCAGCGGCTCCGGCAAGCGGCGCGCAAACCGTACGAGGATGGCGGGTGGACGCAGCATCATGCCTGCGACTCCAGCCATTCGATGCCGGATCGGCCATGCCAGTAGCCGTTACAGCGGCCGATGCCATCTGGCGGCTGCACCTCGGGGGCAGGCTTGCCTTGGCGCAGGGCATCCAGCGCGGCAACTGCTTCGAGCGTGCCGCGCGATTGCGGGCTCACGCGCAACACATTCACGCCCAGGGCCGACAACGCCGGGGCCTGGTCCAGCACATCCAGGCACTGCCCAGACTGTGTCTGGATACCGTTGATGGCGAGAAACTCCTGTCCCTCGCGCGTGCGCACCGCAAGGCCGTCGGGATGCTCGATGCAGCGAAAGCCGCATTCGTCCTTGTTGAGGCGGAAGTGCCGCGCCGTGAAGCAGCGCGCAGAAAACGCCAGCGGCAGCCGCCCCCACACCATGGCTTCGATCTCCAATGCACTGGGCTTCTCGCGCATCAGCTCAGCCAGGGTGGCCTGACTCATTTCCAGCGGCATGACCGCGCGTATTGCGCCCAGCCCGGCCAGCCATTCGAGCGTGGCACCGTAGTAGCCATTGCAGTGCGGCCCGGCCACAAACGGCCGCCCGCCCAGAAGCCGCACGGCGCCAAGCTCGCCGACCTCCACGAGCCAGTCGTCCTGCTGGCAAAGCTGGCGCAGCGCGCGCGCCTCGGTGCTGGTTTCGATGAGCGTGCGCGTGGACAAGACGACGGATTTGCCTGCCGCGCGCAGCATGGCGGCAAGCGCCAGCCAGTCTTCGGTGCGCAGTTCGTGGCGGCGGCTGCAGACGGTTTCGCCCAGGTAGACGATATCGACCGGGCTGGCCGCCACCTCGGCATAGAAATCCAGCGTGTTTTGACGTGGCCAGTAGTAAAGCAGCGGCCCCAATGAGATTTGGTAGGACATGATGTGCCGGAGAAAACGCCTATTTCCAGGGACGATCGAAGGCACCCTGTGTCACGTGTGCCCCTTCGGCATGCCGTACGAGCGCGGCTTGCCAGTCCGGCTTGGCCGAGAAGCGGGCCGGGTCCGCCAGCGCCGCATCCAGCGCAGCACGCAGCGTGGCTACCACCTGCGCAACGTAGGCCGGGCTGCGCTGGCGCCCTTCGATCTTGATGGCCGCCACCCCCATGCCGATCAGCCTCGGCAGCAGGCTCAACGCGTTCAGGCTGGTCGGCTCTTCCAGTACATGATCGACCTCGCCATCGACCAGGAAGCGGCCCTTGCACAGCGTCGGATACCCCGCCGCCTCTCCGGGTGCGTAGCGGTCGATCAGGATGTCGTTCAGGCGCGCGTCGAGGTTGCCGTCACGCTCCATCCAGCGCACCGCATGCGCGGGGGAACACACGCCCTTGTTGTTGGGCGAATCGCCCGTGGCGTATGACGACAGCAGGCAGCGCCCTTCGGCCATCACGCACAGGCTGCCAAAGCCGAATACCTCGATCTGCATCGAGGTCTGCCGGATCACGCGCTCCACCTCAGCCAGCGTCAGCACGCGCGGCAGCACCGCGCGGTGGATACCGAACTGCTCGCGCATCAACTCGATGGCATCTGCGTGCGTGGCCGAGCCCTGCACGGACAAGTGCAGCCGCAGCTCGGGATAGCGGTCACGCGCATAGGCCATCAGCCCAGGGTCGGCCAGGATCACGGCATCGGCGCCCAGCATGTAGGCCGCGTCGATGGCCATGCGCCACTCGATGCCCCGGCCGGCCTGCGGAAACGTGTTGATGGCAAACAGGACCTGCCTGCCCATGCTGTGCGCCAGCTCGACGCCCGTGCGGATATCCGCCTCGGTGAAATTAAGGCCGGCGAAGTTGCGCGCGTTGGTGGCGTTCTTCAGACCAAGGTAGACGGTGTCGGCCCCGGCGCTCAGGGCAGCCTTGAGCGCGGCAAGGCTACCTGCGGGGGCCACCAGTTCAATGGCGGGTGTGGTCGGTGTCATGCCGGCAGTCTGCGATGTGTCTGCCAGTGTGGTTTTGCGTTCGATCAAGCGTTCGGTCGTGCGTGCGCAAAAGCTCGGGAGACCTGCCGGAAGATCAGCAACGCACGGCACAGTTGCCCCCCCAGCCAGAGTTGCGACAGCGCGAACAGCCCTCCGGCCGGTACGGTCATCGCCCCGGGGTGCAGCGGTACCAGCAGCAACCCTGCCAACGCAAGCAGCAGGACACGGGCATGCCAGTGCTGCTGCCGCTCGCCAATCAAGGTCTGCATGGCGGGCAACCGTACGTGCCGCGGCACGCGCCTGCGCAAATGCATCCACACCATGAAGGGGATGATCTTGCCGAGCATGGCGTTGATCGGCAGCACACCGCCACCCACCAGAGCCAACACGCCCATCCACCAGGCAACCGGCCAACCCGTCGGCAACCAGCGTGCCGCCAGACCGAGCACAGCCACCGTCAGCCAGGAGCCCGTCGCGCCCAGCCACAGCGGCCAGCCCGGATCGTGCCTGCGCCGTGCGCCGTACACCGCCCGCAGCCCGACGGCCGACAACGCACCCAGCGCGAGCCACGCCCACGTCTGCCAGAGCGCCGCGCCACCCAGCCAGCCAATTGCGCTGCCCAGCAGCAGCGGCGCCCACAGCCAGCCCGGCATCCACCGTTGCCAGCGGATCGGCAGACGCCGCGTCTGCCAGAACATCGGCAGCACCGTTGACGCTACACCGGCCAGCAATGTTGCCAGCCAACCGCCCAGCCCCCAGCCGACATGCAAATCCAGAAGCACCGGTGGCGGCGCGAACATCCCCAAACCAAGCACCGTGCTAAGGGTTGCGCCGCTGGTCAGCGTCAACAGCAGAGCCCAGCCAATGCGGCGCAAGGTGCGTACCGTGCCGGGCGCGGCTTGCGCCGCATGTGTCTGGCCGACACGCAAGCCTGCCAGGATCAGCAAGGCGGCTGGAATGGCCAGCAGCGGTGCGCCAAACCACGCTGCCAGCGCAAAGGCGGAACGCCCCACCCCAAGAAAGCCCGCGTCCAGCGCAACCGCCGTCGCCACACAGGTTGCGGCCACGCAGGGCGAGACCCAACGCGCACCCGGCACCGGCACACCCGCCACCACGGGAAACAACTGAAAGAGCGCGCCCAGCATTGCGGGCAGCAACGTCCCCACGGCCAGCGCGTGAACCAGCGCCAGCGTGAGCGGTGCAAAGCGATCCGGCAATCCATTCGCAGGCCCAAACGCCAGCAGCAACCCCGCCGCCGCGCCGACCCACGGCACGGGCAGCAGACAGCCGAACACGACGCCCGGGGCGGGCATGCGTTCGTAGAAGAGCGTTGGGGCAGGTTGTGTCATGGGTGGCCGATGTCAGTGTCCTCACGCTAGCCGAAGCGGGACAGCGCCTGTTTGATGTGCATTAAGGCTCCAACGAGATCGGCTTCAACGATGGGCAACATCCGGGTTCCGCAAGCGTCGCCCCTGTCGAAGGAACTAGCCCGGTCGACCCGCCTTGGGCACGCACGCCCTCCTCCAGCGACGAATAGACGCACGCGGGTGGCGGCCCTACGCTGGCCTTGCCAATTCGAGCACTGGGTCAGACATGTCCACCGCTACCGTCCACTCTCAATCCGCCGTACCGCAAACCGTCGTCGCGCCACGCGCCTACCTGGTACTGGCTTCCAGCACCTTCGCCTTCACCATCTGCTTTGCGGTGTGGACGATGTTCGCCATCCTCGGGATTCCGCTGCAGAAACAACTGGGGCTTTCCGAAACCGAATTCGGGCTGATTGCCTCGATGCCCGTGTTGACGGGCTCGCTGGTGCGCGTGCCGCTGGGCATGTGGACGGACCGCTTCGGCGGGCGCATCGTGTTCTTCCTGCTGATGCTGGCAACGGTTGTGCCGATCTGGTTTGTTGCCGATGCTACGCGCCTCTGGCAGTTCCTGCTGCTCGGCGCGCTGGTGGGCCTGGTCGGCGGGTCGTTCTCGGTGGGCACGCCATACGTCGCACGCTGGTTCCCCAAGAAGCGCCAAGGCTTTGCCATGGGCATCTTCGGTGCAGGCAACGCGGGCGCGGCACTCAACAAGTTCGTTGCGCCAGCGCTGGTGCTTGCCGCCGGCACGTGGACCGTGGTGCCGCGCGTGTATGCGGTTGCCATGCTCATCACCGCGCTGCTGTTCTGGTTCGGCTCGGCCACCAACCCGGCGCACGCCACGGGCAAATCCGTCTCGCTGGGCGAGCAGTTGCGCGTGATGAAAGACCCGCGCGTCTGGCGCTATGCGCAGTATTACTCCGTGGTGTTCGGCGGATACGTAGGGCTGTCGCTGTGGCTCACGCGCTACTACGTCTCGGAATACGGCTTCTCGATCAAGACCGCGGCGTTCCTGGCAGCCTGCTTTTCGCTGCCGGGCGGCGTGCTGCGCGCGGTGGGCGGCTGGCTGTCAGACCGCTACGGCGCCTACCGCACCACCTGGGCGGTGATGTGGGTGTGCTGGGTGGCGTTCTTCCTGCTGAGCTATCCGCCAACGCAGCTCACCATCAACAGCACACATGGCCCTCTGGATTTCCACATCGGCCTGTCGCCCGTGATGTTCACCGTGCTGATGGGCGTGGTGGGCGTAGCAATGGCCATCGGCAAGGCTTCGGTCTTCAAGTTCATCTCCAACGATTTCACCGACAACATCGGCGCGGTTTCTGGCGCCGTGGGTCTGGCCGGTGGCCTGGCGGGGTTCGTGCTGCCGATCCTGTTCGGCGTGCTGGTCGACCTCACGGGCATCCATTCCACCTGCTTCATGTTGCTGTACGGCGCCGTTTGCGTGAGCCTGGTGTGGATGCACTTCAGCTTCCGCAACAGCGCGCAGGCCACCACGGCCGCCGCACAAGCCCCGCACGCCGCACTCGCCCAACGCGCCGCCTGATCCTTGATTGCGCCGCGCCGGCCTGGCGCGGCTTTGCTGGAGCTCATCATGACTTCAAACGTCCTCACCCACTGGGAGCCGGAGAACCCCTCGTTCTGGCGCGCCACCGGCCAATCGGTGGCGTATCGCAACCTGTGGATCTCCATTCCCGCCCTGATGATCGCGTTTGCGATCTGGTCCTTGTGGAGCGTGGTGGTAGTCAACCTCGACAAGGCCGGCTTTGTGCTGACCAAGAACCAGATGTTCTGGCTCACCGCGCTGCCGGCGCTGTCGGGTGCCACCTTGCGCATCTTCTATTCGTTCCTGGTGCCAATCTTCGGCGGGCGGCGCTGGACGGCGATGTCCACCGCCAGCCTGCTGATTCCCGCACTGGGCATGGGCTTCGCGCTGCGCGATCCGCAGACGAGCTACCCGACCCTGCTGGTGCTGGCGCTGCTGTGCGGCCTGGGCGGCGGCAATTTCAGCTCGTCGATGGCCAACATCAGCTTCTTCTTCCCCAAGCAGAAGAAGGGGCTGGCAACGGGGCTCAATGCCGGCATCGGCAACCTGGGGGTGTCGGTGGTGCAATTCGTCACGCCGCTGGTGATCTCGGTGGGCGTGTTCGGCGCGCTGGGCGGAGACCCGCAAACCTACACGGCAGGCGGTGTCGAGCGCAGCTTGTGGCTGCAAAACGCGGGCTTCCTCTGGGTGCCATTCATTCTGGTGGCCACGGTTGCGGCCTGGTTCGGCATGCATGACATTGCCGATGCCCGTGCATCCTTTGCAGATCAGGCCGTGATCTTCAAGCGCACCCACAACTGGCTGATGTGCCTGCTGTATGTCGGCACCTTCGGCTCGTTCATCGGCTTCTCGGCCGGGCTGGCCCTGCTGACCAAGTCGCAGTTCCCGAGCGTCAACCCGACCACCTACGTCTTCCTCGGGCCCCTGGCGGGTGCGCTGACCCGGCCCGTGGGCGGGTGGATATCAGACAAGGTCGGCGGCGCGCGCGTCACGCTGTGGACGTTCGCCGGCATGATCGCCGCCGTGCTTGGCGTGCTGATGTTCCTGCCCGCTGAGGGCAGCGCCGGCAACTTCGCGGGCTTCCTGGCGATGTTCATCGTGCTGTTTGCGCTGGCCGGCATCGGCAACGGCTCGACCTTCCGCATGATCCCGATCATCTTCCTGACGCAGCACCAGCGCGCGGCCCGCGGCAAGGATGAAGCTGCGCAACGCCAGGCCGTGCAGGATGCCGGCAAGGAATCGGCCGCCGTGCTGGGCTTTACCGGTGCCATCGGCGCTTATGGCGGGTTCTTCATCCCGAAGAGCTTCGGCACCTCGCTGGAACTGACGGGCTCGGTCAATGCGGCGCTGTACTGCTTCATTGCCTTCTACGTGCTGTGTCTGCTGGTGACGTGGGCGGTCTACGCCCGGCGCAATGCGCCGATGCCTTGTTAGGCAACGCCCCGATGCCGCGCTAAGCCATTGAAGAACCGGGCGAGCCGTTGCCGCCGACACGTTCAGCGGCAGCGGCGGCTTGCGCCGCCAGGTAGCGGCCGGGCCGGTGGTTCAGCGCAATGCTGAGGTTGAGCGCCACCGCACCCACCAGCGAGGCGGCCAGCGCCATCGGGCTGACAACGAACAGCGATGCCAGCACGATGCCGACGTCCACCGCCATCTGAAACTTGCCCGCGCGGATGCCGTACTTGTCTTGCAGATATAGCGCGACGATGTTGACGCCCCCCAGGCTGGCCTGGTGGCGAAACAGCACGATCAGGCCGACGCCCATCAACGTGCCACCGATGACACCGGCGTATAGCGGGTTCAGCGTGCCCAGGTGCACGAAATGCGCGTGCACCTCACTCAGCCACGACACCAGCGCCACCGCACAGAACGTCTTGAACGTGAAGCGCCACCCCATGCGCCGCACCGCCAGGTAATAGAACGGCAGGTTGATGGTGAAGAACACGACGCCAAACGGCAGCGATGTGGCGTAGTGGATCAGGAACGCCACGCCCGCCGTTCCGCCGGAGAGCAAGCCGCCCTGCTTGAACAGCGTGATGCCGAGCGACACAAAGAGCGTGCCGGTGACGATGGCCAGCACGTCTTCGAGCGCGCTATGCCGGGTGATGGTGGGGGCATTCATGGAGAGGCTCCTTGCGGATACCGTGGATACGGCGCTGACTATGAACCCGCTCAGCGCGCGGGCTCCTTGATCCAGACCAAGGGAAGGCCAATCAAGCCGGCCCGTTGCACGGGCGCTGCGGCCACTCGGCATAGTTCTTCCGGCGGAGGCGCCCCGCACTTTCCTCCCTCTATTGCAGTGCGTAGGCAGGTCGGCCGATGAATGGGCACGGCTGGCGACGATCCTTAAGCTGGCGTCATCCCTGCAATCGCTGCGCGCCGGCCAACTGGCGTGCACGTCACTCCGCCATGAGCCACTTTCTCGATCGCCTGAAATTCCTCACCCACGTCCGGTCGACCTTTGCCGATGGGCACGGCGCTGTGGTCAATGAAGACCGCCGCTGGGAAGACGGTTACCGCAGCCGCTGGCAGCACGACAAGATCGTGCGCTCCACCCACGGCGTGAACTGCACCGGTTCTTGCTCGTGGAAGGTCTACGTCAAGAACGGCCTCATCACGTGGGAAACACAGCAGACCGACTACCCGCGCACCCGCCCGGACCTGCCCAACCACGAACCGCGCGGCTGCCCACGCGGCGCGTCGTATAGCTGGTACGTCTATTCCGCCCAGCGCGTGAAGACGCCGCTGATTCGCGGCCGGTTGATGGCGATGTGGCGTGAAGCACGCAAGACCATGGACCCGGTTGCCGCCTGGGAATCCATCAGCCAGGACCCCGAGAAGGCCCAGCGCTACAAGAGCGTGCGCGGCCAGGGCGGCTTCGTGCGCGCTGATTGGGACACCGCCACCGAGATCATCGCCGCCGCCAATGCGTACACCATCAAGCGCTACGGCCCGGACCGCGTGATCGGCTTCTCGCCCATCCCGGCCATGTCGATGGTCAGCTATGCGGCCGGCGCGCGCTACCTGAGCCTGATCGGCGGCGTATGCCTGTCGTTCTATGACTGGTACTGCGACCTGCCGCCCGCCAGCCCGCAAGTCTGGGGCGAGCAGACCGACGTGCCGGAATCGGCCGACTGGTACAACTCGACCTACCTGATGGTGTGGGGCTCCAACGTGCCGCAGACGCGCACGCCGGACGCGCACTTCTACACCGAGGTTCGCTACAAGGGCACCAAGACCGTGGCCATCTCGTCCGACTACGGCGAGATGGTCAAGTTTGGCGACATCTGGCTCGCCCCAAAACAGGGCACCGACGCCGCGCTGGCCATGGCGATGGGCCACGTGGTGCTCAAGGAATTCCACACGACAGGCAAGTCGGCCTACTTCCGCAACTACGTCAAGCAGTACACCGACATGCCGATGCTGGTGCTGCTGCGCGAGACCGCAGACGGCAGCTACGCAGCCGACCACTTCCTGCGCGCCTCGCACCTGGCGGGCAACCACGGCGAGGCCAACAACCCCGACTGGAAGACGCTGCTGATCGACGCGCCGACGGGCCGGCTGGTGGTGCCCAACGGCACCATCGGCCTGCGCTGGAACGAAGCCCAGCACGACAATGGCGCCAAGGTGGGCCGCTGGAACCTCGAACTGAAGGATTCCGCCGACGGCTCGGAAATCGACCCGCTGCTCTCGCTGGTCGACAAGCACGACGACGTGGTGGAAGTCAGCTTCCCCTACTTTGGCGGCGAGCACGACGCGATGTTGAAACGCCGCGTGCCCATCAAGCGCGTCACGCTGGCCGATGGCACCACGGCGTGCGTTGCCACCGTTTATGACTTGCAACTGGCCAACTACGGCGTCGACCAGGGCCTGGGCGGCCCCAACGTAGCTGCCAGCTTTGATGACGATGTGCCCTACACCCCGGCCTGGCAGGAGAAGCACACAGGCGTGCCGCGCAAGCAGGTGATCCAGGTGGCGCGCGAGTTTGCCGACAATGCCGACCACACGCACGGCAAGAGCATGGTCATCGTCGGTGCGGCGCTAAACCACTGGTACCACAACGACATGATCTACCGCGGCATCATCAACCTGCTGATGATGTGCGGCTGCATCGGCCAGAGCGGCGGCGGCTGGGCGCACTACGTGGGCCAGGAGAAACTGCGTCCACAGTTCGGCTGGGCACCGCTGGCCTTCGGGCTGGACTGGTCGCGCCCCCCGCGCCAGATGAACGGGACGTCGTTCTTCTACAGCCACACCAGCCAGTGGCGGCACGAGAAGTTGTCCGTGGACGAAATCCTCAGCCCCACGGCGGACCGGGCACGCTATGCCGGCCAGTCGCTGCTGGACTTGAACACCAAGAGCGAGCGCATGGGCTGGCTGCCCTCCGCACCGCAACTCAACGCCAACCCGCTGGACGTCACTGCCGCCGCGCAGGCTGCGGGCCGGGAACCCGTGGCCTACACGATCGAACAGCTCAAGAGCGGCAAGCTGCGCTTCGCCTGCGAAGACCCGGACCACCCGGACAACTTCCCGCGCAACATGTTCGTCTGGCGCTCGAACATTCTCGGCAGCTCGGGCAAGGGGCACGAATACTTCCTCAAGTACCTGCTCGGCACGCAGAACGCGCTGTTCAGCGATGAAGCGGCCGCCATCAAGCCATCGGAAGTGGAAGTGCGCGAGGCGGCCGAAGGCAAGCTCGACCTGCTGACGGTGCTCGACTTCCGCATGAGCACGACCTGCCTGTACGGCGACATCGTGCTGCCCACGGCCACGTGGTACGAGAAGGACGACCTGAACACGTCCGACATGCACCCGTTCATCCATCCGCTGTCGGAAGCGGTGCACCCGCTGTGGGAATCCAAGACAGACTGGGAAATCTACAAGGCCATCGCCAAGAAGTTCACGGAGATTGCCGGCCCGATGCTCGGCACGCGCCACGACCTAGTGTGCACACCGCTGATGCACGACACGCCGGGCGAGCTCGGCCAGCCGTTCGAGCCCAAGGACTGGAAGCACGGCGAGTGCGATCTCATCCCGGGTAAGACCGCGCCGGCGATGACCGTGGTCGAGCGCAACTACGCCGACATCTATCGCAAGTTCACGTCGGTCGGCCCGCTGCTCGACAAGCTGGGCAACGGCGGCAAGGGCATCAACTGGAATACCGAACACGAGGTGCACGAGCTGGCCGGCCTGACCCACAAGGTCACGACGCCCGGCGTGAGCCAAGGCCGCCCACGCCTGGAAACCGCTACCGACGCGGCGGAAATGATCCTGACCTTCGCGCCCGAAACCAACGGCCACGTGGCCGTCAAGGCGTGGGAGGCGTTGTCCAAGATCACCGGGCGCGACCATACGCATCTGGCCGTCGGGCGCGAGCACGACAAGATCCGCTTCCGCGACGTGCAGGCGCAGCCGCGCAAGATCATCTCGGCGCCGACGTGGTCGGGGCTGGAATCGGAAGAGGTCAGCTACAACGCGGGCTACACCAACGTGCACGAGCTGATTCCATGGCGCACCCTCACCGGCCGCCAGCAGTTTTACCAAGACCACCGCTGGATGCTCGACTTTGGCGAAGGCGCGTGCCTGTACAAGCCGCCCATCGACACCAAGACCGTGCAGCCGATGCTGGGCAAGCACAGCAACGGCAACCCGGAACTGGTGCTGAACTGGATCACGCCGCACCAGAAGTGGGGCATCCACTCCACCTATTCCGACAACCTGCGCATGCTCACGCTCTCGCGCGGCGGCCCGCACGTGTGGGTATCGGAAGCCGAAGCCAAGGCTGCCGGCCTGCGCGACAACGACTGGGTGGAGGTCTTCAACGTCAACGGCACGCTCACGGCGCGGCTCGTGGTGAGCCAGCGCGTGCCGCGCGGCATGTGCCTGATGTACCACGCCCAGGAAAAGATCGTGAACGTGCCCGGCGCCGAGACCAGCGGCATGCGCGGCGGCATCCACAACTCCGTCACACGCACCGTAACCAAGCCCACGCACATGATCGGCGGCTACGCGCAGCAGGCCTACGGCTTCAACTACTACGGCACGGTCGGTAGCAACCGAGATGAATACGTGATCGTGCGCAAGATGCAGCGCGTCGATTGGATGGAAGAACAACTGGCCGAGAGCCTTCCGGGAGTCTCGCAATGAAAATCCGTGCCCAGGTGGCCATGGTCTTGAATCTGGACAAGTGCATTGGCTGCCATACCTGCTCCGTGACGTGCAAGAACGTCTGGACCTCGCGCGACGGCGTGGAATACGCCTGGTTCAACAACGTCGAGACCAAGCCCGGCATCGGCTACCCCAAGCAATGGGAGAACCAGGACAAGTGGCAAGGCGGCTGGCAACGCCACGCCGACGGCAAGCTCACCCCGCGCCAGGGCGGCAAGTTGAAGATCCTCGCCAACCTGTTCGCCAACCCGAACCTGCCGCAGATCGACGACTACTACGAGCCCTTCACCTACGACTACGCGCGCCTGCAGAACGCGCCGCTGTCGCAAACGCCGCCCACCGCGCGGCCGGTCTCGGCCATCACCGGCAAGACGATGGAAAAGATCGAGTGGGGCCCCAACTGGGAGGACGACCTGGGCGGCGAGTTCGAATCGCGCAGCCGCGATCAGCTCTTTGAAGACATCCAGAAGGAGATGTACTCGACCTTCGAGAACACCTTCATGATGTATCTGCCGCGCCTGTGCGAGCACTGCCTGAACCCGACCTGCGTGGCATCGTGCCCATCGGGCTCGGTCTACAAGCGCGAGGAAGACGGCATTGTGCTGGTCGACCAGGACAAGTGCCGCAGCTGGCGCATGTGCGTGTCGGGCTGCCCATACAAGAAGATCTACTTCAACTGGCAGAGCGGCAAGGCCGAGAAGTGCAC
The DNA here is from genome assembly GCF_002298975.1 of Ralstonia sp. UBA689. Classification (GTDB taxonomy): domain Bacteria; phylum Pseudomonadota; class Gammaproteobacteria; order Burkholderiales; family Burkholderiaceae; genus Ralstonia. The sequence goes on from NZ_DBMV01000031.1 coordinate 86,996, forward strand.
CTTCTGCTTCCCCCGCATCGAGACCGGTCAGCCGACGGTGTGCTCGGAAACCTGCGTGGGCCGCATCCGCTACCTGGGCGTGATGTTGTATGACGCGGATCGCATTGAAGCCGCCGCCAGCGTGGAGAACACGAAGGACCTCTACAACGCGCAACTCGACGTGTTCCTTGACCCGCACGACCCGGCCATCCAGGCCGAAGCGCTGCGTCAGGGGATTCCGCAAAGCTGGATCGACTCGGCCGTGAAATCACCGGTCTACAAGATGGCCTGCGAGTGGAAGGTGGCCTTCCCGCTGCACCCCGAGTACCGCACGCTGCCGATGGTCTGGTACATCCCGCCGCTGTCGCCGATCCAGTCGGCTGCGGAATCCGGCGTGATGGGCATGGACGGGATGATCCCCGACGTGAAGAGCCTGCGCATTCCGGTGCGCTATCTCGCCAATCTGCTCACTGCGGGCGACGAGGTACCGGTGGTCAGCGCGCTGGAACGCATGCTCGCCATGCGCGCGTACAAGCGCGCGCAGACCGTGCACGGCGTGCAAGATCTCGACGTGCTCCGCCGCGTCGGCCTCACACCCGCGCAGGTGGAAAACATGTACCAGATCATGGCCATTGCCAACTATGAAGACCGCTTCGTCATCCCGGCCTCGCACAAGGAGATGACGCAGGACAGCTTTGATGAGAAAGGCGCGTGCGGCTTCAGCTTCGGCAACGGCTGCTCGGGCGGCGTATCTGAAGGCACGTTCTTCGGGCGCAAGAAGGCCAGCGTATCGACCATCAGCATGCCGGTCTCGCGCAAGAAGAGCGCAGCCTGATGCCACCGGAGACCCACATGACCACGCCCTCGATGTACCACTTGCTCTCGGTCCTGCTCACCTACCCCGAGCCGGAGCTGCTGGATGCTCTGCCCGAACTCGATCAGGCGCTGGGCGCCACGCCCGCCGCCCGCGAGCGGTTGGCCCCGCTGCTGGCCACGCTGCGCGATACCGATCTCATCACGCTGCAGGAACACTACGTTGCCACCTTCGACCGCACCCCCTCGCACGCACTGCATCTGTTCGAGCACGTGCACGGAGAGAGCCGGGACCGTGGCCAGGCCATGGTCGACCTGATCGACGAATACCGCAAATACGGTGTCGAACCCGCCGACAGCGAACTGCCGGACTACGTGCCGCTGTTCCTGGAAGTACTGGGGCATATGGAATCGACGGGGCACCGCGCCCAGGCCACGGCCTTGCTGGGCGACGCCATTCATGTGCTGGCGGCCATTGGCGAGCGCCTGACGCGCGACGGCACGCCCTACGCCGGCATCTTCGACGTATTGCTGACGCTCTCCGACGTGCAGCCGCAGCCGTTGACCGAGCCACCTATCCGCGACATGGACGAAGCCATGGAGCACTTCGGCCCCGGCGCAGACGGTGTCGAGCCGCTGCTGCGCCCGGCACTGTCGGCCGAGCAGCCCGTGCAATTCCACCCGCGCAAGGCCGCCCGTCCCACGCCCGCGCAACCCTCTTCCCATGCGAGCCTGACATGACGATGCTCAACACCCTGCTCTTCGGCATCTATCCGTACATTGCGGGCACGATCTTCCTGCTCGGCAGCCTGCTGCGCTTCGAGCGCGAGCAATACACCTGGAAAAGCGACAGCTCACAGTTGCTGCACACGGGCACACTGCGTGTGGGCAACCTGCTGTTCCATGTGGGCATCCTTGGCCTGTTCTTCGGCCACCTCGCCGGCCTGCTTACGCCCGTGGCGGTGTGGGATGCCCTGGGCGTGCCGCACAGCGTCAAGCAACTGGTGGCCATGACGGCCGGCGGCATCCTGGGCAGCCTGTGCCTGATCGGGCTGCTCCTGCTGATCTATCGGCGCCTGTCCAGCCCACGCATCCGCGCCGTCACGCGCCGTGGCGACAAGCTGCTGCTCACCTGGTTGCTCATCACGCTGCTGCTCGGCCTCACGACCATCCTCACCTCCGCCGGCCACCTCGACGGGCACGTGATGGTGCAGCTGATGACCTGGGCCCAGCACATCGTCACGCTGCAAGCCGATGCCTCCAGCTATGTGGCCGAGGTGCCGCTGGTCTTCAAGCTGCATCTGTTCATGGGGATGACGCTGTTCCTGATCTTCCCGTTCACGCGGCTGGTGCACGTCTGGAGCGGGCTGGCCTCGGTCACCTATGTGGGGCGCGCATGGCAACTGGTGCGGGGGCGTTGACATGCCAACGCGCCAGCGCGCCGTCTTCGGCATCACCGGCCGCTCGGGCAGCGGCAAGACGACCCTGATCGAGGCCGTCCTGCCACTGCTGCGCGCACAAGGGCTGCGTGTGAACGTGATCAAGCACAGCCACCATGTGCTCGCGCTGGAGCCTCCGGGCAAGGACAGCGCCCGCGTGCGTGCCGCCGGCGCCAGCGAGGTCATGGTGGCCTCGCCCTACCACTACGCCATCGTCCACACGCTGCATGACACGCCGGAGCCCACGCTGGCCGACCTGCTGGCGCGCATGAGCCCGGCCGACATCACGCTGGTCGAAGGGTTTCGGCGCGAATCGATTCCGCGCATCGAGGTGCATCGCCCCGCACTTGGCAAACCGCCGATGTATCCCGGCGACGACAGCATCCTTGCCGTGGTGTCCGACCAGCCGCTGCAACTGGACCGGCCATGCCTGTTTCTTGATCGGCCGCAAGGCGTCGCGGACTTCATCTGCCAGATACTGGAACTCGACTTGCGGCCCACATAACGCCACCCCGATTCGACACTGAGCGAGCGGAGGATGGGCGGGCTCCCATTGCGCCCCAACCATGAACGCTCTCCCTGCTTCGTCTCTGGCCATGCTGCCGCCCATGCGGCATCGCCTCTCGACACGCATTGTCGCGGTGTCGCTGGCGGCGCTCACGCTGGTGCTCGCGATGATCGGCGGCACGCTGTGGCTGTCGTGGCAACTCGAAGGCGCCGGCGCCGCCATCAACGACACCGGCAGCCTGCGCATGCGCGCCAGCCAGATCGGCGTGGCCGTGCTTGAGGCTCGCAACGGGCACGTCGGCATGCTCCAGCCACAGATCGATCGCCTGGATGCCACGCTGGACTCGCTTCACAAGGGCGATGCTCAACGTCCGCTCTTCCTGCCGGCCGACACGGAAATCCGCAACCAGTTCGACGCGGTCGGCACCGCCTGGCGGACGCGGCTGAAGCCCAGCATTGCAGCCGACGTGACACTGCCGCCCGGCGCGCCGTCGGCGTATCTCTCCCACCTCCCCGATTTCATCGCACAGGCCGATCATCTGGTGCGCATGATCGAGCAGAGCAATGCGCACAAGACCACGCTGCTGCGGCTGTCGCAGTTTGCGCTGGCCGTCATGGCCTGCGTGGGCACGCTGGCGATGATCTATTTGCTGTACCTGTGGATCATCCTGCCGGTGATGCGCCTGCAGGAAGGTCTGCAGCGCATGGCGGCGCACGAGTTCACCACGCGCCTGACCGTGGAGACCCGCGACGAGTTCGGCCTGCTGGCGCGCGGCTTCAACCGCATGGCAGAAGAGTTGCAGGACTTGTATGCGGACCTCGCCTCGCGCGTGACGCAGAAGACCGAGCAGCTTGCCGCGCAGAACCGCGAGTTGTCTGCGCTGTATGACATCACGGCCTTCCTCAACGTGTCGTCCGACATCGATGCCATGTGCCAGGGATTTCTGCAACGCGTTGCCGAGCAGTTCGGGGCGGCTGGGGGCAGCATCCGCGTGATGGACCCGGACGGCGAGCGCCTGCACCTGGTGGCCTCCGTGGGCCTGCCCGCCGACCTGGAAGAAGCCGAGCAATGCATACGCGCCGACACCTGCCTGTGCGGCCAGGCCACACGACAGGACGTGGTGGTGGTACATGACTTCCGCCGAGTACCGCCTGGGCTCACGGCCGCGCTGCCCACCGCACTGCCCTGCCAGCGCGAGGGTTACACCACCGTGGCGGTGTTCCGCATCATGACTCAGCAAGCCGTGCTCGGCACATTCTCGCTGCATCTGCGTGACGATCGGCAGTTGCCCGCCAACGACCTGCGCTTGCTGGAAACGCTGGGGCAGCATCTGGGGATCGCCCTGGAAAACCTGCGCCTGCAGGCCAAGGCCACGCAACTGGCGGTGGTGGAAGAGCGCAACCTCGTCGCGCAGGGGCTGCATGACAGCATCGCGCAGGGGCTCAACTTTCTGAACCTTCAGGTGCAGATGCTCGACGCCGCCATGCAGGATGCCAACCTGGACGAAGCGCGCGAGATCGTGCCGCTGCTGCGTTGCGGCGTGGAAGAGAGCTATCAGGACGTGCGCGAACTGCTGCAGAACTTCCGCTCCAAGCTGGAGAGCGGCGAGTTGCGCCCGGCGGTTGAGCAGACGCTTGCCCGCTTTGCCCAACAGAGCGGGATCGTGCCGACACTGCATTACCACGAAGCCGGCGGTGCTCCGCTGCCAGCGGACCAGCAGTTGCAGGTGCTGTTCATCCTGCAGGAGGCACTGTCCAATGTGCGCAAGCACGCCATGGCCAGCCGGGTGGACGTGGCCATCACCAATGGCCGCGATTTCGAGTTGCGCGTAGACGACGACGGCCGCGGCTATGACGCCCAGGAAGTTGCTGAACGCGGCCAAGTCCACGTCGGCCTGAACATCATGCGCGAACGCGCCGCCTATCTGCAGGCGCAACTGCAATTGGAGGGGCGCCCTGGCCAGGGGGCCTCCGTGACCCTGCGGCTGCTCGAACGGCAGCGCCAAGCCGCCTGACCCAAGGCTCCATCACGCCATCGCCCCCGATCATCATGACCATTCGTATCCTGCTCATCGACGACCACACCCTGTTCCGCTCGGGCATCCGGCTCCTGCTGCAGCGCCAGCCAGACTTTGAGGTGGTGGACGAAGCCGCCGACGGATTGGAGGGCATCAAACTCGCCAAGCGGCACCAGCCCGACGTGATATTGCTCGACCTGAACATGCCGGGGCTGTCCGGCCTGGAAACGCTGCAATTGCTGGTGCAGGACCTGCCCGATACCGCTGTGGTGGTGCTGACCGTGTCGGAAGAAGCCGATGAGTTGAAGGCGGCGCTGCGCGACGGCGCACGCGGCTACCTTCTAAAGAACATCGAGGCGGAAACCCTGGTGGCAGGCGTACGCCGTGCAGCGGCTGGTGAACCGGTCATCTCCGAGAGCATGACGGCCAAGCTGGTGGCCCATTTCCGCGCGCCGGAGAAGGCTGCGCCCGCCGCTCCCACCACGCCCGTGACGGCTGACCGGCTCACCCCGCGCGAACGCGAGATCGTCCTGGGGCTGGCACGTGGAGAAAGCAACAAGGAAATCGCCCGCACGCTGGACGTGGCCGAGAGCACGGTGAAGATCCACGTGCAGAACATCCTCAAGAAACTCAATCTGACCAGCCGGGTGCAAGTGGCTGTCTATGCGGTCGAGCATGGACTGAACAACGCTTGCCGATAGTGTTGCTGACAGTGACACTCGGCAGTCAAGGCCTCGACGGTGGAGCGCGCCAACGCATAGCACAGGTCGAGCTGCTGTCGAGCAGAAATGTAGGAACGTCGCCGAGAACGATCAGTAGATAGATGGCGAGATTACCGAAACCACGCCTCAAGTGCGGCGAATGCGCGCCTCGGGATTCCCCCCGGTTCAGCCTTGTCGCGCATGACGCCGAAAAAAAACCCGCTTGACGCGGGTTCTTTCACACACAGGAGCAAGAACCTCACTCCCACTCGATTGTCGCAGGCGGCTTGCCCGACACGTCATACACGACCCGGCTCAACCCACGCACTTCATTGATGATGCGGTTCGACACTCGGCCCAGCAGCGCATACGGCAAGTGCGCCCAATGCGCGGTCATGAAGTCGGTGGTCTGCACTGCACGCAGTGCCGTCACGTAATCGTACGTACGGCCATCGCCCATCACGCCGACGGACTTGATCGGCAGGAAGACCGCAAACGCCTGGCTGGTCAGGTCGTACCAGCTCTTGCCGACATCGCCCTCGGCGCACAGGCCGGCGGCCGCGTCCTGCGCCGTGGCCTTGGTGCCGCGCAGCTCTTCGATGAAGATGGCATCGGCACGGCGCAGCAGGTCGGCATATTCACGCTTGACCTCGCCCAGAATCCGCACGCCCAGGCCCGGGCCCGGGAACGGATGGCGGTACACCATCTCGTGCGGCAGGCCGAGCGCCACGCCCAGTTCGCGCACTTCGTCCTTGAACAGATCGCGCAGCGGCTCGAGCAGCTTCAGGCCCAGCGTTTCCGGCAGGCCGCCCACGTTGTGGTGGCTCTTGATCGTCGTCGCCTTCTTGGTCTTGGTGCCGCCAGATTCCACCACGTCCGGGTAGATCGTGCCCTGCGCCAGCCATTTGGCGTTGCTCAGCTTCTTGGCCTCAGCCTGGAACACTTCAACAAACTCCCGGCCGATGATCTTGCGCTTGGCTTCCGGGTCTGTCACGCCAGCCAAGTGGCCGAGGAACTGCTCGGAAGCATCCACGTGCACGACCTTGGCGTGCAGGCGGCCGGCGAACATGTCCATCACCATCTTGCCTTCGTCCAGACGCAGCAAGCCGTGGTCGACGAACACGCAGGTTAGCTGGTCACCGATGGCGCGGTGGATCAGCGCCGCAGCCACTGATGAGTCGACACCGCCAGACAGGCCGAGGATCACCTCTTCATCGCCCACCTGTTCGCGGATCGCCTTGACAGCTTCGTCGATGTGGTCGCGCATGACCCAGTCGGGCTTGGCACCGGCAATTTCCAGCACAAAGCGCTCGAGCAACGCGCGGCCCTGCACGGTGTGCGTGACTTCCGGGTGGAACTGCACGGCGTAGTAGCCACGCGCCTCATCGGCCATGCCCGCGACCGGGCAGCTCGGCGTCGATGCCATCAGCTTGAAGCCCGGGGGCAGTTCAGTGACCTTGTCGCCATGGCTCATCCAGACCTTGAGCATGCCGTGGCCCTCGGGCGTGGCGAAGTCCTGGATGTCCTTGAGCAGACGGGTATGGCCGTGGGCACGGACTTCGGCATAACCGAATTCGCGGTGATCGCTCCACTCAACCTTGCCGCCCAATTGCACGGCCATGGTCTGCATGCCATAGCAGATGCCAAGCACCGGCACACCCAGATCCCAAACGGCCTGCGGCGCGCGGAGTTGGTGATCTTCGTAGGTGCTGGCGTGGCTACCTGACAGGATGATCGCCTTGGGCGCGAACTCGCGCACGAAGGCGTCGGACACGTCGTTCGGGTGGATCTCGCAGTAGACGTGTGCTTCACGCACGCGCCGCGCAATCAGTTGCGTGACCTGCGAGCCGAAATCAAGGATGAGGACTTTGTCGTGCATGTTGTGGAGGAATGGAATCGGCAATCGTGTCGACTTCAGTGCCGGGGCCGTAGCCCGGCGGCGGCATATAGGCGGGTTCTTTGCGCTCGGTTTTTTCCGTGCGCTCACGTTCGCGAGCGGCAGCGGCTTCCTCGCGGGCCTTCTGCGCACGCTCACGCTCATTTGTGCGTACACGGCGCGAAGCGGGAATCTGCACGGCGGAGAACAGCGCCAGCACGGCAGCAAACGTCGGCAGCCAGATGCGGCCCGCGCCTTCCACCGGCAGGTGGAAGAACAACAGCCAGGCAATCACTAGCACAGCCACGGCCAGGTTCACATGGCCGATCACCTGCGCCACGGCGGTAGTCAGTTGCCCATTGACGGTGGCGTGCCACAGCAGCCAGGCCAGGCCGACCAGCGTGACGCCGAGTAATTGGCCGTACATCGCCGGCTCCGGCTGCGGCAGTTGCAGCGCGCCGAAAACGGACGTCAGCGGTGACGCCAGCAGGACGAGACCGACGCACAGTGCGACAGCCGCATCCAGAAACAGAACGAGTCGCAAAAGCGCTTTCATCATCGTCTCCAGTTGCGGGTGGCCGCCCGTGCTTCGGCCACCAGATTGAAATCCGCCGGAGCGCCCGCGCGCCCCGGCGGCAGTACTGCATGCCTTCTATCTTGTATGCGGTGATCGGCCACAAGGACCAAGCGCGATCAGTCGCGGTGATAGTTCGGCGCTTCCTTCGTGATCTGCACGTCGTGCACATGCGATTCGTGCATGCCGGCGGCGGTGATCTCGACAAACTGGCTCTTCTCGTGCCATTCGGCAATCGACGCGCAACCGCAGTAGCCCATCGACGAGCGAACGCCGCCCGTCAGTTGATGCACGATCGGCAACGCGGAGCCCTTGTACGGCACGCGCCCCTCGATACCTTCGGGCACCAGCTTGTCGACGTTGGCAGTGTTGTCTTCCTGGAAGTAACGATCGGCGGCGCCGTCCTTCATCGCGCCCACCGAGCCCATGCCACGGTAGCTCTTGTACGAGCGGCCCTGGAACAGGAACACCTCACCCGGGGATTCGTCCGTACCGGCAAACATGCCGCCCATCATCACTGTGTGTGCGCCGGCAGCCAGGGCCTTGGCGACATCGCCCGAGTAGCGGATACCGCCGTCGGCGATCAGCGGAACGCCGGTGCCCTTCAGTGCCTCAGCCACATTGGACACGGCAAAGATTTGCGGCACGCCCACGCCAGCGACAATCCGCGTCGTGCAGATCGAGCCCGGGCCAATGCCAACCTTGACGCCATCTGCCCCGTGGTCGACCAGTGCCTTGGCCGCGTCGCCCGTGGCGATGTTGCCGCCGATCACCTGCACTTGCGGGTAGTTGTCCTTGATCCAGCGCACGCGGCTCAGCACGCCCTGGCTGTGGCCGTGCGCGGTATCGACCACGATCACGTCCACGCCGGCCTTGACCAGCAAATCGATACGCAAATCGTTGTCCGGGCCCACGCCCACCGCCGCACCCACGCGCAGCGAACCGCGTTCGTCCTTGGACGCCAGCGGGTATTCGGTAGCCTTCTGGATATCCTTGACGGTGATCAGGCCGCGCAGCTCAAAGGCTTCGCCCACCACCAGCACACGCTCCAGGCGGTGCTTGTTCATCAGGCGCTTGGCTTCTTCCAGCGTGGCGCCTTCCTTGACGGTGACGAGCTTCTCACGCGGCGTCATCTTGGCGCGCACCGGGGCGTCCAGTTCTTCTTCGAAGCGCAGGTCGCGGTTGGTAATGATGCCAACCACCTTCTTGTCTTCCAGCACCGGGAAACCCGAGATGCCGTGCTGTGCCGACAGCGCCATCACGTCGCGGACCTTCATGTCCGGGCCGATCGTGATCGGATCGCGCAGCACGCCCGACTCGAAGCGCTTGACCTTGGCGACTTCGCGCGCCTGTTCTTCCGGCTTCAGGTTCTTGTGGACGATACCGATACCACCCTGCTGGGCCATGGCGATGGCCAGCCGCGCTTCCGTAACCGTATCCATGGCGGCGGACACGAGCGGAATGGCAAGTTCAATCGAACGGGTAAGCTTGGTGCGAAGGGACGTATCGCGGGGCAGGACGGCCGAATAAGCCGGGACAAGCAGCACATCATCGAACGTGAGTGCTTTCTGGACAAGACGCATAGCAATTTCCTCTAGGCGCAAAATCGGATTATACGGGAATTCGCCCCACGGTTGTAGACAGCCGTGCTATGCTCGATAAATTTTTCTTCGCGCACCCACCTGAAGCGCCTCGCGCCGTCAGCGGCCGTCGTTTGTGGCCATGTGGTGCAAGCTTCGCGAGTGTTCGAATGGGAATTGGCGTATTGTGCGCCCTGCTGGCGGGTGCCATGTGGGGCATGGTCTTCATTGCGCCCCGCGCGCTGACGGCATTCTCGCCGTGGGAACTGGCCCTGGGCCGCTACCTGGCCTACGGCGCCATCGCAGCCGTCGCCTCGGCGCCTATCCTTCCCCGCATCGCCCGCAAGATCACCCGCGCCGATTGCCTGGAGCTGGTCAAGCAATCCTGCAGCGGCAATCTCGTTTACTACGTGTTGCTGGCCTTCGGCGTGCAACTGGCCGGAGTTGCCCCCACGTCGCTCATCATCGGCATCCTGCCCATTACCGTGACGGTGCTCGGGCGGCGCGACCATGGCGCGGTACCGCTCTCCCGGCTGATCTGGCCTCTGCTGGTGGTGGCCGCAGGCATCGTGTGCATCAATATCGACCTGTTCGGTCATGAGGCGGCCACGGCCGACGTTCGGCCGGTCTGGCAACGCATCGCGGGCATCGTCTGCGCGGCCGGCGCGCTATGCAGCTGGACATGGTATGCGGTGGATAACGCCCGCTATCTGCAGCGCAACCCGCATTTCTCGAGCAACGAGTGGTCAGCACTGTATGGCATGTCGACAGGCATTCTTTCGACCGCGCTGACCGCAATTGCCCTGCTCGTGGCGGGTACCGGCTGGGCCCATGGCGGCGGGCGAATCTGGAGCACCTTCTGGGCCGTCAATGCCGCCGTGGCGCTTGGCGCGTCGCTGATCGGCAACAACCTGTGGAACATGGCCTCCCGTCGCCTGCCGCTGACCCTGTCGGGTCAGATGATCGTGTTCGAGACGCTGTTCGCGCTGGCATATGGCTTTGTGTACGACGGCCGCTGGCCGCGCCCGCTGGAAATGGCCGCCATCGCGTTGCTGATCGTGGGGGTTGGCTGGTCCGTACGCTTGCACGCAGAAGATAAGTCTGCATAAACTGGGCGCCTTGCCGGGGGGCGAGTCGGTGGGCCGAGCCAGGCTGCCGACCTCAAACAAACGAGTGGTGATCACGCCACCGGGCCTCCGTGCGCGTCGAGGGGCCGTCGTCGGGTCGGCCAACGCGCCTTCGGCAGTCCACGAACGAGAACTCCATGAAACGACTGCACGTCCTGCTGCCCGCCTCTGTCACCTTGATCGCCCTTGTCGCCTGCCCGGCAGCCCTTGCACAATGGGCGTGGCAATGGCGCGATGAGAAGGGGCTGATGGTTTACAGCGACGCGGCGCCGCCGCCGTCGGTTCCGGCCAACCGCATCATCCGCAACCCGAACAGCCGCACAGCAACCGCATATGAGGCGCTGCCGGCGCCAGCATCGGGCGTGAAGGCTGCGGACCCCAATGCAGCGGCCAAACCGGTCCAAGCCGCCTCAGGTGTTGCCGCATCGAACCCGGATGAAGAACTGCGCAAGCGCTTGGCTGATCGCGCCAAGAAGGAACAGGACGAGGCCAAGCAAGCAGAAGCCGTCCAACGCAAGCAGGCCGAATGCCAGCGCCTGCGCAACGAAACCGCCTACCTGCAGAACGGTCGCCGCGCTGGCACAGTACAGGCTGATGGCTCGATCGCGTATATGGACGACAACCAGCGCGCCGCTGCCGTCCAGCGCAATCAAAGCGACTTGAGCGCCAACTGCAACTGACGCAGGCCGCGTTATTCGGTGATGCCGCCCTCGGGCGGCGCTTCGTTGCGCAGCCACTTCAGGCCCTCTCGCGTGCCGGTCGCCCGTACTTTCTGCACGCGGCGGCGGCGCGCCGTTTTGGGGTCTGCAATCAGCGGGCCCAGGATTTCCACCCGATCACGCGCATGCAGGGGCGCGTCCGGCGTCCGACGTTTGCCGTAGATGCCCAATCGGCAGGTGTCGATCGTCAGATCCGTTCCCTCCAGAACGCCAGAGGCCCGCACCGCATCGGCTACCGTCGCCTGACTCGGCACCTGCACACCCACCAGCCGCGGCGGCGCGACCGTCGCCAGGCAAACCAATACGTCGATGTGATCAGGATTCGCCATAGATCACCTCGGCGCGCTTGACGAAGGAATCGACAAAGGTGTTGGCGATCATGCTGAACACCGGGCCGATGATCTTCTCCAGCAAGTGGCTGGAGAATTCGTAGTGCAAGTGGAAGTTGATCTTGCAGGCATCCGCGCGCAGCGGGGTGAACTGCCAAAAACCCGTGAACGCCTTGAAAGGGCCATCGGCGAACTGCATATCGATATGAGTCGGCCGCGTTTGCTTGTTGCGGGTACGGAAGTGTTGATGGATGCCCTTGAAGGCGATGTCGACACGCGCATCGAGTGACGTGTCGGTCTGCTCGAAGATTTCCACGCCACCACACCACGGCAGGAAGTTCGGGTAGTCGCGAACGTTGGTCACCAGGTCGAACATCTGTTCGGCCGAGTAGCCGATCAACACGGTTTTTTCAACGTCTGCCATGCGCCGTCCGAAAGCTTTGCGTGCCACGCCCACGTTCGGGCTGCGGCGGATTTGTTAAACTCGCCATTTTATCGCAGCGCATGCAGGTGCCGTCACCCAAGTGCGCTCACCGCACATTCCACGTATGACCATCGCCGACAACAAGAAAGCCTTTTTCGATTACTTCATCGAAGAGCGCTACGAGGCGGGCATGGTACTCGAGGGCTGGGAGGTCAAGGCCATCCGTGCCAACCGCGCGCAGATCAAGGAAGGCTACGTGGTCATCCGCAACGCCGAGCTGTTCCTGATCGGGGCGCACATCAGCCCGCTGCAATCGGCCTCCACGCACGTCACGCCCGACCCGGTGCGCACGCGCAAGCTGCTGCTCCACGCCGAAGAGATCAAGAAGCTGATCGGCAAGGTCGAGCAGCGCGGCTACACGCTCGTGCCGCTCAACCTGCACTACTCGCGCGGCCGCGTGAAGTGCGAGATCGGCCTCGCCAAGGGCAAAAAGCTCTTCGACAAGCGCGAGACAGAGAAGAACCGCGACTGGCAGCGCGAGAAAGCCCGCCTCATGCGCGAGAAGGCCTAAGCCTTCTCGGCGACACCGCGCACGTCACGCGCCGGGCCGCTGCTGCTTAACGATCTGCAACGCTGACGCAATCATCGTGCTCAGGTCACCCATATTGCCCGGCACGATCAGCGTGTTGCCCTGCTTGGCCAGATTGCCGAACGCGCTCACATACTCCTCTGCCACCTTCAGATTGACCGCGTCGATACCGCCTTCGGTGCGGATCGCCTGACCGATCTTCTGGATCGCCTGCGCGTTGGCCTCGGCCACCGCCAGAATCGCCGCCGCCTCGCCCTGTGCCTTGTTGATGGCGGCCTGCTTTTCCCCTTCCGATTTCTGGATGGCGGCCTCGCGCGCACCGGATGCCAGGTTGATCTGCTCCTGGCGCTTGCCTTCGGATGCGGCGATCAGGGCACGCTTTTCGCGCTCAGCCGTGATCTGCGCCTGCATGGCGTGCAGGATTTCCTTCGGGGGCGTCAGGTCCTTGATCTCGTAGCGCAGCACTTTCACGCCCCAGTTCGATGCCGCCTCATCCAGCGCATTGACCACGCTGTGGTTGATGAAGTCGCGCTCCTCAAATGTCTTGTCCAGTTCCAGCTTGCCCACCACAGAACGCAGCGTGGTCTGTGCGAGTTGCGTGATGGCGATGACGAAGTTGCTTGAGCCGTACGAGGCGCGCATCGGGTCGGTCACCTGAAAGTACAGGATGCCGTCCACCTGCAGCTGCGTGTTGTCCTTGGTGATACAGATCTGGCTCGGCACGTCGAGCGGGATTTCCTTGAGCACGTGCTTGTAGGCCACGCGATCGACGAAGGGCAGAACGATGTTGAGCCCGGGCGAGAGCGTCGCGTGATACTTGCCTAGCCGCTCCAGAATCCAGGCGTGCTGTTGCGGCACGATCTTGATGCCTTGCGCGATCAGCACAACGGCAGCAAACAGGACAATGATCGCAAGCGTCCCCAGCTCGAACATAAAACCTCCGTGGTTGGCCTTGTTATTTGGGTGCGACGACGAGCACGCTGCCGCGCACTTCGACGATACGGAATTCGCCAGCGGTGGCCGGCGCGTGCGGTGCCAGCTCGACGTCCCAGGCGGCGCCCCGGTATTGCACGCGCGCCCGGCGCTCCGGCGACCAAGCGTCGACACGCAGGGTCTCGCCGATATCCAGGTTGACGTTGCGGTTGCGCGCGGCATTCTCGCGCGTCTGGCGCCCGTAGCGTGTACGCCGCAAACCGGCGATGCCGAACACCGCCACGACGGCGGCCACGATGGCCTGTGCGGGAAAGGCGAGCCCGACCAGCGCGGCAAGCCCGCCCGCCAGTAACCCGATAGCCACCATCAGCAGGTAGAACGTACCCGTCATCAGTTCACCGATCACGAGCAGCACAGCCAGCGAGAACCAGACGGTCTGAGCCGACATATCCCCCCTCTCCCAGAAAAAAACCCCCGCGACGCTGCACGTCTGCGGGGGCATGTCGCTCGGCCCCCGCCAGCGATACGCTGCCGGGCACTTCGCGTTCTTTATTCCCGGCGCGTATCGGTGAGGATACGCGCCGTGTCTTACCGCACGCTAGCTCAGAGCGAGCCCAGCTTCTGCCACGTATCGATGACCGAGTCCGGGTTCAGCGAGATCGAGGAAATACCCTCCTTGGCCAGCCACTCGGCAAAATCCGGGTGGTCGGAAGGGCCCTGGCCGCAGATACCGACGTACTTGTTCATCGACAGCGCCGTGGAAATCGCACGCTGCAGCATGAACTTGACCGCCGGATCGCGCTCGTCGAAGTCCTTGGCCAGCAGCTCCATGCCGGAGTCGCGATCCAGGCCCAGCGTGAGCTGCGTCAGGTCATTCGAGCCGATCGAGAAGCCGTCGAAGTGCTGCAGGAACTGCTCGGCCAGGATCGCGTTGGACGGCACTTCGCACATCATGATCAGACGCAGGCCGTTCTCGCCGCGCTTCAGGCCGTATTTGGCCAGCAGCTCGACAACCTTCTCCGCCTGGCCGAGCGTGCGCACGAACGGCACCATGACCTCAACGTTGGTCAGGCCCATTTCATCGCGCACGCGCTTCATGGCGCGGCATTCCATCTCGAAGGCTTCGGCAAAGTCTTCGGCGATGTAGCGCGAGGCGCCGCGGAAGCCCAGCATCGGGTTCTCTTCGTCCGGCTCGTAGCGCGAACCGCCAATCAGCTTCTTGTACTCGTTGGACTTGAAGTCCGACAGGCGCACGATCACGGGCTTCGGATAGAACGCCGCTGCGATGGTGGCGATGCCTTCGGCCAGCTTGTCGACGTAGAACGCACGCGGGCTCGCATGGCCGCGGGCTACGCTTTCCACGGCCTTCTTCAGGTCGCTGTCGACCTGCGGGTAGTCGAGGATCGCCTTCGGGTGAACGCCGATGTTGTTATTGATGATGAATTCCAGACGGGCCAAGCCCACACCGCCGTTCGGGATCTGGCAGAAGTCGAAGGCCAGTTGCGGGTTGCCGACGTTCATCATGATCTTCGTGCTGATCGTCGGCATCTCGCCGCGCTGGACTTCCGTGATTTCGGTTTCCAGCAGGCCGTCGTAAATCTTGCCTTCGTCGCCTTCTGCGCACGACACCGTCACCAGCGTGCCGTCCTTCAGCAGGTCGGTGGCGTCGCCGCAGCCGACCACGGCTGGCACGCCCAGTTCACGCGCGATGATGGCCGCGTGGCAGGTACGGCCGCCGCGGTTGGTGACAATGGCCGAGGCGCGCTTCATCACCGGCTCCCAGTTCGGGTCGGTCATGTCGGCCACCAGCACGTCACCAGGCTGCACGCGTTCCATCTCGGCCGGATCGTTGATCACGCGCACAGGGCCCGTGCCGATCTTCTGGCCGATGGCGCGGCCGGTGGTCAGCACCGGCGCGGAGCCCTTCAGGCGGAAGCGCTGCTCGACCTTGCCGTGCGATTGGCTCTTCACCGTCTCGGGGCGGGCCTGCAGGATGTAGATCTTGCCGTCCTTGCCGTCGCGGCCCCACTCGATGTCCATCGGGCGGCCGTAGTGCTTCTCGATGATGACGGCGTACTTGGCCAGCTCCGTCACGTCGGCGTCGGTGATGGAGTAACGGTTGCGCAACTCGCCCGGCACGTCGACAGTCTTCACGCGGCCGGCTTCGCCCGGCGCGGTGAATTCCATCTTGATCAGCTTGGAGCCGATCGAGCGGCGGATGATCGGGTATTTGCCGGCGGCCAGCGTCGGCTTGAAGACGTAGAACTCGTCCGGGTTCACGGCGCCCTGCACCACCGTTTCGCCCAGGCCGTAGCTGGAGGTGATGAAAACGACGTCCTGGAAGCCCGATTCGGTGTCGATCGTGAACATCACGCCCGAGGCGCCGCAGTCCGAACGCACCATGCGCTGGATGCCGGCGGAGAGCGCCACCACGTCATGGGCAAAGCCCTTGTGCACGCGATACGAAATCGCGCGGTCGTTGTACAGCGAGGCGAACACATGCTTGATCTTGTCGAGCACGTCGTCGATGCCGGAGACGTTGAGATAACTCTCCTGCTGGCCGGCGAACGAAGCGTCCGGCAGGTCTTCGGCCGTGGCCGACGAGCGCACCGCGAACGAGGCTTCGGCGCCTTCGCGCTTGGACACACGCTCGAAATGCTCGCGAACCTCTTGTTCCAGACGCGGCTGGAACGGCGCGGTGGCAACCCACTCGCGAATCTCCTTGCCGGCGACGGCCAGCGCCTTGACGTCATCGACATCCAGGCTGGCTAGGCGCTGCGAGATGCGCTCGGTCAGGTTGTTGTATGCAAGGAAGTCACGGAAAGCGAGTGCCGTGGTGGCAAAGCCGCCCGGAACGCGCACGCCGGCGCTATCCAGCTGGGAGATCATCTCGCCCAGCGAAGCGTTTTTACCGCCGACGACTTCGACATCGGTCATCCGCAACTGCTCGAACGGCAGCACATAGGCGCCGTCTTGCGACAGGTTGGTCATACAAGCCTCTAAACTAAGTGAAAAATCGGTCGGATGCGCGCGGGGCGTTGTTCTTGTCGTCTGGCCGCACGAATCGCTTGGCTAAACCATCCGGAGTGCCCGGATTGCCGCCGCGACAATGTCTGGCAGGCGGCAGGTCCGAATTGCTTAGCTAAACGATCGCCGCTATTCTACCGTGCCGCAGCACGATTTCCTGCCTGCGTGCCGCAAAAACCCCTTGTTTTCGATGACCGACCTCGCCGCCAAACCGGCCGCCCGCACTGTCTTTATCGTGTCGGATGGCACCGGGATCACCGCAGAAACCTTCGCCCACTCCATCCTGGCCCAGTTCGAGATGAAGTTCCGCCAAGTGCGGATCCCATTTGTCGACACGACGGACAAGGCGCATGTGGCGGTTGGCAAGATCAATGAGGCGTTCAACGCCGAGGGCGTTCGCCCAATCGTCTTCACCACGCTGGTGGATTCGGAGGCCAATCAGATCGTCCATCGGGCCAAGGCTACCATCCTGGACATGTTCCAGACCTTCATCGAGCCGCTCGAGAAGGAATTGCGCCTGAAATCGACCCACGCCATCGGACGCTTCCACCAGAACGCCGATACCGAGGCGTACAAGAACCGCATCGAAGCGATCAACTTTTCACTTGCGCACGACGACGGCCAGTCGCACAAGAACCTGGCGGAAGCCGATGTGATCCTGGTGGGCGTCTCCCGAAGTGGCAAGACGCCGACCAGCCTCTACCTGGCCATGCAGTACGGCGTGAAATCGGCCAACTATCCGCTCATTCCCGACGATTTCGAGCGCGGCAAGCTACCAACGGTGCTGTACGAGTACAAAAATAAGATCTTTGGCCTGTCGATCGATCCGCAGCGGCTATCCGAGATTCGCAACGAACGTCGCCCAGGCAGCAAATATGCGGCGATCGAAAACTGCCGCTATGAAGTGAACGAAGCGGAATCGCTGATGCGCCGGGAGGGCATCAAGTGGCTGTCGTCCACACACAAGTCGATCGAGGAGATCGCCACGACCATCCTGCAAGATGTGCGGATGGATCGCGACAACTACTGAGCGTCACATCCGGAAGTGGGAACGGCCGGCATTGCACCGGCCGTTTTTGCTTTCCGGAAGCCCGGATCACGCGGAGTCACGCACCCAGTTGCCACCGTGTGCGGCTGCCTGAGCTGCCGGCGAGGTGGCGAGGTAGGCCAGCGCCTGCTCCGTCGATCCCTCTTCATGCGGCGTGTAGCTCGGCCGGAAATAGCGCAGGGCTGCTCCCAGCATCTTCCAGAACGACGGCAGACAAGCGCGCCGCGAGCCACGCCACCAGCCCCGGATGAAGCCGGGAAACCGCCCCGCCCCGGGATCGCGCTTGTACATGAAGCGAAAGCCCGTCACCAGGAAGTACAGCAACAGCAGGATCGTCGTCAGCATGTGGAAGCAGCGCTCGGCATACGTGCCGCCCATGTGGCGGAAGATGTCGAACGCGACCGTGCGGTGCTCGACCTCTTCGGCGCCATGCCAGCGCAGCAGGTCCAGCATGACCGGATCGGCCCTGGCCGCATCCAGCCCCTTGGCATTGAGCACCCAGTTGCCGAGATAGCCGAAGAAGTGCTCCAGCGCGGCGATGATGCCGAGTTGCTGTCGCAGCCAAAAACGCGTGTGCCCGATCTTCAGGCCGAGCGGCTGCTCGCCGAGCACCTTGGAGAACAGCCAGTCCAGCCGCTTGGTGAAGGGCTGGGTGTCGATGCCGTGGTCCTTGTAGTAATGCGTGAGCACCCCGCCGTGTGAGCGCGAGTGGACTGCCTCCTGGCGCAGGAAGCCCTCCGCATCGGCGCGCAGCTTCGGGTCGGTGATCTGCGGGAGCGCCTTGTTGTAGACGCGGCAGAACCATAGCTCACCCGCCGGAAACAGCAGGTTCAGGATGTTGATGATGTGCGTGCTGGACGGATCGCCGGGAATCCATTGGATGGGCGTGTCCTTCCAGTCGAAGCGGACGTGGCGGGCCTTGATGAAATAGTCGGGTGCGGTCATGGGGGGTCTCCTTTTGTTCTCATGTGCGGGGGACGCGGCCCCCCCTCAGTGGCCTGCCATGCTCACGCGCGCGATCAGCCGGCTGAGCCACTGCGCGTAGCGTGAGATGAAGCGCGACGAATGGGCCTCAATGCCGATCGTCACCACCGGCCTGTTGCGCAGCACCGCGCGCAGCATGGCTTTCGCCACGGTCTCGGGCTTGAGGCCTCGCAACTGGTAGAGCTTGGTCGCGCGCTGGCGCAACTGGGCCTGCTGTGCCTCTGTCGTGCCGGCATAAACGGTGGACGCCATGATCCCGGTCTCGGCAAAGCCCGGGCAGATGGCAGTCACGCCGATGCCCTGCCCGGCCAGCTCGCCGCGCATGCATTCCGAGAGCATCAGCACGGCAGCCTTGGTGGTCGCGTAGGCCGCCAGGTCGCGCGACGGCGCAAAGGCAGCGGCCGAGGCGGTGTTCAGGATGTGCCCACCCTGCCCGCGTGCCACCATCTGCTTGGCAAACAATCGCGCGCCATGGATCACGCCCCACACATTCACGTGCAGGATGCGTTGCCAATCGCGCTCGGAGGTGTCGACAATGCCGCCAGCCATGCCGATGCCGGCATTGTTGACGACGATATCGGCGCCGCCCAACGCCCTGCCGACCCAGTCGGCCAACGCTTCCATCTGCTCCGCGTTGCCAACGTCGGCGGTGCGTGCCCAGGCCTTGCCACCTGTCAGGCGGACCAGCGTGGCGGTGCGCTCGGCGTCTTCCGCGCGGATATCGACTGCGACGATGGATGCGCCCTGCTCGGCAAACTCCAGCGCCGCGCAACGCCCGATGCCGCTGCCTGCGCCGGTGATGACAGCCAGCTTGCCGGTCAGCGGCTTACGTTCGCCTCGCTGGCGGGCGCGCTGCAACTCTTCGGATTCTGGCCTCCCTTCCGCATGCTCAATCAACTCGCGCGCCATCTCGGCCATGCGCTCAGCGTGTGTGACGGGCAGCCAATGCCGCGCCACAACCTCCCGCCGCCAATAGTTCGGCACCCAGCGCGACAGGTCTTCCGACAACGCCGGGCTGACGTACTTGTCCAGCGTCGGCACGATCACCTGCACTGGCGCGTGTGCATAGCGCTTGCGCGGCGCAAACAGGCTGCGCATGAAGTTTGCGCGGTACAGCGAGACGCCGTGTATACCATCGTCCGTCTGCGTGATGCGCGGCACGATGGTGGTTTTCTCCACGCGCTGCAGCACGCGCGGCCAGGCGCGCCCCAGCCACAGGCGCCAACTCAACTCTGGCACGATCGGCAGGTGAAACAGCAACACGTACCACGAGCGCACAAGCTGCCCCAGCATCTTGCCCAGCGACAACGGCGTCGGCCGCAGCAGCCGAGCACGCATCCAATACCCCACGTGATCGAGACACGGCCCAGAGCATGACGTGTACGACGCGATGCGCCCGCGCAGGCGCGCCTCCGTCACGAACTCCCATGACTGGATCGAGCCCCAGTCGTGGGCGATCAAGTGGACGGGTTTGGTCGGGCTCAGCGCATCGACCACGGCGACGAAGTCATCGGTCAGTCGCGCGAAGCTGTAGTGGCGCATGCCCTTGGGCGCGCTCGATTGCCCCGCACCGCGTACGTCGTAAGCGATGACGAAGTAGTCACAAGCGAGCAGCGGCGCCATCTCATGCCAGACCTCGCTGTTATCGGGATAGCCATGGACGAGCACGACCGTCGGCCGCGCCGGATCGCCCCACGTTTTGACAGCCAGCGTCACGTCGCCGGATTGCACCGTCCGCTCGGCGCGCGGAAATGCGGCAGCCGGCTCGAACAGTGCCAGCGGGGCCTCTTCGGAAAGGGTTTTCATCCGAACCTCCAGACAGGTCAGGCAGCGCGCTGCTGCGCGTGCTGGCGTTGCTGCCAGCGGCGCACGTGCGGCAGGTCGTCATCAAGCCAGTAGGCATCGTCTTCGGTGATGACGAGCAGCTCCTCAAACTTGGCGCCCACGCCGCGAAAGCCGAGGTGCGGCTCGACGGCCCACAAGCCGGGCACTGGCGCGTGCTCGGAACGGCGATCGATCGACCACAACGGCGACCACCCCTCCTGCTTGCCGTTGCGCACCTGGTCGAGGATGAGATTGCGCGTGGCGTTCAACCCGAAGCGGGCCACGAAGCGCGGCTTGGAAGGGTTTTCCAACTTGGCCACGCGATGCGCCAACACCTTGAACGGATACGCCTTGTGGCGCGGCTCCACGCCCTGCTTCATGCAAAGCTGATCCACCGCGCGGGCGACCTCGGCCATCGGACGGCGCTCGCGAATCAGGCGCACGATCAACTCGCGATGCACCATCAGGTCGTCCAGCAGTTGCTCAAGAATGGCGTTGTGGCCGAGGCACGTGGCATAGCCGACGTCGGCGATCACGCCGTTGCGTACCGGCGCCACGTCAAGGATGACCGGCATGTTCTCCTCCAGCCGCCGCGACGATGGGAAGAACGCCATGTTGAAGCCGGCCATGTGCGTCAGGCCCGAAAAGCCCTGGAACGCCGTGCGGTCGCCAAACCAGGCGAACGGCTTGTGCAGCCAGTCATGCACACCGCGGTCGCCCAGCCATTCGGTCAAAAGCTTGGCCGCGTCCTTCTCGGTCATGCCCGGGCGCAGCATCCCGCCGACAGCTTCGACGCATTGGTAGGCAAGCTGCTGGATTTCACGAAACTGCGCGAGTTCGTCGACATTGACGCGCGCCAGGACGGGGTTCGGCATCGCCGGTCTCCTTGAGTCTGGTTATCGGGGGCACTCAATGGCGCCTCGCGCAATGTTCCATTACTCAATGGCAAAGTCAATGCGGGACTTTTCTGGCGTTTGAAAACGCCATGTGACCGTTAGTCGACTGGAAAACGAGGTTAGCTGGTACGCCGCTGGCGCACGGCCTCGAATAGGCAGATGGCTGCCGCTGCTGCCACGTTGAGCGACTCCATGCCGCCCGGCTGCGGAATTACCACGGGCGTAGTCACCGCAGACAACCACGCCTCCGACACGCCTGCCCCCTCATTGCCGAACACCCAACCGACGGGCGCACGCAGCGGCACATCGAAAACGGCCTGCTTGGCATGCGACGACGTGGCCAGCAGCGGCACCTGCAGGCGTGCGCGCACGCTCTCGAACGTGCAGTGCTCGACGATATTCAGGTGAAAATGCGCACCCATCGCAGCGCGCAGCGTCTTGGCCGACCATGCAAACGCGCACCCCGTCGTCATGAAGACATCACGAACGCCCGCCGCCGCCGCGCAGCGCAGGATGGAGCCAACGTTACCGGCGTCCTGGATGCCATCGAGGATCACGCAATCGGTATCGATCACGTGCGGCAGGTGCCCTTCCGGCGTATCGATCAGGGCGATCAGGTCGATGCCGTTGACCACCGTGGTGAGCTGGGCGAACAGGTTGTCGGCCAACAGGATGATGGTCTGCGGATCGATGCGATCGAGCAGCGGCGTCACCTCCGGATGTGAGAGATGGCGCTCGGAGACAAGAATCTGCGCCGGCGTATGCCCCGCATCCAGATAGGCCGCGACCAGATGGACGCCGTCGAGCACGGATTGCCCCGCGCGCCGGCGCTGTTGTGTCGAGCCCGACAGAGCCTTCAGGTGCTTGAATACCGCGTTGTCGCGAGAGGTGATGTGCTTCATGGAAATCAGTCGTCCCAGGCGGAGTTGGCGCCGGCCGTCGTGGCCGTTCGCTCGGTCTGCCCTTCAAGCGCGCGACGCACCGGCGCAAACGAGCGGCGATGATGCGGCGTAACGCCGTGCGCTTCGATAGCGGCCAGGTGCTGGGGCGTACCGTAACCCGCATGCACATCGAAACCGTACTGCGGAAACTCGGCGTGCAGCGCGACCAACTGCCGATCGCGCGTGACTTTGGCCAGAATGGACGCGGCCGAGATGGCCGGCACCAGCGCATCGCCCTTGACGATGGCCTCCACGGCAAAGGCTATCTGCGGGCAGCGATTGCCGTCCACCTGTACGAGATCGGGCAGCGTGCCTTGTGCGGCCACGCCTTGCACAGCGCGTTGCATGGCGAGCATTGTCGCGTGCAGGATATTGATGCGATCGATCTCCTCGACGGTGGCTTCGGCCACGTGCCAGGCGAGCGCCTTCTCGATGATCTCGTCGTACAGCGCTTCGCGCTTCCTGGCCGTGAGGACCTTGGAATCGGCCAGACCAGCGATCGGCTTGCGCGGGTTGAGGATCACGGCGCCAGCCGTCACCGGACCGGCCAGCGGTCCACGCCCAGCCTCATCGACGCCGCAAAGGATGCGGCGCGCGCGCTTGCCGGCAGGCTCTTGTGACAGCAGCAGACCAAGCTGATCCGGATTGGGTTTGCGGGAAGCCATGGGCTTAAAGCCGGCTCAGAGCCGATTGCGGCTGCGCAGCAGATCAACCACGACCTTCGCACCGATCTCCGCCATGTTCTGCTTGAGCGTCAGATGCATCTGCGTGAAGTGTTCGCGCAGGAAGGTGGCGTTGGCGTGGTCGCTCAACTGCAGCAGCGTCTCACGTGCGAGCGCCTCAGGCGTGGCGTCGTCCTGCAGCAGTTCGGGCACGACAAAGCGGCCAGACAGGATATTCGGCAGCCCCACATATGGCAAATAGCCCTTGCGCTTCATGATCTGCGCGGTCAGCCAGGGCACCTTATAGGTGATGACCATCGGCTTCTTGTACAGCGCCGCCTCCAGCGTGGCCGTGCCGCTGGCGAGGAGGATCACGTCGGCCGCTTCCATGGCCGCGTGCGACTGGCCGTCGACTACCCACAGGTGCAGGCCCGGATGCTCGGCACGCAAGGCATCGACGCGCTCGCGCAGCGTCGCACTGGCCGCTGGCAGCACGAAGGCAATGTCCGGCTCGACCGCCTGCATGCGCGCCATGGCGGCAAACAGCGTCGGCCCGAGGTGCTTCACCTCGGAGTTGCGGCTACCCGGCAGCACCGCGACGACCTTGCTTCCCAGCGGCAGCCCCAGGCGCGTACGTGCGCCCTCCACGTCCGGCACCAGCGGAATCACGTCCGCCAGTGGATGGCCGACGTACGTGGCGGGGATACCCGCCTTGGCGTAAATCTCCGGCTCGAACGGGAACAGGCAGAGGATATGGTCGACCGCTCGGGCAATCGTCTTGATGCGCCCCGCACGCCACGCCCAGATCGACGGGCTGACGAAGTGCACCACCGGCACACCCGCCTGCCGCATGGCGATCTCGACATTGAAGTTGAAGTCCGGCGCATCGACGCCGATGAAAGCCATCGGCGGATTGGCCAGCAGATCCTGCTTGAGTTCCTTGCGGATGGTCAGGATCTCGCGGAGTTGGCCGAGCACTTCCACATAACCGTTGACCGACAACTTATGCATCGGCCAGCTCGACTGGAAGCCCTGCTCTGCCATGCGCGCACCGCCGATGCCGTTGTAGGCAATGTCGGCCGGCAGTTGCGCGCGCAGCCCCTTGAGCAGCAGTGAAGCCAGCAGGTCGCCGGACGCTTCGCCGGCCACCATACCGATGCGGCGCGCCAAGATGGCGGCCTGGGCCGGCTCGGTCAACGCACGATGCCGCGCTTGGTGGCGGCGATGAAATCAGCAAACGCGGTCAGCACTTCGCGCGTCGGTACATCGTCAGTCTGCGCGATCTGCGCAGCAATCTCGGCCTTGGCCTGATCGAAGCTCAGGTCGCTCTTGTAGAGCAGCTTGTACGCCTGGCGCAGGCCGGCGATCTGTTCGGCCGTAAAGCCGCGGCGACGCAGGCCTTCGACATTGATGCCATGCGGCGCGGCCTTGTTGCCGCCCTTGTCGCTCGCGGCGATCACGAAAGGCGGCACGTCCTGCACCAGCGCCGAGGCACCGCCCAGCATCGCATGCGCGCCGATGCGCACGAACTGGTGCACGCCCGACATGCCGCCGAGAATGGCCCAGTCGCCCACCTCCACGTGGCCGGCAATCTGCGCGTTGCTCGAAAACACCGTGTGATTGCCCACGCGGCAGTCGTGCGCGATGTGCACGTAGGCCATGATCCAGTTGTCATCGCCAATGGACGTGACACCGGCATCCTGCGCGGTGCCGGTATGGATCGTGGTGAATTCGCGGATCGTGTTGCGATCGCCGACGATAAGCTGCGTCGGCTCGTCGCGGTACTTCATGTCCTGCGGGCGGCCGCCCACAGACGCGAAGTGGCCGATGCTGTTGTCACGGCCCAGCGTGGTGTAGCCCTCGACCACTGTATGGTGGCCGATGCGCGTGCCCGCACCAATGCGCACATTCGGCCCGACAACCGTAAAGGCACCAATCTCGACGCTCGAATCCAGTTCGGCCTTCGGGTCGATCTGCGCTGTCGGATGGATCTTGCTCGTGCTCATGCAGCACCCTTCGGCTCGTCCTTGACGATCGCACACATGATTTCGGCCTCGGCGGCCAGTTTGTCTTCCACCATGGCGAAGACCTTGAACTTCCAGAAGCCACGCTTGCCGCGCAGCACCTCCGCGTGCAGGCAGAGTTGATCGCCAGGCACGACCTGTTGCTTGAAACGTGCTGCGTCAATGGCCGTGAACAGGTAGAGATCGTTGTCGTTGCGCTCGTGGTCGGGCTCGCCGAACGTCAGCAGCGCGGCGGTCTGCGCCAGCGCTTCGAGAATCAACACGCCCGGCATTACCGGATGCCCCGGGAAGTGGCCGTTGAAGAACGGCTCGTTGAACGTCACGTTCTTGATGGCCTTGATGCGCTTGCCCGATTCAAACTCGACCACGCGATCGACCAGCAGCATCGGGTAGCGATGCGGCAGCAGGTCGAGGATCTTCTTGATGTTGAAATCGCTGACGAGGCTCGTCGTCGCGTTAGATGCTTCAGTCATGATTCTTTTCGCAGGTCTTTGACCTGCTGTTCCAGTTGTTGCAACCGTTCGCGCATGCGCGTCAGGCCTCGGACGATGGCCGCGTTACGTTCCCAATCGCCGTGCGGCATGAATGGGAAGACGCTCGTGAAGTGACCACCGGGTTTGGTGATGGATTTGGTGATGGACGTACCGCCCGACACGGTCACACGATCCGCAATCGTCAGGTGGCCAGCAAAATTGGCCGCCCCGCCGATGATGCAGTAACGCCCGATCTTCGTGCTGCCCGAGATGGCCGCGCAGCCTGCGATGACGGTGTACGCACCGACATGCACGTTGTGCGCGATCTGCACCTGGTTGTCGATCTTGCAACCCTGCTCGACCACCGTGTCAGCCATGGCGCCACGATCGATGGCGGTGTTGGCGCCAATCTCCACGTCGTCGCCGATCACGGCCCGGCCGGTCTGCGGAATCTTCACCCACTCACCGCCCTGCGGGCCGAAGTCAGGTGCGAAGCCAAAGCCGTCGGCACCGATCACCACACCGCTGTGCAGAATGCAGCGCGCACCGACCACGCAGCCGTGGTAGATCGAAACGTTAGCGTAGAGCAGCGTGTCGTCGCCAATGCGAGCGTCTGCCCCGATGAAGCTGTTGCCGGCGATGCGGACACGCTCGCCTAGTACCGCGCCCGCTTCGATGGTCACATTCGGGCCGATCGAGCACGAGGCCGGCACGATGGCGCCCGCTCCCACGCTGACGCTCGGGTGGATGCCCGGCACCACAGGCCGCCCCGCCAGCGCGACGAAACGCTGGGCAACGCGGGCAAATGCGGCATAGGGGTTGGCCGCCACGAGCCAATTGCGGCCAGCGGCATGTCCTTGGGCCGCGAGCGTCTCCAGATCGCGAGGCGACACGATGATCGCACCCGCGCCAGAGCTCACGGCCTGATTGAGATACAGCGGATTGGAAAGGAAAGCGAGTTGATCCGCGCCGGCCTGGTCCAGTGGCGCGATCGACTTGACGATCAGGCCTGCGTCACCCTGGACGGTCGCGCCGAGCAACGCGGCAAGTTCACCAAGCGAAAACGACATTGGAACAACCTCATTTCGCCGATTGCGAGCCATTCAGTTGCTTGAGCACATCGTCCGTGATGTCGATGCGCGGGTTCACGTACACAGCTTCCTGCACGATCAGATCGTACTTGCGTTGCTCGGCAATCTGACGAATCACGCGGTTAGCGCGCTCAAGCACCTGGGCCAACTCCTCATTGCGACGCTGGTTCAGGTCTTCACGGAACTCGCGCTGCTTGCGCTGGAAGTCGCGATCCAGGTCGGACAGCTCGCGCTGACGACGCGTGCGGTCGGCATCGGCCAGCACGGCCGAGTCCTTGTCCAGCTTATCGGACATGCTCTTGAGCTTGGCCGCCAGGTCTTGCAACTCGCGATCGCGCTTGGCGAACTCAGCTTCGAGCTTGGCCTGCGCAGCCTTGGCCGGCTGCGAATCGCGCAGAATGCGCTCGGAATTGACGGCGGCGATGCGAGCTTCCTGCGCGGCGGCCGGCAGCACAAAGCTGGCGGCGGCAAGCGCGGCAAAAGCAACAGACACGCCCAAGCGGGACAACGTGATGCGCGTGGATTTCATGATGAATGCAGTCATTAGAATGCGGTCCCGATCTGGAACTGGAAGCGTTGGGTCTGGTCTTCGGCCTTCCTCTTGATGGGGAAGCCCATGCTGATCTTCAGCGGACCAATCGGCGACAGCCACGACAGGCCGAAACCGGTGGAATAGCGCATATCGCCAACCTTGAACGGCTGACCTTCGGCAAACACGTTACCGTAGTCGAAGAACGTGAACAGGCGCACAGTGCGATCCACGCCCGAGCCCGGCAGCGGGAAGATGAATTCCACGTTACCGACGAACTTGCTGGCACCACCGATGGCCACGCCGTTCGCGTCGCGCGGGCCCAGCGTGCTGGTCTCGTACCCGCGCACCGAGCCGATACCGCCGGCGTAGTAGTTCTTGAAGATCGGGAAGTCCTTGCCGCCGTAGCCGTGGCCGTAGCCGATTTCGTTGTTGAACGCCAGTGTGAACGATTTCGACACCGGGTAGAACCACTGGTGCTGGTAATACGCGCGGTAGTACGTGATGCCGCCAGGAGCACCAACTTCCAAATTAGCCTGCTGATAGCGGCCACGTGTTGGGACCAGGGCGCTGTCACGCTGGTCCTTGGACCAGCCGACGGTAAGCGGGAAGCTGTTGGTAATACGGCCGTTCTTGGCGACCCAGTTCTGGTACGCCAGTGGGGTGTTGCTCGTCACGTCGATCGTCGTGCGCTCGTAGCCCAGGCCGAAGAACACGGTGTCGGTTTCCGAGAACGGCACGCCAAACTTGAGGTTGCCGCCCTCTTGCACAACGCGATAGTCCTGGTCACCCGTGTAATACAGCGGACGATACGTGCGGTAGTACAGCTCGGTCGAGCGGCTGATGCCATCGGTCGTGAAGTACGGATCGTACTGCGTGACGGCGATCGTGCGGTTCGCCTTGGACGTGTTCACGTCCAGGCCCACGCTGGTACCGGAACCGAACACGTTGTCCTGGCGAATACCGGCCGACAGCACCAGCTTGTCGGTCGACGAGAAACCCACGCCCAGGTTGATCTGGCCCGTCGGCTTTTCAGTCACGTTAACGTTCACATCCACCTGGTCGGACGTGCCCGGAACGTCTTCGGTGGTGATGTTCGCGTCGGTGAAGTAACCCGTGCGATTGATACGATTCTGAGAGAGCTGCAGCTTCTCGCCATCGAACCACGAGGCCTCCATCTGGCGCATCTCGCGGCGCACGACCTCATCGCGCGTCTTGCTGTTGCCGACCACATTGACGCGACGCACATAGACGCGGCGGCCCGGGTCGACCACCAGCGTGAGTGCGACCACGCGGTTCTTCTGGTCGATCTGCGGCTGCGGATTGATGGTGGCGAAGGCGTAGCCGTACGTACCGAGCAAGTCGGTGATCGCCTTGGTGGTAGCCGACAGCTTGGCCGACGAGAACACATCGCCCTGCTTGAGCTTGATGAGCTTCTCCATCTCGGCCTGCTTGCCGAGCAGCTCGCCGGTCAGCTTGATGTCCGATACCTTGTACTGCTCACCCTCGTGGATGTTCAGCGTCAGGTAGATATCCTTCTTGTCCGGCGTGATGGAAACCTGGGTCGACTCGATGGCGAACTCCAGGTAGCCGCGGTCCAGGTAAAACGAGCGCAGCGCTTCCAGGTCGGCCGTGAGCTTCTGCTTGGAGTACAGATCGTTCTTGGTGTACCACGACAGCCAGTTGGGCGTGGACAATTGCATCTCGTCGCGCAGGTCGCCTTCCTTGAAGGCCTTGTTGCCGACGATGTTGATCTGGCGAATCTTGGCCGTCGGCCCTTCGTCCACGGTGAAGGTGATCGACACGCGATTTGCGTCGACCGGCGTGACGGTGGTCGACACGTCGGCTGCGTAGTAGCCGCGCGAGACATACTGGCGCTTGATTTCCTGCTCGGCGCGGTCGATCAGCGACTTGTCGTAGTAGCGGGCTTCGGCCACGCCCACGCCGCGCAGCGTGCGACGCAGAGCTTCCTTGTCGAACTCCTTGAAGCCGATGAACTCAAGCTGCGAGATGGCCGGACGCTCTTCCACGCGCACCACCAGCACGTTGCCTTCGGCGCGAATCTGCACGTCCTTGAAGAAGCCGGTGTTGTAGAGCGCGCGGATCGATTCGGCGCCCTTATCGTCGGTGAAGGTCTCACCCACCTTCACGGGCAGATAGCCGAACACGGTGCCCGGCTCGACGCGCTGCACCCCCTCCACGCGAATGTCCTTGACGACGAACGGCTCCACTGCATGAGCCTGACCGGTAGTCACGGTCAGCACGGAGGCCGCCAGCACGCTGAGCGGGAAGCGATGTTGTCTGATCAATCTAATCCCCTAATTGGATCCAGTTGGAATCCACTTCCGAGTGTTTTCAAAACCCTGGGTTGCCCGCTCATGCCAGGCAAAACGATGAGGCTTGCGACACATCTAGCCCCGAGTCAGGAACAGCCGACTCAGATCGTTATACAAGGCGAGCGAAGTGAGAAGCAGGATGCAGGCGACGCCGATCTTTTGAAGGACCGCTTGCCAGGATTCCGGCACGGGTCTGCCTGTCAAAAATTCCACGCAATAATACAGCAAATGCCCCCCATCCAATACCGGAACGGGCAACAAGTTCAGCACGCCAAGGCTGACGCTGATCAACGCAAGAAAGCCCACAAACGTCTGCCAGCCAAGGCTTGCCGCCTTGCCCGCGAAGTCGGCCACCGTGATCGGACCGCTCAGGTTCTGCAGCGAAGCCTGCCCCACGATCATCTTGCCCAGCACCTCCAACGACAGCACCGAGGTTTGCCAGACTTCGCGCACCGCATGCGCCAATGCGGCACTCGGCTCGTCGCGGATAAGCGTCGTTTCCACCTTCTGATGGAGTTGCGCACCCAGCTTGCCGATTTTCGGCCCGTTCGGGTTCTTGGGATCGACCTCGGCATCTGGGCGAACGGGCAGCGTCATTGGCTCGCCGTTGCGCAGGATGTCGATCGAGGCGTTCTGCTCCGGCATGGCGCGAATCCAGCGGATGAGATCCGTCGCCTGGTCGGCGGACTGTCCCGCGAAGCGGACGATCTGGTCGCCGGCGCGCAACCCGCCACGTTCCGCCGCACTGCCGCGCAGGACATCGACAATGGTGACCGGACCGCCAAGCAGGCGCAGGCCGATCTGGTCGATCACGTCGGCCTGGGGCGTACGGGCCGCGCTCGGCAAGCCGTGCAGGCGAACTGAGCGCTCAACCCCGTCGGTGCCGCGCACCTGCACCAGGGCATCATGCCCGCCTATGCCGGCGGCATACAGGCGCATACGGACGTCGCTCCAACTCCGTACGGGGCTAGGAGCCTCGTTCTCGGTGCCAATGGCGACGACGCGGTCCTTCGCGCGCAGATCCGCCTGGGCGGCAACACTGCCCGGCGGCGGCGCCCCGAGGATAGGCAGCGGCTCGACCGCCCCAACCCACGCCAGCACGGCATACAGAACGATCGCCAGCAGAAAGTTGGCGATGGGACCAGCAGCCACGATGGCAAATCGCTTGTAGACGGGCTGGTGGTCAAAGGTACGCGGCAGCTCTTCCGGCAGGATGGGCGGGTCCTTCTCAGGGTCTCGCGAGTCCTCACCCAGCATCTTGACGTAACCGCCCAGGGGGACCGCGCAGATCGTCCATTCGGTGCGATCCGAACCACGGCCGACATAGCGAAACAGCACCTTGCCGAAGCCGACGGAGAACCGCAGCACCTTCACGCCGCACAGGCGCGCGACGCTGTAGTGTCCCAGTTCATGAATGACGATCAGTACCGCGATCGCAAAGACAAACGCTAAAACGGTCTGCAAGAACCTTCTCCGGATTCACTGATGGGCGCGCACGGGCCCGGCACGCGTGAGCGCATTATGTTACCTGCTTGCGCTGACGGACCACTTGTCACGCAGCGGGCAGATGCGCGCACACCGTCGCGATATAGCGCTTGGCTTGGCTGCGCGCCTGCGCATCGGCAGCAAAGACCGTGTCGAGCGAATCCGCCTGCACGATAGACGCACGCGCCAGCGTATCGCCTACCACAGCGGCAATATCCGTAAACCGGATGCGGCGCCGCAAAAATGCCTCGACCGCCACTTCGTTGGCTGCATTCAGCACAGCAGGTGCCGTGCCACCGGCGCGCAGCGCATCAAATGCCAGCGCCAGGCATGGGAAGCGGTGCAGGTCCGGCGCCTCGAAAGTCAGCGTGCCGGTGGCGGCAAGGTCCAGCAGCGGGACGCCCGCCTCGATGCGTTCTGGATAGGCCAGTCCGTAGGCAATCGGCGTACGCATGTCGGGGTTGCCGAGCTGCGCCAGCACCGAGCCATCGTCGTAACCGACCATCGAATGAATCACGCTCTGCGGGTGAATCAACACCTCAAGGCTTTCGACTGGCACGCCGAACAGCCAGAACGCCTCGATCACCTCCAGCCCCTTGTTCATCATGGTGGCGGAGTCGACCGAGATCTTGCGCCCCATGACCCAGTTCGGGTGGGCGCAGGCTTGGTCGGGTGTGACATCGGCGAGGGTGTCGACAGCGCGCGTGCGAAACGGCCCGCCCGAGGCCGTCAGGATGATGCGCGACACGCCTCGCCCGAACTGCGGGGCCTGCTGCGGCAGACACTGGAAGATGGCGTTGTGCTCGCTGTCGATCGGCAACACGGTTGCGCCATGCTGATGCACGGCATCCATGAACAGCGCGCCGGACATCACCAAAGCTTCCTTGTTGGCCAGCAGTACGCGCTTGCCCGCTCGCACCGCGGCCAGCGTCGGGCGCAGGCCAGCCGCACCGACGATCGCCGCCATCACTGCGTCGCAATCGGAATGGGCAGCCGCCTCTTCCAGCGCTTCGGCGCCAAAGCGGATGTCGATACCGGCGGCATCGGTGCCAAGCAACTCGCGCAACGTATCGGCTGCGGCCGCGGAGCCGAGCACCGCCATCTGCGGGCGGAACTCGCGGCACAGCGCGGCCAGCTTGTCAGCCTGCGCGTTGGCGGTCAGTGCAAATATGCGGTACTTGTCAGGATGTCGGCGCACCACGTCGAGTGTGCTGTCGCCGATGGAGCCGGTGGCGCCAAGAACGGTCAAGCGCATCATGTTCGTCAGACGCCTTAGGAAATCAGCAGCGCGGCCAGCGGAAACACCGGCAGCAGCGCATCAATGCGGTCAAGCACGCCACCGTGGCCAGGCAGCAGGCGACTGCTGTCCTTCATGCCGACCTGACGCTTGAGCAGGGATTCAAACAGATCGCCGCCAACGCTTGCAGCCACCAGCAGAATAGTCAGCGCCAAGGCGACGACCGCGCCGTGCTGATCGAATGCGCGAGAAAACCACGTCGGGGCAAACCAGTGCGTAACGCCGGCTACGGTGGCAATCACCGTCACCAACACCGCGCCACCGATCGCACCTTCCCAAGACTTGCCAGGACTGATGGTCGGCGCCAGCTTGCGATGGCCGATCGCCTTGCCGACGAAATACGCGCCCACGTCCGCCGCCCATACGAGCACTGCCACGGACAACAGGAATGCAATCCCCTCAGCACGCAGTGCGCTGACCGCATGCACGAACGCCGGCAGGATCACCCAGCCCAGCAGCGTAAACACCACCTGGCGGCCGCCGCGCAACTCTCGCACGCCACCAGCCAGCAGCACCCAGGCCACGGCCCACGCCGCCACTGCAAGGTAGAACAGCGGGCGAACGTCGCCACGCGCCGGAATGTCGTGCCACGCGATTGTCAGCATGACGACCACGACGGCATACAGCACCGGCCCCCACCAGCCAGGCAAGCGCACTAGGCGACCCCATTCCCAGGCAGCGAGCGCGGCAAACACCATCACCAGCCCGGCCAGGCCGGCGGGTGGCGCGAAGAACAGAATGGGCAGGATGACAATCAGCAGGCAGACAGCGGTAATAACGCGAGTCAGCAGCATGTGTCAGGCTCCGGCGGATAGCGCAGGGGGAACATCGGGATCGAGCTGTGCGCTGGTACGGCCAAAGCGACGCTCGCGGTTGCGATACCAGGCGAAGGCACGATCGAGTTCAGCCGCGTCGAAGTCGGGCCAATAGCGATCGGTGAAGTACAGCTCGGAATACGCGAGTTGCCACAGCAGGAAGTTGCTGATCCGCTGCTCGCCGCCGGTACGGATGAACAGGTCCGGCTCCGGCGCATAGGCCAGCGCCATATGTGGGGCCAGTGCCTCTTCGGTAATCGCCTCAGGGGCGATGCCCGGTTGCGCAGTCACCAGGGCGCGCATGGCCTGCAGAATGTCCCAGCGGCCGCCGTAATTGGCGGCAATGGTGACGGTCAGGCCGGTGTTGGCGGCGGTCTTGGCCTCGGCCTCACGAATGAGCAACTGGATGCGCGGGCTGAAGGCTGCCAAGTCGCCGACCACGCGCAGGCGGATGCCGTTCTCGTGCAGCTTGCCCACCTCGCGGCGCAGCGCCGTCATGAACAGCTTCATGAGGAAGGAGACTTCCTCGGCCGGGCGGCGCCAGTTCTCGGAGCTGAAGGCGAACAGCGTCAGGTAGCCGACGCCGCGGCGCGCCGCCGCCTCGACCGTCGCACGCACGGCGTCAAGGCCGCGGCTATGCCCAGCCACGCGCGGCAGATGCCGCTCGGTGGCCCAGCGGCCGTTGCCGTCCATGATGATGGCGATGTGGCGCGGCGTATCGGCGGTGTCAGGCACCGCCAGAGTGGAACTGATATGCATGAATCGGGCTTCCCGCAGCCGGCACACCATGCACCGGCCGCAGGAGACGGCCTTAAACCGTCATGATTTCCTTGTCTTTCTCGGCGACCAGCTTGTCGATCTCGGCGACGAACTTGTCGGTCAACTTCTGGACCTCGTCACCGCCGCGACGCTCGTCGTCTTCCGAGATGGCCTTGTCCTTGACCATTTTTTTGAGCTGTTCGTTCGCATCGCGGCGCAGGTTGCGCACAGCGACCTTGGCATCTTCGCCTTCGCCCTTGACGACCTTGGTCAACTCCTTGCGGCGTTCTTCGGTCAGCGGAGGCGTCGGAACGCGGATGATGTCACCCATGGTGGCGGGGTTCAGACCCAGATCCGCTTCTCGGATGGCCTTCTCCACGACTTGCACCATCTTCTTTTCCCACGGTTGCACGCCGATCGTGCGTGCGTCCACCAAGGTCACATTGGCGACTTGGCTGATCGGCACCATCGAGCCGTAGTAGTCGACCTGCACGTGATCGAGCAGGCCGGTGTGGGCGCGCCCAGTGCGGATCTTGGCCAAATCCGTCTTGAGAGCCTCGATCGACTTCTGCATTTTCTGCTCGGTATTCTTCTTGACATCGGCGACGCTCATACTTCCTCCGAACGATAACGGCGGCCTTGCCGGATGTGCGCCCAAGACATTGCACCAAGCACCGGCAGGACCAAAAAGACAATAGGCGATTTTACATGGAAGCCGCTCACCAACGCCATTTGCGTCGGCTCAGCGGTCTGCAAAGACAGTGTGCGCGCCGTCCTCAGACGTGCACCAGCGTGCCCTCGTCTTCCCCCAGGATCACGCGCTTGAGTGCGCCCGGCTTCTGGATCGAGAACACCTTGATCGGCAGCTTCTGGTCGCGGCACAGCGCGAAGGCGGTCGCATCCATCACCTGCAGGTTGCGCGAGATGGCCTCGTCGAAGGTGATGGTGGTATAGCGGGTGGCGCTCGGGTCCTTCTTCGGATCGGCGGTATAGACACCGTCGACTTTGGTGGCCTTGAGCACGATCTCAGCGCCAATTTCCGAGCCGCGCAACGCGGCGGCCGTGTCAGTGGTGAAAAACGGGTTGCCGGTGCCGGCCGCGAAGATGACGATCTTGCCCTCTTCCAGTTGGCGAATCGCGCGCGGGCGGATGTACGGCTCCACAACTTGGTCCAGACGCAGCGCCGACTGTACGCGGCCTTCGAGGTTGGCGTGGCGCATGGCATCTTGCAGGGCCAATGCGTTCATCATCGTGGCCAGCATGCCCATGTAGTCTGCGGTGGCGCGGTCCATGCCGGCCGCACCGCCCGCGACGCCGCGGAAGATGTTGCCACCGCCGATCACCACTGCAACCTGCACGCCCAGCCTCACGATTTCGGCAATGTCATTGACCATCCCTTCGATGGTGCTGCGATTGATGCCGAAGGCATCGTCGCCCATCAGGGCTTCGCCGGAAAGTTTGAGTAGAACGCGCTTATAGGCAGGCATGGATATCCTCGTGACGATTCCTGGTACGGGCAACAGGAAAGGGGGAAATGACGGCTGCGACAGGCGAAGCGGCGGCTTCGCTCATCCCGCAACCTTCTTGCGCGGAAGCCGTCCGGGCGTGACAGCCGGCCGACGCCCGCGCAAGCAGGCTGCACCTGCAAACAGGGCACCTTGCGGTGCCCTGTTTGTTCAGCATTATACGATCGCGCCGATGGCGAAAAGTTGCTCTGCCGGCGTGCGCCGGAGAGCCGATTGCCGCGCCATCGGAAACAATCGATGCAGCATTACGCCTGTTGCTTGGCGGCAGCCACCTGGGCTGCCACTTCAGCAGCGAAGTCGTCCTGCTTCTTCTCGATGCCCTCGCCCACGACGTACAGCGTGAAGCCCTTCACGGTCGTGTTGGCAGCCTTGAGCATCTGCTCGACGGTCTGCTTGTCGTTCTTCACGAACGACTGGTTCAGCAGCGAGACTTCCTTCAGGTACTTCTGCACGCTGCCTTCCACCATCTTGGCAACGATTTCGGCCGGCTTGCCCGATTCGGCAGCCTTCTGCTCGGCAATGCTGCGCTCCTTCGCGATCAGCTCGGCCGGCACTTCATCAGCCGACAGCGACACCGGCTTCATGGCCGCAGCGTGCATCGCCACGTCCTTGGCGGCCACTTCGTCACCCTCGAATGCCACCATCACGCCGATGCGGGTGCCGTGCAGGTACGAAGCCAGCTTGGTACCCTCGAAACGCTTGAAGCGGCGAATCGTCATGTTCTCGCCGATCTTGCCGATCAGTCGGGTGCGCACGGCTTCCACCGTTTCGTCGCCGATCGACAGGGCCGACAGGGCTGCCACGTCAGCCGGGTTTTGCGTAGCGACCAGCTTGGCGATGTCGTTGGCGAAGGCGAGGAAATCATCGTTCTTCGACACGAAATCGGTTTCGCAATTCACTTCGACCAGGGCGCCGGTGGCGCCGTCGATGAAGGAAGCGATCACGCCTTCAGCGGTAATGCGGGCAGCGGCCTTGCCAGCCTTGTTGCCCAGTTTCACGCGCAGGATCTCTTCGGCCTTTTCCAGGTTGCCTTCGGCTTCGGTCAGAGCCTTCTTGCATTCCATCATCGGCGCGTCGGTCTTCGCGCGCAGTTCTGCCACCATGCTTGCGGTAATTGCCGCCATTCTCATGCTCCTTGTTTCAGATCGTCGTCCGGTCGCGCGCGGATCCGTCTTCGCTTCGCGCCGGCCTGTCGTCCGGTTTTCATCCGGCCGCCCCACGAAATACGACGCGCGCGGGACATCCGCATGACAAATTTCAAAAAAAAGGGGCGTTTGTTACGCGCCCCTGTCTGGCCTTTCGCTTCGGTGCAGTGCAGCAGCGATGCACCGATACGGCCTGACGCGTGTCCCGCGCGGCAATGCGGCGGGCACGCGTCTTCTTGTGTTTTAGCCTTCTTGGACTTCGACGAAGTCGTCGCCGCCGCGAGCTGCCTCGACCACTTCCTGGACCGCGTTGGCGCGGCCTTCCAGGATCGCGTCAGCCACGCCGCGCACATACAGTGCGACAGCCTTGCTCGAATCGTCATTGCCCGGAATGACGTAATCGATGCCTTCCGGCGAGTGGTTCGTATCAACCACGCCGATCACCGGAATGCCCAGCTTGGCAGCTTCGGTCACGGCGATCTTGTGGTAACCGACGTCCACCACGAAGATGGCATCCGGAATGCCGCCCATGTCCTTGATGCCGCCGATGGACTTCTGCAGCTTGTCCATCTCGCGCTCGAACATCAGCGCTTCCTTCTTGCTCATGGTCTCCAGCGCGCCGGCTTCCTTGGCGGTTTCCATGTCCTTCAGGCGCTTGATCGAGGTCTTGACCGTCTTGAAGTTGGTCAGCATGCCGCCCAGCCAGCGGCTGTCGACGTACGGCATACCGGCGCGAGCGGCTTCCTCAGCCAGGATCTCACGCGATTGGCGCTTCGTGCCGACGAACAGGATGGTGCCCCGGTTGGCTGCCAGTTGGCGCACATACTTCAGTGCGTCCAGGTACATCGGCAGCGTCTTTTCCAGGTTGATGATGTGAATCTTGTTGCGATGGCCGAAGATGAAGGGGGCCATCTTGGGGTTCCAGAAGCGGGTCTGGTGGCCAAAGTGGACACCGGCTTCCAGCATTTCGCGCATGGTCACGGACATGAAATTCTCCAGTCGGGTTAGGTCTGAAGCCGCCTCAGACATCCCTCGCATGCGATACGAGGAACACCCGCGGTGAAGCGGCTCGCGATTTCAAGCGCCGCCAGCCACACGGCCGGCAACTGCTTAGCCAGCGATTATAGCGGCAAAAACCCAATCGACTCAAGACCTTCCAAGCGCCGGGCGCGTCCGGCCCGATGCCAGCGCCGGACGCCCGACATCCCCGTCCGGGTCGCTTTGGTGCGATAATTCATTCTTTAGCAACGACGCGGCGCTTCGTGCGCTTGCGTGCAGAAAGAGTCACAGCATGGCCGTCACCCTCCACACCGCCGAAGACATTGCGCACATGCGCGTGGCCTGCCGGCTTGCGTCTGAAGTCCTGGATTACATCACACCGTTCGTGAAGCCGGGCATGACCACGGGCAAACTGAACGAGCTGTGCCACGCCTATATGCGTGACGTGCAAGGCACCGTGCCCGCGCCGCTCAACTATGCGCCGCCGGGTTACCCGCCCTTCCCCGCATCGGTCTGCACGTCGGTCAACGACGTGATTTGCCACGGCATTCCCGGCGACAAGGCGCTCAAGAACGGCGACATCGTCAACCTGGACATCACCGTCATCACCAAGGAAGGCTATTACGGCGATACCAGCCGCACCTTCATCGTCGGCGAGGGCTCGATTCTGGCCAAACGCCTGACGCAGGTGACGTTTGAGTGCATGTGGAAGGGCATCGCCGCGGTGCGTCCCGGCGCGCGCCTGGGCGACATTGGCCACGTGATCCAGCAGCACGCCGAGGCCTCCGGCTACAGCGTGGTGCGCGAATACTGCGGTCACGGCATCGGCAAGAAATTCCACGAGGACCCGCAGATCCTGCATTACGGCCGCCCGGGCACCGGCATGGAGCTCAAGGCCGGCATGATCTTCACGATCGAACCGATGATCAACGCGGGCAAGCGCGATATCCGCACCATGCCCGACCAGTGGACCGTCAAGACGCGCGATCGCAGCCTGTCGGCCCAGTGGGAGCACACCCTCCTGGTGACGGAAACTGGCTACGAAGTCCTGACGGTGTCGGCGCTGACACCGCCGGCGCCTGAATTCGTGCGCGAAGGCGCGCCGGCCACGGCCTGATCCTGGCGGGCGACGTGTCGCCCAAGGGCGCCGCAGCGGCAGCGTCCGGCCCAACGCTTGCAGCGACCGGACCGTTCCGGTCGCTGTTTCATTCACGCTCCATTCATGCACACCGCTGCCGCCGCCAACCCCGAAGTTTCTGCACGTGACACCCTGAAGGCCGAGCGCGCGCACCTGTTCGCGCAGTTCGACCAGCATGCCAACGTGCAACAACTGGTCACCCGGCTGGCCCGCGCGGTGGATCGCGCGCTGGCGCAACTCTGGCAGGACGAGCAGATGCCCGCCGACTGCGCGTTGATCGCAGTCGGCGGTTACGGGCGCGGCGAGCTGTTCCCGCATTCCGACGTCGACATCCTGCTGCTGCTGCCGCACGCCGCCGATAAAACACTCGAAACCCGCCTGGAAGCCTTCATCGGCCGCTGCTGGGACATGGGCCTGGACATCGGCTCCTCGGTGCGCACGGTGGACGAGTGCATCAGCGAGGCGAAGCAGGACGTGACGGTGCGCACGTCGCTGCTGGAGGCGCGCCTGCTGACCGGCGACGAGGGCCTGTACCGCACCTTCGAGACGTACTACCAAGGTCATCTGGATGCGGCTGACTTCTTCCAGTCCAAGCTGCTGGAAATGCGCCAGCGGCATGCCAAATACCAGGACACGCCCTACTCGCTTGAACCCAACTGCAAGGAAAGCCCAGGCGGCCTGCGCGATCTGCAGGTGATTCTATGGATGACGCGCGCGGCAGGTTTCGGTTCGAGCTGGAATGAGCTGCTGGGCAATGGACTGCTCACGCGCCGCGAAGCGCAGGAGCTGAACAGTAACGAGCGCCTGCTCAAGACCATCCGCGCACGCCTGCATCTGCTGGCCGGGCGTCGTCAGGACGTGCTCGTCTTCGATCTGCAGACGCAACTGGCCGAAGCCTTCGGTTACCGCCCCACCACCGCCAAGCGCGCCAGCGAGCAGCTCATGCGCCGCTACTACTGGGCGGCCAAGGCGGTCACGCAGCTCAACACCGTGGTGCTGCAGAACATCGAGGCGCGCCTGTTCCCGACCGAACTGGGCATCACGCGCAAGATCAATGAACGCTTTGTCGAGCGGCAAGGCATGCTGGAGATTGCCGACCCCGACCTGTACCAGCGCGAGCCGACGGCCATCCTGGAGACCTTCCTGCTGTACGAGCAGACGCGCGGCGTCAAGGGCCTGGCGGCCAGCACCTTGCGCGCGCTCTACAACGCCCGTACGCTGATGGACGCCAAATGGCGCGGCGACCCCGCCAACCGCGCACTGTTCCTGTCGATCCTGCAACAGCCGCAGGGCATCACGCACGCGTTGCGGCTGATGAACCAGACCAGCGTGCTGGGGCGCTACCTGATCAACTTCCGGCGTATCGTCGGGCAAATGCAGCATGACCTGTTCCACGTCTACACCGTGGATCAGCACATCCTGATGGTGGTGCGCAACATCCGACGCTTCGCCATCGTCGAGCACACGCACGAGTTCCCGTTCTGCAGCCAGTTGATGGCGAATTTCGACAAGCCGTGGGGGCTGACCGTCGCGGCGCTGTTCCACGACATCGCCAAGGGACGCGGCGGCGATCACTCCGTGCTCGGCATGTCCGATGCGCGGCGCTTCTGCAAGGAGCACGGCATTGCCAAGGAAGACGCCGACCTGATCGTCTGGTTGGTTGAGCACCATCTGACCATGAGCCAGGTCGCGCAGAAGCAGGATCTGGGCGACCCCGAGGTCATCCGCCAGTTTGCCGACGTG
This sequence comes from Ralstonia sp. UBA689, assembly GCF_002298975.1. Lineage (GTDB taxonomy): Bacteria > Pseudomonadota > Gammaproteobacteria > Burkholderiales > Burkholderiaceae > Ralstonia. The sequence continues at coordinate 127,346 of NZ_DBMV01000031.1, forward strand.
GTCGGCAGCGAGCGACGCCTGACCGCGCTGTATCTGCTGACGGTAGCCGACATCCGTGGCACCAGCCCAAAGGTGTGGAATGCCTGGAAAGGCAAGCTGCTGGAAGACCTGTATCGAATGACGCTGCGCGTGCTGGGCGGCGCCACCACCGACCCGCATGCCGTGCTCGAAGGCCGCAAGGAGGAGGCACGCGCCCTGCTGCGCCTGGCCGCCCTGGACGACACCGCGCACGAAGCACTGTGGAAACAGCTCGACGTAGGCGTTTTCCTGCGTCACGACGCACGCGACATCGCCTGGTTCACGCGGCACTTCTACAACCGCGTCGACACCACCATCCCAATCGTGCGAGCGCGCATCTCGCCCGCCGGCGTTGGGCTGCAGGTGGCGGTGTACTCCCCCGACCGGCCAGACCTCTTCGCGCGCATCTGCGGCTACTTCGAGCGCAAGGGGTTGACGATTCTCGACGCCAAGATCCACACCACCAAGCACGGCTACGCGCTCGACACCTTCCAGGTGGCCGACCCCGGCACCGGGCTGGTGGAGCCCGGCCACTACCGCGACATCATCACGCTGGTCGAGCATGAACTGGCCGAGCAGATCGCGCTGGAGACCGCCCTGCCCGAGCCGCCGCGCGGGCGCATCTCACGCCAGTCGCGCAGTTTTCCAATCAAGCCGCGCGTTGATCTGCGCCCTGATGAACGCGGCCAGTATTACCTGCTGTCCATCTCGGCCACCGATCGCACTGGCCTGTTGTATGCCATCGCCCGCGTGCTCGCGCATCATCGCGTATCGGTGCACACCGCGCGCATCAACACGCTCGGCGAACGCGTGGAAGACATTTTCCTGGTCGACGGCACGCGCCTGACCCAGGACACCAAACTGCAGCTCGCACTCGAAAGCGAGCTGCTCGATGCGCTCGCCATCTGAGCGCCAGCCTTACCGGTTTTGATTCATGACTACGGATTCCGACGACTTCCCGGGCGACGACGATAAGCGTCGCGCCAGCGACCCGACCCAGCGCGCCACCCGGCCGGGCAAACGCAGCACGCTCGGCGTGCGCCGCGACGACACGGGCAACCCGGTGAAATCCACCGGCAAGCCACTCCGCTCGTCCGACCTGAACCGTGACCGTCAGCCGCTGCGCCCCTCGCAACGCCGCCCCAACCCGGCGGAAGGCGCGGGCAAGAAGCCGACACAACCGCGATCACCACGCCGCGATGACGACGGTCAGCCGCCGCGCGAATCCAAACCGCGCCGCATGCAGGGTGACCGCCCACCGCGCAAGTTCGGCGACGACCAGCGCGCCCCGCGGCGCTTTGAAGACCGTCCGCCGCGCCGTTTCGACGAAGATCGTCCTCCACGCCGTTTCGACGACGAACGCCCGCCGCGCAGGTTTGGCGACGATCAACGACCACCCCGGCGATTCGACGACGAGCGCCCACCGCGCCGTTTCGAAGATCGCCCACCGCGCCGCTTTGATGACGAACGCCCGCCACGCAGGTCCGGCGACGATCAGCGACCGCCCCGGCGCTTCGACGACGAGCGCCCGCCGCGCCGTTTCGAAGATCGCCCGCCACGCCGCTTTGACGACGAACGCCCGCCACGCAGGTCCGGCGACGATCGGCGACCGCCCCGGCGCTTCGACGACGAACGCCCACCGCGCCGTTTCGAAGATCGCCCGCCACGCCGCTTTGACGACGAGCGCCCGCCGCGCAGGTCTGGAGACGATCGGCGACCGCCTCGGCGCTTCGATGAAGAGCGCCCGCGCCGCTACGGCGACGACCAGCGCGCTCAGCGTCGGGATAGCGACCAGCGCCCGCCTCGCCGGTATGGCGACGATCAACGTCCCCCGCGTCGCCTTGACGACGAGCGCCCGCCACGTCGCTACAGCGATGACCAGCGCCCACCCCGTCGATTCGACGACGAGCAACGGCCACCGCGTCGCTATGGGGATGACCGCGCCCCGCGTCGCTTCGACAACGACCGGCCACCGCGTCGCTTCGAAGATCGCTCGGCGCGTCCGCAACGCGCTGAACGCGAGGAGCGCGCACCGCGCCGCGCCGAAGAGCAGGCGCCGCGCCAAACGCAGCAAGCCGAATCGAGCGGGCTCGTTCGCTTGTCCAAGCGCATGTCCGAGCTGGGCCTGTGCTCGCGCCGCGAGGCCGATGAGTGGATCCCGCGCGGCTGGGTGCTGGTGGACGGTGAACCCGTCACCGAACTGGGCTCGCGCGTGCGGCCGGACGCGATCATTGAGATCCATCAGGCCGCCCGCTCCGAGCAGGGTGAACGCGTGACTGTACTGCTGCACAAGCCGGTCGGCTATGTGTCAGGGCAGGCGGAAGACGGCTACCAGCCCGCCGCCGCGCTGTTTGTGCCGGAAAACCAATGGGCGGAAGACCCCACGCGCAAGCGCTTCGCGCCGTGGCAGCGCAAAGCGTTGGCACCGGCCGGCCGGCTCGATATCGACTCCACCGGCCTGTTGGTGCTGACGCAGGATGGCCGCGTGGCGCGCCACCTGATCGGCGAGGATTCGACGGTCGAGAAGGAGTACCTCGTACGCGTGGTGTGGGATTCGCCGCAAGGCCGGGTTGAGCACGACATCTCCAAGGTCTTCCCAGAAGAACTGCTGGAGAAGCTGCGCTTCGGCCTGTCGCTCGATGGCGAGGAACTCAAGCACGCGAAGGTGAGCTGGCAGAACGAGGAGCAATTGCGCTTCGTGCTGCGCGAAGGCAAGAAACGCCAGATCCGCCGCATGTGCGAACAGGTGGGCCTGGAGGTCGTGGGCCTCAAGCGCATCCGCATGGGCCGCATCGTGCTAGGCGACCTGCCGGTCGGTCAGTGGCGCTTTCTGGGGCCGTTCGAGAAGTTCTGACGCAACGCCAGTCCAAACGAAAAACCGGTCAACGCACATCGCGCTGACCGGCTTTTTATGCCTGCGGGGCTGGGCAGCGAAAGCGCATCAAAGCTGCGGCGGCCGGCAGGCCGCACCTGTGGTGTTGGCCGACGCCGGCATGCCAAACACGGCCTGCGCACCGCAGCGCGAACCGAACATCCGCGCCTGGTCGTGCCCCACGCCGATCACTTCGTGCGCCTGGTGGTTGATGCGCTTGCGCGGGCCAGCCAAGTGGCGCTCGTAGCGCCAGTAGTTGCGTGCGCGATCCAGCCGTGTCGGGCCTTCGGCCTCGGCACCGCACAGTTTGTCGAGCACGCGGTGGTTCGGATCGTTGTCGTACGTGCCGACCAGGTAAGTCACCTGGCGCTGTGCGTAGCGCTTGAAGAGCGTCTTGCCATTCGTGCCCGCTGCATACGGGACGATGTCGATCATGCCGTATTTGTAGTGGTCGTAATCGGGGCACACATTGATGCCATACAGTGCGAAGCCCCTGCCGCGCGGGCGTTCCGGCGTGAAGTACAGATACGACGACGGATTGGCGATGACGTAACGCAGGTCAATGCCGCGCTTGCGGATACCTTCGTCCACGTTATTGAGCACGGCGTAGCGCTGCACGATCTGACCGCCGCCCGAGTGGCCGGCCACCGTCACGCGCTTGACATTGGGCGCGCGCGCCGGATCGGTGACGTAGGCGATCAGGTCGTCGAGCACCTGCAGCGAACTCAAGCCCGTGTACGGCGCGTTGGTGGCGTTGAAGCCGCCGGTCCAGCCGTCGACCGACCAAACCGGCATGCCGTCGAATCCCTTGCCGGCGTCCGGCGTGCCCGGAAAATTCGGGGCAACAAGCAGGATCTCGTCCGGATTGCGGCCGCTGGCCTTGAGCAGATCGGCACCGGCAGCGTAGTAGTCATTACCGTTGCGTTGCAGGCCGTGCTGTACGAAAACCACCTCGCGGATGCCTCTCAGGTCGCTGTCCAGCCGATGGTTGGCATAGACCGGGAAGTCGTAGGCGCCTGCAGCATCACTCCCATGCACGAGATGCACGCGCTGCCAGGCCGGCCCTTGAGGCTTCGCGACAGCAGGCGGAGTAGTGGTGGTTGCCGCTTCCGGTTTCTGCGGCCCTGCGCATGCCGCCAACCCCAGTACGGTCATCAAGGCCAGCCCAAGCGCCAGCCGCCGCCAGCTTGTCGACACATCGCGCTTCATATCGTCTCCGTGGTGGATGACACCGCGTCCACCCGCTCAGACGGGTGGAGCGCCCCGCTCGCCGCGATGCCCGCAATCAGTCGTCGTGGTTGGCGGGCAGTTCTGGGAAGAGGACTTCGGTAAACCCGAAGCGGGCAAAGTCCTTCACGCGCATGGGATACAGCACGCCCTGCAGGTGATCGCACTCATGCTGCACGACGCGCGCATGGAAGCCCTCGGCAATGCGGTCGATGGCGTGGCCGTGCTGATCAAAGCCGGTATAGCGCAGGCGCGTGTAGCGCGGCACCACGCCGCGCAAGCCGGGCACCGAGAGGCAGCCCTCCCACCCGTCCTCCATCTCATCGGAGAGCGGTTCGATGGTCGGGTTGATGAGCACCGTCTTGGGCACCGCCGGCGCGTCGGGATAGCGCTCGTTGCGATCGAACCCGAAGATCACGACCTGCAGGTCCACGCCGATCTGCGGAGCGGCCAGGCCGGCGCCGCGCGCGGCATCCATCGTGTCGAACATGTCTTCGATCAGGGCAGTCAGCTCGGGCGTATTGAAGCGCTCGACGCGTTTGGCCACACGCAGCAGGCGGCTGTCGCCCATCTTCAGAATGTCTCGAATCACGCCACACCCTCCTGACTAGCTCTGTAACAGCGCGAGCATACCCGCTTCGTTCAGAACCTTCACGCCAAGCTCCTCCGCTTTGGCGAGCTTGCTGCCGGCCTCTTCACCGGCAACCACGTAGTCGGTCTTCTTTGACACGGAGCCGGAAACCTTGGCGCCCGCCGCTTCCAACATCGCCTTAGCCTCGTCGCGCGTGAGGCTGGGCAGCGTGCCGGTCAGCACGACGGTCTTGCCGGCAAGCACGCCCTCTTCAGCAGCCTCGGCCGGCATGGCAGCGAGCAGCTCGTCGCGCAGCGCATCAAGTTGTGCCAGTTGCGCACGGTGGTCATGGGCGCCCAGCCATTCGAGCAGCGCAGCGGACACATCGGCCGGCAACCCAGCCAGTTGCGCGGCGTCCGCTGTGGCCAGTTGCGCGAGCGTCGGCACCGCCACGGCCAGTTGCCTGGCGCGCGTGGCCGTCAGCTTGGGCACGCCGAGCGTGGCGTACAGCGCCGCAGGCTCCAGCATCTCGCGCAATTTGGTGTTGGGTGCATGCTCGCCCTGCGGGCGCACGCCGGCTTGGAGCAACGCGTCCAGCGCCTGCTGGTTCTTCGGCTCGGCAAAGAAGTCGGCAATGGCTTCGGCCACGATCGCGCCCACATCGGGCAGCGCCAGCAGCAGCGGCGCCGGCGCCCGGCGAATAACCGCAAGGCTGCCCAGCCAGTCGGCCAGCGTCTTGGCGGTCGATTCCCCCACGTGGCGGATGCCCAGCGCAAACAGGAAGCGCGCCAGCGGCGGCGTCTTGCTGGCCTGGATGCCATCGAGCAGGTTCTCCGCCCACTTGGTGGCGATCTTGCCGGCGGCGACCGTCTCAGGTGTCACGCCGTCGCGCTCGTCGGCGCGGCGCTTCATTTCGAGAAAGTCGTCGAGCTTGAGTTTGTACAGGTCAGCGATGCCGTGCACGTACTCCAGTTCGACGAGGTTGTCGATGTAGCGCTCGCCCAGGCCATCGATGTCCATCATGCGGCGGCCGGCAAAATGGCGGATCGCCTCCTTGCGCTGCGCCGAGCAGAACAGCCCTCCGGAGCAGCGTGCCACCGCCTCGCCCTCTTCGCGCACGACGTGCGAGCCGCATACCGGGCAGGTCTTCGGCAGCTTGTATGGCCCATGCTCCGGCACCTGCTCCGCGCTGAAGAGATCGCGGCCGGGCTTCTCCATCATCGGGCGGCGCTCAAGCACAACACTGACCACCTCGGGGATCACGTCTCCCGCGCGGCGCACGATCACGGTGTCGCCCACGCGCACGTCCTTGCGACGGACTTCGTCTTCGTTGTGCAGCGTCGCATTGGTGACTGTCACGCCGCCGACGAACACCGGCACGAGCCGCGCCACCGGCGTGATGGCGCCGGTACGGCCAACCTGCACGTCGATCGCCTCGACCGTGGTCAGCGCTTCCTGCGCCGGATACTTGTGCGCCACTGCCCAGCGCGGCTCTCGCGTGCGGAAGCCCAGTTCGCGTTGCAATTCGAGTGAATTGACCTTGTAGACCACGCCGTCGATGTCGAACGGCAGGCGGTCGCGCTTGGCGCCGATGCCGGCGTGGAATTCAACGAGTCCATCGCCGCCCCGCACGGTTGCGCGCTCCTTGCTGACCGGAAAGCCAAACACCTGCAGCGCATCAAGCATGGCGGAATGCGTGTCGGGCATGCGCCTCCAGCCGACCACCTCGCCGAGGCCATACGCGAAGAACGACAGCGGGCGCTCAGCGGCTATCTTAGGGTCGAGCTGGCGCACGGCACCCGCGGCGGTGTTGCGTGGGTTGACGAAGGTCTTCTCGCCGCGCTCGCGCTGCCGGGCATTCAGCTTTTCGAAATCGTCACGACGCATGTAGACCTCGCCGCGCACTTCCAGCACGTCGGGCACGCGCTCGCCCACCGGGGTGAGCCCGAGTGGGATCTGGCGGATCGTGCGGATGTTCTGCGTGACGTCTTCGCCGGTCTCGCCGTCACCGCGCGTGGCGGCCTGCACGAGGTAGCCACGCTCGTAGCGCAGGTTGATGGCGAGGCCGTCGAACTTCAGCTCGGCGGCGTATTCGACGGGCGAGTCGGCATCGGTCAGGCCCAGCTCGCGGCGCACGCTGGCATCGAAAGCGCGGGCACCGGCCGGCGTCGTATCAGTCTCGGTGCGGATCGACAGCATCGGCACCACGTGTTTGACGGGCGCGAACTCTGGCAGGATCGCCCCGCCCACCCGCAGCGTCGGCGAGTCCGGCGTTTTCAGCTCGGGGTGTTTGGCTTCCAGCGCTTCCAACTCACGGTACAGCCGGTCGTATTCGGCGTCCGGCACGCTGGGCAGGTCGAGCACGTAGTACTCGTGGGCGTAGCGGTTCAGCGTGGCGCGCAGCCACTCTGCCCGCGTCTGGGGGGATGCACCGGACGCGGGTTCTGCGGTCTTGCTCATGGGAAATCGAGGAATCGCGTCAGTGGCTGAACAGGCGCACTGCGGCGCTGGAACCGGCGGGCATACCGCGCGATTCGAGCTTGTCGTACAGCACCCGCAGATGCTTCTGGATGGCGACGAAGGATTGCTCCGTCAGCGGACGCAGGTTGTCGTCCGCCACCTGCGCGCCCATGCGCTGCGACAGCGTATAGGCGTATTCGCAGACCAGCTTGAACGGCTTGGCGGCTTCTTCGGCCAGCGGCACGTCCAGCAGCAGCGTGATCTGCCGGCCGGCCTTGACGGTCAGATCGTCGCGCAGGAAGTTGGTGTCGCCAAACTGCAGCGTGAACAGCGCGCGCTGCACGCCATCGGCGCCGGCATGGAAACGCGTGAAGCGCGTGCCATCGCGCGAGAGCACGAGGCCATCCTGCGTAGCCACGGTCTGCACGTAGGCTGCCGACCACGGCGCGCCGTCAGAGATCACACTCACGCCCAACTGCACGTCGCATTCCGCCGCAAAGGCATCCAGCTCACGCGCGTTGGCGATGGTCTCGTTCATGTCCGGCAGCTCGGGCACCGCGTCGGCCGCTTCCGACAGCGGGTCGATCGCGTTGATGAACTCGGAGAACTCCAGCGCGTTCAAGGGGCCAGTGCGGTTGGCCAACTGCACGGCCACCTGCAGGTCCAGATAGCGCTGGCCGGCACGGACGGCTTCCCATGCGTTGGCGGCCGGGTTCAGGCCTTCCACGTGGATCTGCTTGGTGCCCGCGCGGCGCAGCTTGGCCAGCGCCGGCAGCAGGCGATCGCCCGACACCTCGCGCTCTGGGTGCAGGGGAACGATGCAGTCGATGAGAGGATCGATCACGCCGGTGGTCGGCTCCAGCGAACCGGGTGCGGGCTCGCCCGCCTCTTCCGCTTCTTGAGCCTCCGCGGCTTCCCGTGCAGCCTCGTCGCTGGTGGGCGTGAGTTCGGCGCCGATCACGCCGGCTTCGGTTTCGGCGCTGCCGGTGGATGTCGCATGTGACTGCGGAGCAAGGCCGGGTTCGAGGCGCGGCTCAACACGACCGATCTCGGAGCGCTCACCACCCAGAGCCGGCTCGTGACGCTCTGTTTCTGTCCAGCCTTCGCCGCGCGAGGCTTCGTCGGCCAACGGGTTGTAGGCCTCGGGCCGGCGCGCCTTGCGGATCTGCCACTGGTTGTAAACGACGATGACCAGTACAAAGACAACGCCGGCGCCCAGCAGCGCCATGACCAGGTTGTTGTCTTGCATTTACGCGGCCTCCGCCATGGTCAGGGCGGCATCCATATCCACCGCCACGATCCGGGACACGCCCTGCTCCTGCATGGTCACACCGATGAGCTGTTGCGCCATTTCCATCGCAATCTTGTTATGGGAAATAAAGACAAATTGGGTCTTGTCGGACATGCGTTTGACCATGTTGGCGTAGCGCTCGGTATTAGCGTCGTCCAGCGGCGCGTCCACCTCATCCAGCAAGCAGAACGGAGCCGGATTCAACTGGAACATCGCAAACACCAGCGCGATGGCGGTCAGCGCCTTCTCACCACCCGAGAGCAAATGGATGGTCGAGTTCTTCTTGCCCGGCGGCTGCGCCATGACCTGCACGCCCGCGTCGAGAATCTCTTCGCCGGTCATGATCAGCTTGGCCTGGCCGCCGCCGAACAGCGTCGGGAACAGTTCGCCGAAATGGTGGTTGACCTGGTCGAACGTGCCTTGCAGCAACGCGCGTGTTTCCTGGTCGATCGTGCGGATGGCGTCTTCCAGCGTGTTGATGGCGTCAGTCAAATCCGCCGACTGTGCATCCAGGAAGCCCTTGCGCTCGCGCGCGGCGGCCAGTTCGTCCAGCGCGGCCATGTTGACCGGGCCCAGCGCATTGATCGCGTTGTTGATGCGCGTGACTTCGCCCTGCAGGTACGACGGTTTCAGGTCGCCGGTCAGGCGTTCGGCCAGCGCGGCTTCGTCCACGTTGGCGGCGGTGAGCTGCTCGGAGAACTGCTCCTGGTTCAGGCGCGCGGCCTGCTCCTTCAACTGCAATTCGGTGATGCGGTCGCGCAGCGGCTGCTGGGCACGCTCGGCGGTCAGGCGTTGCTCATCGAAGGTGCGCAGTTGCGCAGACAACGCGTCCAGCTCGGTGCGAGCGAGGCCGAGTTTTTCTTCCTTCTCGGCGCGGCGTTCCAGCGCATCCTGCAGGCCGGTATGGGCAGTCTGCTCGTTGATGGTTTCGAGTTCGGCACGGGCGTTTTCCAGCGTCAGGACGATCTGCTGAGCCTGATCGGTCGCGACCTGGATGTTGCGCTTCAACTCCGCGATGCGGTTGTGCAGATTACGCTCGGCAAAGTGCGCTTCCTGCGCGCCACGCTCCAGTTCACGCAGCGCGTTGCGGGCATCGCCCAGGCGCGCTTCGAGCGTCTCGAACGCCTGCTGGTTGTCTTCAAAGCGCGCCTGCATATCGGCAAGCGCCGCGTCATGCTGCTCGAACGTGGCCTCTGATTCGGCACGGATAGCGCGCTGTTCTTCGATCTGCGCGCGAATCTCATCCAGCTCACCGTCAATCTGGCCGCTGCGGGCGTTGTAGCGTTCCATCGCCTGCGACAGCTTGAGCACGTCCATCTGCAGCACGTGCACGCGGCGCGTGGCCTGCTCGGCACGCGCGCGCACCTGCGTGAGCGTCTGGCTGGCTTGGCTGTAGGCAGCCTCGGCGCGCACGGCGGTGCTCTTGGCTTCGTCCGACAGCAACATCTGCGCACGCACCTGCTTGTGCAGGTTCTCGATTTCCTGGGCACGGGCCAGCATGCCGGCCTGCTCGGAGTCGGGCGCATACAACTGCACCGACGAACGGCCAATCAGATGCCCGGCCTTGACGACGAATGTGCCGCCCTCGGGCAGTGTCTGGCGCGCCGTAAGCGCAGCCTGCATGTCGTCCGCGATATAAACGTCGGCCAGCCAGTCCTGCAGCACAGCGCGGATGCCCGGCTCCGTCACCTGCACCAGTGACATCAGCGAACGCAGCCCCGCCGGCGCCTCGACCGGGCGTGCGGCCGGCGGCGGCGCGTAGAACGCCAGCTTGGCGGGCGGCGCATCGGCGGCAAAGGCCTTGATCCAGTCCAGGTTGGAAACTTCCAGCGCAGAAAGCTTCTCGCGCAGCACAGCCTCCAGCGCAGGCTCCCAGCCCTGCTCGATCTGCAGCTTCTTCCAAAAGCGCGGCAGCTCGCTCAGTCCGTGCTTGGCGAGCCACGGCTGGACCTTGCCGTCGGTCTGCACGTTCTCTTGCAGTTGCTTGAGCGCGGCAAGACGGGCTTCGAGATTGGCGATGGCGGCGGCTTCCGACTGCACGCGGTCCTGTGCGGCGCGACGCGCTTCGTCTGCCTGCGGCAGTTGCATCTCGGCGTCTTCCAGCGCGGCCTGCGCTTCGGCCAGCACCTCTTCCTGCTCGGCCAGTTCGGCGCGCAGCGTTTCAAGTTGCACGTCGTCGGGCTTGTCGAGGCCGCTGGCTTCTTGCGTCAGACGTTCGCGACGCTGTTCCAGTTGCTGCAAGGCCTGATCGGCATTGCGCTGGTGCGCAGCTTCAAGTTTGAGCGCCTGCTCCGATTGCAGGATGGCAGCGCGCTGGTCGTTCAGCGTCGTCTGCGCGTCGCGCCATTGCCCTTCCATGCCAGGCAGTTCGTCGGACTTGCGCGCGACTTCCTCGGCGGCCTGCGCGGCACGCTCTTCGGCCATCGCGAGCTCTTCTTCGGCCGTCGCAAGATCCGCCTGGGCCTGATCGCTCTGCGTGTGCCATTGATCCTGCTGTGCGCTCAGCGTGGCGATCTGCTGCTGGATGCGGTTGCGCGACTCCACCACATAACGGATCTCGGCTTCTAGGCGGCTGACTTCGGCGTTGGCTTCGTACAGCGCGCCTTGCGCAGCATGCATCGCGTCGGACGAGGCGTAATGCGCGGCGCGCATCGTTTCGAGTTCGGCTTCGATGTGGCGCAACTGGGCGGTCTGCGCTTCGAGGTCGACCTGCGCCTGCATGATGGCGCGTTGGTGGCGTTCTTGCTCGCCTTGCGCCTCGCGCTTGCGCAGCAGCCACAGCAGATGTTGCTTCTCTTCGCCGTCGGCCTGCAGAGTCTGGAAGCGCTGCGCGACTTCAGCCTGGCCTTCGAGCTTTTCGAGGTTGTTGCCGAGCTCGCGCAGGATGTCTTCCACGCGGGTCAGATTCTCGCGCGTGTCGGACAGGCGGTTTTCGGTTTCGCGGCGGCGCTCCTTGTACTTGGATACGCCTGCGGCTTCCTCCAGGAAGATGCGCATGTCATCGGGCTTGGCCTCGATGATGCGCGAGATCATCCCCTGCCCGATGATGGCGTAGGCGCGCGGCCCGAGGCCCGTGCCGAGGAAGATGTCCTGGATGTCGCGGCGACGCACCGCCTGATTGTTGATGAAGTACGACGAGGTGCCGTCGCGGCTCAGGACGCGCTTGACGGCCACTTCAGCGTACTGGCTCCATTGGCCGGCGGCGCGGCCTTCTGCATTGTCGAACACCAGTTCGACGCTGGCGCGGCCAGCCGGCTTGCGCTGCGTGGAGCCGTTGAAGATGACGTCCTGCATCGACTCGCCACGAAGCTCCGCGGCGCGTGATTCGCCGAGCACCCAGCGCACGGCATCGATGATGTTGGATTTACCGCAACCGTTCGGGCCGACGATGCCGACGAGCTGGCCCGGAACGTGGAAATTGGTCGGATCGACGAAGGACTTGAAGCCTGCGAGCTTGATCGAGGAGAGGCGCACGTTGAGGTCGTCTCGAAGGGATCAGTAAGAGTGATAAAGCGGGCGCCCGGAGCATGCGCTCCTGCCATCACACAAGCGCCGTATGGCGCGGGATGGCAAGGCGCACGCCAGGGGCGCGAATGGCGCCATCATACCATCCGGCACCCGGTCTCCAGCCAATCAATTCGGCACAAACTTGAACGAAATTCGCCACCCAAGAAGGCAAATTGCTGCGAATTTGTAAGCAATTTCACGTTCCGGACACCGAGCATCAGTCCGGCCGGCGCGTACGCGAGGCATCCGGGCTTGCCAGCCATTCCAGCACCGCTTTGTGCAGCGCAACAGAATCCTGGATTTGTGGCGCATGCCCTGCATCCGGAAACTCCACCAGCGTTGCGCGCGGAATGGCCTTGACGGTGGCGCGGCCCAGTTCTGGGTAATTGCCCAGATGGGCGCGCATCTCAGGCGCGGCCATGTCCTTGCCGATAGCCGTGGTGTCCTTCTGGCCAATCAGCAGCAGCGTCCACGGGCGCACTTGGCCAAACTCGTAGACGACAGGCTGCGTGTAAATCATGTCGTACAGCAGTGCGGAATTCCACGCCACGAGATCTCGCCCCGGGCCGCGATACATACCGGCCAGCATCTGCACCCAGGGCTCATAGGCGGCACGCCATTGGCCGGCGTAGTACGTGGACTGCTCATAGGCACGGATGCGCTCGGCGGTGGTCTGCTTCTCGCGCGCAAACCACTGATCGACCGTCATCGAGGGCACGCCCTTGGCCTTCCAGTCTTCCAGGCCGATCGGGTTGATCATCACCAGCCGCGACACCGCGTTCGGGTACATCAGCGCGTAGCGCGTGGCCAGCATGCCGCCCGTTGAGTGGCCAATGACGATGGCCCGCTCGATACCCAGCGACGCCAGCAGCGCGTGCGTGTTGCTGGCCAGTTGCTGGAACGAATACTGATACGCGTGCGGCTTGCTCGATTTGCAGAAGCCGATCTGGTCGGGCGCAATCACGCGGTAGCCTGCGCCCGTCAGCGCCTGGATCGTGCCTTCCCAGGTGGCGGCGCAGAAGTTCTTGCCGTGCAGCAACACGGCAACTTGGCCGTTCGGCGGCACGGATTGCACTGGCGGCACGTCCAGGTACGCCATTTCCAGCGCATTGCCCTGGGATTCGAACTTGAAGAGCTTGACCGGTGCCGGATACGTGAAGCCCTCCAGCCGGGGGCCATACACCGGACCGTCGTCGGCAGGCGCGGCATGGATGGAAACGGTGGCCATCGACAACATGGCAGCCAGCACGATGGAAATCGACCGAAGCAACATCAGCACACTCCTCAATGGGTTCTTGCTCCCCAGGCGAACGCTACCTCTTGCGGCGCGACAGCCCCGATAACGCACCGGCCAGGATGATGCAGGCACCCCCCGCCATCTCCTGCGCCGACAACCGCTCCGCCGTCAGCAGCGCCGACGACACCGCCGCTACCACGATCTCAAACAGCATCAGCAATGCCGCGCGATTAGCCGGCAACCGTTGCAGACCACGCTGCACCATTGCGTTGCCGCCGACCAGCACGCACGCCATGCCCAGCAGCAGCATCCACGCATTGGTTTGTGCAAACGCTGCGGGAACTGCCTGCACGCCATCCAGCAGAATCGCCGCCGGCAGGCCCACCAGCGCGCAGCCGGTAAAGACAACCACGGTGCGCATCTCCGGCCGCATGGCCGGATGCCGTTGCCCAGCCAAGCGCGAGAGCACGTTGTTGCACGCAAACGCCAGCCCGGCAATCAACCCGGCCCATTCCGCCGCTGATCCAGGCCACGGCGTGCCGGCCTGGCCTGACCACAGCATCAGCACAGCCCCGGACAGCGCCAACGCGAGCAAGACACCGCCGCGCCAACCCAGCCGCTCGTGCAGCCATAAGCGCGCAAGCAGTGCGGTCCACACCGGGGTGAGATAGAACAAAAGCAGCACCCGCATCACCGTGCCGTGCACCGTGCCCCAGACGAAGCCGGCGTTGGTCACGCCCGCCGCCAGCCCGAGCGCGGGAATCAGCCACGACCACTGGAACGTATGAAAGTGACGGCGCAGCACCACGGCAGCCAGCACGGCCGCCGCCGCGCCTGTCACCGATGAGGCCAGCATGCTGCCCAGCCCCCAGCCGGCAAGCAGGCGGTACGGATACCAGGAAATCCCCCACACCGAGGCGCCCAGCAGAATGAATAACGTAGCGGCCCATTGCGGCTCGTGGTGGGTGGCGGTGTCCGCCGAGGAAGCAATCGATGTCATGTGGCCAACAAAAAGCGGCGGAGAGCCGCCGCATCCAGCAATGTCTTGGGGCGGCCAACCCACGTTGGCCGTATAATTTCGGGCTCTGCCCAAGCGCCCTGCTTGCCCATCCGATCCGTCCAATATCGCAGCCCAGCACCGTGAATCCGCGCCTGTCCACCCTGCAGCCATATCCGTTCGAGAAACTGAAAGCACTCGTCAAGGACGTGACGCCCAGCCCGGCGCATACGCCGATCAGCTTCGGCATCGGCGAGCCCAAGCACCCCACGCCGGCTCTGGTGAAAGATGCGCTGACGGCCGCGCTCGGCGGGCTGGCGAATTATCCCACGACGATTGGCTCCGATGCACTGCGACAGTGCATCGCCGCATGGCTGGAGCGGCGCTACGGCCTGCCGAAGGTTGACCCGGCTGCCGAAGTCATCCCGGTCAACGGCTCGCGCGAGGCGCTGTTCTCCTTCGCCCAGACCGTCATCGACGGCAGCAAGCCCGGCGCGCGCGTGCTGTGCCCGAACCCGTTCTACCAAATTTACGAAGGGTCGGCCCTGCTGGCCGGTGCGCAGCCGCTGTTCGCCAACAGCAATCCGGCACGCAACTACGCGCCCGACTACGACGCCATCACGCCGGAAGAATGGCGCAACGTGCAGCTCGTCTTCGTGTGCAGCCCCGGCAACCCGACCGGCGCCGTGCTCACGCTGGAAGACTGGAAGCAACTCTTTGCGCTGTCCGACGAATACGGTTTCGTCATCGCCTCGGACGAGTGCTATTCCGAAATCTATTTCGACGAGGCCAACCCGCCGCTGGGTGCCTTGCAGGCCGCGCACCAACTGGGCCGCGGCTTTGATCGGCTGGTGATGTTCTCCAGCCTCTCCAAGCGCTCCAACGTGCCGGGCATGCGCTCGGGCTTCGTGGCGGGCGACGCCAAGCTGCTGAAGGCGTATCTGCTGTATCGCACGTATCACGGCAGCGCGATGAGCCCGTCGGTGCAATCCGCTAGCATCGCTGCGTGGAATGACGAGACGCACGTGCGCGACAACCGCGCCCAGTACGTCAAGAAGTTCCAGCAGGTCACGCCGATGCTGGCCGAGGTGCTGGACGTGGCCCTGCCCGACGCGGCCTTCTACCTGTGGGCCAACGTCAAGCGCACGGGCCTGTCGGACACCGAATTCGCGCGTCAGTTGCTCGCTGCCAAGAACGTCGCCGTGCTGCCGGGCAGCTACCTCGCCCGCCAGGCGCATGGTACGAACCCGGGCCAGGACTACGTGCGCATCGCGCTGGTGGCCGGCGTGGACGAATGCCTGGAAGGCGCACGCCGGATCGTCGAATTCTGCGTCGAGTCCCGCCAGCAACGCTGATCCTCTTACCCTTTTTCGAATCTCTCCTAGAGCCAACACCGCCATGACGCAACAACTGCAATCCCTGATCGAACAAGCGTGGGAAGACCGCGCCAACCTGTCGCCCAAGGCCGCTCCGGCCAATGTCCGTGATGCTGTGGCCAACGTGATCGGCCAGCTCGATCAGGGCGCGCTGCGCGTGGCCGAGAAGAAGGACGGCGAGTGGATCGTCAATCAGTGGATCAAGAAGGCCGTGCTGCTGTCGTTCCGCCTGGAAGACAACGCGCCGATGGCCGCCGGCGGCTTCACGCAGTTCTATGACAAGGTGCCGAGCAAGTTCGCCAACTACACGGCAGAAGACTTCGCCCGTGGCGGTTTCCGCGTGGTGCCGCCGGCCGTGGCACGCCGTGGCTCGTTCATCGGCAAGAACGCCGTGCTGATGCCGTCGTACGTGAACATCGGCGCCTACGTGGACGAAGGCACGATGGTCGACACCTGGGCCACCGTCGGCTCGTGCGCGCAGATCGGCAAGAACGTTCACCTGTCGGGTGGCGTTGGCATCGGCGGCGTGCTGGAGCCGCTGCAGGCCAACCCGGTCATCATCGAAGACAACTGCTTCATCGGTGCGCGCTCGGAAGTGGTGGAAGGCGTGATCGTCGAAGAAAACTCGGTGATCTCGATGGGCGTGTACCTGGGCCAATCGACCAAGATCTACGACCGCGAAACCGGTGAAGTGCATTACGGCCGCGTGCCGGCCGGCTCGGTGGTGGTGCCGGGCAACCTGCCGTCCAAGGACGGCAAGTACAGCCTGTACTGCGCCGTGATCGTCAAGAAGGTCGACGCGCAGACGCGCGCCAAGACCGGCATCAACGAGCTGCTGCGCGGCGCCGACTAAGCCGGAACGGTGGGCATGCCTGTTAGTCTCACGGGCATGCCAACCACTTGAAGCGCAGCGATGCCCGAACCAAACGCCTCCGGCACCCGTTTTGGAAAGCTGCGCCAACGCATCATGGGTCTTGATCCGAATACCATCGGTACCGTCTTGTCTCTGCTGCCCACCATCCTGGAGCAGGCGAACAAGACCATCGACAAGTTCAAGAACCGCAAGAAAGCCGGCACCGGCGATAGTGAACCTGTCCGCGCAGAAGGTGCCGCGACCGACCCGAGTACACGCATCGCCGAGCTGGAAGCGGCGATCCTGCAGCAGGCCGAATCCGTCAAGCTGCTGGCCGAGCAGCACGCCATCACCATCGATGCCC
Source organism: Ralstonia sp. UBA689 (assembly GCF_002298975.1). GTDB lineage: Bacteria > Pseudomonadota > Gammaproteobacteria > Burkholderiales > Burkholderiaceae > Ralstonia. The sequence continues at coordinate 144,119 of NZ_DBMV01000031.1, forward strand.
TGCGCGACGAAGCCGCGCGGCTGGAGCGTCGCCTCAAGCGCATGACGTGGCTGGCTTCCGTCGGCTTTGCGCTGGCTGTCGTTGCCCTCGTCTTCGCCCAGCAAGCCCTTCGACACTGACCCCACCATGACCACACTACACGGCATCCCCAACTGCGACACCGTGAAGAAAGCCCGTACGTGGCTCGAATCGAACGGCATTGCCTACACCTTCCACGATTTCAAGAAACAGGGGGTGAGCGCCGACATGCTGGCCGGCTGGCTCAAGCATGTGCCGCTCACCACGCTGCTCAATCGCAAGGGCACCACGTGGCGCGCGCTGTCCGACGCCGACAAGGCCCGCGCGGAAGACGAAGCCGGCGCCATTGCGCTGATGCAAGCCAACCCGTCGCTGATCAAGCGGCCGGTGCTGGTGCACGGCAAGAGCGTCAACGTGGGTTTTTCGGCCGACCAATACGCCACTCTGTTCTAACGCATAACAACATCACTCGTGACCGACATGTCGCCCACGCTTGCCCTCACTGAAGACCTGATCCGCCGCCGCTCCGTCACGCCCGAAGACAAGGGCTGCCAGGACGTGCTGATCGAACGCCTGACCGCTGCGGGCTTCCAATGCGAAACCGTGGTCAGCGGCCCGGACGACTTTCGCGTGACCAACCTGTGGGCCGTCAAGCGCGGCCGCGCCGGCACCGAAGGCAAGCTGCTCGTCTTCGCAGGCCACACCGACGTGGTGCCTACCGGCCCGCTCGAACAATGGCACTCCGACCCGTTCGAGCCGACGCACCGTGACGGCAAGCTCTACGGGCGCGGCGCGGCTGACATGAAGACGTCGATTGCCGGCTTCGTGGTGGCATCGGAAGAATTCGTTACCAAGCATCCGGACCACGCCGGCTCGATCGGCTTCCTCATCACCAGCGACGAGGAAGGCCCCGCGCACGACGGCACGGTCAAGGTGTGCGACCTGCTGCGCGCGCGCGGCGAACGCCTGGACTACTGCGTGGTCGGCGAGCCGACTTCGGTATCGACGCTCGGCGACATGGTCAAGAACGGGCGGCGCGGCTCGCTGTCAGGCAAGCTCACGGTCAACGGCGTACAGGGCCACATCGCCTATCCGCACCTGGCCAAGAACCCGATCCACCTGGCAGCACCGGCGCTGGCCGAACTGGCGGCCGCCAAGTGGGACGACGGCAACGAATACTTCCCGCCGACCACGTGGCAGATGTCGAACATCCATGGCGGCACGGGCGCAACGAACATCATTCCGGGCCACGTGACGATCGACTTCAACTTCCGCTTTTCGACGGCCAGCACGCCGGACGGGCTGAAGGCGCGCGTGCACGGCATCCTCGACGCGCACGGCCTCGACTACACACTCGACTGGACACTGGGCGGCGAGCCCTTCCTGACCGAACGCGGCGACCTGTCGGCAGCGCTATCTTCCGCCATCCAGGCCGAATGCGGCGTGACCACCGAGCTGTCGACCACGGGCGGCACGTCGGACGGCCGCTTCATCGCCAAGATCTGCCCGCAGGTGATCGAGTTCGGCCCGCCGAACGCGAGCATCCACAAGATCGACGAACACGTGGAAGTGGCCTTCATCGAGCCGCTGAAGAACGTGTATCGTCGCGTCTTGGAAACCCTCGTCGCCTGAGGCCACCCCGCATGGCCCGCAACGTCGAGATCAAGGCCCGTGTGCGCGACGTGGCAGCGCTGGTTGAGCGCGCCGCCGCCATCGCAGACTCCGGCCCCGAGCGCATCGATCAGGACGACACGTTCTTCGCCTGCGCCAACGGGCGCCTGAAGCTGCGGCAGTTCTCGCCCGAGCGCGGCGAGCTGATCCATTACTTTCGCGCCAACAGCGCCGGCCCGCGCGTATCGAACTACCACATCGTGCCGACTACCGCGCCCGACGCCTTGCGCGATACGCTGGCCGCCGCCATCGGCACCGCCGGCCGCGTCATCAAAGTACGGCAGCTTTACCTCGCTGGCCAGACGCGCATCCATGTCGACGCGGTGAAAAACCTCGGCGATTTTGTCGAACTCGAAGTCGTGCTGCGCGATGACCAATCCGAAGACGACGGCGTAAAAAACGCCCACCAACTGATGCAATCGCTCGGCATTGCCGAGACCGACCTGCTCGACGTTGCCTACGTCGACCTGCTGGCCGCCCAACAACGTTGAGCCCCCGGAAAAAGAACATGACCACGCCTACCCTGCCCGCTTCCCACCCGTTCACCACGGTGCGCGACCTGCTGCGCTACGCCGTGTCGCGCTTCACCGCCGCCAGCCTCGTCTTCGGCCATGGCAGCGAGAATGCCTACGACGAAGCCGCCTACCTGATCCTGCACACGCTGCACCTGCCGATCGACACGCTGGAACCGTTCCTGGACGCACGCCTGCTGCCCGAGGAAGTGGCCGCCGTGCTGCAGGTGATCGAGCGCCGCACGGTCGACCGCGTGCCCGCCGCCTACCTCACGCACGAGGCGTTCATGCACGGCATGCGCTTCTACGTGGATGAGCGCGTGATCGTGCCGCGCAGCTTCATCGGTGAATTGCTGGAAGAAGGCCTGGAACCGTGGATCGACCAGGAAGACGGCCCGACCGACGTGCTGGAACTGTGCACCGGCTCCGGCTGTCTGGCGATCCTGGCTGCGCTGCAATGGCCCAACGCGACGATCGACGCGGTGGATCTCTCGCCGGACGCACTGGTGGTGGCCAATCGCAACGTCGAGGATTACCGCCTGGAAAATCGCATCCGACTGCATGAAGGCGACCTCTACGCCCCGCTGCCGGCAGGCGTCCACTACGACGTGATCCTGACTAACCCGCCGTATGTGAACGAAGCCTCGATGCAGGCATTGCCGCCCGAGTACCGCGCCGAACCGCGCATGGCCCTGGCCGGCGGCACCGACGGCATGGACATCGTGCGCCGCATCCTGGCCGACGCACCGCGCCATCTGAAACCGCACGGCGTGCTGGTGGTGGAAATCGGCAACGAGCGTGAGAACGTTGAGGCGGCCTTCCCCGACCTCGACCTGATCTGGCTGCCGACCAGCGCGGGCGAAGACCAAGTGTTCCTGGTGACCCGCGAGGCGCTCTAACAGCGCCCACAGCGTCGCCAGCAACAGTCAAAGCGCGGAGTGCAAAGCTCCGCGCGCCGCGTGTGCTGCAAATTGCACCGCGCGGCACGCCTTCACTCCCAATCCCGCAACACCGGACAAAACATCCCGACGCGTGAAGCCTTGCAGGTCAGGGCCTGTCAGTAATTTCGTGT